>CAJTDN010000082.1 GCA_910574865.1 Lachnospiraceae bacterium | reverse complement strand
GGAGTACGGCGGTCCTGAACATACAAACCTGTTCATTGTCCGCGCCGGAAGCCCCGAAGAAATGGAACTGCCCTGGCCCAAGGTACAGCGCCGGATCGCCCAGCTTATCAAAGAGGACCGCTTTTTTACAGAGGCTGAACGGGACAATCTGGACGATATAGACCCTATCGCAATCCGGGAAAATCTGGCCCAGCGCGGCATTGTAAACGGGCAGGTAGTGGAACCGGAAAAGCTGGACAATGACCCCTTTATTCAGCAGGTCATGGCTGATGTGGAACAGATTGCCGCCGATGAAGCAGAACC
>CAJTDN010000081.1 GCA_910574865.1 Lachnospiraceae bacterium | reverse complement strand
GGCGGGCAAAGCCCAAACCCCAAGGCCGCATTCAGCACAAATGCCGGTTCCGGCATTCCAAAGGGAACCAAAGTGGTACCACGTGCTTTCGCAAGCGGCACCATCCCGGACACCTCGTGGGCTGACCCGGACTGGCAGACCGAAAAATCCCAGGAGGCCCTGACCGGCGAGCTGGGACGGGAGCTGGTCGTGAAGGGCAACCGCTGGTGGACGGTCGGCGACGACGGGGCACAATTCACCAGGATACCGCAAGGATCCGTCGTGTTCGACGCGGACCAGACCAGACATTTATTGGAAAACGGGCG
>CAJTDN010000080.1 GCA_910574865.1 Lachnospiraceae bacterium | reverse complement strand
ACCGACGAATACTTCGAAGTACAGGCCAGGATTGTCAACGAGCAGGAAATGCAGAAGGAACTCCTTGACGCGTTCTCCGTCCTGCACCCGGAAATCAATGCCGAAAGCAATCCGGAGACGGTTCGGCAACAGTGGGACGAATTCCTGCTGGCCCCGCGGCAGCTGACCGTGGAAGGAACCCTGGACGGCGAATCGCTGCGGGAGCAGATGGACACGCTTTCTGCCGGTTCCACCATCACGTACGAGGCGGACTTGGACGGCGTGCGGCGGGAAATCACGGCCCTGAAAAACGCGGACGGGAGCAT
>CAJTDN010000079.1 GCA_910574865.1 Lachnospiraceae bacterium | reverse complement strand
CCCTGGGGCTTGACCTCCGCGCCCTTTTCCCGCTGTTTCTGCATCTTTTGCTCTTTCAGGTGCGCCAGATACTTCATAATCGCCGCTTTGAACAGCCTGCCGGTGAACTTTGTGCCGCTGACAATGAGCGTCAGGGTTTTGCTTTCCACTTCGTCCTGCATGGGTGTTTCGCCTCCTCTCTATGGATTTTCTGCATGGTTTCTCTATCGGAGCTGGTCTTGCCGGTCATAGCGCAGGTTTCCGTTTCGGACCTTCGCATGGCTCACAATCCTGATATGCCCCTGTTCCTGGCGTTCCAGGGACTTTTTATATCCCTCCTC
>CAJTDN010000078.1 GCA_910574865.1 Lachnospiraceae bacterium | reverse complement strand
AATCTTATTAATACAGAGAGGTATCTGAAATGAATTATAACACACAAAACGCAAAAATTGCATCCATTACTGAAAAAACTTTGATTGTTGGTATTGACGTTGGCAGCGAGACTCATTTTGCCAGAGCTTTTGACTGGCGCAACTTTGAGTATACCAGGAAACCGCTGAAGTTTAGCAATACAGAAGCCGGCTTCCTGGCTTTCAAGGAATGGATGGAGGATATCGCCAAAAAGCATGGTAAGGCCGCTGTGATTCCCGGCATGGAGCCGACCGGACATTACTGGTTTGCGCTGGGGAAATTCCTGCAGGACAACGGAATGAAG
>CAJTDN010000077.1 GCA_910574865.1 Lachnospiraceae bacterium | reverse complement strand
GCTCCGCCGGAAAGGACACCCGCCCTGCGTCTGCCCTTTCCAGCGAAGCCAATCTATCCCCACCCGAAAGGAGGCGAACCGCCATAGCCATATTCCATATGCCCGTCCAGATTATCAAGCGCAGCAAGGCCAAGTCTGCCGTGGGCGCTGCCGCTTACCGGAGCGGAACAAAAATGACCAACGAATGGGACGGGCTTACCCATGATTACACCCGGAAACGTGGCGTAGTCCACTCTGAAATCATATTGCCGCCCCATGCCCCGCCGGAATTTCAAGACCGCAGAACTCTCTGGAACAGTGTGGAGATGGTTGAAAAGACCCAT
>CAJTDN010000076.1 GCA_910574865.1 Lachnospiraceae bacterium | reverse complement strand
TACGACTACCAGAAAACCATCGCCGAAAAGACAGAAAAAGTTTCCTCCCTGGAGAAGCAGATGAACGCGTACGCCGGGGACGATTCGGAAGAGGCAAGGTCGACGGTCCAGCAGCTGAAGGTTGACCTGGAAAAGGCGAAATCCGACCTGGAGGAAACCGAATACGACAAGTGGCTGTCAGACCAGGAACGCCTGATGGACGACCTCTATAACGAATACGAGACGCTGTTGAACCAGAAGCTGGACGACATCAATTTCGTCATGAGCGAGATGATTGATTCCGCCAACAACAACGCGGGAACCATCGTGGACACACTGAATACC
>CAJTDN010000075.1 GCA_910574865.1 Lachnospiraceae bacterium | reverse complement strand
GCCCACCAGGACGGGCTACACCTTTCTCGGATGGGCAACCAGCGCCTCCGGTTCCGTTGCTTACCAGCCCGGCGGCACCTACAGTGCAAACGCGTCGGTCACTCTATACGCCAAATGGCAAATCATTACTTACACCGTCACTTACAACGCCAACGGCGGCGCCGGCGCACCCGGAAACCAAACCAAAACCTACGGCACGAACCTGACCTTGTCAGGAACCAGACCCACCAGGACGGGCTACACCTTTCTCGGATGGGCAACCAGCGCCTCCGGTTCCGTTGCTTACCAGCCCGGCGGCACCTACAGTGCAAACGCGTCGGTCACC
>CAJTDN010000074.1 GCA_910574865.1 Lachnospiraceae bacterium | reverse complement strand
AGGTTTTACACCATATTTCCCTATATCAAGATGGTTCACAAACGCATCAATTATCCTTGCAATGCTTTCTTTATCTACAAATGCATCCCATGAACAGCACATTAGCTGGTCACGGTCAAAACCTGAAACATACGGCATCTCAACTCACCTCGGAACAAAATTTTTTCTCTGGTTTCATTATACTATATTTGAACTATAGATGCATGATTTCTGTGTACTTTATTCAGTTTTCAATGTGCAATTTTAATTTATATTGAACGCTCGCAAGAGCATATCAATCTTTATCTCATTAGATTAGATCATCCGAGTTTTCGGACAGTCTCCCC
>CAJTDN010000073.1 GCA_910574865.1 Lachnospiraceae bacterium | reverse complement strand
AAGAAAGACTTTTATCCGAAGAACAAACTAAATGTCGACGTGAGCATCGTTGACCGGTTGAAGTACCATGATTTCGATTCCTCATTCAGTCAATGCGCCATGTATTATGCAAAGATGGGCTTTGGCGGAAGGTACACCGGGTCGGCCGAGCAGAACACGCGGATGGTGCAATGGATGAAGAGCCACGGCCTGCATCGCGGCGGCGAGATTGGCGACTTGATCAAGGGAACGAACGACACCGGTTTCGCGCTGGTAAAGACCGGCGAGACCGTGCTGACCGAGCAGGCCACGCGGAACCTGAAAGACACGCTCCTGCTGGCGAACCCG
>CAJTDN010000072.1 GCA_910574865.1 Lachnospiraceae bacterium | reverse complement strand
GGCAGGCCGGAACGGATTGACCACCGCTCCTACGAGCGTCAGGGCATTGACAAGATACCTTCCATCCATCTGGGAGTTGCCGCCAGCCAGATGGAACGGAAAGGCATTGCAACGGAGAAGGGGAACATCAACCGCCAGATTGCCGCCGACAATAAACTGCTGAAGGAAATCAAGGCACGGATTGCCCGGCTCTACAAATGGACAAAGGAGCAGGTGGGGAAACCGGAAGGAAAAGACAGTATCATGGCACAGCTTTACGAGGCCCAACTGTCAACAGGGAACCCTGACTCCCGGTATGGGAAGATAAAGAACCTGAAAGAAAGCGCCGCC
>CAJTDN010000071.1 GCA_910574865.1 Lachnospiraceae bacterium | reverse complement strand
TCAAAAGCCTCGTTGCCCCGCTCGATGGCGTTCTCCTGCGCGTTCGCGTAATTGTCCCATGCCTCGATGGCCGCGTTGAGTCCGTAAGAGATGAAGGCATTAATAGCCATGTTTCCCACGGTGGCGAGGGCGTTAAATGCAAACTTGCTTGCCTTTGCACCGAGGGTTTGCTCCTTCATGGCCTTGTTTTGCTCAATTATTGATTCGCGGGCCTTGTCGTTCGCGGCGGCAACATTTTCCGTTTCAATAATCTGCCCTTCCAGTTGTTGGCCAAGTTTTGCGTAATGACGCTCGCTTTCATCGTTGGTATTGAATAGTTCCTGCCAGGTTGT
>CAJTDN010000070.1 GCA_910574865.1 Lachnospiraceae bacterium | reverse complement strand
AAGGATTCCGACAGTTGTGGTACTTTTCCTGAGATAAATTCAATCAGCCTCTCGGATTGTCTCTTGTACTCGGAATATGTCATCTTGTCCTTTTTGCTGTTTAATGTAAAAAGTTCGTCAAACTGTTCCTGAATGTCCACGTTCGCCAGATTGTCGGCCAAACCATCAACCCAGGATACCATCTTGTCTTTACTCAGGTTCCCGTTGGCATCCAGCATGGACGCGGACACGGTATCGTAATCGATGTTGTTGAATATGCCGGACACCATGTTGGCCGTCGTTTCGGAAAGCTTGCCAAAACCATCGCTGTTTTCGAAGAGTGCCTGCAGATAGCC
>CAJTDN010000069.1 GCA_910574865.1 Lachnospiraceae bacterium | reverse complement strand
CTGGAAGATGTGCTGGAACAGTACAAGCCGGTTGTGACCGCCGCCATCATGGAGGATACGGCATACCGCAACGCCTGCGGCCATACTGACCATGAAAACGCTGTGATTGAGGGCAACGCCGCTGTGCGCCGCGCGGTTCTTGGCTCCGGTAATATGCAGCTTCTCAAACAGTATTCGGATGTGCCGGAGTTCCGCCACCGCCTGCATCAAGAGGTGATTGCCGAAACCTATCCAAAGCTCCATGAGCTTCTGCGCCCTCTCTCCCAGGACGATATTGACGAAGCCCTCTGTGCATGGAACGGCGATATGGACAGCAAACGGGCCGTAGTCCGCTATATGAA
>CAJTDN010000068.1 GCA_910574865.1 Lachnospiraceae bacterium | reverse complement strand
CGGCCAGAAAGAAGGAGGAACAAGAATTATGACACAGCAGTTTATCACCATGACAATCACTATCACCGTAAAGATACCCGTGCCGCCCACGCCGCCAGCGCCTACGGGGGCGAAAGTGCCGGAGCCGGTTTTCCTTTTCAGGGAGGGGCAGCCGCCTTTATGCCGATGCAAGGTGAGATATGGGAAACAGGCGGCATGAGCGAATCCCGGCCATGGACTACCGGCAGTACCGCAGGGCGAGGCGGCTGGTGCGTGAGTGCTGCAACTATGACAATGGCCAGTGTATGGTGCTTGACGAGGGGGACGGGTGCGTCTGTGTCCAGAGCATTTCCTATTCCCTGCT
>CAJTDN010000067.1 GCA_910574865.1 Lachnospiraceae bacterium | reverse complement strand
GACCACGAGGTGGTCCCGTCCGCCAGGGCTTCGGAAGTGGCGTAGCCCTTTGCCTGCAAATCATTTAAGAAGTTCGTCAGGCCGCTTTCGTCTTCTGCCAGGTATCTTTTTGCCCGCTCATAGTTGTCGGCGAAATTTACCGAATCGTCGGAGCCGGTGGGAGAGAAGTAGGCCGCCCTCGTTTTGAAGTCGTCCGTGCCAATAAGCCCCTTGTCATACATTTCCTTGGCCTCTTCCAGGTAGCGGATGCCTTTCAGGTAATCGTCGCCGGCGTTTTCCGTCTGATCGGCCGCGCTGATCGCGTCAAAATGGGCGTTCGAGTTCAGATCCTTGAAGGCCTGGTTC
>CAJTDN010000066.1 GCA_910574865.1 Lachnospiraceae bacterium | reverse complement strand
ATATAGACCTTCAGCGCGTCGTAAACCTCGGTCGTGGTCCAGTAGTTGGAAAATTTGCGGCGTTGCATTGCCTCCACGACAGATTTGGGATTATAAATGTGATGAAAATTTTCTAACTGGTATCCATCATACCAATTGCCTGCTTCTGCAAAATCCATATCAAACTGTTTGCATAACTGTTTTACCTCGTTTTCTGTAAAACCGGTAAATTCCTTAAGAAAGCCTTGGTCCGTCATGGAATACTCCCAGAACATGTTCAACGCGGAGTGCTGCCCGTATTTTTTCACGGGCAGGATGCCTGTCATATAGGCCAGGGCGACGTAAGGCTGGTCTTTCAGGAGATTACGTAAAAAGTCGAGGTATTG
>CAJTDN010000065.1 GCA_910574865.1 Lachnospiraceae bacterium | reverse complement strand
TCGCCCGTACAATCGTTTCATAAGGGATAAGATTCTGATTCCCCATGTGAAAGCACCTCCATTTCTTTCCGCAGAAGCTTCAACGTCCTGTGGATTTGATACCCGGTTGTACTCCGGCAGCGTCCGTACATTTCCCCGATTTCCCACTGTCTGTAATTCCCGAAAAAGTAAAGGAAAATGATTTCCCGGTTCTTTTCCGGCAGAGAGAGCAGGGCGGCGGCAAGTTTCCCATTGGTGAGAATGATTGTCTGACCGCATATCGTGACAGGGTATTCTTCATAAGGTACTGTGAAATATTCATCTGTCGTGCCTAAAGGGTAAAACTTTTCTTCTGTGAGGTATTCAAGGGATATTTCTCTTTTGTG
>CAJTDN010000064.1 GCA_910574865.1 Lachnospiraceae bacterium | reverse complement strand
ATTATGAGCGATACCGATGACAGCTTTAACTTCCTGATTTCCATGTGCTACACCCAGCTGTTTAATCTGCTCTGTGAAAAAGCGGATGATGTGTACGGCGGCAGGCTCCCGGTCCATGTGCGCTGCCTGATTGACGAGTGCGCCAACATCGGGCAGATTCCAAAGCTGGAAAAGCTGGTAGCCACCATCCGAAGCCGGGAGATTTCCGCCTGTCTGGTATTGCAGGCGCAGTCCCAGCTGAAGGCCATCTACAAGGACAACGCCGACACCATCATCGGAAATATGGACACTTCCATCTTTCTGGGCGGCAAAGAACCCACCACCTTAAAGGAGTTAGCCGCCGCCCTGGGAAAAGAAACCATTGACAC
>CAJTDN010000063.1 GCA_910574865.1 Lachnospiraceae bacterium | reverse complement strand
GGCCCCGCAGGGCAACATGTCGCTCTCCTTCTCCAACTCGGGAGACCCGGGCAGCATCACGATCACCTGCGACCTCCTGGCCGACGGTGACGACAACATCCTCGACCTGGTCCTGATCGGGGAATAATGCCATCCCCAACGGCAACCGCCAGGGCCATGCACGCATGGCCTTGGCCCGTTGCCCTTGGGAATAAAGAAAGAAACAAAAAAATCAAAAAGGAAAGGAAGATGAAATCATGAAACATTCCATCGATGAATTACTAAAAGCCCTGACGAAAGAAATCTCCGAGGCCTCGCAGACCATCGGCAAGAGCTTCAACTTAAACTCCGGCGTCAAGCGGCTGGTTTCCCAAATCCAGAGCGCGATATCCGACTTGAA
>CAJTDN010000062.1 GCA_910574865.1 Lachnospiraceae bacterium | reverse complement strand
CAGTATTTCACCCACGAGGATTTCATGCCGGTTTTCGATTTCAACACACCGGCCACCGTTGGGGCGCTGGGAACGGCGGTCAGCCAGATCAACCAGCAGGTGCTGCGGCAGATCGGCGTAACCATTCTAAACGCGGAACGAGAGGCCAACAAAGAAAGGAGCCAGCAAAATGAACAACACCTTAACTTACATTCAGAACGGGGATTATCTGATTCCCAACCTGCAACTGACAGAACAGCCCGAAACGCCCCTGGGCAAGTACGGCAGGATGCGGAAAACCTACTTGAAGGATCACCGGCCCATCCTTTACAACCGTCTGCTGATGAGCGAGAAGCTGTACCCGCACCTGTTGGAGATCGACCGGACCGCGAACAGCCGATTGGAGCAGCTGATG
>CAJTDN010000061.1 GCA_910574865.1 Lachnospiraceae bacterium | reverse complement strand
AATGCCGACCTCTTCCAGCAATTTCGCGGCTTTTGGCATGGACTCGGCCGGGGAAATGCCGTTGATTTCCATCGGGAAAGAAACGTTCTCGATTGCCGTCAGCAACGGGAAGAGATGGAACGCCTGGAAAATGACGGTGAGTTTCTCGCGCCGGAGCTGGTCAAGGTTTAGCGACTTGTAGCTTTGGTCATCCAACAATACATCCCCCTCCGTGGGAGATAGAAGACCCGCCATCAGGCTGAGCAGCGTGCTCTTGCCGCTGCCGGACGGCCCCACGATGGCATAGAGTCTGCCGCTCTCAAACGTGAAGTTCACGTTTGAAAGGACGTCTTGGTTTGTGTTTTTATAACGGAACGTCAAGTTTTTCAAAGTAAGTTCTGCCATGTTTGTTTCCTCCTGATTCTATGTTTGTCATTTTTGCAAAATTGG
>CAJTDN010000060.1 GCA_910574865.1 Lachnospiraceae bacterium | reverse complement strand
GTCTTTTTCCGCGTCCAGCGCGTCCTTGCGTTTGTCAATGACTTGCTGCAGCGCGTCCAGCTGCTTGTCATACGCGTCCGAAATTAAGTCTTTCACGGCGTCAATCTCGTCATAGGCCGCGTCGATACATTCCCTCTGCGACTTTAACAGGTCGTCCCGCTTCTCGATGAGTGTCGTGTTATATGGGTCTTTGGCCAGTTCCGCGTTAATCTTCTGGATTTCCTTGGCGTAATCGTCGGCCTGCGACATGTACGTGCCGTAGTTTATGGCGTGAAGCCCTTTCGTGGCCGTTCCCGCGTCGGTGAAGTTGCCGTTGTCGTCCATCAGTTTCCCTTGCTTTTCCAGTAGCCCGATCAGCCAGTCCGATTCCTCGGCCAGCCGGGAAATGTACGTCTGTGCCGTCTCGAAGTAGCCCCATTCCAGTTCCCGCATCGCGTTC
>CAJTDN010000059.1 GCA_910574865.1 Lachnospiraceae bacterium | reverse complement strand
TAGCAGCCGGTCACGCGGCAGATGCCGTCCGGCCACATCCGTTCATAGGGGATGCTGTCCTGCGCGGAAATCCCCTTCTGGTCAGTGCGGCTGGCGCGGGAAATGGCGGCTTCGATCTGCTTCCGATCCGCGCGGGAGAGCTTCTTTTTCACCGGCATTGGCCCTTCGCCCTCCGGCGCTCTGCCGTTTGTCCGGTTTTTCTTTGCCGTAAACAATGTCATACACCTCCTTGTCGAGTTTGTCCTGCCGCTCCAATACGGCATAGAAGTTGTTGGTCTGGTAGGGGCGCTGCCGGGGCCGGAGAAAGGATACCCGGATCATGTTGCCGATGATCTTTTCCAGCGGCTGGCCGTTCTTCTCGTACATCGCCAGCAGGAAAAAGGGCAGCATGACAAGCATCATGCACAGGGCGGCGGCGCTGTTCCCGGCTGGCCCCCGAA
>CAJTDN010000058.1 GCA_910574865.1 Lachnospiraceae bacterium | reverse complement strand
GTCACGTTGCCCAGTGGGTCGGTCACCTTTATCAGGTTATCGTTTTCGTCGTACTCGAAATGGCTCTTCACGCCCGTGAAGTCAGTCAGCGTGATGACGTTGCCGTGCGGGTCGTACTCGTAGCCGTTCGTGTCGCCCTTCTTGTTCGTGTAGGCGGTGACGCGCCCGTTTGCGTCGTACGTCCACTTCTCGTCCTGCCCCAGCGCGTCCGTGCGCTGCGTCATCCAATCGTCTTTATCATAAAGTGCCCGTGCCACGTAACCCATCGGGTCGGTGACGGAAGTCAGGTTGTAATTGTTGTCATATTCATAGCTGGTCGTTCTTCCGCCCGGCCTTGAAAGTGACGTGATGTTGCCTGCCGGGTCGTATGTGACGGCGGTCACCTTCCCCAGCGGATCCGCCAGTGCTACCAGCCGTCCGGCCAAATCGTAGGCGTACGTGTCGGTGCG
>CAJTDN010000057.1 GCA_910574865.1 Lachnospiraceae bacterium | reverse complement strand
TTCATTTTCCGTCCTAGCCAACTGCTCCGCTGTCTTTTTCAGGTTCTCCACCGCCTTGATGTCCTCCCGCATGGATTTCATTTTCTGGTACTGTACCGATTTCTCCGCTTTCAGGCGGTCAGCCTCGGCCTGCCATTTCTTCGGGGTGACTTCTTCGCCGGTGGCTTTCAGCTTTTCCAGATACCGGACGGCGGCCTCATATAACGCCAGTTCCGCACTGTGCTTCTGCTCAAACTGCTCCTTTTTCCTCCCCGGCTTCATCTTGTCGAACTGGCGGCGGGTTCCTTTGTTCCTCTCGTATTTCTCCCACATGGAAAGATGTTCGTTCAGCACTTTGATACGCCGCTCGGCGTTGACAATCTTCCCACGCAGGGAATAGTAATCTTTGTTCATGGCGGCCACCTTTTCATAAAGCTGCTCTATGGAAGTGATGTTGTTGCTGTTCAGGAAATTAAACA
>CAJTDN010000056.1 GCA_910574865.1 Lachnospiraceae bacterium | reverse complement strand
ATCTTTGCCGTTGGTTATAGTATAGACAATGGCAAAAACAAATTCAATAACCTATCGCTTGCATAGTTTCATTTATGGTGGTGCCAAATGTGTGGCATGAGGGTTTAGAAAGAAATTTGCGTAAACTACTATTTAATACGTATACGGTTAATTTCGGAGTAGACTACTATCAAAAAACGGTTTCTCCAGATTTGCAAAAGAAAATTAAAGGCGTAATACAAGCCAAAGGAAATGAAGAGAAAAAGCAAATAGAAAGATTGAAAAAATTTTTCTATTCTATGGAATTTTCAGATATACAAACACTTCTTTTTACAAAGAAATGGACAACGGTAGAAGAAGAAAGCAAAGCTGAATTTCTTTCTAAACCCTCATGCCACACATTTGGCACCACCATAAATGAAACTATGCAAGCGATAGGTTATTGAATTTGTTTTTGCCATTGTCTATACTATAACCAACGGCA
>CAJTDN010000055.1 GCA_910574865.1 Lachnospiraceae bacterium | reverse complement strand
AAAAAGGTAAGGCGAATCATCCTGAATGATTTGCAGACGAAGAAACACAAGGTCACGTTTAACGACCTGAAGAACTTTTCCATCAAGGGCTCGCAGGAGACGGTCTACGCGGAAGGCTCCGACGGGGCGAAGCTGGCGGCCTTCGACATCAACAAGGTGGCAAGCATCGAGGCCAGCAACGGCGCGGTTGACGAAGGTTACATCGCCCTGCAGGCCGGAACCGAGGTCGTCAAGGTGACGAACGGGGCATCCGTCGTGATCCGCGAGGAATTCGAGGTGAAGGACGGCGACACGAAGGTCAAGTTGTCGCACAAGGCCACGGGCAAGGCGGGCAATGAGATCCGCTACATCTACAAGGCCGACAAGAACGGCATGCCGGGCGAGGACTACGCGCAGGGTGCGGCCGCGTCCGCCACGGAATTTGCCTATTCGGCCGAGACGGGTGAAATCACCCTGCCGACGGGGGCGTTCGGGGATGGCGACACGGTCAT
>CAJTDN010000054.1 GCA_910574865.1 Lachnospiraceae bacterium | reverse complement strand
TTCTACCTTGCCGACAAAAGAGTAATAGATTTCGATTTCCTGTCTGCGGAGCTTCCCCCGGCGTTTCCCGTCAAGGGCTTCCGATTCGTGGATTACGATTTTCTCCACAAACTCCCGTAACAGGGTAGGGGTGAGTTCCTCAAAGCTGGTGTACTTGCGTACCACTTTCATAAACTTTTCAGCGTTTGCCGTGGCTTCCAGCGTCTTAGAAAGCTCGCTCTGCAAGGCGGCGGCTTTCTCTTTCAGTTCCTTTTGCTCGGCTTCATAGTCTGCCGAAAGCTCCGTGAAACGCTCGTCCGATATGCGCCCGGTCACGCTGTCCTCATACAGCCGCTTGAAGATAGCGGAGAGTTCCGCAATCCGCTTTTCTGCCGCTTCCAGTTCTTTCTTCCTTGCGGTGTTCCGGCGTTTGCTCCCGTCCTCGGTCTGCTCGGTCAACAGCTTCATAAACCGGGCTTCATGCTTGGCGGCGTAGCTGGTGACTTTCCGTAGGTTCTCGGTCACTCC
>CAJTDN010000053.1 GCA_910574865.1 Lachnospiraceae bacterium | reverse complement strand
CTGGGACTTGTGACGAAAGAAATCGACGCGCTGGGGCGGGAGACGAGCCACGTATACGATGCCCTTGGAAATGAAACGGCGGTCACTTATGCGGACGGCGCGGTGTACCAGTGGGCGTATGACGCTTGCGGGCGCGTGATTCAGGAAATCAGCGAGCTCGGGGCGGTGTGGAATTACACGCTTGATGCGAACGGGAACATTATTGCCAAGTCGGATGACAGCGGACGCACTTGGCGGTACGTATATGATAACAATAATAAGCTGGTATCCGAGACGAACCCGGAAGGCGGCGTGGTTTCCTATACCTATGATGCCGCCGGGCGGCAAATTTCCATGACCGACGAGGAAGGCCGGACGGAAAATGACGTTTATGATGGTGTTGGCCGAATCGTCGAGGAAAAGGATGCCGAGGGGAAAATTCAGACCACGATATATGATTTAGGTGGAAATCCGATCAAGAGCGCGGACAAAAATGGAAATGTCTCCAGCTTGACGTATGACGCGAATGGAAACTTGACTTCGGTGA
>CAJTDN010000052.1 GCA_910574865.1 Lachnospiraceae bacterium | reverse complement strand
TGAACTTCAACATCCACAACTACTTTTTTGCAAAATCGCTGGACCAGGTGCGTCCGGGCGGTGTGGTGGCCTTTGTCACCAGCCGCTACACGATGGATTCCAAGGATTCTACGGTGCGCCGGTATCTGGCGCAGCGGGCGGAGCTGTTGGGCGCGATCCGTCTGCCCAACAATGCGTTCAAGGCCAATGCAGGGACAGAGGTGGTATCCGACATCATTTTCCTGCAAAAACGTGACCGCCCGATTGACATTGCCCCGGACTGGACGCAGACCGGACAGACCGAAGATGATTTTACCATCAACCGCTATTTCCTGGACCACCCGGAAATGGTGCTGGGCAGGCAGGAGCCGGAAAGCACCGCTCATGGCATGGATTACACCGTAAATCCCATTGAGGGATTGGAACTTTCCGACCAGCTGCACGACGCCATAAAATATATTCGCGGGACCTACCAGGAGGCCGAACTGCCGGAGCTGGGCGAGGGGGAAGAAATTGATACTTCTATCCCCGCTGACCCTGATGTAAAAAACTATTCCTA
>CAJTDN010000051.1 GCA_910574865.1 Lachnospiraceae bacterium | reverse complement strand
TCTTTTCAAGAAATTTTCAAGGATTGTTGTTGTCTATTGTTCAGTTGTCAAGGTTCTTTCTAGCTTTGTTTTGTTGCCGTCTCTCGCGACAGCTTGTTTATACTACCACAGTCATTTCGCTTTGTCAAGAATTTTTTTAAATTTTTTTTCGATTTTTTTC
Organism: Lachnospiraceae bacterium; assembly: GCA_910574865.1. Lineage (GTDB taxonomy): Bacteria > Bacillota > Clostridia > Lachnospirales > Lachnospiraceae > Schaedlerella. The sequence continues at coordinate 417 of CAJTDN010000051.1, read as the reverse complement.
ATTCTTGTTATTAGCACCATATTTTGTGGTTTTCCCGGTGTATATAACACAATTCTCTTTTGAGAACCAAAAACTACTGGATTCCCCAGTAGTCTCCAACACACCGAACGGAGAAGGAGGGATTTGAACCCTCGCGCCGGTCACCCGACCTACACCCTTAGCAGGGGCGCCTCTTCAGCCTCTTGAGTACTTCTCCTGATTCTGAATGATATCCGTCTTCTGACGGGACAATATTCAATTCACGCAACTGCGCATTGATTATTATACTAAACAGATTTCTCAATGTCAACGAAAATTTTTAATTTTTTCAAAAAATAAAAATTTCAACCTTTTTTTGAACAATTTTTCACTTTCGGCATTTTTACTAATAACGGGTGGTGTTTATTGTAGAATTTAACTATACAGATTGAAAGATAG
>CAJTDN010000050.1 GCA_910574865.1 Lachnospiraceae bacterium | reverse complement strand
TGTCAAATGGTGCTGCCCGAAAGTGCACATGGTAAAGGGACAATATGTCTGCGACTGCAAAGAGCCATGCACTACCGCCAAAAAAGGGCGAACCACCTATACTGTTAGACGGCATTTTAAATGGAGCGGCGACTGCACAGTCGCCGCAAATTAAAATCTCCCTATAAAAGCAGTAACTCATACAGCGTGCAGCAAAAAACGGCACGCTTTTTTCTTGCACGGGACGGGAAAAGCAGTATGATGGTATCTGTAGCAGGAGACACAAAAAGAAGAGAACCCCACCGACCAAAGTTTGGTTCTCTTCCCATCCATCAGCCAGATCCCCGAAAGGACCCGCCATACCAATGATACGACCATTTACTGTTTTTTGCAAGCTGAACCAAATATCTTTTTCCGACAGGCAGTGGTTTGAGCAGGAGGCAGAGAGCCTGTCCCATACGGATGGTGTCTGTCCTATCTGCCATGCAAAAGCATGCCTGTCTCCATTTGCGTCTTATACGCGTTACCTGGTGGAGTGGAAAAAGGATTTTCCCGTCACATACGAAGTAACCGTACAACGTTACCAGTGCAGTTCCTGCGGCCATACCCATGCCCT
>CAJTDN010000049.1 GCA_910574865.1 Lachnospiraceae bacterium | reverse complement strand
TCTTTATCAGGGATGTAACTGGGCTGGAGCAGCCCATGCTGGAGAAGGTCTGCAATCCATTCCGCGTCCCTGACATCTGTCTTGCGTCCTGGGACGGCTTTCATATGGCGGGCATTGACCACCATGGCGTTCAGGCCGGACGATTCAAGGATGTTATACAAGGGCTTCCAATAAGATGCCGTGCTCTCCATTGCGGCCATTTCACAGCTGCCGTCTTTGAGCCAGCCAGCCATTTCAAGAAGCTCTCTGGTTGTTGCACCAAACTCCCGTATCTCCTGCTTATTGCCTTTTCGAAAGCAGGCAACGATGAGCTTTTTGTGCACATCAATACCACAACAATTGTCGTAAATTCTATCCATAAAGGCACCTCCTGGGTAAATTTACGGCACGGTACTCTGTCTGTTATCATTTTACTGTACGTCCTTCTGCCGTAAGAGGCTGGACAGGTGGTGGTGCAAATGAGAGTACCTGAAATCAGTTTAGAAAACGGGCTGCAGGCCCAAAATTAAAACGATCTTTGCCGTTGGTTATAGTATAGACAATGGCAAAAACAAATTCAATAACCTATCGCTTGCATAGTTTCATTTATGGTGGTGCCAAATGTGTGGCATGAGGGTTTAGAAA
>CAJTDN010000048.1 GCA_910574865.1 Lachnospiraceae bacterium | reverse complement strand
CCGCCAAACCGGTCTCCCGGTTCGGCTCCTCGGATGTCTTGATTAAGATATTATCTTTAATCTCTTCTTTTCTTCCTATGCAGTTTTCAAGGTACACTGTTGATAATAAAAATTATTTATTATCAAATGGAGAATACGAGAGTCGAACTCGTGACCTCCTGCTTGCAAGGCAGGCGCTCTCCCAACTGAGCTAATCCCCCACAAAACATGGGCTTAAGTGGACTCGAACCACCGACCTCACGCTTATCAGGCGTGCGCTCTAACCGGCTGAGCTATAAGCCCACATCTTTATTAAATTCTGGCGGCCACCTGCTCTCCCATGCCGTCCCCAGCATAGTACCATCGGCCGCCCAGGGCTTAACCATCGTGTTCGGGATGGGTACGGGTGTTTCCCCTGGGCGCGTCGCCACCAGAAAGCCTGAGTCCTTGGCGGGGTCCTTTCGAGCCTGGCAAGGGGAACACGTCCCCTTTTCGTCCCATCTCCTGCTTCCCCGCTTGACAACCCAACAATAGACAACATCCAAATCCCCTACTTCTTTCTCCCTAGAAAGGAGGTGATCCAGCCGCACCTTCCGATACGGCTACCTTGTTACGACTTCACCCCAGTTACCGGTCCCGCCTTCGGCAG
>CAJTDN010000047.1 GCA_910574865.1 Lachnospiraceae bacterium | reverse complement strand
ATCGGCTTACCAAAAGCCAGGGAAACCGTGAATACAAGTCACGCTTGTTTAGTTTTATCTTTGGCCGTGAGGAAAATAAGAGATGGACGCTGTCGCTTTACAATGCCATCCATGGCACGTCCCATGCCGATGTTTCCGACATTACTATCAATACCATTGAGGACGTGCTCTACATGGGCATGAAGAACGATCTTTCCATCCTCGTGTCGGAGACGGTGAGCATTTACAAGTCCTTGGAACTTTACGAACAACAAAGTTCCTACAATCCGAACATGTCCGTCCGGGAGTTCATGTATGCGGGGAAGCTGATGCCGCTCCCGTTACCAAAATTAATCGTTTTTTATAACGGAGAGGATGAAAAGGAAGACGATATCATCCTGCGACTTTCCGACGCGTTCAAAGAAGAAATACGCCGGAATGTAATGCATAAGTACGACGGAGACAAAGACAAACCGAATGAGGAAGAGATATCAGCCGAAGTGGAACGTATTTTTAAAGAGGCAGACCCTGATATTGAAGTGAAGGTTCGGATGATAAACATTAACCACGGGCATAACGAAGAATTGCTTGCGTCGTGCAAGCCGCTGGATGAATACGCGTGGTTCGTGGAACAAGTCCGAGAGAACCTTGCGGCTGTCAGAGACTATAAGGAGGGGGAGGCGATGGGAATTGAGGGGGCGATTGACAAGG
>CAJTDN010000046.1 GCA_910574865.1 Lachnospiraceae bacterium | reverse complement strand
TAGCAGTTTTTAAGGTTATGGGGTTGTTTGGCTTGGTAACTTAACAATACATCATAAACTTAAAAACTGCTACCTTTTTTTGAAAAAAAGTTGTGGTTTTACGTACCTGGAACTAGCCGCCGCGCTAGCGGCTTGGTACAATAAAGTTGTAACGGGAGTGGCTAATAAAGTATAATAAAAATCACAAGAAAAGAGGAACTCATTATGTCACGAAATTACACTCCCGAATTTAAAAGGAAGATTGTCCGTCTCCATGAGGAAGAAGGACGAACCTACAAAAGCATCATCGCCGAGTATGGCGTGTCCAAGGCCAGCATCTCCAAGTGGTGTAGCGAATTCAGCAAAGAATGCCAGATGAAAGCCCAAGCCAATCCTGATGCCCCCAATGAAATGGAACTCATGAAGGAGAACCTCCGCCTGCGGAAGGAACTGGAAGAGGCCAAAAAGGAGAACCTCTTCTTAAAAAAAGCGGCGGCATTCTTTGCGAAGGAAATCGATTAGAGGCTTATCGATTCATTGACCAACACCATAAGGAATATGGCACCCGCTGGCTGCTGAAGCGGCTGGGCATCTGCCCGAATGCTTATTACAACTACCGGAAACACCGGAAGGCGGATTATTATGCCCAAAAAGCAGAGGTTCAGGAGCAGATTAAGGATATCTACCACAGCCATAACGGGGTGGACGGTTACCGCAGCATGGCAGCTTATCTCGAACGCAGGGGATACCGCTATAGCCGCACGACTGTCCACAAATATATGAACGTGGAGCTGGGCCTGCACTCCATCGTCCGCCCCAAGAGGCCAGGCAAAAAGCCCGGGAAGCCCCACAAGATATTTGAGAACAAGCTGAAGCAGGACTTCACGGCGGAGAAAATCAACAAAAAATGGTGTACGGATTTCACTTACTTGTTCCCGAAAAACGGAGATGTGCGCTATAACTGTACAATCATAGACCTGCATGACCGCAGCGTGGTGGCCAGCATCACAGACCGCCGCATCACCAGCGACCTTGCAAT
>CAJTDN010000045.1 GCA_910574865.1 Lachnospiraceae bacterium | reverse complement strand
TTTGCCATGTGCGGTAAACTCCCGCATTTTCCTTTCGAAGATTTCCGGTGTGAGTTGCGCCTCCATAGCCGCATCCTCAACTGAAAATATCTTTCTGGAAACCAAGTTAAATAATAATTCCAATCTTCCTTCTTGTTTTCCTTCTTGCTTTCCACGATTTAAAATATCCTTCGCCTCATAATCCAATATCTTTCCACCCATGACAGATTTCACTCCTTCCCTAACAGATTTATAATTTTTCGCGATATGTTCCAAGACCTTGTTGGACATGTCGGTAATCGTGCATCGCGTGTACTCGTCAATCATGCCGCTTTTTGCCAGTTCTTCCAGCCGGTTTTTGATTTTTTCGTACTCTGCTTTCAAGTCGCTTAGCTTTTCTTCGTTTTCAGCATACTCTTTAAAACGACTTTCATGCGAAAAGATGTAAAACGGAATCAAAAACAGCAGGTTCTTATCAAATATTTCATCAAGCGAATACATTCCGACTTTCATAACTTGAATGTCATAGCTGATATCACCGCCCGGCGTATTGATTTTAATGGTCATGGTATTCGGTGTTGACAAGGTATGCCGCAGAAACAATACTGCCGAATGTGGAAATGTCACCGTGAGAACATTTTCCACGATTTCCCCCTCGTCAAGGGCTATTTGCGTATCATATTCGAAAAACCTTACCAACATGCTGTTGTCCGGGCTGCACTGGCATTCCCAATGATACTTTTTTGGTATCGCTCCTAACACCTTGAAACTGTTGTCCGTGATACGTTCCTCTTCCTCTCCGTCCTGCCGGTTCAGGAAGTGCTCGTTCGGCGAAAAAACAATCTTTTCCCTTCCCGTATAATGCTCGCCGAACACTTCGTTAATTAACGGAAGAATCAACGGAGAACAGTCGTTTAATAACGTGCGGAACACGTCATCATATGGTGTATTGCTTAATAAACTCATATTTTGCCATGTGCGGTAAACTCCCGCATTTTCCTTTCGAAGATTTCCGGTGTGAGTTGCGCCTCCATAGCCGCATCCTCAACTGAAAATATCTTTCTGGAAAC
>CAJTDN010000044.1 GCA_910574865.1 Lachnospiraceae bacterium | reverse complement strand
GGTTATAGTATAGACAATGGCAAAAACAAATTCAATAACCTATCGCTTGCATAGTTTCATTTATGGTGGTGCCAAATGTGTGGCATGAGGGTTTAGAAACGAAACAGGACGTGATGGATTGCTACGGGGAAAAGAACCTCGTCCCCATCGACCTAATCAAACAAATCATATTTTATACGTCAAGGGGCGTGCAGCCCGTGTTCACGTGCGAGTCCGAAAAGGAGGACAAAAAAGGCCGGCTGGTATGCTGGTTCTTGAAGTCCGAAATCCGCTGGGTTTACGAAAAATGGCGTGAAAACCGGCGGTCGGAGATAAACGGGTAACGGAAATCTGACAAGACAAGGAGGAAAAAACATACGGATAACGATTTAAAAACATTGGAAAAAGTAGCAAAAAGCATCAAAAACCAGATTGACGAAGCCGGAAAAAGCTTCACACGGTGGCTGTCCCCAAGCTCCGGCGTTTCGGCGGTCATCAAGCGGCTCCAGAAAATGCCGCAGGAGGTGCACGCGATTGACACGGCGATGATGAACCTCTACACGGTGACGGACGCGACCGCCAAAAGATACGACAGCTTTTTAAATTCCGCGAGCAAGTCGGCGCATGACCTGGGAAGGTCAATCTCCAGCCTGGTTGACCAGACGGCCAATTGGGCGAAACTAGGCTGAACAGACGGCCCCGCATGGTGACATGCGGGTAAACAGTTAGCTCAAATCGGTGGAACTCCTGAGAAGGACAATACCGAGGGTAAGACTTTGATACTTAGTAAATGCGAAAACCATATGACAAAAGGAAATCGCATCCAGTGTCAAAGATTCCGTAACGACCACAGTCCCATGAGTGATCACGGGGCGTATGCTAACCATCTTTTATACCTTGACGAACCCGGAGGGTTCGCTGGCGCGAAGCGCGTCTGATGGGGGATGCCCGGATGGGTATACCTTGACGGACTCGGAAAGTCCGCTGGCGCGAAGCGCGTCTGATGGGGGATGCCCGGATGGGTATACCTTGACGGACTCGGAAAGTCCGCTGGCGCGAAGCGCGCCAGATACGGTATGCC
>CAJTDN010000043.1 GCA_910574865.1 Lachnospiraceae bacterium | reverse complement strand
TGCCGTTTTTTGCTGCACGCTGTATGAGTTACTGCTTTTATAGGGAGATTTTAATTTGCGGCGACTGTGCAGTCGCCGCTCCATTTAAAATGCCGTCTAACAGAAAAGGTCACCCGCCGTTCGTCGACGGACAGGATTCGGCTGTTCGATATCGCGATCTTGTGGGTGTACCTTCCCAGATATTCCATGGCGTTGCCGAACCCGTTGAAGGTTTCCTTTATGTAGGGACACCATTCCTTCTTGTAAAGGCCGTCACGGAACCCTGCCCATCCGCGGGTGTCGCGCAGCCCTTCACAAGCGGAAGAAAACGCCAGCTTTCCGCCTTTGTAAAGGGAGTCAAGGCCGGCAAGGTACTTCCCCTTGAACTTGTCCCGAAGCACCCTTACCGGGATGAAGAAACGTCCCCCCGCCTTCCGTATCTTGCGGTCTGGCGTGAGCCCCCCGCCGGACACGATGCAGTGCATGTGCACGTGGTAGAGGAGCTCCTGGTTCCATGTGTGGAGGACCTGGACGATGCCGGGCGTCGCGCCGAGACGTTTCTTGTCGGCGGACAGTTCCAGGATCGTCTGGGCGCAGCACTTGTGGAGCAGCCCGTAGAGGAGGGCCTGGTTGCAGTAAATCAGGCCGTTCAATTCATGCGGCACCGTGAAGACCACGTGGAAGTAGGGCGCGTCGATCACCTCGGCCCCGCGCTTGTCAACCCATAGTTCCTTTTGCACGGCCTGACAGCAGGGGCAGTTCCGGTTCCGGCAGGAGTTGTTATGGAATTCGACATGCCCGCAATCCGGGCATTCGGAAACGTTCGCGCCAAGCTTCCCGGACTTGCAGTACAGGATGGCCCGGGAAGCCTTTCTCTGCACCTCGGACTGGAAACGTCCGGAAGCGTCGAAGGCCTCATGGGAATTGAGCCAGACTTGCTGGATTTTCCCGCCATTCATGGCTCCATCCCTCCCATCCGGTCAAGGGGACTTTGCACCGCGTGGAACGCGCGGGAGGAAAGGTGGACGTAGACGGCGGTGGAACTGACGGAGCGGTGCCCCATCAGTTCCTTCAGGGTGAGCAGGTCGGTCCCGTCCTCGTAATGGTAGGTGGCAAAGGCGTGGCGGAACGTGTGGCAGGTGAAGCGGTGCTCCCACCCCAGTTCCTTTTCGTGCGCGAGTATGAAGTCGGGGACGCGCTGGTGGTCGATTGGCTTGGAAACGTCCCTCTTCTGCGTGAAGAGGAAGTCCCGCGGGCGTTTCCCGGCGGGAAGCGAGTACCAGTATTGCAGGACGATCCGCCATGCCCGTTCGGAAAGCTGCGCGTACCTGGAAGAACGGTTCTTGGAGGCGCGCACCAGGATCCTGCCCCGGGAATGCTCGATGTCCGGGCATTTCAAATGCCGTGCCTCGC
>CAJTDN010000042.1 GCA_910574865.1 Lachnospiraceae bacterium | reverse complement strand
ATTTCGGGCACAAGTGAACGTCAACGTCCCAGGCCGCCTTCAGCAGTTCGGCCATGGAAAGGTTGGCATACCGTTCCTTGAAACGCCGGCGTCCCTGGATGGAAAAAATCAATTTCAGGTTTTGGGTCTTGTACCGGTTGTTCAGGAATCCATAGTATCGGATTTTCTGGAAATCGGAAGGCAAGACGTGCGTCAGGTAACGCCGGATGAATTCGGTGTTCTCAAGCGTGACGCTCCGGCGTGGCTCGCCCGGCCTTTTTCCCCTGGCGGAAAAGGTCACCCGCCGTTCGTCAACGGACAGGATTCGGCTGTTCGATATCGCAATCTTGTGGGTGTACCTTCCCAGATATTCCATGGCGTTGCCGAACCCGTTGAAGGTTTCCTTTATGTAGGGACACCATTCCTTCTTGTAAAGGCCGTCACGGAACCCTGCCCATCCGCGGGTGTCGCGCAGCCCTTCACAAGCGGAAGAAAACGCCAGCTTTCCGCCTTTGTAAAGGGAGTCAAGGCCGGCAAGGTACTTCCCCTTGAACTTGTCCCGGAGCACCCTTACCGGGATGAAGAAACGTCCCCCCGCCTTCCGTATCTTGCGGTCTGGCGTGAGCCCCCCGCCGGACACGATGCAGTGCATGTGCACGTGGTAGAGGAGCTCCTGGTTCCATGTGTGGAGGACCTGGACGATGCCGGGCGTCGCGCCGAGACGTTTCTTGTCGGCGGACAGTTCCAGGATTGTCTGGGCGCAGCACTTGTGGAGCAGCCCGTAGAGGAGGGCCTGGTTGCAGTAAATCAGGCCGTTCAATTCATGCGGCACCGTGAAGACCACGTGGAAGTAGGGCGCGTCGATCACCTCGGCCCCGCGCTTGTCAACCCATAGTTCCTTTTGCACGGCCTGACAGCAGGGGCAGTTCCGGTTCCGGCAGGAGTTGTTATGGAATTCGACATGCCCGCAATCCGGGCATTCGGAAACGTTCGCGCCAAGCTTCCCGGACTTGCAGTACAGGATGGCCCGGGAAGCCTTTCTCTGCACCTCGGACTGGAAACGTCCGGAAGCGTCGAAGGCCTCATGGGAATTGAGCCAGACTTGCTGGATTTTCCCGCCGGTCATGGCTCCATCCCTCCCATCCGGTCAAGGGGACTTTGCACCGCGTGGAACGCGCGGGAGGAAAGGTGGACGTAGACGGCGGTGGAACTGACGGAGCGGTGCCCCATCAGTTCCTTCAGGGTGAGCAGGTCGGTCCCGTCCTCGTAATGGTAGGTGGCAAAGGCGTGAAGTCCCGCGGGCGTTTCCCGGCGGGAAGCGAGTACCAGTATTGCAGGACGATCCGCCATGCCCGTTCGGAAAGCTTGCGCATTTTTTTTTTACGGTTCTTGGAGGCGCGCACCAGGATCCTGCCCCGGGAATGCTCGATGTCCGGGCATTTCAAATGCCGTGCCTCGCCGATGCGCAG
>CAJTDN010000041.1 GCA_910574865.1 Lachnospiraceae bacterium | reverse complement strand
CCCCTCGATTTTTTCCACGAGGGCCTCGTCGGTAACCGTGCTGATGTCAATGCCGCCGATAGCCACCTTGAGCTCGGTCTCGAAATCCAGCCCGTAGGAGTGTGCCTTTTCCATGTATTTGTCGTATCCCTGCTGCTGGAGCGAAATCTGCCGCCTTGTCTCCTCGAGCTGTTTCGCCAGCGACATGTCACGCTCGCCCCATAGGCTGAAAATGGATTTTGCCTTGGCCGCGACGGAGTCGATGACGCGCCCGATGTTGGATAGCGATTTCTCCACCCAGTCGAACACCTTCTCCGCCCCGCCGGCGGAGCCGCCCGCGTAAGCCGTGCCATGGTTGTAGGCCGTGCCGCCCGTGTGCGCCGTGCCATGACTGTAGGCCGTGCCGTCTGCGTGCCTCTTGCCGTTCAGACCGCCTTGTGTCGTGCCGGACAGGAGCGCGCGCCCCCTCGTGTGGATGCGCCCGTTTTCCAATAAATGTCTGGTCTGGTCCGCGTCGAACACGACGGATCCTTGCGGTATCCTGGTGAATTGTGCCCCGTCGTCGCCGACCGTCCACCAGCGGTTGCCCTTCACGACCAGCTCCCGTCCCAGCTCGCCGGTCAGGGCCTCCTGGGATTTTTCGGTCTGCCAGTCCGGGTCAGCCCACGAGGTGTCCGGGATGGTGCCGCTTGCGAAAGCACGTGGTACCACTTTGGTTCCCTTTGGAATGCCGGAACCGGCATTTGTGCTGAATGCGGCCTTGGGGTTTGGGCTTTGCCCGCCAGTATTCGTGCCATCTTCCTGGCTGTATCTTAGCAACACCGTTTTCATCGATGGAATCTGGCCTAAATAATACAGAAATTTCTGAACCTCGTCGAACGCCCCGGAGCCGTCCGCGTTTATGGGGAACGAATACTCGTCCGGCAGATTGTCCACGGATCCTTGGATGCCCGCCACGGATTCTTCCACTTCCTTTTCCCCCGTCACCGTGTAGGTGATCGTGTGGTTTTTGTCCTCCACCCCCGCCAGCATGAACGTCGTGTCATCGATTTCGGCCTCGTAGCTGATGCTCCCGTCCGCGTTTTTCAGGGCCGTGATTTCCCGCCGCACGCCGTCCAAGTCCGCCTCGTACGTGATGGTGGAACCGGCAGAAAGCGTGTCCATCTGCTCCCGCAGCGATTCGCCGTCCAGGGTTCCTTCCACGGTCAGCTGCCGCGGGGCCAGCAGGAATTCGTCCCACTGTTGCCGAACCGTCTCCGGATTGCTTTCGGCATTGATTTCCGGGTGCAGGACGGAGAACGCGTCAAGGAGTTCCTTCTGCATTTCCTGCTCGTTGACAATCCTGGCCTGTACTTCGAAGTATTCGTCGGTTCCGTAATCCATGCCCTTCAATTGTTCATACAAATGTTCCATGCGCCCGTCCGCTTCCGCGAAATAGGAAGGCATGGCATCCTCCGGCAACTGGTCGAGTCCCAGTCCCCGTTTCGCGGTCTCGATGTAGGTCGCGTTCCCGGCGATGATGGAGGCGTTGGTCTCGGAATTCTGCCCGCCCTCGGCCTTCGCCCGGGCCCGCAGGGCCTGGATTTCCTGCTCCATGGTCACGAGGTCGTACTCGAACTCGATGCGGATCCGTTTCTCCTCGGTCAGGTTGGAAAGGTCGGCCATGCAGCTTTCGTATTCCGCGTCCCACCCTTCCAGGAGCCCGCCCAGCCGTTCCTTTTCGCGTCCTTCCGACATGTTTTCATAAACGTCCCGGATTCCCTCGAGGGCGGACTCGTAGCGGTTGATTTCCTCCCCGCTGAACAAAATGCCGTCGAACTCGAACCCGTAGTCTTCCAGCCGGTGCATCGCGGTCTCCACGACCCCCACGCCCACGCCGAGTTCCTTGGCCGCCTGCGCGGTGCTTTTGAATTCCCCGCTGAAATCCAACGTGTTCGTGTTCCTGTCAATGGCGTTGAATAATTGCGGCGCGGCCGCCGCCAGGTCCCCGGCGAAGTTCCAGACGCCGTCCGCCGGGTTTTCCCCGTCAAACCAGCGCGACACCTTGGCATACGTCTGTTCCCAGGCTTTCTGGTAGGCGGTGGCGTCATACTTGTAGTTTTCCTCGTTTTTCCGCAAATCCCCGGCGGTCATCCATTGCGCCACGGCCTGGAATTCGTCCGTGCCGATTTCCCCGTTGCGGTAAAGCTCCTCCGCCTTTTTCAGGTTGCCGGCCATCGTCTTGTAGCCGTCCCCCGCGTTGGCCGTGGAAAAGGCCGCGGTCACTTCGCCCACGGAGAGGTTGTTTTCAAAGCCTGACAAGGCCTCGTCCGTCTCCCCGGCGGCGAGGGCGATTTCCTCAAAATATCTTTTGAACGCGTCCGCGGACACGTCGATGTCTTCAAGGCGCAGCCCCATCCGTTCGAATTCGGCCAGCGCGTCGGCGGCGTTCCCGCTTTTCTTCACGATTTCGCCCAGACGCTTCTCAATCACGCCCCCGCCGGAAGAACCGAAGAAGGTTTCGAGGTTGTTCCATTCGATTTCGCTTTCGTTCTTTCCCAGGTTGTTGATCTCGTTCAGCATCCCCCGCCATTCGTCCACGCTGGCCTCCGCGCCGGAAATGACGGCCCCTCTCGCGTCCGTGCTCTGGTCAATCCAGCCTTGGAAGAGGCTTGCAGACTCGTACAGGCTTTGCCTCGTCTCCGATATCTGCTCGTTTAATTTCTGCTGCCGCTCAAGAAGCCCCGAGTCGCCCGGGTCGCTAGCAAGCTGTTTCTCCACGTTTTCCAGTTCCGCCTGGTATTTCTTCAGGTTGTCGATGTCCGTTCTGGCCAGGCCGAGTTCGGACGTGTCCCGCGACTGCCATTCCATGGCGGCCGTCGTGGAAAGCCCGGTGGCCGGGTCGGTGTAGGTGTCAAGGTATCCGGCCGCGCCGATGATTGTCCCTAGGAAACCGCCATATTCCTCCTGCATCGCCTCCGTGTAAGACCGCTCCGTGCCGGAGGCCTTTCTGGCCGCCTCGGCGGAGGCCTTCTGTTTGACTTCGAGCAGGCTCTCCTGCAGGCTGATTTGCCGTTCCAGCGTCTCGTTCTGCTTTTGCAGGCGGCCAAGTTCCGCCTCCTGCTCCAGCGTGATGGTGCCGTTTGCTTGTAACGTAGCCAGTTCCTTGATCCTTTGTCCCTGCGTCTCGTACTCCTCGTTCAGGCCCGCCAGCCTGGACTTTGCCGCGTCGTACTCGTTGGCCGCCTCGGCCGCGGCGTCGATGGCCTTTGACTGCGCGTGCACGAGGTTGTCGACGGCTCCCGCCACGAGATTGATAATTCCGCTGATGGCCCACGAGGCAATCATGTTCCCCGCGAGGGCGAGTCCCTTCATGGCGGCCTGCCCGGCCTTGGCTATCGGGGAGGTCTTTTCCAGCTCCTCGTTGTGCTCGACGGCCGCGTCGTGCGCCTCCTTGTTTGCCTCCATGATGCCCTTGGTCGAACGGACGGCGTCACTCTGGGCATAGTCGGTAAGCCATTTCTTGTCAGTATCGACTTCTGTGTCTATCTCTAAGTTTGTATCCCACTCTTCTGATGAAAATGTTCTTCTGGGAGAGTTCTTATTTCGCTTCTTCTTTTTGGAGGGGACTTTTTCCATAGACTGTATTCGTTTTAAATACCGTTTTGCTTGGTTTTCACTTATCAATTCTGGTACTTCCTCTTTGGCAGAGAGGTTTCTTTTCAGACTACTCCAAAAACCGTCCCTGCCTTCCCGCTTCATTTGAAACGCGTTTCCCACGGAACTTCCAATATCATGCAAGGATTTGCCGAACACGGTTACTTTGTCTGTCCAGCCGTTCGTCTTTTCATCATCTCGCGTTTGGAATATCAAGCTACTTGTTTGGCATAGGTGTTTGGAGTCCATGCCGTATCAGAGTGATAACTAAGATGTATGACTTTCTAGATAATGGTGTGTTCTGTGGTACTATTACTTGTTTTGTTCCTAAAACCATGCTAAAATAAGCTAAAACTTGGTGAAAGGAGAACTTGCTTTATGAAATCTGATTGGGAAGGTCGTTATTATTGTAAAAAATGTGGAGCAACGTTACTAATACCACCATGGGAAGAAAAAGCATGTAAGTATCGTGGCTCTAACGTGTATCCGTTTCCCGAGGAATATTATAAGTATACCCTTGCTGATTTAGATAAAGTGAAAACTGATTTAAGGGAAAAATATGTCAAGACATCCCCGGAATACAACCCACGCTCGGCCCAGTTCAGGGAAAAGACCCAGGCCAGGGGACGGGCAAAACGGGCAGCCATGGACGCGGCCAAGGCCGCCGGCAAAACCTCCTCTCCCTCCGGCCCGCCCAAGGTCGAATGCCCTTACTGCCATAGCACGAGCACGAAGAAAATCAGCACCCTTTCCAAGGCCGCCCACACGTACATGTTCGGCATTTTCAGCATGAGCCGCAACAGCAAAAACTTCCACTGCAACAAATGCGGCGCGGATTTTTAAACGGTCCGCGCATGCGCGTTTTCCTTTCAAAACCTTCTGTTTTTTCTTTTCTGTTTTGTTGCCTTTCCTGCCAACTCCGGCAACGGAAGTCCAAACGGCACGAAGGGGGCGGCAGGCTCGCTCCCGATATTTTCACCGTCGTGCCTCGGCATAGCTCCGAATGTATGTTCTTCCGCCAGCGTTGCATCT
>CAJTDN010000040.1:2500-5091 GCA_910574865.1 Lachnospiraceae bacterium | reverse complement strand
TTATCGTGTACCTTCAAAACCGCATGGGAAGAAAAATGCTCCGAAGTGTTCCTGCGAACCCTATCACCCGTCTGGTTATGCCCTCGACCTATTAGTGGCGGTCAGCTCCGCACGTCGCCGTGCTTCCACCCCCGCCCTATCCACCTCGTCGTCTTCAAGGGGTCTTACTTCTTTCGAATGGGACATCTCATCTCGAGGGGGGCTTCACGCTTAGATGCCTTCAGCGTTTATCCCGTCCCGGCTTGGCTACCCTGCCATGCTCCTGGCGGAACAGCAGGTGCACCAGCGGCCGGTCCATCCCGGTCCTCTCGTACTAAGGACAGCTCCTCTCAAATATCCTACGCCCGCGCCGGATAGGGACCGAACTGTCTCACGACGTTCTGAACCCAGCTCGCGTACCGCTTTAATGGGCGAACAGCCCAACCCTTGGGACCCACTCCAGCCCCAGGATGCGATGAGCCGACATCGAGGTGCCAAACCACTCCGTCGATGTGAACTCTTGGGAGTGATAAGCCTGTTATCCCCAGGGTAGCTTTTATCCGTTGAGCGATGGCAATCCCACTTTATACCACCGGATCACTAAGTCCTACTTTCGTACCTGCCCCACCCGTCGGTGTCGCAGTCAAGCCCCCTTCTGCCTTTGCGCTCTTCGAATGGTTTCCGACCATTCTGAGGGAACCTTTGAGCGCCTCCGATACCCTTTCGGAGGCGACCGCCCCAGTCAAACTCCCCGCCTGACATTGTCCCACGGCCGGTTCACGGCCGCTGGTTAGAAACCCAGCACCGCAGGGGTGGTATCCCAACGGCGGCTCCCCGGAAACTGGCGTCCCCGGCTCTTAGCCTCCCACCTATCCTGTACGTGCGATACCGGATCCCAGTATCAAGCTGGAGTAAAGCTCCATGGGGTCTTTCCGTCCTGGCGCGGGTAACCAGCATCTTCACTGGTACTTCAATTTCACCGGGTGCATTGTCGAGACAGTGCCCAAATCATTACGCCTTTCGTGCGGGTCGGAACTTACCCGACAAGGAATTTCGCTACCTTAGGACCGTTATAGTTACGGCCGCCGTTTACTGGGGCTTAAGTTCAAAGCTTCGCGTCGCCGCTAACCTCTCCCCTTAACCTTCCAGCACCGGGCAGGCGTCAGCCCATATACATCACCTTGCGGTTTCGCATAGACCTGTGTTTTTGCTAAACAGTTGCTTGGGCCAATTCTCTGCGGCCGCCTCGCGGCGGCACCCCTTCTCCCGAAGTTACGGGGCCATTTTGCCGAGTTCCTTGACAATGCTTCTCCCGTCGGCCTTGGGATCCTCTCCCCATCCACCTGTGTCGGTTTACGGTACGGGTGCCATGTGAACCATAGCGGCTTTTCTCGGCGGCAGGCTCGCGCTCTTCGCTACTCTCGCTTCGCTACGCGTCACGCCTTTGGGTCGCGGGCGGGATTTGCCTCGCCCGTCCCTCCTGCGCTTGCGCCGGGTTCTCCGTCCCCGGCACGCGCCAACCTTCCGCGTCCCCACAGTTCTGTCACATGGCAGTACAGGAATCTCCACCTGTCGTCCATCGGCTACGCCCCTCGGCCTCGCCTTAGGTCCCGACTTACCCAGGGCAGATCAGCTTTACCCTGGAAACCTTGGATATTCGGCCGGAAGGATTCCCACCTTCCTCTCGCTACTCATTCCGGCATTCTCCCTTCCCGACAGTCCACCGCCCCTTCCGGTACGGCTTCCTTCCGTCGGCAATGCTCCCCTACCGATTGGCTTTCACCAATCCCATGGCTTCGGCAGTGTGTTTCAGCCCCGGACATTTTCGGCGCGGGACCTCTCGGCTAGTGAGCTATTACGCACTCTTTGAACGCGTGGCTGCTTCTGAGCCAACGTCCTAGCTGTCTTCGAAATCCCACATCCTTTTCCACTTAACACACATTTTGGGGCCTTGGCCGTTGGTCTGGGCTCTTTCCCTCTCGACCGCCCAACTTATCTCGTGCGGTCTGACTCCCTCGCAGCGTCTACGCGGCATTCGGAGTTTGATATCCCTTGGTAAGCTTTGACGCCCCCTCAGGAATTCAGTGCTCTACCTCCGCAAGACTCGCGCGGGGCTAGCCCTAAAGCTATTTCGGGGAGAACCAGCTATCTCCGGGTTCGATTGGAATTTCTCCGCTATCCACACCTCATCCCCACCCTTTTCAACGGATGTGGGTTCGGTCCTCCATCGCCTTTTACGGCGACTTCAACCTGGACATGGATAGGTCACCCGGTTTCGGGTCCGCGTCGGCTGACTCCCTCGCCCTCTTAAGACTCGGTTTCCCTTCGGCTCCGCGCCTATAAGCGCTTAACCTTGCCAGCCGGCGCGACTCGCCGGACCGTTCTACAAAAAGTACGCGGTTCCGCACGCGCGGCGGTCCCGCAGCTTGTAAACGCATGGTTTCAGGTTCTCTTTCACTCCCCTCCCGGGGTCCTTTTCACCTTTCCTTCACAGTACTATGCTCTATCGGTCACTAAGTAGTATTTAGCCTTGCGGGGTGGTCCCCGCTTCTTCCCACAAGGTTCCTCGTGTCTCGTGGTACTCTGGATCCCGCCTTGCCGACACGCCTTTC
>CAJTDN010000039.1 GCA_910574865.1 Lachnospiraceae bacterium | reverse complement strand
TGATTCCCGCGATTGTATCAGAAATAATTTGCAAAGACGCCCGGTCAAGCTCCACGCCTGCTTCCACGTCGATTTTCGTTGCCATCACGTTGTCAATCGCCGTCTGGAAACCCTCGTCATCAAGGCCAAGCGCGACTCTGACATCGTTTGGCAGTTTGTTGAGTGCCTCGGCGACGTTTTGCATTTTGATTTGGGCGATTTCCGTGTTCCCGTTTTCGAGCGCGGCCTTTTGATAGTTGTTGAGTTGTTCCTGAAAACTTTGAATCAGGCTTAAACCATGGCCAAGTTCGCCCTCTATCTGGGACGTGTCAATGGACATGGCCACTTGGTTGCCGGCCAATTCGTCTCTCATTCGGACGAGCGTTTCAAGAATGAGCTCCGCTTCCTCGGCACCCTCCAGGTCGATGTTTACCGTGCCGTCTTCATTTTTAAATTCTTCAAGAAGCTTTGATGCCTCCGTAATCTGGTTTTCTAGTTCCTCCGCGTCTGTCGTGTCAAAATCAAATGTCGTGCCGGTCTTGCCAAGTTCCAGTAACTTCTCGTTGGCTTCTTCGGCCTCGTGTTGGGCTTCATCCAGGCCGGCATAAACGGCATTATATACTTCGCCTTGAATAGAATCTTCGTTCACGATGTTTAACTTCGCGTCAAGTTCGATGTTGTTTTCGGATGCCCATTCCCGTATCTGGTCTTCCATCAGGGAGGCGACCCGTTCTGTGTCATCACCGTAAGTGCGGTCGTTTAGGATTCGTTCCCTTTCTTCTTTCAACGTGTTGATGGACGTTTTGGCCAGGTCGATTTGCTTCTTGTAATCCTCGGCGGATCTCGCGGCGACCAGTCCCATCGCGTCCTGCGTCTGCAGAATATCACTTCGTAATTGGTTGACCTTTTCCCGCTGCTGGTCAATCGCCATCTGCCCGCTTTGCGGGTCCGCTTCCAGTTCGGCCAGTTTTGCCTCGGCCTCGACCAGTTCTTTTGACAAGTCCGTGATTCGTTCCGAACCGTCTTCCACCGACGCGATGAAATTGTTATGGAAATCATAGTCCTCCAGCCGCCCGAACATGTCCATGAGCCATTCGAAGCTCATTCCCATGTCCTGCGCGCAACGTTCCAGGTCGTTGATGTTGTAGGTCCACGAGGTGGTCCCGTCCGCCAGGGCTTCGGAAGTGGCGTAGCCTTTTGCCTGCAGGTCGTTCAAGAAGTTTGTCAGGCCACTTTCGTCTTCCGTTAAATACCTTTTTGCCCGTTCATAGTTGTCGGCGAAATTTACTGAATCGTCAGAGCCGGTGGGAGAGAAATAGGCCGCCCTCGCTTTGAAGTCGTCCGTGCCAATAAGCCTCTTGTCATACATTTCCTTGGCCTCTTCCAGATACCGGATGCCTTTCAGGTAATCGTCGCCGGCGTTTTCCGTCTGATCGGCCGCGCTGATCGCGTCAAAATGGGCGTTCGAGTTCAGATCCTTGAAGGCCTGGTTCGCCGTGTAGATTTTCACCAGCAGGTCGTCAAATGTCCCGCTGAACCCGTCGTCGGCGATGATTTCCGCCGCGATTTTCAGGTCGGAGGTGTTGAGCCTGTCCGCGTTTCGTACCCCGAATTTTTTGACGATTCTGTTATAACTGGCTTCCAGATCCTCGACAACGTCGTCCAGTCCCGACGACTCCCTGAGCAAGGATTCCGACAGTTCTGGCACCCTTTCGGAAATCAGGGCAATCAATCCCTCGGATTGCTTCTTGTATTCGGAATACGTCATCTTGTCCTTTTTACTGTTTAGCCCGAAAAGCTCGTTCAGCTTTCCCTGCATGTCTGCCTTGGACAGGTTGTTTGTCAGGCCGTCGACCCATGATTCCATCTTGTCTTTATCCAGTTTTCCGGTTTCTTCATCCATCATGTGCTCTGACACGGTATCGTAATCGATGTTGTTGAATATGCCGGACACCATGTTGGCCGTCGTTTCGGAAAGCTTGCCAAAACCATCGCTGTTTTCGAAGAGTGCCTGCAGATAGCCGGCACCTTGCCTTACCTCGGATTCGACTTCGGACATCAACGTTTTTCGTGCATCCGCCAACTGTTTTTGCACCTCGTCAGAACTATATTTTTCATAGGAAAATTCACCGTTTTCGTCGAAAATGTCGATATTGAATTCCTTCGCGATTTCCTCAAGTGCCTCCGTGTCGGTTGCAAGCTGGAGTGTTTCATTGGATATTTCTTGTGCTGACTCGGTCAGCATTCTGCTTGCGTCCGAGTTAAACTGCTGGGCTGCGGCCTGCATTTGCATGTTGGCGGCGTAATTCCCGCCAAGTTCTTCCCACCAGCTCAATTTTTTGACGTCTTGCGCTTGGAACCCGTTATCTTCATTTTTATAAATCTTATCCAGCGCATTGATTTTCTGCTGGTATCCGATTTCCTTTGTGGAGTCGTTGGCCATCTGGTTGTTCTTGGCATTGAAACCGTCAACCCAGTCCCCCAAACCTTTCAGGGTGTCACGGTTTGTCTCCGTCCTGAGATTTTTCATCTGCTCTTCCAGGGCCGACATGCTGGTCGTGGCGGTCAGTCCCGCGCCGGACAGCTGGGCCAGTATGGAGTTATATTCATCGAACTCGGCCTTTGTCAGCGAGATGTTCTCACCTAAGGAGCTTACGCCCATGCTTAATTGCTCGAATCTCGTGATTTCCCTGCCGTCGTCTAACGTGACGGTATTCGACTTGATGCTGTCAAACACGGACTGGGCATCTGCGATTTTCGACTGGTTTTGCTGCATCCTGTCAAAAGCCTCGTTGCCCCGCTCGATGGCGTTCTCCTGCGCGTTCGCGTAATTGTCCCATGCCTCGATGGCCGCGTTGAGTCCGTAAGAGATGAAGGCATTAATAGCCATGTTTCCCACGGTGGCGAGGGCGTTAAATGCAAACTTGCTTGCCTTTGCACCGAGGGTTTGCTCCTTCATGGCCTTGTTTTGCTCAATTATTGATTCGCGGGCCTTGTCGTTCGCGGCGGCAACATTTTCCGTTTCAATAATCTGCCCTTCCAGTTGTTGGCCAAGTTTTGCGTAATGACGCTCGCTTTCATCGTTGGTATTGAATAGTTCCTGCCAGGTTGTCTCGTTTTTTGCAACCTGAATTGACATTTCGCTGATTCGTTCCGTCGCTTTGTTCAGGCCTTCTCCCTCTAACTTTGGAAACATCTCGTCAACGTCAATCGGTTGTTTTTTCGTGCTTTCCTTCGGCGTGGATAGATAGCTCCAAAAACTTCCAACTTGTGCTTTGGATTCTTCTGAATTGGCTTCATCTTTTGAGAGTGATTTATCAATATCAGCTTTTCTTTTTTTGTAAGCTTCCACAAAATCGTTAATAGATTTTCGTCCAACGCCTATTTTTGCCATCCATGTATCAATATCATTATCAAATGTTTTGAAAATCATACTATTTTTCAATGAAGCTGTGGACACTTTATTTTCTTTATGATAATATAGACAACATGGAAGGAGTGATACGAAATATGAGAGTAAAGTTTATTTGTGAAAGCTGTGGATATATCACAATTTTAAATAAAGGTGATTTTCCTTGCCCTATTTGCAATATTAATCTTACAAAGTTAGGATTTATAGATGGTCATAAACTTATACGTATGAATGGAAAAGAGCGAATCCAATGGTTAGAAAACAAGTTAGGTCATCCTATATCAGAAGAAATGATTAATAGGAGATGGGAGTACTATAAAAAACAAGACGAGGAAGAGCAACGAAAGCTTGAAGAAGAAAGAAAAGCATATGAGTGGAGAGCCATGCAAAACGCCTATAACAGTATAAGCAATCCGTCAAGTGCGAGAAGTAACGTCCCCAAATGCCCGGTTTGTGGTTCGACCAGCC
Source organism: Lachnospiraceae bacterium (assembly GCA_910574865.1). Lineage (GTDB taxonomy): Bacteria > Bacillota > Clostridia > Lachnospirales > Lachnospiraceae > Schaedlerella. The sequence continues at coordinate 3,106 of CAJTDN010000039.1, read as the reverse complement.
TTAAGAAGATATCACTTACCACGAGGGCGGTAAAGACTGCCGCTTTTGGCACAATCGGGGCGATTGACGATGCGGGCAAAACTTACAAGTGTGAAAACTGCGGAAGTAAGTTCTGAGTGCGAAGTTATCACATACCTTACAAGATAAACTGTACATGACAACCCCGGTTTCAATATCGCAAACCTGATTGATTCGCTCATTTTTATTTTGCTTCTCCATGAATCGAACCGTCCAAGCATATTTCTGCTGGACGGTTTGCCATTTTTAATAACTTCTTGTATTCTTCGTTGGCTTTGCATTCATCCTCAAATGCATTCACCCATTCACTATTTCTGTCCTTTTTTACAAACGATTATTCCTTTTTCCTTGTATCCAACCACATGGTTGGAAATCCCATTGAATTTCATCAAATTCTATCAAATCCCATTAAATTTCATCAAATTCTATCACATTCCCGGTTGTCTTCTTATCAACCACGACAACGGTGGTTCCACGGATGCGAAAGCGGGAGACAAGTTCCTGCTGAATAATGTACCGTCGCATCTCGGCATAGTACCGAATGTATATTCTTCCGCCAGCGTTTCATCTAAGCGGCTGTGGCCATTTCATTACTGTGGGGGTTCCACGTCACGCGGATGGGCGTGAAGAGAGGCTTCCCTGCGGATCTCATCTGGTGCCACCTTTGCGGTGGCAGACACAAGATTCCCCGTCCCGTATTATCCAACGGGAGCGATGTTCATCGCCATATCGACCTTCATGGCAAATGGGCCATGAATTTTATTTACCGCCATGTACCGCATGGCGGGCATAGAACGGCTGGTGCCCTTGTCACAACAACCCAAAACTATGCTGTCGGCACGTCCACAAACATTTGACTTTGTGATGGCATACTATTATGATTTTGCCATACCGACGTTTTTTAACCCGGCGAAGAGGCCGGCCCCGAGCATAAGTGTCTTTAAGGAACCGAGTTTGCCTATGATGCCGTCGAATGCCGACACGGCGTTGGTGCCGAGGTCGACGAAGAACTTCAATAGGTCCGAGTCAAGCATGTTTTTCGACAGCGACTGGAAAGCGGCGTCAAACTGCTGGAGCTTCGCGTCCATGGAGTCCATCCAACGTTCCTGCTCCTGCATGGCGAAGCCCTGGGAATTGAGCGCGGCCTCGTAGGCACTTTGAATCTGCCCGGACTGGAACGCCTCGATGAAGGCGGCGCCTTGTTTCCCGTGCTGCCTGCCGAACAGAAGCTCCGTCAGGTCGGCCCGGTCATCACCGGCCAGGGAATCATATACCCTGGAGATGTCCGACATGATATCATAGTAATCCTTGACATTTCCCGCCCCGTCGAAGATGTTCACCCTCCCGTGGGTGAGTTTTAAAACCTGGTTCTGCACCTTGCGGACGGAGTCGCCGGCCGTGCCGACTTCCTCGCCGAGTTCCTCCAGTTCGCCCTTCATGCCCCGGACGCGCAGGCTCCCGACTTTCAGGAAGTCGCCGAATTCGCCGGCGTTCTGCGAGATTTTCGTGCCGCCGGCGAGCATGGCGAGCGTCTTGTCGAGGTCGGTGCCGCTGGCGGCCATGGCGGAAGCGGAGTGCGACAGCCCGTCGCCCAAATCCTTCACGGAAGTCGCGTACTCGCCGCCCACCTTGCTTAGCTTGTCCACGATGGTGGCGGAGTCCGCCGCCTCCATGTTGAAGGCCTTCATGACCGTCGCCATGTCGCGGATGGCGGCACTGTCGTCAATCTTGCCGACGTTGGAATAGACGGACGAGAGTTCCGCCAGCTTGCCGGCTTTTTCAAGTGAATCCATTTGTTACTCTTTCCAGAAGAAGTGGAAAGGGGTAGGTCATTTCTGCCTACCTCTGCAAGTTCATTACAATCTACGATAAAAGTCCCGGACGGACAAGCGGTCCGACAGGACATGCCCAAGGATGCGGGTGGCGATTGCGGGAGTGCGCGGCACGAAGCAATCGACTTTTATCTGTGATGTCCGATTATGTTTGCAGAGCAGACCATACCTTCATCTTGTACCCTCCGGGCATACCGTATCTGGCGCGCTTCGCGCCAGCGGACTTTCCGAGTCCGTCAAGGTATACCCATCCGGGCATCCCCCATCAGACGCGCTTCGCGCCAGCGGACCCTCCGGGTTCGTCAAGGTATACCCATCCGGGCATCCCCCATCAGACGCGCTTCGCGCCAGCGAACCCTCCGGGTTCGTCAAGGTATAAAAGATGGTTAGCATACGCTCCGTGATTACTCACGGGACTGTGGTCGTTACGGGATCTTTGATACTTGATGCGATTTCTTTTTGCCATATGGTTTTCGCATTTACTAAGTATCAAAGTCTTACCCTCGGTATTGTCCTTCTCAGGAGTTCCACCGATTTGAGCTAACTGTTTACCCGCATGTCACCATGCGGGGGGCCGTCTGTTCAGCCTAGTTTCGCCCAGCCGGCGGTCTGGTCAACCAGACTGGAAATCGACCTTCCCAGGTCATGTGCCGACTTGCTCGCGGAATTTAAAAAGCTGTCGTATCTTTTGGCGGTCGTGTCCGTCACCGTGTAGAGGTTCGTCATCGCCGTGTCAATCGCGTGCACCTCCTGCGGCATTTTCTGGAGCCGCTTGATGACCGCCGAAACGCCGGAGCTTGGGGACAGCCACCGTGTGAAGCTTTTTCCGGCTTCGTCAAACTGGTTTTTGATGCTTTTTGCTAATTTTTCCAATGTTTTTAAATCGTTATCCATATGTTTTTTCCTCCTTGTCTTGTCAGATTTCCGTTACCCGTTTATCTCCGACCGGCCGGTTTTCACGCCATTTTTCGTAAACCCAGCGGATTTCGGACTTCAAGAACCAGCATACCAGCCGGCCTTTCCTGTCCCTTTTTTCGGACTCGCACGTGAACACGGGCTGCACGCCCCTCGACGTGTAAAATATGATCTGTCTGATATGGTCGATGGGGACGAGGTTTTCTTCCCCGTAGCAGTCCATCACGTCTTTTTTGGTTTCTAAACCCTCATGCCACACATTTGGCACCACCATAAATGAAACTATGCAAGCGATAGGTTATTGAATTTGTTTTTGCCATTGTCTATACTATAACCAACGG
>CAJTDN010000038.1 GCA_910574865.1 Lachnospiraceae bacterium | reverse complement strand
GAACTGAAAAGCATAAAAACAGGAATAAAGATTTTCATGTAGGTCATAAATGTAGGTATATTTTCTCAAAATCTCACAAACCGCATAAATACTGGGAAACCAGCATAGTTACAGTAAAAATGGAGCCGCTATGGCTCCATTTTAGACCTTATAAGTGGCAAACTCGGGCAGTAGAGGTTATTTTGTCCTTGATTTATGCGGCTTTGCGGGCGTTGAAATGACGGGGCAAGGATTTTTATATGTCTGCCGTCAAAAATGGCGTTCTATTGCGTAACAGGAATAAGAATTATTTCTGAAAAGTCAGAAGGTAATGGATAGAAATTTTCGTGTGTTTATGATAAAATGAAGCATACATAGTATTCAAAATATATTTATGAAATATTGATAAGGTGATTCATATGGTAGTATTGAACAATGATTATATTTTTCTTCCAAAGACTAAGAAAGATGATTATCGTATATCGTCTAAAGGCACTGATGATACAATACGTATACAAGCGAGAAAAAATATTCTTCTTTATATAAGAAATATTTTCGGTGAACCTATTTGTAAAGATAAAGAAAATATTGTGTTCAAAGTTATTTATACGTATGAAAAGTACAGTTTACAAGGGACTACACAAGGTAACGGTCTGGCGGGCGCTGATATGCCCGTCAGATTTTCCATGTAATGTTCAAGCTGTCGCTTGTGGCGGCAACGGTGGTAATCATCAAATCCACCACCCGCCGCTTGTCGTCAAAGGATACGCTGTCCCATGTGTCGAGGTAGCCGGAAATCTGGCTGACCTGTTCCGGGCTGATGGCTTCCACCGTCAACTCCGCTATCTTCGCCAGAAGTTCCTGCTTGCGTCCGTCCAGTTCGGCTATCTTCACATTCACATAGGAGAGCAGCACATTGTTTGCACCCGTCAGACTGTCCACCAGCTTTTCAATCTCGCCATCCACATGGGCAAGTTCTACTTGCAGGGCGGTGATTTTGGGATTGGCCTTTGCCGCTTTCTTCCTGCCCGTCAGCGTCTTGTGGCTGTCCAGCTTCTTCACCATCTGCTGGTACACCACCGCTTCCAGTTCCGCCGTGATGATTTTCCCGCAGCCGGGACAGCTTTTGTTATCCAGCCGTTTCGTACAGCGCAGATATTGTCTGCCGGAGGGATTGAAGATACTCATAAGGGCATACCCGCAGTTCCCGCACTTAATTTTCCCCGCCAGCCATGTATGGGTGGCTTTCCGGGCAGACTGGATTTTCATGTTGTTCATCAGCTTCTTGCGGCACGTCAGCCATATGTCCGAGGGGACAATGCCCTCATGGGGCGCAAGCACCAGCATTTGGTCTTTCAGGCTTTGGGCCTTGTCCGGCTTCACGTCCCGGCCTTGATAGAGATAGCACCCGTTCATACCCGTGAAGTCGGCGGCGTCATTGACAAGCACCGTCCCCTGGCTCTTGAAAAACTCGTACACATCCAAGTCCGTCTGCACATAGACGGGGTTGCGTAACATCTGCGCCAGCGTGGGACGTATCAGTTCCCGGCCATTAAATAAAATGCCCTGTTCCGCAAAGTATCGGGTAATGTCTCCATAGGAGGTTTTCGGCTCGGCGTACATCTCGAACATCAGCCGCACATTGGCCGCTTCCTCTGGGTTTACCACCAGCCGCTTTGTGTTGATACCGTCCATCTTGATTGGCTCCGTATGGAAGCCGTAGGGGGCTTTCCCGCCCATCTTGAAGCCCCGCTGGCTGCGGGAATAGTAAGCGTCCGTCACCCGCTTCTGTATCGTTTCCCGTTCCAACTGTGCGAACACGATACAAATATTCAGCATGGCCCGGCCCATGGGCGTGGAGGTATCAAACTTTTCCGTTGAGGAAACAAACTCCACATTGTACTGCTGGAACAGTTCCATCATGGTTGCGAAATCCAGAATGGAACGGCTGATACGGTCAAGTTTGTAGACAATGACTTTCGCAATCAGTCCCTTTTTAATATCCCGCACCAACTCTTGAAACTTCGGGCGGTCTGTGTTCTTGCCGCTGTATCCTTTGTCTGTGTATTCCCTGCAACTACCGCCTTTCAATTCATATTTGCAAAACTCAATCTGGCTTTCAATAGAAATGCTGTCCTTTTTGTCCACCGATTGTCTTGCATAGATTGCGTCAATCCGATTATTCATTTGTCGCTCCTTTTCTTAAAAAAGAAACGGAGCTGCTGACAGTCTGATTATACCGCCAACAGCCCCGTAAATCAATGATGTGTCTGGAAAAACTTACGCCCCGGCTTCCTCATTCCACCGCTTGTCGGCGTACTTGCGGAACACATCATAAAGCTGCTGTTCCAGTTCCCGGCGTTTTACCGCTTCCTGCTCCGGAGTGAATACTGGGGAGAGATTTTCCAGCGTGATTTCCTTTCCTTGAAAAGTCACGATTTCGGTTTCCTTTTTGTATCTGATATTCGTTATACAATCACCTTTCCTTTCCATAATGCGGCTGGCGCTTCAACTCCACCAACACCTCTGGCGGGATACGGTCAACCAGCCGTTGAATGTTGTGTAACTCGCTTTCCAGCTTCGCCCGTTCCATCGTGTCTTTCATTTTGCCTTTTTCGCTGGCCTTTGCCCTCGCTTCCAGCTTCCGATTTTCTTCCAGCAGATCATTTATTGTGACCTTGTATTTTTTCAACTGGCCGGAGAAATTCTCCATCTGCGGGAACCACTTTTTCAGCAGGTTAAGGGCCTCCGCCTTCTTCTTCCCGGCGTTCAGCGGGGTAATGCTGTCCAGCGCCGCTTCAATGGCCCTCGCCTGTTTGGAGAGAGAAACCGCCTGCTTGAAAAGCCGGGTGGGGATATGCTTCCGGCCTGTTTTGCTGGCGCTCTCCCCACGCTCCAGGTCGGGGTACTTCTCCACCATATAGGCGTGAAAATCATCCTGCCATTTCGTCAGATTGGCCCGGTTTCCTATGATTTCTTTGGCGCACAGGCGGTTGTCTTTCGTCAGCGGTACAAAGGTCAAGTGCAGGTGGGGCGTTTTTTCGTCCATATGCACCACCGCTGATACGATATTCTCCCGGCCTACCCGGTCAATGAGGAAGTCCGCTGCCCGCTGGAAGTAGGCCGCTATCTCCTTTGGGGACTTGCCCTTGAAAAACTCCGGGCTGGCGGTTATGAGGGTATCGACAAAGCGTGTGCTGTCTTTCCTCGTTCTGCACCCAGCCTGTTCAATACGGCTCTGAATGAAATGGTAGTAGCGGCCCTCTGGCTTGACGATATGGAAGTTGTACCTGCTCCGGCTGGTGTCAATATCCGGGTTGCTGGCGTACTGCTCTTTTTTCCGTTCGTGGTGGGCTTCCAGCGGCCCCGCCGGGTGGCCCTTGTGCTTCTCAAAACGCAAAATTGCGTGTTGTTCCATTGAACTCCTTTCCCCATTCCATTCCTTTCCGGCGGGTTTCCCCGCCGAAAATATCTCTGATAGGATTGGAATGGAATCGATATAAATAAATGGTTTTAATCTCTGTATTTCTATATGCCGTCCGGTTTCCGTACTTCAAGAGGATTGATTTTCGTACTTGCAGGGTACGGTTTTCAGCCTTCCGGTGTACCGCAGCCGGATTTCTTGAAGTCGGTGTTTGGAACCGCTTCATAGGATTTCGGGTAAATGCGGTTGGGTTTTCCACAGCCCTGTTTCTGTATCTCAACCAGCCCCGCATACTGCAATTCCCGCAGGGTATTCACCGCCTTTTGCCGCCCACAGTGGAGCAAAGCGACCACCTCGCAGATGGGGTAATACAGATAAATCCGCCCATACTCGTCCGCCCAGCCGTTCTTGCGGGATAATTCCGCTCGCCGCAGGATAAAGGCGTACAGTACCTTCGCTTCGTTGGACAGGGGCTTGAATGATGGGGCTTCAAAGAGAAAATTGGGGAGCCGGGTGAAGCTGATGGCTTTCTCCGGCTGGTGAATGTAAATTGTGTTTGTCATAGCGTGTTTTGTGGACGGTTAGAAGCCCGTTTTCCGGGAAGGGTGATAAATCATACCGCCTGCCCCGGTTTTGGGCTTGCGGAGCCTTGTAAATCAAGGCTTTTCCCCGCCTTAACTGTCCACAGCAGACCTCCTTTTCCGTTCACTTTCTGTTTTCTGCCGCCTGTGAACTCTGGCAGCGCAGTCCGGGCAGTATTTACCCCGGTTGGATTTCGGGACAAACATTCCCCCACACTCCGCACAGCGTTTCAAATCCCTGTCCCGGTAAATCTCTGCTTCCAGCGTCCCGTCCAGCGGCAAGACCGCCCAGCGGAACCACTTGCAGCAGACGGAGAATGTAACCATCTGCGGACAGGCGCAGGTGTCGCCATCGTCCAGCGCAAGGCAGTTTCCACCGTCACAGTTGCAGCACTCCCGGCGGATCAGGCTGTTGGCCCGCTTTCTCTGCGCCGGTGTCATGCGGTAGGGGGAGCCGTCCGGCTTGTGTTCCAATAACGGCAAATATTGATAGGGTCTTTCTTTCATGTACTCCCTCCGGTTTTCTTCTTGTTGCCGTTCTTCCCAAAAAGGGTTCCTGCCCCATTCCTGCGGCGTGTTCCGGCATTGGTGCGCTCGCCGCTCTGGTCACGGTGTCCAGAAGCAGGGTCACGGCACACTTCCCCAGCCGGGATATTCCTTTTCAGACGGTCATTCGGTTTTCAAGGGGCCTGTCCATCGATGAACTATCCTAAGTCTACACGAAAAAAATGCAATCCCCGGAATTTTGCGAGAATTGCATTTTGATGAAGTTTACACTTTGGAAATTGCATTTTTGCAATCATTCTGTATAATGGAAGTATGCGGAGGAGGTGCGTATCTATGGCTTTACCTGGAACACCCGGACAGCGGATTTCCGATTTATGCAACGGGAACCACATCACACAAAAGGAACTTGCGGAGAAGATAGGCGTTTCCGCTTCCCAGTTGAGCCGCATTGTCAGCGGCGAAACGAGAACGGTCAGCAGTGATATTCTCATAGGTGTGGCAAAGGAATTTAAGGTATCGACAGACTACATACTGGGGTTGTCCACCGTGAGCGTCCGTAAAAGTTACAATATTTCTGAATTAGGCTTGTCAGAGGGAGCCGTGAGGGGGCTTGTGACGGGTGCTGTTGATGTGCAAATACTCAATCGCTTACTGGAACATAGGAATTTTTCCAAGCTAATAGATTTGATACGAATTTATTTTCAGGACACGGCGGCAAAGGGGATAACAGCAAGAAACCAGCTTATCGAGATAGCGACGGCTTCCCTGTCCGACCTGATGAAAGAACATCCGGAACACCGGGCGGAAGCAAAGCAGGATTTACAGTTTTTGAACGCCCAGAAGATGGGGGAACATGAAGCGGAGATTGAGAAAATCAAAAATGTGTTTCTTGCTATCCTCCGGGATATTAAGAAAGACATTGACAATGGAGAACAGCCGGGAGAGGCTGTGACCGCCGCTATGTTCCAAGCCATGCGGGACACTCTGGCGGAGCAGAAACAAAACCCGCTTTCCATTGACGATGTAACAGCGATGATAGCCGGACAGATCGGACAGCTTGCACCGATGGACGAAGAAACTTCCGACCTGTTCCAGCAGTTGGCGAAAAAGATGATGGAACAGGCATTAGTTGATTAAATTGTATATATAAGAGGAGATCAAAATTTTATGACTGATATTATATTACAATCGGTTTTGAATCAGATAAAGCAATCACCTACCGAGTTGTCAAAGAAAAATATAGATAGCATCAAGAAACTATTTCCTATACCATGCGAATATCGACTTTTGTGGGCAAATGTAAAGTTCGGTGCTCGTATTAGTGGGGTGGTAATTACAGATAAGGCAATAATAATTAAAGCAGATCCTAAAACTGTAAAAGATTACAATAAGGCTTGCAAAGAGAAGAAGGAGAGACAAAACTCCATTTACTATTTAATTAAATGGGAATATTTTGATGCAGATGATTTTGAAGTACACTTTCAGGATGGACAAACAATACTTTCTTATCATCAATCAATTGCTGTAGTTTCAGAAAGAAACTCTATTTCCTCTTTTTTCAAGTGTTACAAATCGGAAATTGAGAAAATTGCAAAAGCATCTGTAACTGTTTCGGCTAATGTTTTCTCAGACTTTGAGTCCGTCGTGCCTGCTAATTTTGCAAAGGTAAATACTAAAACAGGTCATGGCGAAATGGCCGAAGAAGCATTGACTCTGCTAGATAAAATGGCTGGAAAAGACGCTGTTGTTGTGGGGAGAACCAACAAAAAAGATGGTGCGGATAGGTTGGTAGATGGAGTTCAAATTCAAACTAAATATGCTGATTCTGGACGAAAATGTATTAGTGATTGTTTTGATAAGACAACAGGCGCCTTTCGATATTTTAATCCCGATGGCACACCTATGCAGATAGAAGTTCCATCAGATAAATATTACGAAGCAATAAATACATTTAGAGCAAAAATTCTGGAAGGTAAAGTCCCCGGTGTTACAAATCCAGATGATGCATATAAGTATATACGAAAAGGAAAATTGACTTATCAGCAAGCGCTTAATCTATGCAAACCTGGAACTATCGAATCGCTTACATATGATGCGGCAACAGGATTTGTCTGTTGCTCATTTGCATTGGGGATTTCTTTTTTAACGACTTATGTTATATGCTTTACTCAAACAGGAAATAAAAAAGAATCATTAAATGCTGCACTTGTAGCAGGAATACAAGTCTTTGGCTTATCTTTCGTAGGACATATTTTAGCTTCGCAAATCGCTAGAACAACATTAACAAAACAGCTTATACCGCTTAGTACCTATTTTGTAAAATCTTTGGGATTTAAAGCAACACAAAATATTGTCAATGCGATTAGAGCCATGTCGGGAAAAGCAGCAATTTCAGGTGCTGCAGCGACCAAGCAACTTGCAAAAATATTAAGAAGTAATGCTATTACATCAATTATAACTTTTGCTGTATTTTCTGTTCCAGATACATACAACATGTTCTCAAGGAAAATATCTGGTGCGCAATATACAAAGAATATGTTATCTCTTATTGGAACGATGGCTAGCGCAGGTGGCGGGACTTTAGCAGCATCAATTGGAGCAGCTAAAATCGGCGCAGCAACAGGTACAACCATTCATCCCGGAATCGGTACTGCCATTGGCGTTGGCGGTGGTCTTATTGGTGGGGCAATCGGGGGAACAGCCGTAAAAGCATTAGGAGACAAAATTCGAGAGGATGATAGTATCATCCTTTCCAGAATGTTTAATGGCGTACTCTTAAATTTAATTTATGAATATATGTTGCAAGAGACAGAAATAGATGTCCTTATTGAAAAACTAAACTCAATAAAAACCAAAGAGTTTAAAAAGCTATTTAAAGATTTGATTTCCGCAAAATCACAAGATAAAACAATAGATAATTTCGTCCGGCATTATTTTGAAGAAATTATTCGTAGTAGGCCAGTAATTGCAGAGCCGAGTGCTGATGATCTTGTTGAATTACTCAAGCAATTTGATACGGATATAGACATAACAGCAAATACTCCTTGACTTTGGGGAAATCTTAGAGAATAGCAAAGCCAGACGAGCCAGTCAACGGTCAAGTTGAACGGCGCATTTTATGCGCCGCCGTTGACAGCCCCGCCCGCCTTTATTAAAGGGCAATCAAGGCGGGAAAGCCCTAAAATGGCTTCCCGCCCATTTCAATTTTGAGAAAAGAACGCCCCCTAAAAATAAATGAGTGTGGTCACACATATAGTCACGGTGTCTAAAGGTTTGGGAGATTTTGTCCCATAGGCTGGGGACGGGGGCTTTCATATACGCCCTGTCTGCTGCTGAAACCAGTCCTTTGTTTCCGGCTTCCCAGCCCCAAACAAAGCCCTGTTTTCCTTCCGCTTCAAATGCCCTTGCCCTCTCCGGCGGCAACGGCATTTTCACGGCAACGCCGACAGAGCGTATAACACACTACACTTTGCTTCGCAAAGTCGTGTGCCAAATGGGGCGCTGCCCCCTTTGGATACCCCCACAACAAACAGACGCTATGCCCCTTGCCAGGAGCATAGCGCCGTTTGTTGTCAGCAGCCCGTTTCACGGTCTGCATGTAGTTCCTTGTAAACTGACCTAATGGAAATAAAAAATATAATGTATGAAGTTATTTTTACAATATATAATATTACCCGCTATTCTTATCTTGATATATGTGTAAGAGGAAAAACAACTTATCAAGTTGTAAGTGCTTTAGAATACATACATGACAAGATAATTGGTTCTGATATAGAGCGGGATTACATTATGATTGTTTCATATGATTCTGTTTCTGAATATTATTGTAATAAAGCATATCCTAAACTTAATAAATTACTGTGAAACATAATCTTCCGGGCAGCCAAAAAAGCGCAAACTTCCCCTATCAAGCTTAAAAGAAGTTTTTGAGCCTGTCTGGAAGACTCAGGCGGCAACTACCGGGGCTTCCCAG
>CAJTDN010000037.1 GCA_910574865.1 Lachnospiraceae bacterium | reverse complement strand
CAATTCCGGGAGATGGTCTCCCTCCGTGGCCTTACCGACCACACCGTGACTTCGTATTCCACCTATGTCCGCGTTTACCTGGACTACCTTTCCGACATTTTGCACAAAATGCCGGAAGAGGTCTCATGGGAAGAACTCCGCGGCTTCGTCCGCTGGCTCCAAAAGGCCAGGGGGCTTTCCGACCGCACCATAAACTGCTGCGTCTCCCAACTACGCTTTTTTACAATCTATGTCCTGCACAAGCCGTGGAATCCGACACAGCTCCCCTTGCGGAAATTTGATTCCCACCTGCCATTTGTCCCGACCAGGGAGTTTGTGTCAAGTAATCGTTGGCACTTTTTCTTTTCTTTTTGATGTTTGACTATTTCCTTAATTTTCTGACAATTCAAGGGCTACTATTTCACATTTTATCTGTTTTGTTTTTTAATGGCAAAAGGCGGCTTTGAATGCTTTCCTCGATGCCGTCTGCATCGCATCCAGCAGCGGCATGTGGCGGCTGATCTTTTCCGCATATGGATTTCCCTTCCCATCTTTTTTGGGGGTTTTCGCCGCACTCAACGTCTGGATGATTTCCTCCATCTGCATTGGGAAGATTAGCCCGTCTGTATACCTCTCTATTGTATCTATGAGCTCCCGGTTTTCCTTTCGGTACAGTGCCTTCGCCATGTTGTTCGCCCCGTTCACCGACCAGCGCATCCTCCGGTGCTTCATCCGCAGTGTCACCACGGTACAGTTCTGGTTCTCTTGTACCCCCATGTTTTTATATTCGATTCCTTCTGGCGCTTCCGGTATCTTTACTCCTCGCTTTTGATAGGGGAGCAGCCCCTCCTTGTTGTTGCTTAGATAGGCGTGGAGTTCAAGCGCCCTTTTGCTTCGCTTGTCCGTTTCATCACCGCTTGCAACGCTGTCCGCATAAATCCGTATATAGTCCAGCATCTCATCTATTTTTTCCGCGTCAAACAGCTCCCTTATTTCCTTCTGCGCCCCCTTGTCCCCGATCTTGCGCAGGATTTCCTGATAAATGTGGTAACGGTCCAGTTGGAAGATGGCTTCCGGGTCGTACTGCTCTTTGATCCAGCTCCCCCCGTCTCCGTTCAGTATCCTCTGCCCAATCTCATCCGCCACATATTTTTTCTCTATCACCGCCTCCCTCTTTGCGTGGAATTCACTGCTTTTCTCCATGCCGGCAAGCATCGTCTTGTTCACCAGCCTGCCCCGGCTCTTGCTCCCGGCCTCCCATCCTTCATACATCGTGAATACCTTCATTTCCTGTTTCTTCATCTTCCCATGCTTCTTGTCCTGCATGGACAGCCATACCCCGTCCATCTCCTCGAAGAGTACGGGCAGGGTTTCCTTTCCTTGTGCTTGTCCGGCTTTCATCTGCTTTACGGCAAGCTCCTCTTCTTTGCTGATCCGCTCCCCCAGTCTCTGCACCAGATTCCATGCCCCGCCATGGCTGATGCTCTGTCCACAAGTGCCGCTTATGGTCTCCGCTGTCACCCGGTAGGGCGCCTCCGTGACGGTCATGGCTATCTTTTCCGCAATGTTCGTTGAAACCATCCCGATTTTATCCATGTGCATTGCTTCATCCAGCAGATAGACATATGCGTTCTTTCCGTCTGGGAGCTTTGTCTGATATACTTTGCGGGAGTAGGCCACTTCCCCGTAGACCGTCTTGATCGTAGTGTTGCGCCTTCCCTTGTCCCTATATAGGGTTTTGTCCCTTTCCTCTGCCAGTTCTGCATCATAACCCTCCAGCATGATTCGGGTAATCTCCCTCCCCAGTTCACACACATATGAAAAAATTTTCTGCTCCAGAGTCTTGAAAGATATCGGTTTTTCCTCTACAATAGTTTTCATCATATAGTCTCCTTTGTGTGTTTTCTTCGTCGTTAACATCATAAAGGAAAACCGTATGGTTGGGAAGTGGGGATTTTCTCTGCTTCCTTTTTATTTCAGGAATAATTCCTGTTTCTGCCAATAATAATTATACACTAACTTTTTTGAAAGAACTAAAACTACTACACATCGGGATTGAGCCGCTTAAAAAGGCCTTGGGAAATTTTTATTCCCAAGGCCTTCGGCATACATTATTCATTTTTCGCTTATCACATTCACATTACCGTATAAATCGCCATTTCCCGGTCGCCACCCCGAAACCGCCGTAAATCCTGCGATTTTCCCGGCTCACCACCCTCAAAACCATCGTAAATCCTGCGATTTTCCCGCCCCTACACGAAATCCTGCATCGATTGGTGTAAACGGTGTGTTTTTGGCCTTCCCGGAATCCCCGGAAACCGCGTAAACTCGGGCTTTCAAGCCCTTCCTACTTGTCGAGGGACTTCATTGTCGGGAATGCCGCTCCCGCATCTCCCAAGCTTACAAATAGTTGCAACTACTTGAAAACGGCATAAGATTCTAAATTGTATGTTACAATAAATTGCAGTATCTTTCAAGGCAATTGGTGTAGATTTTGGTGTAAGTGGTGTAAACCAGTTACTGTGGTTATGCCAGCACAAGCTCTCTTTTTCTAATAACAGCCTCTACTTCTTCAATCGTCTTTTTTACAATCTCTGCAATCTGGGCAGAATCATATCCCTTCTCATGCATAGTCATAATCACTTCTGCTAAAGTATTATCCTTGATTCCCTGCGACAAATTACACATGGCACTCACATCCTCTCTTATTCTATCATCTACCACAATACTATACTCTTTTTCAATGATTCCTAATTTTTCATCAACGGACAACTCCATTGAAAGCAACGTGCTCAGCAGACGATGAAGCTCATACTTCTCATCATGCTTCGGAAGCTCATTTGATATACCTATCAAGACAATATTCAGCAGGTCAAGCCTACCTTTCCACGGATGGGAACCGAGCAGGTCTTCCTTCGCAAGATGCACATAAGCCATGCTACTTTCGTCCATGCCCATACACACCCAAATCGAAAATACACGCCTGATGTCATTATAATTTGTCCTGACAAAATCCCTTTCTTTCTGCGAGGAAACAAGGCGGCTCACATAAAATACTGCCCTATTCAGGATATGGTAACCTGACGGTTCATCCTTCTGTGCCTCCACGTTTACGATAACCTGTGAGATACCGTCTTTCATACGCACATAGAAGATAATATCAAACCGTATAAGCCCCTCGTTTACCTCCGCATTTTCCGTATTCATCCCGACAATGCGTTGCCCGTTTTCTTCTTTTTCAGTATTGGTCAGCCCCGGCTCTACCGGAACTACGTTGACAAATGGCTATCTCGCCTCCCGGCTCGGTTGGTGCTAAACGTGTGCCACTGGCACACAGCACCCTTCAATATAAGATACCACATCTTTCGGGTTCATTCCCTTAAACTCATCAATCGTCTTTACCAGGATATGCGCCAGAATAATCTTATTTCCCAACAGACGTTTTGCCTTATCATCATACTGTGCGTCCTGGTCTGTTGCGCTGACCGCATTTTTTATTTCCGTATCCATCAGCCATAAACCTCCTCTTCGTATGGTAGGAAACACAAAAGCCATTCCCAAAAGGTATATGACATCAATGCCATTATACCCTGAAATCCTTGCTAAATCAATCAAAACCTTTTTCATCCCCAAAGCCTTCGGCATACATTATTCATTTTTCGCTTATCACATTCATATTACCCATTTCCCGGTCGCCACCCCGAAACCGCCGTAAATTATGTGATTTCCCCGCCCCTGCACAAAATCCTGCATCAATTGGTGTAAGATTGATGTAAGTGGTGTAAATCATCGCGGAATACAACAACTTTTTATGAGGACGAGCCGTAGCCCGTCCCCATAAAGGAGAAATCTTTCTGTTTCTTTTCTATTTATCCATGAAATACGCATCAAGCCCTTGAAACTCCGTTTTCTTTAATTCTTTTGTCACATCCGTATATATATATATTCAAGGTCGTTGCTATATCCGTATGACCAGGTGCATTTTGAACCAGCGTATGATTCACATTAACCACGCCTTCCTCTAAATCAATATCGCACCATCTTAATCCTGCCACTTCTCCCACTCGCAGTCCAGTTAACTCATCGAGATTTGGCAGATTGAAGTCGCTCTTTCTTTTTGCCGCCATCAGCTTACAAAGCATGTCATCAATCGCATCCGTGTAATGCCCTTCACGAATCAGTTTATTCTTCAATTCTATGAGCGAATGGATAGCATGTCTACGTTCCTCATAAGTGAAATAAAAGTTTCCCAATCTGTCAGACTATAGAAGTCCGACAGATTGGGAAACTTTTATTTAAATTACTTTTTGAACTTATATTTTCCTTTTCCATGGCCGGATACCGGTTCAATAATATCTGCCTGCACCAGATTGGAAAGAAGTTTGGAAGCACCTGAACCTTTCAGCTCAAGAAGCTCCATAACTGCACTTCTTCCAAATACTTCATCAAAACCAAACTTCTCAAAAAGTCTGTGGATATGGACAGTCGTTTTTACTGAGAAATCGCTACCTTTTTCGGAAAGTGCACTTTCAATATCCACTTTTTTGTCTTGAATGTCCACTTTTTCATTCTCAATATCCACTTTTATATCTTCAATGTCCACTTTTTCTTCACTCAAAAGTCCGCTTATGTGAAGATTTCGATTGTGGAGTTCATTTTTCTCGTTTAAAAGCAGGTTTCCAAGAAACGCTTCCAGATATTCTGTTGTTTCGTGAATACCTTTTTGCAGGTTCGTGTAATTTGCACGGACAAGTGCATTCCTGAAATACCACGCATTTTCCGCAAAAATATCATTAGTTACAGAGAAACCGAGTGTTCTCAAATATTTAATGAAGAACACTGCCGTTGTTCTCGTATTGCCTTCGCCGAAGATATGGATTTGCCATAACCTTGAGATGAACACCGCAAGATGATGAATAATCTCGTCCATCGAAAGACCTTTATAGCTGAAATCTTTCTCCTGCGAAAAATCATATTCAAACGTTGCTCGCAGTTCAGAAGCACTACCATACATAACGGTTGCCCCATCAAGCACCCATTCTTTTTTTGTGATGTTATAATCTCTAATCTTTCCGGCGTGTTTGTAAATACCCTGAAAGAGTTTGCGGTGGATAGAGATATACTCATTCGGAGAAAATGAGAATGCTGTTTCAGAAAGGAGTTCTGCAATACGAGAAGAAACCTTATCTGCTTCTTCAGTACGCTCGTCATCAGACAAACGCACTGGTCTTTCTTCATAGTAGCTGTCAATAAGACTCCGTGCTTCTTTCATCGTGATTTTGCCTTCAATATTCTGAATGGCAGTATCAATCAAATATTTAGATGGTTTGAGTCCGTCCACTGCCTGAAGTCCGATTGCTGTACTCCAAGCATAACCCCTATGAACTTTATTCGGTTCAGACTCTCTCAAATATTCCTTAAACGGGTCTTTTTCCATATCCACTACCTCGCTTCATAGTTTTATGCATAACAGAATACTCCCCAACTTGCTTTTCTTAAACCTATTTTCTATCAAATGCCTATCTATGATTTGATAGTTGACACCCTCTTCCTCTGCAATTAAACACAAAAGCCATTCCCAGAAGGTATATGACATCAATGTCAT
Organism: Lachnospiraceae bacterium; assembly: GCA_910574865.1. Classification (GTDB taxonomy): domain Bacteria; phylum Bacillota; class Clostridia; order Lachnospirales; family Lachnospiraceae; genus Schaedlerella. The sequence continues at coordinate 3,537 of CAJTDN010000037.1, read as the reverse complement.
TATACTCTGGAACCCCTGCCAAATCAATCGGAACTTTTTTGAAAGAACTAAAACTACTACACGTCGGGATTGAGCCGCTTAAAAAGGCCTTGGGAAATTTTCATCCCCAAGGCCTTCGGCATACATTATTTATTTTTCGCTTATCACATTCACATTACCGTGCAAACATCGCCATTTCCCGGTCACCACCTCGAAACCGCCGTAAATCCCGCGATTTTCCCGGCTCACCACCCTCAAAACCATCGTAAATCCTGCGATTTTCCCGCCTCTGCACGAAATCTTGCACCAATTGGTGTAAACGGCGTGTTTTTGGCCTTCCCGGGATTCCCGGAAACCGCGTAAACTCGGGCTTTCCTGCCCTTTTTACTTGTCGAGGGACTTCATTGTCGGGAAAAGTTTCCCAACTAATTTACATGCCGTCATAACGATTCAAATCCTTTCATTTCTTTACTTTCCCATTCTTCACAGTGCTTCGTATCACATCAGGGAAAAAAGAAAATCGTTGTCAAATTGTTGTCTTCGCAGAAAGTTTGTTGTCAGCTTACTCACACTGAGAACCCTTCCTAAAAGATGTCCAATTTGGATAAGTTTTCAAAAGATTCCTTTTTCTTTTGATCTGTAGCTTCGGCATAGATATCCATCGTAGTTTCGATATTCCGATGGCCCATAATTGCCTGAATTACTTTTAAGTTTGTTTCATGTTCGCAGAGTCTTGTACAAAAGGTATGCCTCAAGTGATGACAGGAGAAATCTGGAAGAATAATTTGCTCTCTCCGCTCGCGCTTGGCATTGATGACCTCTTCCGCATTGTACCCGCTGATAATCCGTTTGATAGTACGATTCACCGCCTGCGGATTTAAAACAGAACCAAAACGATTGATAAATACAAAACCCGTCATTCCATCGATCTCGGTTTCATTGAATCCCGTTTCTTCCTGCTCCTCATGCTCCATGTGGAAGGTATCACATACAATATCAAGCATCGGAATCGTTCTGATACCTGCATCTGTCTTTGGCTTCGATATTCGCAGAACAGACTTTCTTGATTTTCCAACCGGGTAATAAACCAGACTGTGATTGATGCTAAGAATCTGATTATCAAAATCAAGATCTTCCCAGCGGAGACCAAGTGCTTCTCCAATTCGGCATCCAGTTCCAAGTAAAACCGTAAACAACGGCCACCAATGATAATACACCGGATGATTGGATATATACTCCAGAAATACTCTCTGTTGCACAATCGTTAAAGCATGTCTCACACCTCTTGACTTATCCGCCTTCTTGCTAACTTCCTTCATAATTCCGTCTGACGGATTTTTCCGAATAATTTCATCTCGAACCGCCAATTGGAACGTCGGATGCAGCAAGGTGTGAATCGAATCCAGTGTCCCTAACGATAACTCTTCCTCTTTAAGTAAATAGCAATAAAACTGGAGTACATCTGAATACTTAATATCTGCGATTTTTTTCTTTCCGAATGTATGTCTGACAAAACGATCATACATATAATCGTAATTACTACGGGTGGTCGCCCGCAAATCATACTTCGTAGAGATATACCGATCATAGGTATCATTTATGGATGCTTTCCCTGCAACATACAGATCCAGTCCATCCAATTGATCCTTCATCAGCTGCTTTTCTTTTTCTCGAAGCGTTGCCAAATCCTGCGCATATATGGACCTACGCCTACCCAACGGATCAGTATAGGTGTACATATACCGCTTATCTGATGCCCTCTGTACTTCTCCTTTCCTGAGTGCTCTTCCCCGCTCATCTTTTCGTGTCTTTGCCATGTCTGTAACCTCCTTCATAAAATGAAGAAGGGACTCACAGCACTTACTTTCGCTTGGACAAATACTCTTCCAAACTTCGCAGGGCAACCTCTGTCATTGTAATCTTGTGTTCAGCAGCATACCTGGTCAACTCAGCATGGGTTTTTTCTGATAATCGAACCGTAATGGACTTACGCTTTGCATTGTCCTCCTTTGGTCTACCCATTTTTGTCATACCGCTACCTCCACATGTCTTCATTATACTTATCGTAAGACAGAAAGTCAAGTCCCCAAGTGCTTAAAGTCCCTCTATATGAAAAAGCCATAATGTCTCACCTACTTTAACACTCTCGGAATGACTCCAAAAATTTTTCAAAAATTTCGCAATTCACTAAAGCAATGCCATCAATCTTATAAACAGCTTTTGCTTCCTTTGCGAGTTCTTGAAACTTTGTCAGCCCAAGGCTGTACTTCTCTGCTCCTTCTTTGTAGCGCACAAACTTTTTTGCATACTGCTTTGTTTGCTCTACGTCTTTCCTTTTATAGCCCATAATCAGCCTCCCTATTTAGTCAAGTGTTTTTTCCTTATTTTCCAAGGAATTTTTAATTTCATATCTCAGGTGAATGAGCCAAGGTGATGGACATTTCTCTGTATCTAGTACGAAAATAGCTGGTTTAGGGTATACAAAGTAAAACGTCTTTGTTTTCCGCTTTACATGGCCTTGTGTATGCCCTTCCTTCTACGGCAGCGAACCTCCCGTGTCTACCAGGATTACCCGCATCTCTGCAAGGTCCTAACTTCCTTCGTCCCGCCTGTCCATAACCAGGGTGTCAGCTTAGCTCCTAACCAGGGTCTTGCCCTATGGAAAATATTCCTGCCGACTACCGGCTCATTCTTTGTATTAAATCTTACTGACTCGTTCTGTACGATTCCCGAACCGGCACCTTTCGGCAGACGTTTTCCACGGTCTTTCCTCATACAGTTCAGCTTTTTGTCACAGCTGAATTCAATTCTCCGCATTCACTGCTGAAAACTCAATTCAACTGTGACAAGGTACTACTTTTTTGTCAATGGCTGTTATGCCGCCTGCACCTGCGGCCTCCTAATGTCTCCCAACAGTTTTGACCCATCATAATCAACACCCTTTGTAAGGATGACATAAAATATCCTTATCAGCTTACAAGCCACTGCCACCATGGACTGCATCTTCTTCAGCGGATTTTTCTTCCGGGTCTGATAGTACTCATGGATTTCCCGGAATTCTGCATTCTTCCCCACCGCCGATATCGCCGCTTCATACAGTACGTATCTTAATCGCTTCCGACCGCGGTAGCTAATCCGGCTTTCTCCAGTATGCTTGCCTGAATCGTTTGCCACAATCGCATATCCCGCTAATTTCTGCAGCTGCTTGGGATTATCAAAACGTCCAATGTCTCCCACCTCTGCCATAAATCCGCTGACTGTTACCAGTCCGATTCCCTTAATTTCCATTAATTTGTCAACATGGGGAATCTCTTTCATTTTTCCTCCAGGCTCTGGAGCAGTTCCCCCAGTCTTGACGCGTATACATCCATGTCGTTCAGCAGATTTTTCAGCTCCATCCTCGCCGCTTCCGGTGCCTCCTTGCTTCCGACGCTATGCTCTGCGGCTGATACCAGCTTCCTTGCCCTCTTCATTCCGACGCCTCTCAGCTTCGCATCCCTCCAAATCTGGTTCACGCCTTCCACTCCCAGTTTCCGAATGTCCTCCGGCAACGAAGCC
>CAJTDN010000036.1 GCA_910574865.1 Lachnospiraceae bacterium | reverse complement strand
AGTCCAAACGGCACGAAGGGGGCGGCAGGCTCGCTCCCGATATTTTCACCGTCGTGCCTCGGCATAGCTCCGAATGTATGTTCTTCCGCCAGCGTTGCATCTGGGCGGCTGTGGCCATTTCATTACTGTGAGGGTTCGTCATCGCGCGGATGGGCGCGAAGAGAGGCTTCCCTGCGGATCTCATTTAAACCATGCACGTCGTGGCGGCCACGTTGTCGGAAAACAACGTGCCGGTACGCCCGCATGGCGGCACAAGATTCCCCGTGTCCCAAATACCAGGGACAGCGTCATTTGGCGTTGCAGTTCATGAACAGCTTGCAGTGGTCGTGAAGCCACTTTCATGTCAAATAGCAACGCTCTGACACCATATCGGCCCGCGGACGGATGGGCCCGCGTTTTATTTACATCCATGTATCTCATGGACGGCGCAAGTAAACTGTTCCGCTTTTGCCACGGAGAGACATCTTGCGCTGTCGGCATATTCCCTTGTGGAACGACGCTTTTCATACGCACTCGTATTTTTCCATAATTCAAGAGTGCCCGCGGCGTTTTTCCGGTGTCCGGCTAATTTTATTTGGACACACCGACATTTTTGAAGGTAAGGAACGCGCCGAGGGCGGTTCCGAGTGCCGGCAATTCTTCCATTTTGCCAGCAAGGGCGGTCAGGCCGCCGAGAAGGCCGGAAAGCGCGTCGGTCGCCTTGATGACGGCTTCCGGACCGGCAATGGAGCTGATGAATCCCGCCCACGCGTTTGCGAGGCGGTTGGCCGACCCTTCCCAAGAGGACGCGGATTTTGCCGCCGCCTCGGCCATCGTCCCGGTTCCGGACTGGCACTCGCCGAGCATTTGTTCGTAGGTCTTCCACTGGCCGAGCAGCGCGTCCAGTTGCACGGCGGTTTCCTTGCCGCCGATGGCTTCCAGCAGGTTTTGTTTCCGCACGTCCGCGTTTCCAAGCCGGTTGTAGGCATCGGCCAGCTCGCCGAGCACTTCCATCGGGTCGCGCAGTGACAGCACGCCGTTTCTCGTCTCCCGCAATTTCACGTTCAATGCCTCGCAGGCCTTTTCGTAGCGGGACAATCCCGTGGCGTCAATGCCTTCTGTCTCGTCTGCCACCTGGCTTGTGTTTAGCAGGATGGCTTTGAGGGCTTTCGCGGCTTCGGTGCCGCCTCGGCTCGTGGCCGTCATCATGGTGCCCAGGGCCGCCGTGGCCTCGTCCGCCTCCACGCCCAGGCCGGCCGCTGTCGAACCAGCAAGTCTCATCCCGTTTGCCAGTTCCGTCATGTTGACGGAATGTCGGCTGGCAACGTGGCTGGCCCCGTCGAGCACCTTCGTCAGTTCCGTGACGGAACCTCCCAGCCGGTAGGCCTCGTCGGTGGCCGCGATGTACTGCCCGGCCGTTTCCGCCGTCATGTCCCCGGCATTTTGCAGGGCGAGTGACAGCCTCGTGATTTCCTCGGAATTTTCATATCCAGCGCGGGACATTTCCCGCATCGCGGCGAGATAGTCGGTCGCTGCCTTTCCATAGTCGCTGGCCGCCTTGAAAGACGCGGCCTTGATTTGCTTTACGTCCACCTTTGACAGTTCGCTTCCCACCTGGCTGATTTCGTTTAGGTAGGAATCGATTTCCTTCAGGTCGGAAAGCGCGTCCTGCACTTTCGGCAGGTATTTCTTTAAATCTTGTAATACACTCATTTTGAATTTTTCCTTTCTTTAGATTATCCAACCGCATAGCCAGTGTCTTGTCCCATTGACATTTCGTAAAACGACTTGCCTGAATTTTTTGTGTTTTGAGATGGGGGCGGAATCCCGCCGCCCCCTGTTTATAGGAGTTATTTATGCAAAATTATTTATACGGATGAATAGAAAATGTCAAACATGGTGCCGATGTACGGGGCGTGTCACCTTCCGTACACCGGCATTAACATTGGAATGCAAAAGTCAACCGTCAGTCCACGATATCGGACATGTCATAACGTCTGAGCGTCCACAGGTTCTTGCCGTTCGCGGCGCAGGCCTTGGTCATGGCCTCGATGTTGATGTTCTGCACGGCCGCCTGGTCACCGGCAGAGAGGTCGATCTCACCGGACACCTTGCCCTTCGGCATGTACAACTGCAACGGCACGTCCGCTTCCGAGCAGAGGTCGGTAAACCAAGCGTCCACGATGACCTCGCAGGACATGCTGAACTTGTTGGTGTCGTTGGTGATTTCCTCGTATCCCGAAAACGTCGGGCGGTAGTCCACGATGACCGTGTCGCCATCCCCGAACGCCCCCGTCGGCAGGGTGATTTCACCCGTCTCGGCCGAATAGGCAAATTCCGTGGCGGACGCGGCCGCACCCTGCGCGTAGTCCTCGCCCGGCATGCCGTTCTTGTCGGCCTTGTAGATGTAGCGGATCTCATTGCCCGCCTTGCCCGTGGCCTTGTGCGATAACTTGACCTTCGTGTCGCCGTCCTTCACCTCGAATTCCTCGCGGATCACGACGGATGCCCCGTTCGTCACCTTGACGACCTCGGTTCCGGCCTGCAGGGCGATGTAACCTTCGTCAACCGCGCCGTTGCTGGCCTCGATGCTTGCCACCTTGTTGATGTCGAAGGCCGCCAGCTTCGCCCCGTCGGAGCCTTCCGCGTAGACCGTCTCCTGCGAGCCCTTGATGGAAAAGTTCTTCAGGTCGTTAAACGTGACCTTGTGTTTCTTCGTCTGCAAATCATTCAGGATGATTCGCCTTACCTTTTTAAATGCATACTTCATGTTTTTTGCCTCCTTACTATGAGCACTTGCAATGAACACTTGGCGAGGTTTCACACGAGCTTAGTGTGAATGCACTCCGCACTCCTTGGAGAGGTTCTTTACGAGCCTAGTCGTGTGGAGTTACCTCTGTTCATCCTTATGTTACGTTTTGTTCATCCCGCCCGATGTTCTCCTTGAGAATTTTGCGCGCGTCCACCGTTGGAACGAAACCGCTACGACGGATGCCGGTTGCCGACATGTCCGACTTGTTGGAATTGACGCGCCCGCGCGTTTGTGCCAGGTGCGCTTTTTCCATTATGGTGCAAAGGGTTTCAAAAAAACGCCCATGGACGGTGGGCGTTTTCAAGAAGGAAGGGAAATTTTCGCCCATGTTCGATGGGCGTTTCCTAAAATTCCACCATTTTCCAGCTATAACGATTTTAGTGTTTTGGATACTTGACGTGACTATGCTTAGGAATAATGTTATTATGATTGCATATAGAAAAGAAAAAGAAGGAAATATAATAACAAAGAAAGGAGAAGCCATGCATAATATAGGATATAAAAGGCTGTTGGTTCAATATATTGGCAGACAAGAGCCAGAACAGCCGATTTTTAAAACTCAACTTACACGGCATGTTGCAAGGATGACTGGACGGGACGAAGAAGATGTAAAAAAAGCTGTAAACGTAAATATGGCCAGAATGGAAAAGGATGGTCAAGTTGTAAGGATTGAAAAGGGTGTTTATTGTAAAAAAATTAGAACTGCGTTTGGATATTATATTCCAGATAAAGAAGCGATTTTTTGCAAGCGATTACTGTACGATGAGGGTGAAGCGATTGGTTATGAGACGGGGTTGTCTATGTTGAACCGCATGGGTTTGGTGTCCTAGATGCCTAAAAAAATGTATCGTGACAAATTTGTATGCAAAAAGAGTACCTGCTGGTATGCAAGTGGAAATAAGAAAACCGGCTATAAATATAAATCGCACGAATTACCGTTACTTTCAGATTTTAGATGTCATAAGAGAGTTAGAAAAGGCATCGGTTGATGCCGCACGGCCGGAAGAATATCTTTCATTGCCCAGGACATTCAGAAAGGAATTGGAGGATGATAGGAAAGGAAGCATCACGGCGGTTTATGATTATACGCCGGCGGTGACGGTGGACGCGGACGATTCTCACCAGAGATTTGGTTATGTGAAAGTGGAAGGAACTTCATTTATCGTCAGTGAACCCTTTTCTGAATTGGAGATTGAACCGATTATTTATACTTGTGCGACGGGTGGGCAGAGAGAGATTTTGCGGAAACAGTTCGAGGTAATGCCGTTCTTGATTAAAACGATTCGATTAGAGCGGATATTTGCGGACAAAATTTTTGCGGCAGAATTTTATTATGAGCGTGCGATGTATTTTGATGTCGCAAAGCGTGTTTACGATGTCGGTATCATGCTGGGTTTACAGTCGGTCAGGGACATGATGGAAGATAAAAGGATGTTCCTCGAAATGTTGGGTTATAAGCGGTTGGAGGAGACTCGGAGAACGGGCAGTGATCTGGCGGAAAAAGAATTTTCTGATTTTCAGATATTCCATGGTTTTTGTCATAACAGTAATCTTAAGGACGCATATCAAAATATGCAGAGAAACTATGTCTTTTCTGAAAAAGATATGTTGCCTTTTGAATTTATTACAAGCCAGTGGGGGGAATTAGGAAAAATCTTAATCAATTTGTAAAGCGGTATTTTGCAAGCGGGAAAATTGTTAGAGTGGAGGGCGAAGGCCGTGCGTCTGCATGGCTTTCGCCCGTTTTCTTCAGTGGATCAGACAACATCTTATTTGCGGCAATCTCGCAAGTGAACGGATAGATGTCAAGCGAAAAATTTCAAACCGTATGATTAAGTTATCTTGTCCAGTCCAACTCCTCCTTGTTCACGTCTTTGGAATTGAGCGTCCCATGATACAGCCCGTCCAAAATATGTGAGGCGTTCGATTTGTTATTTTCAATATGGAATGCCTCGAAAAGCCAGTACAGCTTGCACGATGGCAGGTTGAACGGCGTGACCACGCCATTTCCTCCAAACGAGACGGCGGACATCAGGTTCCCGATGCGGTTGATTGGTTCGTCGTCATGTTCCTTTTGCTTTTTTCGCAATTCGCGGCGGGTGTCCTCGATGAGGATCTGCCGCGCGCATTCGTCGGCGGGACGGATTTTCCCGCTGTCACTGACCTGGTTGACAGCCCTTACCCACTCATAAAGGTACTCATAAATTTCCCTATCAATCTGGCAATCAGGGTCGTCCGTGGAGACAAGGCAGAAAGAACCATCCGCGTATCGGCTTTTTACAAAATGATGTTTTTCCGTAAGGAATAATTGTAACGCGTTGTCCATGAAATCGGGCGGGAAGGGCTGTTCCAATTGTAGCATGAACACCTCGAATGGTGAGACTTCCATGAAATTTTTGCCGATGTCGTCGAGGAAGACCATGTTGGAATAAGGGTCGCTCAGTAAAAACTGGACATATTGCCAATAAGTCCGCTCGCAAGAGTACCCTCCGTTGATTTGAAGCATTTCCCCGACGGTCGGATGGTGCAGTGAAAGGTGCGGGGTCAGCCGGTAGTCGTTGCCGCTCATAAGAAGTGCCTTTTCAAATGTTATATCCATGTTATCACCTTCTTTCTTCTACTGCGTGCTTAGTGTCTTGTAACCACGAATCAACGTTTTTTCTGGTTGAAGTCCAGGATTGCGTAGGTTAATTGTTTTCCATAATAATTTTCGGCCGGTGAATATGGCAGGACGGATACCAGTTTCACGTCCTCGATTCCGAAGTCCGGACTGCCGTTCAGCATGCCGTCAATTTCCCCACAAAGCAAGTCCACCCGGTTACCTTCCGAAACGTGTTCGCCGTGGGAGAACACGTTCACGACGATTTGCAGGTCTTTCAGGTGCTTGTCGCGGATTTGCGGGACATACATGTCAAATGTCACATAAGTTCCTTTCTGTGTTTGCCCTGGTATGAACGGATAGGGCATAATCTGGTCCGCATGTTCCGAAACGGTCTTGTTCTGGCCAAATTGTGCCAATAATTTGGTTTTGTACCGTATGATTTCTTCTAAATATGCCATGGCTTGTCTCACCTCCTTTCCATGCTTTCTGCTTTCTCTTTGAACCGGTCGATGGACACCCGCGCTCTTATATAAGCGTTTATAGAAACGTTCTCGTTTGTCAACCCGGGTTCAATTTCCGGTTGTAATACCGGGTTATTTTGGGCTTTACCCAGATTTTTGCCTTGCGGACGACGTCGTCAAACGTGTGCATCTCTTTTTCCGGGACATAATTGCATTCCAGGCGGAGCCCGTCCAACAGTTTGATGACGGTCGGTTCGGATTCGGTGGTGGAAGAGAGGTGGTCGAACACGTGTCGTTCCAGTGATTGGAACAAGGTTCGCACCGTCGTCACTTCCATCCCTTCCGTTTGCGCGATTTCCTGGATTAAATTTTCCTGCGTGATAGTCATGGTTTCACTCTCCTCCTATTGTCTGCCCGGGTACTTCGCATCCGTGCCTTAGAAGCCCGCATGCGAAGGTGTTTCCTTCATGGTACATCAGGGTGGTGGAAAACGCCCATCCGTGGTGGGTCATCGCCAGATGTAAAACGTAGGTTTCACCCATATCTGATGGGCGTTTTCCAAAATTCCACGTCGTGTGTTCAACCTGCTTTCCGGTATTTTTGCTGCATTTTCGTCTTGTTCCGGCGCGTATGTAATTTCTGGCATTGCGGGCAACGGCAGGTCCGGTTGTTGGTCGCGCCGATTTCCACCCATTCCCCGCAATCGGTACATCGTATCGCCTTTGTTTTCCCGGTCTTGACATTTTTTCGCAGGTTTTCCACGAGATAGGTGCCATAGCAGAGCCACAACAACTGTTTGGAACGCTTTTTCTGCTCGTTTCCAATTCCGTGCTCTTTTTGTCCTTGGCGAATTCAAAGAAGGCGGGCAGTTTCCCTTTCGTGAAAACGCGGATTTCCTCTTGAATCTTGCTCGGAAAATCTGGCTTATACAACGTCTTGGCGTAATCAATGACGAAGTTGTTTTGGCAGCAAAGCCGTTTGACGCAGTTTTCCGCCTGCCTTTTTTGCGCCGCCGTGCCGTGAAGGAACACGTCGTTGTTCCATATTTTAGTAATGTTATTGCTGTACGTCCCGATGTTTGCGCCCCTGAAGGCGGCGTGCAGGCCGTTGTAAATGTGTTCTTTGTCCAACGTTTCCGGTCTGGCTTTTTTCATATTGTAATAAAGCGGGACGACACCTTGCATGTTCCGCTCGGCGATGCGTACGAAATCCGGGTCGGCGATGACCAGCGACTTGTCACCGTCCACGTCAAATTGGAGAATCTTGCTGATTAAGTCGTGGCTGCTCGTATAAAGCGCGTCCGTTAAGAACCACTTTTTCTGTTCGCCATATTGTCCCTTGTATGCGGTGTTACGGCGGATGGCGTGTTCCTTATATAAATGGGGGCTGCGCAGGCAGTCCAGCTTTTCATGGTTCGGATATAGGCGGCAAAATACTTCCTGGTCGGCCAATAATCCGTCCGGGAGCGCGGCCTGGCCGAATAAATGCTGGCAGGCGGCATAAAAATCGGGAAGTATGAAGGTGTACTTTCCGTTTACTTCCAATTTCCCGCTACGATATTTTTTGACGAGGGCATCCTTCGCTTCCCGCAAAATGTCTTTGGCGTAAGTGTCGTTTAATAGGGCGGGATATAGCTTGACAGCTTGCTGGAACGGAGTCATGCGCGTGTTGTACGGCGTGATGCCAAGGCATTCCTTCATCGTTTCCTCGTTCGTGCAAATGTTTTCGAGCTTTTTCACGGAGCCGGCCGTCAACAGGTCGATTTCCTCGTCCGTGATGTCGGTCAACGTCTGTAACATTTGGTAGTTTATTTTCGCTTTTTTGATGCGCGTTTCTTCCATGTTGCAAAGGCCCGCCTGACAATGGAATTTTTTAAAGCATTCCTTGTATTCCTCCCATGAATCGTAATAGCCGTGCATTTTAAACTGGCCTTTCGTGAAAATGATTTGGATGTCTTCCTTGAAAATGTCGTGTTCTTGACCGTAAATGTCGGTGATGACGGGTGTGCATCCATGTTTTTCCACGAATTTCCTGAAATCAAACACGCCGAGCAGACCCTTCATCCAAGGGGCGCGAAACATCGTGTTTTTCGTCATGACCGATGGCAGCATCATGCCGATGCCGTCGGTATGTGTAATCGGGACGGTGCCGTTCTTGCGCGTGATGGAATAGTCGCTCTCGTCAATGAAGTCAAAGGTGCCCGCCACGTTCGTCTCAAAGTCGTCAACCACGATGCAACGGTCAATGTCAAATCCTTCCCATTCATCTGTCGCGGAGCTGGACAGTGCCATGTATGCCAGGTATTTGTTGACGTTGATACCTCCTTTCGCGTTGATTCTTTCCGTGGTCAGGCCGCACAAAATCGTCTGTTCGATTCGCTCCCAGACGGATTCCTTGATAAAGACGGCTTTCTTTGTGCGAATCTGGCCGGCCGACGAGGTAAAATAGCGATATTTTTCCCCGCCATGGACAAACCCGAAAAAGAACAAGTCCTTGAAAATGTCGTCATAGAACACTTGCACGACAAACAAGGCATCGGTCAGTTTGTCCGTTTCGATGCCGATCGTACGGCTTAGGGCGGATTCAAAAACGGAAATGATTTTGTTATCGCGCAAGTCTTGCCCGCGTAAGTGGCGGACGTGGTCCTTGCCGCCGGTTTTTTCGTTTTGCCGGGATTTGTTGGCGAGAAGCGTCCTTAGTTTTCGTTCCGTTTCTTTTTTCAAATCCCTTTTGTGGCGGATGAGTGACATTCGTTTTGCTGATTCGGGGAAATCGTGTTTCGAATCGACGGTTTCATTTTCGTGTCCTGAATCGATGTTTTCATTTTCGTGTTCCAAATCGCGGATTTCCGCTTGATAGCGGAAAATTTTCTCACTCAAACGTTTTTCCCGGTTACTGTAAAAATGGCCGGTGTCGATAGAATATAGGTTGATTTGTGAATTCAGCATGTCGTTACCTTCTTTCTTTCTGGGATGTTCGTGATACCAGGGGCAAAAGGTCAAAATACGTTTTGTCCCTATGATTGGTTATTCTCCAAACGGATTTTTGAAAAATGTAAAAAAACAAACATACGTTGCTATTTTTTGAAAAAATCTGTAATTGGTAAACTATAATTCCTATATACAGAGTCATATAACAAATGATTGTTCTAAAAAGTAGTTGACAAATACGAACGAATGTTCTATAATCTGGAATAGAAAGATTTGGAAAAAGGAAGGTGGTTCGACAATGACGGAACTTCAAAAAGAACAAATGATAATCTCGTATTGTGAAAACGGGATGAAAAGATTAAAGGAACTCTGCAACCCCCTTATTTACCGAAAGGGAATCCACCAGACGGACGTGGACTATGACGATTTGTGCAGTCTCGCGATGGAGGTTTTGTTGGAGAGCGCGAAGCGGTTTGATGAATCCAAAGGGTGCCAGTTTCAAACATTTCTGGTCGGTAATATTAACAAAAGCTTTTATGACTGGACGAGGGACAGACGGCGTTTTAAGCGGTGTAACGCGAGGCGGGGGGAAGACGGGCGGCTCGAATTCATCCCCGATTGTTCCATGGACGAGCCGGGCGATGACGGTACTTATGTGTACGAGAAGATTGACAGCGGCTTTCGCGTGGAGGACGAGGTCGTGGCGGGACTGTTTTCGGACGAGCGGGTGGAGACGTTTTTGAAAGGGCTTGGCGGGACGAAGCGTCGCCTCGTGGAACTGCTGATGGACGGCTATAGCCCGGGGGAGGTCAGGACCAGGCTTGGGATTTCGGAGGGGAAGTATCGTCAGTTGTTTTACCAGATCAAGTCATTTGACAACATTCGGACATTACGGGGGTTGTTTAGAACCAGAAAAATGAATGGAGAGGAGATTATGGAAATGGGAACGGAAATAAAGTCGGCGGAAAAAAGCAAGCAGATGCAGTATTCTATCGCGTCCATCAACAAGAAAATCGAGAATCGGACGATTCGGTTCGACCATCCGCTTCAGCGGAAGACGGATCAGTGGAGTCCTGCCATGAAGGGGAACCTGGTGTCGGACATCCTGCAAGGGAACCCGTTGCCGGAAATCGTGTTTGCCGAGCAGATTGTCAACGGGATGCCGGTCATCTGGGATCTGGACGGCAAGCAGCGGTGCACGATTTGCTATTCTTTCGCAAATGACGGGTTCAAGGTGAGCCGGAACATCCGGAGGCGTTACATCAGTTATTACCAGCAGTTCCGGGACAAGCGGGGGAAGCTGATGCTGGACGAGGAAGGCTTTCCGGTGAGGGAGGCCAGGGAGTTTGACATCGCGAACAAGTATTTTTCCCAGCTTCCGGAGGAATTGAGGGATCGCTTTTTGGAATACACGTTCAAGTGCGACCAGTATTTAAATTGTGACAGTGATGAGATTGCCTACCATATCATCCGATACAACGAGGGGAAGGCGATGTCCGCCCCGCAGAAAGGAATCACGCGGATAGGGGAGGAGTTTGCCGTACTGGTGAAACATATCGCGGAGATGAAGTTTTTCCAGGAGAAGGGGAACTATACGGTCGCGGAAGCCCGGAACGGGACTCTTGAGAGGGTCGTGGTGGAGTCCGTGATGGCATGGAAATACCTGGACGCGTGGAACAAGAAGCAGGATGCCATCTGCCAGTATTTAAAGGAACATGCGTCGGCGGGCGACTTCGAGGCATTCGAGACCATGGTCGCGAGGCTTGACAAGGTGATGACAGAGGACGTGGCGGACATGTTCGATTCCAAGAACAGTTTCCTCTGGTTTGGATTGTTGGGAAGGTTCTTGCAAAAAGAAGGAAAGTGCGGGACGAGGGCACGGTTTTCGCAAAGCGGAAGGACATGCGGGGCGGAAGAGTGGTTCTTGTCATTCATGCGGGCGTTCAAGGAGTCACTGCATGAAAGGGAAGTGGAAGGCAGGAACTGGGTCGTCCTGAACGAAAAGGCCACGAAGGATAAAAAAAGTGTCATGGACAAGATGGGGTATCTGGAAGGCTTGCTAGAGGATTGGGGTTAAAAATATGCGGCGCGCTCGCTACTGACTTTTTTCATAAAGTAGTGAGCGCGCCTTTTAATTGTGTCATAGGAAACTTCGTTCCCTATGACACAAAACCCTCCGAGGGATGCGCTGGGGCGCGAAGAGGAATGCGTCGCTAAAGCGACCGCGCTTGGCGCGAGAGTTTCGCAAGCGAAACTCTTTGCTCTAAGCCCGCCTGGTAATGTGGAATTTTAGGAAACGCCCATCGAACATGGGCGAAAATCCTTCCCCTTTTCCCGGAAACGCCCACCGTCCATGGGCGTTTTTTTGAAACCCTTTGCACCATAATGGAAAAAGCGCACCTGGCACAGACATGCGGGCGTGCAGATTCCGATTAGTGTCTTGTACCATTGACTTTCAGCAAAACGGCGCAGAATGAATTTCCATCTGCAAGGCGGAGGAATGAGGCGTAGCGGTGGCTACGCCGATTGACAACAACGTAGCAGATGAAAATTCAGGCAAGTCGTTTTACGAAATGTCAACGGGACAAGACACTAGGTTACAGTTCGGCCAAGGCCGGGCCGTAACCCGACCATTACGACGAAGATGCCGGCAACCGGCATCCGTCGTAGCGGCTTCGTTCCAACGATGAACGCGCGCAAAATTCTCAAGGAGAACGTCGTGCGGGATGAAACCAGGTAAAATGCTACTTTCATAAAAATATCAAAATTGGAGGTTAAAATCATGAAATACGCATTCAAAAAGGTAAGGCGAATCATCCTGAATGATTTGCAGACGAAGAAACACAAGGTCACGTTTAACGACCTGAAGAACTTTTCCATCAAGGGCTCGCAGGAGACGGTCTACGCGGAAGGCTCCGACGGGGCGAAGCTGGCGGCCTTCGACATCAACAAGGTGGCAAGCATCGAGGCCAGCAACGGCGCGGTTGACGAAGGTTACATCGCCCTGCAGGCCGGAACCGAGGTCGTCAAGGTGACGAACGGGGCATCCGTCGTGATCCGCGAGGAATTCGAGGTGAAGGACGGCGACACGAAGGTCAAGTTGTCGCACAAGGCCACGGGCAAGGCGGGCAATGAGATCCGCTACATCTACAAGGCCGACAAGAACGGCATGCCGGGCGAGGACTACGCGCAGGGTGCGGCCGCGTCCGCCACGGAATTTGCCTATTCGGCCGAGACGGGTGAAATCACCCTGCCGACGGGGGCGTTCGGGGATGGCGACACGGTCATTGTGGACTACCGTCCGACGTTCTCGGGATACGAGGAAATCACCAACGACACCAACAAGTTCAGCATGTCCTGCGAGGTCATCGTGGACGCTTGGTTTACCGACCTCTGCTCGGAAGCGGACGTACCGCTGCAGTTGTACATGCCGAAAGGTAAGGTGTCCGGCGAGATCGACCTCTCCGCCGGTGACCAGGCGGCCGTGCAGAACATCAACATCGAGGCCATGACCAAGGCTTGCGCCGCGAACGGCAAGAACCTGTGGACGCTCAGACGTTATGACATGTCCGATATCGTGGACTGACGGTTGACTTTTGCATTCCAATGTTAATGCCGGTGTACGGAAGGTGACACGCCCCGTACATCGGCACCATGTTTGACATTTTTTAATCCTCAGTTAAATAATTTTGCCTAAATAACTCCTATAAACAGGGGGCGGTGGGATTCCGCCCCCATCTCAAAACACAAAAAATTCAGGCAAGTCGTTTTACGAAATGTCAATGGGACAAGACACTGGCTATGCGGTTGGATAATCTAAAGAAAGGAAAAATTCAAAATGAGTGTATTACAAGATTTAAAGAAATACCTGCCGAAAGTGCAGGACGCGCTTTCCGACCTGAAGGAAATCGATTCCTACCTAAACGAAATCAGCCAGGTGGGAAGCGAACTGTCAAAGGCGGACTTAAAGCAAATCAAGGCCGCGTCTTTCAAGGCGGCCAGCGACTATGGAAAGGCGGCGACCGACTATCTCGCCGCGATGCGGGAAATGTCCCGCGCTGGATATGAAAATTCCGAGGAAATCACGAGGCTGTCACTCGCCCTGCAAAATGCCGGGGACATGACGGCGGAAACGGCCGGGCAGTACATCGCGGCCACCGACGAGGCTTACCGGCTGGGAGGTTCCGTCACGGAACTGACGAAGGTGCTCGACGGGGCCAGCCACGTTGCCAGCCGACATTCCGTCAACATGACGGAACTGGCAAACGGGATGAGACTTGCTGGTTCGACAGCGGCCGGCCTGGGCGTGGAGGCGGACGAGGCCACGGCGGCCCTGGGTACCATGATGACGGCCACGAGCCGAGGCGGCACCGAAGCCGCGAAAGCCCTCAAAGCAATCCTGCTAAACACAAGCCAGGTGGCAGACGAGACAGAAGGCATTGACGCCACGGGATTGTCCCGCTACGAAAAGGCCTGCGAGGCATTGAACGTGAAATTGCGGGAGACGAGAAACGGCGTGCTGTCACTGCGCGACCCGATGGAAGTGCTCGGCGAGCTGGCCGATGCCTACAACCGGCTTGGAAACGCGGACGTGCGGAAACAAAACCTGCTGGAAGCCGTCGGCGGCAAGGAAACCGCCGTGCAACTGGACGCGCTGCTCGGCCAGTGGAAGACCTACGAACAAATGCTCGGCGAGTGCCAGTCCGGAACCGGGACGATGGCCGAGGCGGCGGCAAAATCCGCGTCCTCTTGGGAAGGGTCGGCCAACCGCCTCGCAAACGCGTGGGCGGGATTCATCAGCTCCATTGCCGGTTCGGAAGCCGTCATCAAGGCGACCGACGCGCTTTCCGGCCTTCTCGGCGGCCTGACCGCCCTTGCTGGCAAAATGGAAGAATTGCCGGCACTCGGAACCGCCC
>CAJTDN010000035.1 GCA_910574865.1 Lachnospiraceae bacterium | reverse complement strand
GGTTATAGTATAGACAATGGCAAAAACAAATTCAATAACCTATCGCTTGCATAGTTTCATTTATGGTGGTGCCAAATGTGTGGCATGAGGGTTTAGAAACGAGGGAAACGACATGAAATACTTGGCTCATAAAAATGATAAGAATGAAGAACAATCTTTGAAACAACATTTGGAAAACGTGGCCGAACGTTGCGGGACGTATGCGGACGCGTTTGGCGCGCGGGAGTGGGGCTACTGTTGTGGCTTGTTACATGACGTGGGAAAGTATTCGCAAAAATTCCAGAGGAGAATACAAGGAAGCATGGAAAGGGTGGATCATTCTACGGCGGGGGCAAAATTGTGTTGGGATAAAAAGGGCATGTACCAGTTCTTGAGTTATTGTATTGCCGGCCACCATGCCGGGTTGCCGGATACGGGAGGGGTGGCTGACACGAGTGCGAGCGGGACGATGTCGGGAAGATTGAAAAAGAAGCTGGAAGATTATGGCGCGTATGCGGGAGAAATTGGGATCCCGATGTTGAGCAGGCCGCCGTTCCAACCTGTAAAGACGGAAAATCAAGGATTTTTTGTGAGCATGTTGATTCGAATGCTTTATTCTTGCCTTGTGGACGCGGATTTTCTGGATACGGAATTGTTTATGAATGGGAAAAGTGAAAGGGAAGGTGGGGAGGAAATAGGAACGCTTTATGGCAAATTGATGGCACATATAGGGGAATGGCTTGAAAATGATGATTTGGATACGATTAACGGGAGGAGGACGGAGATTCTGCGGCATTGCCTGGAAATGGGAGAGAAAGAAAGGGGGCTGTTTAGACTGACGGTTCCGACGGGCGGAGGCAAAACGATTTCTTCGCTTGCATTTGCATTGAAACATGCCAAAGAACGCCGGATGGAGCGGATTATTTACGTGATACCCTATACGAGCATTATCGAGCAAAATGCCAAAGTGTTTGCGGATATTTTGGGGAAGGACAACGTATTGGAAAATCATTGTAACATTGATTATGAGTCAAGCGAAGAATTGAGGCCGATGCAGCTCGCCACGGAAAATTGGGACAAACCGATTGTTGTCACTACGAACGTGCAATTTTTCGAATCGCTCTTTTCCAATAAGCCTTCGAAATGTAGGAAATTACATAATATGGCAAATAGTGTCATTATTTTTGACGAGTCGCAGATGTTGCCGAATGACTACCTGAAACCGTGCGTCGGCGCAATGGAGCAATTGCTACGGTATTATCGCAGTAGCATTGTTTTATGTACGGCGACACAGCCGGCGTTAAAGGGTTTGTTGTCGGAGGATATCCTGGTTACGGAATTATGTCCTCGCATGGAAGAGCAGTTCGCTTTTTTCAAGCGTGCATCCATGCGAAATTTAAATCGTATATCCGAACAAGAGTTGGTTGAAAGGGTCGGGGCGGAGCATCAAGCCCTTTGTATTTTGAATACGAGGAAACGGGCGCAAGCGGTTTATCAGGAGGTAAAGGGCGAAGGGGTTTATCATTTGTCGACATCCATGTACCCGGTCCATAGGCAGGGCGTGTTGCGAGAGATTCGGGAGCGGTTGCAAAAACAAGAAAGGTGCATCGTGATTTCAACCAGCCTTGTCGAGGCGGGCGTGGATTTGGATTTTAGAGCAGTGTATAGGCAGCTGGCCGGAGTGGATTCTATTATCCAGGCGGAGGGCAGGTGCAACCGGGAAGGAAAAAGGCCGCTTTCCGATTGCTTTACTTATGTTTTTAGCTTGGAAGAAAAAGAGTACATGGCCGGGCAACGGCAACAAATTGGCGTTACGGAGAGCCTGCTTTCAGATGGCAGGGATTTGGAAGGACTGGAAACGATAAAGGCATATTTTGAGATGCTTTATCATTTTCGGGGGGAGAGTTTGGATAAAAAGGACATATTGAAAAAATTCGACAGGGGGAATTTGCAATTCTCCAGGGTTGCCAGGGAAGTTCGGTTGATTGAGGATGACTCGAAAACGATTTTGATTGCGAAGGAAGAGGAGGCAAGGGAAATTCTGGAGCAAGTGAGAATGAAAGGGGTTACCAAGAGCCTGATGAGGAAAATGGGGCGCTATTGCGTGAACGTACGGGAAAACGTGTTTCAAAAATTGCTTGCGGCGGGAGCTCTGGAGGCAATGGCGGCGGATTTGAAGGAAGACTATTTCGTGCTGAGGGATTCGGAAAAATATACGGATGAAATGGGTTTGACGTTGGATGT
This sequence comes from Lachnospiraceae bacterium, assembly GCA_910574865.1. GTDB lineage: Bacteria > Bacillota > Clostridia > Lachnospirales > Lachnospiraceae > Schaedlerella. The sequence goes on along the minus strand of CAJTDN010000035.1, from coordinate 11,516 downwards.
CGGGTTCGGGGAGGCGGTGATATTCTGAATGGGAAAGGGGGAGACATATGTCTCCCCGCTTTTTAAAAGAATAACCTTAAATGTTTCAATCCACAATTGGAAATATCCAAAAGACATTGTTAATATACCATGAAATGAAAAAAAGTAAAAGGGGTATTGACTTTTTTACAAAATGTGGTATTCTATATATAGATTAACCATAAATGAAATTTTAAAATGGTTCAGATGCATAACAAGGAGGTGGTGAAAGCGTGTCAAGAGGTGTAAAGGTAAAAGTGTGGGGTGACTACGCATTATTCTGCAGACCCGAGATGAAGGTGGAGAGGTGTTCCTATGATGTCATGACACCATCGGCGGCGAGGGGGATTCTGGAGGCCATATACTGGCACCCTGGCATGCGGTGGATTGTGGATCGGATTTACGTGAAGAAACCGATACGGTTCACCAGTGTCCGGAGGAACGAGGTGAAGAGCAAGATTTCCGCCAGCAACGTGTTGCCGGTATACAACGGGAGCCCGAAGAGGCTATATCTGAGCAGCAAGGCAGAAATCGTGCAGAGGGCGTCCTTGTTGCTTAGGGACGTGGAATACGTGATTGAGGCTCATTTTGAACTCACGGATAAGGCGAATGCCAGCGACAATCCGGGAAAGTTTAAGGATATCGTCATGCGCAGGCTGAGGCGTGGGGAGTGCTTCCACAATCCATACATGGGTTGCCGTGAATTCCCGGCGAGATTTTCCCTATGCGAGGATGAGGAGATTTCTACGGCATATTCGGAGGAAGAGGAACATGATTTGGGATTCATGTTGTATGACTTGGATTATTCCAATCTCCCTGACATCCAGCCGATGTTTTTCAGGGCGGTCATGAGGCATGGCGTCATTGATTTGCGGGATTGCGAGGTGGTTCGATGATTTTGCAGGCTTTGACCGAGTATTATGAAGCATTACTGGAAGACGGAAAAGTCGCGGAACCGGGATGGTGCCAGGCGAAAACGGCCTTTGCCCTGAATCTGGATGTGGATGGTGGTTTGAAGGGAATCGTTTCCCTGAAAGTGGAAAGGGACGCGGGCAAAAAGAAAGCCTGGACATCGTCATATAGGAAAGTTCCCCGCATGGAGTCACGGTCATCGGGGGTGAAGGCGAATTTCCTCTGTGATAATTCCAAGTACATATTGGGCGTAGACGCGGTGGGAAGCGGGAAAAGGGTTCAGGAGTGCTTTGAAGCGGCCAAGGAAAAGCATTTGAAGATTTTGGAGTCCGCAGATGGTGAAATGGCAAGTGCCATCAAATCCTTTTTCGCGTCATGGAACCCGCAGGAGGCGAAAGAGAACGACAAGTTACGAGAAATATGGGATGAGGTTACGGACGGGAGCAATTTGATTTTTACAATGGATACTCACGAGGCGCAGACGGATGAAGAGATTCGCAGGGCTTGGGAAAAGTCCTTGGAAGAGGAAAAAGGCGCGATAAAGGGAATTTGCCTCGTGACCGGGAAGGAGGCAGAAATTACAAGAATTCATTCGGCGATCAAGGGCGTGCAAGGAGCGCAGTCCAGCGGGGCGGCATTGGTATCGTTTAATGCGCCGGCTTTTGAATCTTATGAGAAAGAACAGAGTTATAATGCACCGGTGGGATCCTATGCCGCATTTGCTTATACTACCGCGCTGAATTATCTTTTGACGCAGAGGGATTATGTTTTCCGCTATGGCGATACGACAATCGTGTTTTGGGCGAAAAACGGGGAGGCAATTTACCAGGACGTTTTTAGCTGGTCGCTTGAGCCGCCGAAAGACAATCAGGAAACGATAAGAAGCGTGTTTCAGAACTTGAAGGAGCAAAGGGCAATTGACATTGACGGAATCGAATTGGATGAGAACCAGGAATTTTTCATACTGGGGCTGGCACCGAACGCGGCAAGGTTGTCTGTCCGATTCTTCCATAGAAGCAGTTTTGGAAATGTCTTGAAAAACATTCAGAAACATTACGCCAGAATGAATATAAAAAGGCCATCTTGGGAGGAGAGGGACTACTTGGGAGTCGGCGGCATGCTGTATGAGACCGTCAATCAGAAGTCGAAAGACAAAAGCCCGGTACCGAACCTTTCTGGAATGGTGTTAAAGGCAATCTTGGAAAACGCCAGGTATCCGGAAAATTTATACAGTAACCTCATGATACGGATACGCGCGGAACAAGGAAGGGTTACATGGGGAAGGGCGGCCATTATAAAGGCCTATTTGATTCGAAATCACCAGTTGGAAAAGGAGGATGAATTTGTGGAACTGAATCAGGAAACGAATGACACGCCATATGTTTTGGGACGAATTTTTGCGGTACTTGAAAACATCCAGGAGGAGGCAAATCCCAATATTAACGCAACGATAAAGGATAGGTATTTTAATTCGGCTTGTGCGAACCCGGCATCCGTATTTCCTGTTTTAATGAGGTTGAAAAACAGCCATGTTCGAAAAATAGAAAGACAGAAAGAATGGAAAAAGAGAATTTTTGAAGAAACATTAACGGAGTTGCTGGGTAAAATCGTGGAGTTTCCCAAAAGGCTGACACTGGAGGAGCAAGGACGGTTTATTTTGGGATATTATCACCAGGTTCAGAAAAGATTTGAAGGAGGAAAAGGAAATGAGTGAAGTGATTAAAAATAGGTATGAATTCGTGATTTTATTTGACGTGGAAAATGGAAATCCGAACGGGGATCCGGATGCGGGAAATATGCCGAGGATTGACCCGGAAACGGGATACGGCCTGGTTACGGACGTTTGCCTGAAACGTAAAATTAGAAATTACGTGGAAACGGTAAAAGAGGACGCGAAGGGATATGAGATTTACATTCGGGAAGACGTCCCGCTCAATCGGAGTGACAATAGGGCTTATGAGCATCTTGAAACGAATGATAAAGCCGTGAAAGAACTGAAAAAGAAAGATCCGGATGTGGATATAAAAATCAGGGATTTCATGTGCGAGAACTTCTATGATATACGGACGTTCGGAGCGGTCATGACGACGTTCGTAAAGGCATCCTTAAATTGTGGACAGGTCAGGGGCCCGGTACAGATTGGATTCGCGCGGAGCATCGACCCGATTATCAGCCAGGAAGTGACGATTACGAGGGTGGCCATTACCACGGAGGAGGACGCGAAGAATAAAAATACGGAAATGGGAAGGAAGAACATAGTCCCATATGCGTTATATCGTGCGGAAGGTTATGTTTCGGCAAGTCTTGCGCGAAAGGTGACGGGATTTTCAGAGGATGACCTAGAACTCTTGTGGGAGGCGGTTATCAATATGTTCGAACATGACCATTCCGCCGCGCGGGGGAAAATGGCCGTCAGGGAGTTGATTGTGTTCAAGCATAGTAAAGAACTGGGGGATTGCCCGGCATATAAATTGTTTGACTCCGTGGACGTGAAAAAGAAAGAGCAAATCGCGTATCCGAGAAAGTATCAGGATTATACCGTGGAGATTCTGGAAGAAATGATACCGGAAACTGTAGAAGTGACAAGGAAAATATAATGGAATATAGGGAAGATGAGTATTTGATGCTTTCAGGAATTCAACATTTTGAATTTTGTAGGCGCCAGTGGGCATTGATTCATATAGAACAGCAATGGGCAGAAAATGAGCATACGGTCGTGGGTGAGTTGATGCATAAAAAAGCGCATGATCCATATTTGACAGAGAAGAGGAAGGATGTGCTAATCGCGAGGGTACTTCCAGTGTCCTCTCGCATACTTGGAATCAGCGGGGAGTGTGACGTTGTTGAGTTTCATAAAGAAGACGATGGCATAAAACTGCATGGGCATAGAGGTTTTTACAAAGTGTATCCGGTGGAATATAAAAAAGGAAAGCCAAAGCAATCAAAGGAAGATGTTTTACAGTTGGTGGCGCAGGCCATGTGTCTTGAAGAAATGTTTTCGACGGAGATTTTGGAGGGGGCATTATTTTATGGAGAAACAAGGAGGCGTGAAACGGTTGAAATTTCGAAAGAATTGAGACAACAAGTGGCAGGCATGGTAAAGGAAATGCATCAGTATTATGAAAGAAAATATACTCCGCAAGTAAAGTATGGGAAATATTGCAATGCTTGTTCATTAAAGGACGTATGCATGCCTAAAATAGGTAAAGCACCATCAGTTAAAGGATATATTAGCCAGGCGCTGGAGGACTTGTCGTGAAAAAATTGTTGAATACATTGTACGTGACGTCGGAAAATGGATATTTATCCCTTGATGGGGAAAATGTCGTCGTGTCGGATAATGGACGGGAGATTGGGAGACTTCCGTTACATAATTTGGAAAGCATTGTTTCCTTCGGTTATCGGGGGACGAGCCCGGCGTTGATGGGGGCATGTGCGGAAAAGAATATTTCTCTATGTTATCTGTCACCACAAGGAAAGTTTTTGGCGAGGGTGAGCGGAAAAGTAAAAGGAAATGTAATATTGAGGGAGCGGCAGTATAAGTGCTTCATGGACGATGGGGAAAGCATGGACGTGGCAAAAAACTGTATTATTGGAAAGGTACATAATGCCAGATGGGTATTGGAAAGGGCGACAAGGGATCATGCCCTTCAAGTGGATGTTGAAAAGTTGAAGGCTTCATCGGAAAAGTTGAAAAAATCAATAGAACAGATACACGGTTGCCAAGCCAAGGAATCTCTGCGTGGGCTTGAAGGCGAGGCGGCCCAGATTTATTTTTCGGTATTTGACGAGCTGATTCTCCAGCAGAAAAAGGATTTTTCGTTTCACGAAAGAAGTAGGAGGCCACCGTTAGACAATGTTAATGCATTACTTTCATTTTCATATACGTTGTTGACAAACATGGTTACGTCCGCATTGGAAACAGTGGGATTGGATCCTTATGTAGGTGTTCTTCATACGGAACGTCCCGGGCGCGTGTCATTGTCATTGGACTTGATTGAGGAATTGCGCCCGGTTTTTGCCGATCGTTTTGTTTTGTCGTTGATAAATAAAAAAATGATTTCCCAAAAAGGATTTAAAGAGAAAGAAAACGGCGCGGTTTTGATGGATGATGAGACTAGAAAAAACGTGTTGGTTGAATGGCAGAACAAGAAAAAAGAAACGCTTACCCATCCTTTTTTGAAGGAAAAAATGGAGTGGGGGATGGTTCCTTACGTGCAGGCGATGTTGCTGGCGAGGTATTTGCGTGGTGATTTAGATTCATATCCGCCATTTTTATGGAAGTGAGGTGCTTTATGCTTGTGTTGATTACATATGATGTAAATACGGAAACGGCGGCAGGAAGGGCCAGATTGAGAAAAGTGGCAAAACAATGCGTGAATTATGGACGGCGAGTGCAAAATTCCGTGTTTGAATGTATTGTGGATAATGCACAGTGCGTGCGACTGAAAGCGTTGTTGGTGGACATTATTGATGAGGAGGTGGATAGTTTAAGGTTCTATTATTTGGGAAACAAGTACCAAACAAAAGTGGAGAGCATTGGGGTCGAGAGGGGAAAAGCGGTCGATGACGTGTTGATTCTATAGTGGAGCGGTGCGAATGGGAAGTATACATAATCATGCGGGGAGATTCGCACCTAAAATCATATTTATAAAGTGGTTTCGTGTTGAAAAAACGGTATTGCTTGAAAAGATTGTTTGATTTATTTGGTGAAATTGCTGAATTGCTTTTGGGCAGATAAAGAAAAAATGTGCAATTTTGCTGTCGCTCCCCTCGTGGGAGCGTGGGTTGAAATCTGGAAAAGGGAGCGTTCGGGGATTACCTGGAGGTCGCTCCCCTCGTGGGAGCGTGGGTTGAAATATGTCAACAGTTGTTGCCGAAAATTTGGCAAGTAAGTCGCTCCCCTCGTGGGAGCGTGGGTTGAAATATATAAACGACATCGTAATGTTTAATAAATTGTGTCGCTCCCCTCGTGGGAGCGTGGGTTGAAATACGACTGAGGAATTGGATAAATTGAAAACGTCATCGTCGCTCCCCTCGTGGGAGCGTGGGTTGAAATAATTGCCACTCTTGGCAACGCCTGATTGTCCGGCAGTCGCTCCCCTCGTGGGAGCGTGGGTTGAAATATATACGTTCGGGAAAAAATAATCCCACTCATTTGTCGCTCCCCTCGTGGGAGCGTGGGTTGAAATCATTTTATCAGTGGAATACAAATATATGCCCAGGTCGCTCCCCTCGTGGGAGCGTGGGTTGAAATGTCAACTGTCGGCGGTAAATTTAACCACTTGTACGTCGCTCCCCTCGTGGGAGCGTGGGTTGAAATTCATCTGTAAACAATTTTTCCAGACGGTCAGTGTCGTCGCTCCCCTCGTGGGAGCGTGGGTTGAAATAGAATGCACATGTGGCAGATATCCCTTTTTACCGTCGCTCCCCTCGTGGGAGCGTGGGTTGAAATCGTGCGGTGCGTACATCACTGCATATGCGCGGTGTCGCTCCCCTCGTGGGAGCGTGGGTTGAAATCCTCGTTAAACACCGCCACAACGATTGTAAGCTTCGTCGCTCCCCTCGTGGGAGCGTGGGTTGAAATACAACGAAAAAAGTGAAAACACCGACTATCCCGTGTCGCTCCCCTCGTGGGAGCGTGGGTTGAAATAGAGTCATTCCAACAGTTTATGAGCAAGCAATGTCGTCGCTCCCCTCGTGGGAGCGTGGGTTGAAATAATAGCTCCGTAGTTTGCATTACTTTCGACAGTGTCGCTCCCCTCGTGGGAGCGTGGGTTGAAATATGAACACGCCCCGGTAATATGCCCGGTACTGGGTCGCTCCCCTCGTGGGAGCGTGGGTTGAAATAGTTCCAATTATATAGAACGAACATTCACATTTAGTCGCTCCCCTCGTGGGAGCGTGGGTTGAAATAAGGGGGAAGAATTATGCCACACGAGCTAGGGAGGTCGCTCCCCTCGTGGGAGCGTGGGTTGAAATGACTGTACATACCACATACATACTATACGATATCCGTCGCTCCCCTCGTGGGAGCGTGGGTTGAAATCTACAGAATGGGCAGAGTATTTAGGTTTTTCCATTGTCGCTCCCCTCGTGGGAGCGTGGGTTGAAATTGCGGATGGGGTGGAACGATACGCCGAAAAGGTCAGTCGCTCCCCTCGTGGGAGCGTGGGTTGAAATTCGCCTTATCAATAGTATATCCGCTCATTGCGTCGTCGCTCCCCTCGTGGGAGCGTGGGTTGAAATATTTTGGTATTGTCGTACTTGTACCTCACCGCCCGGTCGCTCCCCTCGTGGGAGCGTGGGTTGAAATCCGACAAATTTGGTCGCCGTGACGGTACCGGCCACGTCGCTCCCCTCGTGGGAGCGTGGGTTGAAATTTGTCCTGCTCCTTTTCCCGGCGGTCAATCCGCCTGTCGCTCCCCTCGTGGGAGCGTGGGTTGAAATGGATGCGGCATCTTAAGCTTCGGCAACGACCACGTCGCTCCCCTCGTGGGAGCGTGGGTTGAAATCCACATGGTACATACGTTTTGGGGCTTGACGGGGTCGCTCCCCTCGTGGGAGCGTGGGTTGAAATCAGCAGGGCGAACTCCGAAACAGCGTGAACTATGTCGCTCCCCTCGTGGGAGCGTGGGTTGAAATGAGCTTACGGAATTGAAGATTGACATCGTGGACGGCGTCGCTCCCCTCGTGGGAGCGTGGGTTGAAATGTCCGGAACCCGTGTCCCTGCCAGCACTTGACCAGTCGCTCCCCTCGTGGGAGCGTGGGTTGAAATATCCACTATCTCAGCATATCTCGCTTGCAAATGGTCGCTCCCCTCGTGGGAGCGTGGGTTGAAATTCGGTATCGAAACCGCTTGTTCGGGAAATCCACGAGTCGCTCCCCTCGTGGGAGCGTGGGTTGAAATACCCGGTGGCAAGGGCCTTATTGGACGGGGAGCATGTCGCTCCCCTCGCGGGAGCGAGGGTTGGCAAGTATTATATACCAAACAGCCAGAAAAGTCAGTAAAATCAAGTATTTCAGTTTAATCAGCAGGCACTAAGTATCTGTGTCACGAGGAACATCGGTGTAAAGCCGGATATCCCATTCGGGCCGGGTCTTGACGACTCTCCCATATTTGGAATCTGTGCAGGAGTTTTTACATTTGGAACAGTGTTCTTTCCCATAGGGGCAGCGCCACATGAGGTAACCGCTGGATTTGTCATAACCGTTAGGCTTCATGCGCAGTTTTTCCTGACATAGGGGAGTTCCATCTTTGTCAATGGTGATAACATCAGGAATTGTTTTTGGCCGGCCGCATTTGTCGTTCAGGTCGATGAAGGCCCGTATTCCCCTGTTTTTAAGGATCCGGTAGGTGGGGTAATTGTCCATTGCGGAATCCAGGCATATATTCGAGGTGGAAACAGCCGGCATATGTTTTTCCAGTTCGTGGAAAGCGACAAGGAAATTGACCGAATCATGCCGCCTTGCGCTGGTAAAACGCAGAAGCAGGGGGATATCTGTCCTGAGTTCACTGTTATAGCAGGATAATTGGAACAAAGTGTAGCCGAAGTAATATTTTTCCAGGTCGCTGTCCCAGCCCCAGGAAGCATCGGGGTCGGGGAAATGCCGCAGGCCTTTCGGTGCGCCAACCCTGTGGTGCCCGCGTGGGCAGGCATGGGTATGCATGGCGGTGCCGTCTCCAGAAACCGTAAGGTGTCCCCTTGGTATGAGACCGGATTCCATGGAAGGCAGGACGGCCACATGATAGAAGAAGCGCTGCAGCCGCCCCTCAAAGTTAAAAGGGATATCCTTCCCGCCCATGAGCCGTTTTTCGATAGCTTCTGTGATTTTGGGCTTTGCCTCCTGTGCTTTCCGTTTTTTGCCTTTGGGCTTATCCGGCTTTTTGCTGTTCCAGGAAGCCGGAAGCAGTTTGTCCCGCGCATATAAGTCCGTTGGCGGTGCAGTCCAGAGCCTGTACATGAAGTCAAAATAAGAATCGAGGGGCGGCAGGGAATCCGTAGTGCAGCCGGTGAGGGCGGCAAGGAGGCGGTCGTGTTTGAGCCAGTCCACCCAAAGGGTAAGGGACAGCTTGGCCAAACCTTCTGAAAATAGAAGAAAGAAAAGGATAAAAGACCTTAAGATTTGCGGCTGGTTCTTGGCGGGCCTGCCAGTGTTGGAGTAAAAGGGCAAAAGGAACTCCATGGCCTTATCGGTATCGAAAAGCCGGAGCTTCTGCCATGGTTTCCAAAGCTCCGTATGGAGCCGGTTTCTTTCAGAGGAATCGAAATGGACTTTGGATTCGGTGAGAAAGTACTTGTAATCTTGCATGGACTGCCAGTACTTGATCATAAAGTGCACGTCCTTGTAGTTTAGTGCCGTGCGTGGGGCACAGACGCTTCTTAACTACAAGGGGCGCGTTTGGTGACTGGCGTATATGGTCACCAAACGCGCCGCACATTTTGACTTATATGTCAATACTTTTTTGAATATTTAACAAAAATGTTTTCCGGGATATGGAGGAAAGCAAAAAAGAAGGACATGAAAAAAGAGCGGAAATTCGGGCTTAAAGAGTTTCCGAGACCGCTCAATTATGTAAATGGAGGGTCACAGTTTCTCCGAAGAGGTTACTTCCCCTCGCGATTACGAAACGAGGCTTTACATGAAGTATTATTTTCGTTATAATGACAGCATGGAAATTGACTGAAAAGGAGGTCGTCATACCAAAACGTTTTTGTGTTACGGGGACTTGCATCCCAGAAAAGAATTAAATGATAGATATCGGTGACAGAATCGAACAGATTATTGAACGATATATTGAGCATGGGCAATATTTCACCATTTTGAGTTTCAGCTTTTTTAGAATACAAATGCCCCGGTATCCTCTATTTTAAAGTGCTCAAACAGATTCATCTGTTGTGATTTGACTTTTTTCGTAAGAAAGCCTTGTATGCCTGTCCGGCTCATGCCCAGGACGCGATTTATTGCATAGCCTAATGCATAAAAAATAAACTTGGGAACCTCATAAATACGTTTGGAACATTCCTTTAATTCTTTCAGGAATATACTTTCCCTATGGCTGGAAGATATAAGGCTAATATACCCTGCCGCAAGGGTGGCGAAGAAATTCAGGCTGCGGATGGACTGCAGGGACATTACACGTAGATCCTCAAGTTCAAACTGCTGTTTTTTGAACTTGAAATATTCCTCGATCCGCCACCGGGGCAGATACACTTTGGTGATGATGTGGCACAGCTTTTTCTTTTCCTGCATTTTCAAATTGGAGAGCAGGAGCATGGGTTCCCCGCCAAAGCCATACACTACCGTCAGCACCAGCTCTTTGGATGGGAATTCACAGAGCCGTACGGGTATGCAGCTCATTTTACACTGGACGTTTTTGCCACGTTTATCTTTAAAGTCCATGCGGTAGGCTCCTTTATATTTTGATGCCACATCGATGATGTTACATGTCTTCCCGTTATAGATGACATTCCGGTTCTTTTTTGCACGGATGACAAAACGCTCCCCGCGTTTCAAGAAATAGCGGTAATAGTCATTGGCATCAAATCCGCGGTCGAGGGTACGGACACGTTTCGGGCCGAAGTTTTCAGAAAGGGACGAAAGGCAGCACAGATTTTCATGGGTTTCACTTACAAACCCTTCTTCTGCCGCCGAAAATACTTTCTCGTAGACTGGAAGGGGCATCTTCCCGGATTCAGACAGCACGGCAGCTTCAATTGTCAGATATCCCCGTGTGATTTCACCGGTGCTCCCGTCACGTATTTCGGAGAGCGCCTCAAGCTTTCTGCTTGCCGGCTTTGCGATATCTGAGTTGTCAATGACAATCACCGCGTAATTTTCTTTGGCATGCTGTTTTACAAGGGAAAGATAGTCCTGCATCACAGCCCGCTTTTCGTCAAAGGCATTTAAGTTCCTGGACAGTCGGTCAATCGTCTTTTTCAGTGTGATGTTTTGTTTCAGGGAGCGGGCGATTTCGCTCAGATGCAGTTTGTTACCTGCAAGTATGCCATAAACCATCTGATGGACAAACTTCTGCTGTGGGCGTTTTAACTTCTGTGAAATTTTTACGGAAAAGTTTGTAAGTTAGTGTATAATTATTATTGGCAGAAACAGGAATTATTCCTGAAATAAAAAGGAAGCAGAGAAAATCCCCACTTCCCAACCATACAGTTTTCCTTTATGATGTTAACGACGAAGAAAACACACAAAGGAGACTATATGATGAAAACTATTGTAGAGGAAAAACCGATATCTTTCAAGACTCTGGAGCAGAAAATTTTTTCATATGTGTGTGAACTGGGGAGGGAGATCACCCGGATCATGCTGGAGGGTTATGATGCAGAACTGGCAGAGGAAAGGGACAAAACCCTATATAGGGACAAGGGAAGGCGCAACACTACGATCAAGACGGTCTACGGGGAAGTGGCCTACTCCCGCAAAGTATATCAGACAAAGCTCCCAGACGGAAAGAACGCATATGTTAAAGTGCTATACTAAAGTTGTAACGGGAGTGGCTAATGGGATATAATCAAAAATACAAAGAAAGAGGTACACATTATGTCACAAAACTACACTCCCGAAT
>CAJTDN010000034.1 GCA_910574865.1 Lachnospiraceae bacterium | reverse complement strand
AGACCTCCATGACCGGAGCGTGGTGGCCAGCATAACGGACCGGCACATCACCAGCGACCTGGCCGTGCGCACCTTGCAGAAAGCGTTGGATTCCCAGCATCCGGCAAAGGGCGGCCTGATTTTGCACAGCGACCAGGGGAGCCAGTATACATCAAGGGCTTTCATAGAGTTCTGCGAATCCGTCCATGTGACCCAGAGCATGAGCAAAGCCGGATACCCGTACGACAATGCGCCGATGGAACGGTACTTCAACACTCTGAAGAACGAATGCACCAAGCTCTATGAATTCCGAACAGATGAGGAACTGTACCAGACCGTGGAGGAATTCGCTTATGTCACGTACAACCATGTACGCCCGCACAGCTATAACGGCTACCGCATGCCATACCAGGCACGGACGGCAGCATAAGGAGCGGCGGGAGCATACCCCATCATTGGATTGCTTGATCACCCAAAATCGGAGATGGCAGGTTTTGTCAATGGCACGGCCGCGCAGCGGTGCGAAGCACCATTGGTAAAAGCTGACAGCCCCGATAGACTCCAGGCAACAATCCAATAAATTTTTAGCCACAAATGTTACAAAAATGCTTGACCACTACAGTTTTAGTTGTTTGATAGGAGAGCCTGAGTGGCTAGCCAAGACTCTCCAGGTTCTTACAATGGGCTATTGGTTATACATCTCCAAACTCTCTCTTCTGATATCCTCCAAAAGTTCCCGCGTATAAGAATCATCATCCTCAACCGCTTGTTTTTGGAAAAAGGTGATTTCATCTATTGGAAATAAAACATCTTCCGTTTCTGACACTGGCACTTTCCCGAACAACCCACTCAAAATCACATACCATTCATCATGTTCTGAGTAGAACAAATAGAGGAAATACTCATTGCCCGGTTCCATCATCTTATATTGGTCAACATGGCAAGTCACTCTTGTGTTCTCGTCATCCTCGTAAGTGAACTGGTTTTCCAGGACTCGGATTTCATCGCCCACGGCAATATCGCGACCGGAAGTATTTTTCATGATTTCATTAACCTTTACCATCGACAATGTATAACCGTACCATGCGTCTGGTATTCCTAAACTTTTTATCACGTTTTCTGCCGTCTCCGTTCTTTCCACCCGCACAACGAGCGTCGCGGCCGATTCCAACTCTGCGGCGGACTCATATAAATCGCTTTTTGCTTGTGCAAGAGTATCTATCTCCTTAACCGCCATTTCTTTCCCGCATGCCGTTAATCCTAGCGCAAGTAACGATGTCATTAAAATTAACTCACGAAATAATCTTTTTCTTTTCAAAACTTTTCATCTCCTCAATAAAGTGCCGCAATTCCTTTTATATCGTCCGACAAGGGATATGCTTTTACCATAAACCATACTCAAATATTATTTCTTCTGGTACCTCTTCCTCGGCCCAAGTTGTAATTAAATTTACTTGAATATGCAAAGGAAAAACTGTTTTGTTCAAATCTTGGATATCTATTTCGGCTGAATGAAATCCGGCATTGATAAAAGGTAATTCCTTTTTGCGAATATATCCGTCGTCTTTAAATACCCACAATTCGGCGGTTGTTTTATCTGTAGTCCATTGCATCCTTTCATCAAACTTCAAAAAAAACTCACTTTTATTGTGAAATCGCTCAGCATCTGAAAAGAAAAAATCAAGTGTCGTGTAACATTGCTTTTCTTTTTCATCATAATACGTATATGCAACGACCTTTTCTTCGTATTGTAGAGCTTCCGTTGGAATTTCCTCATACGTCTCCTTTTGACTGGCGGCTTGTTGGTTCAACACCTGATAATAAGTGTCATTTCCTTCCATTAGCGTCGGTGTACGGAGGGCAACACGCCTCAGCCCATGTGATTTCAAGGGTTTTCAGCGTCATCTTCAATCGGCGTACGTCCTTGTACACCTCATTCATCTTCCTTGAAAACCCTTGAAATCCCTATGGGTGAGGTCGCAGAGTCGTGAAGAGGCATATTTTCCCCCTTTCAAGGCACTTGAGCGACGCGTACAAGGACGTACGCGGAGTGAAAGTAACGACGAAAGAGGGGAAATATGCCCTTCATCGACCGTGTTGCCTTCTGTACACCGACGCTACTTTCGTTAGAGGTGTCTTGTTTTTTGATTTCATACGGTAGTATAGATGTGTCATAAAAATCCCGATGACAATTCCTAGAATCAAAATCAATATAAACATTAGTTTTTTGTTTTTCGTCATTTCTATATGCCTCCTTTTCTCCGTTTCTATTCCTAATTATTTTCCTTATATTTCTGGACACAATCTTTTGCATGTTCGTAGTCATTCCGTTTTACCAGTATCTCATAAATATCATTGTGTGAATCTATCCCGGAAACAGATCTTCCACAACCATGACCAGGACCTAAAAACGCCGAATTATGATTGATTCTATTTTGTATATATCTTATATTGTTTTTTTCTAAAGTTTTTTTTGCCATCTCCAATTCCTTTTTTGATTGCCCGACATAAATGGATTTTTTTCCTAGCATACATGCCTCCTTAAACCATCTAATCGTATTGCTTCGTTAAGCCCCTTGTACAAATTTGACCAATGTACCTTTTGTTTCTTAAATCTTGACACATCCTGATAATTTCTCACGGATCCGAATCCTGATTAAATGGTTTTAAATTATTTATTCCACAACGGAACCACTCTCTTACTATATGTTTTTAACTGTACCGTCACCATAACACATGTTTTCACCCTTGTCTATAACTTGACCTTCAACTCAATAGTTTTGACCCTATTCTGTCATTTCCCTTGTTATCACGTCGTCATCATGCCTAAGCGGAATGTTTTTTTAGTACTATATTTACACATGGGTTTCTTTGTTATATAGTATAAATCAGGCCGGATTTCTGACGGAAAGCGAAATACCCCGCAGCAGGTCTATACTCCGTTTCGGTCGTTGCTAAGCAAGCGTCATAGGCACTTGGCAACGCCAAAGTCATGTAAGTATGGTTTTGACTTGTTGTTCGTGGGAATAAAGAGGAAGGAACAGAAAATGGAACGAGAAAGAAATTATCATGAAGGGACTTTTGACTGGGTAAAACTTCTGGGGGAGGATGTCGTCCGTACGATGGACGAAGAGCGAAATCGGAAACTTTATCAAAGGGTGATGGAGCAGAAAGAGGGGCGGTTGAAACCGTTGTATCGGTTGTTTGATTCGGTGGACGAACGTGTGGAGTGGAAGGACATGCAGGGGGAATTTTGCGTTTTTTATGGCTGGTTTTTCGCCGTGGCGTTATCCTATGCGGAGACATTTTTTCCGAAATTGGCGGACGTTTGCGAGGACGAGAGGGGTGTCCTTTTGCACAACGTGTATGAGTCGGTGAAAATGGTTCCCGTCCGTTGTTTGATCCGGGAGATTCATTATTTAAAGGAGCGGGGCGAACTGGAAGGAGCATCGCCGCAGGAGGAATACCGTTTTTATGACAAGCATATGTTGGGGGACATTGCCTACGTGAGGGGCATTTGCCAGAAGTACCCGGAGCTGTTGCGGCTGATGTTGTTAAAGATTGACTGGACGGTGCGGGAACTTGCGTGTATTGCGGAAGCGGTGGAAAGGGATGCGGATGAGATTCGGGAAATGTTTTGCGCGGGCCGCACATTTTCCAAAGTGCACATGATAACGTGCGCCCTTTCTGACACGCACAGAGGGGGGAAGACCGTGGCCGTGGTGGAGCTTGACAACGGGATTCGCATTTTTTACAAGCCGCGTTCCCTGCAAAAGGAAACGGAATATCAAGAGGCGTATGAATGGTTCGGGCAGACACTAGGAATCGAGGTTTCGCGTTTGGACATGCTGGTGCGGGACGGTTATGGATGGGAGGCGCGGGTCGGGCGGGAAGAGTGCGGCTCCATCGAGGCGGTAGGGCGGTATTTTTACCGGCTGGGCGTGCAGCTTTGCTTGAATTATCTGGCGAACGGGTCGGACTTGCACGGGGAAAATGTCATGGCGATGGGGGAATTCCCGGTCATCGTGGACATGGAAACGTGTTCGGTGAGGGAACGGAGAATGGAAAAGACGCGAACCGCGAGCGGGGCGGAGACGAGAAATGAGGGATGTCCCGTGAACGTGACGGATGGCGAGGACACGGGGCAGACGGTGGAGGAAAGGGATTTGGCAGATGCGGGGCGCGCTGGCCATGTGGATGGAGAGGATGTGGGGCGGACGGCGGTGGGCGCGTTTTTGCAGGACAGCGTGCTGCGGACGGGGATTTTGCCGTTTCCCGCCTGGGGCAGTCATGAGGATGGAGGTTCCGGGGAGCGGGATAGTCGTGAGGGTGCCGTCGGTTCTGGGGAGCGGGATAGCCGTGGGAAGGGGCTGGCGCGGGGCGTGAATGTCAGCGCGTTGCATGGGGCGGGGAAAATCCATATGCCGTTCCGCCTTCCGGTGGTGGTGCAAGGAGGGACTTCCGACATTGCGATAGCATATAGGAACGGGGAACTGGAATTGCCGGACAGCGTGCCGTGTCTGGACGGGAAACCGGTGGAGCCGGGCGGATATCGTGGGGAACTGGTGAAAGGATTCGTGGACGCGTACCGTTGCGCGTTGGAAAATAAGGACGAACTGGAAGCGGTAATCCGGCCTTTGTGGGAAGCAGGAAGCCGCCATGTGATGCGCCACACGCAGCAGTATGGGATGTATTTGTTCACGTCGCTCCACCCGGATTTCATGAAGGACGCGGGGGAGCGGATACGGTTTTTCCATGTGCTGCGCAAGGGGGAAGACGCGTCGCCCGCGCGGGAGGCTCGCAGGGGGGAGGAAACCGCGCCGGATTCGAACGAATTATGCGGAAAAGAGGGGGAGTCGTTAGGGCGGCAGGTGTTTTGGCAGGAGGTACGGGATTTGCTGGACATGGATATCCCGTATTTTTCGGGCGATGGGGATTCGGTATCTTTGCTTGCGTCGGACGGCACGGAGATTCCCGGATTTTTCGCGGAGTCCGCATTGGAAGCGGGGAAGCGGAAGCTGGAGAGGCTGGGCGAGGCGGATTTGCAAAAGCAAGTGATGTTGATTTCTTATTCCTTGCTGATGCTGGGGGAAACGAAGGGAAAAGCGCGGGCGGATGTGGCCGGGAAAACGGCCGGGAGAATTGCTCCTGCGGGGATGGGGGGCGATGGCGCGGGCAAGACGGCCGCGCCTGGCCTCGCGGGGAATGTGCGGCCGATGATGGAGAAGATGCGGCCGGTGACGGAGGAACGGAGACTGGAGGCGGCGGGAAATATCGCGCGGATGATTTGGAGGATGCGGTTGTGTGGGACGCAATCTGATGATGCCGTGCAAACAGAAGAGGGCGTGCAAGCGGATGGCACTAGGTGGCAGGAAACCGGGCGGACATATGGGACAGAACCTATGGTCGTGTGGCCGGACTTGCAGTTTTGCGGGGGCGCGAATTGGGGCGTGAAGCCGCTGGGCATGAATTTGTATGACGGGCTGCCCGGGGTGGCGTTGTTTTTCGCGGCATTGTCGGAGCGCGTGCCGGAGAATGGCTTGGATGTGTTTATAAGCGGGGAAGAGTTTGCATGTGACGGCGAGGGCACCGGGCGGTTACGAAATGGGCAGGAAATAAAAGCGGGGCAGATTTTTTCATGGCTGTGCGGGCAAATGTTTGAATATACGGATTCGCGGCTCGCTGCCACGGCGCGGGAGGCGGGCGCGGATGAGGCTGGGCGCGTTGAGATGAGCGGGCAGGTAAGGTCGGATAAAAGCGTCGGAGTGGATGGAAACGTGGGATGTCATGCGGCCACGGAGGCGGGCAACATGGGGTTGTTCGTGGGGGAGAGCTCCGTTTTGTACGCGTATCTTTTATTGTGGAAAATGAAAAAGAATCCCATTTTTTTGGAGTACGCGAAGAGGCAGGAACGCGTCGTGGGAAGGTGCAGGGGCGCGGCGAACGAGAAGGACTTGCTAATGGGCGACGCGGGATGTATTTTGTGCTATGTGACGTTGTATGAGGAACTGGCGGATTATGAGAAGGCGAGAGAAACGGTTGTGGAAGAAGGCGCGGGGGGAAAGGGATGTACAGTAGGAAGAGATGTGCACATGGCGAGGGAAGAGACGGGCACGAAAATGACGGACGCGCGGCGGTATTTGGACATGGCGGTGGAAATCGGGGAGAGGCTCTGGGAGCGCGTGGAAGAGTGGGAGACCGGTTACGGCTGGACAATCCGGGGCGAGGCCGCGCCGCTGGCGGGAATGGCGCATGGAAACAGCGGTGGCATTCTTGCCTATGCGGCACTCTTGGAGCGGACAAAAAATGCGGTTTACGTGGAGCGAATCGGCAAGCTGCTGGCGTACGAAAATTCGTTGTATTCGGATGAAGCGGGGAACTGGCGGGACATCAGGGTGCAGCATGCCAAGGAAAATCACGGGGAGAGTGAAAAGGAATCGAATATGGTGGCGTGGTGTCATGGCGCGGGCGGGATTTTGTTATCAAGGCTGAAGCTTTATTCGCTGCCAGAATTCCAAGGGGACGAGATTGTTCGGCGGGATATCAAGCGCGCGGTGGCGGCGTTAAAATACGGGGAAATCCCGGATAATATTTGCTTATGCCACGGCCTGGCGGGGAATTATATGATTATTAGGCGGTATTTGGACGTGTTTTGCGACAAGGAACTGGAGGAGAGGGGCGAATTGCTTTTGCATTTGCTGATTCGCCGGTTGGAGGACGAGGAATATGTGACGGATCAGGAGAGAAACCGCGTCGGGCTGATGTGCGGGCTGGCCGGGGCGGGGGCGGTGTTGACAGGTGAGGTCATGAATGTGAAAAGTGGCATGTGACTGTTCAAATGCTACAATTCACGGCCTAACCGGCCGTGGATTGTAACGGCATCCAGCCATCTAAAATTGCCTCCGGCAATGGGCTGGATGCCCACTGGCACCATCACTTTATCTGACGGTGGCTGTGCGGCGGAGCGCACAGCCCCGTGAATAGTAACGTTCAAATGCTTCAAAGAGACTTTGAAGTTGTTTTGAAGTTGACTCTGAAGTCGGTTTGAAGTATAATTGAAGTGCTTCGTTTTGAATATGAATTTTGGATTGTTTTGGGGATTATTTTCAATTTTGGGTGTACCCGTATGATTGATGGGAGGATTTTTATGTATCTGGAGCAGTTGGTGGATATTTCCACCATGGAAGACTTGAACATGGAATGCAAGGCCAGGCTGAACCGGAATGACATTGTCGGCTGGATTAAGACGGTTGCCGGGTTCGCGAACGCGGAGGGCGGTTCCTTGTTTATCGGGGTGGAGGATAAGACGAACAAGTTGATTGGTTTTTCCCGGAAGGACGCGGATAATGAGCGTAATTATTTTAATAACCAGGTGAACGAGCATGTTTTTCCGAGACCGGTGTCGCGCGTGTCTTTTATCCGATATGAGAAAAACGGCCGGGAGCTTTATGTGATTCGGGTGGACGTGAAGGAATCCGTCGTTAAGCCGATTATTGTCAAATTTAATAACGTGCCATCCATTTATATGAGGAGGGACGGGTTCACGAACGGGGCGACTTATGAGGAGATCATCCAGATGAGCATCAAAAGCGGGAACACGCAATTTGACGTGCTAGAATCGGACGAACCTTATGTGAGGGAGGAATTTACCGGGCTTCTGGCATTTTATGAAGAACACAATGATGGCGCGAAATTGACGGACAAGGCGTTGATGTCATTAGGATTTTTTTCATCTGATTACAAATTGAAAAACGGTGCCATTTTATTCAGGGACGGGTATCAGGATTCGAAAGCCGAGGTGCAATGTTCCGTTTTTTCCGGGTTCAACAAGGGGAGCGAGCGGATTGTCACGGTGAACCGGTTTAAGGGAAGCCTCATAAGCTCTATCGGCTACATGATGGAATTTGTAAAGCAGAGAATGAACCATACGTTTGTCAAGCTGGCTACTTCCCGCGTGACGATTGACGCGTTTCCGGAGAGGGCGCTTTTTGAGGGTGTCGTGAATGCCGTGGCACATAGGGATTATTTTCTGGACGGGACGCAAATCCAGGTGGACATGTTTAAGAATCGGTTGGAAATTTCGTCGCCCGGAAGTTTTTACCAGGGGGAAAAAATGGGGAAGACGTATGATTTGTCCAGGGTCATATCAAAGCGCAGGAACGAGCTTGTTTGCGGGATTCTGGTCAAGTGCAACGTGATGGAGGCTGCCGGTACGGGATTTGACAAAATCGTGCAGGAGTATTCGGATGCGGATGAGGGACACAAGCCATACATTTATTCGACTTCCGACCATTTTACGCTCGTTTTGCCGGATTTGACTTATGCGGAAGGGATTGCCATGGAAGAAGGTCCCGCTGTCGAGTTTGTCCCGGTGCAAAACGGGACCGACCATGATGAAAAGGTGTTGTCTTTCTGCTACAACGGTGCGAGAAAGGCATCGGAAATCGCGGAATATCTGGAAATGAGCGATTCATCCTATTTTCGGAAGAAGGTATTGGAAAATCTGGTGGAACATGGATATCTGGAGAAGGAAAAGGTGGCGGGGGCGAGTTATTTCAAGACGAACCGGGACATGGTGGGACTAGTGTAGTGCCCGTTGCCAAAGTCATGCTTGCGTGAACCTTCTTCTGGTATTATATCAATTCAAAAATTACAAACTCGTGAGTTACAAACTTGTAAGTTTGCAAGGACAAGCCGACGATTTATTTTTCGGCGTTGAACGCGCCGTCCCGGGAAACATGTCGGTGATTGGTGCGGGACATGTGCGTAAAATTTGGTTCCTGCAAGTATAAAAATGAAAAAATCGGCGCGGAGAAATTGGAACTGCTCGGGCGGTACGCGTCCGTGTTTCGTGGGGACGGGGTGTTCCATTATTATATATTTTCGGTGGTTTTAAAGAGTCGCTGTTGAAGGCCGCAGAGCAGGGACAGGTCACGCTGCTGACATTGGAGGACATTTATTCCCGCGAGCAACGAGCCAAAGTCATGCTTGCATGACCTTGGCGACTGTCGCGAGGGTGAAATACCCCGCAGCTTGCTGCGGGGTATTTCACCCAACGACAAAGGAAAAGTGAAAAATGACCGATTTCTCAAGAATGAATTGAATCAGCAGGCGTTTAATGGTATACTTAACAAAGATAACGCATTTTACAGATAAGGATAGGTGCGAGAAAATGTATCATTGTCATATTCGGATTTATTTTATAGGACGTTCATGCGAGGCGTTCGAGGTGATAAAGGGGATGCCCGCGCTTGAGCGTTTTTCACATGAGTTTTTGGGGAGCGTCGAACCGGAGGCGGGGCTTGTCTCGCGGGCGGACGTGATTTTCGCATGCGTGCCGGGGGCGGAAGGAGAGGCGGCGGACGGCATGGCGGCAATCCACGCGGAGACAACGGACGGCGAAAGCATGCGAAACGTGACGGCGGATGATGTCAAAGTTCATGCGGGCGGTGGAAGCCTGGCAGAGATGGCGCGTGTCCTGCTGGCGGGCAAGCAAGACGGCGCGGAATTGGTCCTGCTGGCGGACAAGGCGCGGGTGGACTCGTTGGCGGCGGCACTGGGAGAGGAATTGTCCAAGATTCGGGACATTTGGGTTTTGCCGATGCCGGACATGGAAATCCGTTTCCGTTTCCTGCGCTGGCAGCAGTCTTTCAAGCAGGGAAAGGACTTGTGGGAGAAGTCGCAGTTTCTGGAGGCCACGATTAACGGCGTCCCGAACCTGATTTGGTACAAGGACAAGGAAGGCCTTCATGAGAAAGTGAACGACAGCTTTTGTAAGACGGTCAACAAGACGAAGGGCCAGGTGGAGGGGCGCGACCATTACTTTATCTGGGACGTCGACCCGGAGGAGGCCGGAACGGACTGCATGGAGTCGGACAACGAGGTCATGAGACGCAAAGAGACTTGTGTTTCCGAGGAGACGGTGCAAAGCGGCGACGGCGTGAGGCTGCTCACGACGTACAAGTCGCCGCTTTATGACGTTGACGGCAGCGTGATGGGAACCGTGGGCGTGGGAATCGACGTGACCAGGGAGCGGGAATTTGAAAATGAGATAACAAAGAAGAACCGTACGTTGGAGACTATTTTCATGACGCTCGACTGCGGCGTGTTGTGCCATACGACGGACGGGAAACGTATTCACAGCGTGAACGAGGCGGCTCTCAAGATTTTGGGTTACAAGACCCAGAAGGAGATGGAGGAGCGGGGGTTTGACATGATTGCCGATTCCGTCATGGACGAGGACAAACCTATGCTCAAGGCGTGTATCGAGACGTTGAAAAAGGAAGGGGACAGCACGAGCGTCGATTACCGCGTGTGCCATGATGATGGGGAAATATTATATATCATGGGCAACGTCAAGCTGATAAAGGAGAACGGGGAATTGTTCTACCAGCGTTTCCTTATGGACTGTACCGAGCAGAAATTACAAGAGAAGCGGAATGAAAGGCACCAGATGGAACTGGTGCAGGCAATGAGCGTCGATTATAACATTGTTTGCTTTTTTAACCTTGACACGGGCATGGGGAGCGTGCTTCGGATTGACGACGGGAGCTTGTTGGATTCCGTCTTTTGCAACGCGTCCGGGAAGGACGTCTCGCTTTCGGAAAGCATGGAGCGTTATATAGGGAAGTTTGTTTACGAAGAGGACAAGGAAAGCTTTCGGCGGATGTTTTCCAGGGACGGGTTAAAAAAAGAACTGGAAGAAAACATGTTGTATTATGCCAATTATCGGATATGCATGGACGGGGAAGTCAAATATTATGAGATGAAGGCCGTGCGCACGGGAGCCGAGGGTGAGGATTTCGGAGTCGTTTTGGGATTTCGCAGCGTGGACAAGGAAACCCGCAAGAAGATGGAGCAGAGACGGATTTTGGAAGAGGCCTTGCAGCAGGCGAATCGGGCGAACGAGGCCAAGAGCGCGTTTCTTTCCAACATGTCGCATGACATCCGCACGCCCCTGAACGCGATTGTCGGCTTTACTTCCCTGGCTCTCTCGCACAGTGATTCGAAGGAGCGGGTGGAGGAATACTTGAAAAAAATCATGGTTTCGGAAAATCATTTGCTGAGCCTGATTAACGACGTCCTGGACATGAGCCGCATTGAAAGTGGAAAGATGCAGTTGGAGGAAAAGCCATGTGATTTGTCGGAAATCATACAAGGCTTGTGTAACATCGTCCAGGCGGACGTGCGGGCCAAGAAGCTTACGTTGAATGTCGGCGCGGACTTTTCCGACGGGAAGGTTTATTGTGACGAGCTGCGCTTGAACCAGGCGTTGTTAAACGTCCTGGGTAATGCCGTAAAGTATACGAACACGGGAGGGGACATTCGTTTCGAGGTGGTCGAGAAGGCCAGGACCTCCGCGGGAAGCGCGGACTACGCGTTTTGCGTCGAGGACAGCGGAATTGGCATGAGCGAGGAATTTCTGGCGAGTATTTTTGAACCGTTCGAGCGTGAAAAGAACACCACGATTGGCGGAATCCAGGGAACGGGCCTGGGAATGGCGATTACGAAGAGCATCGTGGAAATGATGAAAGGTTCCATCAAGGTGGAGAGCCGGCAGGGCGTGGGCACGAAAGTCACGCTGTTTTTCACGTTCCGCTTGTACCAGGAGGCGGAGGATTTAAATCGGGTACATAAGCCGAAGGGCAACAGAGAGCTGGACGTGTTTCGGACGGGGCGCATTTTGCTGGTAGAGGATAATGAATTGAACCAGGAAATCGCCTTGGCGATTCTGGGGGACGCGGGACTTACCGTGGAGCTCGCCACGAATGGCCAGATTGCGGTGGAGATGGTGAAGAATTCAAAGCCGGGATATTACCAGTTGATTCTCATGGACGTGCAGATGCCGGTGATGAACGGATATGAGGCCACGAGGGAAATCCGCAAGCTGGAAAACAAGGAACTGGCTTCCATCCCGATTTTGGCGATGACGGCCAACGCGTTCGAGGAGGACAAGAAGGAGGCCTTGAAGAATGGGATGAACGGCCATATTTCCAAGCCGGTTGACGTGGAGAAGCTGTTTGAAACCCTCGGTGAAATTTTGGAGAAGTGAGGAGCGAGAAGAGATAGAAGAATTACAAGAAACGGGAGAAGTGAAAAAGGCGGTCGGCGCGGCGGAGAAGGCGGTACGTGCGAGACGGGACGGCGGGATGCTGAAGCAGAGGATTTTCGCGGCAGTGATGATTTTGCTGGTGTTTTTTATCCATGTAAAAATTCAAAAACCCACGTTTTACCCGAGATCCAAGGTCGTTTTTGCAGTGGGGCGCGCTTGCCGGGAAGGGGAATCGCGGAGCGCGGCGCTGCCCGTCCTGGAGGGTCTTTGGTGGTTGGGGGACGTCCAGGTGGAAGACGAGCTCTTGACGTTGGTCAACTCGTGGAACCCGATTCCCGCAGACCGGATGTTTAACCTGGCAGAGGTGGAGAACGGGTATCTGATGGACGAGCGGTGCGTGGCCGACCTGCAAAGCATGATGAACGATTGCCGGGCGGCCGGGTTGTCACCGCTGATTTGTTCCGCCTATCGGACGCAGGAGTTGCAGGAGACGTTGTTCTGGCGGCAGGTGGGCAAGCTGGAGGCGTCGGGGCATTCGTCGGACGCGGCCTATGCGGAAGCCGCGAAGAGCGTCGCGGTTCCGGGATGCAGCGAGCACCAGATAGGGCTGGCGGTGGATATCGTGGATGTTTCCTACCAGCGGCTCAATGACGCGCAGGAAAACACGGCGGCCCAGCAGTGGCTGATGCAGAACTGCTGGCGTTACGGGTTTGTTTTGCGCTATCCGAGGGACAAGGTGGAGATTACGGGAATTTACTATGAGCCGTGGCATTACCGCTACGTGGGGAAGGACGCGGCGACGGCGATGTACTTGCGGGGCGTGTGCCTGGAGGAATATCTGGCGGAAGGCGTGATGGAAGGCTTGACGGGATTTGTACCAGAAGCCCCGGTGGAAGGCGCGGGGGAATAGAGCGAAAAACGGGGGCTGTTTTGGACAGCCCCTTTTGCGCGTCTGCGTGTTTTTATGTCATGCTTTTTCATTTACCATCGCCAGCATCCCGGCCAGTTGCTCGTCGCCCAGTCCGCCGAATTGCTGAAGTGATTTGATTGGCTGGTTCCAGATGAAGCCTTTCGCCTGCTCAAATTGCTCGCCCATCTGTGCCTTGAGCATGTCCAGTAATTTGTACCCGTTCGGCATGTCCGCCGCATCGGCAAACGTGGAGTCGGCCGTAATCGTGACGGTGGACAAATCGACTTCTTCCACGGCCACGAAGCGCACCAGCATGTAGGGGCGGCTCGGCAAATCGATGGTGACGGCTCCCGTGTAAGTGCCGGGAAGTTCCTCGCGTGTCATGTTCCAGGTGTCGATGACCTCCGCCTTGTACATCCTGCTGATTGGCAGGTTGTAATGCCCCTTGCACGGCTGGAACAAGCTGTAATAATACAAATAGTAGTCTTTCGGACAGCCGCCGCAAAGCACGTCACCAAACTCGGAAATCGGTTCAATCTCGTACTGTGGATATTCTTCCAAAAGTTCCTTCATGAAGGCAATCCGCTTCGGGCTCGTGCCCTTGAGCACGCCGCCGTGGCTCCACCAGAGAATGTCCTCCGGGCAGACGTATGTCTCGCCATGTCCCATGTAGCCGCCGCGTACAGTGCCTTCCCAGAAACGGCGCGTCATTTCTTCCCCGGTAATATTGCCCCAGGCGTGGTCGTTGTTCCCCTCGTAGGCGCATTCGTCAACAACGACCGGCTTGTTCCAGTTTTTCCTCCAGGTATCGGTCATTTCCGCGGTTTTGTAATAATCCACCCGCTGCATGCTGGAATGTGTAATCCAGTCGGCACCGTGATCATAAATTTGCATGCAATTGTGGATGCCGATTAAGTGCCCGTACGGATCCTCGTCGTGGATGAAACGTCCGAGCGTGTCCCAGTAGGCAATGTCGGACTTGGGACAATTACGTCTTGTCAGGACGAAAATATCCCATTCGTTTGCCATGCTCCACCATACGTTGTGGTACGCGCCGAGACGGGCGACAAGGTAGCGCATGTAGAGCTTGTCCTGCTCCTCGTCCATATAGTTGAACGCCCATTTGTCATTTTCGTAAGGATGGAAAATGATGATGTCGGCCTGAATCTGGTTTTCGGCAAGCTGCCCGACGCGTTTTTCCAGCAGGCGGAAAAACTCCGGGTTTGGACGCTCGTAGTCAAATCCCTCTTCCACGCTGCTTTCGTAGGGGAAGAGAATCGGCGTCTTGTCGTAATTATGCTCGTACCATTTTGGAAACACGCACATGCGGATTTTGTTGAACGGTGAGTTTTTCAGGGTTTCAACCGTCTGTTCTTGCCTTGCGAGCGGCTGGTATACCCACGCGTAGCAGGTCGTTCCCACGGAAATGTGCCGCGTGCCATCCGCATGCGCGAAATGGTAGGTGTGATTCACGCGTACGGGGCCGTGGTTGGACTCGTCCGCGGCGATGCAGGTAAAGCTTCCTTCCCGCTTGTCGAGGGCGGCCAGGTTCGAGCTGGTAGCATACGTCCATTCGCCCTCCTCCTGCGGCATGAAGCGGACGCGCCAGGTGCCGTCCCCGTCATAAAAGCCGTGTACGCCAACGTTTTGTCCGCCGTGTGAAAATGTCGCCGTCAGGGTGACGTCCTTGAACGGGTTGCCCTCGCAGGCGGCGGAAAACGACGCCTCGAAAATGTCATACTTTTTTATGGAAGTCATGGTGGTTCTCCTTTCATATTATAAGTGTTAAAATTACTTAATCTATATATTACTATAACAGAAAGAAAACTTAATTCCAACAGACTGTTAAGTGAAATGGACTAAATCGGCACTTAATAAGTTGCGTTCCATGGTCAGCCAGGCCGTGAATTTTGACATTAGAAGGGAGAGATTTTCATGAACAAATTCGCGTATATCAGGGTATCGACAAAAGAGCAGAGCATTGACCGGCAAATTTTGGCGTTGAAGCCTTACGAGGTGCCGAAACGAAACGTGTACTGTGATTACCAGTCAGGGAAGGATTTTGAACGTCCTGCCTACCGGCGGCTGTTGAAACGGCTGGAGAAGGGAGACTTGCTGATTGTCAAGAGTATTGACCGTCTGGGGCGTAATTACGAGGAAATACTGATGCAATGGCAATATATCACGAAGCAAATCCAGGCGGATATCCTGGTTTTGGACATGGACTTGCTGGACACGAGGAACAAGCAGGGGAGCCTGACCGGGACGTTGATTTCCGACCTGGTGCTGCAGATTTTGGCCTATGTCGCGCAGACGGAGCGGGACTTCATTCGAAAACGGCAGGCGGAGGGAATCGCGGCGGCCAGGGAAAAAGGAAAACGGCTGGGACGCGGGCAGATAACGATGCCGAAGAATTTTGAAAAATTGTGTCAGGAGTGCATGGAAGGGAAGGCCACGACGAGGATGGCGGCAAAGCGGCTGCAATTAAGTCATACGACGTTTTATCGCAGGTACAAGGAGTATGTGAATAACGGCCCGGCCGAGCCGCAAAAGAGTACCCGAACCGCCGCACGTGTAAACGAAAATGGAAAAAAGCTTGTTTCAAAAGGTAGACCTTTTGAAACGGTGCCGCAGGAATGAAACATAAGTCTTGCTGGCCGCTTGTATTATTCTACCATCTTGTTTTCAAAATGTCTGCCTTGTGAAACAAAAGAGTGACAGCGTTGGGAGGGGCCGGTCTGTTATACAAAAGAAAGGAGCGTTTTGATGATGAAGAGGAGATGGCCGGCGGTCATGCTCGCGGTCGTGCTATTGCTGTCAAGCCAGATGGTTTCCGCGGTGGCGGATGGGCTCGACAAGACATGCGTGGACGGGGGCGAGGAGTTGCTTTTGGAATATTTTACGGTGTCCCAGATTCGGGACATTCGAAACTACGTGTACGAATGGGTGGATGACGTGGCAGCGGTCACGAGCCTGATACGCGACCATGGGAAGGAGATGGAAGGGACATTGGAAAAGTGTGGTATCACGCGGGTCGAGGCCGAGGCGTTCTTGCTGGAAAAGCTGGGGGTAAGGAACAACTTTTGGGACAAAATCGGAAATACGAGGGCGGACTTGCAAATTGTCGCCAGGGGGAAGGAAGGGGAGATTGTCGTGCTGCATTATAGGGTGAATCTGGGGTACAACGCGTTTCGCGAGGCATCGCCGTTTTGGGGCGTGGCGACGCTGGAGTGCGTGGTAAGCGCGGGGGGGGAGGACCGGCGGATGGCGGTGGTGGAAATATTGGATTGAGGGGGACGGACAGCGCGATTTCTATGATTTATTTCGTGTTTAGCGGTCTGCCGCTTGCAATTTCAATTATAGCCATCGCGTTGTCCATGTTTATAATACAAATAAAGGAATGGAGAAAAAATAATTATTATTAAAGGGGGTGTCCGATTCGAACATCCCCTTTAATATTGAAGATAGGTTCAAGATGATTCCGCAAATTCACATTATTTTATGCCCAATAATCCTACCTGCATATTCGATACCCAGATAATTTCGACGTTTTCAAAGCCGCACTGTTCCAGTACTATCAAATGTTCGGATATTGAAATCGGAAAATATTCTTTTCCATATCTGCCTATATGTCTGTTACATTCATCCATATCTTTCCCTTGTGATAACTGATATGATTTCCAACGTTTCAGAAATAATTTTGTACCGACTTCACTTTGAGGCGCAAAATTTTCAAATGTAACAAAATACCGTTTGTGCGCAACATTTCATGACATTTTTTAATGGCTCTTATACGTTCTTCTCTTTCAAAATAATGAAATACTTGTATCGCTGTAATTACATCAAATTGAGTGTTATCATGCAATTCTAAAATAGAAGTTGTGGTAAATTCTGTGTTCGCACTTTCAAATCTTTGTTTTGCAATCTCTGTCATATTTGCAGAATTATCGCAGAATACAAATCTTTTTATGTCAATCGTTCCTAAAGCGGTCTCTGCCATTTTTCCAGTGCCACAACCAACGTCAAGCCATGCCACGGATTTATTAAACTGAATTTTTACAATATCTATAATCTGTTTGTAAAAATCCTCATAGTAGGGTAATGTCTTTTTGATTTTTTCATCATATTCTAAAGCGTTAAAAGCAGAAGTATTATCATTCACTTTTTGGTTCCTCCATCAAAATGATGATACCAGGGGTCAAAAGGTCATGCGTTCCATGCTTGCATATAAAGTGGTCACTACACTAACACCATCGACCAGACGAACGAGGTCGCGAAGGACACGACCGTGGAGACGACCACGAGCTGGGCGGCGAACTCCGGGCAGCGGTCATATTTGGCGGCCAGGATGCTGGTGGTGGCCCCGGCGGGCATGGCCGAGAGGAGGACGCTGACACCGGTGACGAGGCCCGGAAGGTTCGCCAGTTTGCAGGCGGCGAGCAGAAGCCCCGGGATTAGTACCAGGCGGAACAGGGAGTAAATCCAGATGTCCTTGTCCCATATGTTTTTCAGGCTGCCTTCCGCCAGAATCATGCCGATGACCATCATGCTCAGCGCGGTGTTGCAGCCACCCGGGTGCGAAAGCGCGGAGTCGATGACGGCGGTGGTGTATTATATTTTGTTGTCGCTTGTCAAGGCGCGGCACGGGTATGGCATCATGCAGATGGCGGAGAAGTTGTCCGGCGGGCGCGTGCGGCTGGCGGCAGGGACGTTGTACGGTGCGCTGAACAGTTTATGCAGGAAGGGCTGGATTGAGGCACTGCCGGAGGAGGACGGGAGCTGGAAGAAGGAGTACAAGATTACGGCGGGCGGCGCAAGGCGATGGGAGGTATGGAAGATGGCGAGAAAGACAGTTAAAAGATGGATTTGGGCGTGGAGGTTTGACCAGGAAGAGCGGTGGCTGAACGAGGAGGCCGCAGGGGGAAATTTGCTCGCCGGGCTGAACATGCTGCAATATAGCGGATGGTTCTGTGTCGGCACTAAGTTTCGTGACGTTGGAATGTACGATAACCGCGCGGGGGAAAACCGGCGGTCGACGGTGGTGGAAGTGTTGCTGCCGAGGATTTTTGAAACCGAAAGTGCCTGCCATCTGCATTAATTATCACGGAAATTCTTAATTTCTATATATAAAATGCCGATATAAATGATAAGGATAAAGGTTTCAAATGGGAGGAACCATTATGAACATATCGAATATGGCGAATTTGTTTCATCAAAACGGTATTTTTCAACATAATAAACCATTTGGCTCAAAACTCGTTCAGCCGCCGGTTAACGACACGTTGCAACGGCTGTCTGAAAATCTGCTTACGGCGCAAGAACAGAGTCAGGATTGGAAAAAGAGATTTGACACGTTGGAACTCTCGATGGAGGCTGATGACAATAAGGAAAAGTCTTCGTTTGGCGAGATGCCAAAAGAGTTGCTGGAGATTTACTTAAACCAGTATAAGGTTGCGGCGAATTTGGGGCAGCAAAACGAGGCATCTTTGATGGAGTATCGGAATCAACTCTCCGCATTCGACCAGACCATCCAAGAATACAAGGACATGGTGGACGGCAAAGTGGAGTTGCCCGAGATGATGAATGTGGAGGAGGTCTCCACGTTGTTGGAGAGAACCAGGGCGGCGCGGAAGCGTTTTTTGCAAGAAGGCGCCAAAGAGTTGAACCGCATAGGACGCGAGGGGCTTGCATTGGACGGCAAAGCCCGCCAGATGGTCACGAATGGCAAGGATTCCGGCCAGGCCGATTTCCGATGGGGGATTGACACATCCGCCGAGGATATCTATGCGGAGATTGACCGCGCCCTGACTTCCGTCCATAAGGCGGCATCCATGTGCCGAGAGGGAGCCAGCCGCGTCGCGGCCGAACTGAAACGGCGGGGGTAGGGGAAACTGTCAATTACTTAATATTCGTTGTACGAGTATGACTCATCTGTACATCGACGCTAGCGTCGGTGTACGTAGGGCAACACGCCTCAACCCATGTGATTTCAAGGGGTTTCAGCGTCATCTTCAATCGGCGTACGTCCTTGTACGCCTCATTCATCTTCCTTGAAAACCCTTGAAATCCCTATGGGTGAGGTCGTAGAGTCGTGAAGAGGCATATTTCCCCTCTTTCAAGGCACTTAAGCGACGCGTACAAGGACGTACGCGGAGTGAAAGTAACGATGAAAGAGGGGAAATATGCCCTTCATCGACCGTGTTGCCTTCTGTACACCGACGCTAGGGATGTCCGATTTGGAATTGACAAACCCTGGACATCCCTAAAATACCAGATACTATTTCAAGACAATTTCTCAATAAGCGTTTCTAACTGTTTGATTTTCTCGTCCTTTTGATTTGACATCTCATCTTTTTATTCCAATAACTCTTTCATCCCGCTTGTATCTCTACACTAACACCATCGACCAGACGAACGAGGTCGCGAAGGATACGACCGTGGAGACGACCACGAGCTGGGCGGCGAACTCCGGGCAGCGGTCATATTTGGCGGCCAGGATGCTGGTGGTGGCCCCGGCGGGCATGGCCGAGAGGAGGACGCTGACACCGGTGACGAGGCCCGGAAGGTTCGCCAGTTTGCAGGCGGCGAGCAGAAGCCCCGGGATTAGTACCAGGCGGAACAGGGAGTAAATCCAGATGTCCTTGTCCCAGATGTTTTTCAGGCTGCCTTCTGCCAGAATCATGCCGATGACCATCATGCTCAGCGCGGTGTTGCAGCCGCCCAGGTGCGAAAGCGCGGAGTCGATGACGGCGGGCAGCTTCCACTGGCCGAGCATCAGGACGAACCCGAGGAAGCAGGCGATGATGCAGGGGTGCGTGAATACTTTTTTCAGCACTTCTTTTCTGTTCCCGCCGCCAGTGAAAATTGTCAGTCCCGAGGACCACATCATGACGCGCTGCGGAATGAGAAAGACCGATGCCAACAGCAGGCCGGTATCGCCGAACACGCCTTGGGCAAAGGGGTTGCCGAGGAAACCCGCGTTGGAGCAGATGATGCCGTACTGGAGGCATTTTTGACGGTCGGGCTCGTGGCGGCAGTAGACGATTTTGCCGAACACGACGCTAAACACCTGCAGGAGGATGGACAAAACCAGGATGTCAAAGCATTGCCGGAGGATGTCGCCGGAAAAATCAATCAAAAAGGATTTGACAATGTTGCAGGGAAGCACCAGGTAAATGACCAGGTCGGTCAGGTTTTCCTGCCCTTGTTTCGTAATGATGCCGAGCTTGATAAGAAGCCAGCCGATAAATATCAGGAGGAACATCGTTCCTTGTAATGTCAGTAATTGCCGCATGAATGATACCTCTTTCTGTTTGGTCTTGTGTAAACGCCCTTTTGTCCCTGGTGTTATCACCATGATGATACCACGATTTCCCCAAGATGGAAATGATAAGAGGAAGATTTGGAGAAAAATTCTTAGATTTACTGTGAAACATAATCTTCCGGGCAGCCAAAAAAGCGCAAACTTCCCCTATCAAGCTTAAAAGAAGTTTTTGAGCCTGTCTGGAAGACTCAGGCGGCAACTACCGGGGCTTCCCAGCCAAG
>CAJTDN010000033.1 GCA_910574865.1 Lachnospiraceae bacterium | reverse complement strand
TACTATGCCGAGATGCGACGGTATATTATTCAGCAGGAACTTGTCTCCCGCTTTCGCATCCGTGGAACCACCGTTGTCGTGGTTGATAAGAAGACAACCGGGAATTTTGTGAAATTTGATGAAATTTAATGGGATTTGATAGAATTTAATGGGATTTAATGAAATTCAATGGAACTTGATGGGATTTCCAACCATATGGTTGGATACGGGAAAAATGGATAATCGTTTATAAAAAGGACAGAAATAGTGAATGGGCGAATGCATTTGGGGATGAATGTAACGCCAACGAAGAATACAAGAGGTTATTAAAAATGGCAAACCGTCCAGCAGAAATATACATGAACGGTTCGATTTATGAAGAAGCAAAAATAAATATGAGCGAATCAATCAGGTTTTCGGTATTGAAACCGGGGCTGTCATGTACAGTTTATCTTGTAAGATATATGATAGATTTGCGCTCAGAACTTACTTCCGCAGTTTTCGCACTTGTAAGTTTTGCCCGCATCGTCAATCGCCCCGATTGTGCCAAAAACGGCAGTCTTTACCGCCCTCGTGGTAAGTGATATCTTCTTAAGGCTGGTCGAGCCACAAACCGGGCATTTAGGGACGTTACTTCTCGCACTTGACGGATTACTTATACTGTTATAGGCATTTTGCATGGCTCTCCACTCATATGTTTTTCTTTCTTCTTCAAGCCTTCGTTGCTCTTCCTCCTCTTGCTTTTCGTATTCCAACCATGCCCTTTTTTGGTATTCCCTTCGCAAATTGTGCATTTCTTCTGATATAGGGTGTCCAAACTTTTTTTCCGCCCATTGCGCTCTTTGTTCTCCATTCAAATTATTGACTTTATATCCATCTATCATTCCTAGTTTTGTAAATTCAGTATTACAAACTGGACAAAAACAATTACTTTCATCTAGCCTTGAGCGATAATAACCACAATTTTCACAAATACCCCTTCCCATATTCAAGCCTCCTTTTTGTTGTCTATATTATCATAAAAAAAAAAAAGTGTCCACAGCTTTATTAAAAACAGTATGATTCTCAAAACATTTGATAATGATATTGACCGATGGACAGCAAAAATAGGGATATTTAACAAGTCAATTGCAAATTTCATAGATGCAGGAAATGATAGAAAACATAAAATAGAACAATTAGAATTTGATGGTTTAGAACCAAAAGAAGCCAAAGCACAAGCGGGGAGTTTTTGGAGCTATCTATCCAAGCCGAAGGAAAGCACGAAAAAACAACCGATTGACGTTGACGAGATGTTTCCAAAGTTAGAGGGAGGAGGCCTGAACAAAGCGACGGAACGAATCAGCGAAATGTCAATTCAGGTTGCAAAAAACGAAACAACCTGGCAGGAACTATTCAATACCAACGATGAAAGCGAGCGTCATTACGCAAAACTTGGCCAACAACTGGAAGGGCAGATTATTGAAACGGAAAATGTTGCCGCCGCGAACGACAAGGCCCGCGAATCAATAATTGAGCAAAACAAGGCCATGAAGGAGCAAACCCTCGGTGCAAAGGCAAGCAAGTTTGCATTTAACGCCCTCGCCACCGTGGGAAACATGGCTATTAATGCCTTCATCTCTTACGGACTCAACGCGGCCATCGAGGCATGGGACAATTACGCGAACGCGCAGGAGAACGCCATCGAGCGGGGCAACGAGGCTTTTGATAGGATGCAGCAAAACCAGTCGAAAATCGCAGATGCCCAGTCCGTGTTTGACAGCATCAAGTCGAATACCGTCACGTTAGACGACGGCAGGGAAATCACGAGATTCGAGCAATTAAGCATGGGCGTAAGCTCCTTAGGTGAGAACATCTCGCTGACAAAGGCCGAGTTCGATGAATATAACTCCATACTGGCCCAGCTGTCCGGCGCGGGACTGACCGCCACGACCAGCATGTCGGCCCTGGAAGAGCAGATGAAAAATCTCAGGACGGAGACAAACCGTGACACCCTGAAAGGTTTGGGGGACTGGGTTGACGGTTTCAATGCCAAGAACAACCAGATGGCCAACGACTCCACAAAGGAAATCGGATACCAGCAGAAAATCAATGCGCTGGATAAGATTTATAAAAATGAAGATAACGGGTTCCAAGCGCAAGACGTCAAAAAATTGAGCTGGTGGGAAGAACTTGGCGGGAATTATGCCGCCAACATGCAAATGCAGGCCGCAGCCCAGCAGTTTAACTCGGACGCAAGCAGAATGCTGACCGAGTCAGCACAAGAAATATCCAATGAAACACTCCAGCTTGCGACCGACACGGAGGCACTTGAGGAAATCGCGAAGGAATTCGATATCGATATCTTCGACGAAAGCGGTGAATTTTCGTATGAAAAATATAGTTCCGACGAGGTGCAAAAACAGTTGGCGGATGCACGAAAAACGTTGATGTCCGAGGTCGAATCCGAGGTAAGGCAAGGTGCAGGCTATCTGCAGGCACTCTTCGAAAACAGCGATGGTTTTGGCAAGCTTTCCGAAACGACGGCCAACATGGTGTCCGGCATATTCAACAACATCGATTACGATACCGTGTCCGCGTCCATGCTGGATGCCAACGGGAACCTGAGTAAAGACAAGATGGTATCCTGGGTTGATGGTTTGGCCGACAATCTGGCGAACGTGGACATTCAGGAACAGTTTGACGAACTTTTTACATTAAACAGCAAAAAGGACAAGATGACATATTCCGAGTACAAGAGACAATCCGAGAGGCTGATTGAATTTATCTCAGGAAAAGTACCACAACTGTCGGAATCCTTGCTCAGGGAGTCATCGGGACTGGACGACGTTGTCGAGGATTTGGAAGCCAGTTATAACAGAATCGTCAAAAAATTCGGGGTACGAAACGCGGACAGGCTCAACACCTCCGACCTGAAAATCGCGGCGGAAATCATCGCCGACGACGGGTTCAGCGGGACATTTGACGACCTGCTGGTGAAAATCTACACGGCGAACCAGGCCTTCAAGGATCTGAACTCGAACGCCCATTTTGACGCGATCAGCGCGGCCGATCAGACGGAAAACGCCGGCGACGATTACCTGAAAGGCATCCGCTACCTGGAAGAGGCCAAGGAAATGTATGACAAGGGGCTTATTGGCACGGACGACTTCAAAACGAGGGCGGCCTACTTCTCTCCCACCGGCTCCGACGATTCGGTAAATTTCGCCGACAACTATGAGCGGGCAAAAAGATACCTGGCAGAAGACGAAAGCGGCCTGACAAACTTCTTGAACGACCTGCAGGCAAAGGGCTACGCCACTTCCGAAGCCCTGGCGGACGGAACCACCTCGTGGACCTACAACATCAACGACCTGGAACGCTGCGCGCAGGACATGGGAATGAGCTTCGAATGGCTCATGGATATGTTCGGGCGGCTGGAGGACTATGATTTCCACAACAACTTCGTCGCGTCGGTGGAGGACGGTTCGGAACGGATCGCGGACTTGTCAAGAGAACTGGTCGAGGCCGAGGCAAAGCTGGCCGAACTGGAGGCGGACCCGCAAAGCGGGCAGATGGCGATTGACCAGCAGCGGGAGAAGGTCAACCAGTTGCGGAGTGACATTCTGCAGACGCAGGACGCGATGGGGCAGGTCGCCGCGAGATCCGCCGAGGATTACAAGAAGCAAATCGACCTGGCCAAAACGTCCATCAACACGTTGAAAGAAGAACGGGAACGAATCTTAAACGACCGCACTTACGGTGATGACACGCAACGGGTCGCCTCCCTGATGGAAGACCAGATACGGGAATGGGCGTCCGAAAACAACATCGAACTTGACGCGAAGTTAAACATCGTGAACGAAGATTCTATTCAAGGCGAAGTATATAATGCCGTTTATGCCGGCCTGAATGAAGCCCAACACGAGGCCGAAGAAGCCAACGAGAAGTTACTGGAACTTGGCAAGACCAACACGACGTTTGATTTTGGCACGACGGACGCGGAGGAACTCGAAGACCAGCTCACGGAGGCATCAAAGCTTCTTGAAGAATTCAAAAATGAAGACGGCACGGTAAACATAAACCTGGAGGGTGCCGAGGAAGCGGAGCTCATTCTTGAAACGCTCGTCCGGATGAAAGACAAACTGACCCGTAGACAAACGGTTGCTCGTCAGAGCTGTATCAGCAAAAAACCGGTTGAAAAATATGTAGTTAGGTGCTATGATTTTCATGTCAGGATGTTGTTATACAAGACCATGCTTATGGCATGGTTCCACGAGGGAGGAAAGTGAAAAAACATGAGTGAAAACGAGATCACGTACCAAAACAAGGATGTCGTGTCCAAGATACTGGCGGAAATTTCAAGGAAAAGTCACTAAGCGTTTACGGGATTGACGTTCCCAAGATCAAGGATGTCCTACCGACGAACCTTCCGGCAATCCAAGCGAACGAGATGCAGCTTGACAACCTGTTCCTGCTGATGGACGGTTCCGTCGCGCTCATTGACTACGAGAGTGACGTGAAGTGGACCAACAAGCTGAAATACCTGAATTATATCGTCCGCGTCGTGGCACGATATAAGAAGGGGAAATGCCAAAACAAATCCGCATGATTGTCATTTATACGGCGGACGTGGAACAGGCACCGGACGAATTTTCCGTGGGATGCCTCACCCTGAAGCTGGAGCAGGCGTTCCTCAACAAGATTGATTCGGAGGAGGTCGTGCGGCGGGTCACGGCAAAGCTGGAGTGTGGGGAACCGCTAAGCGACGAGGAACTGATGAAACTGATTATCCTGCCACTGACCTACAAGGGAAAGGAACGCAAGGAACAAGCGGTAAAGGAAGCGGTGGCACTGGCGAAGCGGATTGAGGACGGCGAGGAAAAGTCCTTCGTGCTGTCCGGAATCCTGGTGTTCGCCGACAAAATCATAAACGCCAAGACGGCGAAATATATAAAGGAGGTCTTGAAGATGACGCAAGTTGCACAATTACTAATGGAAGAAGGCAGGGAAGAGGGCAGGCAAGAAGGCAGGCAATACCAGCTGATTTCTTTGGTCTTAAAGAAATTGAAGAAAAATTGCGGGGTGTCAGAAATCGCGGACATGCTGGAGGAGGACGAAGATATTATCCAACGGATATACGATACCGCCCAGAAGTACGCGCCGGATTATGATGAGACGAAGTGCGCGGAACTTCTGGAACAAATGCAACTGGTATAAGACAAACAAAAACCTATTTTATGTGGAAACAAGGAACCGGAAACAAAAAATCCGGTTCCTTGTTTGTGTATAAAAATATGATACGCAAATGAGCAAATCATTGGCAGAAAAATGTTCTGTTAGCTTTCTGAACTTTTCAGACACTGCCCGGGAACGCCCTATTTGCAAGGGATTCAGGACTTTCTGTTGGAAGATTGAGATTTCCTGAATTGGACAGACTCGCAACCGCTTCGCTTGTTGCTCGTATCGCCGCCTAAAAAGCGGCGGCTCGATTGAGATTTTCATATATGATGATGAATATAGGAAGTCAACCCTAAACCACACAATACCATCCATGATATTCAGGCCATGGCCAGCGCGACACTTGGAAAACCAAGCAACCACTTTGTCGTGACGGCCATGGCTTTAGAATATAAATTTACCATAACAAAAAAGGAGGCGATTCATTTGGAAACTACCGTTTTAAAAGACATGGGAGTTTATAAAGACAACCTGATAGCGGCATTCCAGGATTCCGGGGATATCTGCGAGCTGCTGTTTGACAAGCGGCCTTACACTGCGGACGACGTGCAAAACCTGCCATATTCACGAATATTCCCGTATCCCCATGCTGACGACATCCGGGCAGACGCAACGTCATACATCTGCATCGAGGTGGACATGCCCAAAATACCCACCAACACTATCAAGGAGATGAAGGTCTGTATCTGGGCATGCTGCCAGAAGCAACACATGAGATACTCAAAAAGCGGATACGCCGGAACGAGGGCAGACATTCTGGCGGACATGATAGAACGCCGGCTGAGGGAATCCGACAAGTTCGGCATCGGAAAACCGCAATTGGTGTCCGTGGAGCATTTCTTTCCCAATGACAAATGCTACGGGAAACGGATGACGTATACGGTGCCGGCTTTCAAAACGAGGAGGTGATATCTTTGAAACTGGATTATCTTGATTTATTGTCATCGGAACCGGTGCGCATGAAAAACGTGGGCGGCATCCTCTCGCCGAAACTGCGGGACATCGCTTCCATCGGATATGACGCCTACCACTTTTACCTGGAATTATTGCTGATGGATTTAGAAAAATACTTTTCCATGACCGGGCACGCGAAAGACTATGACCGCTTGTCAGACGAGGAAAAATCGAATCTGGACATGTTCGATTTCTGGACTGCGAACGGGCAGTCCGCCAGCTTGCTGGAAAAGGTTTTAAATTTTTTCATAGAGGAAGAGGTCGTCTACTCCGGGCAGAACAGATGCTTCCTAATCCAAAATGAAAACGGGGATGTCGGCGCCATCACGAGGGATTCCTACCCGCAGGTGCGCGACGTCATCTGCCAGCGCGTCTGCATCCGCCCCGACCAGGAAGAGGATCTTTCAAAAGCCAGGAACAAAAAGGCCCTGGAAATCGCGAAAAAACTCCAAAAAGGACGGTCGCAAAAAAAGAAGCAGGAAAAGACGGACAAGAACATGGATCTGGGAAACATCATATCCGCCGTCGCGAACCGAAGCCCGTCGCTTAACATTTTAAACATCTGGGACCTGACGGTATACCAGCTCTGGGACTGCTTTTCACGGATTTCCAACAACAACATCTACGACATCCAGGCCAGGGCCGTCGCTGCATGGGGAAACAAGGACAACCACTTCGACGCGACCGCCTGGTATGCGATAGGCAAGTAGCCTAAACGTTGACAGAAAAAAGGGCTGTTAGCTTTCTGAACTTTTCGAGCGATGCCTTGGAACGCCCTATTTACAAGGCTTCCAGGACTTGTCGTCGGCAAACTGAGATTTTCCCATATGGTAAGGAAGATAGAAAAGCAATTCCATGCCAAACAATACCATGCCATCTACGATATTCCAGTCCATGGCCGTTACGACACGTGGAAAACCAAACAACCACTTGACGCAACGGCCTGGTCTTAGAATATACAAATTTACCATAACCAAAAAAGGAGGAACAAAAAAATGAGCAACAAAAACATGGTAAATAGGGAGGTCTGTGACCTCATTTTCGTGGATTATTCCACAAAGAAACCTTTTATGAACCTCGACTTCGCGAACGTGACCACGACGGAGCTGACCGGCGAGTCCGTGTTCGCCTACGGCGGCAAGGGACACCCGAAGCGGATGCAGTTCGCGGGAGAACGCGGCGGCACGATGACGATCGAGACGCAGATCCAGACGGCCAGGCTGTGGCAGTTAATCACCGGCGGCGAGGTCAGCAAGTCCGCGAAGTTCGTGACCAGGGTGGAGGCCGCCGTTGACGAAGCGGGAACCGCCATCACGCTGGCGGACACGCCGGTGGCAGGAAGCGTCGCCGTATACGCGGACGGTGATGACTGCGGTCAGGAGCTTGCCTGCACCGTGGCCGACAAGGTCGTCACACTGATGACACCCATTACGGGCGGCTCCAAGGTCATCGTGTACTACATGAAGGAAGTCACCGACAAGGTGGAGAGAATCAACATCAAGTCCACGAGCTTCCCGAAGAACTTCGTCGTGTACGGCGACACGGTGATGAAGACCGAGGACGACGAGATTCTCCCGTACAAGCTGACCGCGTACAAGGTGGCCCCGCAGGGCAACATGTCGCTCTCCTTCTCCAACTCGGGAGACCCGGGCAGCATCACGATCACCTGCGACCTCCTGGCCGACGGTGACGACAACATCCTCGACCTGGTCCTGATCGGGGAATAATGCAATCCCCAACGGCAACCGCCAGGGCCATGCAGGCATGGCCTTGGCCCGTTGCCCTTGGGAACAAAAAAGAACTATCATACAGATGGCGGTGCCGCCGTTCTGGCGGTATCGCCACTTGTTACCTTAAAATTAATTTCGATTTGTCGAAAGGCGCAAAAACGACCCAAACTTCAAAAGAAAAATCTTAAATGTTGACACAAAAAAAGTTCTGTTAGCTTTCTGAACTTTTTGAGCGATGCCTTGGAGTGCCCTATTTACAAGGCTTCCGGGACTCTCGCTCGACAGATTGAGATTTTCCTATATGGTGATGAATATAGAAAATCAACCAATACCATCCATGATATTCAAGGTGGCGGCAAAATCCTTTTTGCCACCATCTCATGAATATACAAATTTACCA
Source organism: Lachnospiraceae bacterium (assembly GCA_910574865.1). Taxonomy (GTDB): domain Bacteria; phylum Bacillota; class Clostridia; order Lachnospirales; family Lachnospiraceae; genus Schaedlerella. Next base: position 12,919 of record CAJTDN010000033.1, on the reverse strand, counting down.
TAACAAAAAAGGAGGAACAAAAAAATGAGCAACAAAAAAATGGTAAACAGGGAGGTCTGTGACCTCATTTTCGTGGACTATTCCACGAGGAAGCCGTTTCTCAACCTCGACTTCGCGAACGTGACCACGACGGAGCTGACCGGCGAGTCCGTGTTCGCCTACGGCGGCAAGGGACACCCGAAACGGGTGCAGTTCGCGGGAGAACGCGGCGGCACGATGACAATCGAGACGCAGATCCAGACGGCCAGGCTGTGGCAGCTGATTACCGGCGGCGAGGCCAGCAAATCCGCGAAGTTCGTGACCAGGGTGGAGGCCGCCGTTGACGAAGCGGGAACCGCCATCACGCTGGCGGACACGCCGGTGGCCGGAAGCGTCGCCGTATACGCGGACGGTGATGACTGCGGTCAGGAGCTTGCCTGCACCGTGGCCGACAAGGTCGTCACGCTGGCGACACCCATTACGGGCGGCTCCGATGTCATCGTCTATTACATGAAGGAAGTCACCGACAAGGTGGAGAGAATCAACATCAAGTCCACGAGCTTCCCGAAGAACTTCGTCGTGTACGGCGACACGGTGATGAAGACCGAGGACGACGAGATTCTCCCGTACAAGCTGACGGCGTACAAGGCGGCCCCGCAGGGCAACATGTCGCTCTCCTTCTCCAACTCGGGAGACCCGGGCAGCATCACGATCACCTGCGACCTCCTGGCCGACGGTGACGACAACATCCTCGACCTGGTCCTGATCGGGGAATAATGCCATCCCCAACGGCAACCGCCAGGGCCATGCACGCATGGCCTTGGCCCGTCGCCCTTGGGAATAAAGAAAGAAACAAAAAAATCAAAAAGGAAAGGAAGATAAAATCATGAAACATTCCATCGATGAATTACTAAAAGCCCTGACGAAAGAAATCTCCGAGGCCTCGCAGACCATCGGCAAGAGCTTCAACCTAAACTCCGGCGTCAAGCGGCTTGTTTCCCAGATCCAGAGCGCGATATCCGACTTGAAGGCGGTCAACTCCATGCTGACGGAAATCCGCGTGGAAAACGACAGGCTCTCGAAGAAGGTGCTCGCCCAGCTCGGCAAGGAGTCCTTCGACATCGCGGGCAAGTATGGGAAGGCCGCCACGGACTACATGGCCGGCGTGCAAAAAATGGTGCGGGCGGGACACCAAAACGTGTCGGAACTGGCCGAGCTTTCCCTGGCCGCCCAGAACGCGGGCAACATGACCGCCGACCTGACCGCCGACCTGACCGAGCGGATGATACTCACGACCGACAAGGCCTACAAGATGAACGGCTCCGTCGCGAACCTGACCAAGGTGCTCGACGGCATGAACCAGATATCGAACAAGAACAACGTAGGCCTGGCGGATCTGTCCGAAGGGCTGTCATCCATAAGCCAGACCGCCGCGACCCTCGGGGTGGACGCGGGCGAGGCGACCGCCGCGCTCGGAACCATGACGGAGACGACGCAGGCGGGAAGCGCACAGGCGGCAAACGCCCTCGAAACCATCCTGCTCTACACCCGGCAAGTCTCCGACGCGGGAAAAGGCGTCAGCGCGGAAGGACTCTCGGCCTATGAACGCGCCTGCAACGCGTTAAATGTCAGGCTGCGGGAAACGAGGGACGGCGTGGTTGGACTTCGCGACCCGATGGAGGTGTTGGGCGAATTATCCAGCGCATACAACAAACTGGGTGATTCCAGCACGCGCAAAACGAACTTGCTGGACTCCCTCGGCGGCGGCCAGACCGCGGCACAGATGGACGCGCTACTCAGCCAGTGGTCCACTTACGAATCCATGCTCGGGCAGTACAAGTCCGGGGCGGGCTCGATGGCGAGGGATGCCGAAAAACTGGCCGACTCGTGGGAAGGCGCATCGAACCGGCTGTACAACACATTGACCAGCACCGTGTCAAACGTCGTCAACTCCGACGCCGTCATCGCGGTGACAAACGGCCTGAACGGCATCCTCTCCGTCGTCAACAAGGTCACGGAAAGCCTCGGGTCGCTCGGAACCATCGGAGTCGGAGCCGGATTATTTGCCGGACTAAAAAACGTGGGTAGGGTGAAACGTAATCCCTCATGAATATGCCCACGATGCATGCGTTTCCCATCCGGAGGGTGGGTTTTTACATGCGTCCTTCGTGAAATACGTATGTCGCCTGACGGCGACATCACAAGTAAAAGTCGATTGCTTCGTGCAAAGCACTCTCGCAATCATCACCCGCATTCACAATTCGGGCTATCGCCCTACTTGTTCATACGGGTTAGCCCGTCCGATGTCGAAACAATCGTGCAAGCAAGCTTGCAATTGTTTCGCCGCCGTCCGGGACTTTTACAGTAGATACACGATTGAATCCCGTGTGGAATCAACCACCGCATGCCCGATGAGGGCATGGCAGATATGGCATCCCTCTACAGTATGGATGCACCCTTTCGCAATTAAGGGTCTTGAAAGTCAGTATACAGGCAACGCTACTCCCCTTCCGTGGTGACACGGACGGCACAGTGACAACGCGGGGCCTGATGACAACGAGCAGATGACAGCGTACGGTAACGTACAGAAATCCTCTTAAGGATGGAAACCTCGAAGTGCGGCAAAACCATCATAACGCCCGTCGCAAGGAAAAGCGATGGCCAAACAGACGGGTCGCGCACGAACGAGTGCTAATCCCAGAGAGCACCAGGGCGGGCGGTGTCGGGTGAAACTCCCGGTGCTGCAAGGCGTGCTCCAAACTTTGCCGAGTGTGACGGTTAGTAATTGACGTTAGGAATCTTGTCTCCTACGATCACACGATTGTGGAAACGTTGTCGCTTTGACAAGAAGGCGATGACACGGAGAATTGCTAAATCATGTGGAAAACACAGAAGCATGAATGATATAAACAATTGGATAAGCAATATAAAACCTATGCAAAAGCATAATCATTTATATGGACGACCATAATGGCCGTCCATATAAATGAACCTTATGTCTAACATTTTTAAAAATCACTGCCACATTTATCGCAGTGCCATTGCTTTCCAATCTTTTTGGAACCCAGACCGAACATCAGCGTAGAGGCAACCCTGCTTGTGACAGAAATTTTACGGATATTGGTAGCATGACAATACGGACATTCGACACCGAACTCGTTACCTTTGTCACGTCCCTCCCATATGGCCTTTCCATGGGTGATTGCATCTTGTTGCTGTTGATATTGCTGGTCTAATATGGACTTCCTATTGTCATAAAGATTTTTATCAAATTGGGGAGACTTACTTATTATTTCATCCATAAGACGCTGCTGATTTTGTTCGAACTCTTCACATTTTATGCCAAAGTTTTTTCTTGTAAGACAATATTCATGAGGAGTTTCTAGCATTTTGCTTTTACAAACAAGACACTTTTCATCATTACCATATGTTATAAAATGACATTGCCCACATTTCGGACAATAATAAGCGTATTCTCTCATACTAAACGAATTTGGCATTTTCTCTACCTCCAAGCGATTTTGGGTACATTATAACACAGTAATTACTTTTATGCCACTCGACAAGGCACAAAAATATAATTTATGCAACGATAAATTAAACAGTTTGATATTCGCAACTAAAAACAACCAGCTTACCATATTTGGTCAAACACTAGATAACATCAGGAACAAGCTTATCCATTTTAACGAGATTTGGATACAAGGAGGAAGAATGTCCGCAAAATCACAAGCAATTCCAGAAGAAAAGCTCCTACAAGAATTGTCTTTTGATGATGCAAAAAGAATGTTAGATTCATTCAACGAGTCCGTCGTATATGGTGGGCAAACATTAGAAAAATATTTTGAAAAGTATCCTAAGCACAAAAATTATCTAGAAACCTACGTAACAACTACCGAACAACAAAAACAATCCGTCCAAGGATTAATGAAAGCAACCCATGAAGCACGTTCTGAACAATTAAAACAGAACGAGGCCATCAAAGCCCAAACCATTTCGGCCAAAGCTGGCAGCGTTGCAATGCGAACCCTCGCCACGGCGGGCAACATACTCCTGATGTATGGCATCAGCAAGGGAATCGAACTCGTGGCCACGGGCATCGACAACCTCGTCCATTCGGCGGAGCACTGCAAGGAGCGCGTAAACGAATTGATGTCGTCCTACAAGTCTGCGCTTGATACGGCAAACAGTAACGCAAAAACGGTGGAAAGTTTCGCCTCCAGATATAAAGAATTATCCAGCGGCGTAAACGGTTTCGGCAGAAACTTGTCCCTTACGACAGAAGAATACAAGGAATACAACAACATCGTGAACCAGATAGCGGACATGTTTCCCGACATGGTACGGGGCTATACCTCCGAAGGTAACGCCATCCTATCATTAAAGGGCAACGTGGAACAACTGCGGGATGCATACAAAGACGCGCAACAAGAAGCCTACAACATGCTCATCGCCTCGGGGGAAAACGGCGACGGGAACGACATCATCAAGAACTGGGAAAACCTCCACGAAACATCCCTCGCCGCCAAGTTGTTTGACTTTGGCTTCGAGGACATGGGCGGTAAGCTTTCAACCAAGGAGGCGGTCGAGCAATTGGACGCGTTTTCGGGCATGAGCGCCAAAAGGTTTCGAGAGGTAAAGCAATACACGATGTACGAATATGACCCTGAAAAAACAGATTCCCTTAGCGACATCGAAAAAGAAATCGGCTATGGCACTTACATTTACAAGGCGCTCGGTGTCGATGAAGGCTCCACGGACGAAGAACTCGCGGAAGCCAAAAGACGTGCCCGGGCACTCGTCCTTACCTACCAGGCCGAAATTGACGCGGCACTAAATGACATGCACCTTTTGGCAAACGCATATCTGATGACGAGCGAAGACTACGGAAAAATGGACGAGCAATCCCAGAACATGGCTTCCATGATTGTCAACGGCTTTGGCGAGGACATTGCCAACGGCTTCAATGGCAAGGCCGATGTCGCCACCTACGTCACGGATGTCGTGTCCATGCTAAAAGATGATTCAGACGTACAGAACGCCCTAAGCGGACTGCTCACGACCGATTTCGCATCCCTATCAAGGGAAGAAGCGAAAGCAATTATCGGGCAATATGTGGACACGATTGAAAACTCGGCCAACGGTGAATTGATTGACTTAAACAAACTGCTTGGTTTTTCCGAACTTGAAGAGGGTGACATCCTGACGCTGGACGACATGGTTGACAAACTCAGAAAGCTCCAAGGCACGGGGACAATTCAAACACCCTATAAAGATGCCTTGGACGACGTACAGGCCTTATCCGGGAAACTGGACACGCTCCAGGACGTTTATGACGGCATCCAGAATGACGGGGAATTCGACTGGTCCTCCATCCTGAACAACGAGGGATTTGAAAACGCCTTCAAGAACGCGGGAAGCGTGTATGACGACTTCATCCGCACGGTCACGCAAAACTCAAATGACATAGAAGCATGCCAGAACGCCTTTGACCAGCTGGCCACGACCGTCTTGAACAACAGTGGCGTTTTTGACGACCTCACGGAAGAAACCAAGGATCGGCACACAACATCTACAAACCATTTTATATAGACACAAGGAACTCGCCAAAATCCCATTCCTTGTTTGTGTATAAAATATGATACGCAAATAACCTGAAAACGGAAGAAAACAGTTCTGTTAGCTTTCTGAACTTTTTGAGTACCACCTTGGAACGCCCTATTTACAAGGCTTCCAGAACTCTCGCTCGACAGATTGAGATTTTCCTATATGGTGATAAATATAGAAAGTCCTCTCAAGTCGAAGAGGTTCACCAAGCATATTTCATTCACTCCTCATATGGGTAACGGTGCCGCCGTTCTGGCGGTATCGTCACTTGTCATTTTAAAATTAATTTTGACTTGATGAGGGGTAAAAAACGACCCAAACTTCAAAAGAAAAATCTTAAATGTTGACGTAAAAAAATTCTGTTAGCTTTCTGAACTTTTTGAGCACCCCCTTGGAACGCTCTATTTACAAGGCTTCCAGGACTTGTCGTCGGCAAACTGAGATTTTCCTATATGGTAAGGAAGATAGAAAAGCAATTCCATGCCAAACAATACAATACCATCCACGATATTCCAGGCCATGGCCGTTGCAATGTTTGAAAAATCAGACAACCACTCCGACGCAACGGCCTGGTCTTAGAATATACAAATTTACCATAACCAAAAAAGGAGGAACAAAAAAATGAGCAACAAAAAAATGGTAAACAGGGAGGTCTGTGACCTCATTTTCGTGGACTATTCCACGAGGAAGCCGTTTCTCAACCTCGACTTCGCGAACGTGACCACGACGGAACTGACCGGCGAGTCCGTGTTCGCCTACGGCGGCAAGGGACACCCGAAGCGGGTGCAGTTCGCCGGGGAACGCGGCGGCACGATGACGATCGAGACGCAGATCCAGACGGCCAGGCTGTGGCAGTTAATCACCGGCGGCGAGGCCAGCAAGTCCGCGAAGTTCGTGACCAGAGTCGAGACGGCCGTGGATGAGAACGGAACATCCATCACGCTGGCGGATGCCCCGGTGGCAGGAAGCGTCGCCGTATACGCGGACGGTGATGACTGCGGTCAGGAGCTTGCCTGCACCGTGGCCGACAAGGTCGTCACACTGATGACACCCATTACGGGCGGCTCCAAGGTCATCGTGTACTACATGAAGGAAGTCACCGACAAGGTGGAGAGAATCAACATCAAGTCCACGAGCTTCCCGAAGAACTTCGTCGTGTACGGCGACACGGTGATGAAGACCGAGGACGACGAGATTCTCCCGTACAAGCTGACCGCGTACAAGGTGGCCCCGCAGGGCAACATGTCGCTCTCCTTCTCCAACTCGGGAGACCCGGGCAGCATCACGATCACCTGCGACCTCCTGGCCGACGGTGACGACAACATCCTCGACCTGGTCCTGATCGGAGAATAATGCAATCCCCAACGGCAACCGCCAGGGCCATGCAGGCATGGCCTTGGCCCGTTGCCCTTGGGAACAAAAAAGAACTATCATACAGATGGCGGTGCCGTCGTTCTGGCGGTATCGTCATCTGTTATTTTAAAATCAATTTCGATTTGCCGAAGGGCGCAAAAACGCCCTAAACTTCAAAAGAAAAATCTTAAATGTTGACGTAAAAAAAGCTCTGTTAGCTTTCTGAACTTTTTGAGCGATGCCTTGGAGTGTCCTATTTACAAGGCTTCCGGGACTCTCGCTCGACAGATTGAGATTTTCCTATATGGTGATGAATATAGAAAATCAACCAATACCATCCATGATATTCAAGGTGGCGGCAAAATCCTTTTTGCCACCATCTCATGAATATACAAATTTACCATAACAAAAAAGGAGGAACCAAAAAATGAGCAACAAAAAAATGGTAAACAGGGAGGTCTGTGACCTCATTTTCGTGGATTATTCCACGAGGAAGCCGTTTCTGAACCTGGACTTCGCAAACGTGACCACGACGGAGCTGACCGGCGAGTCCGTGTTCGCCTACGGCGGCAAGGGACACCCGAAGTGGGTGCAGTTCGCGGGAGAACGCGGCGGCACGATGACGATCGAGACGCAGATCCAGACGGCCAGGCTGTGGCAGCTGATTACCGGCGGCGAGGCCAGCAAATCCGCGAAGTTCGTGACCAGGGTGGAGGCCGCCGTTGACGAAGCGGGAACCGCCATCACGCTGGTGGACACGCCGGTGGCCGGAAGCGTCGCCGTATACGCGGACGGTGATGACTGCGGTCAGGAGCTTGCCTGCACCGTGGCCGACAAGGTCGTCACGCTGGCGACACCCATTACGGGCGGCTCCGATGTCATCGTCTATTACATGAAGGAAGTCACCGACAAGGTGGAGAGAATCAACATCAAGTCCACGAGCTTCCCGAAGAACTTCGTCGTGTACGGCGACACGGTGATGAAGACCGAAGACGACGAGATCCTGCCGTACAAGCTGACCGCGTACAAGGCGGCCCCGCAGGGCAACATGTCGCTCTCCTTCTCCAACTCGGGAGACCCGGGCAGCATCACGATCACCTGCGACCTCCTGGCCGACGGTGACGACAACATCCTCGACCTGGTCCTGATCGGGGAATAATGCCATCCCCAACGGCAACCGCCAGGGCCATGCACGCATGGCCTTGGCCCGTTGCCCTTGGGAATAAAGAAAGAAACAAAAAAATCAAAAAGGAAAGGAAGATGAAATCATGAAACATTCCATCGATGAATTACTAAAAGCCCTGACGAAAGAAATCTCCGAGGCCTCGCAGACCATCGGCAAGAGCTTCAACTTAAACTCCGGCGTCAAGCGGCTGGTTTCCCAAATCCAGAGCGCGATATCCGACTTGAAGGCGGTCAACTCCATGCTGACGGAAATCCGTGTGGAAAACGACAGGCTCTCGAAGAAGGTGCTCGCCCAGCTCGGCAAGGAGTCCTTCGACATCGCGGGCAAGTATGGGAAGGCCGCCACGGACTACCTGGCCGGCGTGCAAAAAATGGTGCGGGCGGGACACCAAAACGTGTCAGAACTGGCCGAGCTTTCCCTGGCCGCCCAGAACGCGGGCAACATGACCGCCGACCTGACCGAGCGGATGATACTCACGACCGACAAGGCCTACAAGATGAACGGCTCCGTCGCGAACCTGACCAAGGTGCTCGACGGCATGAACCAGATATCGAACAAGAACAACGTAGGCCTGGCGGATCTGTCCGAAGGGCTGTCATCCATAAGCCAGACCGCCGCGACCCTCGGGGTGGACGCGGGCGAGGCGACCGCCGCGCTCGGAACCATGATGGAGACGACGCAGGCGGGAAGCGCACAGGCGGCAAACGCCCTCGAAACCATCCTGCTCTACACCCGGCAAGTCTCCGACGCGGGAAAAGGCGTCAGCGCGGAAGGACTCTCGGCCTATGAACGCGCCTGCAGCGCGTTAAATGTCAGGCTGCGGGAAACGAGGGACGGCGTGGTTGGACTTCGCGACCCGATGGAGGTGTTGGGCGAATTATCCAGCGCATACAACAAACTGGGTGATTCCAGCACGCGCAAAACGAACTTGCTGGACTCCCTCGGCGGCGGCCAGACCGCGGCACAGATGGACGCGCTACTCAGCCAGTGGTCCACTTACGAATCCATGCTCGGGCAGTACAAGTCCGGGGCGGGCTCGATGGCGAGGGATGCCGAAAAACTGGCCGACTCGTGGGAAGGCGCGTCGAACCGGCTGTACAACACGCTGACCAGTACCGTGTCAAACGTCGTCAACTCCGACGCCGTCATCGCGGTGACAAACGGCCTGAACGGCATCCTCTCCGTCGTCAACAAGATCACGGAAAGCCTCGGGTCGCTCGGAACCATCGGAGTCGGAGCCGGATTATTTGCCGGACTAAAAAACGTGGGTAGGGTGAAACGTAATCCCTCATGAATATGCCCACGATGCATGCGTTTCCCATCCAGAGGGTGGGTTTTTACATGCGTCCTTCGTGAAATACACGATTGAATCCCGTGTGGAATCAACCACCGCATGCCCGATGAGGGCATGGCAGATATGGCATCCCTCTACAGTATGGATGCACCCTTTCGCAATTAAGGGTCTTGAAAGTCAGTATACAGGCAACGCTACTCCCCTTCCGTGGTGACACGGACGGCACAGTGACAACGCGGGGCCTGATGACAACGAGCAGATGACAGCGTACGGTAACGTACAGAAATCCTCTTAAGGATGGAAACCTCAAAGTGCAGCAACCCCCATCAAAACACCCCGTCGCAAAGAAAAGCGATGGCCAAACAGACGGGTCGCGCATGAACGAGTGCTAATCCCAGAGAGCACCAGGGCGGGCGGTGCCGGGTGAAACTCCCGATGCTGTAAGGCGTGCTCCAAACTTTGCCGAGTGTGACGGTTAGTAATTGACGTTAGGAATCTTGTCTCCTACGATCACACGATTGTGGAAACATCATCGCTGGACAAGAAGGGATGATACAAAAGAATGAATAAAGCCCTTCCAAAAACGGAAGAGCCTTGAAATATGTATGCTAAACATATTCGTTTGAGATGAAGGAAAATAGGTTTAAAAATCAGAGCCACACTTGTTACAATGCCATTGCTTCGATGCCTTTCCTGCCGCGAAAATGCCAAACAACGCCAAGGAACCGGCTTTTGAAAAACCCGATATCTTCTTTGTGTCCGCCGAATGACAGTATGGGCATTCAACGACAGGCTTTGTATCATATATAAATCCAGTGATTGGCGGATCCTTCTTTTTGGGAATGCTCAAATCGGCCAACTGCTCCCTGGATACAAGTGGCTGGTCACAATAGTGGTCTTTGGGTGGTTCATGTTTTAACCTTATACCAAGCTGGTTCCAATAAATGGTTCCATCAACTCCCGAACCATCATTCAAATAGATTTGGAAATCATTATCACAAAAAATTGTACTGATGGCTTGTGCTTGTTCAAGTGTTAAATTATTTGCAATATTCCTATCAAACCATTCGGACTCCATGATATTGATTTCATCATCATTATAACCCAGCACTTCCTTCAGAAGTTTCCTCAGGGTGGCATTCGTGTCCCACATCGGAGCATATAGACTATAGTACATGTTTGCACCTCCTTCAATCCTATGGAAAATATAATAACACGCCGAAACAATCTTTGCAATCGCTTTTGTGGCATTTCCACAGTGCCAAAGACAGTATGGTATTCAAATCATGGCTTACGGACTTAGCAAAGATACAAGGAGTTGTAAACAACATTGAGCCTTTAAATATTGTATCATATATCGACACGGGACTGCTTGTGCCTGACCTTGCCAAGAATCTATCTGCTTCTATCAATGGCCTAAACCTACAACAAGCACAGCTGGCTCTTTCAACAAAAAAACTGACACAAGAACAAATGAAGCAAGTACTAGTTGAAGCCGGCCTCATTGCAAGCGAAGATAAGATTCAAGCAGGGCTCGTTCAAACCGCTTTGGCACAAGCAAACCTATCAAAAGAAACACAAAATTCCATATTAGGGAAACTTGGGCTTATGAATATGGAAACAAACGAGCTCTTCATAAGCAAATCATGTACAAAAGAAAAATTACTGGAAACTTTGGCCACCAAAGGCGTAACCGGCGCAAATGCGGAAGCCATCATCTCCTCGTTGGGCCTTTCCACTGCCAATTCGGGATTGGCCGTCTCCTTTAAAGTGTTATCCGCTTCCATAAAAGAAATGTTGCTTTTAAATCCTATGGCTTGGATTATGATTGGCATTTCCGCGATATATGGTGCCGTCAAGGCAATCGACCATTTTACGGTATCAGCGGAAGAGGCAAGACAAAAGGCGGAAGGCTTCGCGTCCTCGGCCAGCACCGCCATGCAAAACATGTCAAGCAACACCAACACCCTGGCCGGACTCGACGCGGAATACCAGTCCCTGGCAAAGGGCGTGAACAACTTGGGAGAAAATGTGTCCCTCTCCGCCGAGCAGTACGCCCGGTACAAGGAAATCATCGGGCAGGTGTCCGACATCATGCCGGGCATGACCGCCTATTTCAACTCGCAGGGGGAAGCCATCGGCTTCACGGATGGAAAGCTGTCCAGCCTGACAAGCACGTATGAGAAGTACATGCAGGCGCAGGCCAAGGAATTTGTCACCAAGGGCGACGAGGACGGGAACACGTTCCAGGACGTTCTCGACAACTTTAACAACAACAGCGAGATGGGAACCGGTGAAAATTTTTGGAACACGTTTAAAAATTCATTCGGTTTCTATGATGAGGACGACCTGCCGGTCGATACCATGATTGGCACCTTGAAGGAACTACAGGGCAAGACCAAGGAAGAAGTCACCGCGTTCCTGAACAATATCGACCTTGACGTGAACGGCCAATACATGCAGACCGCGGGCAACCGGGCGAAGGCAATCGCGCAGGACATCCTCGAGACGACCACCGGCGAAATCCGTGACATGTCCGACGAGGAATTCCAGGCACTCCAAAGTTCCATCGCGGCCAACATCCAGCGCATGCAGAACGAAACCGACGTGGACATGGGCGGCGTCACCGCCGGATTGCTCCAGACCGCCTACGCAAGCGACGACTTCTGGGCCATGGGGGAAAACCAGCGAAACGGCGTGACCACCATGCTGTCCTCCATCAACGCCGACACGTGGAAGGCACTCGGGAAAACGACGGAGGCCGACGCACAAGCCTTCGTAGACAACCTCATCACCGCTATTTCGGACAAAAACGGCGACGTGTCAAACGCGTGGAACCAACTGTTCGAACTGGATTCCTCGACCCTGAGCGCGGCCGAATACGCCACGCAGGTCGAAACGTTCATGAAAACCATTTGCGAAGCAATGGGAATTACGGATGAAAGCGAACAAAAGAAGTTCATGATTTCCATCGGGTTCGACATCGACACGACCAGGGGAATGGTCAACGGATTAAAGGAAAAGCTCGCCACCAACACCGAGGGAATGTCCAAAGGAATCCGTGACGTGTCAAACGCGAAAACAAACAATTGGGTAGACACCCTGACAGAAAAGGAACTGGAACTGGCAAATTCCGGCGCGTTTGATGAGGCATTGGAAAAACGAAAGGACGCACTTGACGGGGCGGCCTTGTCCGTCCTGGATTACATGGACATACTGGAAGATTTAAAAATCAAGGAAGCCACCATGGGAGAAACGACCCCGGCACGCACGCTTGCCGACATCAACTCCGACAAGTCTTCCCTGGATTCTCTTTTTAATAAGTTCGAGTCCAGCGAGACCGGCAGTCTCGGGCAGGAGGAAGTCGCAACCATCCTGGAGGAAAACCCGGAATATATTGTTAGACGGCATTTTAAATGGAGCGGCGACTGCACAGTCGCCGCAAATTAAAATCTCCCTATAAAAGCAGTAACTCATACAGCGTGCAGCAAAAAACGGCA
>CAJTDN010000032.1 GCA_910574865.1 Lachnospiraceae bacterium | reverse complement strand
ATCCGGCCCGGGGATCTCAAAATAGAAGTTGGTTACATCATAGTAAACGATCTCGGGGGAACGTCCGGCTTTTTTGACAAGGTTCGTATTGATCCTGCGGATGATCTTGTCCTTATTATCATGGATAAAGTCCAGGGTGTCAAAAACATTGTCCGGGTTGCACTGCGTGAGGATCGGTTCAAAATAATCCCCGTTTTGCCGGACGGTGGCGGATTTGGAGGCGGGATTCAATAGTCTTCCGAATATGAGGAGTTTGGCAAAACCGTAAACATCATACTGGATTTTGGTAAATCCTTTGTAAGAAGAGAAAAAAGTATTCAGTCCGAGTTCTTCCAGGATGCGTTCGAGGAGGACGTGGGAGAAAAGTTTGGGATGACCAAAACATTCCGGGCTGCCCTCGCTGAAGGAAAGGTGGTATGTTTCAGCCATTTTTCCAGAAGCGCAGTATGGTTCCAGGGATGGAATCAGGGGGGAACCGGCCTTGAAGGACTTTTTCAGGCGCACGACATAGTCAGGCAGCCCGTCATCGAAGCGGTCTAAAGGCCCGATGTTAAGGAGAACCTTTTTTGTAGAAACCATGTCCCCGTTTTTATTGGGCTTTCTGACAGCATGGACAAGCCGGAGATAATCTTTTCCGTTATTCTTAAACTTTTCTATGAACATAAATAAGCGCACCTCACAAAAATAAATATAACGATATACCTACATATATATTATAACATGATAGAATAAAAAAAGCAAGGAAAACCTTGCAAAAAAAGGAAATTTTTTATTTGGTTTGGCTTAGCAAGTGGCAAACTCGGGTGGGAAAAAGAAAAACATATGGCGGCGTTTTTCTGATGTAAAAATGTCGTGAATGTGTTATTATGGAGTCGGAGATAATCATGTACAAGAAGATGCACAAATAGGAGCGAATCTATGGTAGTGATTTTGGACGAGGAAAAATACGATGCAATCTGGAAAATTCTGGATTTCATTATTATTAATGAGGCAATGGCAAAAGAGAAACATTTTGTTATATGAGAAAGAATTGAATGTTAGTGTTTGGCGGTTTTATTATGAAAGAAATGTAGGAAGGGGGAGACGTACTTGATACGTAAGGTTTCTAATGACGAATTAGACAGTGCATTTGCATTAATATGGGAGGTGTTCCAACAATTTGTCGCGCCTGATTATACGAGTGAAGGCATCGACTATTTTTATAACCAGTTTGTAATCGGGCAAAGCTTTAGGGAGAGTTTTCATGATAATCTACAGACAATGTATGGTGCGTTTGATAATGGAAAATTAGTAGGCGTGCTGTCCGTATCGAAAAACCACCACGTATCTTGCGTATTCGTGGACAAAAATTATCATAGAAAAGGGATTGCAACGAAGCTGTTTTCGAAAGTGATTTCCGAGTTAAAGCAACAAGGGGTAGAAAGAATAGAACTAAATGCGTCGCCGTACGCCGTTCCTTTTTATCATGCAATTGGGTTTGCGGATATTGGCGAGGAGAGCATATATCACGGAATTCGGTATACACCAATGCGATTGCAGTTATGAGCATGTGGTAGGAAATGGAGTTTCGCGGTTGCCTTTGGCATCATGTACATGCTTGCCGATTATATGACGTTTAGCATGGCCGACATGCTCACGGTACATAGAGCGAATTTTCCGGTACTTGGGATGATACCGGCGGGGGCGGTGATATCCCTTGTCGGAATGGACTAGGGGGTGGAATTCGTCATATGGCATCCAAAAGAAAAATAGTACGCTTATTTAGCGGTTTTTAGCCAATTCCACTCAAATTCTCCAAATGGGGGATGTTGTTTTTCGGGAAAAAAGATTATTCTTGTGCTATAAAAACAAGTGGGAGGTACAAGAAAAATGGATCAGTTGGCCATAGGAAAGTTTATTACACTAAAAAGGAAAGAGAAAAATCTGACGCAGGAGCAGTTGGCGGAGCAACTTAACATATCCAACAAGACCGTTTCAAAGTGGGAAACGGGAAAGTGCATGCCGGATTACAGTGTCATCAAAAATTTATGCGAGGTATTGGAAATTACGATTTCCGAGTTGATGGATGGCGAAGAGGAAAAAGAAATCATTCGTTCATATGACGAAGAACAGACATTGGAACTGTTGCGGCGCGTACAAGAGTTGGAACGGCAAAAAAACACATTGTACGGAATGTTGTTGATTGTCATGGGCATTGCCATGTTGGCAATTGCTCAAACACTGGGCGGTTCTGCCGTAAGAGATTTTTTTGCAGGATTGTTTTTGGGAATGTCCATTGCTGAAATGCTTGTGGGAGTATATGTTGTCGGGAAGGGAATCGCAAAGTGATAGAGGAAAAATCACTTTTTATGCAGGAAACGCATCCGAGTTTTTACCAAAGCGCCTTAGAGAATACAAATTAGAGCAGAACGGACACAGCGAGCGAGCCGCCCACCCTTGCCGACTATATTCAAGGCATTTTGTCACGCAAGGCATAGGCGGGAAAATCGGGATGTTCCCAATCGCTGTATAACCTCAAGGACGCGGCGAAAATGCTGAATTTCCTGCAAGCCAACAACATCATGGATATGGCGTGGGGTGATGAAAAATTCAAGTCCATGATAGGGGAACAACTGGACATTCAAGGGAAACTGAAACCCGCCGTCCTTGTTATGAGTTTTTCGTTTGCCCTACAAACTGGAATTGACCGAAATGAAAGAAACGGGAGGCATTTTGATATGGGATTATTTTCAAAGAAGAAAAATGAAGTAGAAAAACTTGAAGAAATAACGCCAGCACTCAAAGCAAAGTTAGACGAATTGGCTGAAAAGGGCAATCAGTTTGAGGAAGAAGAACAATATGAAGAAGCTATACAAGCATGGGAAGAAGGACTTAATCTGATACCGGAGCCACAACAGTATTATAGCGAAACCATATGGTTTTTAGCTGCTATTGGGGATGTTTACTTTAAAAAAGGAATGTACCCGCAAGCACATAAATGCTTTGATAAAGCACGAGGGAATTTGAGCGGCGATGGATATGGAAATCCATTTATTATGCTTCGATTGGGAGAATGCTGTTTGGAAATTGGAGATGAAAAGAATGCTATAGAATATTTGCTTCGAGCCTATATGATGGAGGGGAAAGAAATATTTGAGCCTGATGAGAATGGGGAGGACGACGGACAAAAATATTTCGATTTTTTAAGAACTCATGTTGAACATATTAAGTAAAATATGTGTGATACCAATTCCGATTTATCTATTCAATCCTCTATAAACCCTGTATTTTCAAGGCATATCGCCTATTAAATGTTCAAACCTTATGTATTTTCCCTTGTTTTTGCCCTTATGAGCCGAAACAAGGGAAATTTTTTATTCTCCGCCGATTACCTTATCCAGTAGTCTTGCGGAAGTACGCTTCGCTTCCCTTGTAGCGTGAGCGTAAATGTTCATTGTGGTACTGACATCAGCGTGTCCGAGAAGTTCCTGCACATCTTTAGGTGCTGCACCGTTTGAAAGCAGATTGCTTGTATAGGTGTGCCTGAGCATATGGAAGTGGAAATCCTCCAATCCCTCCACCTTTTTTCTTGCTGTCCTACACATAATCCCCACCGTACTCGGTGCTTCAAATGCCCCGTCAGATCTAAGGCAAACAAAGGATAATTCCTTGTACCCCTCTGGGACTTCCTCTGACCTCGGCAGACTGTAAACCTCATAATAGGTGCGGTCTTTTTCTTTGACCTCCAAATAGTAATTAAGGCTGTACAGTTCCCCATATAGGAAACGGTTTTTGTGCTGTTCTGTTTTCGCAGTTTTCAGGATTGCGGCAAGCGTATCGCAAAAGTCCACGGTGCGGATTTTTTTACGCTTTGTTGCCCCTATTTCTGTTTTGTGCCTTGCCCCGTTATAACGCATACTGCGGCGTACTGTCAAATATTGTTCTTCAAGGTTGATGTCCTGCCAAGTCAGACCACAGACCTCTCCAATGCGCAAGCCTGTATAATAGGCTATCTGTATAGGAAGAAGTGCAGGATTGTTTTTCTTTTTAAGGAAGTCCTCTAATCTCTGATACTGTTCGTAGCTGAGCGTTGGTGTGGAAGCAGTTTCTCCGTCCTCGTCCGAGAACAGTTTGTATTCTTCTTTCTTTCCTCGCCATACCACATACTGCATCGGGTTAAAGGTTATCAGCCTTTTCGGGAATACCGCAAAACGGAACGCCCCTTGTAAAACTGCCGAAAACAATCGGAGATACCCTTTGCTGAGTGCCTTTGCGGTTGTACCGTCAGGATTTGTACCGCCAAAGCTGAGAAAGTCTATATACGCCTGTAAATGGTCGGCGGTTACGGTTTTCAGCTTTCGGTTTCCTATCGGGTGCTGTTTGATACGGTTGACCGTTCCCTGATAGGACATTACCGTTCCATTGCTGAGATTGCCGGGTTTCAGTTCTTCCTCCACCCACAGATCGAGCAGCATACCAACCGTGATGTTTTCAGACTTCGCAACGAATTTCTTTTCCTCATAGTCAGCGATTGCTTTTCTGAGCAGGGCTTCTGTTTCAGACTTGCTTTCTGTTCCCACAAACTCTTTCTGTACTTTTCTGCCGCTTTCATCTTCGATATAGAAGCGTGCGTACCACTTTTTACCTTTTTTTCTTACAGAACCTTTTGCCATAGATAAATTTCCCCTTTCTATCCGTGGCAATCGGGACTGTGACATATGGTGTGCGTAAAGTAATAAGGTTACTTATGCCGATGAGTGTCAGTCATCGTTTTCACTTGTCAAAGAGCCACGGAATTTTTCTTTTTCAGCAACCCTTTCTTCGGCTGCTGTCACTATCCCGAACAGGTCGCCCATCTTTACAGCGGTGCGTCCCTCATCGTAGATATGTAAAATCCCGTCTAAAAACTGTTTCATATCCTCGATAGGAAGTTCCATTTCTTTACGGTAAACCCTTTCCATAATCGCCCCTGACTCAATCGCATAGCGGCGTAAGGACTGCTTTAAGCCTTCGTCCTCGGCTACACGGTCAACCTCAGCCATAGCGTCTGCAAAGTGATAAGTCATAACCGTATAGAGGTCAATCATCTTTCCGAGGAATGTCGTGAGCAGTTGTTGGTGCGGTTTTCCCTTTACCACGGAAGAAACCGTATCTAGATATTTTTTGATATGTTCCTCCATATCCCTTGCACATAAAGTGCGGCTGTCATATTCCTTATCTTCGGAAAGTCCTGTCAGCCATTCGGGAGTGGTCAGGAGTGCTTCTGCCAGCCCGTTGATAATCATTGTGCGTTTCGGGTCTACTCCGTCCGCTTCATATCTTTGAATGGTAGACTTGTTTACTCCGACACGCTTACCAAGTTCGGGCATTGTTAAGTTTAATTCTGTTCGGCGTTCTTTTACTCGTTCACCGACCTGTTTTGCGGTGAATGTAATTTCTTTTTTCAAGGTTTTCACCTCCTATTGCTGATAGTATAACACAGAAAAGCCTGTTTTGCAACCGCAAATTTAATAATAGGCAAAAATATTTCTTAATAAGTTGCAAAACGAGTTGACAGGAGATAGCAAAATAAGTATAATTACAGATACATAGTTGCGAAATGCGTATTTTGAAAGGAGGTTGATAAAATGAGCAACATCAAAATGGGTTTAACCATAGAAGAAGCCGCAGAATGTACGGGTATCGGAAGAAATACAATGCGTAAGTTGGTAGACTGGGGCAAACTTCCCGTCCTCAAAGTCGGCAGAAAAGCGATTATCCGCAGGGATACTTTAGAGCGATTTATGAGCGTCAATCAGGGAAGAAACCTGCTCAATGAAAACGATGTTCGCAAAGTAGAATAACCGTTCTCCAAGCCCTCGGCGTTTGAGAGCGAAATACACCCCTCGCACAAATCTTCGATTTGTACTCTGGGTATTTCGCCCTTGCAGGGGGCTATGTATCACAGCTTCGGACAATGCACCGCCGCTATGATACAGAAGAAAACAGCCCGCTGTTTTCTTCGCTGTCCGTCTGCTTACGCTGCCGAAACAGCGGCAACCGATTTCTCGGTTGCAAAAAGAGTATGCCCGTCACGGGAGAAAGGAGTATATGGCAAGACACTCATTTATACAGATGTCGAAGCTACCCAATGTCAAGGGAAGAATATCCTATATCACAAGCCACGCAAGACAGGAAAATCTCTATGCCACCTACCGCACCGCCGACAATGAATTTTGGAGTAACCTTGCAAGGGAAAGCCAGCAGGAATTTAAGCGAAGCGGTACAGAGGGCAAATGTATTGAAGCAAGGGAATTGATTATCGCCCTGCCTGAAGTATATACAAGATACGAGCCGCAAGAAGTCCTTGAAGATTTTACGGAGGAGTTCCGCAGGCGGCATGGTGTAGAGTGCGTGTCAGCTCTCCACCACAACAAACGCAAGACAAACTATCATATCCACCTTATCTTCAGCGAAAGGAAACTGCTTCCTGAACCTGACATCAAGAGAGCCACACGCAGCGTGTTCTATGATGAAACAGGCAAAAGGGTACGCACCAAGAAAGAAATCATAGGAGAGGACGGACAGATACGAAAAGGCTGCACCGTCATAAAAAAGGGGGAGGTTTACGAAAGCCACCTCTTTACTGTGAAAGATGATAAATTCAAAAGTGAGCCTTTTCTTCGGGAGGTA
Organism: Lachnospiraceae bacterium; assembly: GCA_910574865.1. Lineage (GTDB taxonomy): Bacteria > Bacillota > Clostridia > Lachnospirales > Lachnospiraceae > Schaedlerella. Next base: position 19,742 of record CAJTDN010000032.1, on the reverse strand, counting down.
AAGGAGATTTATACCGACCTTATCAATCGGCATATCTCCGATCCCGAACAGCAGTTAAAGGTATTTGATAAGAACAGCGTTTATCTTCCCACCAAGAAAATCGGTAAGAACAATCCCAAAGCCGCCGAGATTGAAGCGGATAACGCCGCAAGGCAGGAATGGAACAGGACAGCGGATATGGCGTTGTTATCGGGTATTTCCGAAGCAAAGATTTTAGAGGTCAAGCAGACCGAGATACACGAAAAAGCAAGCCAATCTATCAAAAGCAAAGGCTGGCTGCCCAATCTGTTCCGTGGGATTGTGGCAAAAGCAAAAGATTTTCTGCAAAACCTTATTCGGGAGAAAGATATACCACCCAAGCCTACGCTTGATATTGATATGACAGAGTTCCGCCATATGAGAAACCTAATGATAAAAGTACAAGATAAGGCAAAGGAAATCAAAAACTTGCAGGACAAAGTTCTGCCGCAGTTGAAACAGCAGCTTGCCGATACAAAGGGGCTTTTCAAAGGCAAAGAACGAAAAGCGTTAGAGGTAAAAATCAAAGAAACCGAAACGGAGATTGCCGACAGGTTGGATAAAATCCCCGATATACTCAAAGCGGACGGTTATCCTGATGTACAAGTTTTTATGCGTACTTTCCGAGAAATGGAAAGCGTTGTAGAACAGTACAACCGTGACCTTACCCAGTGGGAATACCAAGTCAGAAGGAAACCGACAGCCACCGCTAAAGAACAGCATAGACCGCCCGAAAAGCAGAGCGTGTTAAAACATCTGCGAGAGATACAGGAACGCAACAAGCAGAAACCACCGCAAAAACAGCGTAAGAAATCCATTGACAGAGATAGCCGATAGGCATTGAAAAACCGCCGTTATGGTTTTACCCATAGCGGCGGCATACATAATCATTTACTGACTGCAAGCGTGATTTTCATATCCTGAACATTGATGGTTGTTTCTTTCTTGCACTTCGGACAGTAGAGAGGAAAGTTTTTTAATTCCGTATCTTCCCGTATCATAGTACGGGTTTTATTGCCGCATACAGGGCAATATATCCATTCTGAAATAATAGTTGGCATATAATATCATCACCGCCTATCATTATTTTCATATTCATCAAATTGTTTTGTTTTTTTCAATATCCACAGTGCGTAACTTAAGCTAATAATACATAATACTGCACTTGAAATAATATGAAACTTCATTGAAGAATTTTCAACAGCAAAAACGCTCGAAGAATTTACAAAACTATGTGCAATAATACACGGTAAAAGGCTCTTTCCTTTGTAAAAAATAATTGTAAAAAGAAAACCTATTGCGATTGCATAACAAACTTGTAAGAGTGTAGGTATTAAATCTTTTCCGTTCAGTAAGTTTACAATATGTCCAATTCCAAAAGTAACACTTGAGATAACAATCGCCAACTTTACATTGTCATTGTATAATGCTTTGAACAGAAATCCACGAAAAATAATTTCTTCAATGAATCCAACGCAGAGCATACTTAAAATATATAACACAGTTTCTAAAACAGACAGCTTCATCGTAACGCCATTCCATAGGTTAATACTCATAATTAGAAGTAGCGGAGTAAAATATAAGAAATTTCTAAGGCTTCCATCAAAAGAACACAGACCGTATTTTTCTTTTAAGTTGTGTTTACTCACAAAAACTAAAAGAAGCAATGTAAAAACTATAGCAACGGGTGCAGCAATTATTTTTTCAGTGCCAAGCGAAGCAGAAAAGCTGTCAGCAACACTAAACAAAACAACATAGGAAATAATCCAAACCAATGAGAAATTTAATTCATTTTTCTTATATAAACGATACATTATAATCCTCCTTTTAATGAATAAACTGTTCCGTCAAATACCAAGTCTAAATCAGATATAATCGTCTGTTCGTCATAGGTCATTTCGTTATTTGCAAACATACTTGCATATCCGTGTGCAATCAGGAATAATGAACGGAAAATGGTTTTCGCCTGTTCTGTATTGACCTCTACTTCTTTACTCAGTATAGCTATAATAGGCTGTAATTCTTCAGAATTTATCAACTCAGAAATATTTTTTCCTATAAACTCATTTGTTTGAAATAGAAACCGAAACAAATTTTTTTCTGTTTCAGCAAAGCGTATATAATTCAGTCCAATATCTTTCATCGGATTTTCACTCTGAATATTAGTTATATATTCGGAATGATACTCATCTGCCTTAATATATACATTTTTTTTCAATTCTTCTATTGTTTTGAAATGATACATAACAGGTTGAGTGGAACAGCCTAATTTTTTTGATACAGTTCGTGCATTGATATTTTCTGCTCCCTCACTTCGTGCTATCTCAAATGCTGCATCTATAATCATCTCTTTTGTAATTTTCACCTTTGGTGGCATATTTTTCACCTCTCTGTCATATTATAATTGTTGTTATATAACATAAATTATAATAAAAGGAGAGATTTTTGTCAAGTTTCGTAACGAAAATATAGTAAAAATAAGCGACAGAGAATTTACTCCCTGCCGCCTGTCTACTTATACGAATATAATTTCCCTCTCCACAATCTCCATAGCACAAGCCCAAATGTTATTCATCTGTCCAACCCATTCTAAGGCATTTTTCGCCTTTAGGCGTTCTGTGATACCCTGTGCCTGCTTCATCTGTTCTACAAGTCTTTCAAAGCGTTTCTCCGCCTGTTTATCGACATCCGCAAGATAATCATTCAACTTGCCACTTGTGAGTAGCGTGGCGTAAAGCGCCCTCTTATGTTCCTGTAAATATCGCTTGTGTCGCTGCCCCCATAAACCGATAGGCTTGTATTCTTTTTCGGTTGGTAAAGTAAGACAAGGAATATAATAATCTCCGCTTTACTTTACTTAAGGATAATCCTTCGGGGAACTGCCATAAATGGCACATTCCCCATAGTTTCAGTATCTAATCAATCTTCCCGACAAAACGGTAGTAAATTTCAATATCCCATACTTTCTTGCCATTCTCGTCTTTCCTCCACTGATGGACTGCGATTTTCTCAATCAGTTCATTCAAAAGAGGAGCGGTAAGCTCGTCAATGGCGCTGTATTTCTGGATTAAGTCTACCCACCGTTTTGCGTCGTCCGTTTCCGCCTTGGCATCCTCAAGCCTTGCGGATACGGTCTTTATCGTTTCATCAAGCTGTTGCTGCTCCGTGCGGTATTTGACGGAGAGCATGGAATAGTTTTCTTCGTCAAGAAGCCCTTTCACCCTGTCCTCGTACATCTTCGCAAAGAGGTTGTTCAGTTCCTGCCTGCGTTTCTGCGCCTTTCTCAGCTCCTTTTCATCACGGGCGTTCTTTGTCCTACGCTGTTTCTCGCTGCTCTGCAACAGCCGTTCCAGAATGGCATCCTCATTCTCCTTTACCGCCATCAGCCAGTACTGTAACCGTCCGAGAACAAAAGCGTAGAGCAGGTTGTAAGTGATGAAATGCAGGGAACACGCTTCTTTCCCATGTGCGGAATACTGCGTGCAGCGGTAATACCTCGACTTGCCCTTTGTATTTGCCGCCGACAAGCTCCATCCGCACTCGCCGCATTTGAGCAGCCCTGCGAATATCTGCGGCTCATCATCCTTTCGGCTGCGTTTGCGGGAATTGATATGCCCCTGCACTAAATCCCATGTTTCACGGTCAACTAATGGCTCGTGGGTGTTCTCAATCCGCATCCAGTCCTCTTTCGGTCGCTTAATGTTCTTCTTTGACTTGTAGGAGAGTTTCTGTATCTGGTAATGCACGGTGTTGCCAAGATAGATTTCATTTTGAAGGATTTTGCTTACGGTAACGATGTTCCAGAGATATTTCTTCCCCTCTGGCTGTCCTTCAAAAATGTTCGCCTTGTAGCCGTTTTTCTGCGACGCCCACCATGCTGGTATCGGGACTTTCTCAGCGGCAAGAGCGCGGCAGATTTTGTTCGCCCCGTACCCATGCGCCGCAAGTGCGAAAATCTTCTCCACAATCCACTTCGTTTCCTCGTCAACGACGATCCTGTTCTTCTCGGCAGGGTTGATTTTATAGCCGATTGGCACGACAGGGGCGATGTATTCCCCATTTTTAAACTTGGCTCTCATCGCATTTTTTACCTTGCGGCTCGTTTCCTTCGCCTGCCATTCGTTGACAATGTTCTTGAATGGGGCGATGTCGTTGTCCTCCCTTATCGTGTCAACGCCGTCATGGATTGCGATGTACCTTACGCCCTTGCTCGGAAAATAAAGCTCCGTGTACTGCCCTGTGAGGATATAGTTCCTGCCAAGCCTTGACAAATCCTTTGTGACAACGCAGTTGATTTTCCCGTCCTCTATGTCCTCAATCATGCGTTTGAAGCTCGGACGCTCAAAATTCGTGCCAGAAAATCCGTCGTCAACATACTCGTCAACGACTAAAAATCCCTGCTCATTTGCGTAATCCCTGAGTATTTGTTTCTGCGTGGAAATGCTTGCGCTTTCCCCTTCCAGCTCGTCATCACGGCTTAAACGCATATATAACGCTGTATTGTATTGCTGCTGTTTCACTTATTTTAACCTCCTGTCCTTTGGAAACAGCCTGCCACAATACACTGCTTGCATGAATCTATTATAGCATGGAGCAGGCTGTTTTTCCATCATTGCAACAATATTTTTCTTAGGGTTTTTTCATCTCGTACCGCATGACATTCTCCGCAAGCGTTTCTATGCTCTGCTTTTTCCCACTGAAATGCTCTGTAAGATGGACAATGTTTTTGCCGCAGACAAAAGAAGTCTGCCCATCCTTTTCTATGAAATACCCTGTTGGGATTCCTTTCTCTTTTGGCTGGATTCCTGACTTAATTATTCTGTCAAATAGCTGTTTTACCGTAATGATTCCTCCCTCCTGCAGTCTGTTTTAACTGGCTGTTTCTGTTGGTTTAACCGCTGGTTTTCAATCGTATCGTGGATTTGGTCTAAGCAGTTGTCGATATGGGCAGAGCGTTTTTCAATCCCGTCTGCATATTTCAGCCGTTTCCTAAGCTCTGTTATCTGCTCCGTCACGCCCTGCTTTTCGGCTCGGAGTGTTTCTTTTTCGGCTGGTGTGGCACGGCGTACCTTGTTCCGCAAGTGCTGGCGGTAGTCAATCAGTTTATTCATTTCGGTCTGGTTTTTCTCCCTGTCAGCTTGTAAGTCGGAAAGGGTAGAGATGTTATGCTTTGACATATACCTTACCTGTGCGGTAATCTCGTCCAGTTTCCAAAGCTCCTCTTTCATCAGCGGGCTTGCCGGCTTGTAGTCCGTGCCTTTGGGGAATATCCCCAGCTGATAGCACCAGTGGTAATACAACACTAAAATCCCTGTGGTTTTCTGATGCGGTTTCCATGCGTTTTTATACTGCTCTGGCATATGCGGGGAGTAGGAAATCCTTGCTTTGTAGTTTCCATATCGGGAAGCCCCGCCTAAACATGACCGTATGAAATCGGGAGTCAGCCGTTCGTCAAGCGTGTCTAACCTTGTGAAATGCTTGTACTGCGGCAGCTTCATTTTCCAATGGCTGCCCGAAAAATCAATCTCATATCCTTTATCGGTAAGGTATTTCATCATGTGCTGTAAATCCCTGCTCCCGTTGATTGCTTCCCTAAAATCCTCCCGATAGACGTTGTACCGTGTCGGCTTTCCGCTTTTTTCGTCCAGATAAAGTGGTCTTGACGGGGCTTTCTTGGGGTTTTCAATCACCGACAAACCGTACTCTCGGCATAAGCGGTCGGACACTTCCCGCAACCTTTTCTGCTCCGATTTTGAGTAATTGTATTTGCTCCCATCCAGATAGGAAACGGAGTTAAAACAGAAATGGTTGTGCAGATGCCCTTTGTCAAGGTGGGTGGCAACGATTATCTGATATTTGCCGCCCCACATTTCCCTTGCCAATTTTAATCCGATTTCGTGGCACTGTTCGGGCGTTATCTCGTCTGGCTTGAAACTCTGATAGCCATGCCAAGCAATATATCTGCCTGTCTTTTGGTACTGTTTCTTCGTTAAAATCATTTGCTGTAATGCGGTTTCTTTCAGACAGTTGACTGCGGAAACATACTCGCCTGCTTTTGTTTTTGACGGATTTCTCACATAGGAGAACACGTCAAAGAAGTCCTGCATATCTTGATTCGGCACGGTCTTTTCTGGGTTTTCTATATAGTCAATCAAGTCTTTAATGCTCCCTTTGACATGCCATAGGCTCGTTACCGCCATATCAAACCGCCCCCTGTTCCATCAATTCTTCTACGCTAAATCGTTGTGGGAGAGTTGTTTTCTGTTGCAATTCCAAAATAAAATCCTCAATCTCCTTACAGATTTCAGTGGCAGAAGGAAAGTAGGGAACACACTTTTTAAAAGCAGAATGTACCTCATAAAGTGTGTTCAGCAACGCCCAAAATTCTTTCTCTGGCTTTGGCTGCGGGGCGTTTCCTTTGCATAACTGGCGCATAAATTCGGCTGCGGACAGACCGCAAGCGGCGGCGCATTGCTTTAATTTTTGGTGTTCTTCCTTGTTCAGTCGGATGGTAATCGGGATATTCCGCACGTCCTTTTCTGATTTTTCTCTGCTCATTTTCCTTATCCTCCAGTCTTAAATTCCTTTCTTCGGGGTAAACAGGGGCTGTCCCCTGAGTGAAGTCCACACGCCTTTGGGCTGTGGATTGGGATTGTGGCTGACACAATCCGATGCTCGCTATCTCTGTGGACAACGCCGCAGAGCATTTTTCTGTGCAGACGACATTCTTCCATACCTGTCTTACCCGCCGAAAAGAAAATCCTATGTCACTGCACCTCCGTTCTGGATTCGGTTTCTCTTGACTTTAGGATAAATGAAAAAGCCGCTACACCGCACCACGAATGACAGGAGTGTTTTCTCCTGCTCGGATTCGCAATGCTATGTAACGGCTTTGGGATTCAAAACCATGCTGCCATACACCAGCCGAAAAGGGCAGCATACTTTCGGCGGCGGTCAGCCTTGTCCGTTGGCTGACATTTCATTCTTCCATCTATGTGCTTATTTAATTTTCAATCTTCCAATTCCCTCACGGGTGTTTTAGAATACCATAGCGGCTGCACCCATGTCAAGATTTTGGGCAAACTTTTTAGTATTCCCTGTGGACGAGAATTTTATTCATTTAATTTTAAATTGGATGGGAGAACTTTATCCCCCCATCCAATAGCCTGCCGAAAAACCGTCTATCTTAGATGATTATAAAATCTTCCGCAGATTTTTCCGCAGATGGTCTAGCCTTGCATAGATAGCCCCTGTTGTCAATCCCACAAGCGGGGCAATTTCCTTTGTGGAATAGCCCTGCATTTTCAGCAGGATAATTTGCAGGGTACGCCTGTCCACCGTTAGCAATGCCCGATACAGGGTTTCGTCCTCAATCTCGTCCAGTAAATCAGCAACAGTCTTTAGCTCGGTATTCTGTTCCCTGTCTGCCATCCCCTCAAGGTATTCTCCAAAATTGCTTGTCCAATGATAAAACCGTCTGTTGGAATTGAAGTCTGCCCTGTCGTCTGTGCGGATTTGCTCAATGGTGTTTTCGTCAACTCCGTGTTCTCTCAATATTTTTTCCTCGGCTTCTTTCCAGATAAGCCATTTCCTGTTCTCCCGTCCGTTGTTGTATGCCATTCTTTTTTCCTCCAATCTGAAATTTTTGAAAATGCTAAAATTCAGATTGGAAAGGCGGCGAACGGCATCCAATAGTAGAAACAGCCCTGCGGCACATTCCGATAAAAAACGACAAAAGAAAAACCGCAAAGGCTCTGTGACCTCTACGGTTATAAGTAATCATAATTCTGTTAAGTGGAGATTCTACTTCTGGTTTCATGGTGAGAAGCAGCGTTACGTGGGCAGGGATTTTTTTAACTGGCTTCCTGCCAATCCCCGATATGCTATGTATGGATATACTCTGCATTGCATGAGCAGATAGATTACTGCCCGAAAAAAGAACATTAAAAACCCTCCAAACTCTAAAACAGGTCTGGAGAGTGTCTGTTAAGTCTTTTGGGCATAGCAATACCGCCCACCACACGCCGTTTTTTTATATGGTGGGCGTTTGCCTTAAAACCTTATGAAATAAAACAGAGCCAACAAACTGTGATTTTATTTCACAAATTCATCGGCTCTGCGTCTGTGCGTCTGGCTCTTTCATAACAATTACTTTTAATGATTTTACATTGATTAAACTTTCTTGCCTGCATTTCGGACAATACAGAGGGAAATTCCTTATTTCTGTATCTTCCCTTATTTTCATGCGTGTCTTATTTTCGCATATAGGGCAATATATCCAATGATACCGTTCTATATCTTTCTACACTCCAAAACTATTTTACAATTACTGTTCCGCTGTTGCTCATGATAGATAAACTGTTTTCGCCCTTTCCGATGCTCCCATCCTTGCATCCGTCCGTATCGGTACTGAATTCCGTATTCTTAAGCTGTACGGTTACATCGTCCGAGCCACTGGATATATGGCAGGATAAATTATCTGGCATCGCTTCATGGGACAATGATATATCTCCCGAACCCGTTTCTACAGACAGGGAATCATAGCTGTTTATGTTGCTTATATTCACTTCGCCAGAATCTGTCGAAACAGCAGCCTTTCCAACAACTGTATTTTTCATGGTAACATATGCGGATTCTGTATTGATATTAGAATCCGTGCATGAAGCATCTGTTATTTTAATATCGCCTGAAAGAGATTTTATTTTTGCACTTTCAGCTATGAAATCAGACATCGTTACATAGCCAGACTGGTTGTTCAAGGACAAAGTGGAAATGCTGACCGCTTCCAACTCCATCTCTCCCGAACCATTGTTAATGGCTAAGGAAACAGCATTATCTTTAGGAATATACAATATTATCTTCCCTGCTTCGCCAAATGAGAATTGCTCCGCCAGATTTTTGTCCGTATCATCATCCTGCTGTATCATTAGTTTTCCATCTTTCTGCACAACCTGCATATCACGGTCATCTTCGACTTTTCCCTCGCAGGCTATGTGTACTTTGTCATCACTGGAAGCCATCACTTTTAAATTCCAAGAGGAAATATCCAATACAATTTCTGAAATACCTTCCGTCGAAAATTCCTCATTAGAATCTATTTTTTCCTTGTTCCCGCATCCGCATATGCCAAAAGCTATCACTAAAACCACTGCTAACAGTATTCTTTTCATATTCATAATCCGCCCCCTACATTAAATCTTTGCTTTCCACATTTACAATTGACAAAACGGCAAAAGCCAAAGAAATAGTAGTCAAAATAACGGGGAATACTGCGTTGCTTGCCATTGTGAAATCGCCAATGTTCGCCTGCGTGAGAAAAATCAATAAAAATGAGGTGACAATCGTTGCCTTTGAAGATTTTATCGCCATCCCGACAAACAGGGCGATAAAACTCATGCTGACGATTACCACTGATTTTAGTATCAGTTGTATATAAAATGACAGGCTGCCTATTGAAAAATCAACAGTAAAAGATGACTGCATAAATTTTGCCCCAAAGAACACGCACATATAAATTGCCAGTTTTGTTAAAATGAGTGCGGCAAAATTAAAAGTCCAGACCGCAATCATTTGGGAAGCTAAGATTTTCTGCCGCTTAATAGGGTAGGAAAACATCAGATTCATTGTCTTGTTTTTGTATGCGCTTACAATAAAGGATGCCAACATTACACTGGTGTAAATAAGAAAAGCCATGCTGGTAAATAATTCAATGGGAGCGGAGATTACATCTGTCCCAGGCGCAGCATCCAGTGTTCCGTCTGGGTCGTTGGCAATGCCCAAAAACGCTAACGCAAAAACAAATAAGCCAAGCAGAGCCGCCATAATGATTACGCCTTTGATATATTTCCCGATATTATTCTTTTTCCATTCAAGTCTGACAAGCTTTAACATGATTTTCCCACCTCCGATGTGATTTTTAAGAAATAGTCCTCCAATGTTTCGGTATGTTGGCTGATGGAAGCAATCTCTACATCATTTGCCATTAATTCCCTCGAAATCTTTTGTGTGGTGACACCCTGCTCATAAATACGAATCCCCGAATCGTTTACGATTTTAAAATTACTTAGCTGCATTTTTTCAGCTAAAACATATGCCGCTTTCTTTGTATCCTCTACGGCAAGTTCAATATACGCCGTATTTGTTTCTGCAATTTCTTTCATGGATATTTCTTTCATCATCTTTCCATGATGGATAACGCCAACCGTATCGGCAATACTTTCTATTTCTGGGAGAAGATGACTGGATATCATAAGCGTCATTCCATACTCGGTACATAGCATCCGAAACAAATCCCTGATTTGCTTCATTCCTGCGGGGTCTAAACCATTTGTCGGCTCGTCAAGGATAACTAACTCTGGCTTGCACAATATGGCGCGGGCAATCCCCAGACGCTGTTTCATTCCTAAAGAATAGCTGCCCGCAGGCTTATCCGCCGCATCCGAAAGCCCAAGCATCCCGAGTGCTTCCTCCACGCTGCCTTTGTTATAATATCCCATATACTCACAATGAAGCTGTAAGTTGTCCTTTCCGCTCATATGGTCATAAAATGTAGGAAATTCAATGATGCTTCCCATACGCTTCAGCACCTCGTAAGAGTTTTTTTCCAATGCTTTCCCGAACAGCGCAACCGTGCCGCTTGTCGGTTTCCATAGATTTGTAAGCATCTTCATCACCGTGGTTTTTCCTGCCCCATTCGGTCCTAAAAATCCATATACCTCACCTTTCTTTACATGGATATTCACATCTGTGACTAACTGTTTTCCATCTATCGTTTTGCTTAGATGGCTTGTTTGCAAAATATAAGACATTTTTTGCCTCCTTTCTCTGTTCATGCCAGCCTTTTGGCATAAAGGGATACCCGTAGGGTGTTTCCTTAGTAACGCCTTTTTCGGACATAGTAATACGCCCAAAGGTGTTTTATGAATATCATTATAGCGATATAGATTTTCAAAACTCTTGACTAATTCTTACGAATTTCTTTCGCAGGGAATTTAATAAGTTATTTTTTTGAGGCTTACTGTAAAAGTTGTTTTGACATTCGGTATGCTGTCTAAAAATATATCGCCCTCTAATTGCCTTGCAAGATTCTTCGCAATCGTTAAGCCTAATCCGTTCCCTTGTATTTCCCTGTTTCTGGAATCTTCCATTGTATAGAGCCTGTCAAATACATTCGATGCAAATTCCTGTTCAATCCCTTTCCCTTTATCAACCACATCAATATATACATTGCTCTTGTCCTGACGCAAAAAAACTCCTAAATATTTTCCGTCGGAGCCGTAGCGTATTACATTTGACAATAAATTGTATAAAATCCTTTGCAGGGCTTCTTTCTCCCCCTGCACAAAAATAGCTGTTTCTGGAATAAACAAATCAACATCGAAATCTTTCTGCAATAAAATATCGTAAAACTCCAAAACATTCTCCCTGCATATCTCGTTGATATTGACTTTGCCAAGATTTATATTTGTATCGCCAGATTCCAGTTTTGCCAATGTAAAAAACTGATTGATAAGGTTCATAACTTGATTCGCTTTTGTTTCTACTTTTTTCAACATCTCATTATCTGCATGGTTCAAGCTCATAATTTCCAGATAACCCAATATGACCGTTAGAGGAGTTTTTATGTCATGGGAGATATTCGCCAACATCTTTTTAGAAGAAATTTCTTCCCTTTTAAAATCTGCCCTTATTTTCTGTCGGTCTATCAGCAGGCGGTTGATTTGTCCCCCTAATTCCATCAAAACAGGGTTGTCCGTAAATACCATTACTTTCTCGTCGCTACCAGTTTCTAAAATTTCCTCTAACTTTTTATTCATCCGTTTTATCTTTGCCTGTATTCCCCTGCCAAAAACAAAACGCTGGTATAAAACCACAAGGAATAATAAGCAGACAACAACTGCCAAAAAGAATATGATTGTTTTTTCGCTCATCCTTTCACTCCCCCAATTTGTATCCGATTCCCCATACCGTAATCACATACTGCGGTTCACGGGGATTATCCTCTATTTTATTCCTCAATCTGCTGATATGGACATTGACAGCATTTTCATCACCATAATAGGTATCATTCCAGACAAGAGAATAAATCTGTTCTTTCGTATATACTTTCTTTGGATTCTGCAATAACAGCTTTAAAATTTCAAATTCTTTTGATGTAAGCTCTATTTTACAGCCGTTTTTTGTTACAGAATACTCATTCAGATTCATAACAAGGCTTCCCGTTTGAAGTATTGGCTGCTGTTCTGTTGCACTTGCAGCATACTGTGTAGTTCTTCGGATATTTGCTTTTATCCTTGCCAATACTTCTGTGACAGAAAACGGTTTCGTTATATAATCATCTGCTCCCAGACCTAAACCAAGCGTTTTATCAGAATCGGTATCTTTTGCCGATATAATAATAATCGGGACAGTGCTGTTTTCCCTGATTTTTTCCATGACTTCGATTCCGCTTATCTGAGGAATCATCAAATCAAGCAAAACCAGACTGAAACTATCCGAAAAGAACCTGTCGAGGGCACTTTTGCCATCATACGCTGTAATTACTTCAAATTTCTCTGTGGTCAAAAAATTCTTTAGCATGGTACTGATTTCCATATCATCTTCAACCAATAAAATCTTACTCATTGTCCGATTCCTCCTTATCTCTTTTCTTAAAACGCCCATCTTTGGGCTTTGATGCAGTCTTTGGAATCAGCCACACATTGCTGATTCGCATTACATCGGGGATTCGGTTTGTAGCGCATAATACCTGTATCCTCCGTTCGGATAATCCCCATTTTTCAGCCGCTTCTTTTACATTCATGTAATCAAACATTGAAATAACCTCCTTCATAACTGATATTATAATGCGTCAAAGCGAATAATACAATCAAGAAAATGATACCATGAACAAGAATCGTTCCTCATTAAAAAACGGCAGGATTTTTGATATTGATATCCTACCGTTTCTTCACTAATTATGAATAATTTCCTTGTTTACAATCTCCCTCGCACAAACCCTTATGTTGTTGAGCAGTCCTGAAATCCAAACTTTTCTATCGGAAAATGCCATAAGCGATTTTGCTTATAAACAAAATACTTACCATATAATATATTTTTAGCAATTTCATCCACTTTACAATAGCCAAAACTTTTACAGAAAATCTTATGAAATTGCCCAATTACGCAAGTTATTTGTAACAGTAGTTTTATAAATAGAAAAAAAATCTTTAGATAATTCAGGTTTTAATTCATCATATTTTTCCTTTATCTTTTCTTCAATCTCTATATCTGTAAAATCATTACAATAAAACATATAAACATATCCAAAATCTACTTGCCTTTTTCCTTTAGCTAAATGCTTCGCATATTTATCTAATTGTTTCATTCCGTCTCCAATTCTTGTCGCAAAAGGATAGTATGTATTACCTCTATAATATTTTTTCGCAAATGAAAATTTCACCTCAATTATGGCTCTTTGTATTCCATCATTCAAATATATATCTACAGATTCTTCATCGTTATAATAGTCAGTACAAAACTCTGTTTGCACATCCCCTTTAACATTTTCATTTAAATAGTCCTGTAATAAATTTCTTAATTCCAGTTCCTTTATCTTCGCTTTTATCATTCCACTTGAATCAAAACAATATTGATGATAACTGTCATGATATTTACATGCTGAATAAAAATTCTCAAAGACTTCTCTCAAATCGCTTACATTCTTTTTAGTATTTAAGAGTTTCTGCATAGTCTTTGTTTTTAACAAACAGCCCTCAATACTACTGTCTATCTCTCCATCATGCATCATATAGGATATACCAGCATTTACCACAAAACAATATCCTGAATACTCCTTAAATTTTCGATCAACAAGATTATGAAACTCCAACTCATTTATATAACTTTTTCCAATTACAATTTGTGATTCAATTCCACTTTCTCCTATCACAAAATTATGGATATCAGAACAAGCCGCCTTTTCAATCTCTATTTTTATATCTAATATATTTTCAGAGAAATAATCTAATTTATCCAGAGTAATTACTACCGCTTTCCCCAGATTTGCCAAATATTCTAAAATCTTATGTTCACTTATAAGTGAGTTTGAATTTTTTGCCTTTTCAAGAAAATCACTACTCATTTTTAACCTTTCCCTGTACATATTTTTCAAATACATAATCTAACCACGTTGTAAAAACATCATATTTATCCAAATTTTTACCACAATCCTCATTTGCAACTTTTTCAAATTCCATAAGCAATTCATATAATTTATTTTTTTTCAGATTTACAACGCTTTCATTTCTATTTGTTACCTCTACAACATTTGGTTCATTATAAAAAATTGATAGAACTACATCTTCACTATAATTTGAAATCACTCCAACAAAATATATTATCCTATTTAAATCATGCTTTACCCTTTCGTTTGTCAACAAATTTTCAACAAAAACATATATTTTATTTGTCCCCATTAAATTAGCAGAGTCAATCATTGTAATCATTTCAGTTTCATTTAATCTTTGCATAGCTTCAAACAATATTGAATAGTCGCCTATCCCAATATTTTTATCAATTAATACCTCACCTTCTTTTTCTTGAGAATTTTCCAAATAATCACATGACACTGAATAAATATAAACATATCTAAATAACGTATTTATAGATATTTTACTATTTCTTTTTAATGCATAAATAAATAGGCATAACAAATATCTCATTTTTTCCATCTATTTCTACCTCTATAAAAATTTTGATATTTCTAAACTTTTTAATTCTCCTGAATTATTATATCCAATTCTTGATTTATCTAACAAATTAATTATTCCGATATTACTTTTATATTGTTCAGCTAATTTTAATATCAATGTACTATTTCTCGCATTTGCTGATAAAATAAGCGAATTTCCTGCACTTATATAATTTGAAAATGTCTTAACTGCATTATCTTCGAAAATCAAATCCAAAGTACTATCTGGTGTTTCACAAATAAAATATGAATTCAAGTGAAAATAATCTAATATAGACAATCGATACGATAAATCTAAAAAAACTCTTTGAGATTCTGACATATCATAATAAGTTTCTCTATCAGATCCATTTAGTTGTATCTTAAATAGTCTATCTTCTTTATTACCTACTAATTTCAAATTAACTGTTTGAGTAATCCCAAAAAAAGAACTTGCATATTTTTTAAAAATTCCATAATATTCTTGGAAAACACCATCCACCCCCCTATCTATCTCTTTTCTCATCTTCCTTTCCACAGCCTTTGCTTTTTCCAGTTCATTTATTAATTCCTTTTTCTCTAACTCCATTTTTCTATATTTTCTATAATTTTCATCTTCTGTTTGATCTAATTGTATTTTTAGTTTATTTTCAGTTTCTAATAATTCATTAAGCTTTTTTTCTCCATCTCTTATTTTTTTTCTTATCTCACAAATTTCACCTTTTAATACTCCAAAATTATTTTGTAAAATGTCACGTTCAATTTCTTTATTTCTTTTCTGAATATCAAGTTCTTTCAAATCAATATTTTCTTTAATTTCAATCCTTTCTCCACAAAAAAAACACTGATCAATATGCTTAGGTAACACAATTCCTTCACTTCCGCAAAATGGACATCTTTTATGACTAATTGCCGGTTCGTATCTTTTATATTTTTCTTGATACTCATCTGGGAAAATATTCTCATACCATTTATTGTCTAAATCAGATATTTCTTTCACACACTGTTCATATTTAATCCTATTTTCTATTCTCTCTTTGTCTAATTTATACAATTGTTCATTCATCTTACATAATAATTCTTTACATCTTTCAATATCTTGATTATTTTCTGTTAATCTTTGTAAATATTTCTCCCTATCTATATCATCTTTCTTTTTCAATGGCTCATTTCCTAAGAATTTTTTAATAAATGACATTTCATAAGTTTTCAGCCTTGCTTGGCTATCATACATCTTCACTAATTGTTGTGCTTCCTCATACTTTAAATATTTTTCAGAATCCATAAAATACTTAGCAATAAGCAATTTACCTGTATCTTCATTCCAAAAAATATAATCTCTATCTTCTGTAAAAAACATTATCTCATTCATCATAACAATAAACGAATTTTCATCTGGCAACCCTGTTGACTTTAACAATTCTTGATGATAATTATAAATCAAATATTTATCTAAATTTTTCGCTTTTTTTGAAAAAAATTTAGTTTCATAATTATCATAACTTATTTCTTCGCCCTCTATTTTTTTTCCATTACACACAACGCTAATTAAAGAATGCTTATACAAACTATGCTTCACATCATACTTGTCATTATTTATTGAAAAACATATTCGTACAAATGCGCATTCGTTAATTTCATACATTCTATTTCTAAAAAAATTTTTCTCGTAAATAGGACGTCTTTTTTTCTGTTCGCCACCATAATTTCTAGATTTTTGTGCACCACAATAAGGACCGATAATAGCATATTGAATCATAGTAAGCAATGTTGTTTTACCCAATCCATTTGTTCCAAATACTATATTTAATTTTTTATTAAAATCAATTACCATAGGACATTGATATAAATCATACCCTTCTATTCTCATACACTCTAGTTTAGGTAGTGGATACTTCCTATTCATGCGACCTCACCTACTTTTGCAAAATAATTACACCTTCTAGTAATGACCCTATAGCCTCTTTTTGTTGTGGACTTGTCTTCAAATTTCTAGCTTTCCTAATTTCTTTAACAAAATATCCTTCTTCTTCAGCAATAGATGCACAAATTTCCAGTGTGTTTACCAAAACATTAAAATATGCCGAATTAGAAACATTAAAATAGACTTTTCCACCCTTTTTTAATTTCTTATATATGGTTTTAAATATTATTTTCATATCCACAAAATATAAGCGTATCATATCAATAATAGATTTATTCCACATCTCTGTTTCTTTAGAAGCAATTTCTAAATCATTTAATGTATTCTTTAAATAGCGATTATCGACAGATGACATATCTTCCCACTTTATCTGCACATGCGAACGCAAAGTTTGCTCTCTTAAGTGTCTTATATCTTCATTATTTTGTACAAATCCTAATGTTTTTAATTCCAACATATAAGTATCAGTATAATCACGTGAATTTAAATAAGGCGGCGAAGTTATCACTAAATCAATAGAATCATCTGCAATTTTTTCATCTATTCCAATTCTAGAATCTATATTAAATAGTTTTCGTTTATTATTTATTTTTGAATAATGCAGATGTTTTTGTATATCAATCACTAATTCATTTCTTACCTTTTGATCAAATTTTTCAAAAACTTCTGTTTCGGTAAGCTCTCTTTCTTTCCAATCTTTTTTATAAGATAAACATTTCCCATTTCGATA
This sequence comes from Lachnospiraceae bacterium, assembly GCA_910574865.1. Lineage (GTDB taxonomy): Bacteria > Bacillota > Clostridia > Lachnospirales > Lachnospiraceae > Schaedlerella. Next base: position 2,360 of record CAJTDN010000032.1, on the reverse strand, counting down.
AAGATTACTTACATCTAGTAATATTGATGCTAATGCTACTGTAAATAATTCACAATATATTTCATTATCAATACTTTTTATTGCATAATACAATTTTTGCACTGCTTTTGCTACTTCCGTATTATAGTTCCACTTTTCCTTATCATCGCTCTGATACAATGTTTTAAAATCTGATTTCAAATCAATCGTTTCTATCGTTTCCCTATATCTAACTATAAATTCTAACCATTCATTAACACTTTCAACAACATAACTATTCTCCAGTTTTACACGCGCCACTAAATACATAAGCGGATTAACTTCAAAAGAAAAACATTCTATTCCATTATTTTGCAGTTCTAAAGCAGTCGTTCCACTCCCTGAAAATGGCTCAAGACATACTATTTTTCTTTCTCCCATTTCCTTAACAATAGACTGAATAAATTCTTTTGAATATCCTTCAACAAATGGATACCATCTATGGAATGGCTCTGTCTTATTCTTATTAAATTGCATAATACGACCATAATTTGCTAAATAGTCTGTATATTTGTACATGCCCATTCCTCCTTTCGACAATATACCAAATTAATTATATCACATAATCAAACGATTTTCCACAAAAATTTAGCATAAGATTATCTTCCCTTATCTTCTTTTTATGAAATATTGAGTAAGAGGCTTCTCTCTGCTGCCATCAACGTCTAAATATAAATAATTTCCTCGTTCACAATCTCCCTCGCATAGACCCTTATGTTACCTAGCCGCCCTGTCCATTCTAAGGCGTTATCTTCCTTTAGGCGTTCTGTTATGCCCTGTGCCTGTTTCATGCCCTCTATGAGCCGTTCAAAACGTTCCTGCGCCTGCCTGTCGATGTCGGCAAGGTAAGCGTTGAGTCTGCCGCTTGTGAGAAGATTCGTGTATGTAGCCTTGCTGTACTGCTTCAGATAGTCCAGATGCCGCTGTCCCCATGTGCCTATCGTCTGTTCTTCTTCGGTGGGTAATCTCAAATCTGGAACAAGATACCCATTTTCTTCGTGGTATGTGCCGCCTAACTGTTCAAATATTGATTTCATATGCAAAAACTCCTTTTCTGTATGATTTGGTTTCTACGGGGTATCTGCAAGCAATGTGTCAGCAGGCTGTATGTATATATTATCTTTAAGTTAAGTAATCCCCTTGTAGTTCATACCAAAGACCATTGCTTTCATCATAAATGTACTTATCCATTAAAAAATCCTCCGTTATAATATATTCGCACATACATCACATTTCCCCGATTGCCACACTTTGTTATATCTTGTTATGAGATTTTCTTGCCCTTGATTTTGCCCTTATAAGCAGTCAGGGAAAGAGTAAACTTGTGTGAAATCATATAAAGGGATAAGGCGAACACATTGCGATAAATCCTTTATTTTCAAGGCTTTTGGAGGATTTTATTGATAACCTATGGAGAGCAATAATCACTCATAATTTTATGGTTTTCAAATTCCAGTTTGTCGGTCTGTCTGTACTGGAGAAATTATACTACATTTACTCAGGGAAAGCAATCTGCACCTTACTCCGTTCCGCCCCCAGACCGTCAAGGGACGAGTAGTATTTTTCACATAGGGCGCGAAAAAATCTCCACTCTTTAACCCTTGGCCGTCTGGATTTTTGCCGCTGCCATTTCGCTGCCGAAAACGGGGAACAAGATTTTACAACCCTGCCCCCGCTTTCGTCCGCTTCATTCTAACGGCAAAACCGTCTGCACTACGGCGGCTGACGGTAGGTTCTGCGGTGGTTCTGCCCCCGCGCTGAAAAAGTTTTGCGTCAATAATTCAAAAAAGCACTTGACAAAACGCTTCATGGGGTAATGCAAAGGATATTGAGCCTTATGTTGATCCGGTCTTTGAGAATAACGTGTTACTCACAGAAACGGAAAGGCTGATGATGTCCGGCAGACCAAAACAGCTGAAGTATGCGAGGAATAAAAATATCCTTGTTATCGGTGATGGCGTTATTATAGGACTAAGCTGAACGGCTTACAGAAATCAGGGAGCCGCACAGACTTAGTCCTTTTTAGCAACTGGCGGGGAAAACAACGGCGCCGGGTTCTCCGCCCACATCATCATCCGGGCATCTCCCTTTGCCCAAGGGCTCCTCTATTGCGGGCACTGCGGGAATAAGATGAACATGTACCGGAAGACGGTGAAGCTGGTGAATGGTTACGGGCATTGTACCAAGCCGCTAGCGCGGCGGCTAGTTCCAGGTACGTAAAACCACAACTTTTTTTCAAAAAAAGGTAGCAGTTTTTAAGTTTATGATGTATTGTTAAGTTACCAAGCCAAACAACCCCATAACCTTAAAAACTGCTATGCTTAGTTTACCATGGATTTTTA
>CAJTDN010000031.1 GCA_910574865.1 Lachnospiraceae bacterium | reverse complement strand
TGGCTTGGTAACTTAACAATACATCATAAACTTAAAAACTGCTACCTTTTTTTGAAAAAAAGTTGTGGTTTTACGTACCTGGAACTAGCCGCCGCGCTAGCGGCTTGGTACAATATTATAATCTGCCACATGGTTTTGAAGATGCCATAACTTTTACAGACAGTGTGGAACTATTTGAAGATTTGTGGGAAGAATGGCTGAATACAAAACTGTATTTACTGGCAAAAGGCACACCGTTGCTGGAGAAGGGCTATAAAGGTGTGTTTGAGGGTTTGCCGGAAGAAAAACAGTCGGAACTTATCATGAGGAAAGCTACTTTTGCAAAAGCGGCAGAGATATATCTATAATGTTGTTTTTGTGAGGAAAATGGAACGGTAGTTGGCGAATAATCAAAGGTTAGAAAGGCTCTGTGAGATGCAGAGCTTTTCTTATTTGTGTTTTATGAAAAAATGGAATGAATGAGTGGGATTTCGCCGTAATCGGCATTGTGGAAATGTCGTATAACTGGCTATCTTATGGAGTTGTGGGTAACTCTGTTTGCAGGATGTGGGAAAGCTGCACTTTGCTTTTCCATGTCCTGTGAATAGAGTTATCCATGACGGAATAGTCAGTTATGCACATTTCCATGATGCAGTTTTTATGGCAAGTCTGTTCATTTTACAAAAATTTGACATAAGTTATGTTTTTGATTTTACAAGCAGTATTTATGATAAAAAGCGTAGAAGAAAATATCACAAAGAAAAAAGGAGAAAATTATTATGAAAAAAATTGTTACTTTTGTTGCCACTTTATCACTTGCACTCGTAGCTATGACCGGATGCGGGAAGGCGGACAGCAAAACAGTATCTACGGATGGCTCAACCTCTATGGAAAAAGTAATCGGTGCTTTGGGCGAAGCTTTTGAGGAAAACAATTCCGGTGTAACCTTTACATATAACCCTACCGGTTCCGGCTCCGGAATTACGGCTGTGGCAGAAGGACGCTGCGATATTGGTCTTTCCAGCCGTAACTTAAAGGAAGAAGAAAAAGCGCAGGGATTGACTGAAACGGTGCTTGCGCTTGACGGGATTGCTGTCATTGTAAATCCGGATAATCCGGTAAATGACCTTGACCTTGAAACGATTAGCAGGATTTATAGAGGGGAAATAACAAACTGGCAGGATATAGGCGGCAATGATCTGGAAATTGTCCTGATTGGACGTGAAGCCGGGAGTGGTACAAGAGATGGCTTTGAATCCATTACGGACACGGAGGATGCCTGCAAATACCGTCAGGAGCTTACATCTACCGGGGATGTGATTACAACGGTGGCAGGCAATCCGGCGGCAATCGGATATGCTTCCCTTGCATCTGTAAAGGATACGGTAAAAACCCTTTCTGTCGGCGGTATTGTACCTGCGGAGGAAACGGTAAAAGATGGTAGCTATGTGGTGCAGCGTCCGTTTGTGTTAGTGACAAAGAGCGGCGCAGAGCTTTCGGCAACTGCACAGAAATTCTTTGATTATATTACTTCATCTGAAGCAGGTGAGATTATCTCATCTGCGGGTGCAGTACCAGTAAATAAATAATCCGGCGAATTATGAAAGGTTTTGGAAGGTGAAGTCAAATGAACAAAAAACAGTTCATGGAGAATGCCATACATGGCATATTCCTGATACTTGGTCTGATTACAGTTGGCTGTGTACTCCTGATTACTGTTTACCTTGTCATATCAGGGATTCCGGCTATCCGAAAAATAGGAGTTTTGAATTTCCTTTTCGGGAAGAAATGGGCTTCTACAGCAGCACAGCCGCAATATGGGATTTTTCCGTTTATCCTTACCAGTATTTATGGTACGGCTGGCGCAATCGTACTTGGAGTGCCAATTGGCTTTATGACAGCAGTTTATCTTGCTAAGATTGCGCCGTTAAAAATAAAAACCGTTATTGAAACAGCGGTAAGTTTATTGGCTGGCATTCCGTCGGTAGTTTATGGGCTTGTGGGAATGATGGTGCTTGTGCCAGGGATACGGATTGTTTTCCATATCCCCGATGGAGCCAGCCTGTTTGCTGCTATCATTGTACTTGCAATTATGATATTACCCTCAATCATTAAAGTGTCGCTTACGGCATTAGAAGCTGTTCCAAAGGAATATGAGGATGCTTCCCTTGCGCTTGGTTCGACACCGATTGAAACATACTTCCGTGTATCCGTTCCGGCGGCAAAAAGCGGCATTGCGGCGGCTGTTGTGTTAGGCGTTGGCAGGGCTATCGGCGAGGCTATGGCTATTATGATGGTGGCGGGGAACGCCCCAAATATGCCGAAAATTTTTCAGAGCGTCCGTTTCCTTACAACCGCTGTGGCAAGTGAAATGTCTTATGCGGCTGACGGAAGTTTACAGAAACAGGCATTATTTTCGATTGCGTTGGTTTTATTCCTCTTTATCATGCTGATAAATGCCGTATTAAATTTCTTTTTGAAACAAAGCAAGGAGTAAATATAGATGGAAAAACAATCAATTTCCCTTAGAAGGAAAACATATATTACAGCCATGCGTGTGTTGATGGGGATTTCCGTATGCATTACTTGTGCATTGGTATTATTTTTGATTGGTTATGTATTGTGGAAAGGGCTGCCGAATGTATCTTGGGAGCTGCTTACTACGAAACCGAGTTATCTGTCTGACCGGATCGGGATACTGCCGGATATTCTTAACACAGTCTATATTGTAGCGGCAACTTTGGTATTTGTTCTCCCGCTTGGAGTTGGTGCGGCGATTTATCTTACAGAATATGCCAAAAATAAGAAACTGGTAGAAATGATTGAGTATGCAGCCGAAACCTTATCAGGGATTCCGTCTATTATTTATGGACTTGTAGGTATGCTGTTTTTCTGTCAGTTTTTTGGTATGAAAACTTCCCTCTTAGCGGGGGCATTTACTTTGGTAATCATGAATCTGCCTACGATTATGCGCACAACGCAGGAAAGCCTGAAAACAGTACCGCAAAGTTACCGTGAAGGTGCTTTTGGGCTGGGAGCTGGAAAGTGGCGTGTGATTTATACCGTTGTGCTTCCAGGTTGTATTGATGGAGTCATAACAGGCTGTATATTGTCAGTGGGGCGAATTTTGGGAGAATCAGCGGCACTTCTTTTTACGGCTGGTTTTGCCCATGCCCTGAACGGGATTCTTGAAGGGCTTGGCAGTGCAGGGGCAACATTGACGGTCGCATTATATGTCTATGCAAAAGAAAACGGGGAATTTGGTATAGCCTTTGCAATTGCCGCTATCCTGATGATTTTGACCATGTTCATCAATCTGTCGGCTACACTGGCGAGCAGATATTTCCAAAAAAGGAGAAATGTATGAATAATATAATGAATCATGACAAAAATTCTGCCATGGTGGTAAAAGACCTGTGCCTGTGGTATAGCAGTACACAGGCTTTGAAAGATGTAAATATTGAGATTGAAGGACAGAGCATTACGGCACTGATTGGCCCCTCCGGGTGTGGGAAGTCTACTTTCCTTAAATCGTTAAACCGAATGAATGACCTTATCGCTGGTGTACGGATTACAGGAGAAGTGTATTATAGGGGCGATAATATTTTTGATGCAGATGTCGATGTCAATGAGCTTCGCCGCAGTATTGGCATGGTTTTTCAAAAGCCGAATCCTTTTCCTATGAGCATCTACGACAATATTGCTTACGGGCCGAGGACACACGGAGTGAAAAATAAGGCAAAATTGGACGATATAATAGAACGCTCTCTGCGTGGGGCGGCAATCTGGGATGAAGTAAAGGACAGGCTGAAAAAATCGGCATTAGGACTGTCAGGCGGTCAGCAGCAGCGGCTCTGCATTGCCCGTGCATTAGCGGTAGAGCCGGATGTGCTTCTGATGGATGAGCCTACAAGCGCACTTGACCCTATTTCCACATCTAAAATAGAGGAACTTGCAATGGAACTTAAAGAAAAGTATACTATTATCATCGTAACGCACAATATGCAACAGGCTGTGCGGATTTCCGATAATACGGCTTTCTTTCTCCTTGGCAATTTAATTGAGTATGGAAATACGGAAAAGATGTTTGAGCAACCAAAGGACAAGCGGACGGAGGATTATATTACGGGGAGGTTTGGATAATGAGAAGTCGTTTTGATGAACAGCTTGTTATGCTGAATAAAGAGCTTACCCAAATGGGGGCAATGTGTGAGGAAGCGATTGCCGCTGCTTCAAAAGCATTAACTATGGGCGACATAAAGCTGGCAGACAAGGTTTTATCCCTTGATGGAGAGATTAACCGGATGGAGCGCACAATCGAAACACTGTGTTTGAAACTGCTGTTACAGCAACAGCCGGTAGCAAGGGATTTACGGCAAATATCTGCAGCCCTTAAAATGATTACTGATATGGAGCGTATTGGAACACAGGCGGCGGATATTGCGGAAATTATCACGTTTCTTGACGGAAGGACTGGAGGGGAATGTGAACAGATCCGGTTTATGGCAGATGCGGCGAGCCAGATGGTTACAGAAAGCATTGACGCTTTTGTAAAACAGGATGTAGTATTGGCTGGTGCGGCGATTGACCGTGATGATGTGGTTGACGATTTGTTTTTACAGGTCAAGTCATCTCTGATTAAGCTGATAGCAGAAAAACCGACAGACGGAGGATATGCGCTGGATTTACTGATGATTGCCAAATATTTTGAGCGTATCGGGGATCATGCGGTAAATATTGCAGAGTGGGTGGCTTTTTCCGTGACAGGAGAACATAAAGGAGCATGATTATGAAAGTATGGTGTGTGGAAGATGATGACAGTATCCGGGATATTGAGGTATATACGCTTAATTCCACTGATTTTGAAGCAAAAGGATTTTTGGATGCAATAGCCTTTCGTGACGCTTTATCTATGGAAAAGCCGGATTTGATAATTCTTGATATTATGCTGCCCGGAGAGGATGGCGTGGAACTGCTGAAATTTTTAAAAGACAGCCCTGACACTTGCAGGATTCCCGTCATCATGGCAACTGCAAAAGGCATGGAGTATGATAAAATCCAGAGCCTTGATTTAGGTGCGGATGATTATCTTGTAAAGCCTTTTGGGATGATGGAGATGGTTTCCCGTGTGAAAGCGGTACTCCGCCGGTGCAATCCTACAGAGGTAGAACATCTTTTGAAAGCCGGGGGGCTTGTTGTCAATCTGGACGAACATACAGTTTCCATTGATAATGAAAGAATACAGCTTACCTTAAAAGAATTTGAACTTCTCCGGCTGTTCCTTTCCCGTCCGGGCATCGCATTTTCCCGTGACCAGCTTTTTAATGACATATGGGGAGCTGATTATGTCAGTGAAACGAGAACGGTTGATATGCATATCCGTACTCTGCGTGTAAAACTGGGGGATTATGGGAAAATGATTGAAACAGTGCGTGGTGTTGGTTATAGGTTAGAGGTGCAGGCATGACAAAGAAAATTTTTAAATCAATTATGGTTGTAGCGGGGGCTGTCCTGATTGCAAGCCTTGTTATCATCATGGGATGTCTTTACAGTTATTTCAGTAATGTTCAGGGAAAACAGTTGGAGGATGAACTGTCTTTAGCTGCCATAGCCGTTGAAAAGGATGGACGGAACTATCTGGAGGAATTACAGTCAAGGGAGTGCCGTCTGACATGGGTTGCTGAAAATGGAGATGTTATATATGATACACAGTCTGACGGGGAAAGTATGGAAAACCATGCGGACAGGGAAGAAATTCAAGAAGCCCTGCGGAATAAAGAGGGAAAAAGCTCACGTTATTCCACGACTCTTTTAGAAAAAACACTTTACTGTGCAAGGCGGCTTAATGATGGTTCAGTATTAAGGATTTCTGTCAGCAGCGTTACGATATGGGTGCTTGTTTTGGGGATGATACAGCCGATTTTAATTGTAGTTGTTGTAACACTCATTTTATCAGGAGTATTAGCAAGCCGTATTTCTAAACATATCATGGAGCCGTTAAACAGACTTGATTTAGAAAAACCGCTGGAAAACGATACTTATGAGGAGCTGGCTCCCCTATTAAACCGTATCAATAAACAGCATAAGCAGATTGATATGCAGTTGTCGGAACTACAAAGGAAAAATGATGAATTTGCACAGATTACATATGGCATGACGGAAGGGCTTGTCCTTTTGAATGAGAAAAATATAATTCTGAACATTAATCCTGCCGCGCTGAAGCTGTTTCATACGAAACGTTCCAGCATAGGTAAAGATTTTCTGACAGTAGAGAGAAGCCATAATGTGAGCCACGCCATACAGGACGCATTTTCAAGTGGACACAGCGAAATCCGCATAGAACGTGAGGGAAAAGAGTATCAGATCCATGTCAACCGCATTGAATCTAACGGTATTGTAATTGGGGCGGTTGTTCTTGCCTTTGATATAACAGAAGCAGCTTTCGCAGAAAGGAACAGACGGGAGTTTACTGCCAACGTATCACATGAATTGAAAACTCCGCTGCAATCCATAATGGGGAGTGCGGAGTTAATGGAGAACGGTCTTGTAAAATCGGAGGATATGACACGTTTTGTAGGGCATATCCGCACAGAGGCAGGGCGGCTTGTAACATTAATTGATGATATTATCCGTTTATCCCAATTAGACGAGGGATGCGATATGCCGTTTGAAAATGTTGATTTATGTGAGATCGCATCTGAGGTGATGGCAGGACTGGCAGATATAGCAGCGGCAAAAGATATTGAAGTGGCTTTAACAGGAAAAAAGGTTTATATTAAAAGTGTCCGGCGGCTCTTAACAGAAATTATTTTTAACCTCTGTGATAATGCTATCAAGTATAATAAGAACGGCGGTACGGTAGAAGTAGCTATAAGCAGTCAGGAAAATAGTGCCTCGATTACGGTGAAGGATTCGGGAATCGGCATACCGCCGGAACATCAGGCAAGAATCTTTGAACGATTTTACCGTGTAGACAAGAGCCGCTCTAAGGAATCAGGTGGAACGGGATTAGGACTATCTATTGTAAAACATGCTGTACAATACTTGAATGGCAAGATTGAACTGCAAAGCAGCCTGGGGCAAGGAACGGTTATACAGATTATTTTTCAGCAAGATAAAAGTGATGTGGTGCAGTTTTCCTAAAAAACCTGTATTTTACATAAATTATACAAAACATAACTTTTATATTTTACAAAGCATTCATAAAATTATCTTTATAAATATTCAAAGCAAACGCTGACGGTAATTTTATGAAAAATATATAGCGCATGAGCTTAAGAATGGCGGTTTTATTTGAATGTAAAACTGCCATTCTTTTTTATAGACTATCAGTAAGGGAAAAGATATGATTAGAAAAAAGCAAAAACTGTATACACACCAAAGACAAAAAATAAAGAATAATTGCACACATAAAGGTGTACCGCAAGGAAGAAATAAACTTCACTGAGGTACACCTTTTTTAATGGTGGAAATTTGTCTGATTTTGGCTTTTATTACAGTTTATCTGTTGCGTATTTGTGTGCAAAATCTGGCTGGAACAATTTTGATTCTGGAGGGGGATTCCGTTTGGGCTTACTGCTTCATGGTGGGCTGTTTTGAGAGCATGGATTTTTGTGTATCCCACACCTGTTTCATCAGCTTTTTCACTTCCTCCACATCGGCTTTATAGACGTTGCCTGTGGCGTTCATTCGCTTGGCGATCTGGTTTAAGTTGCCGCTGATTTTTCCAAGCGTGTAGTTGTATTCCCGCAGGTCTGAATAGTCAATGTCATAGACAAAGCCGTACAAAATCAGGCGGCGGAGGAAAGTGGACATGCTTTTCATGCCAGAGACTTTTACTTTCTGCTCCAGTATGTATTGCTCCTTGTCACTTAGATATATTTTCAGCTCATTTTTGCGCTCACGGTTTGCCATTTATTATCTCCTTTCCGTGTTGGATTTTTGAAAGGATTTTACACAATCTTCAATCCTGCTATGGGGGTTGTTCGTGCAAAAAAACAGTGAAAAAAATCAGAAATCTTGGCAGGAGATTTTATGATTTTTGAGCGCAGAGGGGGCTAGGGGGATGCTTCCCCCTACAAGCAGATTTTCCAGATTCCCGCTCCGGGGGGATTTGGGAAAATCAGAGCCTGTGAGGGAACACAGGCAGTGCTTGCTATTACTTCAAAGAGAAAGTTTCTGGTTTTAGCTGACTGTAAGAAAAGGCAGAAAATTTTTTGAGGAACGTACCCATATACGGGAACTTCCTTTATCTACAATTAACATCACAAACAGCGGAGAAAGGGGGTGAAAAAATGTTAGACCACGCATTCCAGCGGCGGCGGGAAATCGAGCGTATGCTGCTGTCGGGGAAAAGGCTGACCGTGCCAAAGCTCATGGCTATGTACAGTGTCGGGAAGAACGCCATACGCAGGGATTTTGAAGTTATTGGTGAGGAACTTCCCGTGATTGCAAAGCAGGGATATAACGGCGGCTACTCTCTCATGGACGGTGCAGGGAAATACCAAAACTCCCTATCCCGTGAACAACTGGAATGCCTGGAAAAACTCGCTGTGGGATGTACGGGGAAAGACAGGGAAACCGTCCTGTCAATCATACATGAATTCGGGCCGTACTGTGAAAGGAATACATAAAAAATCCGGCAGTTTTCAAGCCGGGAAGTGAGGGGAGGCGCAGCATGGACACGGCACACCGGAGAATGGAAATCATCAGCATTTTATCAGTCAAAGGGCATATAACGTCAAGGGAGCTTGCGTGGGAATTAGGCGTTACGATACGCACGATACACCATGATATTTTCGCATTGACTTTTGATTACCCGATTTATACAAAACAGGGTTGTAACGGCGGGGTTTTTATCACGGATAACTACAAGCCCTATACCAATACCCTCACAGAAACAGAGCTTGAAACACTGTGCAGGCTATACGGGAAAGCGGAGGGGAAAGAGAAGGAAATCCTGTTCCGGATTATCCATAAATACGGGGCGGACAAGCTGGAAATTTAACCGGGCAGACGGGCATATCTTATTTGCGGTGCGGGGAGAAAACCGCAAGGCATACTGACAACTGAATATGGGCAATCCTGCAAGACGTATGAAACAGCTGAGCTATGCGGAAACACGCCATAATCGCCTATATCAGAACAGGCGGGAGCGACAAATGTTTTACTGTAAACAAGGTGTGGGAACCTTGCGCCATGACACTGTTTCCTGATAATGATACTTCCGTAAAACGGTCATAGAGATGATGGTGCGATTCCAATGTGGGCTTCCCTCCCAGAAGCTACTTGCAGGGTATAAAATTTTGTAAAAACGGGGATTTTTATTGGAAGATGATACATGAGGAAATATTTCCCATACAGAGGGGGAAATCTATTATTTTGAACGGGCAGAGGATAAAGGCGTATGACATCAGGACAATCACCCTTGAGCAGTTCCGTATGCTGATTGTCTGCGGGAATGACAGGCACAACAACCAGATAAGGGTGACAAAAAGCGGCATGGTCTATCTGTCGGAAGATATCGTCGGCTCGGAGCAGCTGGATGATGTTGCGCTCTGTTTTGAAACATTCAGCGCACATAACGGGTATGTCGGCGTGAATGCAGCGGAGGACAACAGTCACGTTATCCCATTATACTACGCACTGATCGGGAACTGGCGGAAAGGGTGCAGCCATACTTATATAGACAGTTTTTAGATTTTTGGTTAAGTGAGAATGATTGTGGGCATTGTCCACTGATAATTGATTTACACAGCGTTAAGGCAGTTATGAACCTATTTGACAGGTTTGTAGCTGCCTTTTTTGCGTGCATGGAGGTTTCAATGAATGTATTTGAAGCGATAAGGGAAAACGGCATTACCGCAAGGCAGGCGGCGGAGCATTGCGGGATAAAAATAAACCGCAGCGGCATGGCGGTCTGCCCGTTCCACAAAGACAAAAATCCGAGCATGAAGATAGACAGCCGCTATTACTGTTTCGGATGCGGGGAAAAGGGCGATGCCATTGATTTTGTGGCGAAGTATTGCGGGCTTGGGAAGAAGGAAGCGGCGTTGCGGATTGCGTCGGATTTCGGTATCAGTTTTGAGGATAACAGGGGAAGGAAACCGCCGCCAAAACGTATGCGGAGATTATCACCGGAGCAGAGGTTTGAGAGGGCGGAAAAGAGATGCTTCCGTGTACTTTCCGATTACCTGTGCTGTTTAAGGCAGTGGAAAGAACAGTATGCGCCGCAGGAGCCAGACGGGGAATGGAACCCGTTATTCTGTGAAGCGTTGGAAAAGAAAGACTATATTGAGTATCTGCTTGATGTGTTATTGTACGCTCCGCTATCGGAGCGTGTGCAGTTAGTAGCGGATTATGGAGAGGAAGTGTTGAAAATTGAAAGAAGACTGGAACAGTGTGCCGCCGGAGCAGAGGGCGGCGCTGGAAAAGACAATGGAGAAAATGGAACAGGCATCACAGCCGGAAACATGGTTTGACGGGAGCAAAGTCAATGACGTGCTTTTCTGTGAGGATTTCCTCGCAGGACACCCTATGAAATGCATACACGGCACTTTTTTTGACGTAAACGGGGCAATCGGTGATGCGGAGCAGATTAAAGCGGAGATATACTACAAGATTGCGCCTTATGTCACATCAGGCATCGCAAAAAAGGCGACAACGCTCCTGGATGCGCTGCGGATCAGGTGCTACTCCCCGCCGATACCCTACCAGACAGACCGTATCCATGTGGCGAACGGAACCTATTTCCTGTCGGGGGATTTTTCCGCACAGAAAGAGTTCTGCATGAACAGGCTCCCGGTGCGGTATGCGCCGGATGCGCCTGAGCCGTCACAGTGGCTTTCCTTTGTAGGGCAGTTATTGGAGCCGGAGGACATCATCACTTTGCAGGAATTTATGGGATATGTGCTGCAGCCCACGACAAAGGGGCAGAAAATGATGATTGTCATAGGCAAAGGCGGGGAGGGCAAGTCACGCATCGGCAGGGTGCTTCGTGCTTTGCTCGGTGACAGCATGAACACGGGCAGCATACAGAAGGTGGAGGTTGACCGCTTCGCACGGGCAGACCTTGAATGGAAACTGCTGATGCTTGATGATGACATGAAGCTGGAGGCATTGCCGCAGACGAACAACATCAAATCCATAGTGACACTGGAAGATAAAACGGATTTGGAGCGCAAGGGGAAACAGAGCGAGCAGGGGTATCTATGCGTGAGGTTCATCTGCTTCGGGAATGGCAACCTCGGTTCGCTGTATGACCGTTCCTACGGCTTTTTCCGGCGGCAGATTGTCCTTACAGTCAAGGAGCGCAGGCCGGACAGGGAAGATGACCCGTTCCTCGGCGAAAAGCTGATTGCTGAAGCAGAGGGGATATTCCTATGGTGTCTTGAGGGGCTGCACCGCCTGATTGACAACGGATACCGTTTCACCATAAGCCAGAGGGTGGAGGACAACCTGACAAAAGCCATGCAGGACGGGAACAACATCATCGTATTCATGCAGTCGGAGGGCTATATCCGGCTTGAGAAAGGCACACACGCCACGTCAAAGCAGCTTTACAGCGCCTACAGCCAGTGGTGCGAGGACAACCTTGAGAAGCCTTTAGGGGAGCGCAGTTTCTCCAACTTTTTACGGCAGAATGAGGATAAATATAAACTGACCTATACCAATAATATCGCACTCGGAAATGGAAAGACCGCAAGGGGGTTCAAGGGTATCCATGTAAAAGTGCGGACAGGGGAAAGGCATTAAGACGCAACGGACGCTTAGACGTGTAAATCGCCAAATTCTTTTTATATATATACATACGGCTATGGGGGATTCCCTGTTATATATATAAATACTTTTAAATTTAAAATAGAAAAAGAAGTGTCTTAGCGTATAAAGCTGGGAAATACAAGGGTTCGGGCGCATTTTGGAAGCGTCTATATTACGTCCTTTCAAAGCGTCTGTTATCCGGCAGAGTAATTTTATACCTTGCCGGGCTTTTATTTTTCAGGGCAGGGCACGGAAAACGTCTGATATTAGAGTGAAATTTGGAGGGAATATATTTGAATAAAACAAAACTTATCGTGACAAGGGTATTTGACAGCAGGAGAACGCCGCAGGATGCGTTTGTGAGGGCGATATTAAATTCAGAAAATGCGGATAAAGCGGAAAATGCTTGCAGGAGATCGGCTGTGAAGGTATAATAGAAAATGAAGAACCACTTTGCAGTTCACCAGCTTCTTCCGGAAAAGGAGAAGCGAATGGGTAGGACTACATACAAAACAGCACCAAAAGGCGGGTTATATACCCGGTTGTCCGTTGATGACGGCATCACGGACAGGGAAAGCAATTCCATAACGAGCCAGAAGCAGATGCTCATGCAGTACGCACAGTACCACGGGATAGAGGTCGTGGAAACCTACGTCGATGACGGATGGAGCGGTACGAATTTCCAAAGACCGAGCTTCCAGAACATGATTAAGGACATTGAAAACGGGCTGATAAACTGCGTGATTACAAAAGATTTATCCCGTCTGGGGAGGAATTACCTTGACTGCGGCTTATATCTGGAAGTCTTTTTCCCGAAAATAACGTGCGGTATATAGCGGTCAATGACGGCGTGGACACGCTCAATAAATCGGTGATGGACATCACGCCGTTCCGCAACATCCTAAACGAAATGTATTCCGCCGATGTGTCGGTCAAGATAAAATCAGCGTACCGTGCGAGGTTTCAGCAGGGAAAATTCATGGGGACATATGCACCCTATGGGTATATCAAAGACCCTGCCGACCACAACCATCTGCTGATTGATGATAAGGTGGCGCACGTTGTAAGGGAGATATTTGACCTTGCATTGGCGGGAAACGGACTTGGAAAAATCCGCAAGCACATCAACAGTCAGCATGTTTTACGTCCTGCCGCTTATGCGGCAGAGCAGGGGGCGACAGGCTATGAGAGATACTTTGAGAACAATGAAGAAAACCGTTATATCTGGAGTGAGAACAGCTTGAGGAATATTTTAAGAAGCCCCATATATGCAGGAAACCTTGCAGGCTACAAGCGGATTGACGCCAATATGAAAAGCAAGAAATGTCCCTCTAAGCTGCCCGAAGAATGGGAAGTGATACCCGACACCCATGAGGGCATAGTCACACAAGAAGAATTTGATACTGTCCAACAGCTTATGACGAGCCGCAGACGGGAAAAGAATAAGGGCGGCTTTGAGAATATTTTTTCAGGCGTTATCAAGTGTGCGGACTGCGGTTATGCTTTGCGGGCGATGAGCGCAAACAGGAGGAAACGCCCCGACATTATCGACTGCGTACAATACACCTGTAATAATTATGGCAGGTACGGCAACGTCATGTGTACCGCACACGCCATTGAAGCGAGGGACTTATTCAACGCCGTGCTTGCCGACATCAACCGTTTTGCGGATATGGCGGTGAATGATGAGCGGGCGGTAAGGGCGATTGAGAAGCGGCTCACGGAAACAGACCAGAGCAAGGCAAAGGCAATGGAGAAAGAACGAAAGAAACTGAATAAACGCCTTGCGGAGCTTGACAGGCTGTTTTCCTCTCTCTATGAGGATAAGGTCATGGAGCGTATCACCGAGCGGAATTTTGAGATGATGTCGGGGAAATACCAGAAAGAACAGCTTGAGATTGAATCAAGGCTGAAAGAGGTAACAGAAACGCTTAACGAAAGCTACGAAAAATCGCAGGGAATCCGTGACTTCCTCTCCCTTATCCGCAATTACCAAGGCTTAAAAGAACTGGACGCAACCGTTGTAAATGCCCTTATAGACAAGATACTTGTTTCGGAGCGTGAGAAGCTTGCAGACGGAACGGTACAGCAGGAAATCAAGATTTATTATAAATTCATCGGCTTTGTCGGTGAATTACATATCACACCCACAAAGCGGTGGACAGCGTTGCCGCCGAAGAATTGTACGGTGTGCGGCGTTGAATACGTCCCCCGCTCCGCCATATCAAAGTATTGCCCTGCTTGTGCCAAGAAGATACAGAGGGAGAAGTCAAACGAGAGCAAACGCAGGAGCAGGGAGAGAAAAAGACAGGTATGTATTGAACTGTCCGCAAAAAATGACCGTCTGACATTGAACAGCAGGAGGGGCGGATTTTAAGACAGGGCAACATGAATGACAAGGTAAAGATTTTCCGGTATGTGACGGAAGGGACATTCGATTCGTACAGTTGGCAGCTTATCGAGAATAAGCAAAAATTCATCGGGCAGATTATGACGAGCAAATCCCCGGTCAGAAGCTGTGAGGACATAGATGAAGCGGCTCTCACCTATGCGGAAGTAAAGGCTCTGGCAACTGGCAATCCCTACATAAAAGAAAAAATGGACTTAGATATTCAGGTGTCCAAGCTAAAGCTGTTAAAGGCGAACCACACCAGCCAGAAGTACCGCTTAGAGGACAATATCGTGAAGCATTACCCGGTGCAGATTGCTTCCATGAAGGAACGCCTTGCAGGGTATCGTGCCGACATTCAGACCTACGCACAGAATAAATTCCCGGACAAGGACACTTTCTCCATAAAAATCGGCAACCGGGTATATACGGACAAAAAGGAAGCCGGGGCAGCGCTGATTGATATGTGCCGGAGCGCAAAACAGCCGAATATGGCAGTCACAATCGGGGAGTATCAGGGTTTTAAGATGAGCGTTTCCTTTGATTCGTTCTTTTCCAAGTTTACGGTGAATTTAAAGGGCAGCATCAGCCATGAGGTGGAAATCGGCACTGATCCGTTGGGAAATTTGCAGAGGTTAAGCAACGCCTTAGAGGGCATGACCGGGAAAATGGAAACGGTGGCGCAGAAGCTGGAGAACGTGGAGCATCAGCTTGAAACCGCAAAGGTGGAGGTCACAAAGCCATTTGCACAGGAAGCGGAGCTTGCGGAGAAGCTGGAACGCCTGACAGAGCTAAATGCCCTGTTAAACATGGACGAAAAGGGCGGCGATGGGATTGATATGGACGATGAGCCGGAGAATGACGGGGAACAGGAGGAACTTGATACAGAGGAAATGGGGCGTGATGCGGAAGCGGTGGCGGATGCGCCTTTCAGACCGCAGGTGAACCGGGCAGTATCGGAGAAGGTGGCGGAGCATGGGAAGGAGAGGATGTTAGCCGACAGTCCGAGAGGGCGTATTTCCGTAAAAGAGAAACTTGCCGAGATGCGCCAGAAGGCATACGGGCAGAAAGCGCCGGAAAAACCGGATATTCCAAAAGGTAAAGGGAAGGAGGAAAGTTTGTAGTTAATAACGGAGGGCAGTCAACATCGACTGCCCTTTAAAAATAACTATAAAAATATATGGAATTTAGAGGAGTTTATGGTAGAATCAATATGTTGATAAAGTTATAAATATAGGAGGAGCTTAACATATGATTTTAAATATTGGTTCTAAACTTATGGATGGTGATAAGAGAAAATATATTTTAGATGATATTATCGGTCAAGGAGGCTTTGGTTATGTATATAAGGCTCACCGAGAAGATGATGGGAATATATTTGCAATAAAAACAACATTGCCGTCTTTTTTTGACAAAAGCTCAGAAATTGCATTTAAAAATGAGATTCAAGCAGCACTAAAAGTTAGTGGCGATAATGTTATTCGTTATGAATTTGCACATACTGGAGAAAAATATCCGGAATTACCACCATATATTATAATGGAATATGCGGATAATGGAACATTACGAGATATACTAAATCAACGTAAAAGGACAAACTCATTTTATAGCACAGAGGAACTGTTTGGTATATTTAGACAATTGGCAAATGGAATGAGCGATATTAATTCATTATTGGTGCATAGAGATATTAAACCGGAAAATATACTTTTGTGTGGATCAGTGCTTAAAATTACTGATTTTGGCTTGTCAAAGGTTGCTGTTGAAAAGACGAGGACAATAACATTTAAAGGCGGTGGAACACCTTTGTATATGTCACCAGAAGCATGGGATTACAGTAAGAATACAATACAAATGGACATTTATTCAATGGGTATTATTTTTTATGAATTAGCTGCATTAGAATATCCATATTCACCAATGCCTAGAACACAAGAAGATGCAAAAAACCTACATTTATATTCTCCGATTCAGAATATAACGAATTTTAATTCTAGGCTAGATCCCAAAATAACTTCTATTATTAATAGAATGTTAGAGAAGGTTTCTAAGAAAAGATTTAAAAGTTGGACTGAAATAATACAATCTTTGGAACAACCAAGTAGTTTAGTTTCCTCTCTTGACAATATAGTTGCAATGGCGGTAGCTACTAAAAATAGTCTTGATTTGCAACGTCAAAAGCAGGAGAGTGAATTGCGTAAACAGGCAAAAGAGAAAGAGGATTTTCGTAAATTGGTGCATTCTCAGTTTGATAATACAATAATATCAATATTAAAAAATTATATTGATAAAATGAATGAAGGGTACGCAGGGGTACATAAAGCACAATTAAAGTATAATAACGATATAATCCCAAGACAAAATCATATTTCGTGCAAATTAATAGCATTAGAGGGTAAATATGTAGATATTAAAATTGAAATAGTATTTAAAGAAAACCATGTACGAAAAGTTCCAATAGATAATTTTTGGAGTGGAGAACGACAATATAGAGAAGAAGAATATATTCCTCAATATCGGGGGAAAAATATCATGGCATTTGGAGAAATATCCAATTCAAAAGGATTAGGATATAATCTACTTTTGGTTGATAGTGGCGAGATTTATGGTGATTGGCTCATTATGAAGAATAAGAACAATTTAAGTTATATGACACAAAATAAAGAGCGAAGAGAACCTTTTGCATTTGACTTAGAGGAATTGCCAGATGAAATTAATAAGGTGCAAGTTACTCACTTGTATACATCAGACTTTGAAGAGTATAACGATGAAGAGTTTATTAGTCTGATAAATATGTTAGCGATAATGTAGTGGATGCTATTTTATGAAGTATATAATCTCAGTTTTCATAATTTAATAACAGCGATAATGACAGAAAGGAGATAGAACGAAATTGCAGAAATTGAAACGAATAAGGGCAGTAATATTCACTCAAATGTAAGGGTAAATAAAGATAGTATGCTGAGAGCAGCCAGAAATGGCTGCTTTTATCATGCTCAAAATTAAATGGAGGTATCAGAGAAAATGGAAACAGCAGGACAGAACACAAAACAGTTCATGGAGGAAAATGACGTATTAAAGCAGTTCATGGAGCTGCTTAACCAGCAGAACATGAAAGAGCAGTCACAGGATTTTATGGGGATTTTCTGGTATGTGGCAGGTATGCAGGTGCAGCTTGCCGCAATGGTGGATGAATTACAGGGCGTCCGAGAACAGCTTTCACAGATGCAGGAGAGTCAGCCAAAATCAGTGAAAGAGAACCTCATGGATAAAGCGGCGCACCTTCAGGAGAAGGTCACAAGCCTGTCGGAACGCCTGTCAGCGGTAAGAAATCGTCTGGTGGAAACAGCGGCACAGGCGGTCAGCGCCTTTAAGGAAAAAGGAAAAGCGGAGATGTGCAAGGTTCTCCAGAAGGGAATCTTCGGCGTGAAGTCCATGCTTTCCGGCTACCGGGAACGCCTGGTTGATGTGATGACGGATTTTGAAAAAACAGCCAACCAGATTGACAGCATCGGGGATGAATTGAAACAGATTGGGAACAGCGTTTCCAATGTGGGCAGGCTGTTAGCCGGGAAAGGCACGAAAGAGGTATCGGACGAAAAGCCGGGTGTCGGTCTGACAAGGGCAGTCAACACGCCTGTAAAAAAGGCGGTGGAGAACCTGCGGAAGAAGATTGACGGGGCGGATCAGGCGTTTGAAAAGCTGGATCGGCTCTCTGCCCGTCTGGATGCCGGGAAGGAAGCGGAGAAAGGAGGGCGGGTGTCCGTAAAGGATAAGCTGTCGCAGATGAAGGAAAAGGCGGGACAGCAGAAAAAAGCGCCGGGGCCGGATAAGGCAAAAAGCAAAGAGGAATGTTTATAAAAATATCAGCGAATAAAAATATCCAAAGAGGGGGCAGACAGGGAAACTTATCTGTCCTCTGTTTTTATGGAGGAAAAGGAGAGATAACCATATGGCAGATGCAAGAACTGAAAAACAGAAAGTAAAAGAAATAACGGACAGGCTGGAGGAAGGATTGAAGGAGCTGTTTGAGGGGGAGAAATATAAAAGCTACCTGAACACCATGTCAAAATTCCACAATTACAGCGCAAACAATATCCAGCTCATAGAGGAACAATGCCCGGATGCGACATACGTTGCCGGGTACAAGGCATGGCAGAGGAATTTTGAACGCCATGTAAACAGGGGCGAGAGGGGTATCCGTATCCTTGCGCCTGCGCCTTATAAAATCAAAGAGGAACAGGAGAAGATTGATCCGGTCACAAATGAGCCTGTGCTTGACCGGGACGGGATGCCCGTCATGGAGGAAGTGGAGATAAAGATACCCGCCTTTCGTGTCGTGACAGTGTTCGATTATTCCCAGACGGACGGGAAAGAGCTTCCCGGACTTGGCGTGAATGAACTGCATGGGGATGTGGAGCGTTACCGGGATTTTATGGAAGCGTTAGAGAGGGTTTCCCCTGTCCCAATCCGATATGAGGAAATGGAGGGTGACAGGAAAGGATATTTTATTGATTTAAGCCGCCCTATCGCCATTAAAGAGGGCATGAGCGAAGCGCAGACCGCAAAGACCGGAGTCCATGAAGTGGCGCACGCAAAGCTCCATGCAAGGGAAGCGGAGCAGGATACGGAGAAAGCAGTCTATAAAGACCGGGAAACCAAAGAAGTGGAAGCGGAGAGCGTTGCCTACACCGTATGCCAGCATTTCGGGATTGACACGTCCGATTATTCTTTCGGGTATATCGCCGGGTGGAGCAGCGGAAAAGAGATGCCGGAGCTGAAATCTTCCCTCGACACCATACGCCGGACTTCCTCGGAACTGATAAAGGGGATTGAAACGCAGCTTCTGGAGATTGAAAAGGAACGTGCCGCAGAACAGTCACAGGAGGACATTATCCTGCTTGTGTCAAATACAGACCGTTCCGAATATGACCTTTTGAATGTTAAGGGCATGGAGAGGACGGAAATATTTAATCTGCTGTCCGCTATGAAAGACGATGACAGGCAGAATGTGGAAGCCTACCTTGAAAGAGCCGGGGCATGGGTAACGCTGCTTGCCAATGAACGGAGTGAGGAAGTAGAAGAATACCATTTAGACTATGCCTATGATACGGATACCCATGAGATAACCGATTACAAGGCATTGCAGGAAGAACGGGAAAGGGCGAATGTTCCGATTGAATATGGCGATGTGATTGTGAGGATTTCCACGCCGGACAGCGGGGAATATGAAACCGTTAAAATTGCGGATATGCAGTCAGAAGTGGCAAATGTTTTATATGCCATACCATTTTTGGAAGAAAATGAGTGGAATGGAAATGTTCTGGATTATCTGCAGGAGAGAGGTTTTGAGTTTGTGCCGATTATGAGAAGCGGCGGTTTGAATGACGGTTATCCGCAGTTCTATGATTTTGATGTGGATATGAGCGAATGGGAAGTGCATACCGCTTCGGAGCTTCCGGCAACGGTACAGGCGGAGCAGCTCATTAACCGCATGGAATTTCACAGGTCGGTATATGACAGCGATGAGCGCAATCTGATTATGAACCATGCGTATAAGCTGGATGATATGTATAAGACCACTTCCCTTGCACATTCCCTTGCGGAGCAGAAAGACGATTTACCTCTGCTTTGGGAAACAATCAGGGTAGCAGAGGAAGAAATTGACGCTCTCCCGGACGGTATGGCAGGATTGTCGCAGATGCACGAATACGGGTATTCTTGGGATGAAATGCTCCCTCTGACAAAGGACAGGGCAACGGAGTTGTTCAGGGAGGATGTGTCGGTGTACCAGCTCCACGCAGACGGTTCAGAAACGCTTGTAGAGGACAGGGCGGCATTGCAGGAGCATGACGGGCTGTTCGGCGTGGAAAAAGGGGACTGGAACGCTTATAAGGAATACCAGTCCATGAAGCAGGAATTGGAGGACAGCGAGCCTAACCGGGAAGCACAGCTTTTATATGGCAATGAGGGAAAGTATGGCATCTATCAGCTTAAAGATTCAGCGGAAACAAGGGATATTCGCTTTATGGATATGGATTACCTTGAAAAAGAAGGAATCCCGGTTTCCAGAGAGAATTACACCCTTGTCTATACCGGGGAGCTTACGGAGGGCATGAGTCTTGAGGATATTTATACCAAGTTCAACATAGACCACCCGGCAGATTTTACCGGGCATTCCCTTTCTGTGAGTGACGTGGTGGTGCTGCATCAGGACGGGAAGAACACGAGCCATTATGTGGATTCTGTTGGTTACAGGGAGATACCGGAGTTTACAAAGGAGCTTTCGGTATCGGCGGAAATCAGCACAGAAAAAGATGCGGCTAGGGATGAAGTTACGGAAATCCCGGCAGAAGCAGCGGCAGAACATACAGCGGCAGAAAATACAATGGCAGAGCCGGACAATGACAAAGTTTCCTATTATGTCATTGAGGATTTATCCACTTGGGCGGAGAACAGCCCGGAAAAAAGCAGGCTGGAGCGTTTTGAGAGCCTTCCGGAAGCAATGGCGAAATTCACAGAGTACCGGGGAAAGGAAACGGAGGACAAGCCGGATATGGCGAGGGCAACTTTCGGCTTCCATGTCAATGGCAGCGAATTTGACCTGATCCATGTCAGAAACCATGAAAACTGCTTGTCACTGGATTTTACGCACAGCAGGGCGGCAGAGGAAAGCAGCCGCTTCATGGAGGATTTGCAGACTTTAAATCACGAAGTCGGCTTTGACAAGGTACGGGTTCACCGGGAAATGTCACCGGAGGAAATCAAGGATTTTGTGAAACAGCGGTTTGAGTACCAGCTAAAGAGCAGCGGTCTTGACGATATTTCCCTTTATATGGACAGGTTTGATGCCCTCTATGAACAGGGGAAAATGGAACACCTCATGCCAACAGCCAACCAGAAGCACATCGTGGAAGATGTACCGTTTACGGAGTGGGAAAATCCGTACATAGACACCAAAAGCCAGACAATGGGCAGAGAAGAAACAGAGCTTGCCTTCCGTCTGGTAGACCGTTATATCAGTATTCAGGAAGCCACTGAGGGATATGATTACACCATTTATGATATGGACTACCGGGAACTGGACGGGGGCGTATATGACAATCCGGACATAACAATCAGACAGGCGCTTGACGAGATTGTGACGGATTTGAAAGAGCCTATGCACAGGAGCAGTCTGGAGGGCAGTATCCGCACTGACGATGAACTGATACCGATTGATTATGACGAACTGACAGAGAAAGCGGAGCAGGAAGCAAAACATGGGATTGAAAACCGTATCCGGAAGGATGCGGAGGAACGTAAGGCGGTGGCAGATTTTAAAGCCAGGACAGAGGAATTATTTCATGGCATCAATGGGCAGTCACAGGAGGATATAGAGCTGAGTGTCTACGCTTATTTGCAGTCAAAGATTGATGAGTATGGGATAAATATAGAGCTTGTTGATGTGGCGGTGTCAGGGAGCCGGTGCAGAGGCTTAGAGGAAGCTGGTTCAGACCTTGACGTGGTGGTGGAGTACCGGGGCAGGGAAAGCGAAGATGATTTGTTCAACGCCTTTCATGAGGACGGTTTTACAATCGGCGGCGTTAAGGTAGACATCAATCCCATTACAGAGGGCAAGACAGGAACACTTGGGGAGTATCTTCCGGGTGTGGAAGCCTATCTTGCGGAAAAAAGAGCCGCCCTGCAGGAGAAAGCCGCAGAGCAGGCATAGGAGGAAAAACAGACGGTTGTCACCATTACAGTGGCGGAGTGTGGGGAATTCCACAATTTTGGAGAGTACCATGAGGGGATAGCAGACGTCCCGGAAGCAATCGCCATTTTCAACCGGATACCGCCGGAGAGGATGAACGGTATCCCAAGCATCGGCATCAATATCCATACAGAGGGGACAGAAAGCTATGAGGACACGCAGATGGATATTGTTTCGGGCAGAGTTGCGGATTTGGAGATTCTGGACTATGTGCCGGATATTACGGACAATCCGAAGGCGGTGGAGGTCATTGCGGAGCTGATCGACAAGCTACCGGATATAGAGGTCAGGGGTTCTCTGGAGAAGTGGCAGGCGGCTTTCCTTGCTGCGGAGATAGACCAGCTTTCCTACGATTATGATACCATTCAATATAATCATACAGTGGAGGACAGGGAAGCGCAGATAGCGAACATCACAGAGGACATCAGGAACGGGAATACCGGGTATCTGAATGATTTCCTCAATGCGCTCATTTCAGACAGTATCCGGGAAGGCATGACGGATATTTTCGGGAAAGGGACGGAGCTTGACGACAGTGAGGGCGTACAGACCGCAAGGAAGGCGAAGGAGCTGTTAGATAAGCTGGCGGAATACAAGCCGCTTGCAAAGATTGAGGAACTGGAAGAATGTAACTATAACATGATTGATAACGTCCTGAACAATGAGAAGCCAAAAGAAGAAAAGCAAGCAGGCAGAATTTCCATAAAGGAAAAACTGGCGGAGAAAAAAGCGGTCATCGAGCAGAGGGATAAGTCAGAGAAGGAAGCCCCGGAAAAGGGAACGGAGAAAAAATCAGAGAGGGAGATATAAGTTATGGATAAATTTACAGTGGAAGAAATCAATTTGATGTGTGTGTTTGAGGGGCAGGACAGGACGGGCATGATTGCCGACATAAAGAATGTGATTCCCCATATATAGGACAGTGACATGGTGGAGCTTGCCGGACAGGTTTTAGGGAAACTGGAAACCATGAGCGATGCGGAATTTACAGAGGTGGCATTGGAAGCGGCGGAGTGATTGACGCAAATCTTTTATAGCATTATTCGACATAACGTGCTATAATTCTCTTAGTCAGATTAGAGCAAGTAGGGATAGTCTGCGGTTGTCCTTTCTGGAAACGGAAAGGAGGTCGGTATGAACACACTTGAGATACTTACACTGCTGTTGGTCATTTTCGCAGCATTAACATACTTAGACAACAGAAACAACCGCAAGTAACGGAAAAGGCTATCTTCTACTGCCATAGAGGATAGCCTTGTAATCCGTATTTTTTACGCTTTATAAGTTTCCGATTGTGCAACCGTCGGACACGTTAATATCCTTCGGCTTCTAAGATGATTATAAACCAACACTGCGAATTTTGCAAGAGGGTTTAGGAAATGGGGGTGCTTCGGCGCTCCTATTTTTTTTGCAGATTTATAGACTATATTATAGGAATATGGTCTTGTTTACAAGAATTTTTTTAAATTTATATAATAAAGTAGGAAGGAATGGGTGGGATTCCGCCGCAGTCGGCATTGTGCGTAATGTGTATAACTCCCCGTCTTATGGAGCTGTGGGCAACACTGTTTGCAGGATGTGGGAAAGCTGCCCTTTGCTTTTCCACATGCTGTGAATGGTGTTGTCCATAGCGGAATGGGGAGTTATGCACATTTCCACGATGCTCTTTTGCTTTTAAAGCCTTTTTCAGACAGGGAATTACCGGGAAGGGTTATTATCCCGGTCAGGCTGTTCCTGTGCGCTTTTTGTCGGCTCTGTGCGCCCTAAATACTGGTTCAGGTTCTCCAGTTTCCGGTTCAGCGATTTCAGCTCTTTTTCACAGTTTTTGTATGTGACGGTCAGTTCTTTTTTCTGTGCGGTCAGCTCCTGATATTCCGCTTTCAGCTTGTCAATGTTCAAGCCTTTTAAGGGGATGCCCGCCTGTTCCAGCATACGCCTTGCGCCGCCATAAAGGATGATCTGGCTCTCATGCTTACGGAAATAAGCGTCAGGATTTTTGGACTTCTTATAGGCGATATTATACGCTTTATTTGCCTTGTACTGCTCCGCATATTTGATGATTTCCGCAAGGTCTTTGATGCGGTTCTCCAGCTTGCGGACAGTCTGCTTTGCTTCCTTCCCAGTGGCGGCTGTGGTGGCGATTTTCTGTTCCAGTTCTTTTATAGAGCCAGCTTCATTATATGCCTGTGCCGCAATCTTTAAATTCTCTACCGCCGCCCACCTCTGCAGCCCCGGACTGTTCTGAAATTTCTCATCAGAGGTGTCAATCAATCTCTTATTTGCGTAATCCCTTTTCGGGATAACTGCTTTTCGCTCCCGCTTTAATTCAATCCGTTCTTTGATGCGCTCCTTCGTGTATTCCTTTCCGAGTGACTTGATGCTGCCACGCACAAAACGGTCTTTGCCAAGTTGACGGAAGGAGATAAATTTGAGGGCGTCTTCCCCAAAAGTTTCGCCTTTTATCTCATAGCCTTTCGCCCGCATCAGGAGCAGAAATTCTTCATAGGTAGACGATGCTTTTATGGCGGCGTTGATGTCTTTTCTTATCTGCGTTTTCCATGCTGTCCCGCTTTTATCTGCCTGCCATTCGTTGTATTTTTTACCACGCTCCCCACCGGGGATAATGACGGAAAGGTTATGCTCGCTGCACAGTTCGTCACTTAATTTTCTGATGCGGTAATACGTCTGTTTACAATCGTGGTATTTGTCATGTTCTATGTTGTCGGCGGCACAGAAAATGATGTGGTTGTGGACGTGACCTTTATCAATGTGGGTGGTGACAACATAAGAGTATTTCCCCTCTAAAACTTTGTCCGCAAGCTCCTTCCCGATCTGGTGCGCTTCCTCAAAGCTGACCTCACCGGGAGCGAAAGCCTGTATCAGATGATAGGCTTTATTGGGGCTGTTTTCCCGGCAGTGGTCTAAGGTATATTTAAAGTCAATCGCTGCGGTTTCCGGCGCACAGGCGTAGGAAGAAATGTAGATGCTTTCGTCCGTTTTTTCAGGGTTGCATATGTAGGCTACCGCTTTATCAACGGTTGCTGTGATAGCATGGATTTTTGTGTATGCCATACCTGTTTCATCAACTCCTTTACTTCGTCCATATCTTCCTGATAGACGTGGTTTGTGCTGTTAATCCTTTTTGCAATCTGGTTCAGGCTGGAGCTGATCCGTCCAAGCTCCGTATTGTATTCCCGTAGGAAACTGTAATCCACGTCATAGACATATCCGTATAAAATCAGCTTCCGGATGAAAGCCGATTTGCTTTTCATGCCGGATAGTTTAAACTTCTCGTCAAGGATATACTGCTCTTTATCATCTAAGTGAAATTCATTCCGGTTGGTTCGTGTTCTGTTTGCCATTTTTACATCGTCCTTTCTAAATTTGGGCATAAAAAAACTGCTGTAACTTGTTCGGTTTACAACAGTCTGGTTTCGTGTCTGTTCAGTTGTTTTGGATAGAATGATACTTTCCTAATGAATTATATCATGATTGATACCGACGGGAAGACCTATGAGGTTGAGAATGAGGCCGGTAAGGGCTTCTATAATCAGGCGTTCAGAGGTAACTTAAAGATTGTCAAGACTTCTTCTGATGGAAAAGTGGAAGGCTTCAGTTTCCGCATCGTCGGTGATAATTATGACAAGACATTCCAGACTGATGCAAACGGTGAGATCTTCATTGAGAACCTGCGTGTGGGCAAGTATACCGTGATCGAGGTGGAAGACAGTGTTAGCGCAGGCTACAAACGTCCGGATCCGGTAACAGTAGAGTTGGTGAAGGATGAAACCTTGACGGTCAATGTTCATAACGATAAAGTTACGGTGGATGTACCAAAGACAGGCGATGACTTCAATCCGTGGATGTGGGTTGGCTTAATTGCTGCCAGCGCCGCTGGACTTGGCACAAGCATCTTCTGGGCCAAAAAACGCAAGAAGAAAGATACGAAGTAAGAATCTGTAAATCAGAAAGGAACTGGGCAGAGATTCTCTGCCCGGTTCTCAATTTAGACCCTTATGTTGATATGAAATCAAAATAAAAAAAGTTTTGGAGGAAGAATATTATGACTTAAAAGCGTAAATAATAATAAACGAAAACTCTGTTTTGAGTTAAGTTGACAAATCAAAATAACGGAGGTATAATAAGGGTGTTATTTTGACTTGGAGGTGTCTTTTATGGGAAGAGCGGGAGAATATGTCAAGAATTTAAGCGGAGAGGCAGAATACAAATCTTTTTGTCCAGCACCACTTCCGCCGTTATTGGAGATGGATGCGGATATGATTACTGCTTTAATTGGGGCGACAAAAGCACTGGCTACACTGGACACTCTTTCTGCTAACATTCCCAATATGAGCCTTTTTATCTCCATGTATGTGCGTAAGGAAGCGTTATTGTCCTCCCAGATCGAGGGCACACAGGCTACACTGGAGGATGTGCTGGATCCACTCGTTGAACAGAATGCAAACCAGAATGTGTCGGATGTCATCAATTATATCAAGGCTACTGAATTTGCACTGAATCGGTTAGAAACTCTGCCGCTTTGTAATCGGCTGATTAAAGAGACCCATGCTGTTTTGATGGAGGGAGTCAGAGGCCAGGAAAAGAGTCCGGGCGAATTCCGGATCTCTCAGAACTGGATCGGAGCTGCAGGAAGCACGCTGAAAAATGCGAGATATATTCCGCCGCGCCCAGAAGACATGCAAAAAGCAATGTCGGATTTGGAAAAGTACATCCATTCGGATGATACGCTGGATATCCTAATCCAAGCGGCTCTTCTTCATTATCAGTTTGAAACGATCCATCCGTTTTTAGATGGAAACGGCCGTGTAGGGAGACTTCTGATTACTTTGTTTTTAATTGAGAAAAAAGCCCTGAAAACACCAGCTCTGTATATTTCCTATTTTCTGAAGAAAAACCGTATCGAATATTATGACCGTATGAGTGAAGTCAGAAACAAGGATAATTATGAGCAGTGGGTAAGGTTTTTCCTGCAGGCAGTGAAAGAATCTGCTGAGGATGCAACGGAGGCAATCCATAAGCTCTCCGCTCTGCATGACCGTAACGAGGCGGTTGTTAAGCAGATGGGGCGTGCAGCGCAGACAGCAGAAAAACTGTTTTCCTATCTGGAGCAAAACCCGATTATTGATATTAGGAAGACAGCGGATGAATTAGGACTCTCTTTTAGCACAGTATCCGCAGCAGTGGGCAGGTTTGTGAAAGAGGGAATCTTAATGCAGACCAACAACGCAAGCAGAAACAGGGTATTTGCTTATCAGGAATATCTGGATATTTTACGAAAAGACACTTAAAAATTCATATAATTATCATGGGCTGTCCTTAAAAGGGCAGCCTTTTTTAGGAGCTTCCTGTATAATACAAATATAGGGAATTCCGAGAAAGGTGGTTGAGAAAAAATACCTCAGTGTAAAATAAGATTACTGACTTTGCAAGGTTGGTAAAGAATCTTATTAATACAGAGAGGTATCTGAAATGAATTATAACACACAAAACGCAAAAATTGCATCCATTACTGAAAAAACTTTGATTGTTGGTATTGACGTTG
>CAJTDN010000030.1 GCA_910574865.1 Lachnospiraceae bacterium | reverse complement strand
TGTTAGACGGCATTTTAAATGGAGCGGCGACTGCACAGTCGCCGCAAATTAAAATCTCCCTATAAAAGCAGTAACTCATACAGCGTGCAGCAAAAAACGGCACGCTTTTTTCTTGCACGGGACGGGAAAAGCAGTATGATGGTATCTGTAGCAGGAGACACAAAAAGAAGAGAACCCCACCGACCAAAGTTTGGTTCTCTTCCCATCCATCAGCCAGATCCCCGAAAGGACCCGCCATACCAATGATACGACCATTTACTGTTTTTTGCAAGCTGAACCAAATATCTTTTTCCGACAGGCAGTGGTTTGAGCAGGAGGCAGAGAGCCTGTCCCATACGGATGGTGTCTGTCCTATCTGCCATGCAAAAGCATGCCTGTCTCCATTTGCGTTTTATACGCGTTACCTGGTGGAGTGGAAAAAGGATTTTCCCGTCACATACGAAGTAACCGTACAACGTTACCAGTGCAGTTCCTGCGGCCATACCCATGCCCTGCTCCCCAGTCCCCTGGTACCTTATTCCTCTTATTCCCTGCGTTTTATCCTCCTTGTGCTGCGGGACTACTTCCTGCACAGGGCCTGTGTACAGAAGATTTGTGAACATGCAGGAATCTCTGTTTCTACCCTCTACCGCTGGAAAGCCCTCTTCCTTGCGCATAAGTCCCTGTGGCTGGGGACCCTGGAAAACCTGGAGGCGTCTGCGGAAGCATTCCTTGACGGCATGGACGGCACCCTCCTGCAGGGTTTCTGCCGGAAATTTCTTTTTTCGTTCCTCCAGCGTCTGCGCGGCGCCTCTCCGGATCCGCCGTCCGGCACACCGGGCCAGTCATCCGGCTCCACATAAGACGGGAATGGAAATCCGGGATGGTTTCTGTTAGTCTGTCCGTAACACCAACAGAAGGAGGATGCATGTTTATGGAAACAGCACAGACACAGAAGGAACAGATGGAAATGGCGCAGATGCGTTTCGGAATCATTGCGCCGCTGGTGCAGGGAACTTATACGGATGGTTCCATGGCCGCCTACTGCCGCCGGGTGGCGCTCACCCCGCAGCGGCTGCCGGACGGGAGGTTGTTCCAGTATAAGCCCAAGACCGTGGCGAAATGGTACCAGCTCTATGAAAAAGGAGGGATGGAGGCCCTGGTTCCACGGATCCGTTGTGACAAGGGAGGCACCCGGGTAATCCCAGAGGAAGCGGAAAGGGAGATCCGACGGCTTAGGAAGGAATACCCGCGGCTGAATGCCACTCAGATCCGTGAGAAGCTGGTGCAGGACGGGACGCTTCCGGCAACAGTGTCCGTCTCCACCGTCCAGCGATATATCAAACATAATGGCCTCAAAAGTCTGGAAGAGGCATCCGTGAAGGATAGGAAAGCTTATGAAGAGGCATATTTTGGGGGGATGTGGCAGGCTGACACCTGTTATCTTCCCTATATCAGGGAAAGCGGGAAGTCACGCCGTGTCTATCTGATCATGATCCTGGATGACCACTCCCGCATGATTGTAGGAGGAAAACTTTATTATCAGGAGAATGCAGCAAACTTCCAAAAGACCCTGAAGGATGCTATAGCTGCCTACGGGATCCCGAACAAGCTGTATGTGGATAATGGTTCACCCTACAGCAATGAGCAGCTTTCTTTTATCTGCGGCTCTGTGGGGACGGTGCTTTTACATACGCCGGTAAGGGACGGAGCCAGCAAGGGGAAGGTGGAGCGGAACTTCCGGACGCTCAAGGAGCGGTGGCTTTACGGACTGGATGTGTCGCAGATCCAGGGCCTGGAGGAGTTCAACCGGCTGCTTTCGGAATACATCCGCAGGCACAATACAACGAAGCATGGCGGCACGGGCTTAAGCCCGCTGGAGAGATACATGGCGACAAACGGGCGGATCCGCAGGCCGCGGAGCCGGGAATGGCTGGATGAAGCCTTCCATAACCGGGTGATTCGGAACGTGAACCGGGATGCCACCGTCCGCCTGCTGAATGAATGCTATGATGCGCCCATGCAGTTCATCGGCCAGAAAGTGGAGGTGAGGTTCCTGCCGGGCGACACCGGCAGCGCCTACATCCTCTATGGCGGGCAGCACTATCCCCTGCGCCTGACAGACCGGGTGGCAAACGGCAGGACAAAGCGGCAGGCGGCGCTTTCCATCGACTATGCAAAGGAGGGCTGAGGGGATGTTCACTGATTACTATGGGTTATCATTCAATCCCTTTGACAAGCAGAACATAAAGGAGCGGGATGTGTTCCGTTCCAGGGACCATAAGGAGATGCTCTCCAGGCTGGAATACTTAAAGACAGTGAGAGGGATTGGCGTATTTACAGCCAGGCCCGGAATGGGAAAGACCTATGCCCTGCGCTGTTTCATGAACGGGCTCAATCCCAACCAGTACCAGACGGCCTATATCAGCCTCTCCACCATCAGCGTGACGGAGTTCTACCGGGAATTCTGCACCCTCCTGGGGCTGGAGGCATCCGGCAACAAGACGGGGATGTTCCGTGCCATCCAGGAGCGGGTATATTACCTTTACCGGGAGAAGAAGCAGCCCCTGGTGCTGGCCATCGACGAGGCCCAGTACTTAAACTATAACATCCTGCGTGACCTGAAGATGCTCTTAAACCACAGCTACGACTCTTTGAACTGTTTCAGCCTGGTGCTGGTAGGGGAGCCGTACCTGAACCACATCCTGGACAAGCAGGTGCATGAGGCCCTGCGCCAGCGGATCACGGTACACTATAATTACGAAGGCCTTTCCGACCAGGAGGTGCCGGACTATATCTGCCATAAGCTGGAGCTTGCCGGGGGAAGCAGGAGTATCCTGGAGGGAGGTGCGCTGAGCGCGGTTCACGGTTACAGCGAAGGGAACGCAAGAAAGATCGATAACCTGATGACGGATGCGCTGACAATAGGCGCCCAGCAGGAGCAGCCCTGCATCAGTGCGGAGATCGTCATGGCGGCAGCCAACAACCAGGCCCTGACATAAGAGTGATACGACAAGATGAATAAAATGGCGGCGGAATCGTGACCTGGAGATGCGATTCCGCCGCTGTTTCTGTTTGGGTGGATAAAATAATGTGCTGTTGGTGGCGACCAGAATTCGCCGTTCAACAATATATCCAATACCTCACCAAGGTCGGCGACCAATACCGGTTAAACCAAAAAGCGCTCGACGACTGGAACGCCATCATGAGTCAACAAGAAGGAGCCATCGACAACCAGATGGGCGGCAACGAGTACCTGGCGAATTACGACGACCTGCTTGGAAACATCAAGAGCGACGAGTCGCACGGCGAGGGAAGCGGGCTTGGTGACACCAACATGGCAGAAGAAGAAATGGACAAGCTCATTGAGAAAAACCGAGAATTAAACCAGTCACTGATGGAAGGCAAGATTTCCACGGCCGAGTACTTCGACGGCCTTTCCGAAAAGATTACGGACAGCGGTCTGGAAGACGCCCTGGGCTCCTTGAACGGACAGTTTGACGACACGACGGACTACCTGGAGGAAACCGTCAGCGTGCTCGGTGCCGAGCTTTCGGACGCGATGCTGCAATCAAACAAGCGGTTTTTAAAAGGCGAGACGAGCGTTGGCGACTATGCCGACGAATTGAAGAGCGGCGCAAAGGCGCAACAGAAATTGCTAAAATCCACGTACGGCCTCACCATCGGGCAGGACGGGTACGCCGAGGCCATCGAGGGGGCGGACGAGGCGACGCAGGATGCCATCGACAGCTACAACGACCTGGTGGACGCGCAAGCAGATTTAAATAGCGTGGACTCCTTCATCGACACCTTGTCGGACAACGCGGACTTCTTGTCCAGCTACACGGACGAGGCGGGAAACCTCATGGACTCGGTGATGGATGACAGCCGGTTTTCGGACTACGTAAGCTCCTTGTCGCAAGACCTCGTGGCATTCGCGGGCACCAGCGAGGAGAACATGAACTCGGTCGTGCTGGCACTGATGAACGCGGCCGGCCTCAGCGCGGAAGAAGCAATGGCGTTAGTCCAACAAGGTGCCGGCGCGGTGGAGACGGCAGTAGGCGGGTCACTCGGCTCGTTACAAGGCATGACCAACTTCGCGATGAATACCGTTGGGAACTCCATCAACAACACCTCTTCGGCCATCGGCTCGGTCTTATCCTCGCTCGGGAACGCAATCAGTGGGTTCGACTTCAAAATCGAGGCAAAACCCTACATCACCGGTTGGTTGGGGCTCAGAACGGATGAAAACGGAGTGCCAAATGGACTTGATTTGCCAACCTTTGGATTTGACATTACCGGCACGGGCGGGGCATCCGTGGCACAGTTCGCCGACGCGCTGGCAAACGCGGGAAGCTACTTTTCCAACGCGGGTGCCGCGCAAGCGGGATCGAACGCCCTCGGCATCAACTCCTACAAGCCAAGCGGCAGTGGAAAAGGGGCGACGGCTGCGGGAGCGAGACCTTCCACCAAGTCACCTGGCGGCACAAAGCCAAACAGCCCTGGCGGTGGTTCCGGCTCAGGCGGCTCCGGCGGTGGCGGCGGCGCGTCCGAATCCGCCAAGGAGACCGTGGAGACGTTCGACTGGGTGGAAAACAAGCTGGACAGCCTGGAGCGGCACGTCAAGAAGCTCGACCAGGCGGTCGGGCGCACCTACAAGGGCTGGTCGGAGCGAAACAACGCGCTGAACCAGGAAATCCTGGAAGTGGGCGGCCAGGTCTGGGGGCAGGTTTTAGCCTACCAGGAATACATGAAGAAGGCCGACGCGGTCGGCTTGTCCGAGCACTACAAGAACCTCGTCAAGGACGGGGCCATCGCCATCGAGGACATTTCTGACGAGGGGCTGAAACAACAGATTTCCGACTTTACGAAATGGTACGAGAAGGCCAGGAAGTGCGAGGAGGAGGCCGAGAACCTGGCCGACACGCTGGCGGATTTGGGGAAAACGCTTTTCGAGCACGCGACGCAAATGTTCGAGGACCAGCTGTCCGTCATGGAATATTCGCTGGACATGATAAAAGCCTACATCGACCAGGCCGAGGCACGCGGGCACCTGGCGGGGACGGCCTACTACGACAGTCTCATCAAGACGGAGCAAGGCCACATTTCCCTGCTGAAGGAGGAATACGGCGCGCTCACGGAAGCGATGGCGAACGCCATGGAAAAGGGCGGCATTGAAAAGTACAGCGAGGAATGGTACGACATGTACGACGCCATCCTCGACGTGGACAAGGCCATCACCGAGGCCACGACCTCGCTCTACGAGCACCAGAACGCCCTGCGGGAACTGAAATGGGACTACTTCGAGAAACAGCAGGAGTACACGTCCAAACTGACCGAGGAGGCCGACTGGCTGATCGGGCTGCTGGAAAAACAGGGAAGCTTCGTGGAAGACGGCGACTCCGCCTTTGCCGGTTCACAGCGGCGCACCAGGCGCGGGACGGCGGCGGAAGGGCTGCACGCCCTGAACTACAACGTCTACATGGCGCAGGCCGACGACTACGCGAAGGAAATCTTGAAAATCAACGAAATGCTGGCCAAGGATCCGTACAACCTAGAGTTAATCGAAAAGCGGAACGAATTTTTGGAGGCGCAGCGGGACAACATCGACGCGGCCCATGACGAAATCGAGGCGGTGAAAGACCTGATGTCGGAAGGATACGACGCCTACCTGGACAAGCTGCAACAACTGATTGACAAGCGCAAGGAAGCCCTGGGGGCGGAGCGCGACTTGTACGACTACCAAAAGTCGATTGCCGAGAAGACGGGGAACATCGCCTCGCTGGAAAAGCAGCTGAACGCGTACGCGGGGGATGACTCGGAAGAGGCGGCATCCAAAGTCCAGCAGCTGAAACTGGAGCTGGACGAGGCCAAAACGGACCTTGAGGAAACCGAGTACGAGAAGTGGGTGTCCGACCAGGAACGGCTGATGGACGACCTTTACACCGAATACGAACAGCTCTTCAACCAGCGGCTGGACGACATCGAATT
Organism: Lachnospiraceae bacterium; assembly: GCA_910574865.1. Classification (GTDB taxonomy): domain Bacteria; phylum Bacillota; class Clostridia; order Lachnospirales; family Lachnospiraceae; genus Schaedlerella. The sequence continues at coordinate 21,566 of CAJTDN010000030.1, read as the reverse complement.
CGTCCTCGAAAGCATGAAAGACACCGCCAACGCGAACGCGGGAAGCATCATGGCCACGCTTGAACAAGCCACGGCGGCGGTGGGGACGACCTTGTCCGACGAAATGAAAAACATCTGGAAAAACGACGGCGGGGCCGGCTCCATCGTCTCCACGTACGGCAGCGGCATGACGGCGGGACTTACGAGCATACAGCAGACTTTGGACGGCATCAGGAACTTCGTTTCCGCCATGGCCGGGGACGCACGGCAGGAAGCGGCGGACAACGTCGCCGCGCTGGAGACAAGGCAGGAAGCGGCCGCGAACAAGGCGCCCACGCCACCCGCGCAGGAAGCCCCGAAGCAGGAACTGCCGACGCTGGAACCCGCGGGCAGCCGGACGGACACCTCGTTCTTCGTGCACAAAAGGGACGAGTACCCGAAAAACAAACTGAACGTGGAGACTTCCATCGTCGACCGGCTGAAATACCACGACTACGACTCCAGCTTCGGCCAGATGGCGCACTACTACGCGGCCATGGGATTTTCCGGCACATACACGGGATCGGCCAGCCAAAACATTAACATGCTAAACTGGATGAAGAACCACGGCCTCAACGGGGGCGGGGAAATCGAAGGGTTAATCCGCCAGAGTGGCGAGACGGGCTTCGCGCTCGTCAGGACCGGTGAGACGGTCATCACGTCCGAAGCCACGCAGGACCTGAAAGACATACTGAAAATGAAAGACCGCCTCGGAATGCGCAAGACGGGGGAATACGTTTTTCCGGGCGCACAGAGGATCATGCAACAGACAGAGGAGCAAATGAAGTGGTTCCAGACGGGACCGCAGAACACGCAAAATGTCTCGGTCGAAAACCACATAGAACTAAATCTCCCCAATGTGAAAAACTACGACGAATTCAAGACTGCCCTGCTATCCGACCCCCACTTTGAAAAAGTCATGGGGCAGGCGATGGCCGACCAGATGCTGGGCGGCAACCCATTCAACAAGTTTAGATATATCTAAGAAAGAAAGGAAAGATAAAAATGAGATGCATTGATTTTGAATTTGACGGCCAGCTTTTGTCTGACCACGATTGCGCCATATGCAGCATCGGCTCCGGTTCCGGGGTCGAGACCATTAATTTCGGCAGCCAGCTCACCCTGAACACGGTGAGCCTGGCCGGCCAGGACAAGTTCCACATCGTGTCAACGCAATATGGCGAAGCCTACTCCGTCACGTTCCAAGTGGCCAAGCTGACGCCGGACAAAAGTCTGGCCTCCGTCATCGAGGAGCAGGAGTTAAGCCAACTGATGCGGTGGCTGAACCGGAAACAATATTGCAAGTTCAAGGCCATTTATGAAGACGGGGAATACGCGGACGTGTATTACATGGGAACGTTCAACGTACAAGCCATCCTCCTCTGCGGAAATGTCATCGGCCTGGAACTGACATTGAAGACCGACGCGCCATTCGGCCATTACGAGCCGGTGGAACTTTATATGAACCTGGAACATGAAGACGACGGCTACACGCTGTTCGACGGCTCGGACGAGACGGGCGTTTTCTACCCGGACATGGTGGAAATCAAATGCCTGGCCTCCGGCAACCTGATTATCAAAAATTCCAGGGATGGCAGGATGACGGTCATCAACAACTGCCAGGCAGGGGAGGTGCTCACCCTTTACGGCGAGCAGAAACAGATTGTTTCCACATACACGCACAAGCGATTATACAATGACTTCAATTACAACTTTATTCGGATATTTAACGGCCAGGCCGGCGGGGTGGAGGACAACGCGAACGTCTACTCTTCCACCCTCCCATGCAACATCCGGCTCGTTTATTCCCCGATATGCAAGAGAGGAGTGATATAAATGAAAGACATGATGACAAGCACGCCAGGCGGCACGGGAATCCCTGCCGCCACTTCGGCGGGACAAAGCATTTTACAAAAACTGAACATCACGGAAAGCCCGACCATCGTGCTGGCGACCCGGGATCTTGCGCACCTCGGGGCGTTGGCCAACGTCGAGCGTTCAAGCATTTCTTACAAAAGAAACCTGAACGCGGCCGACGACCTTTCGTTCAAGGTGTACAAGACCGTGGACGGCCGCGACGAGCCCTTGTGGGACAAAATCACGGATTTGCGGCTCGTATGGGTCAAAGAGTTCCACGAGTATTTTGAAATCCGCGTCAATGTAAATGACAGCGACGCCACGACGAAGTCCGTCACCTGCACGTCACTTTGCGAGGCGGAACTCGGGCAGACGATGCTGCACGACATCGAGATTAACACGGAACGCGACATTGCGCGGGACGATTATGCCATCACGAAGTTTTACGACGAGGAAAATCCCAAGGGGTCGCTTTTGCACCGGGTTCTCTCCAAGGTTCCACACTACCATGTCACACACGTGGATTCGTCCGTCGCCAGGCTGCAGCGCACCTTTAGCATCAGCGGCAAGTCCGTCTACGACTTTTTGACAGGCGAGTGCACCGACGAATTCCACTGCCTGTTCCAATTTGACAGCGGGACCCGGGGCATCGCCGTCTACGATTTATATACGACGTGCCTGCACTGCGGGTATCGCGGGGAATATGCGGACGTTTGTCCAAAATGCCAAAGTACGGACTTGCAGGTGTTCGGCACGGACACCGACATTTACGTGGACAAGGAAAACCTGACCGACAGCGTGACGTTTGAAACGGACACGGGGAGCGTCAAGAACTGCTTCCGGCTGGAAGCCGGGGACGACCTGATGACCGCCACCATCCGCTCGTTGAACCAAAACGGCGGCGGCGAAATCTGGTACATTTCCGAGGAACAAAAAGACGACATGCCGCCAGAACTGGTGAACGCCCTGGCCAACTACCAGAAAGCTTACGATTCCCACACGGAAGAATATGAAGGGCTGCTGGAATCTTTATACGAGGCAATCGACAAGGTGCTCTACTTCACTTCCTCCATGATGCCGACCAGCGAGCACGACAACGTCACGGCGGCCACGGAAGGCAGAAAACTGACGGAGGACAACCTAAGCCCGCTGGGGCTTTCCGACGTCACCACCTCCACGTCCACGGCCACGGTCGACGGCGCGTTGAAAAGTTATGCGAAAGTGTATGTGAAATCCGGCCACGTGAAGCTGGAAGTGAAAGGAAGCAGCTTTTCCTACGTCGGGACAGACAAGGACGGGTTCCATTACGGCACGTGGACGGGAAAATTCAAGGTGACGAACTACTCCGACGAGGAGGACGTGTACGAGACACCCAATATCACCGTCAAGGTTTCCGACGATTATGAAAGCTTCCTCCAACAGAAAATCAAAAAGCTCATCGCGTCAAGTGACGGCGATGACGACGAGGGAAGCGTGTTCGACGTGCTCGGAATCAAGGATATGGACGCTTTCAAAAAAGCTCTGAAATCATACTGCATGAATCGTTTGAAATCGTTTCATGACGCGATCCAGAACGTCCTCGAGCTCTTGATCCAGGTCGACCAGGCCAGCGAGAGCGCATTGTATTACCATGAAATGTACCAGCCGTTTTATGACAAGCTGACGGCCTGCCAGGAAGAAATGAAGGCCCGGCAAAAGGAGATTGATTTATGGCAAGGAAAATATAATGATGCGGAGACACGCATGGCTGAAATCCAGGCCGAATTGAATTTCGAAAATTGCCTGGGTGAAAAACTTTATCACATTTTTTGCTCCTACCGAAGGGAGGACACATACAGCAATTCGAACTACGTTTCCGACGGGCTCGACAACGCCGAATTATTCGCACGGGCAAGGGAGTTCTTGGACGTGGCACGGAAAGAATTATACAAATCCGCACAGTGCCAACATTCCATTTCCACGACGCTGCACAATCTGCTTGCGATTCCCCAGTTTGAGCCGCTATTTGAACATTTCGACCTCGGCAACAAGATTTCCGTACGGGCGGACGGGCAGGTTTACCGCCTGCGGCTTGTCAGCTACACCATCAATTACTCCAGCCCGCAGACGCTGGCGGTGGAGTTTTCCGACATGACGAAGCTTCCGGGCGGCCTGTCCGACGTAAACGGCATACTCTCCACCGCGCAGTCGATGGCCACGTCCTACGGTTACGTGACAAACCAGGCCGGCAAGGGGGACGAGGCGAAGAAGAAACTGGAAAACTGGGTGGAAAACGGACTCGCCCTTACCAAGATGAAAATCGTGGACAACGCAAACAACCAGAACCTGACGTGGGACGCGCACGGGCTTTTGTGCCGGGAATATTTGCCGATGACGGACGAATACAGCGACAAACAAGCAAAAATCATCAACCGTGGGCTTTACCTGACGGACGACAACTGGCGCACGTCCAAGGCGGGCATCGGCGACTTCACCTATTATGACCCGGAAAGCGGGCAGATCAAGGAGGATTACGGCGTGATTGCCGACACGCTGGTCGGGAACCTGATTCTGTCCGAGAAGGTCGGGGTGTACAGCACGGACAATTCCATCGTCTTAGACCGGAACGGCCTTGTCATCACCACCGACGCGACGAAGGAAGGCGTGAACAACGCGGCCCTGACATTGCGCAGGAAGACGGTGGACGAAAACGGCCAGGAACACGTCGAGCCGGTGATGTACATTGACGGCGACGGGAACCTCGTCATGACCGGCACGGTGCACATCCGCTCGGGACTGGACAACGCGGCCGAGACCCTGCAGGAATTGTGCGACATGAGCAAGTTCGACACGAGAATCACGACCGTCGTGCAGAGTGAGTCACAAGAGATTTACGAGACGGTTGACAAGAAATACAAAAACGTCATGACTAGCGTCACGGAGCAGCTGGACAATTACAAGGCGGACCAGGATCAGTATCTGAACTATGACAAAGACGGGCTGACACTGGGGGCGAAAGGATCCCCTTTCAAGACGGTCATCGACAATCAAAGCATGGCCTTCAAGCAGGGCGAGACCACGATTTCGTATATCAATAACGAGCAGCTTTACATTAATTCCGCCGTGATCAACAACGCGCTGAAACTCGGCAAGTTCTTCCTCTGCCCAAGGCAGAGCGGGGGCGTGTCATTGACGTGGAAGGGATAAACACTTGGTTACGGTTTTGACAGGTCTGCGCATTTACTGCGCTGACCGTGCGAAAACGTGACGGGGACAAGGCATATGGCCCATCGCGGAGCGATTTTAATGGCCATATGCCACTATGGTTCGCCCTTGGCCGAGCCATAGTTCAGCCAGACCGCAAAAGGACGACAAATCATGCTTGCATGGATTTGGCGGACTGCCGGCGGTCTTAAGAGAGTCCGGCTCACGAGCAAAAAAGCTACGGATGTAGCGCAAAGCGCCGGCAGGCGCGTTTTGCGAATGGGCCCGGCTGAACTAATAAACGGGCGCGGCTGAACTAACAAAAAAATAAGAAAGGATGATATTTTATGGCTTTAAACGGATCAGTTCGTACAAATGATTATGAAACACGGTATTACACCGTCGACTGGACGGCCGACCAATCCGTGGGAAACAACAGCTCCACGGTCCACTGGACGCTCTCGTGCGCGGGAGGACAGGCATACGGGGGCGCGGGATGGTACGCGGAGCGGGACTTGCGCGTGTACGTGGCGGGAAACCTCGTCGTGAACAAGACCGATTTCGTGAAACGCTACGCGGGCAACATCGCCAGCGGCTCCGTCGTGGTAAACCACGCCCCGGACGGCACGGCCAACTTTAACATTAGCCTGGAGACGGCGGTCTACGTGAGTTCCGTGAACTTGCGGGGCTCCTCCGATTTCCGGCTGAACGACATTGCCCGGGCTTCCAGGCCCTCATGCGTCGATTGGCCAAACAACAGACAAAACGTCGGAAACATGGGGGACACCATCGTCATCCACATGAACCGAAACAGCGGGGCGTTCACCCATTCCGTCCGTTATACGTTCGGCAACATGAGCGGCACAATCGGGGAAAACGTGGCGGACAACGTTTCATGGACGATTCCCCTGGATCTGGCCACGCAGGTGCCAAACGCCACCTCCGGCACCGGAACAATCAGTGTCGACACCTACAACGGTTCCACGAAAATCGGAACGAACACCTGCATGTTCACCTGCAAGGTCCCGGACACGGTAATCCCGGCCATGACCGCCGCGAACGTCGCCATTGACAACAGCGCGAGCAGCGTGGTCGCCGGATGGGGGTTGTGCGTGGTGGGGTTTTCCAGGCCGAGGATCACCGCCTCGGCCAGCGGCGCGCGCGGCTCCACCATCCGCTCGTACACCATTGACGACGTGTACCAGGCGGCACAATCCGACGGCTCGCTTTCCTACACGGGAGGCGCGTTTACCATCGGCGAGGATAAGGTATTTAACATATGCGCGACCGACAGCCGGGGAAGAACCTCGCAGATTCGAAGTACCGCGAATGTCGAGGTCGTCCCCTACCACAACCCGTACGTTTCGGCATTTACCGCCCACCGCAATCCTGCCGACAATTCGCATGTCGTCGTCCATGCCACCTGGGTGTTCGCGAGCGTCAAGGGGAAAAACAGCGCGACGGCCGCGTTGTCTTACAAGCCGTCGGCGGGAAAAGTCTGGACGGTTTACGGCAACCTCACGAATGACACGGATACCACGCTGACCACGGCATTTGCCGAGGAATCCAGTTATGACCTCAGGCTCACCGTGACGGACAAGCTCGGGCGTTCAACGACCTACGAGGCCGCCGTCCCGACCGCGGAGGTGCTGCTTGACTTCCGGTCGGGGGGAAAGGGACTCGGTGTAGGGAAAATCGCGGAGACGGACTCCCTGGAGGTCGCCATGGACGCAAAATTCATGAAAAATCTTGTGATGACCGACGTGGGAAGCAGGGGAAACAATATCAATTTAAGGGATATTGAAAACCTGGTGAAAGGTTGGATACGGTCATGGGTCTTGACGAACGCCTACCCGGTCGGCTCGATTTACATAAACGTGAGCGGGACGAACCCGGGAAGCCTCCTCGGAGGGACGTGGGTGGCCTGGGGCTCCGGGCGGGTACCGGTCGGCGTGAACACGGGCGACGGAAACTTCAACACCGTGGAAAAAACGGGCGGGCAAAGCGAGGTCACACTGACCCCGGAGGAAATACCGCCCCACGCGCACAAGTTCTGGGCCTTGCAGTGGAACCAGGAAATCGGGAACACCACGCTCCTAGAGGGACACGACGTGTCCGGCGAGAACAAAGCCGAGACGGATGTTTCCTATGGCCTGCCAGGCGGCGGGACAAAGGCACATGGCAACCTGCAGCCGTACATTACCTGCTACATGTGGAAGCGGACGGCATAAAGACAAAGAGTTTCGCTTGCGAAACTCTCGCGCCAAGCGCGGTCGCCTTAGCGACATGTTTCTTTTCGCGCTTGTGCGCATCCCTGGCCGAACTGTAACAATAAAATACTACAACTTTTATGAAAATATGAGGTGATATCATGAATTTCAAGACAATACAAAACTTATCCATCGACTTTAATCAGAAGGGTTACAAGACCATAAACGCAAAGCAGTACGACAAGGAAACGAGATATGTCGTGGTGCACTGCACGGATAACGGGACATTCGTCCCGTTGGATGACACGGTTTACGCGAACGCGCGCACGATGACGGCGGACGGCCGGGCACTGCTCGACCCCGCCACGATCCAGGACGACGGAACCATTTTATTGGAACTGGATGACACGCTGCTGGCCGCGCCGGGAAGGGCGACCACCCAGATCGACATCTACCAGAGCGGCACCGAGAAACGGCTTACCACGATGAGCTTTTTCATCAATATCGAGCCGTCCGTCTATGGCGATAACGCAATCATGGCAAGCGACGAATTCAACGCCCTGACCGAGCTCATCAAGAAGGTCACGAAAGATTATGAATATGTCATCGAGGAGTCGAAAAAACATGCGGACAACGCGAAAGCGTCAGAGGATAACGCGGCTAATTCCGCATCGGAGGCCGCAAAGCAAGCGGCAAACGCGCAGGAATCCGCCACAACCGCCGCCCAAATAGCGGCCGCGTCCGAAAGCTTTGCAACGGCCGCAAAACTCTCCGCAGATAACGCGAACGTGTCAGAAACAAACGCGGCAGACAGTGCGAACGATGCCGCAAATTCTGCGGATGCCGCATCCGATAAGGTGGACGAGGCATCCGCCCACGCGGACATGAGCAGAAGCTACGCGGTCGGCACGAACAACGCGGTGCGGGAAGGGGATGCGGCCGACAACGCCAAGAAATATTACGAGCAGGCCAAAGATATCGCGGAATCCTTCGCCGGGACATTGCGTCCGAAAGGAACGATAACATTTACCAATTTGCCATCTGCCACGGACGCGAAAGAAGGCGACATGTACAACATTTCCAACCAGTTTACCACTACCGCTTCTTTCAAGGAAGGGGCGGGCAACGTCATTCCGGCCGGGGCAAACGTCTACCGTACCGATGACGGCTTTTGGGACGTGCTGGCCGGAAGCCCGGTGACCGGGGTAAAAGGAGCGTCCGAGACTTCCTATCGTCGCGGAAACGTAAGCATTTCGGCAGCAAACATCGGTCTTGGAAACGTAAACAACACGGCAGACGCGAACAAGCCGGTATCCACGGCGCAACAAGCGGCATTGGATAAAAAGGCTGATAAAACGGCGTTGAATCTAAAAGCTGACAAAACGGTTCTGGAAACCTTGTCTTCCAATATCAGCAAAATCCCGGCCATCCGTTATGGAACCCAAGCTCCGAACAACAGCGTCGGCACAGACGGGGATGTTTATATCCAGATTGTGGGGTGATGATACATGGCAGAATATATATTCGGCCCACAAGTCGGCCCCTCTAACTCAAAATTCAGGACTGTCGTGGAATGGGCATGGGAAGACCAGAATAACGGCAAGTACATCATATGCTATAACGTTTGGATTGAGGTCATGAATGGCAATTTCTACGGAACCAATATTTATTGTAACTGGAATAACACGACAGTTGCCGTATATGACCGCAATGGCGAGGGAAGGTACAACCAAGTCAACTGGTATATCGTCGAGCTTCCATATGGACAGACCTTCCACTTTGGACAAGGATGTGAATATACCTCGGGAAGTGGAGTTAAATACAATTCAACCGTCAGCAAAGACGTTACCGCGCCCAGACCGACCTACACTGTCGCCTATAACGCTAACGGCGGTTCCGGCGCACCCGGAAACCAAACCAAAACCTACGGCACCAACCTGACCTTGTCGGGAACACGGCCTACCAGGACGGGATACACCTTTCTCGGATGGGCAACCAGCGCCTCCGATTCCGTTGCTTACCAGCCCGGCGGCACCTACAGTGCAAACGCGGCGGTCACTCTATACGCCAAATGGCAAATCATTACTTACACCGTCGCTTACAACCCCAACGGCGGCACCGGCGCACCCGGAAACCAAACCAAAACCTACGGCACCAACCTGACCTTGTCAGGAACCAGGCCCACCAGGACGGGCTACACCTTTCTCGGATGGGCAACCAGCGCCTCCGGCTCCGTCGCTTACCAGCCGGGTGGCACCTACAGTTCAAATGCGGCGGTCACTTTATATGCCAGATGGCAAATCAATACCTACACCGTCGCCTACAACGCAAACGGCGGTTCCGGCGCACCGGCTTCGCAAACCAAAACCTACGGCACGAACCTGGCCTTGTCAGGAACCAGGCCCACCAGGACGGGCTACACCTTTCTCGGATGGGCAACCAGCGCCTCCGGTTCCGTTGCTTACCAGCCCGGCGGCACCTACAGTGCAAACGCGTCGGTCACCTTGTACGCGCAATGGAAAAAATCCAGCAACTGCCATATCAAGGTTGACGGCACATACAAACAAGGCATGATGCACGTCAGGGTTGACGGGGTATACAAGACCGGAATTGTCAAAATCAGGTCGGACGGTGCTTATAAGGGAACGGAACATTGATTAAATGAAAATTCGGGGAGAAGATATTTTACAAGACATTCTTCTCCCTGAAAAATTGGCAGAAAACGAAACAACGTTACAGTTCAACCAATTCTGGACCGTAGCGGAACAATTATGACGAGGTGAAAAACATGAATTTACAGACAACACAAACATTATCCCTTGACTTTAACCAAAAAAGTTACAAGGCCTTGAACGCAAACCAATATGACAAGGAAAGCCGATACGTCGTCATTCAATGTACGAACCAGGGAAAATTTGTCCCCTTGGACGAAACGGTGTACGCCAACGCCCGTACCTTGACGGCAGACGGACGCGCCTTGCTTGACCCGGCCACGATTCAGGAAGACGGGACGCTTTTACTCGAACTAGACGACACCTTGCTCGCATCCCCTGGAAGAGCCACGGTGCAGATTGACTTGTACCAGGAAAACACGAACCGGCGGCTGACGACCATGAAATTTTTCGTCAACGTCGAGTCTGCCGTTTACGAGGATGGCACGATTGTGGCAAGCGACGAATTCCACGCCCTTTCCGACTTGATGGAAAAGGCGCTCGACACCTACGACTCCGTGATTGCCGAAACGCAAAAAATCGCTGACAAGGCCGAAGGATTTTCCGGGGACGCGCAAGGATACGCGCAGGAGTCGGCGAAATCGGCACAAGAATCAGCCAATTCGGCCGGAGACGCAGCAAATTCGGCTCAAGCGGCGGCTAATTCGGCTTTGGATGCGCAGGCTTTCGCAAACGACGCGGCAGACAAGGTCGTGGAAGCCGAAGGAAAGGTTGCGGAGGCTGCTGAAAAAGTGTTGGAGGCCGCAAATTTTGCGGAAGTTTCCAAAAATCATGCGGAAACTTCAAAAAAGCATTCGGATACTTCCAATGACTATGCGCAGCTTTCCAAGAGCTACGCCATGGGCGACACCGGCAAACGGGAAAACGAAAACCTGGAAAACGCAAAATATTATTATGAGCAGGCCAAAAGCATTTCCGAATCCTTTGCCGGAACATTGCGCCCGAAAGGAACGGTAACATTTTCCAACCTGCCTTCCACCGCAGAGGCAAAGGAAGGCGACATGTACAACATTTCCGACCAGTTTACCACTACTGCTTCTTTTAAGGAAGGGGCGGGCAACATCGTTCCCGCCGGGTCAAACGTCTACCGCACCGATGACGGCTTTTGGGACGTGCTGGCCGGAAGCCCGGTGACCGGGGTAAAAGGGGACGCGGAAACCTCCTATCGGAGGGGGAACGTCAACATTACCGCCGAGGACATCGGTCTCGGAAACGTGATAAAAAACATAACGGACCTGCAAAACAAAATGGCCGCCCTTGAAACGGTATGGCCGCACGTATTATGGGATACCGAAGGGTGGAACCCGTTCACGGAGACCGCACCAGCACCGACAATAAATGATGAAATGGAGCAGAATGAGGAGGTGGCACAAAATGAGAATTGACCAATATGAACAGGCGGCGATTGAAGACGGGACGTTGTTCCCGGCAGCCGTGGGAAATCAAACAAAAAACATACTTGGAACGGAATTGAAAAACTTTACCAATGACGCGGCGGGCGCGGCAGTGGAATCCTACGTCGCGCTACATAAGGAAGAATTACAAGGCCCGCAGGGAGCAAAAGGCGATATCGGTGCAGCCGGACCGCAGGGGCCAAAAGGCGATACCGGCGCAACCGGACCGCAGGGGCCAAAAGGCGATACCGGCGCAACCGGACCGCAAGGGCCAAAAGGCGATACCGGCGCGACCGGCCCACAAGGGGCGACCGGCGCGACCGGGGCAACGGGACCGCAGGGACCAAGAGGAGCTACTGGGGCTACTGGGGCGACCGGGCCGCAAGGGCCGTCCGGCTCACCATGGGGCGGGGGAACGTTTTCTGGAACAGTGAGGTTTTCTTACAGAACGTTCGTTGACGAAATCTGCAATAATTCGGGAACGACACTGCACTTGTTGGGAAACAGCTTTTTGAACCTTCGCTCTAGCGGAATTCAGTGCCGCAATTTCCACGATACCGCTTGGGCAGGAATCTCCGCGTCCGGCTTCCACAACCAATCATCTTGCCGCTACAAAAAAAATATCACGCCAATGACCGAAGAACGGGCGAAAAGAATTTTGGAGGTCGAGGTCGATACCTACGACTACAAGGACAATGTCGTTGACGAGAACCAGTACGACCGCACTGGCGTAATCGCGGAAAAAATTGTGGAAATCATGCCGGAAGTCGTGTCATACCGAGAAATCGAGGGTCTTGGAAACGTGCCTGACAGCGTGGACTATTCACGGTTCGTGGCATCCCTAATTAAAATGACGCAAATCCAGCAAAACGAGATTGACACACTGAACGCAGACAAGCGGCACATGGAGGAACGCCTCGCGGCAATCGAAAAAATGCTCGGAATCGCGAGCAACACAAACCAAGAAACGGCAATGACGGGAGCATGATGAAATGAAAATAAACCAGTATGAAACAACGGATAATCTGCAAAATCTAAAGTTTTTAGGCGCAAACGATTCCCAAACTATCGGAGTCCCTTTTGAAACGGTAAAAGAACAAATGTTTAGAAATGCAAATGCAACACCGAAGAAGGACGGCCTGATGTCCAAGGAAGACAAAATAAAATTGAACGAACTGGGAAACGTCGCAGTAACCGGAGTGAAGGGCAACACCGAGGCAAACTACCGAACCGGCAACGTCAACATCACGCCCGCGAACGTGGGCGCGGTAAGCAAAGCCGGCGACACGGTGGCCGGACATTTGCATATGGGAAACGGCACGATGACCAACTCTCCAAACATTTACTGGGATGACAAGAACCGTTCCGTCTGGGCGGGGACAATGAATGGAGAAGGTGCTTTTTATATCTGGGACGCGACCAACAACAAGGGCATCATCATTTCGAATCCGGGAGGCGGGGACAATCGTTTTTTAGGAACCGCGGACGTGGCCGCCCGCGTTACAAATGACTATAAAAACATGGCGTTCCATTGGAACGGACAGTCGGGACAACCGACATGGCTCTGGGGAAGTAACGACGGTGAAAACATGTACGTGTGGAATCCGAGTACTTTCAGCGTCGCAAACGCGAATACGTGTGCCGGGTTAAGCCCGACATCCGAAACATCAGGTTCGACCATCATGTCGCGGGACTGGAGCGGGGATACAAGCGTACATTATTTGAATTGCCTTTACCTGCACTCATCCCAAGTGGCAGAAAACGGAAATGTTGCCTATGTGATTTATCAGAACGGTGACGGATATTATCGAACGTGCTCACTGTCCCATTTGTTCAACTCATTAGGCATCGGAAACTACTTGCCATTGGATGGAGGAACAATGACCGGGACGTTGGCCGTTTATCAATACGGTGTTACGTCAAGCTTTCACAATGCCGCCGATGCCCTTTGCATTGATGCCCGGGACATCCAATATGTAAAAATATTTTGCCGAGAACAAGTGTTGATGCAACACGGTCCAGACCAGGGATGGGCTTGGGCAGGATGCTCGGCTGGTGGATTTTTTACGCAATCATCTGAAAGATACAAAGATAACGTATCTGATATGCCGGACGATATGGCCAAGAAGATTTTGGATGTCAATATCGTAACATTTGATTACAAGAAAAACGTAAGGATAGAATCAGAACGTTATGGACATTCGGGAGTTCTTGCCGAACAAATAGAACCCATTATTCCAGAGGTCGTGCTATATCAGGAAATTGACGGTGAGAAGGTGGCGGATAGCGTAGATTACTCGCGGTTCGTACCGTATTTAATAAAAATGGTACAAGTCCAACAAAACGAGATTGACAAGTTAAAAACGCAAATCGAAAAATTGGAGGGAAATTCCATTTTTACGAACAAAACCATAACGCCAGAAAGGAGGTGATTCTATTGAACAAGTACATATCGGAAAAAGATTTCAATTTCCAGATGAAGGAGATTCAAAAGAGAAACTTGTCGATGGAACGCAAGAGAAGGCTTGACGCGGAGAGAAAGAAAGGCTTGGCCAAGCCCAAGACGCCATCCGCGAGCAAGATGGTTCTTCTCGGGGTAATCGTCCTATGCGTGCAGATCGTGGTTTTCTGCGAGTACGCGATGCTCACGCTCGGCGACGCAAGCGCGATGTACGTTCTGATTGGCATACCCGCCGCCCTCGCGCCGATTGTCTGGGGATATTACAGCAAGAGCAAGGCCGAGAACGTGGCCGGCGGCATCGTGTACGAGTCCGCCATGGCCGAGATGCGGTCGAAGAGTGAAAATGAACCGGCTGATAGCACCGTATACGAATCTGTCACGACCGAAACGCGGTTCAAGAATGATGGCGGGTATGAAACTGACAATTCGCCTGGCAATGTCGCCGGATAATACAAAAAACAGTTTGTCCGGCAATGCCGCCAGGTAATACGAAAGGAGGAAAACATGAACATTTTAAACGGAATCCAGAAATTTCTGGAATTAATAAACGACAACTGGACGACCATCATGGTCATCCTCGGCCTCACCGTCGCGATAGCCAAAAAAGCGAAGAATTACCTCGCGAAGTCCGATGACGAAAAGATTGCCATCGCGAAAATGCAGATTTGCGAGACGATACTCCGGCTCGTGGCGGAAGCCGAGATGGATTATGAGGAATGGAACGTCGCGGGTAGCATCAAGCGCGCCCAGGTCATCAACCAGATTTATGAGCAGTACCCGGTCTTGTCCAAGATTGTCGACCAGCCCGAACTGGTCGCGTGGATTGACAAGCAGATTGATGACGCGTTGGACACGCTCAGGTACATTATCAAGGAAAACCAGGACGACGGCCATGTGGCGGCCGTGTGCCAATAACACACGTCTGGCCGGAAGTCTCGCGGAAGTCCAAGAAAAATTAAGATGTCGGGGCCAAAACGCTTTTTGACCCCAACATCTTCAAAAATCAAATGAAAGTATAAGAAACACGAGGTGATACCATGAATTTAAAGACAACACAAAACATATCCATCGACTTCAATCAAAAGGGTTACAAGACCATAAACGCGAAACAGTATGACAAGGAAACGAGACATGTCGTGGTGCGCTGCACGGATAACGGGATGTTTGTTCCGTTGGACAATACGGTTTATGCGAACTCGCGCACCATGACGGCAGATGGCCGGGCGCTGCTCGACCCTGCCACGATTCAGGACGATGGAACCATTTTATTGGAATTGGATGACACGTTGCTCGCCGCGCCGGGAAGGGCGGTCATGCAAATTGACATCTATCAGAACGAAATTGAGAAGCGGCTTACCACGATGAGTTTTTTCATAAACGTCGAGCCATCCGTCTATGGTGATGATACCATCATGGCAAGTGATGAATTTAATGCCTTGACCGAACTTATAAAAAAAGCCACGAAAGATTACGAATACGTCATTGACGAATCGAAGAAACATGCGGACAACGCGAAAGCATCAGAGGATAATGCGGCCAGTTTCGCGGCAAATGCGGTCGATTCGGCGACAGACGCGGCCAATTCCGCCACGGAGGCAGCAGAGCAAGCGGCGAATGCACAGAACTTTGCCACTGCTGCCGCCCAGAAGGCAGACGCCTCCGAGAATTCCGCAAACGCCGCGAAAATCTCCGAGGAAAATGCGAAAGTGTCAGAATCCAACGCGGCCAATAGCGAAAACAATGCCGCAAATTCAGCGAAAACCGCAGCCAACAAGGCAAGCGAAGCATCTGCCCACGCGGACATGAGTAAGAGCTACGCGGTCGGCACGAACAACGAGGTGCGGGAAGGAGACGCGACCGACAACGCCAAGAAATATTATGAACAAGCTAGGGATATCGCAGAATCCTTTGCCGGGACATTGCGCCCGAAAGGAACGGTTGTTTTCGCAAACCTGCCCATTGCGGCGGACGCGAAGGAAGGTGACATGTACAACATTTCCGACCAGTTCACCACTACCGCTTCTTTTAAGGAGGGGGCAGGCAACGTCATTCCCGCCGGTTCAAACGTCTACCGCACCGATGACGGCTTTTGGGACGTGCTGGCCGGAAGCCCGGTGACCGGGGTAAAAGGGGACGCGGAAACCTCCTATCGAAGAGGGAACGTAAGTATTTCGGCAACGGATATCGGTCTCGGAAACGTGGACGACACGGCAGATATGGACAAACCGGTATCAACGGCGCAACAAGAGGCGTTGGATGGAAAAGTTAAGAAAGCCGGGGACAAGATGACTGGAGATTTGGAGGTGGATGGCACCGTCACGGCTAAAGAATTTGCCGGAAACGTAATCGGAAACGCAACTAGTGCTACGTGCCTGAAAACCAGTCAAAACATAAATGGAATTGGTTTTAATGGTACGTATAGCGTCATTAATTACGCAATCTGTTCCACGGAGGCCGACGTGCCGGAAAAAACAGTTACGTGTTCGGGATTCTCACTAGTTGTCGGAGCAGAAATAACGGTCAAGTTCACGGCGACGAACAAGGTTGCAAATCCAACATTAAACGTGAATGGCACTGGTGCCAAGCCAATCTATTATCGCGGCTTCCCAATATCTGCTGGAACATTGGCCAAAAACAGAACCTATTTGTTCAAGTACAATGGTGAACAGTACGAGGAAGTTGGGGATATTGCCAGAATAAATTCGCTGAAAAACTCGGGATACGTGGACAAAGGCGAAGGAAACCCAAACAAAGTCTGGGGAACGGATGCGAGCGGGAATCCCGGGTGGATGGATGGAGCTGCCAGCAATGACATCGTAAAGCTAACGAAAGGGGAATACGATGCGCTCCCAGACACGAAGCTGACGGATGGGAAAATCTATTTCATTTCTGGTTCCGGGGAATCTGGTGGCACTTCCCAAATCATTCAAGCCGGTAATGTTATTTATGATAACTCAGGAAGCGGATTATCGGCAGAAAACGTTCAAGATGCAATTGATGAGATTGCGGTTGAGAAATTTGATAAGAATGGTGGCAATTTGAATGGGCATGTGACTATTACTGATCTATCTAACCTTACTTTCTATAATCCAAACGGCTTAAATACGGGCGGCGTAAATTGGACGGACAGCAAACGAACGATTTGGGCAGCGATAAAGGCAGATAATGGGACATTTTACATCAAAGATGATACGAACAATACGCCTATACTAGAATCAAATTCGGACGGAACCGCTACGTTTCATTGCGGAAATAAGGCGGAACTCCGAACTGATAGTGAAGGTGGTAATCTGAGATTAACTGGCCCATCCGCAACCCAATTTTGGGAAATGGATAACTGGAATGATACCCAATTTAGAATATACCATCATAACAATGAAACAGACCAAAATACTTTTCCGTTTACACTATGGCAAGACCATATTGAAGGGATGACCAGTGGAAATGTTCCGTTTTATAAGATAACAGCTGAAAATATTAATAACCCGCCCAGCCCTTATTGGAATGGGAATTATGCAATTGGCATGGGTGTCATTAATGATATCGGATATTTATCCTTTAAACTTGGTTGGATTATTATTCAATTTCACTTAGGTAATAACCAAATAATGGCACGAATGTGCTACGGCGAGAATGGATGGGTAGACTGGAAAACATTGGTATTTTGGTAAATGAAAGGAAAGGAGAGTGGTAAAAAATGGGAGAAATTATAAGAAACGGAGAAAGCTATTCAGGGTTTGATGGGGAGGAATATTTACCTTTATCTGGGGGAGCAATCGTTGGAAACGTAGTACTTCAACCCCCGGCTTTAGAATCTGGCACCGTCAACACTCCAATATTGCAGTGGAAAGATAGTAAGCGAAGTATTTGGGCCGGGATTCGCAACGATCAAGGAGGATTTTATTTGTGGGATGGTACGAACAATAAAGGAATTATTAGTTCAACCAAAGGCAGAAACACGTTCTTTGGAAACGCCTTGGATAGTGTTCCAATGACGCTTGTAACTTCCGATAAAATTGACAAGCCGGTAACAAACGTTATCAATCAACGTGGAATTGGAATGGGAATAGACGACCATGGCGATGGCTCTGGTCTCGTCGCATTCAAAACCCCTGAGTATACTGTTGAATTCCGATTTGGTTATCCTAATCTTGAGGCAAGGTTGTATCACGATATTTTGGGACGGTGGACAAAATGGACCACGGTTTGTACATTCAGTTTTGGATAATTGAAGGAGGGCAAAAACATGTACGAAAATAATTATCAACAAATGCAACAAAACCAACCGATTGGACAGCGTAAGGAACATGATGTGATATGATTTTGGAAAGGGGGTATCCTCCATGTCGGAATGGTGTGTCCTGGATTCCGTAAAGAATTACCTTGTCCTGATGAGGGCGAGGGATGCGAAAGCATAAAACGCATGTCCCGAAAATCGTAACTGAACTGACATGTCGCCTGACGGCGACACCACTATAAGTGCAATATTCCGCAGCAAGCTGCGGAATATCACACCCTCGCGGCAGTCGCCAAGGTCATGCAAGCATGACTTTGGCTCGTTGCTCGCGGGAATAAAAGTCGATTGCTCCGTGCTTACGCACTCCCACAATCGCTACCCGAATTCACAATCCGGGCTATCGCCCTACTTGTTCATACGGGTTAGCCCGTCCAATGTCTATGTTATTGCGGATGCAAGCATCCTCCATAACATAGCCGCCGTCCGGGACTTTTATAGTAAATATATTGTCATGGGTGCGCCAAACTGACGCACCTTTTTATTGTCAAAAAATGAAAGGAGAATTACAAAATCATGGCAAATTATAATAATTACTACAACAGCACGTCAACACATTACATTTCAAATTCCGGCTCCGACGAAAGCGGAAAATATCACGGAGGGGCCGCGGGGGACCAGACCGGCGGGGAATGGGTTCTGCGTCCATGGTATTCCCGGCCGTGGAGCTGCGTGCTCCGTTATGAAAAGGATGCCCGCGTGGGGCAAAAGCTCGCCGAACTGGGATGTGCCGCCGCATTAAACGACAAGATTGGATATGACCAGTACCAACGTGACACGTACTGGGACCAGTTGAAATCTGCCGGGTACGACCCGTCAAAAATCACGGTCGCCTGCGAGTCCGACTGTTCCGCCGGCGTTATCGCGAACACGAAGGCCGTGGGAAACCTGCTGGGAATCCCGGCATTGGCAAACGTGAACGCGACATATACCGGCAACATGCGTTCCGGGTTCAAGGCCGCGGGATTTACCGTCCTCACGGACGCAAAATACACCAATGGATGCTCCTACCTCCTCCCGGGAGACATTTTACTATACGATGCCGCCCATACGGCGACCAACATCACCGTCGGAAGCAACGTCCGCAACCATGGCGGCGCGGCCGTCACGCCGCAGCCTGCCCCTGCCGCTCCGAGCGGACCCGGGAAGGACGAGAAATGGAAAGGAGTCGTCACGGTCAACGGGCTTAACGTGAGGAAATGGGCCGGGACGGAACACGGCACTTGTTCATTCAGTCCCTTAAATACCGGCAACAAGATTGGCGTGTGTGACTCCCTGAAGGCCTCGGACGGCTCGCTGTGGTACTATATCAAGTACAACGGAAAGTACGGGTTCGTCCACTCGAAATATGTCGCGCCGGACTCCTCTCCCACTCCATCCCCTGCCCCGCCACAAGCAAAGCCGGCCAATGGCACGCCCATGAAAAAGACCGCGCACGAATTAGCAAAGAGCTTTTCTGGACAACTTGCAGGGACATATCGAACTACCGCGGATCTCAATATCAGGGCCGGGGCCGGGACGGACAAGCCCTCCATGGTGGTAATACCAAAAGGCACGGCCGTGCAAAATTACGGATACTACACGAACGTGAGGGGAATCAAATGGCTGTACGTACAGTTTACATACGGCAACGTGACGTACACGGGATTCGGATGCGGGACATACTTGCGAAAATAAACTGCTTGTAAATAATAACACTAACACATAAAATCTTACGGAGGTGGTGACATGCCAGAATGGAATGACATCTTACACATGATAACGGCCGCCGCTGACTGGTTCCAACGGCACTGGACGGCGGTAGTTGCCGCCCTCGCGCTGCTCGGCATCGGGATTGACAAGACTCCATGGATAAAAATCAACCCGGTCAAGTCGTTTTTCGAAAAGCTGGGAACATACATCGGCGACTACCTGAACAAGGTGTTCAACGCAAACGAAAGCGTGAAACGTTTGGAATCAAAAATTGACGAACAAGCCATAAAAATCGAACAAGTTGAATCGGAAATGCGCAAAAACGACAATGAAACGGCCAAAGACAAAGTGTCCAGGCTGCGGTGGGAAATCCTTGCCTTTGCAAACGCCCAGGACTTTATGGATTATGACATGGAAATGTACGGACACATCATGGACGTCTACGAGGATTACGAGTCCACCCTCAGAGAACGTGGGATGCCGAACGGGCGCGTTGACGCCGCCTATGCGAAAATATGCAGGCGGCGGGAAGAAAAGTTCGGATATTAAACGAGCAATAACTTAAGCGGGTCAAACCTTAGGGTTTGACCCGCTTTTTGTTCGCAACTGTTTGGGTAACCGCCTCGTCATTCATCATGATTTTCAATCTCCCATACAATACAAAATCTATTTCGTTAGATATAAAACAGTTCATCAAAATCCGTCTTTATGTTCGGGAACATGACAAGCTGCAATTCCTCCTTATTTTCCTCCATGACCGTTTTATACAAATAGAAATACGTCGTCCCGTCTTCTCTGCCATCGTTTAAATATATTTCCACCTTCTTCTTACGCCAGTCCACAATCCAATACTCCGAAATGCCGACCCTCCTATAAATCTCCATCTTTTCCCCATAATCATATTCCTCCGTGGCATCAGACAAGACTTCCACGACCACCCGCGGAATTCCGGTCAACGAGACATTTTTTCGATCTCTTGTATTGCAGTTGATGGAAATATCCGGGATTATGATTTGATCGTCATTTTCATGCCATTGGTACTGTACCCCGTCGCCGAGCACGCGGCACAAGGAGTCCTTTATCTGCTTACCAACCATAATGACGAAATTATTGATGACATAAGAATGCTCTATAAACGTGTTGCTCATGTCCCTTATCGGTAACCCACCCATTTTAAACACCTCCATAATTTTAAGAACCGCTATGCTTAGTTTACAAAAATGTTTCTGACATATCTCATGTGAAAATTGTTTTATATCATCTGATATTTGTTTTGATATCAGTAATTTCTTTCTGTATTTGCATACAAAAATCATGTGGTACTGTAATAAATACTTGTGTCTGTTTTTAGATTCCCATGTTCCCATGTCATAAGTATATCATAAACCGTTACTTTTGGCTACCTTGACCCACCGTCTAAAGCCAGTGGGATTGCGGTAGCCATTTTTTCAAAGTCTTTACAAGCTGCAAGAACAATTCCAAGTAAATATTTATAACTCAAACTTCGCACTTGAATAAGCGCCTATGCACCTTGAAAATCCAATAAAAACTGGCAATAAAATAGCATGAAACACTCTGTTTTTGGTATAATTGAATTGTCCAGAAACAACATACCAACGGAGACTCATGCTATGAATAACAGTATAACACAAGACAACCAGAATGATAACCAGATTTCTAAAACTATCAAAAGATTTTTTGCCAGATTCCATGTGACGTCTGCAC
>CAJTDN010000029.1 GCA_910574865.1 Lachnospiraceae bacterium | reverse complement strand
TTTTACACTCTGCACGCTCTCCTTTTTCTCTGCTATTTCAATAAAAAAAGAAATTCGGCAGAGGCTTAAAACCTCTTGTCGAATTTCATTCTAAAACTTATCGATTTATAGGTTTCTTTATCATGCTATTGTTACAATTCACGGCCTAACCGGCCGTGGATTGTAACGGCATCCAGCCATCTAAAATTGCCTCCGGCAATGGGCTGGATGCCCACTGGCACCATCACTTTATCGGACGGTGGCTGTGCGGCGGGGCGCACAGCCCCGTGAATAGTAACATGCTATTTCTGGTTTTGCGCCATCATGTTCAGCATCATCTCGTACAACTGACGGTGCTTGTTGGCAATCACTTGCAAAATGATTCCGCAAATCCACAAAAGAATTCCCGCCGTCGCCACCACGCCCACCACAATCAAGGTCGGAAACCGCGGCACCAGGCCCGTCTTGAAAAATTCAACCAAAATCGGGAAGAAAAACAATGCCGCGACCAGCCACAAGGCGAGGCTGATGGATGAAAAAAATTGATATGGCCGATATTCCTTAAACAAAGTGGCTATCGTCCCCAACACCCGCATGCCGTCCCTCATCGTGTCCAACTTCGAGACGCTTCCCTCGGGGCGGTTGCGGTAAGCCACCGGTATTTCCTCCAGCCAAAAATTTTTATCCAAAGCGTGCACGGTCATCTCCGTCTCAATTTCAAACCCTTGCGACATGACGGGAAACGATTTCACGAACAATTTCCCAAAAGCACGGTATCCGGTCATGATGTCCCTTACCTGGTTTTGAAACAAACGGTTAATCAAAAAACAAACCAGACGGTTTCCCACATTGTGGAACGGGCGCATGTTTTCCCGGAAATAAGTGGAAGAAAGGCGGTCGCCTATCACCATGTCCGCCCCCTTTTCCAATACCAGCCGGGCCATTTCCGGCGCGCTTTCCGCCGGATACGTGTCGTCCCCGTCCACCATGACATAACAATCGGCATCAATGTCACGGAACATGGCACGAATCACGTTGCCTTTGCCCTGGCGGTATTCATGGCGGACGATGGCGCCCGCCTCGCCGGCCGCCTCGCCCGTCCCGTCATCCGAATTATTGTCATAGACGTAGATTTCCGCCTCCGGCAGGACGCGTCGAAAATCCGTGACGACCTTTTTTATCGTCATGCGCTCGTTATAACAAGGAATCAGGACCGCCACCCTTTTGGCCGTTCCTCCCCTTTCCTCCGCCGGGCCGGACAAGCCCGCAGATTCTCCATTTCCCGTCGCCATCCCTACTTCTCCATCTGCCCGTCCCTTGTTCGCGGCCAGTTCTCCTCCAACCATGCTTTCTCCTTCTCCGTCAGCCCGCTCTTTTTAAGCAAGTCCGGCCTTCGCTCCCGCGTACGCAAAATGGACTGCTCGCGTCTCCATTTTTCAATGTTGGCATGATGCCCCGAAAGCAAAACTTGCGGCACCCTTTTCCCATGCCACTCCTCCGGCCTGGAATACTGCGGGTACTCCAGCAAATTGTCATGGAACGACTCGGACTCGGCCGACGCCTCATTGTGCAGGACGCCCGGCACCAGGCGGGAAATGGCGTCCACCATCACCATCGCGGGCAATTCGCCCCCCGTCACCACGTAATCGCCGATGGACACGTAATCCGTGACGATTTCTTCCAACACGCGCTCGTCAACTCCCTCGTAATGCCCACACAGCAAAACAAGATCCTCTTCCCGCGCCAGCTCCTCGGCCATGCCCTGGCAAAACGTCTCCCCCTGCGGGGACAAATATACCACGCGCAGGGCATTCCCCTCCTCCGAGGCCTTTCCCGCCCGAATCCTCTCCGCCACCGCCTCGTAGGCCAGGTACACCGGCTCCGCCTGCATCAGCATCCCCGCGCCGCCGCCGTACGGATAATCGTCTACGCTCTGGTGCTTGTTATAAGCATAATCCCGGATGTTGACCGCCTCGATGGAAAGCAGGCCGTTCGCCGCCGCCCGCCCGATGACGCTCGTGTTCAGCCCGCCCAGTACCATTTCCGGGAACAAGGTCAATATATGGAAATTCATGTCACACCAACCCTTCCGGCAAATACACCCTCATCCGCGCGTTTTCCACGTCCACGTCCAAAATGCACTGGCGGATGGCCGGAACCAGTACCTCGCCCAGTCTTTCAAACTCGATGACGTAAACCTCGTTGGCCCCGGTTGAAAGGACGTTCTTCAGCACGCCCTTGTCCCCCCCGTCCGTGACGACTTCCATCCCTATCAGATCCGCGATATAATACTCGTCCTCACCAAGCTCCACCGCGTCCGCGCGTCCAACCAGCAACGCGCATCCTTTATACTTCTCTATCTCGTTTATATTGTCAATTCCTTTGAATTTCACGATGACAAGTTTCTTAAAAAAACGCACGCCTGAAATCTCTAAGGAAATCCGTTCCTTCCCGGTATCCAGCAATACTTTTTTCAAATCCAAAAAACGTTTGGGGTCATCCGTCGTCGGAAAGACCTTTACCTCCCCGCGCACGCCATGCGTGGAAGAAATGACCCCCACCTGTAAAAATTGTTCCATCCTCCATCTTCCCTTTACTTCCAATTTTGTTCTATGTCATCATGTTTCATTTCTAGCCAAATTTATCAAGAAGGACAGTCCATGCGGGCTGTCCCTTTTGTCCTTGCATTCACGGCCTTCGGCCGCCCATGATAATCTTTTTGCCTTCTTGCCGTCGCCAGGCAGGCCTTCCCGGCTTCCTATTGGACAATGTCCACGACCACCCTCTGGTCTTCCTTGGCCGCCGCCGCTTTCACCACGGCGCGGATGGCCTTTGCAATGCGTCCCTGCTTGCCAATCACTTTCCCCATGTCGCCATCCTCCACGCGGACTTCCAGCACGGTCGTTCTGCCGTCCTGCTTCTCGGTAACGACGACGCCATCTGGATTGTCAACCAGCGCCTTCGTGATTACTTCCACTAATTCTTTCATCTAAGTCTCCTCCAAGCGGCTTCATAGTCACGCCGCCGCCTCATCGGCTTATTGCCGTGCCACAAAACGCAAGCCTATTTCTCGATGCCCGCCGCCTTGAAAATCTTGCTGACGACTTCCGTCGGCTGCGCCCCGTTCGCCAGCCACTTCTTCGCCGCTTCCTCGTTTACCTTGAACTCGCTCGGATCATGGTTCGGGTCATAGGTTCCAATTTCCTCGATGAACCTTCCATCTCTCGGGGACCTGGAATCTGCCACGATGATTCTATAGAAAGGAGCCTTCTTCTTTCCCATCCTTGTCAACCTGATTTTTACTGCCATTTTTCGTTACCTCCACTTTTTTGATATTTTATTCTTTTTTGTACCCGCGCCGACGCATGGACTCCCATCCATGCCAAGCGCAATCTATGTGTCAAAAGGGAAAACGGAACCGTCCCCTCTTACCACCCCTGCCGCCCATGAGACCGGGCAATTTCTTCATCATCTTGCGCGTCTCGTTAAACTGCTTCACCATGCGGTTGACCTCCGCGATGTCCACGCCCGCCCCCCTGGCAATGCGGTGCTTGCGGGACAGATTGATAAGGTCTGGATTCTGCCGCTCCGCGGGCGTCATTGAATAAATCATGGCCTCCATCCGGGCCATCCTCTTCTCGCCCTCCTCCGAGTCGATGTCTGGCATCCTCTTGTTTCCCATGCCGCCAAGTCCCGGCATCATGCCCATGATGCTGGAAAGGCCGCCCATCTTCCGCATCTGCTCCATGCTCTCCAGATAATCTTCATAATCGAACTGGGCCTTCTTCATCTTCTCGGTCATCTTCCGGGCTTTTTCCTCGTCGATTTCCTCCCCGGCCTTCTCAATCAACGTCAGCACGTCGCCCATGCCCAGTATGCGGGAAGCCATGCGGTCGGGATAGAACTGCTCAAGGTCCGAGAGTTTTTCCCCCATGCCGACGTAGAGAATCGGTTTTCCGGTCACCGCCTTGATGGACAATGCCGCGCCGCCCCTCGTGTCGCCGTCCAACTTGGTGACGATGATGCCGTCAACCCCGATTTTTTCATTGAAGTTCTTTGCCACGTTGACCGCGTCCTGCCCGGTCATGGCATCGACCACGAGTATGGTCTGGTGGACGTCCACCGCCTCCTTGATTTCCTGGAGCTCGGCCATCATCTCCTCGTCAACATGGAGACGGCCGGCCGTGTCGAGAATCACCAGGTTGTTGTGGTTCTTTGCCGCGTGCTCCAAGGCGGCCCTGGCGATATCCGCGGGCTTTATCTTGTCCCCCATGGAAAACACTTCCACGCCCTGCTTCCCGCCGTTTACCTGCAACTGCCTGATGGCCGCCGGACGATACACGTCGCATGCCACCAGGAGCGGTTTCTTCCCTTTTAACTTGAACTTCCCGGCCAGCTTCGCCGTGGTCGTCGTCTTACCCGCGCCCTGCAGGCCCGCCATCATGATGACGGTGATGGCGCTGCCCGGCTGGAACTTGATTTCCGTCGTCTCAGATCCCATCAATTTGACAAGTTCCTCGTTCACGATCTTGATGACCATCTGTCCCGGGTTCAAGCCGTTCATCACGTCCTGCCCGACGGCGCGCTCCTGCACGTCCTTAACAAACCCCTTGACCACCTTGAAGTTGACATCCGCCTCCAGAAGCGCCATCTTCACTTCTTTCAAGGCGGCCTTGACGTCCTCCTCCGTCAAGCGGCCCTTGCCACGCAGGTTCTTGAACACGTTTTGCAGTTTTTCCGTTAAGCTGTCAAATGCCATCCCATAACTCCTTTATTAAAAAAACGATTTCCCGGCCCGCCGTTCCACGATCATAGTTCCTCTATAATCATGTCCGCCATTTTTCGAATCCGCTCCAACAGTTCCTGCGTACTCTGCTCCGGCCTTACCCCGCGTGTGTCCACCGGCGGCACTCCTTCCCTGCACGCCCAGGTATCCGCCGCCCGCCATCCTTCTTCCGTCTGGCGGCCGCCTTCATACGCGTCAAGCAGGCCGTCTATCTGCTGCACCTTCTCCTTGATTGACATGAACTTTTCTACCAGGTGCAGCTTGTGCTCGTACTCCTCCAACATCAGCCTGCCGCGTTTTACCAAATCATGGACTCCCTGCCGGCTCATGCCCACCTCGGCGGCAATCTCGCCCAGGGAAAGATTTTCAAACACGTAATACTGATATACTTCCTTCTGCCGCTCGGAAAGCAGCTCCCCGTAAAAGTCAAACAACAACGCCTGCTCCAAAATCTCATCCATGTCCATCACCTCTGGTATCATACAACAAAGAAACGTGTCTGTCAAGTTTTTTTCTTGACACCCGTGGTTTTTTCTATTTGCTTTTTCTATTCGCCTTTTTCTATCGGCCTTTTTCCATTCACGATTAACTTGACGGAATATTATCATCATGCTATGATAGCGTCAGTGTACAGATGGCAACACGCCATCTGTACACTGACGCTACCAGGGTCAAAAGGTCATGTACGAAAGGAACTTTTCCATGGAAAATACAGGATTCAAAGCAGAACTGAAACGGTTTTTACACCAAACCATCCAGATACACGCGAATTTTGTGCCGTGTCCCCCCGGCATCACCGAGCATGAATCCTTCCTGTCACAAACCTACCACGTTGACTTGTCGCAAAGCAGACCCTTGTACGACCTCGTCACGCTTTCGGGCTGGTACACGAACACGGAGCAGATACGCGGCTTTCTATATGCGGGCTTCTCCATGCCCCGCTGTTATGCCTGGATTTCGCCCTTTTCCCCGGGAACAATATGTAAGACGCACTCCCACACCTCCATCGAGCTGACCTACATCATCGAAGGCCGGCTCCGCATGCGGATCGGGGATGTGGAGCTTTCCTTCAACGAAGGGGAATTCGTCCTCATTAATTCCGACATCCTGCACGGAGAATACTTATATAAGGAAGACTGCTCCTTGATTTGCCTTGACATCGACGACAGCTTCTTCACCCGCCACATGGAATTCCAGGGGGATGAGGATTACACGCAGAGCCTGAAAAAACTAATTAACGAGAAGCGGAGCCAGTACCTGTACATCCGCTTTTCCCCGGCCGGGGACGCCCCGCAAACGACCGCCATTTTGACGTTGCTCTTACAAGAAATGTCCACGAACCTTCCAGGCAAAAAGCACCTTTCCATCGGAGCCGTGGAACGTGTCATCGACCTGCTGACGAAAGAATTCCACACGCAGGTTGCCAGGCAGGACACGGCGGACCTGCACCAGGCATTGTTCGAGGACGTGCAAAATTACGTGCGCGCCTACTATCCTTCGGTAACCGTCGGGCAAATCGGCGCCGCGTTCCATTTCAGCCCTGACTACTTAAGCCGCATCTTCCGCAAGCAAACCGGGCTCACCTTGTCCGCTTACATCCAGGACGTGCGCCTGTCCGAGGCCGTGAAGCTGCTCCACACGACAGACTTGTCCGTCGAAGCCATCGCCGCCCAGGTCGGATACCAGAACCAAGGTTTTTTTTACCGCAAGTTCAAGGAAAAATACCACGTGCTTCCCGGCGACCTCCGAAAGCTCGAAAGAAAGACGCGGCTTTGACGCAATTTTTTAGGTTCCTATGACACGACAAAGAGTCCGGCTTGCCGGACTCTCACGCCGATGCCACGGTTCGCACCATCCACGATTTCCATTTATGCGTCTTTACTCATAGGTAAACACTTTCAACTTCAAAATCCCGTATTCGTCAAAGGTCAGTCTCGCCGACTCGTCACCGTTCAGCCGCCGTCCCGCCTTCCATTCACCGTTCTCAAAACACCCCTCTTCCAGGGAAATGATATCGTAATTCGGTTTTGCCGGGTCCGCCGAAAACGGCGCGATCATGCAGGCATTTCCCAAAATGTAATAGGTGTCCTCACTCTCCCTGACAACCAGGCACACCCCATCCTTCCGCGGAATCATCGGCATGTTCATGATGACCTTGAACCCGAACGTGCCAAACATCATCGTGTCGTTTTCCGGATTGCTCTTCATCATGCCTGCCAAGCCCTTTGCCGGATCCATGGCGGACATGTCCATCGGTGTCATGTCCATCTTTTCCGAGATGACCGCCTGCAAATCCTTCGTCCCGTATTTGGATGCCAACAAGTCCATCATGCTGTGGAGCGTCCTCGCGCACCAGCCATACTCCTCCACGTCCTGCGGGGTCTGAAGCAAGGGGTCGGTCACGTCCATCCCGAACAAGTACCCCTGCACCGCGTTGAACGGCTGCCCCATGTCCTCGAACCCGAACGGGGCGAAACATGCGGCATGGTAATGTCCCACGCAATACACCATGCGGGGAGCGGCGTAAGAATGTACCGCCGTCTCCGGAATCACCAGCGGGTTGTCCATCTTCATGTACTGGTCGCATATCTGGTGGAAATAGGGCACGTAAATGTCCGGGGCAAACACGTCGATGGACGGTGCTGCATACTTCCAGATTTCCATCACCTTCGCCACCGGCCCGCCGCTCGGGTAAATCCCCGCAGCATCGCCCTTGTCCAACCAGCAGTTGACGGACATCGGAAGCTCGTAGACGGCCTTTCCGGCCGCCGCCACGCGTTCCACGTAACTTGCAATCTTGTACGCGGAAAACGCTTCCTCCGCCACCGGGCCGAACACCTCGTCCCACGTCCCGGCAGACGCACCCTTTTCCACTGCCGCCTTCATCTCCGGCTCCATGCTGTCCGTATGTGCCTTCAGATAGTCCACAAGCCCCTGCGGAACAGCCTCCGCGAAAGCGGCGTCCGCCTCGTCGGAATGCTCCCGCGCCTCGCCCTGCAACCCGGTCTCATTTTCCACCTGGATACCGATGACCGTGTGCTCCTTTTCGTCCACTTCCTTCAAATGCTTCATCCATTCGGTAAAAGCTTTTGTATCCGCCCGGTTCGTCTCCTCCCCCATATAAGAAAGGGTCGTGTAACTCATCCCGTAAAACTTCTCCAACGTCGTCTTGTTCTTTCCCTTGACCACCTGCGCCCTCGGGAAACGCGCCAAGTCCTTCTTCACCCATTCCGGCGCGTACATGCACCCGGCGTTCTTCCATGTACCAAACCACAGGAACACGATCTTCATGCCACGTTCCCTGGCCTGGGCAACCAGCTTGTCCGTCAAACCGAACTCAAACCTTCCCTCTTCCGGCTCGACCAGTTCCCAGCTCATCGGAAGCAACAACGTGTTCATGCCAAGCTTCTGCGCCTGCTCCCACACGCCCTCCATATAGGCCGGGTCGGACGAGTTCGAATTGTGCACCTCGCCCGCGATGGCAATCCACGGTTTCCCGTTGTTCGTATAGATGGTTCTCTGACTGCTCATAAAAAATACCTCCTCGTTTGATTCCAGCGTCGGCGTACAGAGGGCAACACGCCTCAGCCCATGTGATTTCAAGGGTTTTCAGCGTCATCTTCAATCGGCGTATGTCCTTGTACGCCTCATTCATCTTCCTTGAAAACCCTTGAAATCCCTATGGGTGAGGTCGAAGAGCCGTGAAGAGGCATATTTTCCCTCTTTCAAGGCACTTAAGCGACGCGTACAAGGACGTACGCGGAGTGAAAGTAACGATGAAAGAGGGGAAATATGCCCTTCATCGACCGTGTTGCCTTCTGTACACCGACGCTAGCGTCATTTTACACCCATCCTTGCGATTTTTCCATTTCAAATGCCGACCCGGCCGGAATCTTTTCCCTTACCAAATCCGTCCTCACTATAATCCACGCCCCGGTCTCCCGTAATCGCAACGGCATCCGGACGTTCATAATTGCCCACGGCAAAAAATTCCAGCCGTGCGGTTGAAAAAAATTCATTTTTATTTTCACACATTTCCCCCTCCCACATATTATGAAACTGTAAACATCATCTTTGGAGGATTTTTAACATGAACGACAATTGTGGATGCGGATGTGAGAACAACTGTGGAGTATCCTGCCAGAACAACGGATGTGGCACCGGAATGTCTTCCTGCCTTTGGATCATCCTGCTGTTACTCTTCTGTGGCGGCAGCTGCGGCTGTAATGGCGGCGGTCTCTTCGGCGGAAGAGGCGACGGGTGCGGCTGTGGCTGCGGCAATGACAGCTGCATGTGGATTATCCTGCTGCTCATCTTCTGTGGCGGCTGCGGTAACGGATGCTGCTAGTATAGTCTACCGGGAGGGCGTCTCGCCCTCCACTTTTTTACCCCCATTTTGACTATGTCTTGGTCATGATTCGCGTCCCGGACGCATACATTTAGTTACAGTTCAGCCAAAGCTGAACTGTAACAGCATATGGCCGTTAAAATCGCTTCGCGATGGGCCATATGCTTTGCCACCATCACGTTTTCGCACGGTCAGCGCAGCAAATGCGCGAACCTGGCCGAACTGTAACTATTATTTATGCAACGTTACCAACGGGAGTGCCTATGGAGAAGCGAACGCCCAGACCAATGACCTTGTTCGACGAACTGACGATGCCGCCTCAGTTTCGCATGATGAAGCTGATGCTGCCCTTCACTCCCGCCCAGACGAGGCCGATGCTTGCCATCCTCATCAAATTCATGGAACTACAGCACACGATACGGCTTTTTTCCGAAAATCCGGATGCCCTCTCCCCGCCACAAGATTCCCTCGCGCGAGCGGACATGGCAAACACGCAAGGATTTTCCCTCCATATGATAGAGGAGATTCTTCCCTACCTCGCGCCACAGGAACGCGACATGTTCGAAAACATGAAAAACATGATGAACATGATGGAAATGATGCAGATGATGCAGGAAATGCAAGGGATGCAGGAATCGCAAGAGATGCAAGGAATGCAAGAATCGCAAGAGATGCAAGGAATGCAAGAATCGCAAGAGATGCAAGGAATGCAGGAATCGCGAGAGATACGGGAGACAGATGACCACCAGGAAACGGCAGACGCACAAGGGCCACAAAAACCGCAAGGCGCAGGTGGAACGACTTTTTCCGGCTTAAACCCGATGGAGTTGCTACAAAACATGCTTTCCCCGCAACAGCAGGAAATGTTTCGTACTTACCAAAACATATTTGAATCAGAAGGAGGAGACTCACATGAACGAATGGATGAATAATCCGCAGCTGAAAAACATAGACCCCGTCAAAATGGAGCTGATCCACCGGGCCGCCGCACAAACGCAAGGAAAATCCGGACGCGACATGGTTCCCGTCATGATGGCCCTCATCACGACCGCCAACAAGAAAGGCATCCACTTCACGTCCGAGGAAATCAGCCTGATATTGGACATTCTGAAAGAAGGAAAATCCAAGGAAGAACAAGAGCAGATTGACCGGACGATTCAGATGGTACAAGGCCTGATCAAGAAAAACTCATGACGGTGTCCTGCCAGACATGACGGCAGCATGCGGAACCGGCCATGCACCGTGGCAAGCCACGAGACACAACCGATTCCGCATGTTTTTCTCCCGCATAAGCCACGGGGTAATCTGCCGTATGACAATTCGGCCAGGGCCGAACCGTCGCATAGACGCGCACGCCCCTTGAACCGCCATGCTCATTTTTCGTACAAGAATTCTTCCGGCAGCGTCACCTTGAAATCCACCGCCAGGTCACGGAAGTTCTGCGGCGTGATCGTCTGCAGCTTGGTCGGCGACATGGACAGCACCTTGACAAGGATTTCCGCCGATTTCTCCACCGTGTGCAACAAGCCGAACGTCAGGTCAAAATCCTCGCCCGAACAGAACATCCCGTGGTGCGCCCAAATGACCACGTCATATTTCTCCATCAGTTCCGCCGTCTTCACGGCAATGTCCCGGCCACCCGGCACCATCCAGCCCACGACGCCGACTCCCGACGGGAACACCACCGGGCACTCGGTGGCCATCTCCCACAACTCCCGCGTGAACACCTTATCCTCCAGCGGGAGCACGAACGTGAGCGCAATCGTGTTGGTCGTGTGCGCATGGTAAATCACGCGGTGCCTCCCGTCCGTCAGTTTCTTCTTCACCTCATGGTTCATCAGGTGCGTCGGTAACTCGCTCGTCGGCCTTCCGCCTTCCACCAGTCCCCAGCGCACCCGGTAATTTTCACCCTTGCCATCCAGCTCGATGATTGCCAGGCAGGCTTCCGGATCTTCCGGGATGTTCCGAAAATATTTCCCGCTGCCGGTCACGAGAAAAAATTCTCCCGCCAGGCCCGGCACCTCCGTACCAATCGGCTCCCATGCTCCCGGCGCGTTCAGGCGGGGCTTGATCATCTCCGCCTCCTCTTCCTTCAAACGGTAGCTCAAATTCCCGCCGTTCCGCTCATGCCAGTTCATGTGAAAACCGTCCGCCGCCATCTTGATAAACCCTTTTACAAACTTCGATTCCAAAATTCTCATGCTCTTCTCCTCCCGGTTTCTTTCTTGACCAATCATCCCACAAAATGCGTCCTTGTTCGCATCCAAGGATATGCATGGACGCTGCGTTTCTTGTCCCTTGGTACTGTTATTGTACCCGTTTTTTTATATCCATGTAAGAACTTGGCTTGTTTAAAACCAGGACCTTTTTTGTGTCATAGAAAACTTCGTTCCTTATGACACAAAATTCCCCTCGTTCAGAGCGTTTTTCCCTCCCGTTCATACTCCCGCTTCACGTTCCTGGCCAGGTGCTTCCTCGACACGGTAAGCACCATCGCCACCTCCATCAACATGCAGAACACCGAAGTGCCCCCTGCGGAAATGAACGGAAGGGGAAGCCCCGTGTTGGGGAAAAAATTACAGTTCACGGCGATGTTGATAATCGCCTGCACGGAAATATGTAAAAACACGCCGAACGCCAGCACGAACCCGAACAAGCTTTCCGCGTTCATCGCCACCTTCATAATCAGATAAAGCAGGTAGCTTATCATCAGAACCGTCATGATGGCCCCGAACACGCCCAGTTCCTCGCAGATGATAGAAAAAATCATGTCATTTTGCGACTCCGGGATGCCGCCCAGCTTTTGCACGGAATTTCCCAGGCCCTTGCCCAAAAATCCTCCGGATCCAACCGCGTACAGTGACTGCAGAACCTGGTATCCGGAGCCGGAAGCATATTTCTCCGGATCCAGCCACGCCGCGATCCTCAGCACACGGAACGGCACGTCCTCCAAATCGTCGGGATTCGGCATGTTCATCGCGATATTCCGAACATAAAGGGCCACGAAAGCGACGGCCCCGCCCGCCGCCCCGAAATGCAGCTTCCACGTCTTCGTACAAATGAAGCTGATGCCGAACGTGATTGCCAGCACGACGACCCCGCTGCTCAAATCGTTGGAAATGCGAAGCAAAAGCACCGCCGGGATGCCGCCCGCCGCCCACAAGTAAATCGTCAGCCGTGGCTTGTCCAGCATCTTGTCATATTTTGACACCATATAGGCGAGGAAAATAATCACGCCGATTTTGACGACCTCCGCCACCTGGAACTGCACCGGTCCCAGGCCGAGCCATCGCGTCGCGCCATTTCCCTCCACGCCAAGTTTCGTCTCCAACAAAAGGATGCAAAGCACGCTCCCCCCGTAAGCCAGGTGCGCCAGCTTCCCGAAAAAATCATCCCGGATAAAGAAATAAACGAACGCCATCCCGGCAAACCCGAGCAAGACATATTTCAACTGGTTCTTCAAATAATAGAACGAGTCATAGTTGTAGTCCGCGCTCATCGAGCACTCGTACGACGAAGCCGAATATATCATGACCAGCCCGAAGCAACACAAAAACATGGTGATGGTGATGATGGCCAAATCCGTTCGGTTCATCCCCTCCTTTATTTCTTTCAACCTTCCCTTATTTAACTTCATTTTCACTCTCCTTTTTTTGGAATTTCCACTTATTCAAATCGTCAGACCCGCAAACGTCTTTATATGTATCCTGAATAGTTAACCATCCATGTAATTCTATCATTATTCGTCTCCATTTAAAAAAGGGGGAATCCTACTACCCGTGGCTCCCCCGCACTATTATCCTCTTTTACGTTTTGCCCTATACCAACTGCAGACTTACCAGATTCTTTATTTCCCCAACCGGCAAATCCGTGCACTCCGCAATTTCCTCATACGTCAATTTTCCCATCACAAGCATACGGCGTGCAGCCTCTTTCGCCCTTGCCTCTTCGCTTTCTTTCGCCCTCTCCTATTTTCTCTGCTCTGCTATTTTCTTTGCTCTTTTATCAGCCAGTTCTTCAAACGTCTTACACACAGTCTCCTTACCTCCTTCGGTCTCGTTTCCACCAAATCCCCCTCTTCTATCCCATGTATTTCCCTCAAGTTCATTTGTTTCTACAATATGATACCACAAAACACATCGTTGTTCAACGACTATTCCGCTAATTCTGTCATTTCCTCGATTGACAGTTATTTTTCACGAGATAAGGAAAAATAACATCGGCAAATTCACGCACTCCGCAATTTCTTCATGTGCGAATCGGCCGCTCTCACAACAAAGACCAGCTTTTTTGATGCATCATTTCAAAAATCCGTATAGGATACAATTTAAAATACAAAAGAAAAAGAGATTGTCATGAACAATTCACAAACACACATGGAGCATTATTTGAAATACTGCCAGAATCAGAAACGGCTAGATGCCAAGACGCTGAAAGCCTATCGTATCGACCTATCGCAATTTTGCACGTACCTCGGGTCCGCCAACCTATTGAAAATTTCCACCGAAATGTTGGAAAGTTTCATCGCCACCCTCCACCAAAAATACAAGCCTAAGACCGTGAAACGAAAAATTGCCTCGCTCAAGGCACTCTTCCACTATTTTGAATACAAGGAGCCCATCGAGCGGAACCCTTTTCACAAAATCCAGGTAAAATTCCGCAAACCCGTGCTTTTACCCAAGACTATCCCGCTCCATGCCATGGAAAAAATGTTATCGGCCATGTACAAACAATTTAAAAGCGGAGAACGTGAACCTATACGGACCGAACAATATACCGATAATACGGCAACGATACAGCAGAAAGTGTCATTCCGTGAGTCGCATCCGTATATGAACCTGCAGACTGTCCCAGCATATGAACCATCCAGTCAGTAGATTTGCCCTTTGCAATCAGGGTATTAAGCGCCCATGTCGCCGTCCACATGATATTAGACCTCGCCTCATAATCTTCCGACTTCTCCCACTACTACCTTACCGTTTGCTTTCAGAAGTTCCATTACCTGTTCATAGAGCCCATTTTTCTTAATAGCCCCCTATAAATCAACTGGACGTTTTTTCCGTATTTAGAAAGTTCCTCGCCCAAATACTGCAAGGAATCCTCTCCAAAATAAATTTTTTCGGATTTGAATATATAAAATTTCCTAACATGATTTTCTCCTCCTTGCTTCTTTATCTTCTCTGATCCATACCTTACTTCAGGCTGTTATATGTTCCATCGTCTACCGCTTCCAGCCACTCATTGGAACCGTTCTCACCAGGAACTTCAACCGCCAGATGCGAAAACCAGCTGTCTTTTGCCGCGCCGTGCCAGTGCTTTACACCGACCGGGATATTGACAACGTCTCCGGGGCGGAGTTCCTGCGCTTCTTTTCCTTCTTCCTGGTAATACCCACGTCCTGCGACACAGACAAGAATCTGCCCGCCACCTTTATCCGCATGATGGATATGCCAGTTGTTGCGGCATCCCGGCTCAAATGTCACATTAAAAATTCCTACCTGTGATGTGGAAAGCGGAGCAAGATAACTCTGACCAATAAAATACTGTGCAAAGCCATCATTAGGCTTGCCGATAGGAAACACCATCTTGGCCGCATGGGCAGCTTTTGCATCCCCGCCCGCCGTTTCATCTTTCCACACATCCTTCGCCAGACCAAACACCGCCCAACCCTTCGGCCATCCCACATAAAAAGCGGCATGGGTGATGATCGCTGCGGCTTCCGCTTTCGTCACGCCATGTGCCTTTGCATTTTCCAGATGGTAAATCAGCGAAGAATCCGTAATACCGGAAGACATCAGCGCCACCATCGTTACAATGCAGCGTGTTTTCAGGTCGATATCCTGATTGTTCCAGTTTTCCCCAAACAGCACATCGTCATTATAGTGCGCAAATTCCGGTGCGAAATCGCCTAACTGCATCTTTCCTGCTGTCTGTATAATTTTCTCCATTGTCTTATCCCGCCATGTCCAAGACTTTTTCAACCAGTACCGATCTTGCATTTTCAGCCTTTTCGTCCGCAGCACGGTCAAGGCATTCATCATAATCCGCAGAATATGGTTCTTCCACCCTGATAGAAAATAAATCCCCGCCCGTTTCCTGCTGAATCCATGCTGCCATCCGAGCCACATTCCCAGGCGCCTGCACGCTGACTGATGTATTGGCATCAACCCCGGAAGTGTCCGCCGTATTCTCTGCCCATGCCTTCAGTTCTGCTTGTGTCACCACGCCGTTCAGCATTTTTCCTTCCAGTAAAATCGCACCAGGGCAGCTCGGCGCAAGTTTTTCATTTGTACTCCCCATCCCGCTTCCGCCGGAAGTGGCAAACGGCACAATCGTTTTACCCGAAAAATCATAACTTTCCAGAAATGTGTTGATGATTTTCGGTGCGACATACCACCAGATGGGGAAACCGACAAACACCACTTCGTACTGATCCATATCTTCCATTTTCCCGGCAATCACAGGGCGGGATGCGGGATCATTCATTTCCAAACTGCTACGGCTTTTCTTATCCATCCAGTCAAGATCTTCCTTGCTGTAAGAAATCTCAGGCTTAATCTCATACAATTCTGCGCCTGCCGCCTCTGACAGCTTCCATGCTGCTTTGGCCGTCACGCCGCTTGCTGAAAAATATGCTACTAACATTTTTTTGCTCATTACAATTACCTCCATAATTTTATGATCCATGACAATAGAATTCTTGCGAAGCATGAATTCTATTGTTTGATCACCTGAAAAGTTTTCCACTTTCCGGTTCTTTCCCTCCAAATAAACAGAACAGCCCTGACTACCCAGTCACACACCATGGCAAGGGCAATCCCAATCACACCCATCTGCATGGTGATCCCCAGCAGATACGACAAAAGCAGACGCACCGCAACCGTAGAAACAACTGACACATACATGGTAAATTTCACGTCCCCTGCTGCACGAAGTCCGTTGCTGAGCGCCCCGGAAAAAGGATAAAAGGCAGCATTAAACACATTATGGATCAGCACCAGCCAGACTACCAGTCGTTTTGTTTCCGGCGACAGCGAATAAAAATGCAGAAACACCGGGGTTAGAATAAAGACCAAAAGGTTCCATACCGCCGAAACGAAAAGCGTCAGCCTTGTAAGTTTCTTAAAGTGATATTCTGCCGCTTCGGTATTTCCGGTTCCCATGCACTGCCCGATCACAGTAATGAACACCGGCCCCATGGCGACACCGGCCAAAGCTGCCAGCGACCAGATACTTTGTGCCACACCGTTTGCGGCAATCTGATAAGTTCCGAACAATGCCACGATACTGCTCAGCGCTACCTTGACAAGCTGGAAGATACCGTTTTCTACCCCATTTGGTACAGCCACATTCAGAATGCTTTTCATCAAACTGCCATGCCAGCTAAAAATCCACTTTCCCCGA
This sequence comes from Lachnospiraceae bacterium, assembly GCA_910574865.1. Lineage (GTDB taxonomy): Bacteria > Bacillota > Clostridia > Lachnospirales > Lachnospiraceae > Schaedlerella. Next base: position 11,309 of record CAJTDN010000029.1, on the reverse strand, counting down.
TACACCACCCTGTTCTTTTCCCGAAAGCAAAGAAAAGTGATGGCCACTGCGGAAAAGACACGGGCAAGGAAGGACGGCCATGCAACACCGGCTACCCCGGCTCGAAAAACAAAAACACCAATCACATTGCCAATAACATTGATCACATTGGACACTACTGAGAGATTATGCTTTTATTTCTTCTGCCAGTGGCGTATCATACAGAACACCATCTAATGTAATATCGCCAATTGTAATCTGAATAGCAGTTTCACCTTTTGCCGTATCCTGCTCCTATGAGCCGGATATCCCAATGTCCGCAAGCCAATCAGATACCGTATCCTAAGTTCCCGGCACATCTTTTGCTTCAATCGCAATACCATCCAGAGAAACCGCCGCATGGCTCGCATCCGCAATCGTCTGATAGCTGTGTCCTGCCCCATATCCGTCATGGGTGCAGAATGGAATAACTGTTTTACCTGACAGGTCATACTCATTTAGAAATGGCAGAACTGCCTGTGGAACATCGGTTGCCCATACCGGGTAGCCTACAAACACCACCTCATATCCGGCAATATCCAGATTACTTTCCTTGCTTTCCTCACCGCTTCCCCGTGAAATATTTTTCTCACTGCCATAGGCGGCAAAGGAGAAAATCAGCAAAGGCACCAACAACACAGATAAAATTTTTATCATAAAATGTCTCCATTCGTTTCTATTTTTGTTCTTTCATTTTGCAGATGACATAATCAATCTCGTCAAGGGACTGCTGCTTTCCATGTATTTCATCCAGTAATTGATACCGGCATTTCCGCAGCATCCGTATCTGTATCTCCTTATCATCGCACCTGGTTATTTCCTCAATCCTCTCTTTACTGAAGCCGGCTTTGGAAAGAGCATAGATATCTGGTTCCATGGAAAAGCATCCCCTCCTAAAACAAAAATGTAAGTGCGCTTCCGAAGCTGCCTGCCTCATCCCTGCACTTACATTATAATCATATGTCTGACATATATCAAATACTTGGTTTTTATGACTCACCCATGCTCAAAAAGCATTTTGCGTATTCTATAAATTTTGTCGCCGCCAGACTAAATGGCTGTTCCCGTTTCCATGCCAAAACACATGTTGCCATAAGCTCCGGATACAGCGGCCGGCAGACAATCTTTGATGAGTCCCAAAAGGGAACCGCACCTTCAATGACCAAAGAATATGCCAGCCCCCTGCTTACCATAACTGCACTATTGGTACTCAGATTACTGGTAAACAAGATATTCAGATTTTTGTAATAGTCCCCAAACCAGCTTGCCAATTCACTCTGCACCTGCATTCTTCGCGGAAGAATCAACGGCAGTCCTGCCAGTTCGTCTGCCTTGACATGCTTTTTTCCTGCAAGCGGATCATCCGGCGGCATCAAAACTACCCATCTCTCTTTCATATTCAGACGGATAAACTCATATTTCCCCATCTCAATCGGCTCCAGGAGCAATCCTAAATCAAGCAGTCCCTTATCCGTCTGTTCTTTTACCAAATCCGCAGTCGCTGTAAACAGATCAAAAGTAACAAGGGGATATTTTTGATGGAAATTCCGAATCAGATCCGGGAGCATCTGCACAGACGCAACTTCCCCGCATCCAATAGAAATCTTTCCCTCTACCTGTTCTTCCTGCTCTACCAATTCTTTTTCTGTTTTATCAACCAACTGTAGAATTTCCTCTGCCCGGCGCCGGAGCAGTAGACCTTCATTCGTCAGCCGAATCTTCCGTGTCCCCCTGTCAAACAATCGGACACCAATTTCTTCCTCCATCTGTGCAAGTTGGCGGGAAAGCGTCGGCTGTGTAATATGTAACACTTCTGCGGCTTTTGTAATGCTTTCTTCCCTGACTACGCTAAGAAAATAGCGAAGAACCCTGATTTCCATATGCAAACTCCTCTCAGCTTTATCCATGCTTTGCAGATTGTATTATAACATTTTTATGCCTTTTAAGCAATACAGCCATACCTTTTGATTTTGCCTTTAGGGGGATTTCCCTACGACATATACGAACGGAAAAAGGGGCTGTCGGGTAATGCGGAAAACCCGCAATATATGGTGGCAAATCCAGATGCGCCACGGCATATATTGTGGGCCTGCAGTCATTACCCGACAGCCCCTACGTAAATTATCTTTCCTGAATTTTCTTCAAAGCGATATCACATACAGAACCCACTCCTTACTTACTGCCTGCCCATCCGCCTGATATAGCTGCAAATCATGTCGGCTGTTTCCTCCTCACCCACGGATGAGTCAATGCACAATTCATAGCCGTGGGGGTTCCCCCACTCATGTCCGGAAACGCTTTTATAATATGCGCCCCTTGCGGCATCCGACCTTGCAATGCTCCTTTTCGCAGCCTCCTGACTGTCCCCGTACATCTCCATTACCTTTTTCTCACGGTAGCTTTCCGGGGCATAGATAAAGATACGGACCACATCCGGATAACCCCGCAGCACATAATCCGCCGAACGCCCTATGATGACGCAGGAGCCCGCATCCGCAATATGGCGGATGGCCTTTTCCTGCGCCGCGACAGCGCGCTTTACCGGATCGGCTGTGAGGTACAGTTCCCTCATAACGGCATTTTCATCGGAATTGATGCCGGAAATAAATTCCTGCGCCAGACCGCTTTCCTGGGCGGCGACCGCCACCAGTTCTTTATAATAGCAGGGGATATCCAGTTTTTCCGCCACCATCTGCCCAATCCGTTTCCCGGCGGAACCATGCTCCCTGGCAATCGTGATGACCGCTCCCTGGCGGGACGGCCGGATTGCTGCCGCAGCAGGCTCCTGCGTTTTCTTCTCCTGACCTAATTCCTTCCATACCCGTACCATGACTGCCGCCGTAACGAAAATGGCAAGCACATCCGCTGCCGGGGCTGCCCAAAAAATGCCGGTAACGCCCATGAAAACAGGCATCAGAATGGAAAAAACAATCAGCAGCACATCCCGCAGGACGGACAACGGTGCGGCTGCCTTTGCCTTGCCGATGGACTGCAGGAAGATGGCGCAGACCTTCTGGACGCAGGTCACGAGGATAAGGGAAAGGTAAATCCGCAGACAGAGTACGGAAAAATCAAAATACACAGGGTCGTCTGCCGAGCCGAACATCCGGATGAACACGCCGGGGACAGCCTCAAACAATACGATGCAGACCAGTCCCACAACAGCCGTCCACTGGACCATCAGCTTCAGCAGCTCCTTTACCCGGCCATAGTTCTTCGCGCCGTAGTTATAGCCCACGATCGGCTGTGCGCCGGCAGCAATGCCTATGGCGACATTCAGCACGATCTGGAAGAGCTTCATAATGACCACGAATGCCGCCAGCGGGATATCCGCGCCATAAACGGAGCCTGCGCCATACTTCACCAGCATTATGTTGTTGACAACCGTAATGATTACGATGGAAAGCTGCGTCAGGAGGCTGGAAGTCCCCAGGGCCATCACCGGCTTCAGGAGCGCCATGCTCGGCCTGAAGCTGCCTGCGCCCATCCGGAACGTTTTCGGATGCCTTAGATAAGCCGCGCAGATCAGAAAGCTGACGAACTGTCCCAAAATGGTAGCCCATGCCGCGCCCCTGATCCCCATGTCCAGGGCAAAGATGGCAACCGGGTCGCCGATGATATTGATGACCGCGCCGGTGAGCATGGCTGCCATGGCGTATCTGGGGCTGCCGTCCGCCCTGATGATGGAAGCAAGCGTATTCTGCGTCATGGCCAGGGGCATCATGGCAAAGATGATTGCGCCATACTCGTGCGCCATCTGTATGTTCGCATCCGTCGCGCCAATCATGCGCAGCAGGCCGTCACCCCACAGATAGGCAATGGCAATTACCACGACACCGGAGAGGAATGACCCAAGGACCGCACCGCCGACGCTCCTATGGATGTCCTTTGTCTCCCCGCGCCCCAGGGACACGCTCAGCGCAGCGGCCGCTCCGTCACCAAAGAACAGGCTTAACCCCCACCCTACTACTGTGATCGGAAAAATCACGCCGGTAGCGGCATTGCCCAGATAGCCCACGCCGTTGCCCACGAATATCTGGTCTACAATGTTGTAGAGGCACGAAATGATAAGGGAACAGATGCAGGGGATCGCAAACTGCCGCAGCAGCTTCCCCACTCTTTCCGTACCAAGATAGTTACTGTTTTCCATAATAGTCCTCCTTTTTTTGCACAAAAAACGACACCTGCAGCACCCGTACCGTAATCAGATTTACGCGCGGTGCGCCACATGTGTCGTTGATTTTGCATGATTTAATTTCCAGGTGATATTATACTTTTTTTGCCTTTCAAACGCAAAGGACATTTTCCACAAAAAACAACTGCCCCCTATCTGTCAAAAATATACAAAGTTTCCACACGGCAGTCCTGTGCCGTCAACCAGTCCCTTATGTGGCAAATCCGGCATACTGGGTCATGTAAAGTTCATAATATCTGCCCTTTTTCGCAAGCAGCTCCTCATGGCTGCCGCTCTCCGCGATTTCGCCGCGCTCCATGACCACAATCAGATCGGAATCCCTTATGGTGGAAAGGCGGTGGGCGATTACGATACTGGTTCGTCCCTGCATAATACTGTGCATGGCGTCCTGTATGGCCTTCTCAGTGCGCGTATCCACATTGGACGTGGCTTCATCCAGAATCAGGATTTTGGAATCCGCCACAAAAGCGCGGGCGATGACTAAAAGCTGTCTCTGCCCCTAGCTGATATTCTCGCCGAATCCGGTCAGCACCGTGTCATACCCCTGTGGGAGAAGCCCGATTATATCCCGGCACTGGCTCATTTCCACCGCCGCCGTAAGCTGTTCCTCCGCAGCGCTGTTGTTTCCATATTTCAGATTATTCCGAACCGTATCGGAAAACAAGACAGTGTCCTGCGGGACAATCGCGATATTCCGCCGCAGGCTCTCCCTGGACACATCGCGTATGTCCTGCCCGTTTATGCGGATTTCCCCGCTTTCTATATCATAAAACCGCATAAGCAGGTTGACGATGGTGGTCTTCCCGCTCCCGGTAGCACCCACCAGCGCCACTTTTTTGCCATTGGGGACAGCCAGTGTAAAATCCCGGATTACGGGAGTTCCCGCTTCATAGGAGAAACATACATTTTGAAAGGTCACGGCCGCTTTTTCGCCCGTTTCCAGCGTCCCGCCGCTTTTATCCTCTGTCTCCTCATCCAGCACGGCAAAGACCCTCTCCGCGCCGGCAACCGCTGTCTGGAGCTGCCCGTAAATCTGGGCGATTTCATTGATGGGCCGGCTAAACTGCTTCGCATATACGATGAAGGCGGAGACCACGCCCACCGAAATCAGCCCTTTCATCGAAAAATATCCCCCGAAAACGGCAATGATGATGAAACCGATATTCCCGATACAGTTCATCACCGGCCCCATAACGCCGCTGAAAACATCCGTCTTGATCCCTGCTTTTGTGAGGGAATCCGCCGTGGCACAGAAATCCGCCACCGTGATATCCTGGTGATTATAAGCCACAACTGTGCGGTACCCGGCAACCATTTCCTCCACGGTCCCGTTCAGCTGGCCCAGAAGCGCTGGCGTTTCCGTGAAAATTTGCGCACCCTTCCGGAAAGGGTTTTGGTCGCAAGAAAGGTCAGCAGTACCGTAACAAAGCTGAGCAGTGCCAGCTGCCAGCAGTACCACAGCATGACCGCCATAGTGCCGATGACCGTAAGCACTCCCGAGAACAGCGATGGCAGGGACTGGGAAACGGTGGTGGAGATATTTTCAATGTCGTTGGTCATGCGGCTCATCACATCGCCGTGGGAATGGGTATCCAGGTAACGTACCGGCAGCTCCACGATTTTTCCGAACAGCTCCTCCCGCATCCGCCTGACCACATTCTGGCCAAGCCTTGCGCTGCACAATCCCTGAAGCAGCCCGCAGATGCTGTAAAGCAGATACACGGAAAGCATCAGTGTCAGCATATGGGATAAGATTCCCTGCTTCTCCCCCGCGATGATGTCCACGGCCCCGCTCTGCAGGCTGGGCGCCAGAATGCCGCACAAGGTACCGGACAGCACAACCGCCAGCATGCCGGCAACCAGCTTTTCAATCTCACCCTATGTCCGGATCGCCCCGTCGAAAGAGCCTTCCTTCAGTTCCGGCACGCTTTCCAGCACTTCTTTTACCCGTTTCCATGAGGTGATCCCCTTGGAAATATTCTGGAACAGCATCACCAGCATCAGAATACCGTTCAGAAGCTGGGTGGTATAGGTCAGCGCCGCCATGACATTTCCCGGTGTGGTGCTGCCGTTTTCCACTAAAAAAGAGCCTGCCAGAAGAATGACCGTGACAGCCATGTACATAATCGCATTCGTAAGGGGATTCATAAAAGCAAAAATCACAAGGGTTTTCAGCTGCGTCCTCACCAGCTCGCCGTTCGCCTTCCCAAAGCGCGTTTTTTCATAGGCTTCCCGGACACAAGCTTTCATGATGCGGATACCAGACACGTCTTCCTGCATGATTTCATTGATGGCGTCCAGATGCGCCTGCAGCCTGGAAAACAAGGGATTTGCCCTCCACAGGCACAACCCGATCACGCCCACCAGAAACGGGAAAGCGCACAGTACGATAAGCCCGAAGCCGAAATTCAGCCGGAACATAAAATACATGCTTCCGAAGGTGAGAAGCGAAGTGCGGATCAGCCCCCTGACAAACAGCGAGACAAAGTTCTGCACCTGGGTAATGTCATTGGTCACCCTTGTCACCAGGGAGCCTGTGCCGAAGCGGTCCATCTGCGGGAAAGAAAAATCCATGATCCTGCCAAAGCAGTCCTTTCGAATCTCATTTCCGATATTCTGGCTGGATATGTGTACGAACACATTGTTGAGAGCCGCAAAGCCCGCCCACCAGAACAAGGCCGATCATCTGCAGACCCAGCATCCATATCAGGTGCAGGCCGGCCCTGCCCCCGTTGTTGACGCCAAGGACACCGTCATCCACGATTCGGCTCATGAATCCCGGCTGCACCAGATCCATCATCACCTCGCCAATCATGAACAGGCCTGCGATGATGGCAAAGAGCAGATACTTTCTGATATATTTCCACATGGTCAGCGTCCCCCATGCCCATTTGAGCCTCCATGGTGTCCGCCCTCATCCCGGTGCCTATGTCCCTCATGATGTCCGCCCTCATCCCGGCATCCATGCCGGTGCCCATATTTGAATGTATTCTCATTTTCCTTGTATCGTTTTTTCCAGTCACAGCGGACTTTATCCAGAAGTGACAGCAGTTCCTGCTTTTCCTCTCCCGAAAGACAAGAAAACATCTCCTCATGCCGTTTCCTGCGCTGCCTTAGCGCTTCTTCCGCAATTTCCCTACCGCTGTCCGTCAGGGAGATGTCCGTCGTCCTGCGGTCAGCCTCATTCTGTGTCCGGACAATCCAGCCCGATTCTTCCAGCTTGGACAGAATCTCACTGGCTGAACCCGGCTGGATTCCCAAACGCTTCGTCAAATCCCTCTGGGTGATTGCTTCCAACCCGTTCAGTATGATTAGGATACGCTTCTGGCTGGCCTTCCCCTCATATAGCAAGCGCATGGTATGATGCAAATCCCGCAGACTGATAATCAGATTGTCATTGATATCCGCCGCAGGATTATTGGCCGCATGCATTTCCTGATCCCGATGTTTTCCCTGCTGCTCCGGCATTTTCCCGGTGCGGCGGTATTCCTCCCCTCTGCCGCAGTGCGGCCTTTCCAAATCACAATGCCGTCCACAGCCGGGGCAAATGGTTTTTTCCTGCATAAGTCATTCCTCCTTTTCTTTAGGTACCTTGATTATAGCACCGCGAAAAAGAATTGTCAAGGTACCTAAATTTTATCGGGCGATTTCTTTGTTTCGATACGCTCAGTCTTTGACTGCTGTCGGCTTTTCCCGTTCAGCTGCCTATAAGTTGATGCAATGACAGAAGCGGAAATGAAAAATGTCAAAATGTCGGATACCGGCATGGAGTACAGGACTCCGTCCAGCCCATAAAAATGTGGAAGAAGGAGCGCGAACCCAACGCCGAACACGATTTCCCTGACCATGGAGAGTATTGTGGATGTAGCCGCCTTCCCCATAGCCTGCAGGAAGATGAACGCCGCTTTGTTCACGCAGGCGAACACCACCATGCAGAGATAGACGCGGAATGCCCGTACTGCAAACTCCGTATAATAGATGCTCTCATTCGCAGCGCCAAAAATCCCCACAAGCCTGCCCGGGAAGAGCTCCACAATGACAAGAGCCAGTAGCCCCACGGCAGTTTCTGCAATAAGCAGCCTCGTAAAGAGCTCTTTTACCCTCTCCACAGCCCCTGCGCCCATGTTATACCCAACGATGGGAATACAGCCTGCCGCCATTCCGACCACAATGGAAATCACAATCTGGAAGAATTTCATCACAATCCCCACGACTGCCATCGGAATCTGTGCATACTGTGCCTGCCCAAACACAGAGTCCACCGCCCCATACCGGCGGATCATGTTATTGATGGCAGCCATTGCGGCCACAAGGGATATCTGTGACAGGAAACTGCATATGCCAAGGACTAACGTCCGGCGCACAATCTCCCCTTTCAGTTTAAAATCTGCCCTGCCTAATTTTATGGTCTTTGTGTGTGCGAGATACCACACCGCCAGAGCAGCCGTCACGATCTGGCCTATTACCGTTGCCACGGCAGCTCCCATCATCCCCCACCGGAACACAAAGATAAAAACCGGGTCAAGGACAATATTGACGGCCGCTCCCGCAAGCGTGGAAGCCATGGCAAAATTCGGGCTGCCGTCCGCACGGATGACCGGGTTCATTGCCTGCCCAAACATATAAAACGGAATGCCAAGGGTAATCCAGAAAAAATACTCCCTGGAATGGCGGAAGGTTTCTTCATTCACTGTCCCTCCAAACATGGCAATAATCTGGCTGTCCCATATCAGATAAACCGCACACAGGGCCAAACTGAAGGCCACGGTAAAAAGGATTGCGTTTCCCATGCTCCTTCCTGCATCCTGCGGCTTATCTTTCCCAAGGCTCAGGCTCACAAAGGCGCAGCAGCCATCGCCCACCATAACAGCGATGGCAAGGGCAATCACAGTCAGTGGGAATACCACGGTATTTGCAGCATTCCCATAAGAGCCGAGATATGAGGCATTGGCAATGAATATCTGGTCAACGATATTATACAGCGCGCCCACCAGGAGCGAGATGATACAAGGGACTGCGTATTTCCCCATCAGCCGGGGAATCGGCTCCTTTGCAAGAAATGAATTACTTTTTGATTCCATGTCTAGTCTCCTTTCCATAAACCTGCCCTGATTTTCAGGGCATAGGGGCATATCATACAGCATTTCACGCAAAATCAGCGCATAGCCCCGGCTGCTGGATTTACGCCAAAGGCTACACGCTGAATTCGTATAACATATTCCCTGTAATTTTCTTTTCATTACATAAGACCCTATCTTTATTCTGGTTTCCGGCCAGTCTACAATAGAATCCACGCTCTGCGAGGATTCTATTGTCATGAATAAAAAACGTGCTGCATCTAACTGGATTTACGCAGTTTCTGCAACACGTTTATATTTATTATACATCATCATATGGATGAAAATCAAAGGAGATTTTACACAAAAATACATCCTTTATATTTGTATAATATGCACAACCCACTACTGCCCTTCCTCATATTGACCTATGAGTTGCTCAAGTGCTAGGACATTAGCGGTCGGGCCAAGTCCTCGGAAGACATCACCTCCGACAAGAACGGGCATCAGTTCTTGGCGTTGGCTCCTTCCTTCATTTCGCTGGACTGCATAATTCGTACAATCCTGCTCTTGGATTAGGTTACCATCACCATCATACTGTACGTCGTTTCCGAGTCTCTTCAAACGCGCGTATTCTTCCTCAAAAAATATATAGCAATTGCTTACTATGAAAAACTGTACCTGGTATCTCATCAAAAATCACTTACTATTTTTTTATGATTTCTAATACCGTTGTCATCGGGTTGTCGCCAGCTCCACGCCGAGGAATTTTGTTTCAGACAGCTCATCCTGCCATTTCAGGGCGATCAGGCGGTTCTCATGGTGTCCGGTCGCTCCCAGGCTTTTCCCATAACTGACATCGTCATATTCCATGATAAGCCCGTCCACCGGATAGCCATAATGCTTCGGATCCATCAGTTCCACCGTCGCCTTGATGTAATCAGCGTCCATGCCGGACAGCTCTGTATGCGGTACTACCGAAAAACCGTTGGCCTCCATAAAATCCATCTGCAGGCATTTGGTCGGTATCTTCAGGTCTGTTACCAGGTCAAATGCAAAGAATTCCAGAAACCGTTTCCCAGACTCATTTGCATCCAGCTTCCGCACGCTGCCGGCCGCCAGATTTCTGGGATGGCTGTACGGTTCCTCCAGACTCAGGTTGATTTTTTCAAAATTCGCCCATGAGATGACGCCTTCACCGCGGACCTCAAACGGCTCCCGGACAGGAACCGTCAGCGGCACATTCAGGAAGGTACGGACGGTATGCGTCACATCCTCTCCAATCATTCCTTCCCGGCCACGGGTAATCGCCTGCTGCAGCTCGCCATTATCATAGCGAAGCACCAGTGTCAGACCGTCTAATTTCCAGGACAGCACAACATCCCGCGTACCTGCAAACCTGACCAGGTCATCAATGGACTTCGCTTTATCCGCAGACAGCATCGGTCTGGTATGGCGCACCGGCGTCAGCTCCTCCAGGATTTCACCGGACACGGTCTGCGTCGGTGAACCGGAAAGAGCCAGCCCCGTATGCTGTTCGAGGCTCCTAAGCTCCTCTGTCAGCACATTGAAGTGCTATAATTCATTAGGAAAGTATCATATCTAGAGCCGACAAAAGAGCAGTTCTGATTTAAACAAGAACTGCTCTGGATATGATTCTTTCCAATTGTACCAAGCCGCGGACGTTTAGCCGACCCGTGTATGGGGATTGTATTCCTTCCGTTTGGTGAAAATGCGGAAATTTTTGTACGGAACCGTCGGCATGAAACTTGTTTTTGCATGTGTTTCATAAGTGCTTTTTAGAAAAGTGCACACTTCACAGACCTTCTTGCGGAGGCCTTTTAAAAAACAGTATTCAGTGGGAACACATCCCGTCCTAGGAAGTGCCATAAGTCCTTCCCACGTGCCGCATGTTACGGCGGCCGCATTTCGGGCACAAGTGAACGTCAACGTCCCAGGCCGCCTTCAGCAGTTCGGCCATGGAAAGGTTGGCATACCGTTCCTTGAAACGCCGGCGTCCCTGGATGGAAAAAATCAAT
>CAJTDN010000028.1 GCA_910574865.1 Lachnospiraceae bacterium | reverse complement strand
TCGTCGTCCCGCCGTCCGCCGCCGTCTCCGACACTTTATTTCCTTCCATGTCATAGCCAACAGCCGTCACATTTCCCAGCGGATCCGTCATGCCCGTCGGCAGGCCCATCCCGTTGTAGCCAAAGCCCCACGTGTTGCCGTTGCCGTCGGTGTACGAGACAAGGTTCGCCCCGTCGTAGGCGTAGGCCGTGCGGATGCCGTTCCCGTCGGTCATGGCAATGACGCGGTGCGATTCGTCATACTCGTAGCCCGTCGCGTTGCCGTTGGCATCCGTGCTTCGCACGAGGTCGCCCGCCTCATTATATTGCATGGTCGTCACGCCGCCGTCATAATTGGTGACGGAAGTGACCTGGTTTTTCTCGTTGTACGTGTAATGCGCGGCCGCCCCGTCCTCGCGGGTCATCGTGACGACGTTGCCCGCCCCGTCGTAGGCATAGGTTCTCGTACCGCCCGCCGTCGTCTCGGATTCCAATTGGTTCTGCCCGTTATAGGCGCACGTTTTCGTCGTTTTGTCAGGATACTCGACGAGGGTCGTGCGGTACATTTCATCATAATGGTAGACCGTGACGTTTCCCTCGTTGTCGGTCGTGGTCGTCTGGCCGTTTGCGTAGGCAAACGTGGCCATATTCCCATTCGCGTCCGTCTGCGCGACGACGCGCCCTTCCTGATCGTAGGTGTTGGTGACCACGGCGTTGCCGTTTGCGTCCTCCCACGAGGTCATCAGGCCATTTTCATCATAATGATATGTGCGCCTGCCGCCGTTGGCGTTCGTATAGGCAACGAGCCGGTGGTTCTCGTCGTATTCATAGGCCAGCTTTCCGCCGTCGGGGCGCGTCACATGGGTCACGAACCCCTGCTCGTCCTGCTCGAATGCGAACGCCCTTCCCGAGGGAAGCGTGATTTTCGTCAGCGCGTAAGCCTCGTCGTAATCGAACGTCGTCTGGAAACCAAGGCGGTCGGTCACGAAGCGCAGCACGCCGTATTTGTCGAACGACCACACCTTTTTCTCCTCGTCCACCAGCTCCCAGCCGATGTGATCCCTATCCGTTCCTTCATAATGCACCGGGCGCAGTTCGAGCGCATAACCGGCCGGCGCACTAAAGCTACCGTCCTCATTTCTGGTGAAGTACAAGTACCCGCCGTCGCCCCGCGTGTAGAAAATGCCGCCGTCCTCCGTCTGCGTGAGGCCCCGCTCGTATTCGAAGCTCCAGCCACGGCCGAACATGCTGACCTGGTTCGCGCCCTTGGAGTTGTAGCTGCGCGTGAGGGCGAACTCGCCGCCCAGGTCGGCCAGTGCCGTGTCCTCTTGTTCCATGTAAAAGTTGCCGGTGTTTAAGTTGATCGGCTCAAAACCGAACTCGCAATGCAGCCCGCGCCCCATCAGCGCGCCGTCGATTTTCATCTTGTCAATATCGGTCAGACCGGCCGGGCTGTACGGCACGTTCGTCTGCGGATTGCGCACAAAGAGCGTGTTGCCCGCGATGACCAGCGCGTCCTGCACCTGGTTGTCACGCATCAGGTCGGCCAGGGGCACGCCGTAATAACGGGCGATTTTCGGCAGCGTGTCAAACTGCTTTACCTCATAAACGAGGAAGCTGTCGCTCGTTATTTCTTTTCCCGTCTCGATTTCGCCCTCCGCGTTCGCCTTGGAAGCCCGCGCCTTGATGGTGTAGAGCTTGTCCTTCTCCAGACCGGCGTAGAGCGTCCCCTGCCAGTTGCTGTCCTTCCCGTAATATTTGTTCGCCTGCGGGAAAACGAGGTTGTAGGCGGTGCTGTCCGGGTATGTGTATAGGCCCTCAGCCTTCGTCTCGCGATGCGCCTCTGCCGCCTCCTCGTCCGGAACCAGGTAATATTCCACCGTGGCCCCGCTCTTTGCCAGGCCGTCCGCGAAAATGCCGTCAAACGTCAGTTTCCCGCTGACCGCCTTTTCCGTCATCGGCCGCAGCGTGATCGTCGTGTCGTCGAGCGACAAGTCGCGCAGGAACGGGTCCTCCGCCGGCGACCATTGCACGGTCAGTGTCGGCCCGTAGACGGAGTTGCGATTATTCAGCACCTCGCACTGCATGGCCGCGTCCAGGCCGGAAGCCTCGTCGACGGCCTTCAGCACCATGCCGTTGTTGGCATACGTCCCCTGCACCCAGTCGTTGACCAGTTCCTTCACGTTGTACTGAATGTACTGGTTCGCCTTCGGGCTGGCGTTCTGCACGTCGATGAACGTGTGGTTGCCTGGCTGCGTCATCCATGTCACGCTGCCGTCCCACGCACCGTCCACCCGGTAAAGTCCGAACTGCGAATTCCCCTTGCTGAAATTCGTGCGCTGGCTGACGGAGAATGTCGCACTGTCAATCTTCACGTCGGCGGGGATGGACTCCAGCCCGCCGGTGATTTTGATGTACGTGCGGCAAATTCGATGTATCGAACCGAACTCGATGTTGCCGGACACGATGCCGTCGTCGTAGCCGACATACGGGTAATTGTTATCGCCAATGTTGACGTTGGGACTGCCCTGCTCCACGCCAATCATGCTGAACGACTCGCGGCCGACGTTGACCGTGCTCGGGTCGATACGCACCGGGTACTGGCGCGCCTCGTCGGCCAGCCATTCCTTGTCCGGCGTGACCGTCAGCAGCACGCGTCCGTCTTCTTCCACGCGAAGCCCCATCTCGATATGGACGCTCACCTCGCCCGCCGCGTCCTCCATCGACGGCGCCTCGAGGATGAACCGCGCCTCCTCGCGCGCCTCGCCCTCGTCTTTCTCTTCCGGGTAAATATATATTTGATTCTCTATCAACTCGGCCTTCAGGCCGGGAATTTTCAACTCATAGGTGAAGCTCTCCTGCCCCATTGGCTTTCGCAGGATGATGTCTTCCTTGATGTTCTCGTTTAAAACCGTGTACTGCACGTCAATGCCGTCGTACACCTGGTTGTAGCGGATGGCGTTGTCCTTGACCACGGAATGGGAAAAGTCGCCGCCCTGCGGCACGATTTCCATCGTGTCCTCGCCGCGCACGAGCACCATCCCCGCCTCAGGGGTGATGTTCTTCGGGAGCACGACCAGATAGTCGTTCTGCTTGTTGTGCACGAAGCCAGGATTGGCCACGCCGTTCCGGTCATTGGCGGCGGCGTTATTCCGGCCATTCGCGCCATTTTGGCTGTTGGCCGCGGCGGCGTTGGCCTGGCCGGCCGCGCCATCTGCTGCCGCGCTGGCGGCGTTGTTTTGACCATTCGCGCTGTTTCGTCCGCCGCCTGCTCCTGTTTCTTCGCCCGCGCCGGCGGCGTAGGCGGTCGTCTCCGGCTCCACCAGCGTGTTGTCCGCCAGTTGAAATTCGCCCCCGTCGTCCTGGTACGTCCCCACGTAGCCGCCGATGACGGTCGTGTACTGTCCGTCGCCCGTGCGGTAGGTGCGGGAGCCGCCGTCGAAGCTGACCAGCTCGCCCTCCGGCTCCTCCGGTATCGGGTAGAAATCCTCCGGCTCCCTGCCCTCGGCCTCCGGGTCGGAGGGAATCTTGCCTTCCCCGGAACCCGTATCGACATCGGCATCCCCGTCGGAACCAGCCGCGGAACCGGAATTGGCATCCCCATCCGTCGCGTCGGCATCCGCATCGGCCGCGTTGGTATCCGCCTTATCGACACCCGCATTGGCCGCGTTGGTATCCACCTTATCGGCACCCGCATTGGCCGCGTTGGTATCCGTCTTAGTGGCATTCTTATCCGCCGCGCCGGCATTTCCCTTGTTCGCATCCGCCTCGGAATCGGATGCATTGTCATTGCCCTTGTCGACATCCGTGTCCGTATCGGCCGCGCTAGAATCGGTGCCCGCGCCAGCATCCGTCTTGTCCCCATCCGTCTTGTCGGCATCCGCGCCGGAACCGGCCTTGTCAACATCAGCCGCATTGGAACCGTCGGCTTTTGTCCCATTTGCATCCGGCCGGTTCGTTCCCATCCCGCCGCCCGCGCCATCCGTATGGTCCGCGTCGGACGCTTCTGGTGACACGCCGTCCGTCACGCCCGCCTCTTCCAGGGACCGCAAGGCCTCCGGCCTTGAAAAGTCCACCGTCCTCGGGGTGTTCTCCACCACGTCCTTCGCCTGGACGAAAAGCGGACTCGTCCCCTGCAAAGCCAGGATGGCCGCCAATAGAAGGGCCACGGAAGTCCTGAAGTATCGTCTCCTGATTTTCCTCTTTCGCAACATGAATAATTCCTCCTCGCGTCATTCGTGTAGTTCAAAAGCACCGCCGGCGTTCTTGCGGCGGCGACAGGTCAGCCATGCTGACAAAATACATCTTTGTGCGCCTGCCATCCGCCGGAGGCATATCAGATGGGAGATCGACTCCCGCCACTGATACAAACATGTTACCCACCGCCTATAGAGGCGGGAGTCATCCCCCATCTGATATAAATGCGTAATGGAAATAGGTTCCATTACTTCCTACATACCATTGTAGCGGACTACGCGTGAAAAATCATTCAATAAAAGTCGAATCTTTTCGAACTTCCGGCATCCCCCATAGTTCCCTTATTTTCGGGCTTTTCTCGAATTTAGTCGAACTTTTTCGAACTTTCTCGAACTCTTTCGAGCCTCCTCGATCTTTCTCAAGCCTTCTCAATCCTTCTTGAGCCTCCTCGAATTTTTTCAACCCCTCTCGGAGCCTTCGCAGATTTCTCGTCTTCCCTGGCGATCAAAAATCAGCCGTACGGCTTTGGTAAACATATGCTCTTTCGGAAAATGTTGTTCAAGCATGAAACTAATCTTATACTTATCCAAGACCTCGAACACGTCTGCCATCCCATGCCCCGTCCCATCCGTCGTCACGCCTCGTTGACCCAGACGTTTCAAGACATGTCCCGGGAAAGCCGCCCCGTTATCATACACGGAAATCTCATACTCCCCATCCTGATTGTATCCCATACAAACCAAGACTTGTCCCTCGTCCCCTTTTTTCAAAACCACTTTCTCCGCATTACGGTAAATATCTCCAAACATCCGTAAAAGCAGTCCGATTTCTATTTTTTGTTCTTTTAAGAGAGGGCTTATCGGGGCTTGCACGATAATGTCCACCTCGATTTCCTTATGCGCCGCCTCTAACAAATATCGTTCCAACATATCATCCAGCAAAGGGCTTCCCGTAGATACAAATGTCTTTGCGGAAAGGGCCTCCGCCCTTGTTATCCTTTCATCCGTGTGGCAAAGTTCCTGCAACTCCGCCATGGTTTTATTCAATTCTTCTGAATCACCTGACAAATCCTTCATCTTTTCCAAAACTCTCTCCACCGTGGGAAGCACCTCTTTCTCGCGGTGGTGATACCTGATTAATTCCCTCCTGCTTTCATCCTCTACTTTTTTGTTCAACGCCCATAATACACAAGCACCTAACGCAAATACGAACGAAGCAGTCAAAAGCCAATACACATTATTGTTTTCGTCTCCACTTCCAACAAATGCCAGCACCACACCCTTTGCAAACAGTAAACAAAAAGTCATGCCAGCAACTGCAATCGTAGAATTATTTTTCCTAAAATCAAACCATTTTCCTCTTCGAATTAGTGGGTACACACACAAAAGCACAGCATACATTAAAACTATCGCCATCTGCGTAACTAACTGATAATTTTCTCCTGGAGAACCACCTTGTAACAAATAAGCAATTGCACTTGCCAAAACACTTATCACGTCAATTACCACACTGACCATTGTCAAGCACATAAAATTTCGTCCCCTATTCTGTTGATAGCAGAAAAATGTATAAAGAAACAGTATCCCCATTTCAATCACATAACGAATACTCGCGTTTTGGAAAGGTATGACTCTTACGAATATGCACGTCCCCATCATAAACGCCGTCAACACCCAATATATCCATCTCCTTTTAATCTGCCCTCTTCCAGCCAACACATAAAGACCAAGCAAAATCACAGTAATCCTCATCCACTCTATAACCATATGAATTATCATTTGTTATTATTCCTTTCAAAAAAAATAGGCGGCATAATCTATATTGCCGCCCACCTCTACTACTTATATATTTCCCAAGAAATACTTCAGCCATTCCCAAAAGCTCATCTTCTTCCCTCCCTTGCATGTTTTCACATAACATACAATTTGAGGAGAGAAAAGTCCGTCGAATCCAGTCGGAGGAATTCGACTTGTTCTTACAAGCCCGTTACTTTATCCATTTTTTTGCCATGTTTCTAAGAAATTCCGCATTCGTCGGCCTGCCGCTCTCATGGCTCCACTCATACGGGTACAATTTTCGCAGTTTCTTTCCATACCCACACAGCCACACCTTTTCAATACTCTTTCGAATGTTTATCTCCACGTTCCTTCCATTCGTCTTACAAACATATGCCACATAAGGGTACACATCCTTCGTGATACTGACCTCCTTTTTCTCGGACAACACAATGTAAAGAAGTGCTTCCACACACTGCTCCGTACCACATCCACTGTCCGGAAACCCCATTTCTTCCAGTGCCCCTAGTATATCATTCCTATAAACATCCACCTGTGTTTGCAAATTTACATTATCCGCATATTCGTTCATGGATTCTTTCGGTTTCCACCGGCCAGCCACCACGTCAACAAAAGTCAAAGGTTTGTCCAGCGTGAAATTTTTTCCACCCTTAATGCAAACGCAATTTGCCCCCCGATTATAAAGCGATCGGGAAAGGTCTTTCCAAGTAACCTTGGTAACCACCACGACAAACGGCCTTTCCCCTTTCAATTCATTCAAACCATCCAGAAAGCTGATTCCAAAATCTCCCCCCAGTTCCAAGTCAAGTATGACCGCATCCACTGTCGTGCTTTGCAAAATCCGAAGTGCCTCCCGCGTATCATCCGTCTCCCCCGCCAGGCTCAATCCGGGATGTTTTTCCCTCATCAGCCTTTTGTACTCTTCGCGGACTTCCACTTCGTCCTCCACTATCAGAACTCTCTTCGCTTTCAAAGCCGCACCTCTTCTCATGTATGTTCCCGCCATTTTTCCGACTGTGCGGTTGTAATCCGGCAACTCACATGCATACAATTCATTGCCTTGCATGTGGACTGTCGGATTAGCGACCCCTACCTGGAAATTTTTTGGGAACCGCACAAAACCTCTACTCTCATGGGTGACGAGTCAAACCGACGCACAAACCGTCCTGGTATAGCCCGTTTCCATAGGCTTTCCATCCCATTATCCAATATATTGTACCAATGTGGCAAAGAGATTTCAATCGACTTTTTTCGACTTTTTTCGACCTTTTCGTCTTTTTCCAAATTTTTAACGGCACCCCCGCAAAAAACGAACAAATATTTTTTGGTGAAAATCTTACAATTTGATATGTATACTCCCGCCCCAGCCACGCGCGCTCCCCGTAAAACAATCCGGCAAGTATCACCTTCGACAAGATTACGGCCACCAGCATCATTCCCGCCGTGGTTGCTCCCGCCATCAGGCAAAGTCCCCCTCTCGCCTATCATACGCATCTTACTAGAAATCATTTGCCCTTTCAATAGGATGCCACAAAGCACATCATTGTCAATCATAATAAATCTTCCGGCTTCCCCGCACGCTTTCATTAATCGACTTCTCAATCCAGGTGACGGCTCCTTCCGTGTCCCGGTCACGGATATACGTCCACAACGTGTAATTATTATCGTAAAGCGCGGAAATGCCATACAACGTGCAAAACCGTTCCCAGAGGGTGAACACGGGCGTGTGGAAGGACTGGAAAATCAATGGAATCAGCGTGTTTTTGGAAAACAAGGCAAAATCATGCTGAAAATCAAATGCCGCCTCCGAAGCCTCGCCGATGCCGTCCGCCTTGCGAATGCGCTCCACGTCCTGGTGCAGCACCTCTACCTCCTCGTCGGTTATGTTAGGAACGCACAACCTGGCCGCGAGGGTATCCAGCGCGATTCGAACCTCCAAGATCGATTTCACCTCGTCATTGCGCAGGCGCCCCCCGTTAAATTTCATAATGGAAATCAACGTATCCAACGTCCCGTTCTTGCGATAGTCCTCCACGTAAGTGCCGCTTCTTGGTTTCACGACGAGGAATCCCTTCTTCTCCAAATCCGAAAGGCCATTGTTCACGACGGAACGGCTGACCTGCATCGACTCCGCCAGCTGCCGCTCGGTCGGCAATTTTTCCCCGATTTTCAATTTTCCCGACAAAATCAAATCTTCCAATTGTTGGACAAACAGCTCCCGCAAGGTCGGGGAACTGATTTTTTTAAATTCCACGACGGACTTCCTCCCTTTTTCTTTGATTCCATGATATTCACGGACTGCCACGTGCTTCGTGCTCCCCGCGGTCTTTGTCCCGCCACGGATTGCCACGCGCTTCGTGCTCCCCGCGGTCTTTGCCCCGCCACGGATTGCCACGCGCCTCGTGCTCCCCGCGGTCTTTGCCCCGCCACGGTTGGCACGAAGCGAACGCCCCCTTGACGTTCAGTGCCATGGTACCACCAGTATAACGAAAAACAAAATATTTTTCAACAGGAACTGGTTGTACCAGATGCCAAAATGAATTTTTATAGTGCACTATTCTGATATTCATTCATAAATTTTATATAATTTTTACAAAAATTTTATCAAATGTTGACGCTTTCCATGGGGAATGTTAAAATAATGTCAGCAATATTACCAAAATTGTTCCCTCAGATCAAATGGGAGCCATGATTCTCGGAGGGGGCGTTTGGTATAACCAAGAAGAAAAAGGAGTGAGGCTTATGAGTGGAACCAAGACGAACGAAGCCCCAAGGGAATGCATCTTGAAGCTCGGCCAGATGATTACCGACCGCATCGGCCACAAGGTGACGGTGGACGACCCGGAATACTGGGGCCTGGCCTGCGTCGTGACGGACGAGATGGCCGAGGTCGCGCTGAAGATGAAGGTGCGAAAGCCACTGACGTTCGAACAACTGATGAAGGCCACCGGGAAAAGCAAGGAAGAGCTTGAGCCCATCGTAAACGAGATGTGCATCGTCGGGTTGTTGGAGTACAACTGGGAAAATCCCGAGCACGTCAAACAATACGTGCTCCCGATGTTCGTGCCGGGCAGCGCCGAATTTACCAACATGAACAAAAAACAATTGGAAGAACACCCGGAACTGGGGCGTTTTTTCGAGCGGATGTCAAGGCTGCCGCTTGAGAAGGTGACGCCGATGGTGCCGCCGGGAGGGGCCGGCATCGGCATGCACGTCATCCCGGTGGAGAAGGCCATCGAATCGGAAAACCAGTCCATCGACATCGAACACATTTCCCACTGGCTGAAGAAATACGATGGGAAATATGCGGCCAGCCCATGTTCCTGCCGCTATTCCCGCCAGACCTTCGACGAGGGCTGCGCGGACGACCCGGAGGACTGGTGCATCGCGGTGGGCGACATGGCGGACTACGTCGTGGAGACACAGAAGGGCGGACGCTATATTACATATGAAGAAGCCCTGCGAATTTTAAAACGTGCCGAGGACAACGGGTTCGTGCACCAGATTACGAACATTGACGGCAGGGACAAGATTTTCGCCATCTGCAACTGCAACGTCAACGTCTGCTATGCTTTGCGCACGTCCCAGCTTTTCAACACGCCGAACATGTCGCGCTCGGCATACGTTGCCAGAACCACCACGGAAAATTGCGTGGCCTGCGGCCGTTGCGTGGAATATTGTCCGGCAGGAGCCGTCAAACTCGGCCAGAAGCTTTGCACCAAGGACGGCCCGGTGGTTTATCCGAAACAGGAATTACCGGACGCGGCCAAATGGGGTCCTGACAAATGGACGGAGGATTACCGCGACAAGAACCGCGTCAACTGCTACGACACCGGTACCGCGCCTTGCAAGACGGCTTGTCCCGCCCACATCGCGGTGCAAGGGTATCTCAAGATGGCGGCGCAGGGCAGGTATACGGAAGCATTGGCATTAATCAAAAAGGAAAACCCGTTCCCGGCGGTCTGCGGAAATGTCTGCAACAGACGCTGCGAGGACGCCTGCACCAGGGGCACGATTGACCAGGCGATTGCCATTGACGAAGTAAAGAAATTTATCGCGCGGAAGGATTTGGAGGCCGAGACAAGATACGTGCCGCCCATCATCCCGCCATCGACGAAGGATGACGGTTTCTCGGAGCAGATTGCCATCATCGGCGGCGGCCCGGCCGGTTTAAGCTGTGCTTTTTACCTGGCGGAAAAAGGCTACAAGCCGACCGTCTTCGAGAAAAATAAAAAGCCGGGCGGCATGCTCGTTTACGGAATCCCGTCGTTCAAGCTGGAAAAGGACGTGGTGGACGCGGAAATCGATATCATCCGACAGATGGGCGTGGACATTCGCTGCGGCATCGAGGTTGGAAAAGACGTGACGTTAAACGACTTGCGGGCGGAAGGCTACCAGGCATTTTACATCGCCATCGGCTGCCAGGGCGGGCGAAAAGCGGGCATCGAGGGTGAGGACGCTGAAGGCGTGATGACCGCCGTCGATTTCCTGCGCACGGTCGGCGCGGACGAGTCCTACCAGGTTCCCGGCAGGAGCGTCGTGCTGGGCGGCGGCAACGTGGCCATCGACGTGGCGCGCACGAGCAGCCGCTGCGGTTCCCCGGAAGTATCCATGTTCTGCCTGGAAAGCCGCGACATCATGCCCGCCTCCAAGGACGAGATTGCCGAGGCGGAAGAGGAAGGCATTACCATCAACTGCGGCTGGGGGCCAAAGAAAATCTTGACGGAAAACGGCAAGGTGACGGGCATTATTTTGAAAAAATGTGTTTCCGTGTTTGACGACGACCACCGTTTCGACCCGAAATACGACGAGGACGAGACAATCGCCATCCCCTGCGAACACGTATTTTTAAGTATCGGGCAGAGCATCGTGTGGGGCGATTTGCTCAAAAATTCCAAGGTGGAATTTGGCCGCGGCGGGGCGGCCGTGGCGGATCCTGTTACCTATCAGACGAACGAGCCGGACGTCTTTGTCGGCGGCGACGTTTACACCGGGCCGAAGTTCGCGATTGACGCCATCGCGGCCGGAAAAGAGGCGGCCGTCTCCATCCACCGCTACGTGCAGCCGCGCAGCAGCCTGACGATTGGCCGCAACCGCCGCCAGTTCATCGAACTTGACAAAGAAAATGTTAAAGTGGAGGATTACGACCACTCCGAGCGGCAAATTCCGCCGATGGACGAGAACATTGACCATAAAAAATCATTCCGTGACGCAAGCAAGCCGTTCACGGAAGAACAAGTCAAGACCGAGACGGCGCGATGCTTAGGATGCGGAGCCTCCGTCGTGGACGAGAACCGTTGCATCGGCTGCGGCGTGTGTACGACAAAATGCGAGTTCGACGCGATACATTTGTACCGGGAACACCCCGAGTGCAGTAACATGTACCGGTCGGAAGACAAATTCAAGGCGATACTGCCATACGCGATAAAACGCGGGCTGAAAATTAAGTTTGGGAAAAAAAATTGAGGAAGCTCCGCATAACTAAGCTCGAAAGAACCTCGCCAAGGTATGCGGAGTACATTCGCACGTAGGCACTCAAAGTACGAGTGCCAAGTGCTCATAGTAAGGGAGGAATTTAACATGTTATTTCAAGTTTATGGGGACGGTGCCGGCTGGCAACTGTTCGGATGGGTATTGGTATTTGCAGGATTGATTTTGGCGAACGAGTTCGCGCGCCGCACGAAGCAGGGCGGCATCATCTGCTTTCTGGTGATTCCGGCCGCACTGACGGTTTACTTCATCGCCATCTATGTCTGCGCGGCGATGGGAATGGACTGGGCGTTGAACAACCCGACCTACGTGCACATGGGAAGCTGGTTCCATTACGCGAAGTTGTACGCGGCGACCGCCGGATGTATCGGCTTCATGATGCTCAAATACAAATGGAATATCGGCAAGACGGAGTGGTTCAAGGTATTCCCGTTCGTTATCGTGGCAATCAATATTTTAATCGCGGTAGTCAGTGACTTTGAATCCGGTATCAAGGGCATGATGGCCCTGCAGGAGTTCGGCGACCGCTGGTGGCTGTCTTCCGAAAACGTGTGGCTGTACGGCGGCTGGTGGAACTGGGTGAACGGTATCGCCGGAATCCTGAATATCCTCTGCATGACCGGCTGGTGGGGAATTTATTCTTCCAAGGACAAGAAAGACATGCTGTGGCCGGACATGACCTGGTGCTTTATCATCGCTTATGACTTGTGGAACTTCGAGTATACGTACAACAACCTGCCGACGCACGCATGGTACTGCGGCCTGGCGCTGTTGCTGGCCCCGACGTTTGCCAACATGCTGTGGAACAAGGGCGGCTGGATTCAGA
The DNA here is from genome assembly GCA_910574865.1 of Lachnospiraceae bacterium. GTDB lineage: Bacteria > Bacillota > Clostridia > Lachnospirales > Lachnospiraceae > Schaedlerella. Next base: position 19,889 of record CAJTDN010000028.1, on the reverse strand, counting down.
ACCGCGCGAACACCCTGGCGTTGTGGTGCATGTTCGCCCAAGTATTCCCGATGTTCCAGGATTACAGCCAGTTCACGACCATCCCGGTTCTTTACGCGGACGGCTTCATGGACGCGGCGGTACGCCCGACGGCGGCCAACCCGACCATGCAGGGCGTGGTGGCCGTAATCGCGCTGGCAGCCAACGTACTGTGCCTTGCCTTCATCGTCAAACGTTCGATAGAACAGAAAAAGAATCCGTACAAGCAGGAAATCTTCACGGATCAGAAGGACTTCCAAATCGCGTACGCGAGGGCGGAAAAATAATAAAGTTTCTCCTTGCGCGAACGAAACGGCGCGGACGTCCGCATCTATATTGAGCGGGACGTCCGCGATTTGTCCGAGTTGAGCGACGTCATCAAATTTACACGGTTCATGACGGCGGTCACGGCTTCCACCGGCCAGCTTGTCAATGTCGCGTTCCTCCTCACTTTTTTGTGAAATCGTAACGTGACAACCCAAACAAAGGAGGAAAGCCTTACTGCCAAAACATTTCTCCACTATCGGAAGCAGAAATGATTCTCCACGCCTCGTCATCTATTTCTTTCTTTTTATAATAGTAGCGGCGATCCTCATCCGTAATTTGCCGAATCACCCTGCATGGATTTCCTGCCGCCACGACCATGTCCGGAATATCCGACGTAACGACGCTCCCCGCCCCTATTACGACATCATTGCCTATATGGACTCCCGGTACTACCACGACGCTTCCACCAATCCACACGTTATTACCTATGGTAATCCCTTTCCCATATTCATAACCGCTGTTTCTGGTATCCGGATGAATCGGGTGCCCGGCCGTATATATGGACACGTTAGGTCCGAACATGCAGTCATCCCCAATTTCTATTTTGGCAACGTCAATCATCACGCAATTATAATTAGCAAAAAAATTTCGTCCAATCTTAATGTGAGTTCCATATTCACAATAAAACGGAGGAATCACAAATATATTTTGACAGTCCGGTATCACTTCTTTCGCGGCATGATTGACTTGTTCATATTCCCAACAATCTAGCATGTTCAATTTTTTTAGCCGCCTTTTGCATTCTGCCATTTCGGCAAAAATCTGATGATCGGCAACATAGACCATTCCTTTGTCTCTTCGTTCCTTATTGGTCATTTTCATAATCCGCCTTGCCGCCGCATTTACCTTTTTCCCCAAAGCCCGCAAATATTCCAACGTATAATTCGTGTTTTGTCACTTTTCACATACATTTTTAACCATGCGGCGTCATGCGTCTTACGCCTTCCTTGTCACGCCCTCCGTGATTCCATTCTCGTTGAAGGCGTCGATTCGCACATAAACGTCGCTCCCGCAGACCAGCGCCCCGATGTTTTGCTCCGACTTTCCATAGACCATGTGGCCGTGATACAATTTATCCGGCGCGTGTCCCCAGAGAATGTTATGGCCCACGGCGTCGTCTCGCTCCCAGGACACCCTCATGTCCATTCCGTTTTGCTCCCGCGCGGCCGTGAAGGTTTCCACCTGCCGCGGCTTTTTGCCCTTCCCCAGCCCGAACGCCCGGAGACCGCTGATACAAGGCCTCTGCCCGTAAGGCAGTTCCATCGCGCGGACACGCAGGTAACGGACCTGCTTTCCTTCCTCCCACACGACCAGGTCATGGGACAAGTCCGTCTCCGCCCGCGACTTGTCTTCCAGTATTTCATAATGCACGCCGTCCACGGAGCCTTCCAATATCCACCGCGTGACGTGCCGCGTCTCATCGATTCTCCGCTTTTGGTCCCAGGAGGTGAAGAAATACGTTCCCGGCTCCACCTCTACCTGGCAGTCATCCGCAAAATTAATTTGCACCGCACGAACATCCATCACCTTTTCCAGATCAATCTCGGCCCATTCCTCTTTTCCCGACGTCTCCGCCTGCCACCATGTGCGGATGTCCTCGTCCGTGATTTTTTCCGCGTTCCGGCCAGAGGACGCTTTTACCGGCTTGCCAAAGGAAAGCAGCATCCATTCCGGCTTATCCCATATTTTCGCGTCGGCCCTCATCGGCCAGTCGCCATAACGCTGGTCACAGCACAGCTCCCCGTCCTCGTCAAACTGCGCCCGCCAGATTCCCAGCCGCCGTTCGAAACTTTGGTTGACCGAAATTCGCATCGTCGACACATGCCAAAAACCGTCGCCGCCGTCCTCGAAAGTCGATCCGTGTCCCGCGCCCGTGACAAACCCGCCCGGCTTATAGGAATACGGATTGTTTTTCGCCAGGGTAAACGGCCCCAGCGGAGAATCCGCGACGTAGACCCCGTCCGCGTACACATTGTATTCTGTCCCGGTCACCGCGTATTGCAGGTAATATTTTCCGTCATGCTTTGTCATCCACGGGCCTTCCATATACGGGCTGTTGCCGAACCATTTATAAAACTGCCTCTTCATCGCCTCATCCGGCTCGTACCCTTCCTGCCCGTGTTCTTTCAGCACCGCCGCGATTGCTTCCTGAATTTCTTCTTCCGTCTTTGGCGGCACATAATCCTCTCCCATCCGCTCGAACCCGTTGACATCCTCATGAGCCTCCAAAAGCGGCGTTTTTTCACCCAGCGGCCGCATCGTCTTTGGATCTAGTTCCACGCCGCATATCGGTTCCGAGTTCGAACTCCCCCAGTACAGATATAGCCTCCCGTCATCGTCGCACAACAAATTCGGATCCCAGAACCGGAAACTGCCCTTGATTTCCTCAAACGGCTCCGTCAACGGGTCTTTCGTCCGATAAAAAGAGCACTCGTTTTCGTGGGACGACGCGCAGCAGTACACGTAATCTCCCACGACACGGATGTCCGGCGCATAGTCATAAATCGGGATGTCGCCGGAAAACGCGTGGAACTCCCAGCCCGCAAGATTTTCACTCGTATAAAATCCGGCCGACATCGACGGGAACAAATAATAACGCCCTTTGAAATAGATTATGGAAGGATCCGCCGCCTCCCGGTGCGCCTCGCACAAGTTTTCTTGTCCCTTTATTTGAAACATCTGGTAGCGGTACTCCATATTCACTGGATTACAAAAATATTTCATACTGGTTTCTCCTTCCTTTCTGACAGTTTTCCTCTGCCAGGCTATTATCTCGCCCTATCGGTATTTTAACACCATGATATGGCACCAGCCAAAGCTCCCGGATTTTTCCAAAGCCTTGGCTGGTTAATTACAAGCATTTCACTATACGGCATCCATTATCCGTTCATTGTCAATCCTTAATCTCAATGATAATTACCGGTACAGCCTATCCAACATCGCCTGGTCGTTTTTCGTGTGGATTTCCGGGTTCAGCGCGTTCAGGCCTTCCACATAGGCGTCCCAGCCGGACAAGTCGCCGCTCTTAATAAGAGCCGGCAGGTTTCTCGCCGCGTAGTCCCACACCTCTGTATTTACCGGGCCGTTCGCGTCCGTCTCCTCCGTCGTGTATAAGGAAGCATAATTCATCAGGGAAGCCGTGTTCTCATACATCGCCCAGAACTGCTGCGCGTCCGAGATAACCTTTGCCTTATGGTTATCGATGATATAATCCCCGTTCGGGTCGCCGCACAGACGCAGTCCCACCGCCATCCTGGCGAATACCAGCGCGCCCGCGAAATCACCGACACCGTCCGGGAAGTTCATGTTGTATACGGTCTTGCCGTCTTTTTCTTCCAAAACATACGCCCCGTCCAGGTTCTGGTCCGCATATACGTTGTGGTGCTCAAGATTTGCCGAGTCAAGCTGCTCCTTGCTCAGCCCTAAGGTGCGGGTTGCCGCGCCTTCCCTGCTATACAGCCAGTTAAATACCGTAAACAGTGCCTCCAAATCCTTATCCTCCGCCTTCTCCGTCACAATCACGCTGGTGTCCACGCGCCCGGCCTGGAACACGCTGTTCGGAGTCACGAACTTTGAGTTTTCCTCGCCGTACACGTCGTTCACCGGAAGCGGACAGCCCATCACGAACGCGTTCTGCTGATCCACCGGATCCGCACAAGTAGAGCGAATACCCGTTCCTGCCGTTGAAGAATAGGTGAAGAACAAGCCGACCTTGCCCTGCATCACGCCTCCCGTATTAATGATATAAAACAAGTCGGAAGCCCTCTGCTCAAAACTCTTGTCCAGCCATCCCTTTTGGTTCCAATTCGACAGACATTCCAAATATGTCTTGAACTCCTCGCTGTCTCCCATGAACTTCGCGTTGTTATCCTTATCCTTAATCCAGTCGCCGGTGCCGGCACCGAAAGAAGAAACCAGCTCGCCAAGCGGATCATATCCCATATAACCGACCGTCGTACAATATGCGGTCGTATCCTCGGAAAAGCCCTTGTCGGCCAACGCTTTCTCAAATGCTTCGAACATCCACTCCCAGTCGCTGATGGTGTAAGGGTAATCCTTCCCGCTCGGGAAAATGACATTGTCCTCATAATCGTCATCCGGATTTTCCCCTTCGCTGGATGTGAAGCTCGTCACCTCGTTCTCCTTCCATCCCTCCATGTTATCTTGTGCCTTCGCTTCGGAAAGCGGGGTCACTGCCGGATGGCCGTTTTTCTTCACATAGTCACTGTCCCAGTCCCACACATGACTGCTGGGCGTGCCGTACGCCACAATCCAGTCACGACGATACGCATACCCGCACCATGGGTCGGGAATTCCATCCATGATACAAGACATCTGGTAGTAGTGCGTCTTTCCGTCCTCGTCCGTATCCGTCACCAAGGCCTTGACATCCGGGTTTTCATCCAGATACTCGACATAGTTCGGGCACCATTTTTCCACATACTCCGTCAAGTCCAGCGCCACGCCTTCCTCGTACCATGTCTTGGAGGTTTCCGTGCCCATCGTGATATCCACGATGTCCGTGTATTCCCCGGTTGACATCATGACATTAAAATTATCCTGCTCTGAACCAGACACCGGAGCCGTAAACGTAAACTTTACATTCCGCCCGTTTTCCTCCGTGCCAATCGTCCCGTTCTCCGTGTCCCAGTACTGCTGGTTGAGCCACTGCACCGCCGGGTTGTCATCGTACTCTTCATAGTACGTGCCACCACCGTCCGTCGTCGAAATTCACCAGGAAAAATTGGCATCCTTCCCGGACGTGCCGCCCCCGTTACCATCCGCGCCGTCTCCGCCGCCGTCATTTCCGCCTTTGCCGCCACAACCGGCCAACGCAAACGAGGAAACGACCATCGCCGCCGCCAATACCAGGCTTACAATCTGTTTCTTCTTCATAAATACATCCTCCTTTAAAAATATGTTCTACGATACTTTCCGAACTGCTCTTGTATCATTGACGTACCCTTAGTTTATACCTTTCTGCTTTTATTTGACATCACATTTCAAATATGTTTGTCACTTTTCAAACAACATGCGGGATTTGCCACTTCCCGCTCATACCGTGTGCAGCAATACCGTTTTCTCCCCGCAGCCTTCCGCCGTGAAACGCACCCGGATTTCCCCCGGATACTCCGCGCTCCTTATCGCCGCCATGATTCTGCCGTCATACGTCATGGAAGTGGTGTCCTGATATCCACCGCCGCCGCTTGGCCTTGCCGAGGCGAAGCCCAGAAGGGTGCCGGCCCCATCCACCGAAACCGTGACGTCCCGGTCGCCAAACATGTTCCGGTTCCCTTCCTCATCCGCCAAATCCACGGTAATAAACGCCGCGTCGCCGCCGCCCGCGGCCAGCTCCTCCTTGGTCGTCTCCACACAAAACGAACATATTTCACCCGCGGTGGACAGCGCGTCCTCCCAAACGGCCGCCCCATTTTCATACGCTTTCACACACAAGTGCCCTGCCTCGTATGGCACCTCATAAACCGCCGTAAACGGCTCCGTCTCCCCCACCTTTTTCTTGCCCATGGATTTCCCGTTCAAGAACAGTTCCACCTCTTCCTGGCCGGAGAAAACATAAACCCTCGTGACCGTCCCCTCATATCCCGGAAACGTCCAGCTATGCACCGCGTCCTTAAATTTCCAATTATTTTCATCATGGACATGCCCAACCTTGTCGGCCCGCTCTACCGCGATATAAGGAGCCTTCCTAAGCCCGAAGACAATTTCACGGAAATAGCTGATGTCCCGCCGGTTCCCATTGATGTCAATATCGCCCTGGTAGGCCAGCCTGTCCGGGAACCACCCCATTCCTTCCTGGTCGGCGTCATAATGGAAGATTCCGATACCCGCCTCGCCGAGGTAATCAAACCCGGTCCACGTAAAATCCCCGATTACATGCGGGTTCTTTTTCACAATCTCCCAAAGCCTCGGGATTTCCGGCGGATATGTCTCGCTTCCCACGACGACGCGATCCGGATGGCGCAGGTGCTCATATTCATGCCGGGCGGTCAAATAATTGTACCCGATAACATCCAGTTCGGATTCCACCGGCTCAATGCATTCGTCCAACACGGGACTCACGGAAAAGGCATCCATCATCTGTTGCTGCGTAGCCCCCATCATGCTGTTCAGCTCCTCGCTGCCCTCGCCTGAGCGCGCCCGCCTTTCTTCTGTGCCGCCCTCGCTCACCCGCGCCTGCGGCTGCCCGGCCACCTGCTCCTGCTTCTCCTGCCGCCCGGCCTCCTGCTTCTCTTCCTCCTGCGGTTGCCCGGTCGGTTGCGCCGACGGCGCGAACGCTCCCATGCAATCTACCACCGCCAAGAATCCACTGATACAGCAAGTAACGTAACGGGTATGGTCCGCTTCGCGAAACGCCCTGGCCAGTTTCCTGTTCATGTCGGCCCCGGTGCTCCTGCCAATCTCGGGAATCTCGTTTCCCGTGCTGTACATCACGACGGACGGGTGATTATAATCCTTGTCCACGAGATTTTTCACCTCTTCCTCCCATACCTTGCCAAACTGAAGGGAAAAATCATTCGCGTTTTTCTGCTCGTTCCACATGTCCGTAAGTTCGTCCATCACCAGCATCCCGATCCGGTCGCAAGCCCTGAGCATCGCTTTGGAAGCCGGATTATGCGCACAGCGGATACTGTTAAACCCGGCATTTTTCAACGCCTTCAAACGAAATTCCTCGGCCGCCTCCAGCGTGGTGGCCCCGATGACGCCATTGTCATGATGAATGCACGCGCCGCGCAGCTTGACCGTTTCCCCGTTGATTTTCAATCCTGACGCGGCGCTCAAGGACAACGTCCGGATACCGAACGAATCCCGGGCGGCATCCAGTTCCTCCTCCCCGTCAAATAACACGACCTCCGCTTCGTACAAGCTCGGCGTGTCCACGGACCATAATTCGGGTTCAGGTACCGTCAGGCGGCAGAAATTCTCTGCTTTCCCGCCCGGTTCCACAATCAGGAACTGTTCCGCCCGGCGAACCTGCTTTCCTTCCCCGTCATAAATCGTCACGATTGCTTTCCGTTTTACTTCCTTATACTCCGTATTGGCCACGTCATATTCCATCGCCAAAACGGCGCAACCGTCTTCCACCGTCTCCGTCCTGACCCGGATCGTCTCTTCCGGAATGTACTGCCTGCCGCCCTGCCAGAGCGTCACGTCCCTGTAAATACCGCTCCCCGGATACCAGCGGGAAGCCTTTTCCTTGTTGACGGACACCACCTTCAAAACGTTTTTCTCCCCATAGTTCAAATACGGTGTCAAATCCACATAAAAATTGGAATACCCATACTCATGCGTGGCCAGATGCTTCCCATTCAAGAAAACATGCGCGTGCATCATGACTCCTTCGAATTCAATCATGGTGACCTTTTCACGCCACTCTTCCAAAGCCTCGAATTCCTTCGTATAAGTATATGATTTTGCCGGATAAAACCCGGACTGCGCCTTGCTTTGGCAATTCTCGTCGCGCTTCTCCAAAATCATGGCGTCCTGGGGCAGCACGACCGGCTCACCACCCGCCCCGGACGGGGAAAAAATGGCGGCAAACGGGTCCGCCACCCCTTCTTTTACAAACCATCCCAAATTGAATTTTTCTGCTTTCATATAATTCCTCCTGCTTGTTACGACACAACTCATTAAAAACCGTTTTCATGCCTTCAAGTATATCTTTAAATCCAAATTCTGGATATCACTTTCCAAATATATTTATCACTATTCAAATGATTACAATTCACGGCGTGACCGCCGTGGATTGTAACAGCATCCAGCCATCTAAAATTGCCTCCGGCAATGGGCTGGATGCCCACCGACACCATCACTTTATCGGACGGTGGCCGTGCGGCAGGGCGCACGGCCCCGTGAACAGTAACTTCAAATGATTTCTACCCCGTTATCCGTTGCCAAATGATTCACGATGAGATATAATCAATGTCATGATAATAGCGTCGGTGTACAGAAGGCAACACGGTCGATGAAGGGCATATTTCCCCTCTTTCATCGTTACTTTCACTCCGCGTACGTCCTTGTACGCGTCGCTTAAGTGCCTTGAAAGAGGGGAAATATGCCTCTTCACGACTCTACGACCTCACCCATAGGGATTTCAAGGGTTTTCAAGGAAGATGAATGAGGCGTACAAGGACGTACGCCGATTGAAGATGACGCTGAAAACCCTTGAAATCACATGGGCCCGGGCGTGTTGCCTTCTGTACACCGACGCTACCATTTTACATTTCAACGGGGAGACATGATCATGAACATGGACGCGATTTTCTATTACCTCACCACCCAGTTTTCCACACATGTACGCTTTTATGATGGAAACGGCCGGTTTCTAAAAACGGAGACAAAACGGATTGACTTAAACGACACTTTTTTCCAGAAAATCGAGAATACCTTGCTGTCACTTGCCAACGACGACGCGCCCGCCATCGCATGCACGAACGGGTATATTTTTTATGGAATCATAAAATCCGCCGCCCATTGTTTCATCATCGGCCCCGTCAATATCGTCCACGGCCTGGCTCTGAAACACACACTGGAAGACGACGACACGCCGTCTTCCATCGCGGACCAGCTCTTCACCCATGGCATGGACGAGTTCGCCAACGCGCTGCTGCTGTTGCACAACCTGACCCACCAAGGCGTGCTAACACTGGCCCAATGCTATGCCGCGAACTGCTTGGAAGAACGGTACGAGACGCTCGCGCAGACCACGACCAGCTCCCGTCTTTTCAACAGCCGGGAGTCTAATACCAAACACAACCCCTACTCGCAGGAGCAGCGGGAAATGCTTGCCATCGAGACCGGCAATCTGGAGCTTCTCGCCAAAAGCAAGGAAGAACAATACGCCGGTTCTCTCGGCATAACCGCCAAGGATCCAAATCGGAACGGAAAAAACCTCGCCATCATCGTCATCGCCCTCGCGACACGGGCGGCCATCCGCGGCGGGCTGACCCAGGAAGCCGCCTTCACGCTTGGAGACGCCTACATGCAGGAAATCGAAGATATTAAAAATGTTTATGACGTGGCAATTCTGACAAACAAGGCGGAACGCGACCTGGCGGCCATGGTGCGGGACTTAAAACAGTCCCAATCCGTTTCCCCCGTCCCGGCCGCCAGTGGCAACCCGTTAATCGGCCAATGCAAGGACTATGTCTTTTCCCACCTGCACAGCCGCCTTACCATCCAGGAAATCGCGGAGCATTTTTACGTGCACCCCAATTACCTGACTTCCCTTTTCCGAAAGGAAACCGGCATGTCCCTATACCAGTATATCCTCTCGGAAAAAATGGCGCTGGTGGAAAACCTCCTGATTTACTCGGATTACTCCCTAATCGAGATTTCCTCTTATCTTGGATTTTCCTCACAGAGCCATCTTGGCAAATTATTTAAAAAGGCCGTCGGGATGACCCCGCAGCAATATCGGAACACTTATCAAAAACGAAACGAATGGGAGGTATTATCATGACGTCTCCAGCCGACATGCTTGACGTATTATCCTGCATTCCCAATCTGTACGCCTGGATTTATGATGAAAATGAAACGCTGCTTTACAGCAATTGCCCCAGCGAAGACCGGCAGAACTTGTTCCACCGCCTTTTTCTGGAATGCAACTACCACGCATATCTTCATGAATATGCGAAAACACGTTCGGCCCCTTACGCGCTCAGCATTTACATGGGGCTGGTATGGTACGCCGTTCTTGAAAAGGAAGCGGATGATTTGAAACGGATTTACTTGCTGGGTCCCGCCTTCCAATATCCCGTGTCCCTCGCACAGTTGGAACGTACCCTGGCAAAATACGAGGCGCAAGGCATGAATTTCCACTCCAAGCGACAGCTATTAAAAGCCATGGGACAATTGCCCGTCATTCCCCATACCCAGCTTGCCTCTTACGCCATCCTGCTGCATTACTGCGTCACCGGGAAAAAAGTCACGTACCAGGAACTGCATTCCCTGCAGGACGACCCGCGGATAACGCCTTTCAAATCAACAAAATCCGCCCCCTCGCATGCCGAACGCCCGGATTTTGGTTTCCCCGGATTGGCTTCGACCCGCGTTTCGGTTCCCCTTTCCGAGCCACTAGAAGATTTTTATGCCGGCACCGTCAAGGAACTTGGACAAAAGGCCATTGACATCTCACCATCGACATACAAGACCATCCGGGACACGGAAAGAAAACTCGCCGGGTATCTGCACCTTGGGCTGCCCGCCGGGCAAGACCCGCAAGCGTACCGGCCAAGCCTGCTCCCCACGGACGCATCCGGCATCCAGTCGCCCGTTGGCAAATTAAAGGCCTCCGCCATCATGATGGTATCCTTGTGCGCAAGAACCGCCGTGGAGGCCGGGCTTACCTACGAGGAAGCATACCGGCTGGCGGATGAGTATCTGGGAAAAATTGAGAACGAGCCGCACTCTCCTGTCGGCCTGCAAAACCTGATGAAAGAGATTTCCCGCGAATTTTACGAACACCTGCAGAAACGCCGCCGCGAATCACGTGCCTACGGCCGTGAAGTCACGCTCTGCATGGATTACGTGCAAAACCATCTCGCGGAAACCGTGGAGCTAAAAACACTGGCGCGTCTTATCGGTTACACGCCGTACTACCTTTCCCGCAAGTTTAAGGAAGAAACCGGGCAGTCCCTGCGCGAATACGTCCGCGCGCGGAAAATGGAATACGCCGCCCTCCTGCTCGCCACCACGGACGACGACATCCAAAGCGTCATGGAGAAAATCGGCCTCTCCTCCCGCAGCCATTTCTCGCAGGACTTCCAGGCGGTCATCGGCATGAGCCCGGCCGCGTACCGCGCGGCGAAACGAACGTGAGCAAGCCCTGGCCCGAGCCTGGAGACATGCGGATGACAATATGATTATACTCACGGCAGATGAAATCCGCCGTGAGTATAGCGCCAGCCGCAGCCGCAAAGCGGCATATTTCCTTATGCAGCTGTGCGCATCCTCGTATACTGAGGAGCAAATGTTTTTGCTCCTCAGTATATCTATCGAAAACGGAACAACGCATATATTTCTCGAAAACGTGCATATTAAGAGATGTACGTTTTCTTGATTTCGTGTCTATTTACTTATTGAAAAAATCTTGAAAACGTGTTATCATGGGTGTGTTAAAAATCTTGATTTTGTGCTATAGGAGATGACATTATAGATGAAGCGAAAGATTATCAACGAATTAATCAAATGGAAAAAAGAGGATGCCGGGCGATGCGCATTGCTAATTGACGGGGCGCGCCGCGTGGGAAAAAGCTATATTGCCGAAGAATTCGCAAAGACGGAATATAAGAGCTACATTTTAATTGATTTCAACAATGCCACCAAAGAAGTGACCGACTTGTTCGTCAATTACCTGACCGACCTGGACTCCTTTTTCATGTATCTTTCTGGCTTTTATAACGTGAAGCTATATGAGCGTGAGTCACTGATTATTTTTGACGAGGTGCAGCTTTTCCCGCGGGCACGCTCGGCCATCAAGTATCTCGTGGCCGACGGGCGCTACGACTTTATCGAAACCGGCTCGCTCATGAGCATCAAGAAAAATGTCCAGGACATCCTGATCCCCTCCGAGGAACACCACGTCTGGATGTATCCTTTGGATTTCGAGGAATTTCTATGGGCTTTAGGAAACGACACGCTGATGGATTTTATCCACATGTGTTTCGAAAAGAAGAAACCCCTGGGGCAGGCGCTACACCGCAAAGCGATGGATTATTTCAGGCAATACATGATTGTCGGGGGCATGCCGCAGGCCGTTGACTTTTACGTCCGAACGCGTGACTTTGACAAAGCGGACCGGGTAAAACGAGATATCCTCTCACTCTACCGCTCTGACATCGTGAAGCATGCCGAAGGGTACGAGATGAAAGTGGAACAAATTTTTGACGAGATTCCCGCACAATTGCAAAAGCATGACAGAAAATTCCGGCTTTCTTCCCTGAAAAAGGAAGCCCGGTTCCGTGATTATGAAAGCGCGTTATTCTGGCTGAATGATGCCATGATCATAAACACTTGTTATAACTCCACGGCGCCAAGCATCGGGATGAAACTCAACATGGACCGTCTGACGCTCAAATGTTACATGGCGGACACCGGACTTTTAATCAGCCACGCTTTTGACGAAAACGGCATCGTAAGCGAGGAAATATATAAAAAACTTTTATTTGATAAATTGGAGGTCAACACGGGGATGATTATAGAAAACGTCGTTGCCCAGATGCTCGCGGCAAACGGGCGCAGGCTCTATTTCTATTCCAACTCGTCACGTGATGACGCCGCGTCACGCATGAAAATTGATTTCCTAATAACCAAAAGCAAGATTAGCAACCGCCACAACATTTCGCCTATCGAAGTGAAATCCGGCAAAAATTACACGTTAAGCTCCCTGCGGAAATTCAAGGTAAAATACGCGGAGCAATTGCACACCCCCTATGTGTTACACACGGGCGACCTGAAGGAAGAGGAAGGTATCACGTTCCTGCCCTTGTACATGACGATGCTTTTGTAAGGAACTTGAAGCAAACGATTACAATTCAGCCCCGCGCCAGCGCGGGTCCGAATTGTAACGGGCATCACCCGCATTTTTAGTTTGCCTACGGCAAAGCGGGTGATGCATCGGCCAGATTTACGTGCATCCTCCCGGCCAATCAGCGTGGTGATTGGCCGGGAACTGAACTGTAACAGCAAACGATTACCTCTCTTTTTCGTGCAGACAATGAGTGGACACGCCATGCAGAATTTGATACAATACCCGTATCCGGATTGAAATCCCCCCTGGCAGCCACCAAGGTCATGCAGGCAAGGCTTTGGCTCGTCGTCCGCGCAAATAACGTACTGGTACAACTTTTTATAACAGTTTAACGAGGAGGAATGGAAAGATGGAATGGATTGAAAGATTAAACGACGCGATTGTCTACATCGAGGAGAACCTTACCGGCACAATCGACCATGAACGGCTCGGGCAAATCGCCTGCTGTTCGTCCTATCATTTTCAAAGAATGTTTTCCTATATGGCGGGCATGCCCTTGTCCGAATATGTGCGAAAAAGGAAAATGTCGCTGGCGGCCGTGGACTTGCAGGGCGGTAGTGCGAAAATCATCGACGTGGCCGAGAAATACGGCTACAACTCCCCGACCGCGTTTAACAGGGCGTTCCAGAGCATCCACGGGATTGCCCCCTCCGCGCTGAAGGACGAGGGCGTGTCGATAAAATCCTTTCCACCGATTACATTCAAAATCACAATCAAAGGAGTCGGTGAAATGAATTATAGAATTGAAACAAAGGACGCGTTTCGCATTGTCGGCGTGTCCGTCCCGCTGGAAAAAGAGATTGAAAAAAATTTCGCGGTCATTCCGTCAAAATGGCAGGAAATCGCGACAAACGGCACGTTGCAGCGCCTCACGCAAATGATGAACGCGCAGCCCATGGGCGTTCTTGGCATCAGCACTTGCAACGACGAGGAAGAATGGCGGTACTATATCGCCGTCTCCACCTCGATGGAAAAAGGCGAGTTGGAAGAGTATACCGTTCCGCCCGCGACATGGGCCGTCTTTCCCGGTTCGGGAACCAACGATTCCATCCAGGAACTGGAACGACGCATCGTGACGGAGTGGCTGCCCACGTCGGGCTATGAATATGGCAACGCCCCGGATGTCGAGGTCTACCTGAATCCTGACCCACAGAACGCCCAATATGAAGTGTGGATTCCCATAGTGAAAAAACAATCATGACCATTTGTCCCCCGCCACCAACTGACGGGGGACATGTATCTTCTCTCTCACTGAACATATTCTTTTAAAAAATCAATCATATACTGCTGCCAGTCAAGGGCTTCTTTCGTTTCCTCTTCTGAAAATCCATGAATCGCCTTCGGATAACAGCGATGCCTTACAATGACTCCTGCATCTGCCAATCTCTCAGCGTACAAATCGCCTTCCAATCTCACAGAATCATATTCACACGTCTGTATAACGGTCGGCGGCAGACCTTCCAGTTCTTCCCTCGTTGCAAAAAGCGGTGAACAAAATTTTTCTTTCTGTTGTTTTTTCGATGCATAGGAATCTATCAAAAGCTTTAACGACCATATCGGCAATGCCGGTTTTTCAACATATCTATCCCTATGCTTAACAAACGTCCCCGTCAAATCCATGGCAGGGTATTCTAACAATTGACACATAAACTGGAAACTCCCCTTTTCTTTTGCCATGAGACAAAGAGCCGCCGACAAATTTCCTCCCGCGCTGCGCCCTCCGACAATCATTCGGTTTGGATCTATTTGAAATTCTTCCGGATGCGCATGCATGTACTCTACAATTTCATAGAGTTCGTTCACTTGCGTCGGATAAAACGCGTTCGGAACCAAGGTATAATCAACGGAATAGCACTCAATTCCCAGCTGTCTGACAAAATTATCCCTCAGATGGTCTCCATTTTCAATACATCCCCACGCCCAGCCGCCACCATGAATATCGATATATACGGGCGCATTTTTCCTTCCACTGGAATGATGCCGCATTTTGACATCACGCCCATTGATATTCACGGTAATCAATTTACCATATAGTTTTGTAGTAGCTATCTACGCCTGAAATCGTGGCTCCAGTTTTTTCTTAATGGATGACAATATTTTGATTTTTACTTGTCTAAACATATGTTTTACTTTTCTCCTTGTCTCTAAAACTGTGGGGGGTGATACTTATTTCTGTATATGACGGGCGAAAGTCCCGTTTCCCGCTTAAATATTTTTCCAAAATAGCTCTGATTTACAAATTGTATATAATCTGCAATTTCAACAACAGTCCGATCTGAATATTTCAACATGTTTTCCGCCATTTTTACTTTCTCCCTCTGAATATAGCGGACAACGGTCATCCCTTCACTTTCCCGGAATACTCTTCCGACATAACTCTTGTTCATCCCAAGTGCCTTTGCCACGTCACGCAAACTGATCTTCTTGAAAATATTGACCGTGATAAAAGATTTTGCATTCTCTACCACAATTTTTTCCGACCCTTCTTCCTTTATCTTCCTAACACGCCTGGCATACTCTATCACGGCCTGGTTTCTTGTATTCCGGATTTCCTTCATCGTTGTTTTATGTGCGATTTCCCGTAAATATAAATCACTAAGCCGGAAGCTCTCTTGTGATGTCATTCCACCTTCAATCGCTGCCCTTGAAACAAGCGCGATGGTGATGACTGCCAGATATTCTTCACTTTTCTTTATCGATTCCGGGACAATACGCGAACACGTCGGCCATATTTCATCTATATTTTCTTTTAAATACACCTCGTCCCCTTCCCTCACCGAATTAACAATCCGTTCCTCGTCTATGTATTGATGATTTTTTTGTGGCAGGTCTTGCTGATACATGTGGTAAAGCAGTTCCTCTTTTTCCATGTCGTATGCCATTTTATCCTCCGTCCGCCAGATATAAACGGGAAATACCTCATTGCTAAAATGTTTGACAATGTCATACCGTTCTCCTATTTCACTTGGACATGGATGGATTCCACTATCTCGTGAGCCAGGATTTTTCCTGCGTGCCTAGGACTTTGGCGGCAGATGGATTGAGAAATACAAAAAATTTTATGATTTGTATCTGTTCAAATGTGGTTAGCCATCTATTGGAGCACAGATATATAGATGAACAAATAGGATATTCCATCTCGGATATCGCGATACAGATGATTGAGGCACAACCATCATCATATTAATAAAAAAATTACGGATTTTCTATCCGTAATTTTATATTTTTATCCTACACTTTATTCTATTTTAGCTTATTACTCCAGTCTTTATAACGTTTCCTATATTCTCCTGGCGTTATTTCTTCCCGTTTCTTAAATTATTGGATGGCGTGACAGATTTTATATTCGGGGCAATCATGGACAAGTGCCACAGTAAATACGTAAAAGCCCGTCCTTGGCTAGTTGGAGGCGCCATACCGCTCGGTGTTTCCGGTATTTTACTATTTTTTATTCCAGAAACCGGCGGCTGACTTCCTTATGCCTATTTTTTCGTGTTTTACCTGATATACAACGCCGTTTCTTATACTATCGTCATGCTTTCATATAACACGATGAACGCGCTAATCACAAAAATTGATTCTGAACGTGTCACCATGAACGTAGTTTCTTACACCGTCGTTCTGTTTGCAAATATTTTAATAAACAGTCTTACACTTGGAACCGTGGAAGCACTTGGTAATACGGTGTCTGCCTGGCGAATTGTAATGACAATATTCACCACTGCCGGCACCATCCTCATACTTTTAAGCGGGCTTACCGTGAAAGAACTTCCGCAAGATAACGAAACGGCACCATCCACCACCACGCTGCCGAAAAACTCTTTAGCAAATGACTTGCAAAACGTTTTCAAAAACCCTTACTTTATCTGGGCAATTTTATATGCTGTCGTGGTAAATTTCGTGCTCGCATCCAATTTATCGCTCTCCCTCTATTACTGCGAAATCAATTTAGGGGACATTAACATTTATTCATCCTTAAGTGTAGTAGTGTTATTAGCCTGCCTTCCGGGACTTTTCATGGCGCCCCGCATTGTTGCAAAATTAGGAACCTTTAAATGTAATGTTTTCGTTTCTCTTTTCATAGTTGTACTAATTCTTTTAAGCCTTCCCTTTGCGTTTATGGACACTGTCAACCGACCACTATTTTACGTAACTTTTTGTATGCGGTTTCTTCCCTTCGGCGTATTATGCGCAAGTATCGCGCCAATTGTGCCAAGCCTTGTCCGATACTCCTATCTGCAGACCGGAAGGCACTTAGAAGGACTGTTATATTCCAGTTCCTCCATCGGCGGGAAAATTTCCAGTGGAATTGCGGCCGCGATGCCCGGATGGATTCTCTCTGGAATCGGATATACCGCTGATGCCACGACACAATCCGGCACCACCATGGCCAGAATGAATTTCTGGTTTTATGCGCTTCCTATCATAAGCGGCCTTCTGATAGTATTTATTTTCAGCAGATTAAACGTTGAGAAAGGAATACGAGAATTGGAAACTCAACATTAAACATTATTTCTATTTCCATGCAACATCCATTCCGCCAAGACATACGCCTTCTCCTACAACATTCCCCGCCATCATGGCGGGGATATAAATATTGTCCTTTCCGTCCATGTCTCCTTTTCTGAAACTCCGGCAACACATAAAGCCAATCAATGCGATTTTCCTCCACGCTGCCCGTCCTGATGATTTTCTTATCTTGCACCGGCGCCCTGACATTTCCGTTCTGAATGTCTTGTTGTATTCGCCGCTTGTCATGAAACGTGCAGAAAAACTCCACCACCGCGTTCGGATGATAACGCGGGTATATTTCCCGCACGGTCTTGTGCACCAGATTCATGATTTCCTGCCAATCTTCTTTTTCTGCCTTTCTCAATTCCGGTTTGCTAGCGCAAACCGGCTCGCAAACGCTATGCTTGTTGCTCGTATCGCCACCTGAAGCGAAGCGGCTCAATTCAAAATCTTTTATGTCGCCCACGCCTATGGCATTACCACAAAAAAGACAATATTCGATTGATGATATCTACGCCCTGCCGGACGGCCAGCGGGCGGAATTGATTGACGGGCAGATGTATATGATGGCTCCGCCAAGACGGATTCACCAGGAACTTGTCAGCCAGTTCACCAAAATAATCGGGCAGTATATTGACACGCACGCCGGTTCTTGCAAAGTCTATCCCGTCCCGTTTGCCGTGTTCTTAAACGAAGATGACAAAAACTACGTGGAACCGGATATCTCCGTGATTTGCAACAAGGACAAATTGGACGAATACGGCTGCAACGGTGCTCCTGACTGGATTATCGAGGTGGTTTCCCCCTCCGACCCGCAAAGGGACTACGACATCAAGCTGTTTAAATATCGTTCGGCCAAGGTTCGCGAATATTGGATCGTGAATCCGGCGACGCGCACGGTCATGGTTCATAACTTTGAACACGGAAGCAGGACAAACCAGTATGTTTTCGATGATGACATTCCCGTATGTATTTATGACGATTTTAATATCTGCATTTCCAAATTGTTGTCATGACTAATACAATATTGTATTAATCTTGCAACAATTCCAAATGATGAAAGGAGTCAGCGAGTTTCTTTCCGGCCGCATCGGGCTGTTGACCCTGCTTGGTTTTTCCTTGCGCGAACGTTTTGGCGTGACAGATGACACGCCGTTTCTTCCCACGGACGAATATTTTTCCAAACAAAAAAAACAACTGGCGGATGTTTTATGCGGCTTATGTCCGCACCTATATTGAGCGGGACGGTGGCTCTCCATCCTTGTCGCCTCCAACATCGTCTATTTACTGAAACCATACTCGAACAATGTCACCAAAAGAACAGTCAAGACCCCAACATCATAACATATAGGGGCAGTGATTTCTTTCCTCGCAAAATCACTGCCCAGTTTAAACTTTTTATTATTTCATTTTCAAATATATACTATATATTTCTCTTTACATTCAATACATTCATCAATGCTTCTTGTAGTACCCTTGAAACATTGATTCCTGCATGTTCAGCCTCATAATTAAGCCAGCTTGGAAGGGCAACATTTCTTCTGACAGTTTTTGTATCAACCTTTTTTCTATACTCAGAGAAATCAACATCTACATATGTCAAAATACCTTTAGAGAAATCAATATCCTCCGTATCCTGCCGCACTTTTTCAATAGCAGCATTTTGATCCGAAGGCACAGGAAGTTCTTCTTTATTATCTTCCATTGAAATTCCAGCCAGCCCAATAGCATCCCTCGCCATCTCAATAGCATCTGCAAAAGTATCTCCTTCAGTAAAAATCTCCATGTCAGGAACACATGCCAAAAAGGAATGTTCTGAGCCATCATTTGTATTTACTATAAAAGTTGGATAAACTTGTTTCATATCATTCACTCCCTATAATAATTTCCATTTTCTGAGTATCATTCTTGCCAAATTTTCATTAACCTCTTTATGCCTTGGAATCTTTTCTATATCTCTGCCTCTTCTGTATATATCATGATTCCCACCATGTCTTTCAAAAGAAAAACCCGCATCTTCAAGTTTCTTAATCAAATCCCTTTGTTTCATTCAATGGCCCTCCGCATAATTATATTATACACACTAATTGCACAACGGTCAATGTATTTATACACAATTTTAGTGCGATACAATCAAAAACGAAAAAGCATTGCTTGTGCATCTTTCTAAAATCAAGCCACTTTCTACTCACACGCCCCTCGCGGGGCGCGACATTCCCGTCCAGTTGCGTTCCATCATTCTCCATTATTTCTACTCACACGCCCCTCGCGGGGCGCGACGATTTTGTCGTTTGCTTGCCACTGTGGCAAATCCATTTCTACTCACACGCCCCTCGCGGGGCGCGACTATTTTGTTGTTCTCCTTTGGAACAATTATATTTAGGCATTTGTTAAATGCCAAAACCCATTGATTTTATTGGGTTTCTTGAATTTTTTATATAAATTTTCTCTCCGCTCATGGTATAATGTAAGTGACCAAACA
>CAJTDN010000027.1 GCA_910574865.1 Lachnospiraceae bacterium | reverse complement strand
ACGGAACCTCCTTGTTAAAATGATGGAATAAAGGGGCAGACCAACATTTTTGGAGGCGGGCGATAAAAATTTTTCGATATGTAGTTGTTAAGTTTAAAAATCTATGGTAAACTAAGCATAGCAGTTTTTAAGGTTATGGGGTTGTTTGGCTTGGTAACTTAACAATACATCATAAACTTAAAAACTGCTACCTTTTTTTGAAAAAAAGTTGTGGTTTTACGTACCTGGAACTAGCCGCCGCGC
Organism: Lachnospiraceae bacterium; assembly: GCA_910574865.1. Lineage (GTDB taxonomy): Bacteria > Bacillota > Clostridia > Lachnospirales > Lachnospiraceae > Schaedlerella. The sequence continues at coordinate 36,988 of CAJTDN010000027.1, read as the reverse complement.
TAGCGGCCAGACGGATTCCGCAAACACATAGAACAGCACCGTATTCTTTGCCCGCTTCCGGTACTGCATCTGTTCTTCCTCCGCGCCCTCCAGCCGTACCATGCAGTAGATGAACCGGAATACCGCACCCAGCCGGATAAGGGAGATGGCAGCCATGGAAATATCATCTATCGTCACCATACCGCCACCCCCTTACTTTATGAGATTTTTTGCCATGCCCACCAGACGCACGGAATGGTAGACATTGTTCACCACGCCGCTGCCTCCGCCGGCCGGCACCATGAACTCGCTTAAGAACCGGGGAGTCTTAATGGCAAGCACGATACAGGCAATCCCCCAGAACACACTCATGTTCATCATCATGCCCACCCCCAGCTTGCAGAGGGCGATCTGCACCACCACGGAAAAAGCGGACTGGAAGAACTTCATCATGTAGCTTTTAAACACTCCCTTGTCATTATCCAAAAGCCCCACACAGGCCACCGGTACGCCGATCCGCAGGATCATAATCTCCAGACCACGCATCAGGAACTGGAAATACAGCATGAAATAGCTGATAACAAACACAAGTCCAAAGATGGCAGTTACAATGCCCCCGGAAGATATGGCATCCACCCATGCAGTCCAGTCATAATCTGTGGATGCCCCAATAGCCGCCAGCAGTTTGTCAGTCAGATCTGTTGTAATGTCAGCCATCCACCCGTACAGCACCGGAAAAGACACCGCCACGGCAACCGCCTGGATAAACCGGGTCACAAGGTACACCGGCTCGCTGTCCGGGTCTCCGTCCGTCCACATCACATAGCACTCAAATCCTTTTTTCAGGAATTTCAGGATGATCAGCGACACCCCGAAGCCCAGCAGGATCTCAAACAGAACATCCACCATGCTGCCTCCATATGCCCCGGTCATGTACTGGTCTGCATGGAGAGTCATGGGAACGAGCGCGGAGAGCATCTCATCAATAAATGCCACCGCTCCGTTTAAGACTGCCACAATCAGCAGCACAAGGATTACTTCCAATCAATCACCTCCCATGCCCGGCAGGACAGTTCCCGCCGGGCATCTTACTTTGCGCCTGCTCACTGGCTGTGCTGTGCCGTGTCCTCCGGCTGAACAGTTCCCTCCGACAACCCGCATTCCTCCGGATTCTCCGCCTTCCTGCCATCCTCCTGCAAAACTCCCGTTTCCGGCACCACTACTGCATCTGCCTCCGGTACTTCTCTTGTCTGCCCGCTGTTTTCCGGTGCTATACCACGTCTGCCCTGTCCTATAGCAGAAGCAGGAACCTCTCCCATCCGCTCCGTTTTTTCTGCCATTTCGGGATTGTCCCCATAAGCCGGGTCGTCATCCTCCGGCCTCGCATATGCCTCCAGCACACTGTCCTTGATCTGCTTGTACAGCTCCGAAGTGATGGGAAAACAGATATCCCGGTACTCCCCAGCATGGATCTCCCGGCTGGGCATGAACACGGCCAGCCCTTTCTGGCAGTCTGCCACGCGCACCCCTGTCACCAGAAACTTCCCGTCCAGGCAGACGGTGGCAACGGCTTTCAGCCTGCCCTTGTCCTCATACCGGGCAACAATCTTGCTCTTAACTTTCATCAAAGCCTCCTTTTGCTCATAAAAATACCAGCCCTGCTGTTAAAATGGGCTGGTAATAAATACTCATATTTTTTAGAAAACTACATACTTTAATACTTGATTCTAATATTTCAATACTATTCTAAAAAGCCTCCTGCTAAATAGTACCAAAAATCTAATTGACAGATTCTATTATACATTTCATATTTCCCCCCTTCTACATTATAAAAATTAAGAAGCAAGACTGAATTGTTGCAATTCTATCGTGCTTCTCATTTTATAATCTATACTTCTTTTATAATTACTGGTATCTTTTTATGGACATTAACTCCCCAAGGATATGTATCCTTTTCGTAATGAAAAATTACTGTTTCCTTGTTCTGAGTTTTGCTAAACTTCATTCCTAATGCAAATATGAATGCACTTGACGCAGCAATACATATCTTTATTTGTACTATATTGGGATTCTTTTGATTTTCTGCAACCCAATGCAAAATTTCATCTGTATATTCATCTATTTGGCTACTTGAATCAACAACATCATAATTTATTGTATCTGCAATGTGAAATTTAATAATATAATCATTTTCTTCCTGAATAGCCTTATAATCCGCTTCCCTTATTGGCTGCGTTAATTCAATTAGCAAAAGAAGTTTTCCCTTTTTCTCTAAATTTGATTTTTCAATTATTTCATTTTTAAATACAAATCTCCTTTCATCCTCTTTCAATAGGTGAAATGAATCATCCTTTAATTTTGCCGATGTCTTTCTTCCATGATATTTATGGAAAAGTAATTTTCTGTTTTCATCCCCCAGTTCAAAACCCAACATAAATGTCATTGGTATGTTTGCAATACCTGCATAACCTGCCCAATACTTTCCTTTTCCTATTTTATCATTTATTTTGTCAATATGATTCTCAAGCTCTGTTATAGCAATATTTAACTTTTCTTTCAGCGGAAGATTGGAATTAAATGTTGTATATTGATTTAATTTATACGGAACAATTATATAAGAATTTCTGCATTCTTTGTTTATTTTAAAGTACATTTTATTAAGAGAGTTATGCTCTATAAGCAAAATGCTTTCCCGTCTATTCTCATATAAAAAATATGCAATTTGTATAATTATCAAAAACAAAAGGAATAAAAGCAATGCCCACATAAGACTATCGCTATGTTTCGATTTATCTGAAAGAATTGTCAAACCATAATACAATCCTGTCTCTTGATCTATACCTAATAACTTTATCCATGTATCATCTATAATTTCTTTAATATGTAATATCTCTATTATGCCAATAAACGAAAATGGTATAGACAAAACCCCAAATATTGCTTTAAACATTTTCTTAAAATCAAACCTTTTTATATAAATCACCTTCTTTCTCACATTCATATATTTCGTTAATACTTTTTGACTGAAAATCGCCAACCCACACTCTTATATAGGTAGTTCCTGCAATTATAAAAAATGCATATTCACATGCTGTTTGATCAATATCTAATGTTTTATACCAGTCATTCCAATCAATAGATGAAGGTTCCGGCATCACTTGTGGATGCGTATGCCAAACACCCATGTAGTAGCTTTTTCTTAATTTAGCCTTCATTAAAAAAATATTATGCCTGGGATCTTTTATGTCAAATCGGAAACGGTTCCTTATATCTAATAAATATGGATGCGATACCCCTTCCAGAGAAATATTTTTTGTCTTGCCATGCTGATAACCAATGATATATCCTCCACTTTCTGGAGCATCTTTACTTGTTTGAAGCCACTTTTTTATCTCTCCAAAAATTTCCGGTAATATATCTACCACCTTTTTATTTGGCAATAACATTTTTACACATTTATTTTCAATCTGGATCACCGCAACAATTACACCTACTTTCAATAAATTTTCCATTCTGCTCAGTAACCGATGTTCTGGTAATATTTAATAATATATTTTCTTTTATCTCATGATTAAATACCCTCTGCACCATATCCAATACTACGCTCGTTGTTCTTAACAAAATACTACTCCCATATGCTACTCTTGTTGCACCGCATCCGTTTCTAAGAGTATGACTTTCGACTTGTTCCTCGGTCATTCTATTCACTTTATTATTCATCAGTCTTCCTTTTTCATCTGTATACAGACATTCAAAACATCCTTTTTGTGAATAATCCACACACAATATATGACTATTACTTCCTCCCGCTTCTAGCCAAACATAAAGAACTGGTTTTGCATAATTTTCTTTTTTCAAAAGATTATTACACGAAAGCTGTACATCACTATTTCCCACTGCAAATATTATCATATCAAATTTATTCATGTCATCTTTCAATATTTTCGTTGTAACATTTTCAGTTTTTATTTCAACCATAACTTCGGGATGAATTTGTTGTAGCTTATACTGTAATGAGTAAACCTTACTACATCCACGCCAGAAGAAATCTGATTGATGCCGTAATATATTTTCTCCTTCAACCGTATCAGAATCATATAATGTTAAATCCTTAATACCTGATTTTACCATTTCTACAGAAATATAGCTGCCTAATGACCCGGCTCCAACAATAGCAATTTTTTTACCAATTATAGATGTTTCATTTCCAATTTGCTTATTAAGAAAATAGTAATCACACCTTTTTATTTCCAAATAATCAATTTCATCAATCGAATGCTCAATTTTCTCTAAAAGCGTATTGTGATATGATCTCTTAAATCTGACTTTTGCTCCAAATGTGATTATTTGTTTGTCAACAAGCATTTCAAAAATAAATATGGCTTCCGTTTGATTTATTTTTTCAGTTTGAATTGCCTTGTAAGTTTCTGAATCAATTCTTTTATAATCTCTTCCTTTGAAAATATTTAATATTACTTTGGAATTCCATAATTTGTTTTTTAGCGGTGGTAATATTCCTCTATTGTCTATTATCGGAATATAATAAACATTCAAATTAGGAACGTGCATATATTTACTTTTATCATTCAAAGCTATTTTTCTACTTACAAAACGAAAAATCCCATCTTTGTTTCTATATACGTTCATACGATGAAAAGTTCTTTCAGACTGTATATATACATCTACTTCTTCCTTTGCCTGTGCATTCCAATAAAACAGAAATTCATTCTGAAATTCTCTTTCAATCTCATAAGGAGATAAATTTAAGAGTTCAAATAGTCTATTTATTGCATCTATCAGTTTCTCCTCGTAAGTTTTTATATATTCAATCTGAGTACCTGACTCATACAAGCATAAGGCCCGATAATTGTCTCCATTTATAGGTATCTCTGACAGCATAATATGCGGATAGTCATATTGTTCATCGTCTTTAATAAAAATTATTGGTCTACTAAGAGGATCTGTCAAAGGCAAGAATAGTAACCCATAAGTATTATTATAAAGTTCAAAAAATACAATCTTTCCATCATCACTGATATTTGATATTTCATCATAAGAAGATAATATTTTTCTTATTGTTTTTATTTCATCCAAAACTATGCTCCCTTCTATTCGAAGAAGTAGATATAGATACTTGCTTTGGCGGAATCAAGAATTTTTCTCCAAATACTTTTTGCACACTTAATCCTGCATCATGCTCTGATTCCACGTTACATGCATCCGTCAAATTCTGTAACGCCGTATTCAAGCGATTATAAAACTTAATTACATATGAATCACTTTTTTTCATTTTAGCAAATACATCTGTGGATGGGACTACCGGAAGCTCATATGTAATGTCTGCTTTAATGAGATTGCCAAAATAATCATATGTCAAATCGAACTCGTTCATTATATTTTGAATTGACATTCTCAAAGACAGCAAATCATCATCTCCTTCAGAGCTTGTTGAAGGAACAAAATGTTTACACATCAGCAAGGTCAAACCTATACTTGGTGGGACTTCATGATCCAATGATGAATCATGGTATTTTTCCTGTTTCCATTTCTTAATATATCGAATATTTCTTCTTAGCTGATCGTTTCCCGTGATTTTTCCCAGTAGCCATTCATTTAATCCTTCTGGATCGGCATCTTCCCAGCGATAATTCCCTTCCTTTGCAAATTCACTTCCTCTTGCCAAATAAACATTTCCATCATATTGAGCATAAACTGGTAAATCTATATGCATCCATTCATCACCATTTTCGATATATGATACATTTACACAGGGTTCCTTGATATCTAAAGTTCTATTTTGATGTTTTAGCGCATCTCTGACATATGTCTTAATCTTTCTGGGATCAGTATTTTCAACTATATTTAATGGAAACATTACAGCCACATCTCTATCTATACTTCCATAATCATTTGAGATTGTTGTATTAAGTTTATAGCTACCCTGGTCAAAAATTTTAATTTCACTCTTTTTTAAGTCTATACCATGCTTCTTTAATTCATTAGGAAGTTTGTTTTCAATATCCCCCTGCAACACTTCCCGTTGTTTCTTCAAATCTTCGACTTCCTCATCAATTTTAATCTTTTTGTAAAAGTCCGCAAATTGTTTCTTTAGCTTCATTTTTTCTCTCCTTAACTATTATAATTTGAAACTACTTTTTCTTGTATCTCTTCCACCAACCTATGTACCCTACAAGCCGGCCACATCTCCGATGGTTTCCGTTTCCCATCTTCCACACATCTTTTATAACATCTCTCCGCCATCTGGATTGCCCTTTTCTCATCCCCATACTGCACCAGTTTCCGATAAATATCCCTGTCATTCTTAGAATACTTCTGCCCCGTTACCTTCTCAAACTTCTCCGCAAACCGGTCACAGCAGATAAAAGACTCCCTGATCACAGGCATCTCTCCAAAATATGCATACATCCAAATCTCAAAGCAAGGATTGGACCATCCAGTGCCCACACCGCTTTTCTCTGCTGTCTGGATAATCTCGTCAAAGTCCTTCACCTGGTCTCTGTCAAAGACAATCCACGGAATCCGGTACTGTGATTCCTGTCCTGTCATTTCCAGGGCCTTTCTCACAAGCTCCACCGTCCTGGCCTTCTCCACTTTTATCACAATCCTGTCTTTCAATTCCGCCGGAATGCTGTCTCGTAGACCCTCAAAGTAGTTCTTCTCCGTTTCTTCCGTATCCGTCACAATCAAATAATATCCCAGTTCAGGAACCCTGGCCCCCACACGTTTGTTTCTATCCCGTCTTTTTCCGGCCCGGCTGTCGCTGGGTTTACCAGCGACAGTGGCCTTCTTTCCTGCCGCTTTTCCCCTATTTGCCATCCGATGTCCTCCCCTTCAACATCTTCATAGGCTTTAATGCCGGAATCGCTCCATAATTCCCCGTGAGATAATTCTTGGCAAGAGCCTCATCCCGCCGTACCTTATTTCCCTCTTCGTCCTTAAACTCTACCAAAGAGTACAATTCCGAGACCCCATCCCGATTCTTATTGACCATCCAGATTTCATCCCGCCGCAGCAATTCATTGGAAAACTGCCAGATATCATGGGTTGTAAATACCAACTGCGCATTCCGGGTATTGATTTCCGGGGAAAGAAAAGTCAGTATAATATTCCTTACCAACAATGGGTGCAGTCTGGCATTCAACTCATCAATAAACAGCGTGGAACCCTGATCCAGCACCTCTTTTAAAGAGGGGTACAGAGCAAACATCTTCAATGTCCCGCTGGATTCCTGTTTCAATGGAATAGATGCCATTTTTCCAGTGTCTCCCATCTTATGCAGGGCATCAATCTTATAACTCTTACTATTGTCTTTTTCATCCTCCTGTGGAAGTTCTTCTACATTAAAATCCTGTATCGCCTCGTCAAAAGATGCAAAATATTCCACTACATTATCCTGCACTTCTTTCCGGTCTACGAACCCTTCCGGCAAAACTCTGGAAAGGAAAAAGTTTTCTGCAGGATCGCCAAAGTTTACAATCTCATTGCTTAAGAACCAATCTCTCACCTTTTTCAGTTTCGCTATCCGCAGCTTCGACCCCAAAGATACAATAAGGGATTCCTTGTTCAGAGATGCTTTGATATTTTCCACATGGTTTTTGGAAAAACCATTCATCTCCAGTTCTTCGCCTTTTTTACGGTAGAAGATTGTCCGGTACTTGTTTCTTGCCGTCTTTGCCTTGGAATAAAGCCATTCCTCCACTACTTCGTCCTTTTTCAAGGAGAACCCATACTGGTATGTCTTGCCCGTATCTTCTGAATTGTCAACATAAAACACTTCAAAGGTGGTTTCCTCGTCACGGCTGTTTTCATCAAAAAGGAATGGCGTCACTTTCAGATAAGAATCTCCCGTTTTCCTGCGCCGTTCTTCTTCATCACCGAATTTAAAGGATTCATCCACATAGTAAGTCATATATTCAAAGGCATCATACACATTAGATTTTCCACTTGCGTTGGCGCCATAGATAGCCGCTACCTTTAAAAGTTTATCATTCGCCGCCTCTGCCACCTGGCCTTCGTGTTCTGTTATCTTCGTTGCCGTCAAATCCAAAGACACCTCATCACGAAAGGATTTGAAATTTTTAAAATTAAATTGAATCAGCATAATAGTCTCCTCATTATAGGTCTTGCATCCACCATTCAAATCAAACTCTCATGTATATTATAATCAATTTCCAATAAAAATCAACATATAATTTTATATTTTTCCGGTTTTACATGCTCATTTTTATGGAAAATTTATATTTTTCTACATTTTCATTTTCATTCATCCGTTAAAAATTTATCAATCGCTCATCCTCTGCCATCTTGGTTCAAATGCACCGGTCCTGCCCCAAAGGGCAGGACCGGCAACACTTATCAGCCTTATCCCTGATAATTAAACAGGCTGGTGATCTTCTGGGTCAGGGTGGGCAGGATGGTGTCTTTGAACAGCGTGTACAACCCCGCCAACAGCAATGCACCCACCACCACGGAAATCAGGATCTTCAGCGCCGTATCCACAAAGCCCTCGCCGGACTTCTGAGAGAAAACCTCCGCCAGCTTCGCCCTGGCCTGCATCCCCTTTACATAACCCTTTACCGCCAGATCGTTCATTTTGTCAGTCAGTCTCTTCATAGATTCATTCTCCTTTTCTTGATTGAAATTGATAGTTGTATTGGCAGTCCACAGGAAATCCCTGCGGTTATACCCATTTCATTACGAACTGCTTACTGATAGTAGCCGATGATAATGTTCAGCGTAGCGCTCCCCAGCACTGCGCCGATACAGGAAACAATGGCAACCACAATACGGTTGTTCCACTTCTTCTGATCCATCTCGTCCGCCGCCGAGCGCCGGATGCAGAAATAGATAATCAGAAGCCCCGCCACCACCGGGGCCAGTGTAGTGGTCAAGCTTTTTTGTAACATTTGTGACTAAAAAAATCTACCCGCTTTCCTTCTTACGGCTCGGAATCCTGGAATAGGCCGTGTACCTGTCGTTAGGCGCACCGTGCTTCAAAAGGGGTTTTGTATCCATTATAAGAATGGGGCCGCACATGGTTATAAGTGACATAGGCGAATTCCTCAATTGTCTGGTACATCTGCTCCTCTGTCCTGAATTCATACAGATTGGTGCATTCGTTCTTCAGAGTGTTGAAGTACCGTTCCATCGGCGCATTGTCGTACGGGTACCCCGCTTTGCTCATGCTCTGGGTCACGCCGGCGGATTCACAGAATTCCACAAATGCCTTTGATGTGTACTGGCTCCCCTGGTCGCTGTGCAGGAGCAGCCCTTCTTTGGATCCCGGCTGTGAATCCATGGCCCTCCGCAGTGTGCGGATTGCAAGGTCGCTGGTGATGCGGCGGTCTGTGATGCTGGCCACCACGCTGCGGTCATGCAGGTCTATGATTGTACAGTTATAGCGCACATCTCCGTTTTTCAGGAACAAGTAAGTGAAATCCGTACACCATTTTTTGTTGATTTTCTCCGCCGTGAAGTCCTGCTTCAGCTTGTTCTCAAATATCTTGTGGGGCTTCCCGGGCTTTTTGCCTGGCCTCTTGGGGCGGACGATGGAGTGCAGGCCCAGCTCCACGTTCATATATTTGTGGACAGTCGTGCGGCTATAGCGGTATCCCCTGCGCTCGAGATAAGCTGCCATGCTGCGGTAACCGTCCACCCCGTTATGGCTGTGGTAGATATCCTTAATCTGCTCCTGAACCTCTGCTTTTTGGGCATAATAATCCGCCTTCCGGTGTTTCCGGTAGTTGTAATAAGCATTCGGGCAGATGCCCAGCCGCTTCAGCAGCCAGCGGGTGCCATATTCCTTATGGTGTTGGTCAATGAATCGATAAGCCTCTAATCGATTTCCTTCGCAAAGAATGCCGCCGCTTTTTTTTAGAAGAGGTTCTCCTTTTTGGCCTCTTCCAGTTCCTTCCGCAGGCGGAGGTTCTCCTTCATGAGTTCCATTTCATTGGGGGCATCAGGATTGGCTTGGGCTTTCATCTGGCATTCTTTGCTGAATTCGCTGCACCACTTGGAGATGCTGGCCTTGGACACGCCATACTCGGCGATGATGCTTTTGTAGGTTCGTCCTTCTTCCTCATGGAGACGGACAATCTTCCTTTTAAATTCGGGAGTGTAATTTCGTGACATAATGAGTTCCTCTTTTCTTGTGATTTTTATTATACTTTATTAGCCACTCCCGTTACAACTTTATTATAGCACTTCACTTTTATCCTTTTCTTTCTTCTATTTTCAGAAGGTTTGGCCAAGCCATCCCTTACCCTTTGGGTGGACAGCTCAAACACGACCGCCTCCTTGCCGCCCTCATCGGCTGCACTACGGATTCCCTGCCGCCCCTCGGTTCTTATTTTGACTTCATGGACAGGCCCCGGACTGCACCGCCAACGGACTTATATGCACGGGACAAACTGCTTCCGGCTTCCTGGAACAGCAAAAAGCCGGATAAGCCCAAAGGCAAAAAACGGAAAGCATAGGAGGCAAAGCCCAAAATCACAGAAGCTATCGAAAAACGGCTCATGGGCGGGAAGGATATCCCTTTTAACTTTGAGGGGCGGCTGCAGCGCTTCTTCTATCATGTGGCCGTCCTGCCTTCCATGGAATCCGGTCTCATACCAAGGGAACACCTTACGGTTTCTGGAGACGGTACCGCCGTGCATACCCATGCCTGCCCACGCGGGCACCACAGGGTTTGCACCGGAAGGCCTGCGGCATTTCCCCGACCCCGATGCTTCCTGGGGCTGGGACAGCGACCTGGAAAAATATTACTTCGGCTACACCTTGTTCCAATTATCCTGCTATAACAGTGAACTCAGGACAGACATCCCGCTGCTCCTGCGTTTTACCAGCGCAAGGCGGCATGATTCGGTCAATTTCCTTGTCGCTTTCCATGAACTGGAAAAACATATGCCGGCTGTTTCCACCTCGAATATGTGCCTGGATTCTGCAATGGACAATTACCCACCTACCGAATCCTTAAAAACAGGGGAATACGGGCCTTCATCGACCTGAACGACAAATGCGGACGGCCAAAAACAATTCCTGATGTCATCGCCATTGACAAAGATGGAACTCCTCTATGTCAGGAAAAACTGCGCATGAAGCCTAACGGTTATGACAGATCCAGCGGTTACCTCATGTGGCGCTGCCCCTATGGGAAAGAACACTGTTCCAAATGTAAAAACTCCTGCACACTTTCATGGCAGCCATGATCGGGATCTGCATCCATCTGGATGCCCGCTATAAACAGCACATGCAGGAAGCCGCATAAACCAGGTTTCCTGCTTCTGGATTCTTTCAGCCCTATTTTCCAACCGGCTTTAAAGTCATGCACATTTTTATTCTTTATGCTCTCCGGACTGCTCAAGCCCCACAATCATCCATCCCTTATTCCTCCCATTTCTGAAAACCAACCCTTTCCTGCTTATTCGCTATTGAGTTTCCGAGAGTGCTCAAACAGGTCTGGAGGGTAACGTCTATTTATTTAGGCATGGTAAAGCCGCCCACCGAACCTCGTTTTTTTATTCGGTGGGCAAGTATCACAATGATTTTTTATCAATATCTTTTTCTTCTTTCGTAAATAAAAACTACTGCAATTACCAGCAAACTTAAACCGAAAAGCCATATCTTTGTGGAATAATTGCCTTTTCCCATTGAGAACAAATAGAAAATACTATCCTCTGATACATTCCCCAAAGAATTTAAAAGAAAATATCCGATTGACGCCAAGTAACCTACAATAACAGAATTGCTGAATATGGCTGCTGCAAATCCAAAGCTCCCCAATGCCATTGCGCTTATCACTGTTCCCGCCACATAAGGCACAAAGGGAAATATACAGTTTTCCCATACCATAATTCCAGAGAACAGGCATACCATCATAATTAGCAACAGCATTGACATGATGAACCGCAGCAATAAGATTTTCCAATGAGGAATTTTCTTTGTGCAAACTACGTCCTGTATTGCCTTAGACTGTTCCGGGGCAGGCAACGGAGCTATGAGAAATATTCCTGTTAGTATTACAGCCTGTTCCAAACATTCCGCCGAACGAACCATATCTAAATTTGCAATCCCCCTTAGTAAGGGAATTATCAGCAAATAAACCGCCGCCAAAAATAAGTTATTTTTTACTGCCAAAAGAAAGTTTGTCCTGCATATGCCCAAAACACTTGTGATAGATATTCGCCACATTTATTTTTCCTTTCCGCTTAAACTTAAGAACCCATATGGACAAAATGACAAATAGAATACTGATTCCCGCCATAAGCAGCCTGTTCCTGCAAATCATTTGAAATTCATCTTGTATTATTTCATAGCCACGCAATGTATTATGCCTTATCATTAAAGTCGCTGCTTTCGTGTCCCCTGACAGTCCAGTTACTCCCTTATCAACCATCCACCAAAGGAATTGAATGGCAATCGCAATCGGAGAGTCTGTGAGCAAAGTGAAAAATATTCCGATTGCGGATACCGCCATGACCTCTGGCAGAAGCCACCATAAAATGTATTTGATATACGCAAAACAGTCTACTGAAATACCTTTCTCTACGCCAAACGATATAAGCGGCACAAGGGATTCAAAACTTAACAGCAAAACAGGCAGGAGAACCATAGTGATACTTGCCAAATATCTTGAAACCACCAGTCTTGCCGAAGATATTTTTTTGCTGTAAATCAATTCTGACGCATTGCCCATACGGTCTTTCATCCATATAAGCACTACCAAAAATATAGGGTACAAGCCTAGTTCCAATCCCATATAATCACAAAATAACCGTGCAAAACCGCCTGTCACTTTATCATTGCTGATTGTCTGGCTATATTCCCCACATGCTTCCTCATAAGTCATTTCAGACATGCCAAAATAGGTAATCATCATTTCGGGGGAGTACTGTGAACCGTTTTCCCCGATAATGCTTTCCATTTCCTGCATTAGCTCTTTGAAATGTTCATAAGTGACCTGTGATATAAAATGCTTATATTTATCATCTTCGCTTCCTGTGTCTGCCCTATTTCCCATCACCGTATTCAAATTTCCATTCTCATCAGCACTCATTGCGTCAAAGGAAATGATTGTGCCTGTGACTGCTGGAAAATAATCTTCTGGCAAATCCTTTAATTGTTCTTCCGTCAATCCCGTTATTTTACAAAGTATTTCAAGTACACGTTTTTGCTCATCATCGCTAAGTGTAATTGCTTTATAGTATCCAAGGGGATATGTAGCGTAACGATTGCTTTCATATTCTGACAGTAACGCCCTTGTAACGCCCATCATGATTGCCGCCGGGTCATCCTCTGAAACTTTACTGCCAAAGTAATCATCCTCCTCGGATGGTTTGGACAGTAATGAGCGTTCAAAACCTATATCTGCTGGGGGAATACCTTTTTCCCAATTGATTTCTGTTTTTGTCACTCCCCGAAAATTCTGGAACCAGCTAAAAACCAAAATAGCGATAAAGAAATAATAAATCACGCTTGCTGCAATCTTTTTACACTCTTTAAAATATAACTTCATCGTTCTATCCCTCCCTTAAGTCTGGCTTAACAGATACATATACCCATCTTCCAACGTAGGGGGTTGAAGCACATATTTTTCTTCTGGCTCCACGTCTGACAATACCCTGTACTGTGTGCCTGACTGTGAAGAAATGATATTTAAGACAGCATACTTTTCCTTGATATGTTTATCCTGCTTTTTTGCCGCTGAAATAAGATAAACTTTTCCCTCTGCCTGTCCCACCAGTTCTTCCGTGCTGCCATTCCATATCATTTTCCCATTGTTCAATACTCCTATATTTTCACAACACGATTCAACATCCGAAGAAATATGGGTGGAAAGAATCACTATCCTGTCTTCTGCAAATTCACTTAGCAGATTTCGGAAACGAATACGTTCCTCTGGGTCAAGCCCTGCTGTCGGTTCGTCAACAATAAGGATTTGCGGGTTATGTAACAGTGCCTGTGCAATCCCCAACCGTCTTTTCATCCCACCCGATAAAGCCTTCACTTTCGTCCTAATATCTTCTTTTAGATTTACCTGTTCAAGTAATGCCAATATTCTTTCTCTTCGGATTTTATCTGGAATTTCCGATAGCAGCCCAAGGTAATCCATTGCGCCATAAACACTCATACCTCTGTAAAAAGAAAAATCCTGCGGAAGATAACCTACGATTTCCCGTATTTTACCAGTTTCTTTGATTGGTATACCATTCATACTGATTTCCCCGCCTGACGCTTCTGATAGCGTCGCCAAAATTTTCATAAGGCTTGTTTTCCCTGCGCCATTCCGCCCAAGAAGCCCGTACATTCCAGAATGGATAGTAACAGATACATTTTCAAGGGCTGTCTTTTTTCCATAGTTTTTGAAAAGATTTCTTATTACAATTTCATTGTTTTTGCCGTATGGCACGTGTGCCCGGCTGGGTATAAAGGTATCCTTTCGAATTTCCATAAATACAAAAACCTCCTTACTTGTGTTGTAAGGAGATTTTATAATAGAAAAGCCAATTTTCCGAAAAGGATATTAAAAGATTTTCAATTTGGCGGTTACACATGCCCCCTTTTCTTTCTGATTTCCGACATACAGCAAACCGCCATGTTTTTCACAAAGTATCTTACATACGCTTAGACCTATCCCAAAATGCTGTTTTTCCTTATCATTGCTGTAAAATACAGTAGTTGCTTTTTCCAAATCTGCCGCTGAAAAACCTTTCCCATCATCCTTTACGGTAAGAATGAGAAAATCTTTTTTGTGGGAAAGATTTATGCTTACTTGTTTTTCTGCATATCTTAATGCGTTCTGCAGGAGATTTTCTAAAATCCGAAAAAACACGCCCTTATCTATTTGAATTTTGTCCACCGTAATATCGTTTGAAATAATGATTTCTTTATCTCCCGCAAGCTGCCGCACATTGCTTCTTAATTCATACAATAATAGCCTCACATTTTCAGACCGTTTTTCAATCTCAATATTTTCAATCTTCTCAATATCCCGGACGCTCTCCACATATAGCTCCAATCGGCTTACCGCCCCCTGCATAGATGATACCGTATCTAAAAGCATATCTTCCGTAAGCTTATCCTGTGGGATATTTTTCTCTAAATAATCTAAATATCCTTTGAGGACGGTAATCGGCGTTCTTAAATCATGGGCTACCGAAGCATTCAATAATTTCCTTTGTTCTAAGGATTCCCACAACGCTTTGTGTTTTTGCCGAAGCTCCCTGCGCATTTTTTCCATAGAACAGCATAACCGCCCTAACTCATCATCACCGTCATATTCAATGTGAAAGTCAAGATTATCCTCCTGTATTCTTTCCACGCCATTTTGTAACTGTGTGATAGGATTCCGAAGCTTCTTTCGGTAATATACCGCCGCAGCCGCCCCAATCCCGACAGCAATATAAAAAACAGGCAGACCAACCATAGCAGCGTAAGAGCCATAATAGACGACAGTATCCCACGTGCTTAAAGGCTGCCATGTGATATTGTTGTTATCAATATCCAAAATATAATTGCCTGTGTTCTCATCCATCTGAAAATCAGGGGAATTTATCGTCATATACCGTTTCTTTAATATTTCATGCTGCACTTGGTTTGCCGCAAAGATAGTGATAGACGATAACAGGGCAATCACACATATCGTAACTAAAAAAGTAACTGCTATAGATGTCCTAAGCGACTTTGTTTTTATTTTGCCCATTTATAACCAACTCCCCATACTGTTTCAATATAGTTTTTATCCGTATAAACTGACAGCTTATTCCGTATCTTTCGGATATGTTCTTTTACTACAATGCTGTCGCCCTCGCCATTATATCCCCAAAGTTTTTCATAGATAGTTTCCCTGTCAAAAACCATGCCTGCATTTTGGGAAAGAAAACGGATAATCTCAAATTCTTTATTTGAGAAGTCTAACTGTTCCCTACTATAAAATACCGTTCGGCTATTGTAATCAATAATCAATTCTTCATCAAACCTTAGATTTTCTGCCGTTCCTTTTCTTTCTTCACGCCGAAGGTGTGCCGAAATTCTTGCCAATAATTCATCCATGCGAAAAGGTTTCGTAATATAATCATCCCCGCCGACAGACAGCCCCTTTATCACATCCCGTTCCGTTACCCGTGCTGTCAAAAAAATAATTGGGCAGGATATATGCCCCCTAATAAGCTGGCACAATTCCAATCCGTCCATTTCTGGCATATTGATATCCAACAATATAATATCTGGTATTACGTTTAATAGTTCTAACGCTTTTTTTGCATTTTCCGCTGTATATACGGAAAATTCTTCTCCTAAACATTTTTCCATCATGGATAATATCATTTCTTCATCATCAATAATCAGTATCTTGTATTTCATAGGCAATGCTCCTTATCAGTTAATCCCTTTATCGTAGCCAATAAAAGACAAATTTTCGACAATCTCATGCCAAGTGATTATAATTATACCCGTTATCTCCATTGCTATCAACAGCATTGCACACGGGCGGCAGAAATCACTTTCTATCGCCCGTGTATAGTTATGCAAAAATAATTTCCTCGTTCACAATTTCCCTCGCACACGCCCTTATGTTACCTAGCCGCCCTATCCATTCTAAGGCGTTTTCTTCCTTTAGGCGTTCCGTTCCCTGCGCCTGTTTCATGCCCTCTATGAGCCTTTCAAAGCGTTCCTGCGCCTGCCTGTCGATGTCGGCAAGGTAAATTGTTCAGCCTGCCGCTTGTGAGAAGATTGGTGTATGTAACCTTTCGGTACTGCTTCAGATAGTCCAGATGCCGCTGTCCCCATATACCTATCGGTTGTTCTTCTTCGGCGGGTACAGTTAAGCACGGTATTAAGTAATCTCCTTGTCGCTCGTATTTGCCGCCCAGTTCCTCAAAAATCGTCTTTGCCATTGTCTGTTACCTCCACATTCTTTTTATTTTGAATGTCCGCAAAATCCGTCCTACATCTGTTGGATAGTTGGAATAGGTGACTTAGAAAATATCCATTATTCAAGGGTTTCCAATGCCCCTATGAATTTGTAATGGATAGTAAGTCGTTGAATTTTCTGCCCGTCAACTTCTACGGGTTCAGAAACAAGAATTTTTTCTATCAGTTGGTTGATTATCTTAAAATTGAGTTCCGTTATTCCTGCATAACCGCTTATCTGCTCCGCAAACTGCTCAATGGAAGATAACTGCTCCTTGTCCGCTATGGCACTTTTTTCAAGTTCCTTTATCTTGGCTGTCAGTTCTTCCTGCTCGCTGTCATACCTTGCCGACAACATCTGAAAACGCTTTTCTGTTATCAGTTCCCTTGTCAAGTCCTCGTACAGCTTGGCATACAGGTTTTCAATCTCCGACACACGCTGTTTACATTGCCTTAGTTCCTTTTTCTGCTGTTCCCTATCCGCTGACATTTGGAGATTAAGACGCTCGGCAATATCCGTTACCATTGCTTTCCTATCGGTCAATGCCTATCCTGCGTGTTTCTGAATGTCTGCAAGCACAACTTCGTGAACCGTCCTCGCCTCAATGGTGTGTGCCGAACAACCCTCTTTCCCAAACTTGCGGTATTTGGTACAGCAGTAGAAAGTCTTGTCTAATACATTGTTCCGCTTTCTTTTCTGCTCGACTTTGGCAAGCATGGCACTCCCACAATCGGCGCACTTGATAACCCTTCGGAAAATGTTGTCATATCCGCTTGAACTTTCCCCGATAACGGGCGGTCTGCCGTCCAAAATCTCTGTACGGTGTTCCAACGGTTCTGTTCGATAATCGGCTCATGTGTGCCATAGATGATTTCACGCTCCGCATACGGGATATACTGTCTTTTCTTGGAACGCATGGTCTTAGTCGGTCTTTCCGCTACGGTAAGGTTTCCTGCATAGACGGGGTTGCGTAAAATCTTGCTGACATAGGCAGTGTCCCAGTCATACATTTTTTCCTCGTCAGTGTACCTCTCAAACATTTCCTTTTTGTAGAAACTCGGCTTTATGACCTTTGCCTTTCGCAAGCAGTTACAGATAGTGTGAAGTCCCACACCCTCCTCGGCGATTGAAAAAATCAGTTCCACAACGGGGGCGGTCGTAGTTTGTACCGCTGTAACCGTCATCAACGTAAAACTGGCAGTTCAGAAAACCGTTGCGCTTTGCATAATCTTTCAGCATGGTTTTCTGTGTGCTGATACTCATGCTCTCATTGTTCGTGCCGTCATCTTTGGAAAGCCTGCAATATAAAGCAGTGATTTTGTCGTTATTCAGTTTTGCCCTTTTCATGTCGTCCTCCTTAATGAAAAAGGACTTCCTCAACTCCTATTATACTATATTCCCTTTTCCGTTTCCAGTGTTAATTTACGCTGTTTCCGCTATCTCCTTAACCCTTTTTGTTATTTGTTCCTCGGCTATCCGCTTGAATACCGTTTCCATTTTTTCAGTGCCTACATAGTGCCTTTCCACGATTATTTTTGTGGGTGGGTGCTGTCGGGTGGCTCTTTGCTGTGTATTGCTGTCTTTGCTCATAAATCTGCTTCTTTACAATAAAACAGAGCGCATAGATTTGTTCTATACGCTCTGACGCTGTGCTACTTATTTTGTTGTGATTGTGGTAATAGTTAGCTGATAAATTACATCTTACTTACGAATAACTTTCCTCATACCAGAACCACAAAATTCATGTGGAATTATCTTAAATCCTAATTTTTCATAAAATGTTTCTTTTCCCTTTTCCGCAATCAGTTGGATACTGGAACGTCCGCCGATTGGTGTTTCCTTATCAACAAATTCTATTATCATATTGACAATTTTATTGCCGATACCCTGTTTCTGATAGTTCGGCTGTACCACAATGTCAACTATCGTATAATACATTCCGTCACCTATCAATCTTCCCATACCAACAGTTTGGCTATCCTTAACAACAATTACCGTATACAAACTATTGATAAGCGCCTTTTGTGTCTGCTCCTTTGAAAAAAGCAACCACCCAACACTTTCCCTCAACTCACAATAATCCTCATAGCACAACACATTTTCCTTATATTCCATATGTTTTCTCCTAATAATTTTTAACCGATAAATATACTCAAATATGAATTTGAAAATCTTCAAACTCAAATATACCAGCACCCTGTTTTAGCATACCTTTATCAGCTAATTCACTAAAAGCATTTTCAATCCTTTCAATAATGCTAACTGAAATATTAAGTTGATGATGTGCGGGCAAGATTCGCTTTATTTCCAAAGATTTCACTTTTTTTACAGATTGCCAAAACAACAATGGGTTAGTTGTAGGATAAAAAGCGTCAAGACAACCGTTATATATTAAATCGCCCGAAAATAAATATTTTCTTTCCGGCTCATAGAAACAGCAATGCCCCGGAGAATGTCCGGGTGTATGAATGACGGTCAGCTTTCTATCACCTAAAGTTACACAATCTCCATTCCTAAAAATTCTTTGTGGCATTCCTTGAAAAATTTGGTAACTATCCACATTAAAATATGGTGGAAAATCACAAGGCTTGCACATAAGATTACTCTTTACTGCTTGTAATGGTATTGGAAATTTGACTGACAACCAATCCTTTTCTGCTTCATGGACTGCAATATTATCAAAATATTTATGTCCTCCAATGTGATCCCAATGCACGTGCGTTGTCACAACCATAATCGGAAGTGTTGTTAAGCTATCAGTAACCTTTTTAATATTTGCAATCCCTAAACCAGTATCAATTAAAACTGCATTTTCAGCACCACATAGTAGATAACAATGGGTTTCCTCCCAATGTCCATACTCACTGATTGCAAATGTATCAGTGTCAATCTTTTCAACAGTAAACCATTCTTTCATCTTCACAACTCCTAAATTTTTGATTTGTGCCGTTAAAAGAATACCACAATCGCACACATATTTCTATCAAATTCACATTAAATTTCTTCCGCCTCCGTTTCGCTCTGCTCTGTTGCCGATTGTGCTGTCGGCTCTCGTTCTGAAGCTCCCTCCCTATTATGTCAAGCCCTAAATGTAAGTTTTTAAGGGTTTGACGTATTCTTATACCTCTTAAACAAGAGTCAATGGTGATGGATATCATCGTATCTGGTACTGAATAGTCGATAGATGGGTATGGGGAAATAGAGCGTCCATTGTCTGTGCTCTATAAAGGCCATTTTCCCTCCGTTCAACTATGGCGGTGAACCTCCCGTGTCTATGGGGATCGTGTCCCAACTTCCTTCGTCCCACCTATCCATACACCGAGTGCCAGCCAAGCTTTCAAACGGGGTCATGCCCCACGGAGAACACTACCGCTGGCTACGGCTCTTGTTTTGCTGTTAAATCACTACTGACCTGGCATCCCTCTGGCTGCACCGGTTGTTCAGTGGACGCCATGCCGCCATCGCTTTGCCTGTCTGTTGGTACTGGTGCCGTGTCCTCCACGACATCGTTAACGGGTTCCCTTCTCCAGGACCCTGCCCAGCCGCTGTTTTACCGACAGCCGTTCGGCAGGGCGCTGGAGGATATGATGTTTTTCCACCTCTCTGTCTTATGCCGCCCGCGCCACAGCACATCCTGGACGCTTGATATCCTTAAGCATCTTCCCTGGGTCGTATCTCCGGCCCGTTCTCAAAATCGTAAAGATAATCCTGAGGAGCTTGCATGCTATCACAACCAATAACTGCATCTTCTTGAGCGGATTATTTTTCCTCGTCGTATAATACGCATGCAGTTCCTTGAATTCCTCCGCATGGGATACCGCCGACTTTGCCGCCTGGAACAGCCAGTACCTCAGCCTCTTGCGGCCACGGTGGCTGATTTTGGTCTCCCCCTTGTGCTTGCCGGAACTGCAGGCCACCAACCCGAGACCGCTTAGTTTCTGAATCTCGCCGGCATTATCAAACCGGGTGATGTCCCCCGTCTCAGCCAGGATCCCTGCCAGAATGTTTTCACCGATGCCCCTGATTTCCAGGACGTTCTCCGCATAAGGAATTTCCCGGAACTTCCGGTGAAGCTCCGCCTCGATTTCATCCAGCGTCTCCGACAAGGACTCTATCTGCTCCGCAAAGATTCTGACCGCCCTCCTTCCCCCGTCCGTCCCCTGCGTAAGGCCGACGCTTTCCTCTGCGTACCGGACAATCTGCTCCGCCTTGCTGTAGCCTCGCCCGCGCAGCTTTGCACCATGCCAGATTTCTTTCAGGCCGTCCGCGCCTAATCCCACGATGTCCTCCGGGAACGGGGCCACTTTCAAGACTTCCAGGGCGAACGCCCCGTCCGGCTTCCCGAATGCGTCCATGTATTCCGGGAAGTAAATTTTCATCTCCCTGTGCAGACGGTTGACGTTCCTGGTCTTGTCTTCCGTCAACTGGTCCCGCAGCATTGACAGCCTCCGCATCTCCGCGTACAGGCCTTCCGGCAGATATGGCATGCCATAATTCCCGTCCTTCACGAGGTTCGCAATCAGTTTCGGGTCTTTCCGGTCGTCCTTGCGCTGGCTGTTGTCCTCAAGCTCCTTTGTCTGCTTCACCGCGTACGGGTTCACCTGCACGACGCTGATATTGTTGGAAACCATCCATGCCGCAAGGCAGAACCAGTAGTGCCCCGTCGGCTCAAGGCCGAGCACAATCTGATGCTTGCCATTCGCGGCGGCCAGTTCCAAAGCCCAGGCCTTCGCGTTCTGGAAACCTTCCGAGCTGTTGCTGAACGGTAACGCGTCCTTGCTCAGTTCCCGCCCCCTGGAATCAATGGCCCTCACATAATGCGTCTCGCTGCCGATGTCGCATCCAAGGATAAGCATGTCATCGCTGATGAACGTGAGCTTGTCATTCTTTGTGAATTTGCCGTTTGTTTCCAATTCCCGCCAAGTCGAGGCCTTCATGCCTTCCTGAACCAGGGCGATTCTTCTGGCCATTTCCTCCTTTGAGAGAATATTTAACGTGGAATTGTTAATAACTGCTTGCTTTTTTGTCTTCTTTGCTTTACTATTCATCTTAGATACCTCTTGTGTTTTTGGATTTTACCAACTGCCAGGTCAGTAATAATCCAACTATACACGAGGTATCTTTTTTTATCAACTCCCTTTACACTTTATATTATATAGGAAGCTCCTACATCATCAGAAATATGTGACAACCCATCAATTAGATTTGATGCTCCACCCTGAATCGCATTTCCAGCAGCCTCTTTAGCCACTTCCAGAGCGGATATGCCAACACCGATTGATGCAGATATCTTAACGGCCTTCTTCATCAGTTCCTTGTCGTTCTTATTGCGATTCGGCTCTAAATTACCACCGCCTGCGAAGGAAACCACATGCCCATTAGCATCCACCACGTCTCCCGACCACACTTCAATGTCTCCACCATCATGCTCCGTTGGCTTAGTTTCTTGTGTTATGGAGATTGGTATAAAATCTAATGCCGTATCCGCCCAATCCATAAACGAAATAGCGGCCTCGCCCACCAACAAACCACCTAACACGAGCAATACAACCGCACCAAGCAATATTAAGGCTCCTGGTAATGCTCCTGCCAATTCCAAACCAGTCAGTACACCTGCAGTTGCATTCTTCTGCCCTGCCGCGCATGTCACCTTCTTGGACTGTTCCATCCGCATCCTCGCCATTTGTTCCTTGTAACCCGGCCTTTGGTTTCCGGTCACTCCCGACTTTCCCGCCAGATTTCCCGTATTCCCGTATGCCATGTTCCCGGCCTTGTTGCCCGCGGAATCAGATGCCGGCAGGTTTCCGCCCTTGGAATGTCCGCTTGTTGAACCGAATGCGTTTCCTCCTTTGGAATACCCGCTCGCCACACCTGACGCGTTACCCGTCTCCCGTTGTACCGACTTCCTTTGGAACGAGGCGATGTTCTTCACCGGCTTGTCAATCTTTTTCACCGTCTTCGTACTGTTAAAGACGGAGCCCATCACGCCGCCGACAGCACCAGATATCGCTCTTCCTACCCCCTTACTCTTATGTCCAGTCGGGTCTTTGTAATTCAGCGGGTTGTTCAACGCATAGACGTACCGGTTCCGCGTCAGCGGGAATGGCAGTTCCCCGTCCTCGGTGTCCTCCGAGGTGAAGTTGCCGTTCTCCGGGTCGTAGTACCTCGCCCGTAAATATTGCAAGCCGGTCTTGGTGTTCGTCGATTCCGCGTTGTAGCCGTAATAGTTCACCGCGTCCGCCGTGCCTGATGTCAAGGTGCCGTATGGATCATAGGTGTAGCTGTTCGTGAGTTTCCCGTCGTTTGTCATAAGCCCGGTCACGCTGCCACGACCATCATATACATAATAACTCGTTTCCGTTGACTTATCAACCTTGTCCACGCCGATTCGCTCGCCGTTCCCGCTTTCCCCGTAGGTATAAACCTGGCGCACTGTGTTATCGGCCTTGTACTCGGACAGCACTTCCGTGTTCTCCCGGTTCACGTCGTTGACGTACTCCGTAAGTGTATATCCCTTGGCGTTCGCGCCGCCCTTCACGAGCGAGGCCAGCTCCTCTTTCGGGCTGTCGCCGTTCTCCGTCCGCTCGGACTTCGGAATCAGCACGTCATCGCCATAGCAGTCCTCCCACTTGTAAGTGTTGTCTATCTGGAATACACGGTTGTTGTCGCCGTCGTACATCGCCGCCATCAGAACCGTGCCGCCCTGGCTCACGACCGCCAGACGGTTTTCCGCCGTATACTCATATTTCACCGGGTCGGCATGGTTCGTGCAGTCCTGCTCCTGAACCAGGTTTCCGTCACCATCATACTTGTACGTCGTTCCCGGGTCGCCCCAGATACGCGTGTTTTGTCACAGCTCGGCAATGCCGAACTGTGACGGCATATGGCTATTAAAATCGCTTCGCGATGAGCCATATGCCCTATCATCCCCATCACTCTTTCGCACGGTCAGCGCAGTAAATGCGCAGACCTGACCAAACCATAGCCATGTCCTTACATTTCACGAGCTGGTTGACATCGTTATATTCGCACTTATACCGCTCCTTCGTCACGCCGTTCTCCAGACGCTCATAGATTGTACGGTTGCCCACCTTGTCATACTCATAATTGTGGACGACGGTCTTGTTACCGTCCGACTTCTCCGTGCAGCGGGTCAGCTCCCAGTTGTCGTTGTACTCATACGTCCGCTTCCACTATATAACACACATTGAAAAACACCTTATTATTTTTTAACATATCTACAAATTGCTTTATATTCAAAGTTCCAAGTATTATCTCTTTATCCCCCCATTCATATCTTGTTTGAAATAAAATTCTTTTTTCTGGTGAATTTTCCAATATCTTTTGAATAAAATAAATCACATCATCTCTTCCCTCATCTTTAAGAACAAGCGGGGTTAAGTTTTCTTTTACTTCTTCTGAAATCCATCCCAAAAGCTCTTCTGTAGGGGCAACCGCATCGAAATTCGAATCGCAAAGTTCGTATGCGCTATAACTATCTTCCCCACACTTTTTAATTATTGAATACAAAATCCCTTCAACATTCGAAAAAAATGGCCAAATTTTTGCATATCGATGTACTTCGTAATTTTCTGTTTCATTATGTAATAAAATTCCATTTCGTTCTTTCAAGCATATTGGTTTCTTTTGATTTATAGAAATTATATTAATTTCATATGACATATTCCACCTCCAACATCATTTGAGTGCTCTCGGAAGCTCAAAGCCCCTAAATTTCCTCACCCTTCTTCCAAACAAAACTGCCTTTTCACCCCTATATTTCCTCAAAATTTATACTTTTTCTAAACCACTTACCAAAACATCCGAAATATGCTGGGTTGTCGGAAAATGACCGTACGCCTACAATATATGCTGTGACATATCGTAATTTATAACCATATATTGCGGACGGGATCATTTCCCGACACCCCTCGCTCCCACTTCATTCGGTATAAATTTGTACGTTGCAAGCAACGAGGAATGTACCCACTCTCATTCAGTATTTTGTATATCTTCTTTCTATGGCAAATAATCCGTTATGTACCAATCTGTCTCAAATGATTTTCCACTATATGCAGTTGAAACGATTTGAATCCGCCCATCCTCCGATAAATAAATATCTGGATTATTTCCCATTTTTCTCATTTCCTTTTTATAAGGCGAATTTCCACTTGACAAATCACTAATAATCTGTGGTTTTATCTCTCTATGATATTGCCCCTTTTTTAATCCATATTTTTTTTCGATATATCCCGCACTATAGTGCTTATATCCTTGCTTATCAAGTTGTGCCAACTCACCAATCATATTCCCTGAGCCAGCCTGACCCACCTTTTCGGCCACTTCTCCCACTTTCTCCAAGGAATCCAGGACATTTTTCGTTTGAACAGCCGTCCTTAAAATATCCTTTGCAAGTTTTTTGTTATTTCTATTTGGATTTGGTGCACCACCTCCCGCTTTTGCAATCACACGCCCGTTAGCGTCTAACACATCTCCCTTTAATGCTTTCGAATCATTTTCGTGCTTCGTCGGCTTAATTTGATGTGTCACGGTCGGCATATACACCGCCACCATTACTCCCGCCGCAAAAAGCGCAATCCATGGTGCCAAAGCCGCAAGTAGTGCCAGCATCTCTGGTGTTAATAAGGGGAATAACTGCCACAATTCTTGTGTCATATCTGGTGACCAAACTCCAGCATTTGCCATTGCGCTCGCATTCTTCTGTCCTGCCGCGCATGTCACCCTCTTGGACCGTTCCATCCGCATCCTCGCCATTTGTTCCTTGTAACCCGGCCTTTGCCTCCCAATCACCCCCGACATTCCTGCTAGTTTTCCCGTATCCACGGCTGCCATGCTCCCAGCCTTGTTGCCCGTGGAACCAGATGCCTGCCGGTTTCCGCCTTGGGAATGCCCACTTGCCGAACTAGGTGTGCTTCCACCCCGAGAATGTCCGCTCGCCGCGCCAGACACATTGCCCGTCTCCCGTTGTATCGACCTTCTCGGAGTCGAGGCGATGTTCTTCACCGGCTTGTCAACCTTTTTCACCGTCTTCGTGCCGCCCCAGATGGAACCCATCACGCCACCGGCAGCACCAGATATCGCTCTTCCTACTCCCTTGCTCTTATGTCCGGTCGGATCTTTATAATTCAGCGGGTTATTCAGAGCATACGCATACCGATTCCTCGTCAGCGGGAATGGTAACTCGCCATCCTCGGTGTCCTCCGAGGTGAAGTTCCCGTTCTCCGGGTCATAGTACCTCGCCCGTAAATATTGCAGGCCGGTCTTGGTGTTCGTTGATTCCGCGTTGTAACCGTAATAGTTCACCGCGTCCGCCGTGCCTGATGTCAAGGTGCCGTATGGGTCGTAGGTGTAGCTGTTCGTGAGCGTCCCGTCGTTTGTCATAAGCCCGGTCACGTTGCCACGACCATCATATATATAGTAGCTCGTTTCCGTGGATTTATCAACCTTGTCCACGCCAATTCGCTCACCGTTCCCGCTTTCCCCGTAGGTATAGGCCTGGCGCACCGTATTATCAGCCTTATACTCGGCCAGCACTTCCGTGTTCTCCCGGTTCACGTCGTTGACGTACTCCGTCAGGGTGTAACCCTTGGCGTTGACTCCGCCCTTCACGAGCGAGGCCAGCTCCTCCTGCGGGCTGTCGCCGTTCTCCGTGCGCTCGGATTTCGGAATCAGCACGTCGTCGCCATAGCAGTCCTCCCACTTGTAGGTATTGTCTATCTGGAAGACGCGGTTGTTGTCGCCGTCGTACATCGCCGCCATCAGGACCGTGCCCCCCTGGCTCACGACCGCAAGACGGTTCTCCGCCGTGTACTCGTACTCCACCGGGTCGGCATGGTTCGTGCAGTCCTGCTCCTGGACTAGGTTGCCGTCGCCATCATACTTGTAAGTCGTCCCCGGGTCGCCCCAGATACGCGTGTTTTTGCGCTTCACGAGCTGGTTGGCATCGTTGTACTCGTACTTGTACCGCTCCTTCGTCACGCCGTTTTCCAGACGCTCGTAGATTGTGCGGTTGCCCACCTTGTCATACTCGTAATTATGGACGACGGTCTTGTTACCGTCCGACTTCTCCGTGCAGCGGGTCAGCTCCCAATTGTCATTGTACTCATACGTCCGCTTGGTCATGACGCTCTTCTCATTGTGCCCGTGGCACTTGTCCGCCGCGCCGCCAGCCGCATTTCCATCACCAGAAGCTGTCGCTCCATCCTGGCCACTTCCATTACTATCCATAGCCGTGCTACCAGCCGCACTTCCATCGCCATTTCCATCCGTGGCCGTTTCGTCACTCGCGTTCCCGCCAAGCCCGTTCCAGTTCGGATACTTACTCACACCCCGACTAATGGCCCTTCCCGCCGCACCGGTCCTGCAGCCGCCGTACCACTCGTCCCAGCTTGGATCCTTCCTCGAACCCGCCACCAGTTCCGTGGCCGTCTCGCTGACGATGTACCCCTGCGCGTTGTAGGTGTACTCGTAAGAAGAAATCACCGCCCCGCAGTCGCCGCAAGTGTTGACCAGCTTCGTCACATGGTCTTCCGCATCGTAAGTCACCTCGGTCTTCGTGCCGTTCGGACGCACCGTTCCCGTCACGCGGTTTAACGCGTCGTGGGTGTACTCCGTCGCCTTCCCCTCGCGGTCGGTCACTTTCACAATGTTGTCATTCAGGTCATACTCGTAAGACACCTGAGTGCCGTCCGGGTAGACGACCGCCGCCAGGTTGTCGGCCTCGCCATATACATAACCCACTTCCTTGCCGGAGCCGTTCGCCACCTTGGAAAGTCGCCCCAGCGCGTCGTACTCGTAAATGCTCTTTCCGGTCACGTCCTGCATGGCCACACGCTCGCCCGCGCCATTGTAAGCATACGTCACGCGCAAGCCGTCTTTCACGTCGTCGCCCGCATTACCAGAACCGCCACCATTCCCAGTACCGTCGCCGCTTCCAGAAGCCTCGTCCTTGCCCGAGCCACTGCCGCTTCCGTCGGTTCCCGCGTCGCCGCTTCCTTCGCTCTCCTTGGCATCCTCGTACGACTTCTCCAGCAGGTTATTCAGCTTGTCATAGTCATACCTAACCTTCTTGCCACTCGGCATCGTCCACGAGGTGAGCCTTCCCTTCTCGTCATAACCGAACTTCTCGGTGCGCCCGGCCGGGTCTTCCCGCGAGGTCAGGTTGCCCTCCAAGTCATATGTGTACTTCGTCACCTTCCCCCGCGCGTCCTCGTAGGAGGTCATGTTGCCCATCACGTCATAGCCGTACTTGGTCACGTTGCCCAGTGGGTCGGTCACCTTTATCAGGTTATCGTTTTCGTCGTACTCGAAATGGCTCTTCACGCCCGTGAAGTCAGTCAGCGTGATGACGTTGCCGTGCGGGTCGTACTCGTAGCCGTTCGTGTCGCCCTTCTTGTTCGTGTAGGCGGTGACGCGCCCGTTTGCGTCGTACGTCCACTTCTCGTCCTGCCCCAGCGCGTCCGTGCGCTGCGTCATCCAATCGTCTTTATCATAAAGTGCCCGTGCCACGTAACCCATCGGGTCGGTGACGGAAGTCAGGTTGTAATTGTTGTCATATTCATAGCTGGTCGTTCTTCCGCCCGGCCTTGAAAGTGACGTGATGTTGCCTGCCGGGTCGTATGTGACGGCGGTCACCTTCCCCAGCGGATCCGCCAGTGCTACCAGCCGTCCGGCCAAATCGTAGGCGTACGTGTCGGTGCGCCCCAATGCGTCGGTGACGGTAGTCAGGTTGCCCGCCGCGTCATAGCCGAAGCTGCTTGTCCCATCCAGGGCATCCGTCATCGAGGTCACGTTGTGCAGGCGGTCGTACGTGTAGGTCGTGACGCTTCCTAAGCTGTCCGACTCCCTGGCCACGTTGTCGGCCAGGTCGTAACCCAGCTTCTTCTCGTAGCCCAGCGGGCTCGTCATCTTTGTAATCCTGCCCGCCTTGTCGTAGGCGTAGCGGTACTCGCCGCCGTTTGGCAGCGTGATCTTCGTCACGTTTCCATTCAGATTCACGCCGTATTCGGTCACGTTGCCCATCGGGTCTGTCACGGAAGTCACGTTCCCGTGCTTGTCATAACCGTAGAGAGTCTCCAGCCCCTTGGGGGAGATTTCCTTAATCATGTTGCCAGCCACGTCATACTCGTACTCCGTGACGAGTTCCATCGGGTCCTTGTACTTCGTCAGGTTCCCAAGGGCATCATAACGGTACTCCTGCACGCGCCCCATGGCCGAGACTTCCTTTATCAGGCGGTCAAGCTCGTCGTACTCATACGTGTACGTGTTCCCGTTACCGTCCGTCACGCCCGTCAGGTTGTCATTTCCATCATATGTATAGGAAGAAGCCACGCCGTTCTCGTCCGTGTGCTTGATCAGATTTCCATTGCCGTCGTACGCGTACACTGACGTACCGCCCAGCGGGTCCGTCTGCGAGACGAGTCGGTTAATCTGGTCGTAAGC
Organism: Lachnospiraceae bacterium; assembly: GCA_910574865.1. GTDB lineage: Bacteria > Bacillota > Clostridia > Lachnospirales > Lachnospiraceae > Schaedlerella. The sequence continues at coordinate 7,614 of CAJTDN010000027.1, read as the reverse complement.
ATACTGCCAGACCGCCCCGTCCGCCTCGGACATGGAAACGAGGTTGCCCGCCTTGTCATAAGCAAATGTCGTGCGGTGGCCTTCCGCGTCGGTCACCGCCGCCAGGCGGTCCATCACGTCGTATTCATACGTCGTGACGCTTCCGTCGGCCTCCGTCACCTGCAATAGACGGCCATATTTGTCATAAGCATAGGACGTGACACGCCCCAGGCTGTCGGTCTGGCTCGTCACATTGCCCGCCGCGTCATACGTCCACGCGGTCGCGTGCCCCTCGCCGTCCTTCGCGCCCAGCGTCCGCCCCAGGCCGTCGTACGTGTATTCCACGGACAAGCCCTGCACGTCGGTCACCTTGAGAAGCCGTCCCTCGCCGTCGTATTCCATGGACAAAACGTCGCCGGTCGGGTACGTCGTCTTCACATGGTTCCCGGTCTTGTCATAGGCGTAGGCATACTTGCGCCCCAGCGCGTCCGTCATTTCCAGCACGTTCCCACGCGAATCATACGCATAATGTGTCTCGCCCTTCAGGGAATCGACGGTCTTTTCCAGGTTGCCCAGCGCGTCGTACTGCAGGGCCGTCAGGTTGCCGTTTGGGTCGGTCACGGAGTTAATCTCGTTGGTGGAATTGTACGTGTAGCGGCTTATGTTCCCGTTGCCGTCCACGCCCTCCACCAGGTTGCCGTTCGCGTCATACTTCATCGTCTGCGTTGAGCCGTCGCCGTTCGTCACCTTGGTAACACGCCCCGCGCCGTCATATTCGTAGGCGGCCGTGCGCCCTTCCTCGTCCGTCACCGAAACCTGCCGGTTGGCCGCGTCATACGCGCTTGCCACCACGCCGCCCTCCGGGTTCGTCACGGAGAGGAGGTTCCCGTTATTATCGTACGCGTAGCTCCAGACGCGCCCGTCCCCGTCCGTCTCGGACAGCATCCGCCCTTTCGCGTCGTACCGGTAGGCAAATGTCGCGCCCAGCACGTCCGTCCTCGCCGTCACATTTCCCAGCGCGTCGTAAACCGCGCGCTCCGCGCCGCCGTCCGCGTAACGCGTCTCGGTCACGTTTCCCAAAAGGTCATACGATTTTTCCAGCACATTGCCGGTGCTGTCAGTGTAGCGCACCTGCCTCCCCAGCACGTCATACTCGGAAGTCGCGGTGTTGCCCGCCCCGTCCGTCATGACGGTCAGATTGCCCGCCGCGTCATAGGTGAACGTGACCGTCCCGGCCTCCTTGCTGCCCTGGCTGATGACGCGCCCCATTGAATCGTAAGCGATCGTGACCACGTTCCCCAAGGCGTCGGTCTGTTTCGTCTGGTTCCCGTTCTTGTCATAGGCAAACGTCGTCGTGCCGCCGTCCGCATCATCGGTGTTGATGACCACCGTATTGCTATTGATAATCCTCCGTCGCACCAGAAAACACCCAGTCCACTCTGAACACATAGATATATTCTATGGGTACTATTAATTCAGTCCCATCCTCCCACTCATCTACGTCCTTCAATTCAAAACACATTCCTCTAACTTGTTCCAATTCATATGTATCAAATACCTCCTTGTAATTCCCTATATATTCTTTTACTTCTTTCAACGTAGAGCCAATTCCTATCTTTTTTTTATATTTTCCTTTAAAGTCACCTCCTACGCCTATCTGATTCACTCTTCCATCTTCAGCTATCCAAAAACTTGCATTTTCAACGCTTATAACTCCACCACTCGCATTCGGTCTCTGCTCATAGTTTTCTCCAATAATATCTATTAGTTCTCCCTTGGTAATATCTAACTTTATATTGCCAATACCTATCCCTGGCAATATATCCCCATCTTGAATTTTCATTTACTGTACCCTCCTAATTTCTATAAATCCTTTTAAATCTGTTCCCTCGTAAAAATCAATAATTTGCCCCGTCGCTTTGTTAATTATCGCTTGTTTCCCATCTTTTCTAATTATTATTTGAGTCTCACCATTTTGTACCCCCGTTCCATTCCACTTCCCTTCATAAATTTCAGCAGAGCCTTTATATTTCTCTATAAATTCTCTTGCACCTGCCTCATAGTCCTTTTTAGACGTATATCCCATACTTCTTCCATGTTTATTATAATGATAACCGTCTCGGTACATTTTTTTAGAAGAAACTTCTATGTTATCTCCATAGTTACTCTCGCCTTTACCTCCATCTCCAGACGACTGAAAGAACTGTATTTCATACATGTTCGCAATCGCCAACGCGCTTGTCGTAAACCCAATCATAGTAATTGTTGCGCCCACATTCACTAATGGCACACTCACCACACTTGCAGAACCGCCGCTCATTACCGTCGCCGCTCCACCCGCGCCAGTTATAAAAGTTCCAAGTAGCATCTCACAAAGTCCTATGGAATATTGTAGCTTGTCCCGCCATGTTGCCCCTTTATAAGTAATCCTAACATTAGATAAAAGTTGCAAAATTGCCACGTCAGTTTTCACAGCATTGGACGCAAGATCAATAAAAGGAAATGTTTTATGTATTGCATCTTCCACGCTATTTACCACATGTTCGCCTATCCTATTGCCATATTCACAAAGAATGTGGTTTGCTTTTTCCTTGATCTGCTCAACCGTCCACGACACGCCGCTTCCAAATGATGAGGCAAGTTCTTTCACTCTTCCTCCTGCAGAGCCATCCTTATCTTTCACGTTTGGCATACTTGACTTTGTAGGCTTAATCGGTCGTGACTCACGCATTTTATTTGCCTTGGCAACCGTGGCGTGTACTTGGTTTACGCCTTTGGTAATCGCTTTGCCCATCATTTTACCAACCGCACCAGATGTCACGCCAACCGCTTTCCAACTGGTTTCATTAGCCGCCTTGCTCTTATGCCCGGTCGGGTCTTTATAATTCAACGGATTGTTCAACGCATAAATGTATCGATTTCTCATCAATGGGAATGGTAACTCTCCATCCTCGGTATCTTCCGAAGTAAAGTTGCCATTCTCCGGGTCATAATACCTCGCCCGTAAATATTGTAGGCCGGTCTTGGTGTTCGTCGATTCCGCGTTGTAACCGTAATAGTTCACCGCGTCCGCCGTGCCCGATGTCAAGGCACCATATGGAGCGTAAGTATAACTGTTAGTCAGCTTTCCACTATCCGACACGAGCTCGGTCACGCTGCCGCGCCCGTCATACATATAGTAACTCGTTTCATCGGTTTTATCAACGCCGATTCGCTCGCCGTTCCCGCTTTCCCCGTAGGTGTAGGCCTGACGCATCGTGCCATCGGCCTTGTACTCGGACAGCACTTCCGTGTTCTCTCGGTTCACGTCGTTGACGTACTCCGTAAGTGTATAACCCTTGGCGTTCGCGCCGCCCTTCACGAGCGAGGCAAGCTCTTCCTTCGGACTGTCGCCGTTCTCCGTCCGCTCGGACTTCGGAATCAGCACTTCGTCACCGTAGCAGTCCTCCCACTTGTAGGTGTTGTCTATCTGGAACACGCGGTTGTTGTCGCCGTCATACATCGCCGCCATCAAGACCGTGCCGCCCTGGCTCACGACCGCCAGACGGTTCTCCGCCGTGTATTCATATTTCACCGGGTCGGCATGGTTCGTGCAGTCCTGCTCCTGGACCAGGTTGCCGTCGCCGTCATACTTGTACGTTGTTCCCGGGTCGCCCCAGATGCGCGTGTTCTTCCGCTTCACGAGCTGGTTGGCATCGTTATACTCGTACTTGTACCGCTCCTTCGTCACGCCATTTTCCAGACGCTCGTAAACCGTGCGGTTGCCCACCTTGTCATACTCGTAATTGTGAACGACAGTCTTGTTGCCGTCCGACTTCTCCGTGCAACGGGTCAGTTCCCAATTGTCATTGTACTCATACGTCCGCTTAGTCGTGACACTCTTCTCATTGTGCTCATGACACTTGTCCGCCGTGCCGCCCTGACCGCTTCCATTTTCGCTTACGGTCGTACCGTCAGCCGCATTTCCACCGTCATTTCCGTCCGTAGTCGTACCGTCACTCGTATTCCCGCCGAGTCCGTTCCAGTTCGGATACCGGCTCATTCCCCTACTGATGGCATTTCCCGCCACGCCAGTCGCGCAGCCGCCATACCACTCGTCCCAGCTTGGATCCTTCCTCGAACCCGCCACCAGTTCCGTGGCGGTCTCGCTGACGATATAGCCCTGCGCGTTGTAGGTGTATTCATAAGACGAAATTACCGTCCCGCAATCCTCACAAGTGTTGACCAGCTTCGTCACGTGGTCCTCCGCGTCGTAAGTCACCTCGGTCTTCGTGCCATTCGGACGCACCGTTCCCGTCACACGGTTTAATGCGTCATGGGTGTACTCCGTCACCTTCCCTTCGCGGTCGGTCACTTTCACGATGTTATCATTCAAATCATACTCATAAGAAACCTGCGTCCCGTCCGGGTAGACGACCGCCGCCAGGTTGTCGGCCTCGTCATAGATATAGCTTACTTCCTTGCCGGAGCCGTTCGTCACCTTGGAAAGCCGCCCCAACGCGTCATACTCATAGGTACTCTCCCCGGTCACGTCCTGCATGGCGACACGCTCGCCCGCGCTATTATAAGCATACGTCACGCGCAAGCCGTCTTTCACGTCATCGCCCGCATTACCAGAACCATCGCCGCTTCCGTCATCCTCCTTGGCGTCCTCGTACGACTTCTCCAGCAGGTTGTTCAGCTTGTCGTAATCATACTTGACCTTCCTACCCGTAGGCATCGTCCACGAGGTGAGCCTTCCCATCTCGTCATAGCCGAATGTTTCCTTGCGCCCGGCCGGGTCTTCCCTTGATGTCAGGTTGCCCTCCAAGTCATAAGTGTACTTCGTCACTTTCCCCCGCGCGTCCACATAGGAAGTCATATTGCCCATCACGTCGTAGCCGTACTTCGTCACGTTGCCCAGTGGGTCGGTCACCTTTATCAGGTTATCGTTTTCGTCGTACTCGAAATGGCTCTTCACGCCCGTGAAGTCAGTCAGCGTGATGACGTTGCCGTGCGGGTCGTACTCGTAGCCGTTCGTGTCGCCCTTCTTGTTCGTGTAGGCGGTGACGCGCCCGTTTGCGTCGTACGTCCACTTCTCGTCCTGCCCCAGCGCGTCCGTGCGCTGCGTCATCCAATCGTCTTTATCATAAAGTGCCCGTGCCACGTAACCCATCGGGTCGGTGACGGAAGTCAGGTTGTAATTGTTGTCATATTCATAGCTGGTCGTTCTTCCGCCCGGCCTTGAAAGTGACGTGATGTTGCCTGCCGGGTCGTATGTGACGGCGGTCACCTTCCCCAGCGGATCCGCCAGTGCTACCAGCCGTCCGGCCAAATCGTAGGCGTACGTGTCGGTGCGTCCCAACGCGTCGGTGACGGAAGTCAGGTTGCCCGCCGTGTCATAGCCGAAGCTGCTTGTCCCGCCCGCCGCGTTCGTCATGGACGTGATGTCGTGCACACGGTTGTAGGTATAGGTCGTGACGCTCCCCAGGTTGTCCGATTCCTTGACCACGTTGTCGGCCAGGTCATAACCCAGCTTCTTCTCGTAGCCCAGCGGGCTCGTCACCTTTGTAATCCTGCCCGCCTTGTCGTAGGCGTAGCGGTACTCGCCGCCGTTTGGCAAGGTGATCTTCGTCACGTTTCCATTCAAGTCCACGCCGTACTCGGTCACGTTGCCCATCGGGTCGGTGACGGAAGTCACGTTCCCGTGCTTGTCATAACCGTAGAGAGTCTCCAGCCCTTTCGGGGAGATTTCCTTAATCATGTTGCCCGCCACGTCGTACTCGTACTCCGTGACCAGTTCCATCGGATCCTTGTATTTCGTCAGGTTGCCCAGGGCATCGTAGCGGTACTCCCGCACCCGCCCCATGGCGGAAACTTCCCTGATCAAACGGTCGAGCTCGTCGTACTCGTACGTGTAAGTGCCGCCGTTCCCATCCGTCACGCCCGTCAGGTTGTCATTTCCATCATATGTATAGGAAGAAGCCACGCCGTTCTCGTCCGTGTGCTTGACCAGGTTTCCATTGCCGTCGTACGCGTACACTGACGTGCCGCCCAGCGGGTTCGTCTGCGAGACGAGCCGGTTAATCTGGTCGTAGGCATACTGCCAGACCGCCCCGTCCGCCTCGGACATGGAAATGAGGTTTCCCGCCTTGTCATAGGCGAATGCCGTGCGGTGGCCTTCCGCGTCGGTCACCGCCGCCAGACGATCCATCACGTCATATTCATACGCCGTGACACTCTCATCGGCCTCCGTCACCTGCAATAGACGGCCATATTTGTCATACGCATAGGACGTGACACGCCCCAGGCTGTCGGTCTGGCTCGTCACATTGCCCGCCGCGTCATACGTGTAACTCAGACTGTTCCCTGCATTGTCCGACGCATGGATGATTCGTCCCATGCCGTCATATTCATATGTCGTTTCCAGACCTTGCGCGTCCGTACTCTTGACCACGTTACCAGCGGCATCATACTCAAAAGCAACCTTGTCGCCATTCGGCAATGTAATGATGGTCAGATTTCCATTGTAGTCATACTGGTAGCCATACGAATTCCCCAACGCGTCCGTCATCTGCTTGGCACGTCCCATCGAATCATAGTCATACATGGTCGTACACTTGAGCGCGTTCATAACTTGCGACAAGTTATCCGTTGTGTCATAGGAGAATGCCGTAATGTTTCCCAATGGATCGATCACCGAAGTCAAGTTTCCATTCGCGTCATACGTCAAGCTGGAGACATTTCCATTTTTGTCCGCGCTCTTGATCGGATTTCCACCTAAATCATATATCGTGGTCTGAATTTTCCCCTCGGCATCCTTTTCCTCGACGATTCGGCCAACACCATCATAAACGTCATTTTCCGTCCGGCCTTCCTCGTCGGTCATGGAAATTTGCCGCCCGGCGGCATCATAGGTATAGGAAACCACGCCGCCTTCCGGGTTCGTCTCGGATACCAGCTTATTATTGTTATCATATACGTACCGCCAAGTGCGTCCGCTGTCATCCGACTTGGCAATAATGTTCCCGTTCGCATCAAGCGTGTAATTCCACACCGCCCCGAGCTCGCTGATTTCCTGAATCACGCGCCCGCAAGCGTCATACGCCCACTGGTACACCGCGCCGTCCGCATAAGTGACCGCCGTTTCATTTCCAAGGGCATCGTATACGTGGCTCGTCTCCCGCCCCAGCGCGTCGATTTCTTTCGTCACAAGTCCCAGCGCGTTGTACTCACAAACGATAGTATTCCCTTCCCCGTCCGTATAACGGACAAGGTTACCCATGCCGTCATACGCATATCTCTTCGTACCGAAGTCGTCATTATGTTCTTCCACCACACGCCCCATGCTGTCACGAACATAGGTAATGGTGTTGCCCTTTGCGTCCGTCGCCAGAATCTGTTTCCCGTTTTTATCGTATTGATAGGAAATCGTATTTCCCTTCGCGTCCGTTCCCTGAATCAGGTTGTACATCCGATCATAGGCAAACGTGGACGTGTAGCCACGCGCGTCCGTGATGGAAATAACATTCCCCAACGCATCCAACGTGTACCTCGTCGTCCCGCCGTCCGCCGCCGTCTCCGACACTTTATTTCCTTCCATGTCATAGCCAACAGCCGTCACATTTCCCAGCGGATCCGTCATGCCCGTCGGCA
>CAJTDN010000026.1 GCA_910574865.1 Lachnospiraceae bacterium | reverse complement strand
GTAACTTAACAATACATCATAAACTTAAAAACTGCTACCTTTTTTTGAAAAAAAGTTGTGGTTTTACGTACCTGGAACTAGCCGCCGCGCTAGCGGCTTGGTACAATAGATTGTGGAATAATAGACTGCAATAAGGATGATGCCGAAAGAGCAACCTGTACAGAGTATAATCAGGCGGGAATCCGAAATGGCTCCCCGACTTTCGTAATTCGATTCAAAAAATTTCCAGCTGTGCGGTTGGATAATCCAAAGATTATCCAACCCATCCATACATTCGTAAAACTCGCGCTTACGCGCTCTCACGTCTGCTAATGCAGCCGTGTTTTACTCATTTGGAGGATGGGTTGCTAATCCGATGACGGACTGTCATTGCAATAAATTGCATTCCGGTCTGTCATCGTATTGCAACCGCACAGTTGGAAAAATTTTATGTGAGAATGTAACCGACGGGATATAAAATCCCACTTAAAGGGCGAGAGAGATTATCTCTACCATGGAAGAAAGGAGGCTTCAATGGAGGATCGGGAAATCGTACAGCTGTTTTGGAAGCGTAGTGAGGCGGCAATCAAGGAAACTGAGATAAAGTACGGTGCAAAACTCCATCGCCTGGCGATGAAAATATTAAACAGTCGTTTGGATGCGGAAGAAAGTGTGAATGATACATTCCTTGAAACATGGAATACCATTCCGCCGAAAAAGCCCGATTATTTCTTTGCCTATATCGCGAAAATATGCCGGTATCTTTCGTTCGGGAAACTGGACTGGAAGAATGCGAAAAAAAGAAGCGCCGAGCTGGTTGCACTGACAAGTGAAATGGAGCTGTGTATTCCGGATCCTTCTTCTGAGATAGACGAAGACAGAACCGGCTAGGAGATTGGACAGCTTATAAACAAATTCCTTTCCAGTCTGACAGAGGAAAAGCGGCTGATATTCATGCGGCGCTATTGGTATACCGATTCTGTCCGTAGCATCTCAGAAAGGTACGGTATAGGCGAAAGCAAAGTGAAAACGACTTTGTTCCGTACAAGAAATGATTTGAAGGAATTTTTAAGGAAGGAGGGCGTAACCGTATGAATGGAAAAGATCTGATGGTTGGCATGAGTTTTGTCGATGAGAAGTTTATTCAAGAAGCCGAGACAAAACAGATAAAAAAATCCAGGCCATTCTTCGTAAGCAAATATATCGGTGTCGCTGCCTGCTTTGTGTTATTGATTGGTATGGTAATTGGAAATTCCTCTTTGAAAGAAACTGCGCCGCCAGTCACACTGCCTCCTGGGCCGATTGAGATGGCGCCGGATGAGTCTGACGCTTTTTGGCTGGATATGGATCTGATACACAATAACACCATCGATGGCATTGGCGAGAACGATGTCGGGTATGACCCAGATGTATATGATGTGCGTGGCTGGAATGCGGCAGATATATCTGCGCATTACGGAAAAGATTTGCAGCCGGCATATGTTCCGCCCGGGTTAACAGCCTCATCGTATAATGAACATGCAGAACCAGTTTATACGAAGGATGGAACGGTTGTATCCGACCTGGTAACGTTGGAATTCTATACGGGCTACTATGAGGATGGCTCTCCGGAGCTGTTTAAGGAAACTGGCTATGTAAAAGGAATTTCCATACAAGCAGTCAAAGTAGGAGAACTTGCGACATGTTTGTATCTGGAACCAGAAGCAAACCGACAGACGACGGATATCAGCGGAACAGATGTAACATTCGGAGTCCAGCACATTTCAGAAGATGCTCCGGATCTTTATACTGCCGAGTTCCAGTCGGATGGAATTCGGTATAAGGTTGTGAGTTGGCAGATGCAGCAGGAAGAGATAATAAAGGTTGTAGCTTCTATCATCAGGGGCGACGCCAATATATCCATAATCAATTAAATGAAACGGAGGAGTCCAACATGAAAAGATTGTTAATTTGTGGTTTGGCCGCAGTCATGATCTTATCTTTTGCCGCCTGCGGAAATAACTCCGGCGATAAGAATGACGATCAGAGCGGAAAACAGACCCAGACCGGGTTGAAGCAGGGAGCACAGGAGCTTGTTCCGGAGTGGGTGGACGGTGAAACATACACACCGCCCATCAGCGAACCCGTTGATGACGGCGAGGATGAACAGAAGAATTCAGATTCCGGCAACCAAAAAGAAGAGCCGAATCAGTACAATATCGGATTCAACTAATCAGAAAAGCAAGTTCCAGCAGATTTTTTGACGAATTTGCGTTTCATCGGCTATCAGACTCTGGACTTTGTGCAACAAATGTGGCTCAGCATAATACAGATGATACGTGGAAATGTGAGTGTGAAGGAACTCAGCGGTTCCGTAGGTATTATGTCCATCATGACGGAGGTGGGAACATCTTCTCAATCCGCATCCGGCGCTGCACGGGACATTGCTTTAAATGCAAAAAAGAGTCCTTTGTTGTAATCGGAAAGGAGGGGGCAACAACAGACGGCGCTGGCTTTATTCAAAAGCTATGGGACGATGCCAATTCCCATTTTGGAGAAGTTTCGCATCTGGTAAAGAAAGACGAAAACGGGAACATCATCGGAATATGGGGTGTAATGTCTGATTTCTCCCGGTCCTTCCAGCCTTGGGAAGACTTCAATCAAGGGTTTTATCTTGCAGGGGTGGAATGCAACGATGGGGCAGAAGCTCCCGGTGGCTGGACAAAATGGGTGATTCCCGCCTATGAGTATATCTACGTGGAACGTGAAAATGACGGCGTTTTTCCGGAAGTAATACAATATCTGCAGGAGCATGACATTGCATTAGTAGGAGCTGTCCATGATTTTACGTGCCCTCAGACCGGGAAAGGATATATGTTTTTCCCGATAAAGAAGTTGTAAAAAAAGAGAATTTGCGGAGGAAAATAGAATGAAATCTATCTGTGGAATTGATTGTACAAACTGTGAATTAGGTGGCACTTGTAATGGGTGTGCGGGAACGGGAGGACGGCCCTTTGGAGCAGAATGTCTTGTTGCACAATGCTGTAAAAAAGGCAAGACAGCGTTAAGCGAATTAAAAGAAAAGCTGATTGCGGAGTTCAATGCGTTGCACATTCCAGATATGGAAAAAGTAACAGAGCTGAATGCACTGAAAGGCTCCTTTGCCAATATTGAATATGCCCTTCCCAACGGACAGATCGTAAAGTTTTGGGATGATAACAAAATTTATCTAGGGAATCAGCTACATAAAAAGAACAGCGACAGGTGCTACGGGATCATTGCTGATGAGAAATATCTCATGGTGTCTGAGTACAGCGGCTATGGAGCTGATGCGGAAATAGTCGTATTCAAACAGTGGAATGATGCAGAGAACAAATAGATAGTTTCGAGGAAAAAGTATGGTGCAAAAGTCGTTGGCGGTTTACACATTCAAATGCCCGATTCCGTTTGTGATGTGAAGCTGCTAAAGAAATCCCTTGAAAAAAATCGGGAGATAATTAAGGCGGCAGACAGAAAAATTGAAAATTGTGCGAGCAAAATGAAGCAAGGAAAATATCCAAAAGACGGATTGTATTTTTATGATAGAATAGCAGGATTGCTCTGCCAACGATTATGGTGTTATGGAAAAACAAAGGACTATTCTGATAAGCTGAAAATCAGCAAAGCTTGTACGGGGTGTGGACTCTGTGTCAGTCTATGTCCTATGGAAAACCTCGTCATAAAAAACGGTAAGGCGACTGCAGGAAGTCGTTGTACTATGTGCTACCGATGTATCAGTTCCTGTCCCCATCAAGCAATAACGTTATTGGGAGATACAGTTGTTGAACAATGCCGTTATGAAAGATACGTGGAAAGGTAGACAGCTCCTATTCTTATAAAAATCGGAATTTAAAGGAGAAAATCATGAATATAGAACAATTTTGGAAAGCCGTTCTTGCCCAAGATGAAAGAGAAATTAGAAAATACTTTCATGCAGAAGCCTATGTAAATTGGCATTGCACCAACGAGCATTTTACGGTGGATGAATATATTATTGCGAATTGTGAGTACCCCGGAGAATGGGATGGACTCGTTGAAAGAGTAGAAATTGTGAATGGTTTAATTATTACAGTTGTTCGTATCTATCCCAAAGATAGAAGTGTTTCTTTTCATGTGACTTCGTTTATTCAAACAAAAAACGATAAAATTACAGCAATGGACGAATACTATGCCGATGATGGGATTGCGCCACAATGGAGATTGGATAAACGCATTGGAACACCTATCAAATAAAATCCAGTTTATCGAAACGCAAAATGGGAGACGCGCTCTCCCTTGACAATGCGTCGGAGGGCGGAGCGCGAGTGACTAAGGAGGAGAACTATGATGAATCGTAAAGAACTATATCAATACATATAGGAAAAGCAGCCGAATATTTGCCAGATCAGTGTCCTACAAAACGGGAACGAGGTCTATTTCGCAGAATGGAACGGCTATCAAAGGACAGACTGCACACACATTATGTCCGCAACGAAAAGTGTTGTGTCTCTGCTGGTGGGAATAGCCATCGATCAGGGAATGATCGGCAGTGTGGACGATAAGGTGCTGTCCTACTTTCCAGAATATCCCGTCAAGCGCGGCGAAAAAACAATCTATGATGTGACCGTCAAACATCTTCTGACCATGCGTGCGCCTTATAAGGGACACGGCGACCCGTGGACGAAAGTATGCAGCAGCGAGGACTGGACGGCGGTCTCTCTGGATTTTCTCGGAGGAAGGAAGGGCATCACCGAGGAGTTTGATTACCGAACAGTCTGCTTGCACATTCTTTCCGGTATCCTTTACAAGGCAACAGGTATGAAAACCGTGCACTTTATCGAGGATGTATTGTTGCCAGCTTTACAACAGCCCAGCGTTTAGAAGGAATAAAGTATGGAAAATGAAATTTATATTAATATATAATAGCGTCAGTGTACGGAGGGCAACACGCCTCAGCCCATGTGATTTCAAGGGTTTTCAGCGTCATCTTCAATCGGCGTACGTCCTTGTACGCCTCATTCATCTTCCTTGAAAACCCTTGAAATCCCTATGGGTGAGGTCGCAGAGTCGTGAAGAGGCATATTTCCCCCCTTTCAAGGCACTTGAGCGACGCGTACAAGGACGTACGCGGAGTGAAAGTAACGACGAAAGAGGGGAAATATGCCCTTCATCGACCGTGTTGCCTTCTGTACACCGACGCTAGGATATCAGAAGGCAGTCAAATGGATAGTTTGGCAAAAAGAATAGAATGGGGGAATATCCAGTGAAGCGATCAACAGTGACAGCGCAGTTTCCTTGTGACTGCAAGACAGTCTGGGACATTGTTACAGATAACAAAAACTATGAATGGCGGAGTGATTTATCCAAAATTGAAATGATTGACGAAAATCGGTTTGATGAATATACAAAGACCGGGTTTGTGACGCATTTTCAGATTACCGCAAAAGAGCCATACCGGGAATACCGATTTGATATAGAAAATCAAAACATGAGCGGTCGTTGGAGCGGCATGTTTGAGAGCCGGGATGGTGGTACGCAAATTACTTTTACAGAAGAAGTTCGGGTGAAGAACCCGATTATGAATCTGTTTGTAAAGGGGTATCTGAAAAAACAACAGGCTAAGTATATAGCTGATCTCAGAGAAGCGATAGCAAAATTGTAAGATTGTTGGCTGGTTACAGATAAAACAGTTTACAGAAAAATACTGATAATCTAATTAGGAGAACTTAAGGTAATGATAATATAAGGAGCCAACAAAATGAGAAATCCAGAACAAACAATATTTCCGTGGGGTTATGCTGATTGGTACCATGGAGGTTTTGGAGGATGCTGAAGCTAAGCAGATGATTTGGCTTGAAGGTGATACCATGTATTATCCCCAGGGCGTGACAGATCCGGATTATTGTGTTTTAAAATTCACTGCTGAAAAAGGGCGATATTACAGCAACTTTAAGTCAGAAGATTTTGATGTATAAAGAGAGGAAATAAGGATGGGAGATAATAATACTATTTTAAAATTTGAGTGCCTTGGAATAGAATTTGCAAGTTACGCTATGCATGGACAAGATTGGCTAATGGAGGTGTGTTAATGAAATACGAAATAGCAAAAAAAGAAAACATTGAACAAATTTATCAATTGGTACAGAACACGATTAACGCTATTTATCCTTTATATTATCCTCAAGAAGTAGTTGAATTTTTTCAGGGGCTTCATTCAAAGGAAAACATTGAAACAGATATAGAAAATGGTTTTGTTAGAGTTTTGTTATCAGGTGATTGTTTAGTGGGAACAGGCAGTTGCAAGGAAAATCATATATCAAGACTGTTTGTTACTTCTGATTTTCAGAAAAAAGGATATGGCAGTTATATTATGCAATGTCTTGAAAAAGAAATATCTCTTAATCACACCATTATTTACTTAGATGCTTCGCTTGCGGCAGCTTGTTTTTATGAGCATAGGGGATATAAAACTTTAAAGCATGAAGAATTATTTATCAATGAAAATGCAAGGTTAACTTATGAAGTAATGGAGAAACGTATAGCAGTTCCTAATACAGATATTTTTTATGATGGAAAATGTTTTATACCAAAGATGAATACTGAAAATGGTGAAGTGGATAATCAAACGCATTTTTTATATCATCAAAATAAGAATATTTTATGGGCGGATTACTATGGAGGAGAAATAAAAAAAGGAAGTATAGTTGGAACGGTTGCTTTGAATGGAGAAATAGATTTTTATTATCAGCATATTAATTTGAGCAATCAGATAAGAATTGGGAAATGTCACAGTGTACCACAGATTTTAAGTGATGGCAGAATAGAACTGTCAGAACAATGGCAGTGGCTGAATGGCGATAAATCAAAAGGTTCGTCAATCGTCATAGAAAAAACTAACGATGAAAAATGAATATCCTCACTCTCTTACCTCCAGTCTGGCACAGCGGTATTGTATTGGCTGGATGGCGAAGACAATATTGTATTCACAGACGTTTCGGATGAAGGTGTTTACGAGTTTACGATACATGCAGGCAAAAATTTCATTGTCTTAGCCGGTGGACAATTTACTGGAAGCCTGGCTTTAACTGTAGAGTAGATTCACTGAGCAAAGGATAAAATCACATGAAATTAATAATGCTATTGTTACTTTTGTTTATATGCTTTCTTCCCATACTTATATTCATACTCTTGTTTGCACGGGATTTGGTTTGGGTACTTATTGCTATTATTATACTCGCAAGGCTGCTGAAAAGAAGGTGTTAGGCGCAGAAGGTCAGAATTATGGTATCCCAGATCAAGAAAATCGCCGGGAGATAAAGGAAGACGCACTAAGAATACAGACATCAGGATGATTCCGATTTGAGGAAGCAGGGCAAGTAGCGGAGGGTATCTTTGCTGTTTGCGTTGCTTTCTTAAATTTGAAAATACATATTTAAAGAGGATTTTTATCATGAACCAACAACAGAATAAGAGAAGAAGAAAGAAAAGACGCTTGAACTCCCCTGCTGTAATGTTTTTGGGCTTGCTTTTCACCTATGTCGTAGTGATTGCTAGCGTCGGTGTACGGAGGGCAACACGCCTCAGCCCATGTGATTTCAAGGGTTTTCAGCGTCATCTTCAATCGGCGTACGTCCTTGTACGCCTCATTCATCTTCCTTGAAAACCCTTGAAATCCCTATGGGTGAGGTCGCAGAGTCGTGAAGAGGCATATTTCCCCCCTTTCAAGGCACTTGAGCGACGCGTACAAGGACGTACGCGGAGTGAAAGTAACGACGAAAGGGGGGAAATATGCCCTTCATCGACCGTGTTGCGTTCTGTACACCGACGCTACCGTAGCAGGAAAAAATCTGCTCCATAAAGGTGATGACTTGTTGTGGGCAAAAGATAGTGGTACAACTTTGACAGCTAATCTGGAAACCAGCGGTGCATATATAAAAAATAAGGGTGGAGACAGTACATATTCAAATGTCAATAAAACGCAATGGAACCTGACGCTGGTAAACAAATGGAACCTTCTGCCGGAGAGTCATAACCCGTCCTTAACACAGCTTAAAAACGGACATGCTATTGATGAGAGAGCCTATCCCGATTTGCAGGACATGATGGATGACTGCTGGGCGGCAGGACTGAATCCGCTGATCTGTTCCTCGTACCGAACAATGGATAAGCAAAAGAAGCTTTATAAGAACAAGGTGGATGAGCATTTGGCGCAAGGGTATTCTCAGGAAAGCGCAGAATCAGCGGCCGGCGAGCTTGTGGCGGTACCGGGGACAAGTGAGCACCAGTTTGGTCTGGCATTGGATATTGTAGATGTGGCAAATCAGGTACTGGATGAACGTCAGGAAAATACAGAGGTGCAGAAGTGGCTGATGAAAAACAGCTGGAAATACGGTTTCATTCTCCGTTATCCAACAGATAAGAGCGATATAACGGGTATCAGCTATGAACCTTGGCATTACCGCTATGTGGGTAAGGAAGCGGCCAAGGAAATCTATGAAGCAGAGATTTGTCTTGAGGAATACCTAAACGCTTAGAGTAGATAAAATGTTGAAAATTACGGCGTAATCTGAAGGTCAGAATTGGGAGGTGGGCAGAATGCGAAATACTATTTTAATTGTAGATGATGAAGCGGATATCGTTTCCACTCTTCGCATTGTTCTATCAAAGGTTACGCAAGCGGAGGGCTTAATGAAAGGGTATCAATACACAGAACTCGCTGTGTGTTGGTGTCTTTTTCATTGACTTTATGGTGTTTTTTTGTTATAATGCAAGCGAGTACTTGCAGGAGGGCATAATATGGATGAAACAAGTCAAAAAATCATTGATGCTGCAATGACATTAGTGCGGGATAAAGGATATGTTGCAACTACCACGAAAGAGATTGCCAAGGTAGCAGGCGTGAATGAATGTACGCTGTTCCGTAAATTCAAAAATAAGAAAGATATCGTGTTACAGGGGGTAAATCAAGCTGGGTGGAGGGCAAATATAACTCCAGAAATTTTTGAAAATGTACAATGGGATTTGCAGACAGACATAGAGATGTTTATGAAAGCATATATGGATAGGATGACGCCAGATTTTGTAAATTTATCTATCGGTTTGAGAGCACCTCAATTATATGAGGAAACGTCTGCCTTCATTATGAAAGTTCCACAGGCTTTTTTATCATCGTTCACGCAGTATCTTAATAAAATGTTTGATTTGGGAAAAATACCAAAAGCAGATTTTGATGCTCTGGCTCTGACAGTTTTTTCATCAACTTTTGGCTATGCGTTTTTAAATGCATCTTTTGGCAATGAATTATCTAAAGTAGAAAAAGATGAATACATAAAAAGCAGCGTACAAATGTTTATAAAAGGATTGGAACAATAAAAATCGGTACTGCCCTTATGGTAGTACCGAAAAAAATAAGCCGTATGCAAGCAAGCACACGCATACAAAAGGAGGAATATTATTATGGAGATAACAGGTGCTGAGTTATTTGTAAAAGCATTAAAAGAAGAATCTGTTACAACTTTATTTGCTTATCCAGGAGGGCAGGCGATAGACCTGTTCAATGCGTTATATGGAGAAAAGGAAATAGATGTAATTTTGCCACGCCATGAGCAGGGTTTAGTTCATGCGGCAGACGGATATGCCCGTTCCACAGGAAAGGTGGGTGTCTGCCTTGTGACAAGCGGACCGGGAGCCACCAATCTCGTTACGGGTATTGCCACTGCGAATTATGACAGTGTTCCGCTTGTATGCTTTACGGGGCAAGTGCCAACCAGCCTGATTGGGAATGATGCTTTTCAAGAAGTAGATATCGTGGGCATTACAAGAAGCATCAGCAAATATGCGGTAACTGTACGAAAAAGAGAGGATTTGGCAGAAACAATCAGAAAGGCTTTTTATATTGCAAAGACAGGAAAGCCAGGTGTAGTTGCCGTTGATTTGCCGAAGGATATCCAGAGGGCGTATGGCAGCGATTTTTACCCGAAGGAAATAGCCATTCGAGGTTATAAGCCGAACACTTCTGTACATATGGGGCAGTTAAATAAGGCGTTGGATATTTTGCGCCATGCGAAAAAGCCCGTCTTTCTGATAGGGGGCGGAGTGAATATCGCCCATGCGAACAAAGAGATGACACGGCTTGCGGAGCTGACGGGCATTCCTGTCATCACCACCATTATGGGAAAAGGAGCAATCCCCACAACACATAGCCTATATGTGGGCAACATCGGGATTCACGGAAGCTATGCGGCAAACAGGGCAATCAGTAACTGCGATGTCCTATTTTCTATAGGGACACGTTTTAACGACCGTATCACGGGAAAGATAGAGGAATTTGCGACAGCCGCCAAAATAATCCACATTGACATTGACGCAGCCTCCATTTCACGGAATATTGTGGTGGATGTCCCTATCGTGGCGGATGCGAAGAAAGCAATCTGCTCCCTGCTTGAAAAAGCAGAGCCGCTTTCTGTTTCGGAATGGGTAAATGAAATCAATGATTGGAAAAAGGAATATCCCATCGACATGGGGAGATCTGGACTGACTCCGCAAATGGTAATAAAAGCCGTCAATGAAATCTTTACGGATGCAGTTGTCACTACAGATGTTGGACAGAATCAGTTGTGGACAACACAGTTTCTTGCGCTTGATGAAAATAGACAAATGCTGCCCTCTGGAGGATTGGGAACTATGGGTTACGGCTTCCCTGCGGCAATCGGGGCGAAGCTTGGCAATCCACATAAAGATGTAATTGTTATCTCCGGGGACGGCGGTATGCAGATGAATATACAGGAAATGGCTACGGCTGTCGTTTACGAGCTGCCTATTATCATCTGTATACTGAATAACGGATATTTAGGAAATGTGCGGCAATGGCAGGAAATGTTCTATGACAGACGGTATTCCAGTACTTGTATGCGCTACCGCAGAAGTTGCGAGATAGACTGCAATACGCCAGACCACTGCTGCCCAGAATATACGCCCGATTTTATCAGACTTGCGGAGAGCTATGGGGCAAAAGGCATCCGTGTAACCAAGCCGGCAGATATAAAAGATGCTTTGATAAGTGCAAAGCAGAATACGAAAACGCCTACGATTATTGAATTTATCATAGACAGAGAAATCAATGTTATGCCGATTGTTCCCCCGGGGAACTCCCTTAACGATATGATACTGGAAAGCGAGGAACACGGAAAATGAAAAAAAGATGGATATGTTTATTTGTGGAAAATGAAATAGGTGTACTTGCCCGCATTTCAGGCTTATTTTCTGCCAAGTCTTATAATTTAGACAGTTTAACAGTCGGAGTTACAGAGGACAGTACCATATCGAGGATGACGATCAGCTTAACGAGTGACGATAAGACTTTTGAGCAGATTAAGAAGCAGCTAAGCAGGAGTGTCGAAGTAATCAAATTAGTGGACTATACGGACACACCCATTCACATGAAAGAAATTCTGTTTGTAAGGGTGAATGGCTGCTCTGATGTGGATATAACAGAGCTGTTTCGAATTTCAAAAGTGTTTGGGGCTACAATCATTGACTATGACGGCACTACCGTTCTTTTGGAATGTACCCAAACAGAAAACAGAAATGATGATTTGATTGCTTTGTTACAAAGGAAATTTACGAATAGAATTGAGATTGTAAGGGGCGGCAGTGTTGCGGTTGAAGCAGTCAGTATTTCAGAAAGATAACAGCGTAATGCTTTATACCAGATAGAAATGAAAGCACCTATTTCTCAAAATCAGTTAATTTCAGAACTCACAGCTTTGGGTTTATCAAAACAAATGTTGCTGGGACGTGAACGCGAAAAGTCGAGTCGGGATATGAAACTGTCTTTCTGATTTGGAATAAAATAAAACATGTCAAAAAAGGAATGAACCAGAGATGGTAATATCCCAATAAATGCGCAACTATGTTCTTGTATATTTCAGGTATCTGAAGTATAATAGAAAAAGGAGCATAGGTGTAGGCAGGATCTTTGAGCAACAGCGATAAAAGTTTCTGTTCTGCCTCAGTTACCTTCTCAGTCACCTTGTCGAGTGAAGTGCGCACGATTCGCTCCTCGGCGGCAATGAATTGTATCATAATATCGCCAGGATGAATTGTGTATTCCGGTAGTGGGGAGCCGTCTTCTTCACAAGCCTGACAAATTTTTTCGATACCGCGTCCCCAGCTTTCAATGAGGCCAGCCAAATAATATACATTAGCAATGGAAGGGGTATATGGACGGGACGCATGCTTGGACATTAAACTGTCGATGGTCCAGTTTTCCGGTAGCTTTCCGCAGTTTGCAATATAAAGACGGTCATCATAAACACTGATTTGGATAGGCGTACAGGATTCATATTGCTTGTGGCATAAGGCGTTCAGCAAAGCTTCCCTCAGAGCTGCATCCGGGACAAAGTATCGTTCTATTCTTTGTATCCCCTCGTAGGTGATTTTTGCTTTCATAAATTTGAGATGAAGGACTTCGATGATCTTATCAATCTGCTCCAGAATGGAACCATGGATTTCATCCTGATAACGAAGGTCAGCATCCGTTTCAAAAAATCCAATCTTGGTGTATGAGCCAAGCTGCCACTTGTCGGGATCTTTGCTGAACAAGAGCATGGCTGCATTTGTATAGTGTCCAGCATTGGTCAGGCGGAGTTTTTCCATCAAGTCTGCCTTTGACTCTGACAGAACGCTCTCGTCAATCCTTCCCTTTTTTGCGGCCAGGGTTTTGAATTTCTGAACCAGGGCATCATCAATATCGTCAATGGTAAAACCGGGCAGAGGCATATTATCCCAGGAAGCGCCCCGTTTGCGAAGAATGAAGCTTTCCAGTTCGGGATCGGAGAGCGTTTGCATAGTGCTTCCGCTGCGGTAATAGTAAACGCCTTTGCAGGAAATAGCAACAGGATAGGGCGGAACTACAATTTCGATATATTCTTTTCCATCTTCCACTAACCGGTTTACATCTACAACTATGCTCATGGCATTGCGAACCTTATTGGGAATGTCCTCTAAAAGCTTCCGGGTATTGTCAAGCCCTATAATATGCCCGTTATCATCACATCCAATATAAATCCTTCAGCCCTGGGCATTGGCAAACCGCAGATTCATTCAAGATAATCATCTCGCTATTTTGATTTCCATTCTATATTCTGATTTTCAGGCATTGCTTTATTCCTCGCATTTCTTGATATATTTTCCGCTCTTAATTCGTGCATCTGCAGGCTTTTCTGCCGTTTCTGGTATAATCCATGTCTGACCGGCCCGCTGGATGCCTTCGATACGGTTCTCTTTACAAAGGATTGCCACCCGCCGCCTGGAAAGTCCCCATTTTGCGGCAGCTTCACTCGTTGAAATGTATTTCATAGCAGTCGCTCCTTTTTATTCTCTATATCTATTATATTCACAATGGAGAATAATATCAAGAGATTTGCAGAAATTTAGAATATGGCAGCCGAAATGCGCCGGATTTCTCAGACCGGCACAGCATAATCTATGGACACCATATGAAAAACGGTACCATGTTTTCCGGTTTGACGCAATACAAAAAGCAGGAGTTTTATCAGGCACATCCGACCATACTATTAATAACGCCGGAGCAGAATATCAGAGTGGAGATATTTGCCGGCTATGTGGCGAATGTGAAAGATGATGCGTGGGAAATAGCATTAGAGCCGGATACAAAATTTGAAGCTTGGCTGGAGGCAGCCAGGAGCCGTTCCTATTTTGAAAGTGATATGATTCCGGCAGTCACAGATCGAATTGTTACGCTTTCTACCTGCAGTTATGAGTTTGATAACGCAAGGTTTGTGTTATTGGGTACCGTTCAATAACCATAAGCACCATTTGCAACAGCAAAAAAAGTCGAGAGGCGTTCCAGTGTTCATGGTAAAATAGGAGATACAGATGGAGGTGAATGAAGTGCAGGAGCAGATGAAAGCGGTACAGCGGATGCAGGAATATATAGAAGAACATCTGGGAGAGGAGATTACACTGGCGAACCTTTCGGAAGTCTCGCTTTTTTCAAGTTGGCATTCCTACCGGCTGTTCAAGAATTATCTGGGAATGACCCCGGCGGAGTATATCCGCCGGCTGCGGCTTTCCCATTCGGCTATGCGGCTGAAAAAGGAGCAATGCTTAGTAATTGATGCAGCTTATGACTGCGGATTTGAAAGTGTGGACGGATACACCCGCGCTTTTTACAAAGAATTCGGATGCAATCCTGGGGAATACGTGAAAGACCCGGTTCCGATTGGATTGTTTATCCCATATGGAGTTAAATTCAGAGAACTCAGAAAGGATATTGTTGATATGGAAAATTTGCAGAGCGTTTTTGTCCAGGTAATCTGCAAGCCGGAGCGCAAGGTGATTATAAAAAGAGGAATCAAAGCGGAGGATTATTTCGACTATTGTGCGGAAGTGAACTGTGAGGTATGGGGGATTCTGATGAGCATGGATTCCCTGTGTGGGGAGCCGGTCTGCCTATGGCTTCCGGAAGAATATAAAAAGCCGGGAACCTCCACTTACGTGCAGGGGGTAGAGGTAGCGCCGGATTATGCCGGTGGAATCCCAGAAGGATTTGATATCATTTCCCTGCCCGCGGCGGAATACCTGGTGGTGCAGGGGGAACCGTTCCGGGAGGAGGACTATTCCCAGGCGATCCTTTCCGTGCAGTATTCCTTAAACCACTATGATTCGTCCGTGATTGGATATGAGTGGGATGACAGCAATCCGCGCATCCAGCTGGAACCGCGCGGTGAGCGCGGATATATTGAAATGCGTGCCATTCAGAAAAGGGGGACAAAATGAGAGAAGAAGCAATCAAGGTAACAAACCTTAGAAAAAGTTATAACGGAAAAGCGGTGGTAGACAATTTAAGCTTATCCGTCAAAACTGGTATGGTATTCGGCCTTCTCGGTGCAAACGGCGCCGGGAAAAGTACGACAATCGAGTGTATTCTGGGTACGAAACAAGCCGATTCCGGAGAAGTTTCGGTATTGGGGTACCATGCGAAATGGAACCGCAGGAAGCTGTTCCAGGAAGTAGGCGTTCAGTTTCAGGAGGGGGATTACCAGCCGGAAATCAAAGTATTTGAGCTTTGCGAAGAAATCGAATGCCTGTATAAAAACCCTGCAGACTGGAGGCAGCTTTGCGAACGCTTTGGAATTGGAGACAAGCTGAAGAATGCGGTAAAGAGCTTGTCGGGAGGAGAGCGCCAGCGGTTGTTTATTGTGCTGGCTCTGATACCGAATCCCAAATTGGTCTTTCTGGATGAACTGACCACCGGGCTGGACGCCAGGGCGCGCCGCACGGTCTGGAAGATTCTTGAGGATTTGAAGAAATAGGGCCTGACTATTTTCCTGACTTCTCATTTCATGGATGAAGTGGAAGCCCTCTGTGATGAAATCTGCATTTTGAAAAAGGGGGAACCCGTATTCTACGGAACTGTGGAACAGGCAAAATCCGAGAGCGGCTGTGAGAAGTTCGAGGATGCATACTTAAAATTTTCGGATGATGAGGAGGGAATCGGCGCATGAGGACCTTTACAAAGCTTTTGAAGACAGAACTGAAACTGAATATCCGAAATATGAACATGGTGATCTTTGCCATATTCATGCCAATTATCGTCTTAGTTATCCTTGGTTTCATCTATCAGGCAAAGCCGGCATTTGAAGGCGCGGGCTACACATTTCTGGAGCAGTCCATGAGTGCGGTATGTACCATTTCCATTTGCGCATGCGGCCTGATGGGATTGCCGTTGGTGGTGTCCGGGTATAGGGAGCGCAAGATTTTGAAACGCTTCCGTGTTACGCCGATCAGCCCGGTGATGCTGCTGGGCGTGGAATTTACCATCTATGTGCTGTATGCATTCGTTTCCATGGTTTTGCTCTTTCCGATTGCCACGCTGTTCTGGGGAGTAACACTCCACGGGAGCTGGCCGGCATTTATCGGAAGCTGGCTCCTGACGATGATTTCCACTCTGAGTATCGGCATGATGGTGGGCGGTATTGCGAGAAATGAGAAAATGGCAAGCGTGATTGCTAGTGCGCTGTACTTCCCTATGCTGATATTTTCCGGGGCAACGTTTCCTTTCGAGGTCATGCCGGGGGTTATGCAGAAAATTGTTTCCCTATTCCCGCTGACCCAGGGAATCCAACTTATGAAAGCAACCTCTTTGGGGCAGCCGATAGAGCATATCTGGATTCCGGTTGTGGTTATGATGGCTGTTACCGTGATTTGTACAGGTGTTGCTGTCAAATGCTTTAAGTGGGAATAGCGCTTGATGAGGCAGTCGCTGTTATCAACGGGACGATTGAGTGCTGCGGTATTTTAAAGCAGCTCTCCAAACAGAAGGCGAAAACGCATAAATGGTGGAAAGAAAAAATCTGCCATACACTGCAGTACCATCCGAAACATTTTCTGCATGTAAGCAGAGGGCTCTGGAGTCTGCGAAAAAAACAGCATAAGGAGATAATGAGTGTGGAGGTAAAGCGCGTTTATTATAATGATGACGGTATCCTGATTTCCGGGCACCTCATCAGAAGGAGATTCAGAAAACTACTGCCCCTTGTCAATTTCTGGCTGTTGCCGTCCGTGTTCCCGGCGGATGCGGAAGAAATCCGGCATAAGTGCAGGTTTGTAGCGGAGGTTCTTGCGGCAATGGGACTTCCCGTTATAGAGGATGAGATGGTTGGGCGGACAGAGAGGATAATGGGAGGTTACAGGGAAGAAAGGAAGGAGTAGCGGGTATACACACCTTTTGACGTGGTACTCGCTTTTTTCGTATCCGTTTTGATTGTATTAAGGTTTGTCGGGGAATATGGCACGGATGTGGTGGCAAAATTAATTTTTTAAATATCGGACGATTACCTTGACAACCGCCTTACGATGTATTATACTGTACTTGTTTAGATAATACAGTATGAGGCGGAGAGGCGGTGACAGTTTGGAGATTGTTGTAAGTAATAAGGCAAGTCGTCCTCTGTATGAGCAGATTGTGTCGCAAATAAAAACGCAGATTATGAGTGGCGAACTGAAGGCGGGTGAGGCGCTTCCCTCTATCCGCTCCTTGGCAAAATCGCTGCAGATCAGTGTTTTGACCGTGCAGAAGGCATATGACGTTCTGCAGGAAGATGGCTTTATTGAGACGACGGCCGGGAAAGGCTGCTATGTATCTGTCCAAAATCAGGACTTCTATTTGGAAGAACAGCAAAAAAAGATAGAGGGCTGTTTCAATGATGCAATAGAAATAGCCCGTATGAGCGGAATACCGCTTGATAAATTAATTGGCTTATTAACATTATTGTATGAGGAGGATTAACGATGGCAAATGCTTTCATGGTATCAGGACTTACCAAAACTTATAAGGATTTTGCTTTGGATCATGTTTCGTTCACCGTTCCCGGCGGCTCCATTGTCGGACTGATTGGAGAAAACGGTGCAGGAAAAAGCACAACAATCAATGCCGCTTTAGGACTAGTTCAAAAGGAGGACGGCGTTGTTTCCATTTTAGACAAGGAAGAACTGGATGGGGATATCAAAGAACAGATTGGTGTCGTGTTCGATGGCAGCAATTATCCGGAAATCCTTTCTCCCCGGAAATTGAACCGGGTTATGAAAAACATTTACAGGACGTGGGACGAACAAGTATATTTTGGCCTGCTGAAACAGTTTTCCCTGCCGTCCGATAAGCAGATCAAACAGTTTTCAAAAGGAATGAAGATGAAGCTGGCTATCTCTGCTGCATTTTCCCATCATTCCAGGCTGTTAATCCTGGACGAAGCCACCAGCGGCTTAGACCCGGTTGTCAGGGATGATATTCTGGATATGCTGCTGGATTTCGTGCAGGACGAGGAGCATTCCATACTGGTATCCTCCCACATTACCAGTGACCTGGAGAAGATTGCCGATTATATCGTATTTATCCATGAAGGGAAAGTGGTTTTTGAGAAAACCAAAGATGAGCTGACCGAGCGGTATGGCATCATCAAGTGCGGTGCGGCGCAGTTTGATGCGCTGGATAAATCCGATATCATTTCGTACCGCAAAATGGACTATGAATGGCAGATACTGGTTCCAGACCGGGATAGAATGCAGAAAAGGTATCCGAAAGCCTTGGTCGTCCCGGCAACAATTGATGAAATTATGTTGCTTTATGTAAAGGGGGAAAAGTGATGAAAGGTGTTTTGATGAAAGATCTCTATATTGCCAGGAGCAATATCCTCGTAACCATTGTCAGCCTGGTTGTTTTGGGCTTTGGGTTGTCCTTTTTGCTGGAAACCAGCGCGCTTCTGGTTTTAGCCCCGGTTGCGGCCACAACAGCAGCCTTTATCAGTATTACCAGTGACGCGGCTTCCAAATGGAATAAGAATGTCATTATCATGCCGGTATCGAGGGAACAGATTATTGGAGAGAAGTTTTTGTTTTACATCCTTCTTGCCATATTGGGAGTGCTTGCCGCGCTGGTTCCTTGTGTTGTCTTTGCGTGTTTCGGTATGGATATAACGCTGTATTCTTTATGCCTGTATGGCGCTATCGGGATAAGCGCTACCCTGCTGGCAGGCGGTATCAGTCTACCGTGCGCATACTTATTTGACCCGGAAAAATCGCAGATTGTCTTTATGATGTCTTTTATGGCGTCAACAGGGATTATTACGGGTCTGGTGCTTCTTATAAATTTAGTTTTATCTGTAAAGGAAAATATCCTTCTGGCGTTTGGCATTGTGCTTATCATTTCTGTTATCTGGTTTTTTATCTCGTACCGGATTGCGGTAAAGGTATATCGGAAGCGGGATATTAGTTGATGGGGATATAAAAGGAGTATGTATATGAAGAAGATTTTACTGGTAGAGGACGACGCCCTTTTAAATAAAACGCTGACCTACAACCTGATTTCTGAGGGTTACGATACCGTATCAGCCCTGAATGCAGGTGCGGCTACAGAGTTACTGGCGCAGACGGAATATGACCTGGTACTTTTGGATATCAACCTGCCGGACGGCAGCGGCTATGACTTGTGCAGGCTCATAAAGCCGGAGAATCCTGACACGCTGGTGATTTTCCTGACGGCCAACGACCAGGAGAGCGACCAGATCCGGGGGTATGAAGTCGGGGCGGTGGATTATATCACCAAGCCCTTTTCCATTGGGGCGCTGCTGCGGAAAATACGGGCAATGTTCGCCATGCTGGAACACCGGGGGCTGGCAAAAGATTTCTATGATGACGGCAGGCTGTTTCTGGAATTTTCGGAACAGTCCGCCTCGCTGAATGGTAAATCCCTTACCCTTTCCCCGATGGAATATAAGATGCTGTACCTGTTCTGCAAAAATCCCAAACGGGTCCTAACCAGGCGGCGGCTTTTGGAACGGCTGTGGGATGCGGATGAAAACTATGTGGACGAACACACCCTGACTACCTCCATCAGCCGGATTCGGGGCAAGATTGAGGCTGATGGCGATACTTATATCAAAACGATTTACGGAATTGGGTATCAGTGGATGGGAGGCGAGAGAAAATGAGTCTGGGGCGGATTTCTGTAAAAAATATATTCCTGCTGACATGTGGCGGCATGGCGGTTTCCATGCTGGCCATTTGTGCCGTTCTTTTATGGATGACAGGAGAGAGCTGGGTGCTGATTGGCGGTGGGCTGCTGATGCTCTGTGCTCTTGCCTGGCTGTACTTTCTGACAGTTGTTTTCAGTAAACGGCTTTCCGTATTTACCAGGGAGCTGTGCCGGGCAATGGATCAGATGATAAGCGGAAGCGAAGAGCCGATGCGTGCTGCGGACAGAGAAACACTTCTTGCCCGTATCGGTTACCGTCTGTCCCGGCTGTACGATATCATGCAGGAGAACCGGCGGAAGGTGGATGAGGAACGGCAGGAACTGCAGATGCTGGTATCGGACGTCTCCCATCAGGTGAAAACACCGGTAAGCAACCTGAAAATGGTGACGGACACGCTGCTTTCAAAGCCTGTCACAGAAGAAGAACGGCGGGAGTTCCTGCAGGGCATCCGAAACCAGACGGACAAGCTGGAATTTCTTTTTCAGACCCTTGTGAAGACCTCCCGGTTGGAAACCGGGGCAATTCGGCTGGAGAAGAAAGATGCCCCTCTGATTGATACGTTGGCGATGGCCTTAAGTGGGATTGTATATGCGGCGGAGAAAAAGAATATTTCCGTTACAGTGGACTGCCCGGAGGACCTTTGCCTTTCCCACGACGGCAAATGGACGGCGGAAGCCGTGTTCAATCTGCTGGACAATGCAGTGAAGTATACCCCGGCAGGAGGAGCTATCCGGATTTCAGTAGAACAATGGGAAATGTATGTAAAACTTAATGTGTCCGATACCGGCAAGGGTATCCCTGAGAGTAACCAGGCGGCTATTTTCCGGCGTTTTTACCGGGAGGAAGAAGTACACGGTGAGCAGGGCGTGGGCATTGGCCTATATCTGACCCGCGAGATCGTAACACGGCAGGGCGGCTATATCAAGGTAACTTCGGAGCCAGGGCAAGGTTCGGAATTTTCTATTATGCTCCCTACAAGATAACACATGGCAGGCAGACGTTCCCGGTTGCCCGGCGTGAGTTTTTCCGCAGCAGTGTGCCTACAAAGCTGTCAGTGGCAGGTTTTCGGCTGAAATGTCCGAGTCTTGTAACATTTCAGCCGCATTTTTTATGCCATCTCGGACATTTCTGTGACATTTGGATTTTATAATGTCCTTATCAATAGGCAAAAAGCCTTGGAATACCATAAGGGTATGCCTGTATGTCCTGAAAAACGGGCAGAGATAAGGAAACACCACAAGGGTATACCTGTATGTCCTGAAAATAGGATGGAAACAAGGAAAGGAGCGTTTGATTATGAATGTATTACAAACAATTGATTTGAAAAAGTATTATGGCAGTGAACCCAACATCACTCGTGCGCTGGATGGTGTCAGCCTATCAGTAGAACAAGGTGAATTTGTGGCGATAGTCGGAACGTCCGGCAGCGGTAAATCCACCTTGCTTAACATGATGGGCGGGCTGGATACGCCCACGTCCGGCAGCGTCATTGTCCGTGGGGATGAACTGGCAAGAAAGAATGACGAGGAGCTGACCATCTTCCGCCGCCGCAACATCGGTTTTATATTCCAGAACTACAACCTTGTTCCAATCCTGAATGTTTATGAAAACATTGTCCTGCCTGTGGAGCTGGACGGCGACACGGCGGATGAGAACTTCATGGACGGAATCGTGCGGATGCTGGCACTGGAAGATAAGCTGAAAAATATGCCAAACAACCTTTCCGGCGGACAGCAGCAGCGTGTTGCCATCGCCCGCGCATTGATTACCAAGCCGGCCATCATCCTGGCTGATGAACCCACGGGTAACTTGGATTCCAAGACCAGCGCCGATGTACTGGGGCTTTTAAAGCGTACCAGCATGGAGTTTAACCAAACTATTGTCATGATTACCCACAACAACGAGATTGCCCAGCTTGCCGACCGCATCGTACGGATTGAGGATGGCAAGATTGTGGAATAAGGAGGTGGCAGACTATGACATGGCCTTTTGAAAATGATACCAGTACAGTAGAAAAGAAACTGGCGGGGCGGAGCATGAAAGCCGACAGTCGCCGGAGTGTTTTCATTATCTTTACGATTGCCCTTGCCGTCTGTCTGATGGGTACTCTTTGTTTTACCTACTCTGCGCAGCAGATGCAGACTCTGGATCAAATCCTTGGACAGTATCAGGCCGGCTGCAGCGGGCTGACCAGAGAAGAGGTCGCCCGGCTTGCGGATGCAGGCAGGTTTGAAAAATGGGGATATACTGCGGACGCCGGTTCTGTCCGCCATGGGGACAGCGTTTTGAACGTCAGTTTTGTCAGCCCGGAGATGATTGATCTGATGGGCTACGGAGAGATAACTGGAACTTATCCCCAGGCGGAAAATGAACTCTGTGTGGATCGAGCTTTTTTCAATTATTATGACCTTCCGGCAGAAGTGGGCCAGACACTCAGCCTGAACCTTGGCGGCGGCGAAAAATCCTATACCATCACAGGCATTTTGGAGTCGGAGAACAGCAGCCGTATCTTCACGGTCTGGATTTCGGAGGACAGCGTGGATATGGCCGGTCATAAAGCTCCCTATGATTTGCGGTTTTGCTTTGCCGGAAGCCAGGGGATGGAGCCTGATCAGCTGCGCATGGAGATTGAGGCTTTTTTCCGGGGGATGGGCATCCCGGAAGACAGGACATTTTACAGCTCCAGCTATTTTGGGATGCTGGACCTTTATCTGGGAAGTGGGATGGAGATTTATGCCTTGTCAATTTTAATTGCTGCCATCTGCGCAATTGTGATTTACAACATTTTTTACATTTCTGTGATGGGAAAAATGAGGGAGTACGGCCGCCTGAAGGTGCTTGGGACAACGTCGAAGCAGCTAAAGCGGGTGGTAAAGCGGGAACGGCGCTTTCTGACGGTCATGGCAGTTCCGCTTGGATTGATTTTCGCCGCGGTAATCGCACGGATGGCCGTACCTGGTTATTGGTCCTGGCGTGAGAATGTGCAATCTGCGGTGTTGATTTTCTTCCTGACCTATGGGATGGTTCTGGTTGCCACCAGGAAGCCTCTGTCCATGGTGGGAAAAGTGTCTGCCATCGAGGCTGTCCGGACTACCGCCTATTCCGAACAGCAGAGCCGGGATGTTTTAAGACGGCTCCACCGCCGCCTGACCATGCCCCGCCTGGCCCTGGTGAATTTCTCCCGGAATCGGAAAAAGGCCTTTGTAACAGCCCTTTCCTTAAGCCTGACCGGGATTTTGCTGCTTTGTATCTCCGCCTACGCAAATTCGGTGGACGTAAAAGAAATGGCCCAGTCCCAGTTTGGAGACAGGAGCCAGTACCTGCTACATTATGAGGACTACGCAGGCCGGGAATTTTATGAGATGCAGAAGGAAAATCCTCTGGGGGAAGCTTTGCGGGAAGAGCTCGCGGCGATTCCGAACGTGGATTTCATCACGGCCTACTCAACGGCTTGTGTGGAAATCCCTGCTATCAGCGAGATTCCGGGCAACCGGGAGCATGAGGCTTTCATCGTCAGAGGAATTGACCAGGAGAATATGGATAAGATGTACACAAGTGATACGGTTCTGGAGGGAAAAGCGGATTACCGGCAGCTGGCGGACGGGGACGGTATCCTGGTCTGCCCGTCAGGCAGCTCCCTGAAAGAAATATACAAAACCACTTACCAGATTGGGGATACCGTTACCCTATCCTGCTACAATGGGCAGACGAAGACGTATACGGTGATGGGCATTGTAGAAGATATTCCAATCTGCAGTTCTGCCCATTATTTTATCCTGCCGGAGGAAGAACTGTCCGTCCTTTACCCGGAAATTTCGGATTTTACCAGCTATGTGAACATCCACACCAGGGAGGACGGTAAGGAACTGCGGAAAGCGGTGTTTGGCGCCGTATCCGATGAACAGGTGGCGATTTCCGGTCTGGAGGATGCCGTCACTGTTCTGGAGAGCGGGATGAAGGGGGAGCTGAAAAGGGATTACAGCCTCTTAATCTTTATCTTTGTATTTTCGCTGATAAACCTTGTCAATACGCTGGTTACGAACCTTTTCGCCCGCCAGCAGGAGCTCGGCGTGTTCCAGTCAGTTGGGATGAGCGGACGGCAGATGTCTAAAATGCTGTCCTATGAATGTCTGTATTATATTGGAATCACGCTGCTTGTCACCTTGACGGTGGGGACGGTATGCAGCCTGGCGGTGTGCCATGTTTTTGACCAGGTAGGGATGTTTGGGAAGCTCACGTATCATTTCCCAGTGCTCCAGGTCCTGGTGTTTGCAGCTGCGCTGCTCCTGGTGCAGGCGGTATTCTCGGTCTGTGCGGTCCGTTATACCAGAAGGCTCTCCCTCGTGGAGCGGATTAAGGCGACAGACTGACTTCGCTCGAAGTGGCGATATTGAACCAAAGGAGGGAAACAAACATGACATGGCCTTTTGAAAATGACACCGGCGCCATTGTGAAGAAACTGGCGGAGCGCAGCCTTGCCAGCGAGAAACGCCGGAACCTGATGGTGGTGGTCGCCGTCGCCCTGGCGGCATTCCTGGTTTGCTTGTCAGCGGTCATATCCGTCTCCATTGCACAGATTCAGCGTAACCAAGTGGATGATACTTATGAAGCGATTTTCAGCGGTATGGATGCCTCCGGGGTTGCAGCTTTGAAAAAACTGCCGGAATTTGCACGGGTGGGCGAATACTATCTGCTGGGGCAGGAGCATTCCGAAAAGGGATACAACGCCTCCTATGTATACTGCGACAGCGACATGATGTATATTTCCCGCAGCCAGATGGAGCTGGTAAAAGGAGAACTCCCGACACGGGCGAATGAAGTCGCTGTCAGCGAATATTTTCTCTCCGCTTACGGTTGGGGGGCCAAAATCGGTGAGACGGTCCGGTTGGATACCGAGAGCTTTCATGGTGACTATACCGTGACCGGAATCCTGTCTAATGTGGGAGAAAAGGAAGCGAATATATGCGCCATTGCCGTTTCCAAAGCGGCATTGACGCAGTGGGCCGGATTTGACTCTGACGGGTATCGTGCCTATGTGCATTTCAAAAATGACAGGCAGCTTGACCAGGAGACCATGGCTGCCCGCTGCCGGGAGATTGCCGCACAGTTTGGCTCTGTGCATGTAGGGATGAACAGCAATTATTTTGCTTCTAATTCCAGGTTCATTGACTTTGCAACGATCTTCGGCATAGCTGCTTTTGTGCTTGCCGGCGGATATGTAGTCATCCAGAGTATTTTCCGTATTTCTGTGAACGACAAAATACAAAGCTATGGACAGCTCCGCACCATTGGCGCAACACCGAAACAGATCCGGCGCGTCGTGAAAAAGGAGAGTCGGAGGCTGGGCGGCATTGGGATTCTGCTTGGTATCCTGTTAGGGGTGGGCGTTGGCCTGCTCCTGTTTCCAAAAGGTTTCCATGGGGGTTATTATGGGGCGGCTGTACTTCTGACCATGGTGGTCTGCTGGGTCATGGTGGCGTCTTCCGTTCACAGACCGGTCAAAATAGCTGCCAATATTTCGCCGTTGGAGGCAATGCGTTTTTCCGTAGGTCAGGAAAAGGTACACAACAGAAAGAAACACCGGAAACTAAGCCCCGTATCCATGGGATTTGCAAATTTTGGACGCGACCGTAAAAAGTCAGTGAGTATTGCAGTGTCCCTAAGTCTGGGCGGGATCCTTCTTCTGGTGGTATCTTCCGTGGTTCTGACACGCTCGCCGGAGCAGGCTGCAAGGCTGTATTTCCCGGACGGGGATTATAAGATTTATCTGTCTTCAGAGCAGCCGGAGGAAGAGATTATGGCTGCAGGCAATCCGCTGGATGAAAACTTAAGACAAGAGATCCTTTCTGTGGACGGGGTGGCGGATGTGCTGGTCACCCGCCGGTCTCTGCACGGCAAATTTAGAACTTCCGAAAGCACCGGGGCTGGTATGTGTGACATGCTGACGGACGCAAACCGCATGGATGTGGAAGCTGCACTGGTATCCGGCGCCATGCCGGCGGATACCCACGGCGTCCTTCTGAGTACGGGTTATCAGAAGCACCATGCCGATATGGATGTCGGGTCCGCCATGGAGCTGGTCCTGGGCCAGGAAACCGTGACAGTTACCATATCCGGACTGTTCGACGCGTCGAAGACGGCAAACGGACATGGTACGCTTGCCATGGATTCGGCGGGCTTGTTTGCACCGGAGGAGTTGTTTCGTGAGATACATCCTGAAATCAAAAGTTTTGACTACTCATGGAGCATTGTCAGCGACCCGAAAAAAGCAGAATCCGTGGAAAGCAGTCTGCGGGAGATTGTATCCGGCCGCAGCAATCTTGGAATGGATACCATAGCCACACATATCGAATACGAGAAAATGCAGAGCAGTATTATTTTTGGCAGCCTGCAGGCTCTTTCCTGGCTGATCTTCCTGTTTGGCGTTGTCAATCTGATTAATACGACGCTTTCCAACCAGATTTCCCGGAAACGGGAGAACAGTATCCTGCGCTCGGTTGGCCTGACCGGGAAGCAGCTGCGCTTAATGAGTGTCACCGAGGGGATGTGCCATGCGCTTATTGCGGCGCTTGCCGTCTTGATCCTGGGGCTGCCGATTTCCATGGCAGTCTGTGCGGAAGTCAGTAAGAAATCCTTTGCCGGCGCAGTTGTCCCATACCAGTTCCCGTTCCTGCAAATGGGGCTGTTCCTCCTTGTGCTGTTTGGCATGGAGGTAGTCCTGTCTGTCTGGGTTACAGTTTGGCCCCGTGCCAATCACCACGCTGATTGGCACGGAGGATGCACGTAAATCTGGCCGATGTATCACCCGCTTTGCCGTAGGCAAACTAAAAATGCGGGTGATGCCAGTTACAATTCGGCTCCGCGCTGGCGCGGGGCTGAATTGTAACTGGTTGGATGGCGCGCAGGCAGAAAAAGCAATCCCTGGTTGAGCAGATGCGGGCGCAAGGGTAAAATATTCTGAGTGATAGATCAGATTTTATACAGCATTTCGCGACAACAGATAAACATTTCACAGCAATGAAATTGTTTTGATATTTTTTGCAGGCTATAATAAAATGTCAGTCTGTGGCAACGGCAAAAGTTTATCGCTGACGATATAATGACGAGGAAGGAAAAAAGGAATGACAGAGAGGAGAACGGTAATGAGTAAATATAACACATTATGGGAATATGTGCAGAAAAGCGGAAAGGAATCATTCCATTTGACCTTTGAAGAGATTCAGGAGATTGCGGGTATACCGATTGACCACTCTTTTCTGAAATACAAAAAGGAATTGACGGACTATGGTTATCAGGTCGGGAAAATATCCATGAAAGAGCAGACAGTGAGTTTTCATAAGGTTGACTGACAATTTCCACATTTTTAAGGAACATAAGAATAAGGAATAATAGGAGGAGCGCAAGGTGGATTTATGGGAAAAATTAGGGATGAGCGAAGTATTCGTCGAGTTCTGGCAGGAGCTTGGTATCAGCGCGGGAACGGCCATTGTTGTTTTGATTGCTTTATATTTTGTGGTCAAATGGGCGGTTAAAAATGGAATGGTGGAAGCCTATAAGAAGATAAAAGAAAAAAGAGCATGGGATAATGTGAAAGCAAATAAAACAGTCAGTGATTTAAAGACTGAGGACGAAGATATAAACGGGAAGGCTTGATGACTGGAAAGATTTCTGTAAGATTTTCGCACTGAAAGGGGAAATTGTGATGGCGGGATACACAAATAAGTTAAAACTCACATTATGGGTTTCTGCCGTATATGTTTTATCGTTTATATGCTATGTACCTACATTGCTGGAACAGAACGGAATTATCATTCCCAATGGATTATTGTACTTAAAATACTTATATGTGTGTATTCCCACTATGGCTGCTATTTTTCTGCTGATTTGCGAGAAGGACATCAAGGTATACTTTACGCGAATGTTTTCAGGAAAAATAACAATCAAATATATTTTAACAGGGGTTACATGTATGGCTGCAGGTATATTTGATTCTTATTGCTATTCGTTCATAGTGAAAACCGACGTATTTAAAAATACATATTCGACAGTAATATCCCTGTTAACAAGCTGTATATACCTGCTGATAACAGCGTTTGTTGAAGAAATAGCATGGAGAGGATTTCTGCTGGAACGACTTCCTTTTAAGAAAATCAAAAATGTTCTTTTTGTTGGTGCCGTTTGGGCAGTGTGGCATTTACCAATGTGGATTATCAGAAATTCATTAGGCATGGAACAAATTGTTTGTCTTTGTATATGGACATTACTTGTTTCCGTCGTTTTGGGAATAACCTATTATCAATGCAGAAATATATTGCTGATTGCCATTATGCACGCAGTTTTTAATATCTGTTATATAGCGCCAATACAATATAACATTATTGTATTAGCGACCATAATTTTTGTTGGTACTCAATTGTATAAAAAATCAGACAAAAAACTTTTCACTTGATAACTTCCTGTTTATCAGGAAGCCGCATATGAAAAAATGGTGCTGATTGGACGGCTATATATGGAAAGAAACATAAAATGCAAACCAACTAATTTATGCATGATAATCTTCATGCTTTGTTTGTCTGTAAGGTTTGTGGAATACTTTCTGATTGAAACAGACAAAACAGCTATTGGAGAAAATATGCTTCATAAAGTTGTTGGGATTATCTTATTGGCGTTGGTATTGAAAAAGATAAATCTTGCATGGGGTGATATCGGATTTCAAAAAAACGGCTTTGTAAGCGGTCTTTTGAAAGGATTGTTATTGGGAAGCGTGTGCTTTGCTGTTTCTTTTGGATTGGAATTGGTGGTTTTAGCCCTGCAAGGCAATCCCGCACATTTGGAAATCTATATCAGCAGTTTTTCTTTAACCGGCTCGCAGATGAAAAATACAGACTTCGTTTTCTTTTTGTTATGTGTACTATTCAATATTGTCAATGTATGAGAGCATCCTGTCATAATTGTTGTAACATTAACGGCGATGGTTGTAGGCGCAATTTTTGGGGCGGCTGCATTTTATCAGGGGTGGTTAGGCTAAATTTTGCATTTTATACCGAAATGCAGATCGAAGGATACGGAGGCAATAGAATATGGAACTTGTAAAACTGACACACGAAAATATTGATTAGGAGCACATCTGCTGTGCAATCTCGGGTAACAAGGATATTCAGGTCATGTCCAAAAAGAACTGGCTGAAAGACAGGCTGGACGAGGGGCTTGTGATCCTATCCTCCAGGAAAAAGATGGGATTCCTCTCTGACCCGAAATATATGGGCTATAAGGGCTTTCAGACAGCGGATACGGCAGAGCCTTATTTTGAGCTGATGTACCTGCCCTTTGAGGAGGGCGCACATCTTCCCCGCTTCCGGGACAGCGTGGGCAGGCATGAAGATATGCCGGAGGGATTTGTGCTGTATTACACAAACCAATGCCCTTTACGACATTTTCCCTTTTCTATGACGGGCAGCTCGTGACCCATGAAATCCTGTCGGAAAAGAAATTTGATAAAATTTTAGCGGATAAGGGGATATGAAAAATGGTCCGATTAGGATTAAAAAGAGGAAGCGTAGAGCTTTTATCCCATCAGGAGGAATGGGATAAAAATGCCGAAAATGTAATTTTGGAATTGAAGCAACTTTTCGGAAATGCCGCTGTTGACATCCAGCATGTGGGAAGCACTGCGATTCATTCCATTTATGCAAAACCAATTATTGACATTTTGATTGGCCTCCATGATTTGAATGATATTTCACATTATATGCAAGCGTCGGTGTACAGAAGGCAACACGGTCGATGAAGGGCATATTTCCCCCCTTTCGTCGTTACTTTCACTCCGCGTACGTCCTTGTACGCGTCGCTCAAGTGCCTTGAAAGGGGGGAAATATGCCTCTTCACGACTCTGCGACCTCACCCATAGGGATTTCAAGGGTTTTCAAGGAAGATGAATGAGGCGTACAAGGACGTACGCCGATTGAAGATGACGCTGAAAACCCTTGAAATCACATGGGTTGAGGCGTGTTGCCCTCCGTACACCGACGCTACTGTTGGAAGATTATATTCGCGGAAGTCTGGGCCTAATCTGGCTGATGGCAGCCATTGTATGCGGGGTATCAGGAAGTTTCCAAATGATGGGGCTTTATCTGGTATTGGCAGGTGTATTCCTGTACTCCGCATATGCGGCATGGAAAAAAGAGAAGGACGGCAAAGGGGGAAGGTAAGATGGGAGAAACACTCCTGACTGTGGGGAACCTGAGTGCGTGGTACAGTGAAGAGAAAATGATACTTTCGGGGTTTTCTTTTTCGCTGGCGGAGCATGAAGTGGCAGGTCTGATCGGGCTGAACGGAGCCGGGAAAACCACATTTCTGAAGGTGATTTCCGGTCTGCTTGCGACCTTTCGTTCAGAGGGTATCTGCTTTTGTGGCGCTCCCGTGGATTTTCGGAAGCAGGATTTTAAGCTCTGCCGCTATACGGTGTTCGCCGAGGATAATTCTTTTTCGTATTTTACTTTCCGGGAATACCTGGCCTATGTATGTGCCGCCTATGGGAAGGGTGTGCCGGATGTATCGGAGTTAGTACATGGTTTCCATTTTGAAGAGTATACAGATACCCTGTTACGGGAGCTGTCAACCGGGAACCGGAAAAAAGCGTTTCTGATCACGGCTTTTGCATTGAAACCCAGACTGCTTCTTCTGGACGAGCCGGTCTATTCCCTGAGAAAATATTGGTATGCGGGCGGCATCTGGACCGTTGCCATAGTGTCTGCCATTCTGTTTTTAGGAAGCGAGCCATGGTTTGGACTGTTGCTGCTTGCGGGAGGCGCTTGCGTATGGCCGGTACTGCTGTATGTCCTGCTGGCTCTGTTGGCTGTGGAAATTGCAATTTTACTTTTTATATGTGGGAGGCATCCGGAGTGATGGATAAAAAATGAATGAAAAAAAGATATTATATGTAGAAGATGATTTAAGCCTGATTGAAGGCCTGAAATACACACTTGAGAAAAATGGCTTTCTGGTAGATAATGCCCGTACTGTAATGGAAGCATATCAATTCTTCCAGGCAGGCCGGTATGACCTTTTGCTGCTGGATGTTACGCTGCCAGACGGGACAGGCTTTGATATCTGTAAGGAAGTAAGAAAGACCTCTGCTGTTCCAATCATATTCCTGACAGCTTCGGATGAAGAGACCAGCATTGTAAAAGGTTTGGACATGGGTGGGGATGACTACATTACCAAGCCTTTTAAATTGGGAGAGGTTCTTTCAAGGATCAACGCATTGCTGCGCCGTTCTGGGCAGCAATTTTATAAGAGTGATATGATTTTGGAATCCAATGGGATTAAAATTGACCTGTCTGAGAGGATTTGTTGGAAAGGGGAAACGGAGATTCCCCTGACATTGGTGGAATATAAGCTGCTCTGCCTGTTTTTAAAGAATCCGGGCCGCATCCTGCCAAGGGAACTGATCTTAGACCGCCTTTGGGATGGGAACGGCAGTTATGTGGATGACAATACCCTTTCTGTTTATATCCGCAGGCTGCGGAGGAAAATCGAAGATGACCCCAATGTCCCCACAAAGCTTCTGACAGAAATCGGGTTTGGATATAAATGGGCAGGGGAGTAATGAGACATGAAAACAATGGGAAAAGAAACGAGGAGGATGCTGTGCTGGCTGCTTGTCATCTGTCTGGCTGCGGCAGCAGGTTTTATGGTCCTTTTGTCCTATATGACGAATGATTTCCAGAAAACAATGGTGGAGCATGATTATGGGACGGCAGGGTATCTGGTAAACCACCCGGACACAAATGTGGCGGCCGCATTTACGAAAGATAAAACGGACTCTGACCTGGAGGCCGGAAGGCAGATTCTTAAGGAGGCGGGCTACCATGAAAATACAGATCCCAGGATGGTTCCCGCTGTCGCCGCTTACCAGAAGCGTACCGCCGTTATGCTCGGTGGTATGCTTTTTGGCGTTTTTACGGCCGTTTTTTTGACAGTCTGGATTTATATCCGAAGACAAAAGAAGGCGTTTGCAAAGGCGGATACCGTGATTACCCGGTTTCTGGAGGGAGATACGGACCAGAGGATTGACAGTGAGGAAACCGGGGACTGGTACAGCCTGTTCCATAGGATTAATGAGCTTGCCGCCATCCTCTCTGCCCAGGCAGAGCATGAAAAACAGACACGTGTATTTCTGCAGGATATGATTTCAGATGTTTCACATCAGTTAAAGACGCCCCTGGCAGCGCTTAAGATGTATGATGAGATTATGGCGCAGGAGGGGACGGACGGCAAAACAATCCATGCATTCAGCCAGAAATCCCTGCGGGAAATACGCCGGGTGGAGGATGTAGTCTATACGCTCTTAAAAATAGCCAGGCTGGACGCGGGCGTGGTCAGGATGGAAAAGGCGGAGGAAAACATTGAAATGCTCCTGCGTGACGTGACGGAACGCTTTGAGACACTGGCCGCCCAGGAAGAGAAGGAGATTGTGTTATCTGGAAATCACGATGTCTCCCTTTATTGCGATGCCCTCTGGATGTCGGAAGCGTTGGGGAATGTGGTAAAAAATGCGCTGGAGCATACCCCGGGGGGCGGGAAAATAATGGTCAGCTGGGAGAGGACGCCGCTTCTTACAAACATTATGGTGGAGGACAACGGGAAAGGGATCCACCAGGAGGATATCCATAATATCTTCAAACGGTTTTACCGGAGCCGTTTTTCCCAGGATACCCATGGAATCGGCCTGGGTTTACCGTTGGCAAAATCCATTGTGGAAGCCCATCAGGGGACGGTTTCCGTAACCAGCAAGGTCGGCCAGGGCAGCAGATTCGTCTTAAGCTTTTTGTATCTTACAAAAGAGTAAATCTTACTAAATAGTAAGATGAAATTCATGTGGGAGTAAGACCCATCGGGTATGATAGTTCCCGAAAGGCAGGTAATGATTATGAATATCCTTGAAGTACAGAATCTATGCAAGACCTATGGAAAAGGGGAAGCGGAAGTACGGGCGCTTGACAAAGTCTCCTTTTCCGTGGGCAAAGGGGAATTTATCGCAATCGTAGGCGAATCCGGCTCCGGGAAAAGCACGCTTTTAAATGTGGTGGGGGCCTTGGATAACCCGACCTCCGGGAAAGTGCTGATTGACGGGAAGGACATTTTTTCCATGCCCGAAAAGAAGCTTACGGTGTTCCGCCGCCAGAATATCGGGTTTATCTTCCAGTCCTTTAACCTGATTCCGGAACTGAATGTAGAGCAGAACATTACATTCCCATTGCTTCTGGACTACCAGAAGCCGGATCAGAAGTATGTGGAGGAACTGCTGGAGATTCTGGGATTAAAGGGGCGCAGGAAGCACCTCCCCAGTGAGCTGAGCGGCGGTCAGCAGCAGAGGGTTGCGATTGGCAGGGCATTGGCGGCCCGTCCCGCCATCATCATGGCAGATGAGCCCACCGGGAACCTGGATTCCAAGAACAGCCAGGAGGTCATCACTCTTTTAAAATCCATGTCGGCCAAGTACAGGCAGACAATCCTGATGATTACCCACAATGAGAACCATGCGGATGCAACAGACCGGGTACTGCGCATGACAGACGGAAGGCTGGAGGATCTGGGGGTGGCGGCGAGATGAAAAGTTATCTTGGGCTGATACCCCAGTATGAAAGGGTCCACCGTAAAAATAATCGGATCTCCGTACTGTGCATCACGCTTTCGGTATGCCTTGTAATGGCAATCTTCAGTATGGCGGACATGGCGATGCGCTCCCAGAAGAATTATTTCATTAAGACCAATGGCGAATACCATGCGGCGCTCCATGATGTGGAGGCGGAGACGGCAGAACGGATATCGGCAAGGGTTGACGTGGCTTTATCAGGATGGGTCTACCAGGGCAGTACGGGAATGTTATCCGGCAAAGCCGTCAGTTTTGTGGGGGCAAATGAAGAAACAATGGAATCCCTGACCGAAATGGATATGACGGCCGGGGCATATCCTTCCCTGCCGGATGAGGCGTTGCTGAATGAAAACGCCATGGGGCAGCTGGGTCTGTCCATTGGCGATAACGTGACGGTTACGGTTCCGGACGGCTCACAAAAACAGTACCGGATTACCGGAACCCTTGCGGATATGGGGTCCATGCTGAAAGCGGATATCTGCGGGATGGCGCTTTGCGAAGAGGGTTTCCTCGCCATTGCAGATGAAAACGCGGCAGACGGCACCACCTACCGCATCCAGTTTAAGGATGGCGCCCATATCCAGGAAGCCATAAAGGAAATCAAGGATCAGTTGTGTCTTTCTGACGGCCAGGTCTCGGAAAATACCGCTTTATTAGGCCTGATGGGACAAAGCGAGAGCAATATCATGCAGGCCCTCTATCTGATTGCGGCAATCCTGGTTTTCCTTGTCCTGATTGCGGGAACGGTGATGATTTCCGCAAGCTTTAACACCAATGTGTTGGAGAGGACGAGAGTTTATGGGCTGCTGCGCTGCCTTGGGGCATCCAGAAAACAAGTAAAGCATTTTGTGATCCTGCAAGGACTCAGACAGAGCGCGAAGGGGGTTCCCATCGGCCTGCTGGCAGGCCAGATTGTGACGTGGGCTGCCTGCCTGCTGCTTAAATCCATCAGCGGGAACCGTTTTTCAGAGGTTCCGCTATTTGAATTCAGTATCGTCGGCATACTGGCAGGGGGCGTGGTGGGCTTTCTGATTGTCCTCCTTGCCTCTCTTTCTCCAGCGAAAAAAGCCTCCAGGGTTTCGCCTGTCGTGGCAATCAGCGGAGCTTCCCGGCTGACGCAGAATAAGCGTGCGGCAAATACAAAGCTGTTCCATGTGGAGACGGGCATGGGCGTGTTCCATGCTTTGTGCGGAAAAAAGAATTTATTCCTGATGACTTGTTCCTTTGCTATCAGCATCATGCTCTTTCTGTCTTTCCAGGTAATGGTTGTCTTCCTGGATCAGGGCATGCCTGCGTTAGCTCCCTGGGCGGGAGATGTATCTGTGACGGCTGCTGCAGGACTGGAGCCTTCTGTAATAGAAGATATCGGGGAAATTGAGGGTGTGAAATGTGCCTTCGGGAGGATGGAATACAGTGGGTTATTCGTTTCTTCCGACGCCGAGAGCGGAACGGCCGCACTGGTTTCCTATGAAGAAAACCAGTTCAAATGGGCAGAAGGGGAACTGAACGAGGGGAATACCGAGTCTGTGCAGGGAGGGGCTGGGGACGTCTTAGTGACCTACCGGGACGGCATGCAATGGAAAGTCGGGGACACTGTGACGCTCCATACACCTTTGGGAGAGAAACAGGTGAGGATTGCCGGAATCCTTTCGTCCACAAATGCATCAAGTGAGGCCGGAAGCCTTGGATACATCATATGCTCAGAACAGCTGTTTACAGAGAGCATTGGCATGGCAGGCTATACAGCCGTGGATATACAGCTTGCAGGCGATGGCAGTGACGAGACGGTATCAGCGATACGAAGCCTGCTTCCATCGGATAGCGCCATTGCAGATAAGCGGCTGTCAAATTCGGAATCCCAGAGCTCCTATTATATAGGAGCGGTGTTCATTTACGGGTTCCTGCTCATCATTGCGCTGATCACCGTGTTCAATATCTTTAACAGTATGAATGCCAGCGTGGCGGCAAGGACACGGCAGTATGGCGTGATGCGTTCTATTGGTATGGGGGTCGGGCAGCTCTATAAGATGATTGCTGCAGAAGCAGTCACCTATGCCGTACTGGGATGTGTCACCGGATGCGTCCTGGGGCTTCCATTAAATAAAATGATGTTCCAGTTCCTGATTGCCGGTAAATGGGGAACCAGCTGGCAGCTTCCCGCCGTATCTCTGCTGCTGATCGTCGTTTTATGTTTCGGCTCTGCGGCGTTGGCGATTGGACGGCCAATCAAAAAAATCGGGAAACTGTCCATTGTGGATACCATAAAACTACAGCAGTGACACATGGTATGCCCTTCATCGACCGTGTTGCCTTCTGTACACCGACGCTAACTTCTGCTTATGACCTGCGGGCTGCATTTTAAGTTTTTCTTCACCCTTGTCGAAGGAAGGCGCGGAAAGCATGATTTTAATAGATATGAAAAAGATAAAATAGATTGCTTGGAAAAGGACTACGGGATACGCCGTAGTCCTTTTCCAATAAAATGGTTGATTCTCTCTTTTTTGACAAGCATTCAAAGCCGCTGATTTCCGATTGATGCAGGTATGGGCGCATTGGCCGCTCATGGTCAAAGTCTAAAATAGCTTTTGGAGTTTATTATATATGGGAAAATATACAAAGGAGTTCGGAGCGAAAACCGTATAGGAAGAATTAAAATAATATAAGAAGGAAAAAACATCATGTCAAAAAATATTGAAAATTGGGCATAATATCAAGGATGCGCACATGAAACATGATTTCATGTATTTTGAAAGCGGGAAAGGAGTGCGGCACATGAAGAGATTTCGGAGGGCAGGGGTTGCTCTGACAAGCCTCATACTCATGGCGGTATTGGCGGGATGCGGCAGCGAGGGCGATTTGGGGCAAAGGGTGATTCGAATCGGCCACAACCAGGCGACGGATCATCCAACGCATCTCGCATTGCTGGAATTTGAAGAGTTCGTGGAGGAGAGGCTGGGAGATAAATACGACGTCGAGGTTTTTCCCAGTGAACTGTTGGGGTCACAGACCGACATGGTGCAATTGACGCAGACGGGGGCGATTGAGTTCTGTGTCGCCAGTAACTCGATTTTGGAGACGTTTTCCATTGATTATACGTTGTTTAACATGCCGTATCTTTTTGCGTCAAGTGAGGCGTACCATGCGGCGATGGACGATTCGGAGATTACGGAACCGATTTTTAAGTCCACGAGGAAGGCGGGATTCGAGGCGGTTACCTGGCTGGATGCCGGGACGAGGAATTTTTACACGGTCTCCGTTCCCATCGAGTCCCCAAAAGATTTGAAGGGGCTGAAAATCCGCGTGCAGCAATCGCCCACGAACGTGGAAATGATGCGGCTGCTTGGCGGTTCGGCGACGCCAATGGGATTTGGGGAGGTTTATACGTCCCTCCAGTCCAAAATCATCGATGGCGCGGAAAATAACGAGATGGCGTTGACTTCAAACGGGCATGGTGACGTTTGTAAATATTATTCATATGACATGCACCAGATGATACCGGACATTTTGATTGGAAACAGCGCGTTTCTGGACGGGTTGCCAAAAGAAGAGCGCCAGGTGTTCGATGAAGGGTTCGCATTGATTAACGAAGTGGAACGCCGGGAGTGGGAAAACGCGGTGGCGGCGGCAAAGGAAAAGGCGCAAACGGAACAAGGGGTGGAATTTCTCTATCCGGATACCGCGCCGTTTCAGGAAATTTGCCTGCCCATGCACGAGGCGATATTGGAGCAGTATCCAGACTTGCGGCCGTTTTATGACGCGATTTTGGAATATAACCAAATGTACGCGGACGGGCGGCCGGAAGGAGGTTCTGACTCATGAAAAGGCTGAGGGACTTTTTAACGGGATTATTAAACGTGTTGGCGGGAGCCAGTTTCCTGGCGATGGTCTTGCTGACTTGCTGGCAGGTGTTCACGAGGTATGTTCTCGGTAATCCGTCCTCGTGGTCGGAAGAGCTTGTGTCCTATAT
Organism: Lachnospiraceae bacterium; assembly: GCA_910574865.1. Classification (GTDB taxonomy): domain Bacteria; phylum Bacillota; class Clostridia; order Lachnospirales; family Lachnospiraceae; genus Schaedlerella. The sequence goes on along the minus strand of CAJTDN010000026.1, from coordinate 2,502 downwards.
GTTCGCCTGGATGAGCTTGTTGGGAGCCTCGCTTGTCACGTCGGAGCGGGGACATATGAATATTCCGATTTTGGTGGAGCGAATGAAGCCGGCCGGACAAAAGGCGTTACTTTGCCTGGGGGAGGCAATCGCATTTTTCTTCTCCGTGATTATTCTGGTATATGGCGGAACTCGAATCACCAACCTCGCGATGGGACAGATGACTTCGTCACTTGGAGTTCCCGTCGGGGTTTTTTACGGCGTTTTGCCCTTGTGCGGATTATTGAACATGATTTATACCGTATTAAATATTGTGGATATTCTGAAATCCGAAAAGGAGGCGGCATAAATGGCAATCCAGTCGTTATGGATGATTTTGATTGTTTTGATGATATTGCTGGCATTGGGCGTTCCGATTGCGTACGCGATTGGCATTTCATCCTTGGCCACGATTCTGGGAACGGTGACGTTGGATGTCGCGGTGGTCACGGCGGCACAGAGGACGTTTGTCGGGATGAGCAAATTTAGCCTGACCGCGATTCCGTTTTTTATCCTGGCGGGCAATTTGATGAACCAAGGGGGAATCGCGAAGCGCCTGGTGGATTTTGTCATGGCAATCCTGGGCAGGTTCCCGGGGGCGCTGCTGGTAACGAACGTCGGGGCGAACGCGTTGTTTGGAGCGATTTCCGGGTCGGCGGCAGCGGCGGCAGCGGCGGTGGGCAGCATGGTCAAGGAGGGCGAAGAACGGCAAGGGTATGACCAGGCCTTATGTGCGGCCACGAATGGCGCGTCCGCGCCGTCTGGGCTCCTGATTCCACCGTCGAACGCGCTGATTACCTATTCGTTGGCTTCCGGCGGGACGTCCGTGGCGGCATTGTTCCTTGGCGGTTACGTGCCGGGGCTTCTGTGGGCGGCCTGTTGCATGATAGTGGGAATCATCATCGCGGCGCGCAAGGGCTATAAGGGCAGCGTGGGTAAATTTGATTGGAAAAATCTTGGCGTTTGCACGCTGCGGGCAATTCCGGCACTGTCATTGATTATCGTCGTGATTGGCGGCATCGTGGGCGGCATCTTTACCGCGACGGAAGGCTCGGCAATCGCGGTCGTCTACGCGCTGGTGCTGGGTGTTTGCTACCGCAACATTACGCCGAGGTCGTTTGGGGAGATTGTCGTGGACAGTGCCAAAACGAGCGGCATGGTGGTGTTTTTAATTGGCGTTTCCAACATACTTGGCTGGATCATGGCGTTTACGCAGATTCCCCAGGCCGTGTCTGCCGTGCTTTTAGGGATTACGGACAACAAAATCATCATTTTGTTCATCATGAACGTGATTTTGCTGGTGGCGGGAACGTTTATGGACGTGACACCGGCCATCTTGATTTTTACGCCGCTCTTTTTGCCCATCGTAGAGAACTTTGGCATGGATCCGATTCATTTCGGCCTGGTGTTGGTATATAACCTTTGTATTGGCAACATAACCCCGCCGGTCGGAAACACGCTGTTCGTGGCAATCAAGGTCGGACGCACCTCGCTCGCGAAGACGCTGCCTTACATGGCATGGTACTATGTCGCCATCCTGGTGGGACTGCTGCTCGTGACATACGTGCCGTTTATCAGCATGGGACTTCCCGGGCTGGCGGGACTTGTTTGACATTTGAATTGGAGGGCATGCGATGGAAAACGTAGTGTGCCCTTTGGATTTTTGGTTATCTTTCATGTGGGAGCATGTATGAATTGACGTGAGGGAACGTTTATGATACAACACGATTGCCGGCCGTCAGTCGGTCGAGGCACATATCAATGAAAGACAGGGTGACGGAACAAAGCGGGAATCATGAAAAAAGCAATAGAGCGTCGGAACGAAATACTGGACGTATCGGAAAAGCCGTTTATGAAAAAGGGGCTCGATTATACCAGCATAATGGACAAGTTAGTAGTGCGATAAAATGAAAATAGCGTCGGTGTACAGAAGGCAACACGGTCGATGAAGGGCATATTTCCCCTCTTTCGTCGTTACTTTCACTCCGCGTACGTCCTTGTACGCGTCGCTCAAGTGCCTTGAAAGGGGGGGGATATGCCTCTTCACGACTCTGCGACCTCACCCATAGGGATTTCAAGGGTTTTCAAGGAAGATGAATGAGGCGTACAAGGACGTACGCCGATTGAAGATGACGCTGAAAACCCTTGAAATCACATGGGCTGAGGCGTGTTGCCCTCCGTACACCGACGCTAGCCTTGCACCAATGGAATGACTACAAGGCTATGGTATTGTTTTGAAAAGTTCCAGAAACAGTTCTTTCTGCCGTGGGGTTAGAGACGACCAGCAATCCAGCAGTTCGCGCTGTTCTGTGGTAAGTTGGATGGCATCATCATCCTCTGCAAAAAATTGTGACAAAGTAATGCCGAATCCCGTACATATTTTTTCTAAACCCTCATGCCACACATTTGGCACCACCATAAATGAAACTATGCAAGCGATAGGTTATTGAATTTGTTTTTGCCATTGTCTATACTATAACCAAC
>CAJTDN010000025.1 GCA_910574865.1 Lachnospiraceae bacterium | reverse complement strand
TGCTGAAAACTCAATTCAACTGTGACAAGGTACTACTTTTTTGTCAATGGCTGTTATGCCGCCTGCACCTGCGGCCTCCTAATGTCTCCCAACAGTTTTGACCCATCATAATCAACACCCTTTGTAAGGATGACATAAAATATCCTTATCAGCTTACAAGCCACTGCCACCACGGACTGCATCTTCTTCAGCGGATTTTTCTTCCGGGTCTGATAGTACTCATGGATTTCCCGGAATTCTGCATTCTTCCCCACCGCCGATATCGCCGCTTCATACAGTACGTATCTTAATCGCTTCCGACCGCGGTAGCTAATCCGGCTTTCTCCAGTATGCTTGCCTGAATCGTTTGCCACAATCGCATATCCCGCTAATTTCTGCAGCTGCTTGGGATTATCAAAACGTCCAATGTCTCCCACCTCTGCCATAAATCCGCTGACTGTTACCAGTCCGATTCCCTTAATTTCCATTAATTTGTCAACATGGGGAATCTCTTTCATTTTTTCCTCCAGGCTCTGGAGCAGTTCCTCCAGTCTTGACGCGTATACATCCATGTCGTTCAGCAGATTTTTCAGCTCCATCCTCGCCGCTTCCGGTGCCTCCTTGCTTCCAACGCTATGCTCTGCGGCTGATACCAGCTTCCTTGCCCTCTTCATTCCGACGCCTCTCAGCTTCGCATCCCTCCAAATCTGGTTCACGCCTTCCACTCCCAGTTTCCGAATGTCCTCCGGCAACGAAGCCACCTTCAGTACCATCCTCCCGCTTACCGCCTTCAAATCCCCGTAAACGTCTTTATATTCAGGGAAATAGATGGCAAACCACCTGGCGATACGGTTCTTGATTCGCGTGATCTCTTCCTGCGTCTGAAACCGCAGATTTGACAGACTCCTGATTTCCGCATACACGCCAGTCGGTATATATGGATAAGAAAAGCGCCCTTCGTTGACCAATGCGGCAATCGTCTTTGGATCCTTGCGGTCATTCTTGTTGGGATTGTTATCGTCCAGCTCTTTCGACTTCTTTACGTGATGCGGATTCACATGCACCGGCTTCATTCCGTTGTCCTGCAGGAATTTCCCCAGCGCAAACCAGTAATGTCCGGTCGGCTCCATGCCGGGGATCACAGCGGCCTTACCATGCTTTTTGGCGATATCCTCCATCCATTCCTTGAAAGCCAGGAAGCCGGCTTCTGTATTGCTAAACTTCAGCGGTTTCCTGGTATACTCAAAGTTGCGCCAGTCAAAAGCTCTGGCAAAATGAGTCTCGCTGCCAACGTCAATACCAACAATCAAAGTTTTTTCAGTAATGGATGCAATTTTTGCGTTTTGTGTGTTATAATTCATTTCAGATACCTCTCTGTATTAATAAGATTTTTTACCAACCTTGCAAAGTCAGTAATCTTATTTTACACTGAGGTATTTTTTTCTCAACCACCTTTCTCGGAATTCCCTATATTTGTATTATACAGGAAGCTCCTTATAAAACAAGCTTAACAATAATATTCCTCAATCGCTTAACCTGATACCCTTTTGCCTTTGAATTTGCATTTTGCACTGTCATGCGTTCATTTATCCCATTATGATAATACGACTTGTGCGACCTTTTTTCCCCTTAAGGTTAAATCCCAAATCAGTAATCAATTTGCAAAAATCATTAAAATTTATATTATTGTCTGATTTTCCGCTTATTACATCATTATATGTCCTTTGATTCATCCCATTCCCCTCTTTCATTTTTCATTATAAGCGAAAATGCCGGAAATTACAAGCCCCAAAGGGCATCGACCATATTTACGTGCATCCTCCGTGTTACAATTCAGCCCCGCGCCAGCGCGGGTTCGAATTGTAACGGGCATCACCCGCATTTTTAGTTTGCCTGCGGCAAAGCGGGTGATGCATCGGCCAGATTAAAGTGATGGAGTCGATAGGGCATCCAGCCCATTGCCGCAGGCAATTATGAATGGCTGGATGACGTTACAATCACGGCCAGTTAGGCCGTGAATTGTAACATTTAGTTAGTTTTATTTCAAAAAAAACTCCGAAAAACACTTGACACAAGGCCGAAAATGTGCGGCGCGTTCTGCCAGATGGTGGACCGCTACGAGCCTTCTCCGGGGAAAAAGTGCGTGTTCATAGGCGACCGGGGCTACTGCTCTTACAACACCATGGCGCATGTCTTGGAAAAAGGCCAGTTCTTCCTATTCCGCACGAAAGACATCCTTTCCAAGGGGCTGGCCTGGAATTTCGACTTCCCCGACGAGGAACCCTTTGACATCCGCGTCAAAGTCACCCTCACATGAAGCCACTCGAAAAAAACACAGCCGGCGGAAAGGTACAAACGCACCATCGACCGCAACGCTCGCTTTGACTTCATCGAGCGCGGCACCATGGACACTTACGAGATGTCTTTCCGCATCATCCGCTTCCTATTGTCCGACTCGTCTTACGAATGCAGCAAGTTGGCCAACACGGAAATCATCGGCGACCACGGCTCAAGCTGGGTGCGTCCCCCGTACGTGGTTCCTTACAAGGAGTCCGATTTGCCACATGTGGACTGGGAGACGACCGACCAATACTATGAGTATTACCACGGCTACACCCATCTGGAAAAGAACGGCGTGAGCCTGAAGGCCGGCGAGGAAACAAACGTGACCATCACAACGCCGCTTGAAAAACTGAAATGGTACAACCCGGTTTACCGCAGATGGGAGCTGGAAAAGATGGCCTATTCGGTTTACGTGGGGAACAGTGCTGCGAACGAGGATTTGGTCAAGACGGAGATTACCATCGCGTAAAATCTTGTGGACTATGCTGGCACGACGGAAATGAGGGGGCTGTCGGGAAATTACTGTACGCCTACAATATATGCCGTGACGCATTCGGATTCACAGACATATATTGCGGGGCGACAGTATTTCCCGCCCCCCTTTCTTTAACCAGCAAGCCCCGCGGCCACGGACACTTTACATCAATTTTTATTCAAATCTTTATACATTTGACCGCGCACCTTGTCAATCGTATAGAACACGGACAAAACCAGCGTCCCTACGGCAAGCATCAGCGGCAGTCCGTTAAAGAGGAACTTAATCATGTTGATTGCGTTATCCGATTGGGACACCGCCGTCTCGCTGCTGACGTAACCAGACAATCCCATCAACAATCCAAGCAGTCCCGAGCCGACCGCCGAGCCGACCTTCACGAAAAATCCGGCCGTGGAAGTAATCATTCCTTCCACGCGCACTCCTGTTTTCCATTCGCCATAATCCATGCATTCCATTTCATAAATGGACAAAAGCGTTCCAAGCGGGATTGAGCCGACGGCCGTCAGTACCGTACCCAGCATAATCGTGGCAAGATTGACGTCGCCTATCAGGCGGACGACATATCCCAAAACGGCGGCCGCCAAACCAAACCGCATCAACTTTCCCGTGCCGATTTTCCGTGACAAGACCGGCGTAAAGGCCAAAAGCAACGGTGTCAACATCGTCGGCAGGTTGATGAGCGAAACCATTCCGATGTCCCCGAACACCCATTTAAAGTAGTACGTGGAGGTCGCCGCGCCCACCGCGCTGATGGCATTACTTAACACCGCCATCCCGCAAAGCAAAAGAACCATTTTATTTTTTAACAGCGCGCGGATTCCCTCACGGATGGAAAACTCCGTTTTCGAGGAGGCTCTGACCTGGCTTTGCGCCGCCACTTCCTTTACCGTAAACATGCGGACAGATCCAATGACGGACAATGGCACGGCGAAAACCAACGCAATCATGGTCCAGCCGGATTTTTCCGCCCCCAGCGTCTTGATAAGCTGTGGCATGATAATGCCAACCAGGATGGAGCCAATCATGATAAACGCTCCTTGAAACGACGTAAGTGACATCTTGTTTTTCTCACTTCGAATCGAGCGGCTCATATAAACCGGATCCGACGCCATGATAAATGTCGCGCAAATGGAATTAACCAGCGCATATAGGATAAACACATAAACAGCTTTTCCGACCGTGCCAAAATTCGGGACAGAAAACAGAAATACCGTTCCCACCCATGTCAATACAATAAATATCTCATATGGCCTGGCCTTTCCCCATTTTGTATGGGTATGGTCGATAATGTAGCCGGCAATCAAATCCGTACATGCATCGACGACCTTGGAAGCCATCAAGAGGGAACCGACCAACGTGGCCGGCATGCCCAGCAAATCCGTACAGTAGTAAGTGACCTGCATCATTAATACGACATTCAAGGAAAAAGCGAGCCCCCTCCCCGTCCACACCCATTTCAGCCATCCCGGCAATTTCTCGTTTTCCGCCGTAGTGGCAGGATTCGCCCAATTTACTTTCACTTTCGTATGGTTCATCTCAAACTCCTTTTCTTCACTATATATTTTTATTCTATGTTCAGTTCATCCGCGCAGGAAAACGTATAAACGCCGCTGCCCACCTCGTGCGAGGCGCCATCCGGCAATACGATTACCGCCGTGGTGTTACATGGCACTTCCGCCTGCAGCGTAAATGTGCCGTTTTCCCGTTTCCACTCCGTTTTTATCATCCCGTTTTCCGTCTCAAACGTACGCGACGCAAATGTCAGCGACGATACCGGCCTCGGCTGAATCCGAAACCGCAAAAACCCCGCCTCTTCCCTGCGGATTCCGCAAATATTGCGAAACATCCAGTCCGCGACCACGCCGAAGGAATAATGGTTCATGCTCACGATTTGCGGATTGCCGTCTTCCTTATATCCAAACCAGTTTTCCCAGATGGTGGTGGCGCCATGTTCCACCTCGTACAGCCACGACGGGGCCTTGGTCTGTAACAGAAGCCGGTATGCCAGGTCTTCGTGGCCGTTTTTCGACAAAACGTCCAGCAAAAACGGCGTGGCAAGAAAACCGGTGTCCAGACAATCGCCGTTGTCATGAATCATTTGTACCAAATGGCTTACCACCGCCTCCTTCTCCGGCTCCGGCACCAGGTCAAACGCCAGCAGCATCACGTAGGCACCCATATATTCCCAGCGCAGTTTGCCGTCCTGCCGAATCAGGTATGTCCCAATCGCGCGCTTCATATGTGAAGCCACGTCCGCATAATATGCCGCGTCCTCCTCCCGATCCAGTATCCCTGCAATCTCGGACATTTCCCGGATGGAGCGGTATCCACAGATAGGGGCCGTATACTGAGCGGTTCCCATCATTTTCATCATACTCTTTCCATCTGTCATTCCTGCTTTGCTTATGCTTGGAATCAGCCACTCCCCATAGTGGAATCCCGTGTTCCAAAGCCACTGTTCCTCTTCCTTGGGAACGGCCTTGTCGCCTTTTCGTTTGGCACTCTGGAGAATGTAATCGCACCACCGCTTCATGGTGTCATAATTTTCCGCCAGAACCTCCTTGTTTCCCGTCACCTTGTACATCGTATACGGAACGGTCACGGAAGCGTCCCCCCAGCCCGCGACGCCGACGGAGCCGTGATTTCCTCCCGAAAGCTTCAAAAGCTTCATCATTTTTTGATACGTGTGGTTAAATGGCACCACCATCGGAACCGCGCCATTTTCATGCTGATCCGCCCGAAGGCTTGACAGCCACCGGGTCAAAAACGCGGTGGCGTCCTCGTTAAGGAGGGACGTCTCCGCATAAATGGAAATGTCACCCGTCCAGCCCGCCTTCTCCCGCTGCGGGCAATCCGTCGGAATCGAAAGCATGTTGGAACGCTGCGACCAACGGATATTGGAATACAACTGGTTCAAACGTGCGTCCGAACAGGAAAACGTGCCGGTCTCCTCCATCCTGCTGGAAAGCGAAAGCCCCGTCAGTTCTATGCTTCGCGCCTGCTCCGCGCCCGTCAGCCGCGCATAGCGAAATCCCAGGAAAACAAAGTACGGCTCATACGTCTGTCCCGTCCCGTTTGACACGAACCGGATTGCCTGGTCCGCTCCCGCGCCGACTCCCTGCGTAGATAAAATACTGTTAAAATAATTGCCTTGCGCGTCCGTCACCTCGAACAAATCCAGCCGAATCTCCGTTCCGGCCGGGGCATCCACATGAATCCGCACTTTTCCCGCAAAATTTTGGCCGAAATCATAAATCAGTTCCCCCTTGGGCGACACATAATGCTTTATCGCCGGAAGCTCCCTGACACAAGATACCGGCTCTCCCAATTGCGCCACGAGATTCTCATATGACTGTTTTTTGCACGGCCTTGCCGGCGTCCACCGCGCGTCGTCATACCCCGGGGCGTCCCAGCCGATTTTTTCCTCCCGCGCGTCATACACTTCGCCCGCGAACAAGTCCGAACTTTGCACCGGTCCGTAGCTCGTCTTCACGCCGCCGTCGGACAAAACCATTTTTTTCTCCCCGTCCGCCAGCTCCATTTCCAATTGGAACAGCACGGCATGGCTCTCTTTTAAAGCTTTGGGGCTCATGGCGGTTTCCCCGCAAAAATACCAGCCTTCTCCGACATACAGACCGATTACGTTTTCCCCTTTCTCCAGCATATCCGTCAAGTCATAAACCTGGTAGCACAGCACTTTTTCATATGACGAATATTCCGGGGCCATTTCCCGGTCATCGACCTTTTTTCCATTTACCGTCAGGCGGTAGACCCCGTGGCAGGTCGCGTAAAGCCTGGCCTTTTGCACGTTTCCGTCCACAAAAAAGCTTTTACGGAACATCGTCGCGGGACACTGCTTGCCCAGCCCTTTCCCACGTTTTTTTATTGGCAGCGCGGACTCCACCCAGTCCGCCTTCCAGTCACCCGCGTTCAAAAAAGCGGTCTCAAAATAAGACGTGGCATCGGACACGCCGCCATGATTGTCCTCCACCCGCACCTCCCAACAATAGCGGGTCTTGGAGCGAAGAGGCGCTCCCCCATAAGGGATAAATGCATTCGCGCGGCCATGTTGCATGCCCGTGTCCCAGACAATTTTGTCAGAATCCTGCTCCCGCACCGTGATGTGGTATGTACTCTGCACGGTATCGTTCTGTTGACTTTCCAATTTCCATGAGAAATATGGATTCCGGTCGATTCCCAGAGGTTCCTCCATATGTAGAACCCGTAATTTTGTTACTTCCATGATGCCCTCCTTGTAAATATGTGATTACTCATCTCTGATTTTCTTTTCACTGGATAGATACCTATGAAACGTAACCAGATTTTTGTTACTTTTCACGGGGTGGGTGCCCAAACAGCTGCGAAACCGTGCGCCATCTGCGCACGTCGCCCTTTTCAAGGGCTTATGTTTCTCGCTGTGAGGGCAGCCACCCTTTTCGGGTTAGGGGAAACAAGGAATTTGGCGTTATGCAAGCAAGCTTGCAACGCTTAATTCCTTGTTTCCCCACCCCGTGAAAAGTAACAGATTTTTAGCATATTTTGATTATAATCCTTTTCAAATGTCCGAAAAAGTGATAAACTTGCTAATATAAGCACAATCGTGCTCACTTTTATTTGGAAATTTAATCTTGGAAACTTTAACCACGTAAACGTAAAATATATACACGCGGAGGAAACATCATGTTTGGATACCCGGATTTATTTGAACGCCTGCCTCTTTCCACAAACCAGTTCGAACGCGGCGACTCGCAAAATTCTGTCGTGCTGTCCAGTTATAACACGATCCGGCTCGAAGACCTGCACGTTGAAAACATGTCCCCTTTCCGGGAATGCACTTTTTGCCTGCACGGTCTCATACACTCCTACGTCCGTCCCGTCTCCAGTCTTGCAAAGCAGTCATTATTCTATATTGAAAGCACGGCGCTAATGGAAAGCAAAGAAAGTTATTATACCAGAAGGGATAATCTGGATTCCTATTTGCTGAAATACACCATATCGGGCAGTGGATATCTGGAGTATGAAGGAAAAGCATACGAAGTTCCGCCCAAAAGCGGCTTTTTCATTGACTGTAAAAAAGAACATTATTACCGTACGCAGGGGCAGGACTGGGGACATGTCGAATTTCACCTGAACGGCTCCGTCATCGACCGCCTGTTTGAATTATTTCACGCGGACGGCACCGTCCTTTTTCATGTGACGGACGAAAGGCATTTTTTAAAATTATTAGATGAACTAATCCGTACCGATTCGGCCATCGACCCGTATCGGGAATTTAAAGTTTCCGCCCTAATCAACGACCTGCTAATCCACTTGATTTCACACACGGCCTCCTACCAGGAAACCATGAACCATGTCCCGAACCAGTTGAACCCCTTAATCAGCTATATAGAGGAAAACTACGCCCATCCCTTGACATTGGACACGCTCTCCGAATACTGCGGCCTCAGCAAATACCACATGTGCCGCGTCTTTCGGAAATATACCGGCTTCTCCGTCGGTGAATACATCTCCCGCCTGCGCATAGACCAAGCGAAAAAGCTGCTGGAAAGCACGGGCATGACAGCCGCCCAGGTGGGATATTGCGTGGGAATCGTCGATGAAAATTATTTCTACCGGTTGTTCAAAAAACAGACCGGTATTTCCCCGAAAAAATACGCCTTGAAAAATTCACGGAAATAATCTTTGCCGGATGATGCCAGATGATTTTGATATCTATTGACGATTACGGGGGCAAAATAAATTTTGACCCCCGTAATGTCCGCAGAAAATTGTGGTACTTCACACCGTAATCTTCCAAATGCCACTTCCTACCTCCCATTTTACAAATCCGTCCTCATACGTCGCGCCCGGATAGTCCCCCACGACGCTTTCCGTCTTGTCTTCCTCCGTTTTCAGACGGATTGTCGCCTTCGTGTTGGCCGGAATTTCAAACAGATATTCCGTCTTGCCATCCGTTTTTTTCCACTCGGAACGAATCGTCCCGTATGGGCTTTCGTACACGGCTTTCGCGAACTTAAGGCTTCCGCCGATAATCGGTTCTATCAAAAACTCCTTGTATCCCGGACTGGCAATCATCGGCCGGATTCCTGCCGCCCTCATCTGCCGGCCGTTGATTTCTGCCATTTCCTCCACGAGTTCCGGGTCGAAGGCCGCCCCGAGGCCAATCGACAACGGGAACTGGTTGCCTCCCGCCACCAAAGTCCCCGCCAGTGCCTCACAGTGGAACAGTACCGGGATTTTATGCCTCGAATGTTCCATGACATAGGTCTGGATTCTGCTGATATCCTTCGCAACCTGGCCCGGTTCGCCCCCCAGGATAGGCATGGCGCCGATGCCGTTTTCTATCCCCATCTCCTCCGGCTTCGTCATGTCCGCCGGCATGACGCAGGTCACTGGAGCACTTTTTCCTCCGCGGTCATTTCCGATATCAACTTTTTGACACGGGTTCTAATCTCTTCTCTTTCCATCATCTTTTCTTAGCGTCGGTGTACGGAGGGCAACACGCCTCAACCCATGTGATTTCAAGGGTTTTCAGCGTCATCTTCAATCGGCGTACGTCCTTGTACGCCTCATTCATCTTCCTTGAAAACCCTTGAAATCCCTATGGGTGAGGTCGCAGAGTCGTGAAGAGGCATATTTCCCCCCTTTCAAGGCACTTGAGCGACGCGTACAAGGACGTACGCGGAGTGAAAGTAACGATGAAAGAGGGGAAATATGCCCTTCATCGACCGTGTTGCCTTCTGTACACCGACGCTACCATTGATTTTTACTAAAGCGTAGGAACATAAAATCACAATAATGGCAGCCGTTATATTTCCCCATATATTATCATTGTCATTGATGACATAAATCCCCGATAAAGAATTTATAATACAGTGAAATAATACGCAAAGCCATACACTGCCCGTATTTTTTCGTATGCTCGCCAAAACAAAACTTAACCCTAATATGTTTATTCCAAACGCGAAATAATTGTGCCCATATTGACCTACTCCTTGTATGTAAAATAATGGTAAATGCCACAACCACCAAATAATACTGACTATAATAGTTGATATGGTGAATGAATACTTTTTTTCTAATTCCGTTTGAAGAATATAACGCCAGCCTGCTTCTTCCAATCCCCCCATGGCAAGCATCATGGGAATCATAAAAATAATTGCAAAAACAGGGGCTCCATTTTCGTATCCGGAAATAAAGCATCGGGGTAAAATAAATATGATTGCCATAATCATTACCATAAGGTAGGAAAAAAGATTATGCTTTAAATCGAAGATATTTTTTAACCATTCTTTAATATCTGCAACTTTGTTGTTTGTCCTTAATGATAAATAGGATGCGATGGTAGGCGACCACCCGCCTAACAGGTATGGCACATATAGCCATTTGTTATCATTTAGCGAAATCCCGATGAAACTGCATAATAAGCATATTCCCCAACCAATCAACATGATCAGAAAGGTAAGCCCCAAATAATTTTTGTTTAACTTACTCATATTTCTCACATCTCCTTAAATGACGATTTTTCGTTCTGCTTATCCGCCCGTCGAACTGGAAATCCCATACACAATCTATGAAAGCTGACTCAAAAATTCTTCAAAGGCATTTGCATCCATAGCAAATTTATGAAAAGAAATCGAAAATTCCTTCAATACTTTTTTAGAAGAAGAAGTCATGGAAAATGTATCCGCTTCACAATCAAAACTGAATTTTTTCTCAGAATATATTCCCTGCTTTTGAATAAATTCGGATGCAACTTTTTCCCAATCATATCCATTTCCTAACATGTTATTCTTTGCAAAACACTCGCCATTTAGCAAACCGGCATCCAAGCTTAATGTATATTTTCCCGGTTCTGAAAACCAGCGAAACGGAACAATCATTTCCTTTAACTTCTTATCCACGTCCCTTGGTTTTGGAAATTCTGATTTCCGCTCCTCAACTATCTGCTCATAATTTAAATCTGCTCCTCGTTCTTCAAGCACTGAACGAATCTTGACTTCATAATCTGTACGAGAATACATAACCCAATAAGGTATTCCGGCTTCTTCCAATTCAACACATTGTTTTTCGGTAATCTTGATTGTTTCTTTTCCTTTCCACATATGTCCTACAGGAGACAAAAACGAAATATTTTCATAATCTGAATCTCTCCACATATCATAATATGGATTGCTGAATATAGCTCGCCAGCGCCCATTTTTAGAAAACGGATGTCCTATATGTGCAGGCGAAAACATTCTTCCCGATTGTATTATAATATCAGGATTTTCGGGTATCTGCCCGGTGTAAGAAAACACCTCTATCAAATCTACATTTCCCGCCTGTATTTCAATCAATCTTCCAAAAGCATAAATATCATTTAAAGGGAATTTATATTTGCTGTAATCAAGCGTATAATCATCATCCTTAGATGGCAAAAAAAGAGGAATCATAAAAATATCACCCGGATGAACCGCCGCCTTTTTTCCCACAATCAAACCTCCTCCCATATTCTGATTTTTCGCTCTGTTTATCTTTTTAAAAAACGTGAATTTTCAGACCTGACAGAGCCTTTCCGATACTTATCGGCAACAGCCCATAAGGCAACATGAGTATCCAATAGTATTTTCATTGCTATTTCACTCCAAACAATTCTACTATTTCATCGTTACTTTCATCTATGTCATCTGGAATTTTATATTTTCCATTCGCTATTCCCAGTCTTCTTTTAGAATTGTTGGACGATAAATGCATGACAAAAGGCATCGCCCCTTCCTCGACACTTTGTCTTGCAAATATTCTCACCGCTTCTGCCAATGACGTGCCCAGTTGTTTATACAACAATTCCGCTTGTTCCTTTAACTCCGAATCCATTCTCACTTGTAAAGTAGCCTCTTTTGCCATTATAAACACCTCCTCGTATAATACGATTGTATTACATTCGCACTACTTTTTCAACCTCTTTTTCTTTATCACATATTGCCTCATTTTCCATCCATTTTCTGGCAAAACGTAGTGCATAATACTGATATGCCGGATCTGTCACATCTTCCATATATCTTCTCAGACTGTCTTGACGGTTCCCCGACTTGTCATAAATGTCACATCCCGGGCACAGAACATGTACCCACCGCGGCGCGGGACGCATGGAAGCATCCAACACCACTCCAAGGCCGGCCTCCGCAAAAAAATCCATCACTTTGTCAAACCACTCAAAGGTATACACCCCTTCTTCTGGTTCATAGCTGTCCCAACACAGATGGCCGAGCCTTACCGTAGTAAAGCCCGCCTCCTTCATCAACCGGATAGATTCTTAATTTCCTTACTCATAATGTTACCTCCTCTACCGTCGCATTTGCATAGAATCCCCGGGTGCACCCTTCCACGTAGGTGTCCTCCGAAATTCGAAAATCGCCGCTTAGACGGATGTCCTCGGAAGAACTTCCTACCTCCGCCTTAAAATCCCCCTTTTCCACTTTCCATCTCATCTTGCGGTCAAGAAACGCCAGCTGGCTTTCCCGCACGCAAAACGTCACCCGTTTCCTCTCGCCCGGCTTTAGGCTCACGCGCTTAAATCCCGCAAGTTCTTTCAGCGGACGGGTCATGCTGCCATAATAGTCCTTCACATAAAGCTGTGCCACTTCCGTCCCGGCGACATTTCCCGTATTCTCCAAATCAAAGGAAACATGCAGTTCCTTTTCTTTCGCGGATGTCTCCTCGATTTTCAAATTCTCATATTCGAACGTGGTATAGGACAGCCCATGCCCGAACACATACCGCGCTCCCGTCGGCAAAACGCGCTTCCAGCTCCCCGCCATAAGCATTTTTGTCCGGAAGCTCCACGTCCAGGCCGGCCTCCATGCATTGATACCCGGCATCCGCAAGAGTCTCGCTTGCCCTTTGCACTTCGTGCACATGGGAAATCGCGCAATAATCCGCCACGGCCACCCCGTCAAATCCCATTTCCTCCCGCAAAAGCCCCGTCAGATATTCCGACGTGGAAGAAACCGGCGCCCCGTTCAGGGAACAATAGCATGGCATGACCCCTTTCAGCCCACCCTCCGTAATCGCCGCTTGGAACGGTTTCGCGTAGGTTTCACGCAAAGCCCTCTCGGATATTTCACAATGTGCGCCGTGGATTCCGCCCTTGGAATCATGAAAACCAAGAAAATGTTTTGCCACCGCGTCGGTGTGGCGGCCTCCCACGGACACGCCTTGTACGCCCTTCGTATAAGCCGCCCCCATGGCCGCCGCCAATGCGGAATCTTCCCCGTAAGTCTCCCCCTGCCGCCCCATCCGGGGATCGCGTGAAATGTCCAGCACTGGTGCCAGCGCCTGCGTGACCCCCGCCGCCTGCTCCTGCCTTGCCACCACGCGACCGACCAGCTCTTCCAATTCCGGGTCAAACGAGGAAGCTCTCCCGATTCCCGACGGGAAGCTGGTCGAACCGTGCAAAAACGCGCCGCACAACCCTTCCATGTGAAATATGGCCGGAATATGGTGCTCGCTCAGTTCCATGACCGTTTCCTGGATTTCACGCTGAAATCGCACGACTTCTTCAAAGCTCGTCAGGGAGCGCATTTCCACGCAACTTATATTTCCCACCCCATCCGGATATGCCGCGCGTAATTCGTCCGTTTCCCCAAGTCCTTTCGGCCAGAATCCCACGACCTGCCCCATTTTTTCTTTCAAACTCATTTTTGCCAGAAGATCCTCCGCCCGTTCTTCTGGTGAACATGTCGGATTTAAATATTTTTCCATGACTGCCTCCTCAGAAAATTATCATTTATTATTCTTGTGCATTCATTTTACAATTGGAGCCGCATTTGTTCTATCAATATTTTTTGTCATATGTTAATTTTTTCGGTTTTGTTTTGTAAATATTGTTTTGTAAAAAAAAAACAAAGCGTTCCGCTCGCGAAACTCTCGCGCCGGAGCGCGGCTGCGTCAGAAGCCATTTTCCTTAGGCGCAAAGTGCGCATCGCCCAGAGGTTTTTTGTTTCATAGGACACGAAGTTTTTCGTGCTCTCTATCCGTTTCGTGTAATCCACGGCCAGCTTATAAAATATCTCATCCAAATCTTTCAGATTCTCGGTTCTCATCAGCAAATCCAGATAATATCCCGCCAGTGTTTTCGCCATCCGGGCGTCTACCCCTTCTTGAATCGCCATCCTGGATATAAGCGTGTTGGCCCCGATTATATAATTTCGCCGCTCGTTAATATTGCGTGAAATCTTGTCCGTCGAACTGCCCATCCGAAACAATTTTTCATTCAAAAAAACTTCCAACTCTTTTACCTTTCCGTTCCTGATAAACGCCATCATGAGTTCTTCCGCGTCGTCTTCTGTCTCGGGCGGCATCTCGATAAGATATTCTTCCGCATCGAAAAATAAATCCTTCCATTTGAAATCAATCCCCGAAACTTCCGCGTCCTCCGTCCCGTTCAACACATAGTTCAGAAGCTTCAGACAATTGCGCAAATGAGAAACATCACAAGGCGCGAACCCGTTTATCACCTTCTGGAACGTCCCCGCCTCCCGGGGCCTGCCTCCCAGACGCCTGAGCGTCCGTTCGCACTGGAGCACGGAACATTCACCGGCGGATACGGGGCCTATCATCAATAACCGCTTATACCGTCCGAACAACAATCCACCGAAAAACAAATTTTCCGGGGTGCGGCTTACCCATATGTCCGGCAAATCAGGCGGGAGACATTCCACCAAAAACATTGGCACGCCATAATCCTGCCTATCCTTATGTCCTTTAAAAACCAGACTTCCGCCTTCAAATACACTGACCGGCAAATCCGATGCCTTTGAAAACTTCTCCAAGAACTTAAAATCGTCCATCCCATCACCCGTCCGTCTGTTTTTTAACGTTCACCCGTCCCGCTTTCAAAGTCCCTTCATCATGCGCGTGGACATCAGGCAGCTTTCCCCGTTGGTAAAATAAATCATGCGATTTTTGACGTCCACTTCTTTCACATTATTTTTATTTATCAGAAATGACCGATGGCAGCGCACGAAATCACCGGCCAACGCGCCGGCCAGTTCTTTCATGGTGCTGGTAAATTCAATTTGACGGTCCCGCGCGTGAAGGATGACTTTATGGATATTGCCGGACGTTTCAAAAAAGAAAATATCATCATAATCCACGCTGATTTTCCGTCCGCCGGCCCAGACGTTATAGACCTTGTGCGTCTTATTCATCTGGAGCGAGTGGCGTTGCACCGCATTTATCAGACATTCCTTAATCTTCACCTTCATTTCTGCGGGATTGTCCTTTAACACAAAATCCATCGCCTCCACCCGGTACGAAAACGTCATGTAGCTCAATTCGGAATGGGCGGTTATAAATATGATAAAGCCACGAGGGTCAAACAGCCTGATTTGCTGTGCCAGTTTCATCCCGTTCATATCATTGTTCAAGTCAATGTCAAGAAAATAAATCCCCGTGTTCTGACCGTCCCTGACTTTGTCAAGCAACACGTACGGATCCCCCGTTTCTAAAACCAGACGCGTGTCCAGTTCTTCCATCAACACGGTATTTTCAATGATTCGCACGATATTCTGCCGTTGCACGGCATAATCCTCGCACACAAAAATATCCAACATATCATATCACTCCATTACTATGAACACTTAGCGAGGTTTCACACGAGCTTAGTGTGAATGTACTCCGCACTCCCTGGCGAGGTTCTTTCGAACCTAGTCGTGCGGAGTTTCCGCTTAGTTCGCTTACATACGAATGTCGTTATGAACCACTTAACGAGGTGCTTTCGAGTTTAGCGGCAGCACGACATCCTTGTTTTCTATAATTTCCATGTGCTGTGTGAAACAGCCGCACCGCATTGTCGTTTCCAACAGCACGTTATCATAAGAACTGATGATTTTCCGGGCGTTAGAAAGCCCGATTCCCTGATGACCGTTCTTTGTACTAAAGCCTTTTTTCTTTAAATCATGTAATGCCAGGCCGTTTTCCTGAAAACAATTGCTTATGGTAATCGACACGCCATCCTCATTTTGAATAATATTCAGGCCCATTTGCGGCTGTTTGGTCTCAAGGGCGGCTTCCGTCGCATTATCTAAAAAGATTCCCAGTATCCTGGCAAGATCCACGGTATCTATCATAAAATCATCCACCCTTTCGGGAATATCAATCGTGACATCAATCCCCGATTCATGGGCGTAAATCATTTTTGCCGAGAGCAGGCTTTTGATTTCCAGCACGCCGACATTCGCAAGCTGATTTAACTTGTAATCCCCCTGGTCAATGGAATTTTTCGTCGGGAAAATTTTATTATCAAAAAAAGTCTTCAATTCGGCCATATCGCCGTTTTCAATATAACCGGACATGGAGAGCAATATATTAACATAATCATGCTTAAAAGAACGCAAACCGTTATACATGACTTCCAAATTATGCGTGTAATCTTGTAAATCCCGCAGGGCTTTCCGCCTTGCCTCTGCTTGTATTTGCTCTTGATAAAAATGACGCATGGCCAGGAACAAAAAAAGCATGACAAGCAGATACCCCGAAATATGTAAGACATTGTTATATATCATTTTGCCGACAGAACCATTTTGCCCCGGAATCAAATTATCGAACAGATACATCGTTATAAGGAGCAATAATACGGCATCAACCAAATACCACGTCTGCCCAAGGCGCAAGGCTCCTTTTCCCGACAATAACATTTTTTTCAGCAGCCTGCCGCAAAACAACGTAACCAGGTAAAACAACAACATGAGGACCAGCCTGACACCCAAAATAACATACCATCGGTCTGATAAGGACAAAAAACTCAGCATCTCCTGAGAACTTGGCAGCAAATTATCCGTCACTAAAGCAAGCACGCATCCGATTACGCCCATGCAAATGTTCTGGGGCGCGCTGTCCCGGTAAAAAACCAATCCATAAATACAAACCGCCACCAGAATACCGAACAATCCGTACGGCACGCAGGACAAAAACGTTACGGGCATTCCGGCAAGCAGCAGCATCAGATAAAGCGCCATGAACATTTTCAAGTCCATCTGCCTGGGCCACACGTTACGGATGGCAAGGGAAAGTTCAAAAAAAGACAGCAGCATTTCAAAATCCTCCTCGAGAGTTACTTTCCTGCGCCATAATCAACCCACTTCGTCTCAAACGGCGACACGAGGCAACAAGCGACATGTTTTGCCCCCAACATTATTCTGATTATACTGCATTTACTTCTTTGTATCAAGCATCGCTCAGCGAAAATGATGAATAAACGTGTTCCTTTATGGAGAAATAGCACACTTATTCGCGAACAAGGATATTTTATGACAATTTTGAATGAACCACCGTTTTTTATGGTATGATGTCCGATGCCGGTGTTGGGTTTAAAAACACCGCAAATGCATATCTATTTTGAAAGGAGCTAGGAAATTTATGAAACATTTTTTAAAAGGAGCTGCCGCGGTGGCTATCGTACTGGTTATTTCACTGGTAATCCATGTATTCTGCAATATGAAGGGTATTAATCTTGATCAAACAGTGACCTCTATCGTGTCGGCAATGCTCGCCGTATTGCTTTATCACATATTGATTAAAAACGAGAAAAATAAAGAGGACTAGTGCACACTAATTAGGTTCTTTCTGAACTTTGGGTATAAGCTATAAGATATTAGCTGGTGCCAGTATGGCATCAGCTTGTTTTATAATAATGCAGTGAGAGAGAAATCTTGACCTTTGGATAAAAATGCTAACTTACATTTTTTCAAGATTGACTAATCCGCTCCTGCCGTATACAATACGTTTGAGGACTTTGAATTTGTTGTTATTTCCTTCAACAAATCCAGAGCTTACTGATAAGGATATCGCATTCTTGACCGGAGTGATATCCTTTTTTATTCCATTGCAAAATGGTTCTATTTCGCTTGTCCCATACTTTTCCAGATATTCATCCAGTTTTTCTTCGTCATTTCCCATCAACAATGAATGGAATTCTTTGAACATGGTTTCAACTTTCTCGACGGCAGGATAAAGGCTTTTTATCTGGCCGATATATTCCCCGATTACGGAATCACGTTTTGTTTTGGGATTGCAGGTTAATATATATTTGAGCCGATCCATTCTGCTGATCACGGCCACTCCGGGTGGCAGCACCCATTCCATTGTTGTTTTGGCATTAAACGGGGGTCTGTCCGAAAAGTTGTTTTTTCCGATAAGGTAAATATGTTTTGCAAGTTTTTTATCAGGTTCTTTATAATCATGCTGCCGCTTGATATAAAAATAAATTGTTTCATTGCTGCATCCGTCCCGCATCATTTTGTAAATGATATTCAGCCAGGCGTTCATGGATGATTCCCGTTTTTTGTAATTGGCAGGATGCCCCAGGCTGTCGATATCCTCTTTTGTCATGGAAATATATTTCTTTGCCGTCGGCGGCGCTATCCCGAAAGCCTCTGCCGCCTTTTTTATCCGGGGTCTTTCCTGCCCGTTCCAATAATCCTGTATGTCTCTGATCAATTGCTGTTTTTTTCCCGTGTCTTTTCCTGATGCCGATATTGTGCCGAATTTAAATCATGCTTTTTGTTATCATAAGCAATTACATTTCCACCGGAATCCACTGGCGGGGTGTTGTCATAATGCAGGCTTTCCAGAAAAGAGTCTTCCGGCGTTTTTTCCTTTAATATTTTTTCTGGAGCCTTTTCCGATATATTCCCATCTTGAATATATATTTTGGGCGGCATCTCTTCCTTGAAAATATCCTTCATATATCCAAGAAGATTTTGAAGCAAATGGAAACGGTCTGCCACCTGGACACAGCCAGGGCAGGCACAGCTATGTTCTTTTGATTTAATGTAGATATGTAAGCTGTCCTCTGTTTCGATATGGTCATAAACATAATGATTTTCATCTAATAGAAATGAGTAATCTTGTGTTGGGAAATATTTCAATCCGATCATCTTCTTTCTTTTTTTATCTTAACTTTACCATAAATACCCAAAAAGGAGAATAAGAAGGATAAAGAAAAAGCAGATATTTTTATATCTGCCTTTTCTAGCGTCGGTGTACGGAGGGCAACACGCCTCAGCCCATGTGATTTCAAGGGTTTTCAGCGTCATCTTCAATCGGCGTACGTCCTTGTACGCCTCATTCATCTTCCTTGAAAACCCTTAAAATCCCTATGGGTGAGGTCGCAGAGTCGTGAAGAGGCATATTCCCCCCCTTTCAAGGCACTTGAGCGACGCGTACAAGGACGTACGCGGAGTGAAAGTAACGACGAAAGGGGGGAAATATGCCCTTCATCGACCGTGTTGCCTTCTGTACACCGACGCTAGCAATACCCAAAGTTCAGAAAGAACCCTAATGCAGCCATATACAACCCCTTTTTATATAGGCACAAGAAACTGAAAACGAAAATTCCGTTCCTTGTTTGTGTATAGAATATGATATGCAAACACTGAAAATGTTGAAGAAAAAATGTTTGTTAGCTTTCTGAACTTTTTAAGTATGCCCTTGGAACGCCCTATTTACAAGGGGTTTGGGACTTGTGGCAGGAAAACTGAGATTTTCATATATGATGATGAATATAGAAAATCAACCAACATCATCCATGATATTCAGGCCATGGCCATCGCGACACTTGAAAAACCAAGCAACCACTCCGACGTGGCGGCCTTGCTTAGAATATAAATTTGCCATAACAAAAAAGGAGGCGATTCATTTGGAAACCAGCATTTTAAAAGACATGGGAATTTATAAAGACAACCTGATAGCGGCATTCCAGGATTCCGGGGATATCTGCGAGCTGCTGTTTGACAAGCAGCCATATACCAGGGACGACGTGCAAAACCTGCCATATTCACGAATATTCCCATATCTTCATGCCGATGAGGCACAAACAGACGCGACATCATACATTTGCGTCGAAGTGGACATGCCCAAAATACCCACCAGCACCATCAAGGAGATGAAAATCTGTATCTGGGCATGCTGCCAGAAGCAACACATGAGATACTCAAAAAGCGGATACGCCGGAACAAGGGCGGACATCCTGGCGGACATGATAGAACGCCGGCTGAGGGAATCCGACAAGTTCGGCATCGGAAAACCGCAATTGGTGTCCGTGGAGCATTTCTTCCCCAATGACAAATGCTACGGGAAACGGATGACGTACACGGTGCCGGCGTTCAAAACAAGGAGGTGATATCTTTGAAACTGGATTATCTTGATTTATTGTCACCGGAACCGGTGCGCATAGAAAACGTGGGCGGCATCCTCTCGCCGAAACTGCGGGACGTCGCTTCCATCGGATATGACGCCTACCACTTTTACCTGGAATTATTGCTGATGGATTTAGAAAAATACTTTTCCATGACCGGGCACGCGAAAGACTATGGCCGCTTGTCAGACGAGGAAAAATCGAATCTGGACATGTTCGATTTCTGGACCGCAAACGGGCAGTCCGCCAGCTTGCTGGAAAAGGTTTTAAATTTTTTCATAGAGGAAGAGGTCGTCTACTCCGAGCAGAACAGATGCTTCCTAATCCAAAATGAAAACGGGGATGTCGGTGCCATCACGAGGGATTCCTACCCGCAGGTGCGCGACGTCATCTGCCAGCGCGTCTGCATCCGGCCCGACCAGGAAGAGGATCTTTCAAAAGCCAGGAACAAAAAGGCCCTGGAAATCGCGAAAAAACTCCAAAAAGGACGGTCGCAAAAAAAGAAGCAGGAAAAGGCGGACAAGAACATGGATCTGGGAAACATCATATCCGCCGTCGCGAATCGAAGCCCGTCGCTTAACATTTTAAACATCTGGGATCTGACAGTGTACCAGCTCTGGGACTGCTTTTCACGGATTTCCAACAACAACATCTATGACATCCAGGCCAGGGCCGTCGCGGCATGGGGGGACAAAGACAACCACTTCGACGCGACCGCCTGGTATGCGACACACAAGTAACCTAAACGTTGACAAAAAAAGATCTGTTAGCTTTCTGAACTTTTTTAACAATGCCCTGGAACGCCCTATTTACAAGGGGTTCAGGACTTGCAGTCAGCAAACTGAGATTTTTCTTTATGGTATGGAATATAAAAAATCAATCCTATACCAACCGATACCATTTACGATATTCAAGCCATGGCCATCGCGACACTTGGAAAACCAAGCAACCACTCCGACGCGACCGCCTGGCTTCGAATATAAATTTACCATAACAAAAAAGGAGGAACAAAAAAATGAACAACAAAAACATGGTAAACAGAGAGGTCTGTGACCTCATTTTTGTGGATTATTCCACAAGGAAGCCCTTTCTCAACCTGGACTTCGCGAACGTGACCACGACGGAGCTGACCGGCGAGTCCGTGTTCGCCTACGGCGGCAAGGGACACCCGAAGCGGGTGCAGTTCGCCGGGGAACGCGGCGGCACGATGACCATCGAGACGCAGATCCAGACGGCCAGGCTGTGGCAGCTGATTACCGGCGGCGAAACGAGCAGGTCTGCCAAGTTCGTGACCAGGGTCGAGACAGCCGTGGATGAAAACGGAACCTCCATCACATTGGTGGACACGCCCGTGGCGGGAAGCGTTGTTGTATACGCGGACAGTGATGACTGCGGCGAGGAGCTCGCCTGCACTGTCACTGACAAGGTTATCACACTCAGCACTGCCCTCTCCGATGGTGCAAAGGTCATCGTCTATTACATGAAGGAAATGACCGACAAGGTGGAACGCATCAACATCAAGTCCACGAGCTTCCCGAAGAACTTCATCGTGTATGGCGACACGGTCATGAAGACCGAGGACGACGAGATCCTGCCGTACAAGCTGACGGCCTACAAGGTGGCCCCGCAGGGCAACATGTCGCTCTCCTTCTCCAACACGGGAGACCCGGGCAGCATCACGATCACCTGCGACCTCCTGGCCGACGGTGACGACAACATCCTCGACCTGGTCCTGATTGAGGAATAATGCCATCCCCAACGGCAACCGCCAGGGCCATGCACGCATGGCCTTGGCCCGTTGCCCTTGGGAATAAAGAAAGAAACAAAAAAATCAAAAAGGAAAGGAAGATGAAATCATGAAACATTCCATCGATGAATTACTAAAAGCCCTGACGAAAGAAATCTCCGAGGCCTCGCAGACCATCGGCAAGAGCTTCAACTTAAACTCCGGCGTCAAGCGGCTGGTTTCCCAAATCCAGAGCGCGATATCCGACTTGAAAGCGGTCAACTCCATGCTGACGGAAATCCGTGTGGAAAACGACAAGCTCTCGAAGAAGGTGCTCGCCCAGCTCGGCAAGGAGTCCTTCGACATCGCGGGCAAGTATGGGAAGGCCGCCACGGACTACCTGGCCGGCGTGCAAAAAATGGTGCGGGCGGGACACCAAAACGTGTCGGAACTGGCCGAGCTTTCCCTGGCCGCCCAGAACGCGGGCAACATGACCGCCGGCCTGGCCGAGCGGATGATACTCACGACCGACAAGACCTACAAGATGAACGGCTCCGTCGCCAGCCTGACCAAGGTGCTCGACGGCATGAACCAGATAGCGAACAAGAACAACGTAAATATGGCAGACCTGTCCGAGGGACTGTCGTCCATAAGCCAGACCGCCGCATCCCTCGGGGTGGACGCAGGCGAGGCGACCGCCGCGCTCGGAACCATGATGGAGACGACGCAGGCGGGAAGCGCACAGGCGGCAAACGCCCTCGAAACCATCCTGCTTTACACCCGTCAGGTGTCCGACGCGGGAAAAGGCGTCAGCGCGGAAGGACTCTCGGCCTATGAACGCGCCTGCAACGCGTTAAATGTCAGACTGCGGGAAACGAGGGACGGCGTGGTTGGACTTCGCGACCCGATGGAGGTGTTGGGCGAATTATCCAGCGCGTACAACAAACTCCGTGACTCGGACACGCGCAAGGCAAATCTGCTGGACTCCCTCGGCGGCGGCCAGACCGCGGCACAGATGGACGCGCTTCTTGGCCAGTGGTCCACTTACGAATCCATGCTCGGGCAATACAAGTCCGGGGCGGGCTCGATGGCGAGGGATGCCGAAAAACTGGCCGACTCGTGGGAAGGCGCGTCGAACCGGCTGTACAACACGCTGACCAGTACCATATCGAACATCGTCAACTCCGACGCCGTCATCGCGGTGACAAACGGCCTGGACGGCATCCTCTCCGTCGTCAACAAGGTCACGGAAAGCCTCGGGTCGCTCGGAACCATCGGTGTCGGGGCGGGACTGTTCGCCGGACTAAAAAACGTGGGTAGGGTGAAATGTGACCCCTCATAACCGAATATGGTTACAGTTCAGCCAAGGCTGAACCGCAACTGCATATGTCCATTAAAATCGCTCCGCGATAGGCCATATGCCTTACACCATCACTTTTTCGTAAGGTCAGCGCAGTAAATGCGCAGACCTTACAAACTTGTAACCGAATATGCCCACTATGCATGCTTTTCCCATCCAGAGGGTGGGTTTTTACATGCGTCCTTCGTGAAATACACGATTGAACCCCGTGTGGAATCAACCACCGCATGCCCGCTGAGGGCATGGCAGATATGGCATCCCTCTACAGTATGGATGCACCCTTTCGCAATTAAGGGTCTTGAAAGTCAGTATACAGGCAACGCTACTCCCCTTCCGTGGTGACACGGACGGCACAGTGACAACGCGGGGCCTGATGACAACGAGCAGATGACAGCGTACGGTGACGTACAGAAATCCTTTTAAGGATAGAAACCTCAATGGATGAGTGCTAATCCCAGAGAGCACCAGGGCGGGCGGTGCCGGGTGAAATTCCCGGTGCTGTAAGGCGTGCTCCAGACTTTGCCGAGTGTGACGGTTAGTAATTGACGTTAGGAATCTTGTCTCCTACGATCACACGATTGTGGAAACATCATCGCCGAACAAGAGGGCGATGACACGGAGTTTATCTCTGAATAAACATAAAAACACAGATGAGTTGATGGAGTGAAATCCCCTGCTGCAGTCGCCAAGGCCATGTAAACATGACTTTGATGACTGCTCACAGGAATAAAAATGAACCATCAGAATAACCCGATGGTTCAACAAATATTCCCAAGACGACGTGCAATGTAAGCAAACTCAAAAATAAGAGAAATTTACGGTATCAATAAGATTACCATGTATATCCGCAACTGTTGCATTTAAACGATTTGTTAATCTTGTTTGAAAAAATGCCCAGCCCCAGGATGCTCGCGCCACGTTCCGCACCGGAAATGGAACGGACATTCGTGCTGCCGCAAGTGGGACATTTTGCTTTTGCCCCCTGATAGCTAGCCCATGGAGAGCCTTGGTTTCTTTCCCACTCTTCACGTTCCTCCCTTATTTTCGGGTCATAAGTATCTTTGATGAGGGTTTCGATGTAATGGTTGATTAATTCTTCTCTTTGCTTACTAGGCATGTGTAATGATTCTTTTGCAGTAATATCCGTTATAACCATTGGTACCTTACAAAACGCACATGTCGGATTCATTACAAAAAGCGCACATTTGGGACAGATTTTCATCGGTCTTTCCCCTGCCATCTTCTCACCTCCTTTTTACTATTAATATAATCATGAATTTTAGTATACTATAAGATATAAGAAAAATAAAGATGTTTTTCCAATTTCCAATAAGTAATAAAAATATGATACGCAAATGAACAAAGCATTGGCAGAAAAATGTTCTATTAGCTTTCTGAACTTTTTAGGCAGTGTCCTGAAACGTCCCATTTACAAGGGGTTCAGGACTTGCTGTTAACGGATTGAGATTTTCATATATGATGATGAATATAGAAAATCATCCATTAACATTCATGATATTCAGGCCATGGCCATCGCAATGTTTGGAAAACCAAACAACCACTCCGATGCGACGGCTCGGACTTAGAATATATAAATTTACCATAGCAAAAAAGAAGGATATACAAAAGTGAACAAATTGACGGCAAATCTGTCACTCAGTCTGCCGAAAGGAAATGGAAGCAACTGGCCACGCGGTTCAAGGACTTCTTTTCTTCAACCGCCATCTCAAAAGATGGGCAAAGCATGAAAAGAATTTTCAGAAAATGTCCTTGTGTTTTTTGAAATCATGGTTAGACAATGGTACAATCATGACTAACCAAGAAAACGCGAGGGAGGTTTTTACCATGGGAAAGAAGATTGTTTGTGAATCATGCGGGACGATTTTTCCATTTGAAAAGGCGAAGGACATGACGGAGTGTCCCGTTTGCGGAGCAGCCTTCGATGAAGAAGAGCCGAAGCAGGAAAAACCACTTAGTTTTGGTGAAGGTGTCGAATTAGGGCCATATGACTCGTTTGATGAGGACAAGATTGACTTTTGGTGGTATCAAATCAACGAACCAGGTACCTATGGCGCAACCGATCCTGGGAAAGTCCTTACCACTTGTACCAAATGTAAACAACTTGTTGGTGCTGCCCCCTATCCAATTGCTCGAGTAGGTGATTATAGCACTTCACTCCAAGCGTCCTGAAGACTGGGTAGATACAAGACCACTTACCATAGAAAGCGATAACACCCCCAGATGTCCCACCTGCAGTTCAACAAACATCCGCAAGTTGTCTGCAACATCAAAACTCGTGGATGTAGCCGTGTGGGGCGTTCTTTCCCGAAAGGCACACAAGCAATGGCACTGCGACAACTGTGGCAGTGAATGGTAAAACAACAAAATCTAGAATCAGAAGACTCAAGTCATAAGGCGGTTCGAAAGAGCCGTCTTTTTGTATGCAAAATTTTAAAGGAGGAAACACAAAAATGAGCAAATTAACAGTAGACGTGATAGCGAAACTAAACAAGCAGCTATCAAAAAGTTCCATCAACAATGGCTTGAAATCGTTGAACAACACGATGTACGTGAGAGTGCTGGCAAAGCTTTCCAAGACGCTCGCTTCAAGGGAGTTGAAAAAGCAGTTAAAGGAACTGGACAACATGAAGGTCAATGTCGGGACGAAAATCAAGGTGAACAAGAGCACGGAGGCCGAATTAAAGAAAAGCATCAAGCACTTGCAAAAGACCGTGTCCGACCTGGAAATCGGACTGAACACGTCCAAGATGAAGGCCGAACTGCAATCCATGAAAAACGAGATGCAGCAAAAGATTGACAAGTCCCAGCTGGCAGACTTCAACAAAGAGGTAAAAAACAGCGAGTCCGCCGCGCAGTCCGCTTCCGGGAAGTGGAAGCAACTGGCCGAACGGTTCAAGGACTTCTTCTCTTCAACCGCCATCTCCAAAGATGTACAAAACATGAAAAGAATCTTCAGAAAGTGTCCTTGTGTCTATTGAAATCATGGTTAGATAATGGTACAATCATGACTAACCAAGAAAATGCGCGGGAGGTTTTTACCATGGGAAAGAAGATTGTTTGTGAATCATGCGGGACGATTTTTCCATTTGAAAAAGCGAAAGACATGACGGAGTGTCCCGTTTGCGGAGCGGCTTTCGATGAAGAAGAGCCGAAGCAGGAAAAACCACTTAGTTTTGGTGAAGGTGTCGAATTAGGGCCATATGACTCATTTGATGAGGACAAGATTGACTTTTGGTGGGAAAGCATACATGAACCGGGAGTTTATGGCGAGACAGACAACGGATATACAAATTTAATTTGTACTCAATGCAAACGAGTTGTAGGTTGCACACGATATCCTATCGCTAAATCAGGTGATTATGTATTGATTGACTCCAAACAAAACAAAACATGCAAATATTGTGAAAACATTATGAAGAACCATATTCTTTTAAAACGCCCGGAAGAATGGGTAGCTTCAAGGAGAAAAACTAGTGCGGTTAATGTATCTGAAAACACCCCCAAATGTCCCACCTGCAGTTCAACAAACATCCGAAAGTTGTCTGCAACCTCAAAACTCGTGGATGTCGCCGTGTGGGGCGTTCTTTCCCGAAAGGCACACAAGCAATGGCATTGCGACAACTGTGGCAGTGAATGGTAAAACAACAAAATATAGAACCAGAAGACTTAAGGCATAAGGCGGTTCATGGAGAGCCGTCTTTTTGTATGCAAAATTTTAAAGGAGGATATACACAAATGAGCAAATTAGCAGTAGACGTGATAGCAAAACTAAACAAGCAGCTATCGAAAAGTTCCATCAACAATGACTTGAAATCGTTGAACAACACGATGTACGTGAGGGTGCTGGCCAAGCTTTCCAAGACGCTCGCTTCAAGGGAGTTGAAAAAGCAGTTAAAGGAACTGGACAACATGAAGGTCAATGTCGGGACGAAAATCAAGGTGAACAAAAGCACGGAGGCCGAATTAAAGAAAAGCGTAAAGCACTTGCAAAAGACCGTGTCCGACCTGGAAATCGGACTGAACACATCCAAGATGAAGGCCGAGCTCCAGTCTATGAAAAACGAGATGCAGCAAAAGATTGACAAGTCCCAGCTGACAGACTTCAACAAAGAGGTGAGAAACAGCGAGTCCGCCGCGCAGTCCGCTTCCGGGAAGTGGAAGCAACTGGCCGAACGGTTCAAGGACTTCTTCTCCTCGGCCGTCATCTCCAAGGAGATTCTCTCCCAGATACGGCAGGCGGTTGACACGGCTATCAACCTTGACAAGACCTACACCAGCCTGATGAAAGCCAATGACGAACTAAGCCGCGGGGATTATGACGATTACTTGTCAAGATGCAACCAGAGGGCGCAGGAACTGGCCACGTCTCAAAAGACGCTGATGGAGGGGGCGACAGAATTCTCCAAACTAGGCTTTGACCTGGACACGAGCGACAAGCTTGCGGAGAAAAGCGTCATGCTGGCCAACGTGGGGAACATGAGCCTCTCCGATTCTGCCCGGGCAATCGCCGCGGGAGTAAACGCCTATGACACGGTAGACGGGTACGACGACGCGGCGGGCAAGGCACAAGCATTGATTGACAAATATGCCGAACTAGGCAACACCTCGTCCATCACGACCGCCGAACTGGCACGGGGCGTGCAATCCGTTGGTTCTGCCTTTTCCGAAACAAACACGAGCGTGGATGAATTCCTGGCACTGCTCGGTGCTGGCAACCAGCAGTACCAAAACGCCGAAGCACTGGCCTCGGCACTTGGTAACGCTTCCTTACGAATTCGCGGGGAGTCCGACGAGCTGGCGCGGGCCGGGGAGGACGTGGACGGCGTCATGTCCGCCATCGACAACCAGAAGGCCATCAAGGCACTGACGAGCGTGGACATCCTGGAAAATGACAAAAAGACGATTCGCTCGATTTATGACATCTTTCTGGACATTTCCGAAGTCTACCAGGACATGTCAAGTAAAAAACAAGGTGAGCTTTTAGAAATCCTTGGTGGAAAGAATCAGGCACCGGCAATCGATGCGGCCTTAAGCAGCATGACAGATGCGCAGTCTCTTCTACAAGACAGCTTAAACGCAAGCGGTTCCGCACAAAAAGAATACGAAACCTACTTGGAGAGCACGGAAGCACATTTGCAACAATTCCAAAGCAAGCTAGTCGAAACTTACTCCGGCTTCGTCAATGGTGACATGGTTTCCCATGCGGCAGAATTCGGAACGATGTTGTTAGATATTGTCAACAAAGCAGACATCTTGAAAAACAGCCTTATCGCCATCGCTACCATAAAAATCGGCCAGGGAATAGCAACTTTTGGCGATGCAATCGTCGGAACGGTCACACAGATGAATACACTTGGTAATGCATTGCAACTGGCCGCACGGTTCAAGGACCTCTTCTGTTCGGCCGCCATTTCAAAGGATGAACAACACATGAAAAGAAAGTTCAGGAAGTGTCCTTGTGTCTATTGAAATCGCGGTTAGATAATGGTACAATCATGACTAGCCAAGAAAACGCGAGGGAGGTTTTACCATGG
Organism: Lachnospiraceae bacterium; assembly: GCA_910574865.1. GTDB lineage: Bacteria > Bacillota > Clostridia > Lachnospirales > Lachnospiraceae > Schaedlerella. The sequence continues at coordinate 11,606 of CAJTDN010000025.1, read as the reverse complement.
GAAAGAAAATTGTTTGTGAATCATGCGGGACGATTTTTCCATTTGAAAAGGCGAAGGACATGACGGAGTGTCCAGTTTGTGGAGCCGCTTTTGATGAAGAAGAACCAAAGCAGGAGAAACCACTTAGTTTTGGTGACGGCGTTGAATTAGGGCCATATGACTCGTTTGACGAGGATAAGATTGACTTTTGGTGGTATGAAATAGATGAACCTGGTACATTCGGCGCAACGGATTCAGGAAGCACCTACACCACTTGTGCTAAATGTAATTGGCTTGTTGGGTCTGCAACATATCCAATTGCCAGAACCGAAGACTATGTACTTATCAGTTCTAAATATCATAGTAGATGTAGGCATTGTGGAAACGAATTGAAAAACCACATTCTTTCCAAACGCCCAGAAGATTGGGTAAATCCCAAAAAACAAATTATATCTTTTAATGAACCAAAGAACACCCCCAAATGTCCCACTTGTAGTTCGACCAACATCCGCAAGTTATCTGCAACATCAAAACTCGTGGATGTCGCCGTGTGGGGCGTTCTTTCCCGAAAGGCACACAAACAATGGCACTGCGACAACTGTGGCAGTGAGTGGTAAAACAATAAAATTTAGAATCAGAAAACTTAAGGCACAAGGCGGTTCAAAAGAGCCGTCTTTTTGTATGCAAATTTTTAAAGGAGGAAATACAAAAATGAGCAAATTAACAGTAGACGTGATAGCAAAACTAAACAAGCAGCTATCGAAAAGTTCCATCAACAACGACTTGAAATCGTTGAACAACACGATGTACGTGAGGGTGTTGGCGAAGCTTTCAAAAACACTCGCTTCAAGAGAGTTGAAAAGACAATTAAAGGAACTGGACAACATGAAGGTCAATGTCGGGACGAAAATCAAAGTGAACAAGAGTACGGAAGCCGAATTACGAAAAAGCATCAAGGGATTGCAAAAGACCGTGTCTGACCTGGAAATCGGCCTGAACACGTCCCAAATGAAAGCGGAACTTCAATCTATGAGAAACGAGATGCGGCAAAAGATTGACAAGTCCCAACTGGCAGACTTCAATCGGGAAGTAAAAAACAGCGAATCCGCCGCCCAGTCCGCTGAAGGGAAGTGGAAGCAACTGGCCGCACGGTTCAAGGACTTCTTCTCTTCGGCCGCCATCTCAAAGGAGATTCTCTCCCAGATACGGCAGGCGGTTGACACGGCAATCGACCTCGACAAGACATACACCAGCCTGCTGAAGGCCAATGACGAACTAAGCCGTGGCGATTATGACGATTACTTATCAAGATGCAATCAAAGGGCGCAAGAACTGGCCACGTCTCAAAAGACGCTGATGGAGGGGGCGACAGAATTCTCCAGGCTGGGCTTTGACCTGGGCACGAGCGACAAGCTCGCGGAAAAAAGCGTGATACTGGCCAACGTGGGGGACATAAGCCTTTCCGACTCCACCCAGGCAATCGCCGCGGGGATAAACGCCTACGACACGGTGGACGGGTACGGCGACGCGGCCGGCAAGGCGCAGGCTTTGATTGACAAATATGCCGAACTAGGCAGCACCTCCTCCATCACGACCGCCGAACTGGCCCGGGGCGTGCAGTCCGTGGGAACCGCCTTTTCCGAGACGAACACGAGCGTGGATGAATTCCTGGCCCTGCTCGGGGCGGGCAACCAACAGTACCAAAACGCCGAAGCACTGGCCACGGCACTTGGAAACTCGTCCTTGCGAATTCGCGGGGCATCCGACGAGCTGGCGCGGGCCGGGGAGGACGTGGACGGCGTGATGTCCGTCATCGACAACCAGAAGGCCATCAAGGCGCTGACGGGTGTGGACATCCTGGAAAATGACAAGGAGACGGTTCGCTCGATTTACGACATCTTCCTGGACATTTCCGAAGTCTACCAAGACATGTCATCCAAAAACCAAGGCACGCTTCTGGACATCCTTGGCGGGAAGAACCAGGCATCGGCAATCGACGCGACCTTGAAAAGCATGGCGAATGCGCAATCCCTTTTACAAGACAGCCTGCATGCAAGCGGTTCGGCACAGAAGGAATACGAAACATACCTAGACAGCACGGAAGCGCATTTGCAACAGTTTCAGAGCAAGCTGGTCGAGACCTACTCCGGCTTCGTAAACGGGGACATGGTCTCCTATGCGGCAGAATTCGGAACGATGTTGTTGGACATCGTCAACAAAGCAGACATCTTGAAAAACAGCCTTATCGCCATCGCGACCATAAAAATCGGCCAGGGCATGGCGACCTTCGGCGACGCGATAGTTGGAACGGTCACACAGATGAACACGCTTGGAAATGCATTACAGCAAATAAAGAATTTACCAATAGACGTTGATTCAAGAAATGAAACTTTAAGAGATTTGGGCGATGCAACTCAAGCATTGACAGAAAAAAATCTGAAATTATTGTTATCGCAAAAGCAACTTAAAGAAAATGACCAAATCATGATACTCACACAGCACGAACTCACCGAAGAAGAAGCGAAAGCCAAGCTAGAAAAGCTAGGCTTAACCGATGCCACAAAGTCCAACACAATCGCCAACGCGGCCAACGCCTCTTCCGTAAACGTGCTGAAGGGAACCTTCACTGGTCTAACCGCTTCCGTCAAAGCGGCCTGGGTGGCGATGAGCACGCTCGAAAAGGCAAGCGTCATCCTCGCGGGCCTCTCGACGGCATACAGCATTATCTCGTCCTTCATAAGCTACCATAACCAGGCAACCGAAGAGGCCTTACAAAAAACGAAGGATGCCGTTGATGAATATAAGGAAGCCGCCTCGTCCATCAACGACTATGTTTCCAAGTACCAGGAGCTGCGGCAAGCCTTGCAGGACGCCAAGGGGAACGAGGAAGAAACCTATAACATCAAGAAACAGTTGCTCACGCTGCAAGCCGAGTTGAACAACAAGTTCGGCGATGAATGTGGCATCATCGACCTCGTCACGGACGCGTATAACGACCAGACGGAGGCAATCAGGGCGTTAAACCAGGAAAAGGCAAAGCAGTTTTTAAACGAAAACCGCACCGGCATCAACGAGGCGACAAAGAAAATGGAGGCTGAAAATCCCTATTATCTTGGTTCGCTGGACGCATTGAGCGCTTTAAACTTAACAGACGCCGAAAATGACATCGTGGAAGAAATCAAACAACTAGCCGGAATGAACGGAATCCAGTTCACGGCCAATGGATTTGAATTTGTCGGGGATGCAAAAGAGGCTTCTGATGCCATAAACGATTTCTTAAACGGGGTACACGAGTTACAAAAAGCGTCCGGCAAAGATGCCGACGGAATATACGCCATATTTGAAAACATTTATGCCAGCTCCCAGGATGCCTTGAACCGCGTGAACGATATCGTCGGAACATACGGCGAAACATATGACGAGGCCAAAATGGCACAGATTTACGCCGACGAGGATTTATCCGACGGTTATTACGATGCCATCGAGGCGGTGAATGCCTATAACGAGGCGGTGCTAAAAAGCGAAAACCCTTATCATGACGAGGACGTGGAAGCCGCATGGCACGACATGCAGAGGATGGAAGGCCAGATCATAAAAAACAAGGATGTCTGGGGCGAATACTCCGACATCATGAACGGTGTCTTTGCGGGGGCAAACGACAAGGCATACTCCTTTTACCAGCTCATGCAAAATAATAATACTGTTTCAGCACTGGCAGACGATTTAAAAGATTTGTCCGAAACGGATTTAAGCGACATCTATAATGGCAAAGGCAGTAACGAATCCTTCGAACAGCTTTGTGAACGCGCCAGACAATACGGCCTAGAAGCACAAAATGTCATCGACCTATTAATGGAACTACGGCACCAGCAGGAAGAATCGCAAGGCACGCCACGAATTGATGAGTCCTTTTACAATTCTGCCGCCGACGGTGCCCAGACCATGGCGGACAAGTTGGGAATCCTGAAGAGCGCTTACGAAGGCATCCAAAACGGGGACGGGGTTGACTGGTTTTCCATCCTGAACAACGAGGAATTCGAAAACGCGTTCAAGGATGCGGGAAGCGCGTATGGCGACTTTGTCCATGCCATCATCAAAAACTCGGATGACGTGGACGCGTGCCAGAACGCCTTCGGCCAGTTTGTATCGACCATCTTGGACAACAGCGGCATTTTCGATGACCTCACGGAAGAAACCAAGGAGGCCACCATCGCGATGCTGGAACAAAACGGAATCATGAACGCGGCGGCGATTGTGGAGCAGAAACTGGCCGCGTACAATGAATATCTTGCCATGACGAAGGATATCGCGGCATTGGCGGGAAAAAACCTGGCCGATGTCACTTATGAAGAAATAACAGCCATTTTAAACGAGGGCGTCGCTTCCAACGAAACGGCATCCTACCTTGCGCAACTCGCATTCGCGAAGATGGATGTCAACAACATGAAACTGGACACGACGGACGATATCAACCAGATTATCGCCATCGCCAACGCGGCGGGTGCTTCCGCTTCCTATATCCAAGTATTGGCGACCATGCTGGCCAAGCTCCATGGCACGTCCATCGAAATTTCTCCGCTCAAAACAACCGGTCAAGCAACTGGTAGCGGAATCTTGGTAAAAGGCATGCAAAACATGGCAATTGGAGCACTGGAAAACCTTCTATCAGATGCCATAGCCACGCAATACCAGACCACCAAAATAGACCCCGCGCAATTCTACGGCAAGAGAACCGGCGGCTCCGGCGGCCGCGTCCCAGGTAGTTCTGGCGGCTCGGGCGGCGGCTCCGGTGGTTCTGGTGGCGGTGCCTCCGAGGCGGCCAAGGAGACCGTGGAGACGTTCGACTGGGTGGAGAACAAGCTGGAAAGCCTGGAGCGGCACGTCAAGAAGCTCGACCAGACGGTCGGGCGCACCTACAAGGGCTGGTCGGAACGAAACAGCGCACTGAACCAGGAAATCCTGGAAGTGGGCGGCCAGGTCTGGGGGCAGGTTTTAGCCTACCAGGAATACATGAAGAAGGCCGACGCGGTCGGCTTGTCCGAGCACTACAAGAACCTCGTCAAGGACGGGGCCATCGCCATCGAGGACATTTCCGACGAGGGGCTGAAACAACAGATTTCCGACTTCCAGAAATGGTACGAGAAGGCCAGGAAGTGCGAGGAGGAGGCCGAGGAATTGAACGACACGCTGGCGGATCTGGGGAAGACAATTTTCGAGCACGCGACGCAGATGTTCGAGGGCCGGCTGTCCGTCATGGAATATTCACTCGACATGATAGATGCCTACATCGACCAGGCCGAGGCACGCGGGCACCTGGCGGGGACGGCATACTACGACAGCCTCATCAAGATGGAGCAAGGCCACATTTCGCTATTGAAGGAAGAATACGACGCGCTCACGGACGCGCTGGCCCAGGCCATGAAGGCCGGCAACATCGAGAAATACAGCGAGGAATGGTACGACATGTACAATTCCGTGCTCGACGTGGACAAGGCCATCACCGAGGCCACGACCTCGCTCTACGAGCACCAGAACGCCCTGCGGGAACTGAAATGGGACTACTTCGAGAAACAGCAGGAGTACACGTCCAAGCTGACCGAAGAGGCCGACTGGCTGATCGGGCTGCTGGAAAAACAGGGAAGTTTCGTGGAAGACGGCGACTCCGCCTTTGCCGGTTCACGGCGGCGCACCAGGCGCGGGACGGCGGCGGAAGGGCTGCACGCCCTGAACTACAACGTCTACATGGCGCAGGCCGACGACTACGCGAAGGAAATCTTGAAAATCAACGAAATGCTGGCCAAGGATCCGTACAACTTAGAGTTAATCGAAAAGCGGAACGAATTTTTGGAAGCGCAGCGGGACAACATCGACGCGGCCTATGACGAAATCGAGGCGGTGAAAGACCTCATGTCGGAAGGATACGACGCCTACCTGGACAAGCTGCAACAACTGATTGACAAACGCAAGGAAGCCCTGGGGGCGGAGCGCGACTTGTACGACTACCAAAAGTCGATTGCCGAGAAGACGGGGAACATCGCCTCGCTGGAAAAGCAATTGAACGCGTACGCCGGGGACGACTCGGAAGAGGCGGCGTCCAAAGTCCAGCAGCTGAAGCTGGAGCTGGACGAGGCCAAAACGGACCTTGAGGAAACCGAGTACGAGAAGTGGGTGTCCGACCAGGAACGGCTGATGGATGCCCTTTACACCGAATACGAGCAGCTCTTCAACCAGCGGCTGGACGACGTCGAGTTCGTCCTCGAAAGCATGAAAGACACGGCCAACGCGAACGCGGAAGGCATCAGGGCCACGCTTGAACAAGCCACGGCGGCGGTGGGGACGGCCTTGTCCGACGAAATGAAAAACATCTGGAAAAACGACGGCGGGGCCGGCTCCATCGTCTCCACGTACGGCAGCGGCATGACGGCGGGACTTACGAGCATACAGCAGACTTTGGACGGCATCAGGAACTTCGTTTCCGCCATGGCCGGGGACGCACGGCAGGAAGCGGCGGACAACGTCGCCGCGCTGGAGACAAGGCAGGAGGCGGCCGCGAACAAGGCGCCCACGCCGCCGGCGCAGGAAGCCCCGAAGCAGGAACTGCAGACGCTGGAACCCGCGGGCAGCCGGACGGACACCTCGTTCTTCGTGCATAGGAAGGACGAGTACCCGAAAAACAAACTGAACGTGGAGACTTCCATCGTCGACCGGCTGAAATACCACGATTACGACAGCAGCTTCAGCCAGATGGCCCGCTACTACGCGGCCATGGGATTTTCCGGCACATACACGGGCTCGGCCAGCCAGAACATTAACATGCTAAACTGGATGAAGAGCCACGGCCTCAGCGAAGGCGGGGAAATCCAGGGGCTGCTGCGCCAGAGCGGCGAGACGGGCTTCGCGCTCGTCAGAACCGGGGAGACGGTCATCACGTCCGAGGCCACGCAGAACCTGAAAGCCATGCTGAAAATGAAAGACCGCCTCGGAATGCGCAAGACGGGGAAATACGTTTTCCCGGACGCGCAAAGAATGAGGCAACAGACAGATGAGCAAATGAAGTGGTTCCAGACGGCACCGCAGAACACGCAAAACAACAACGAAAACGTCACGATTCAGATTGATAATCTCAGTTTGCCAAACGTGAAAAACTACGACGAATTCAAAACCGCCCTGCTATCCGACCCCCACTTTGAAAAGGTCATGGGGCAGGCGATGGCCGACCAGATGCTGGGCGGCAACCCATTCAACAAGTTTAGATATATATAAACTCAACATATGGAGCCGTCGGGAAAAAAATAGTCTCCTAAGGGGGAATGGATGACTCATACAAAGTCACCCATTCCCCCTTCTTTTATCCCCCAAAAAAGATAGATGGATAAATTTTTTCAAATATTTAGTTGTTGAGTTTAAAAATACATGATAAACTAAGCATGATATAGTAAGCGGCAAAATAATTTGTCGTTCGCTATATAAAGCCAAAAACCGTAAGGAGTATAATATGACAAATCCGGAAATTACAGACTATCTTGCATACATCGGCATCCGAAAAATCAATGAGCTGGATACCGCGCTGATTGAAGCTTACGGATTGGAAGAAGGCGGCAAGCATATCAAGAATCTGACCGCCTTGTTTGACCAGGCAGAAGTACGGCTGTTGCGCGGGTCAAAAGACACTCTTTATCTTCGCCGTCAGGAAGCGCTTGTGGACTATATCAACCAAAGTCTGGAAATGAGCCTTCTGACATCGTCTTTTTATGACCGCGTTTTCTTCCGCAGGGCCATGGAATATTTACTTCTGCACGAACATTTCTTTTGTGGGGATATTTTTGACATCGGCTGCGGGAACGGCATCCTGACCTGCTTTCTTGCACTGCGCCATCCCGATTCCCAGGTCACCGGCATCGAACTTTCCCAAAATGCGGTCAACGCCGCGAAGGAACTTGCCAAACGCCTTAAGATAAGCAACGTGCAGTTTGTGGAACCGGAGACGCTGCCGCCCAAAAGCTGCGACACCCTACTTTCCTGCCGTACCGCACATGAAAATGCCGCATTCAGACCGCTTTGCGAAGAAGTAAAAAACCCTGCCTTATCGTTGCCGGAACTGACAGAACGTCATAAAAACTATGCATCCGAACTTTCAGAACTGATAAAAGCTGAAGGACATCTAATCAGCATAGAGCGCTATGAGGATGATAACGCCTATGCCGGACTGAAATGCGCCTTAAATCACGCAGGTTTTGTTCAGGAACGGGGCACTCACATGCAGTTTTCCTGCAAAAACGGAGATGAAGCGGCAACGTTTCAGGGGATGGTGTTTAGTCATGGTTCGTGAAGTTGCTTCATGGGAATCCACCTCCCATGTGCCAAACGGTTTCTTATGAACGCGTGAAAGGATGCAACCGAACATCCAACACTTATACCACTCCTTTATCCAGTAAAAAATCTATCAGGCCTATATTCAAAATTCCTTTGTCATTATACCAACGCTTTCCCATGTCCTTTCTTACCACGATTTTGGGAAACGAGTCCCCGATAAGCCCGAACGGACGAAGTTCCGCCTCCATTTTCTCTTCCGTCGGCATTGCATATGCAGACTGAATATAGGTCTTCTTACTTCCGGAAGCTGCGATGAAATCAATTTCCCTCGGCACACGGACGGAATTTCCATTTCGATTGACCTCTCTTGCATACACCACCCCGACGTCAACGGAAAGCTCACGAATGACCAATTCATTATAAATGGTATTTTCCATTATATGGGTCATTTCCTGCTGCCGAAAGCCAATGCGGGCATTTCTAAGCCCCAAATCCTCACAATAATATTTATTAGGGGAGTCAAAATAAGACTTCCCTTTCACGTCATATCGTTTACTTTCCGAAAATAAAAACGCGTCCTCCAAATGTCCGATATAGGCACGCACCGTATTGGAAGAGACGCCTCTCACCTGCTTGGAGTTTAACGTGTCCGCTATCTTTTGCGGATTTGTCAATGAGCCAACCGAGGAACACAGCAGGTCCAAAAGCTGTTCGAGCACGTCCTGCCGTTCAATTTTCTTCCGCTCCACAATATCCTTGATATACACTTCCGTAAAAAGTGATTTCAAATACTTCATCTTCGCCGCGGCATTTGGCCGTGACAAAATCAAAGGCATGCCGCCATAAAACGCATACTCGTCAAACGCTTCGTTTTTATCCCCTCCCACTGCGGAATAATATTCCGCAAAACTTAGCGGATGGACACGAATCTCATCACTACGCCCCCGAAACTCCGTCAGAATATCGCTTGATAACATTTTTGAATTACTTCCAGTTACATAGACGTCCAAATTCGACAGACTCCGAAGGTCATTCAGCGCGTCATAAAAAGTAATCTTTTCTCCATCCGGATTATATGGATTGGCAACCTTGTCCGACATCTGTATCTCATCAACAAAAAGGTAACATTCCTCCTTTCGGTTCTCGACGATTTCCCTCACATAAGAAGAAAGTTCCAGCGGATTGCGAAACCGAATGTCTTTTGCAAGGTCAAGCTCAATCATGATGATTTGGTCACTTTTCACACCATTCGCAAGCAAATACTCCCGGTATAGGTTCTTCAGAAGATACGATTTTCCACAACGCCGAATCCCCGTTATCACTTTCACCAAACCGTCAAAACGATAGGATATCAACTGCCGCAAATAGCCATCACGCTTTATCTCCATCCAAATCTCCTCCGCTTCATTGAATATTTTTGCCCATATAGGCTGTCTTATTCATCTATTATACAATATCAATCCGCAATGTTCAAGCCAGGATTCAAGAAAAAAGAGTTTCGCAAGCGAAACTCTCGCACCAAGCGCGGTCGCTTTAGCGACACATTCCTCTTCGCGTTTGTGCGCGTCCTCCCGGAGGGGCCGGAGCGCGGCTGTATCAGCAGCCGTTTTCATTATGCACGAAGTGCGCGTCCTCCGAAGGTTTTGCTTTATGGGGAACAAAGTTTCCTATAAAGCAAAAAAAGGATTGTCCCGATTCATCCGGCAATCCTTTTTTACGATTATAAAATTAAAGCTTCGATACCAATACCGCCATGCCTTCTTTCCCCGGCAGTTCGACCCTCACGCGACCATGCGCCCGCTCCATGACCACGTCCCTTGTCATCTCCCATGTATCAATTACCTCGACCCGGCAATTTCCGTCCTTCGGAAGATTCATTGAAAGCCACGCCTGGCACGCCTTGCCCAAATAGTGCAGCCGGTGATGTTCATTCGATATCACGGTCGGAACCAGTTGCATAATCCGTTCTTGCATCTCTTCTTCGGGCAGCTTCATCATCGCCTTTGCAAACGGGCTTTCCTCCGCCTCCTTGCGTCCGTTCGGGTCAGAATCATTAAATTCCATCTCCGGCTGCAGCGTCCCGGCAAGTCCCGTAATTCGCCATAAACGCATATATTTTCCTCCCCATCATCGGGAATACGCCACGGACCGCACGGACCGCGTCAAACGAAAATCTTACAAAAAAACAAAAAGCGGTCCGACATAGACCGCCTCACTCCAATGACTTATACCGTACACGCTCCCTTTCCATTCGAGTCATCGTAAACCCCAATTCATGCTCGGTGGACAGTATTTTATCAATAATACTTGAAACACCTAATAATTCCACTTCTTCTATGATTGACAATGCAAAACGATATCCGATGTAAAATGCATGTCTCAAAACGCCAAAGCCCTTCTCGTCATATGTACAATAAATAGTAGTCGCGTGCTCTTGCTGCTCCTCGTCCAAGCCTTCCATCACTTTGTTGGACAAGTGGTTAATCTCCGTCCGCCGATTATGATACTCTGGGTATTTCCCCATATTGGGCATGATCAAAAGCTCGTCATGGGCAAATTTGTTAAACGCGTCCTTTGGACTCTCGGAAACAAAGAATTGTTGGAATCCGGCAAAAATCCCTCTCTTAAATCCAAATTTCAAGCCATACCGCATATTATCCATGAAACTCTTTTCCATGGCCTCCAAAGCTTCCCTTTGTTCAACGTCAAGGACAGAATCCAACGCTTGTTTGCTCTCCCGGTATTCCTGCTCGACATCGTAAAGTTCCTTCTTCATCTCCTCCACATATGCACTAAGGACTTTATCCAATAACTCTTCAGAGCCGATACTTTCTTCTATATTTTTCAATTCCTTTTCAATATTCATACATCATTCTCCTCCCGTCGTAATATTTTTATCGCCAAAATTATACTTCAATAGCAACTAAAAATCAAGATTTTGGCAAAAAATACATACGGAACGACGTATCTTTCTTACGTCTAAACTAATTATTACATGTTTTATGTCGTATTATAATATACGTTACAACACACTATGGGAAGGGTGATTCTTATTAAAAATATTTTAGATGAAATTCAACGACTCCGATTAGCCAGGAATTGGACGGAATATGAATTAGCCACCCGTGCCGATTTGACGCAATCCACAATTTCTACCTGGTATCGTAAAAACCAGGTGCCGACCCTCAAATCATTACTGTGAAACATAATCTTCCGGGCAGCCAAAAAAGCGCAAACTTCCCCTATCAAGCTTAAAAGAAGTTTTTGAGCCTGTCTGGAAGACTCAGGCGGCAACTACCGGGGCTTCCCAGCCA
>CAJTDN010000024.1:37872-43996 GCA_910574865.1 Lachnospiraceae bacterium | reverse complement strand
TGGAATCCATCGTGTAGCGGCTGGTGACAAAGGCCACCACACCGCCCGGACGCACCTGGTCCAGCGATTTTGCAAAAAAGTAGTTGTGGATGTTGAAGTTCAACTTGTTATAGGCCCGGTCATGGACGGAATACTGGCCAAACGGCACATTTCCTACGGCTAAATCATAAAAATCCCGCCGGTCAGTGGTTTGAAAGCCCGCGATAGTGATGTCTGCTTTGGGATAGAGCTGTTTTGCGATGCGCCCGGTGATGGAATCCAGTTCCACGCCGTACAGTTTGCTGCCCCGCATTTCCTCCGGCAGCATACCGAAGAAATTGCCCACGCCGCAGGAGGGTTCCAGGATGTTGCCGGTCTGGAATCCCATTTTCCCCACCGCTTCATAAATGGCCTGGATAACGGTAGGGCTGGTGTAATGGGCGTTTAAGGTGGTCCCTTTGGCGGCTTCATATTCCTCCGGGGACAGCGTTGCGTAGAGTTCCGCAAACTCCTTGGCCCAGGCGGGTTTGCTCTCGTCAAAAGCGTCTGCCAGACCGCCCCAGCCCACATACCGGGAAAGGGTTTCCTGTTCCTCCGGCGTGGCCTGCCGGTTTTCAAACTCCAATTCTTTCAGGAGATTGATTGCGTCCATGTTGGCCCGAAACTTTGCTTTTGGTCCTCCTTCGCCCAAGTGAATGTCGGTGATACGGAAGTTCCCGGCAGTCGGCTGGGGAGGGGTGGGTTCCGGTTCATCAAAGCGCAGCGTATGAATCTCTATATCGTAGGGCAGATGGTTCTGTTCGCCCGGATAACGGGTGACAGGGGTGGTAGTCATTCGCGGCGATGGTTCCGGTGCGGGAGGATTCCCCAAATCCGGCTGTTTCTCTGCTGGCTGTTCCTTTAGCTGTGCCGGTTCGTGGGAGAATCCGTCCAGTTCCTGCTGGTAGAGGGCGCGGAGTGCGGCGGCAACCGGTTCCCAGCTTTCATACAGCGCCGCCAGAACCGTTTCATCCTCCCGCAAAATCTCTACTTCCATGCCTTTGTCGGTTGTTCTGTAATCTGCCGTATCCCCGGTTTCCAGCTGCATGGTTTCCACTGTACCCGAAAACCGCTGGGAAAGATGCTGGGCAACAGCCGGATTGCCTGCGCCGCTTCGGAGCAGTACCGCTATATCCTCCTTTGCAGCCGTATCCAGCAAACCGCCCTCCCCGGTCAGAGCCTCCCGTAAATCCGGGGAAAACTGGTCCAGATCGGCGGGGAGATAGTCGGTGATGGCGCTGTTGCGCGGGTCCTGCCGGATGGCGCGTTCAAACTGTTCTTTGCTTTCCGTCCGGTAAATGGGGTAGGCCAGCGCGGGGTCATTCAGCTGGACATAGCCCTGCTGCAAATCGGTGATGCGGTACTCAGTATCTTCCAGAAAAACAAAATCCCCTACGCCATAGGCCGATGCCAGCGGGTCGCGGGGAAGTGTTCCCGGTTCGTCCGCAGCGGGTGCGGCTGTTTCCTGTGCCGGTTCCTCTTGCCGGTTCGCCTTTATCTCTTGTGGTTCCAGCCCGGCCAGGAATTGCTCCGCAGCTTCTTCTCTTGAAAATGTCCGTACCGTTCCATCAGAGGCGGTATAGTAATCATTGGTCTGATTATCCCAGACAGCAAACGCATCTTCCGGGTCGGGAAACGCATCGCTGGTCATAACAACGGAAAAGCGTGGTTCTGCTTCATCGGCGGCAATCTGTTCCACATCAGCCATGACCTGCTGAATAAAGGGGTCATTGTCCAGCTTTTCCGGTTCCACTACCTGCCCGTTTACAATGCCGCGCTGGGCCAGATTTTCCCGGATTGCGATAGGGTCTATATCGTCCAGATTGTCCCGTTCAGCCTCTGTAAAAAAGCGGTCCTCTTTGATAAGCTGGGCGATCCGGCGCTGTACCTTGGGCCAGGGCAGTTCCATTTCTTCGGGGCTTCCGGCGCGGACAATGAACAGGTTTGTATGTTCAGGACCGCCGTACTCCCTGGACAGCCATGCGGCGGTGTCTTTTTCCCTCCCATGCTCTTTCATATAGCGGACTACGGCCCGTTTGCTGTCCATATCGCCGTTCCATGCACAGAGGGCTTCGTCAATATCGTCCTGGGAGAGAGGGCGCAGAAGCTCATGGAGCTTTGGATAGGTTTCGGCAATCACCTCTTGATGCAGGCGGTGGCGGAACTCCGGCACATCCGAATACTGTTTGAGAAGCTGCATATTACCGGAGCCAAGAACCGCGCGGCGCACAGCGGCGTTGCCCTCAATCACAGCGTTTTCATGGTCAGTATGGCCGCAGGCGTTGCGGTATGCCGTATCCTCCATGATGGCGGCGGTCACAACCGGCTTGTACTGTTCCAGCACATCTTCCAGCGCAGGCTGGGGCGGTTCTGTTTCGGTTTCATGGACAGGAGCAGGCTGGCTCTGTGATTCTACAATGCCCGCCTCTGCCAGTTCCTTTTCTGCCTGGATTTTCTCATACTGTTCCCGTTCTGCTTCGGTCAGATAACGGTCCTTTTGGATCAGGCCGGCAACCAGCTTCACGACCTTATCCCAGGTCAGGCGTACATCGTCACAGCCGTTTTTCTGGTAGCGCAGGCCCTTTCCATCGTGATCTTCGCCACTGTGCGTTGCACCGGACAGTGCGTGGGAGCGTCCGCCGGTTCCGTATTCCTGCCGGAGAAACGCGGTTTTTTCCTTGTCGGTATGGGGCTGCTGGAAAAAGGCATAAATGCGCCCTTTGCCCCCGGCAAAACCGCTGCCGCCAGAAAGGGCCGCGCCGATCTCATCCTCCGTAATAAACTGCTTAACCGCAGGAACCTCTGCCATTTCAGATGAAAAGGCTTTGCGGGGCAGTGACAGGTCTTTCAGGTTTTCCCAAATCTCCTTTGGCTTGTGGTAATGGAAACGCAGCAAGTTACGGTCTTGCGTATAGGCAGTCCAAAAGGCGGCGTATTCTTCTGTGAGGGGCTGGCGGAAAGCCGGGTCACGCAGCTGCTCAGTGAGCCATGCGGATTCTTCTGGAAACCCGTTGCCCTTGATTTCTGACAGACTGGGTAAATATCCGGCTTCTCTGGCTTCATCGCTCAAATCGTGATACAGGTTCCAGAGCTTGTTGGCAAGGAGGGAGCGTTCATAACCCTCCGCCTCGGCAAGCTCCACATTGGAAGCAAATTGACCGGATTCCAACAGCTCGCCAATACGCTCCGCCGCGCCCTCCCAGGAAATAACCTGTGCGGATTTATCATATCGGGCGGATTTTCCATGAGAGAGATGGATTCCGTCCTCACCATACCAGACTGTGATACGGCCTGCATCGGTGGTAAAACCGTTGCCGCCATGATAGAGGGATTGCAGGGCGGCGGCTATTTCCGGGATCGGCTTCTGCTTTTCAAATTCAGCTGTCACGCGCTCCCGCAGACGGTCGGTATTGCCGCCCAGCCGCAGTACATGGTCAATGTCCTTTTGGGCAAAAGAAAAAGCAGAGGACGCTTTCACATTCTCTGCTTCATCAATATTCTGAATCTGTTCTGCTTCGGAGAGAAACAGGTTTAAGGTCAGCTGTTGATAAGTTCCGCCAGCAGAATCTCCTCCGCCTGGGCCTTGCAGCTGTTCATCAGGCCCACCCACTGCATCATGTCGCGGGCTTTCAGTTCCTCGGTCACGCCCGCCGCCTGCGCCAGTTTTGGCATCAGCTGCTCCAATCGGCTGTTCGCGGTCCGGTCGATCTCCAACAGGTGCGGGTACAGCTTCTCGCTCATCAGCAGACGGTTGTAAAGGATGGGCCGGTGTTCCTTCAAGTAGGTTTTCCGCATCCTGCCGTACTTGCCCAGGGGCGTTTCGGGCTGTTCTGTCAGTTGCAGGTTGGGAATCAGATAATCCCCGTTCTGAATATAAGTTAAGGTGTTGTTCATTTTGCTGGCTCCTTTCTTTGTTGGCCTCTCGCTCCGCGTTTAGAATGGTTACGCCGATCTGCCGCAGCACCTGCTGGTTGATCTGGCTGACCGCCGTTCCCAGCGCCCCAACGGTGGCCGGTGTGTTGAAATCGAAAACCGGCATGAAATCCTCGTGGGTGAAATACTGTTCCGGGACCAGCCCGCAGCGGGACATCAGGGAATAGGCGATGCTGACGGTGGCGGCGGCTTTGAATTGGACTTCGATGTTAAGTTCATCGTACTCCTCCAAAAAGGAATCGTCAACGATGTAAAGGAAGTCCCGCCCGTTGTCCGCCCAGTATTCCCCGGCCAGCCTGCGGGCGATCTCGGTCAGCTGCCCGCCTAAATCATCGCCGCCCACCCCATACCGGTTTTCCAGCATGGCGGAGATGGAATCTATATGCCGTTCCTCCATCTTCCAGAGCCAGGGTGTGCGGGAGTGCGGGCGGGTTCCGGTGTCGGAGATGTCAAAGACATACCGCAGCCGGGTCCGGTCCCCGGAATCGTCCACCAGGGCGATGCCCTTGGAGCCGCGCCGGACATAGCGGCCCATCTTGTCATTCCACAGGTCATACTCCGCACAGGCGGTAGCGTCCGGGCGCTGGGCGTAGATCATCAGCTGGTCATGGAACGGGTATTTGTAAAGCCTGGAGGCTGTGTCGAGAAACCGCATCCACTCATTCCAGCTGGAAGTGAGCTGCACCGCCGCATGGTCGGCCATCTGTGCGTACATCTGCGCTTTGGTTGCCATTGTTTTCGGCCCTCCTTTCGGGTTTTGGATAAAAGGAAGGGGCGGCACAGCGCCAGCCCCTCCGGTCTGTTGGTTCCTATTCGTCAAAGTCCGGGTACAGTTCCAGACTGTCAAACTCCACGTCCGTCATGGCGCGCAGCTTATGAAGGGCGCTGTCGGTCAGTTCCATCAGCTCCGTTTCCTCCGGCGAGAGATAGCCGCGCATCTCGGTCAGGCTCTCCATCAGTCCGGCGCGGGTTCCGGTGTTGTAAATACACATCAGATTCATTTCTTCAAAGGTAAAGTGTCCCATATCAAAGCTCCCTTTCCGCGCTCTTTTTCGGCGCTGTCTTTTTGCTTTCCTGCTTCGGCTGCTGGTGGAGCTGTTCCACCACCGATTTCCGCTTGTCCCCGTCCTCCCGGTGGACAGCCGCCGCCAAATCCATCAGGGAAATCGGCTGGCCGCTTCTGGCCTGCTGTTCCAGCTGGGCTACGGTCGGCTCTTTGGGGCCGTTGTTGATGATCCCGTCAATCATGCCGTAATCGTCCTCCATAGACATTTCCGCATTTTTCAGCGGGTTGTCCGGCAGGAATCCGGGAATCTCAGTGAAACCAACGCTGTCGCAGTAATGGCAGGATACCATGCCATCCCGTTTAACAGCAACAATGTCGCTGACACTCATGGAGGGGCTGTGAAAATCCACAGGCTTTTGCAGATTGAACTGCTCATATAGTTTTTCCAGCTGCTCCATTTTAGTGCCGGAGCCGCCCAGCGGGGCGGTGTAGATCAGGTCATAATTGCCCCGGTCCACGGGGATGTCATGGGATTTTAGCCAATCCAGATTCATAAATCGCACATTCTGCGGGTCCTCCCGGCTGACCTGATAGATGGCAAAGCAGTCCCCCTCATGGGAGAGAAACGCCTGCTCCCGTTCCTGCTGGCGGTTCAGCCGGTCCTGCACCAGCGCGTCAAAGGCTGGGCTTTCCTCCCATTCCTCGCGGGAAAGGGCGAACACCGTACCGGGCAGCTGGGTTTCAAATTCCTCCCGGTCAAAGAGCATTTCCGCGCCGCCCCCGTCCACCACCGCATACACCGTCAAATCCTGCTCAAACAGTTCCAGCGCCCGCTCTTTGGAGAGGGGCAGCAAGTCCCCGTCCTGATAGCCGCAGTTTTTCAGATCGTCCTCACACAGCGCCGGGTCCGGCATCGGGTATTCATCCAGCGCCTGCTCCGGCGCGTCGGGCAGCGGGGCGGCTTCTGCGGCATGGCCGATGGAATCCAGCGCCCGCGGGTTTTGGCTGGCGGGCAAAAGGGCGTATTCCCGTTCCTGTTCGGCGGTCAGCGGCTGGGGGTAGTCGATACAGCCAAAGGCAGTGATGGAATCCTGTTCCACCTTTACCGGCGCGGCAAGTTCAGTGATGGTTTTCCCGTCCATCAAAGGATAGGTTCCCACATCCAGC
>CAJTDN010000024.1:0-37816 GCA_910574865.1 Lachnospiraceae bacterium | reverse complement strand
GTTCCGGTTCAGGGGAAACCTCTTGATTCTCCGTATCGGCCTGCGGGTTTTCCGGCTGCATGGTTTCTTTTCCGGCGTCCTGCTCCGGCCCGGATTCCAGATCAATGCCGCGCTCCTTGCAGACCTCCTGAAAATGGCGGTCAATATCGGCAATCAGAGTACCGGCGGTCTTGTTGATGGTTTCCAAGCTGTCCCGCAGTTCCTTCAGCTCCTTGCCCTGGCTCCAGTTCGCAATGTACCCAAAGCTGTTTGCGCCGGTCTGAATCCCAAAATATTGGCAGACCGCGTAAGAGATGCTCTCGGCCTCCACCTCCTCGGTGCGCCGGTCCTTTTTATGGTCCTGCAAAAACCGCTGGGCGGTCTTTTCGCCGCCGTTAAAGTCCAGGCCGGATTCATCGGTCAGGGGGAGATACCCTTGCTCCGGCAGTTCCAGCGGCTTTGCGGTTATGACGGAACCGGCATGGTTGACCATAACCCGTTCCTCTACCGCAACCGGCGCACCGGGGTCATCATCGGAACCGCGCAGGTCATAACAAAACAGTCCGTCCGGCAGATCGTCTGCGGCAATCCGCCCATTGGAGAACAGGGCTGGCTGTCCAAACAGCTCCACTTCCTGATACAAGGGCGCGTCCGGGTTGTCCGGCACATCAAAGTTGTGCAGCTTGCTGTGGGCGATCTCATGGACAGCGGCGGAAACCGTCTGCACCTCGCTCATGCCCTGGCGGATGGCAATGCGCTGCTGGCTGGAAGAAAAATATCCGTCCGTATCCGCGTCCATTTCCTCAAACGCAAGGGGAACCGGGGCGGAGCGTTTCAGCGCCTCCATAAACGCCTCAAAGTGCCGGACATTCCCGAACAGGTCCGCCGCCAGGGAGGGCAGGGGCTTTCCGTCCGTCTGGCTCACATCAAAGACCTTGACCGGACGGAACAGCGGGATTTCCACCTCTTTTTCCTCCATGACCACCCTGCCGTTTGCGTCCAGCATTGGCGCATGGGTGTCCGGGTCCAGCTTCTGTTCCTCGATTTTCTTCTTATAGGGGGTGGGCGCGATGATGGTGATGCCGCGCTCGCCCTTCTTCACATGGCGCTCAAACTGGTTCTTCCACTTGTTATAGCCAGCCACAAGGGTCGCGTCCGGCTTCTGCATATAGATCAGCATGGTATTATTGACCGAGTAGCGGTGGAACCGGGACATCACCGACAGATAGCGCATATACTTTTCGCTCTCAAACAGTTCCTTGATGTTCTGCTCAATGCCCTCGGTGATTTCCCGCAATCGCTCCCGGTTGGTGGGTTTCTCTGCCATTTCCTTGTTTCTCCTTTCCAAATCTATGATTTTTGTTAGGTGTTCTGCAATCCATGTTTTTTGTTCCTCGATGCCATCCTCCATCAGAAAGTCCAGAAGATACTCCACATAGTCCTTTTGGTGCAGCGCCTCCACAAAAAGGGGGTGCGGCTCCGCATCCGGGGTCAGGGGCGCAAGGCCGGTTTCCCAGCCCCGCAGCAGATGGGCGTAGTCTGCCAGAGCGCGGAAACACCGCTGCTTGGATTCCCTGAATTTCTGCGCCTCGGACTTTTGACGGATATAGGTTTTCTTCGGGGGCGCCTGGCTGTCATAGAGCAGTCCAAAATCCTGGGCCAGTTTTTCCGCAGCCTCTTTGGGGGAGAGGTTATACAGTCTGGCGGCAAAGTCGATCACATCACCGTCCGCCCCGCAGCCGAAACAGTGAAAGCGGCGGTCTAATTTCAGGCTGGGCGTCCTGTCATCGTGGAAAGGACAGCAGGCCATGCCGTTCCGCTTTACCTCGATTCCATAGTGTTCCGCCGCTTCTCTGGTACTGATGGACTGCTTTACCGTTTCAAAGACATTCCCGCCCATGCTTATTGACCGGAGGAGGATTTCAACGGCGGCTTATAGCCTGCGGCCCTGGCCCGCTCACTGGCGGCTTTGCGCCGCTTTTCGCTGTACGGCTCCCGGACCGATACACAGCGTTTGGGGACAATGAAGTTGTGGGCGTCCTTCTTGATGATCTGCTCCGGGTATTTTTCCGCCAGCTGCTCCAGCTTCTTCATCAGCTTGGGGTCATGGGTATAGACCTCTGCCGCAGACTCGGCCTGGTTATAAAGGAGAACCGTTTCCTGTTCCAGCAGCGACAGCTTCATCACGAGCCTCCTTTCCGCTGGCCAAAGTCCAGCTTGAAGTTCACATACTCGCCGGTATCCTCCAAAAGCACATCCGCGTCATAGGTTTTTCCGGTTTTTTCCGAGTAGCAGCCGGTGAGCCTTGCCCGCCCGTCTTTTAAGAGGGCCGCGACAATGGCCTTGGTGGGCTGTTTCTTCTTGGCGCTCCACCACTTGCTGTCTTTCCAGATGGCAAATCTGCAAGTTTCACTTTGGCAGAAAAATCCCTTTTGCGATTCTGTAACCTCACCGCCGCACCGGGGGCATCTGCCTACTGCTTCGCGGGGCGGGGAGAACAGGTACTCGGTCCCCTTAACCACCTGATAGGTTGCCGCCAGCTCCCGCAGCATGGCGTAAATCCCGGACAGAAACTCCTCCGGGGAAAGCTCGCCGCGCTCAATCTCGCCCAGCCGGTACTCCCACTCGGCGGTGAGCAGCGGGGATTGCAGCTGCTCCGGCAGAACCGTAATGAGGGAACGCGCGTCGCGGGAGGGCATCAGCTGGACCGTCTTTTTGCTCTTTTTCCGTTCCAGAAAACCGGTGGAGGCCAGCTTTTCCAGAATCCCGGCGCGGGTGGCAGGCGTACCCAATCCCTTGCGCTCGGCGGTATCCGGCATATCTTCTTTACCGGCGTTCTCCATAGCCGACAGCAGAGTATCTTCGGTGAAATGCTTTGGCGGGCTGGTTTTCCCCTCCTTGACGGAGGCATTGGAAACGGACAAAGATTGTCCCTCGGAGAGTTCCGGCAGTGTCTTTTCCTCTGGTCTTTCCTCCGGCTCCGGGGCATTTTTCAGACCGGCGTGATAAGCGGAATCCAGCCTGCGCCAGCCGGGGCGCTGAATGGTTTTCCCTTTTGCGGCAAACTCCTGACCGGCGCAGACCAGCGTGGCGGCGGTTTCCTCGTAGAGATGGGGTTCCGCCACCGCGCACAGCAGCCTTGCGGCCACCAGCTCCAACACCGCTTTTTCCCCCACAGGGAGGGCAGACAAATCCGCATCCCGAAGATTGCGGGTGGGGATCACCGCATGGTGGTCGGTCACTTTCTTATCGTTGATGACCGCCTCCGGGTTGCAGGTAATGCCGATCCCCTTTCGGAACGGCATGGCATTGGCGGTGAGGTTGACCAGCACCGGCAGGCCCTCCGCCATATCCGAGGTCAGATACCGGCTGTCCGTCCGGGGATAAGTACACAACTTTTTCTCATAGAGGTTTTGCAGATAATCAAGCGTTTGCTGGGCGGTAAACCCCAGCAGGCGGTTGGCGTCCCGCTGTAAGGTGGTCAGGTCATAAAGGGCGGGCGGCTTTTCGGACTTCTCTTTCCGCTGCGCCTGTTTCACCACCGCAGAACCGCCCCGGCAGGCGGTTTGCAGCTCTTTCGCGGCGGTTTTGTCTTTCATCCGCGCCCCCACAGCGGTAAATCCGGGCAGTTCCAGCGCCACCGTATAGAACGGCTCCGGCTGGAAGGCTTCAATCTCTGCTTCCCGCTGGACGATAAGGGCCAGTGTAGGGGACATAACCCGCCCGATGTTGAGGGTCCGGCGGTACAGCACCGAAAACAGCCGGGTGGCGTTGATGCCCACCAGCCAGTCGGCTTTGGCGCGGCAGAGTGCCGCCTGATGCAGACCGTCATAGTCCGCGCCGGGGCGGAGGTTTTCAAAGCCCTCCCGGATTGCCGAATCCTCCATGCTGGAAATCCAGAGCCGTTTCATGGGCTTTTTGCACCCCGCCAGCTCATAGACGTTGCGGAAAATCAGTTCGCCCTCCCGTCCCGCGTCACAAGCGTTTACCACCTCGGTCACATCCGGGGCGCACAGCAGCTTTTTGAGAATATCAAACTGTTTCTTCTTGTCCCGCCCCACGCTCATTTTCCAGTCCGAGGGCAGGATCGGCAGATCGTCATAGCGCCACTTGGCGTACTTAGGGTCGTAGCTGTCCGCGTCGGCAAGCCCCGCCAGATGCCCCACGCACCAGCTGACCCGCCAGCCGTTCCCTTCCAGATACCCGTCCTTGCGGGCATTGGCCCCGATTACAGCGGACAGGCTTTGGGCCACCGACGGTTTTTCAGCAATCACAAGGCGCATAATCTTCATCCTCCCATTCTTCCCGCATAGATGTACGCAGCTTTTCCTCAATGCTGTTGTCCTCTGTCAGCATCAGGTCATAGCCAAACCGGTAATCATATCGGTACAGTTTTCCTACCAGATCATTGATGAGGATACGGCAGGCCAGAATGACACGTTTTTTATCCACCTGCATCAGCTGGTAGCGTTGATAATCGCTGTAATAGGACTCCTGCCGGTGTGCGCGGCTGTTGGCGTCCTCCAGCAGCCAGTCCACCGGGTCCTGGCAGCCTTCCTCTTTTTCTCCCTCCATATATTTCAGCAGTTCCATCACCATCGGAAAACTCTGCTCGTCCATACGGGCTTCTTCTTTCAGATAGCCGATCAGAGCGCATAAAAGCAGGCGGGCCGCTGTCTGTTCCCGTTCCGTTAATGCCTCCATCGTCTTTGCGGCGTCCGGCAGAAGCCTTTCTTCTACAAAAGTTTCCACATCGCCGGAGTACAGCTGGCGGATGGAATCTATGGACAGCGGGGCGGCTGTGTCGCCATCCATAGAAAAGTCATAAAGGTCGTCGCTCTGTGCAGGCTTTTTCCGAAGTTTGCGTGTCAGGGCAGTCAGAATATCGCCGCCCAGATACACCGCCAGACAGCACAGGTCAAAAACAGCGATGCCTTTTATCAATAAAATAAGATACTTCATTTCCGATCTCTCCTTTCTTTCAGCTGCTTTTCCAGTTCCCGGTGGCAGAATCCCACACAGGGCCTCCCGTAGTTGCCGCAGCCATAGCAGGGGTGGCTTTTGGGTAAAGAAGGAGGGCGGGAAGTTTTCTTCCTGCCCTCCGGTTTCTGTGTCATCATGCGCTCAAAGGGGCTGTCAGTGAAGCGGGTCATTCCGGTTCTTCCTCGCTTTCCACCGGTTCCTCCTCCGCGCCCTCCTCGGATTCCCACAGCTCATCTTCCTCATCGCCGTAGTCATAATCGTCCAGATTGTCCGCGCCTTTGGTTTTCGGCTTGTTCTTCATAAACTTGAAGTAGTAGAGCGCGCCCCCGCCGCCTAACAGGGCCACAACCAAAAGCAGGACAGCCGGATTCATGCCGGATTTTTTCTCCGGTTCCGGCTCCATTGCAGGCGGCTCCTCCGGTTCCGCCGCCTTGCCGGTGCAGCTTGTCATGGTAAAGGCGCAGACCGGGCAGTTCCGGTTGATTGCGCCTGCCTGACATTTCTCGGTGCAGCCGCAAACGGCGGGAGGTTCCTCGCTGTCCCCGTCCTCCATCAGCGCCATCAGGTCGGCTTCGTCCACCTGGTTGAGAAAATGGACGGTGTTTTCTCCCTCGTCATCCCGGTCCACCAGGATGTAAAAGTAGTTGCCGTTTTTGGTGGTAACGGTAATCAGCTGCTTGTTTCCGCCGTAATCGTCCACCAGGGTGGCGTTGCCATCCGGGGTGAGGGGAGGCGTTTCCTCCGGCTGCTCCACCTGTACGTTGGAATCGTTGGTTCCATCAGCCGGTTCCTCGCCGCCGCCCGCATAGGCAGGGACAGAAAAACCGCCCATGAGGACCAGGGCGGTGCAAAATGCGGCCAGTGTCCGCAATAACTGTTTAGATTTCATCGTGATTTTCCTCCTTTTCCTGGATATCGGGTGCAGGCGTTCCCACGCCGGGAATCCCGCCGCTGGACAGCAGCGCGTTCAGTTCCTGCGGGGTCATGCGGACCGCCCGCACCAGCTGGACGATTTGCAGGTTCTCCGCCTCGGTTTTCTGCGCCTCCAATTCCCGCAGCCGGTTCTGGTATTCCGCCAGCTTTTCACGGGTCTTTGCGATCTCCCGGTCAATCCGGTCGATTTTGTTCGTTGCCATCTGTAACACTCCTTCCCACATGGTTTAGTTCCAGTTCATCAGGCCGTAGCCCTTGATGCACTGGTAATTCAGATCATAGCTTTTGATTTTGCAGGCGTCGCCGGAATTGCCCTCCACCGTATAGACCCGGCTCCCGTCTGTGCCGATCACAATGCCGACATGGTCGGCGGAACCGTCCAAATCCCAGTCAAAGAAAATGGCGTCGCCGGGGGCGATATTGGCATATCCGCGCCCGCCCCATTGTCCATGCGACTGGAACCAGGGTACGCCCTGGGACTGGCAGCCAGCAAAGCGCGGTTCGCTTTTCCCGGCCTGGTTATAGCACCAGCTCACGAAGCAGGCGCACCATTCCACCCGGCTGTTAAAGCCGTACCAGCTCCAATACGGATAGCCGCCCACGTTTCCCACCTGACGCTTCGCCAGATCCACCAGTCCCGGATTGCCGGGGCGGGTCCCGTTTATAAACTCCACGCCGCTCAAATCCTCGGAATTTCCCATATCCGGGGAACCGCCGCCAAACAGCAGCGGCTTGTTGCCCCTGGTGGCGATATAGACCTGGTACATCTCATATTCATCCGGGGTGAGCAGTTCCGGCGCAAGAGCGGAAATCTGGGTGTTCACAAGCTCCACATGGAGGATGTAGTATTCATAGGGGACTTCCTCGCTGGTCGTTTCCCCGGTTTCCGGGTCGGTGCTGGTTTCGGTGCGGTAGCGGATTTCCACCTCCTCGGTCAGTGTCAGGACATATTGGAGGTCAAAGACCCGCTGTAACTGTGCCGCCGCGCTCTGGGGCGTGTACTCATGGAGCAGGGCGCTTAAATAAGCCGCCAGCTCATGGGGATTGTGGCCGATAGGGTCCAGATTGTACCGGTACTCGTCATAGCCTGGGTGCAGGCTCTCCATGTTGTCCAGTTCGGCTTGCAGTTCCGCCTCCTTTGCCGCATAGTCCGCTTCGGTCCCCAGCATATCCTCGTCATTGGAGGGATAGGTGGAACCGGACACCGCCGAGCCGATACTCTGGGCCAGCATGGAGCAGGAGGACAGGGTATTCATCAGCAGGCAGACCAGCAGAAACAGCGCCAGTGCAATCAGGAATCCCTTCTTGTGCCGCATGACAAAGCGGCCTGCCTGTTCCGCTTTTTCTTTGACAGACTTTGCCGCCTTGCCGGTCTTGTGCGCGGTTTTGGTGGTATGGCCTGCGGCCTGGGCCGTATGCCCAGCCGTTTGCCCGGCGCGCTTGGCGGCGGCATATTCCTTTTTGATGGCCTGCTTTTGCTGCCAGCGGGAAAGGGGATTACTGGCAAGCTGGGGATTCTCCGCCAGGGACTTTTGGTACAGAGCGTTGATGTTTGCTTTTTCCAGCTTTTGCTCCGCCTTTGCCGCTTCGCGGTAGGGTTTCAGTTTATGGCTGCGGTATCCCTCCCGCACCAGCCGCGCGCTGACTTCAACAGCCTGCTCGGTCTTGTGCGCCCCCTCCACGCCCACATTGTCCTGTTCGGACTTGCGGATTTCCTTATGCACCCCGGCAAGCAGCGCATTGGCCGGAGCGCCCCGTACCGCATGGGACAGCTTGGAGGGCGGCTTTGCCTGTTCCTCAAAGGTCAGTTTCGTTGTTTTCTTTCCGGTATCGGGGTCCATAACGGTCTGCCGGACCTTCTTTTTGGGTATCCTGGCCTGCGCCTTGTCTGCCCGGACAGCCGCTTTCTCCGCGCGGCGGATCGGCTTTTCCAGCGCCAGGTCGGTCCGTTCCTCCTCGGTGAAGCGCAGGCGCGGCTCCTTATTCAAACCATTCCCCCAGCATCAGCGCCTCCATCATATAGAGCAGCTCCACATAGAGGGCCATGCCAGCCGGGGTGTGCAGGGGGCGGAGGACCAGGCAGGCATAGACCTGTGCCAGCACATCGGCCAGAAGCTCCGCGCCCCGGCCCTCCAAAACCCTGCCGCCGGTGCCGGGGGAGAGGCAGCACCAGATTTCCGCAAGGCGGAGCAGGCCCGTTTCCCCGTCACGGTTCAGTTCTGCCGCCATGCTCTCCGCAGTACGGCACTCGCTTACCGCGTCCGCCATCGCCAGAAGCAGCTGGCGGCGCTGAATCTCCATCGCCCGCTGCAAAAACAGCCGGGGATTGTGTTTGATTTTCTGTGCAGTCATGATTGCTTTCCCTCCTTTAATTCCTGTAATTTCGTGGTCATTATGCGGTATAGCTCGGTATCCTTGGGAAACCGGTCAATAAAGGGCAGGATGATGTTGCCGTAGAACAGCAGCCCTTCGCCCTCGCCGGAGTGGGTCACATAGGACAGCTGGTGCGGGGAGATGCCCAGCTGCCTTGCCAGAATCTGCCGGTCCCCGCTTGCCTGGTTGAGCATATACACAAAGTCCGAGTTCTATGGTGATAGGTAAGCCCCTGATACAATCTCAGGCTTTTCCCCCACCCCACGCCGTGCGTGCGACTTTCACCGCACACGGCGTTCCATCGGTTAGAAAATGTACGCTGTTTATTCAATCAAACCATAGATATTTTGTTAGCTGTATTGGGTGAAAATATTGGTTAAGTCACTGGGAATAATTCTGCTTTTTCTCGGAATTTGTTCAGCTTTTTAAGCTGCTCTTTATCAAGATTCAGGATACGCAGGTATTTTGCGATTGTATCCTTCTGTGTGGCGTGTATGAGCCTATGTACTGATTCAGATACCAGCACCAGATTCTCATACGAATCATCACCGCCCTGACTGCGCGGCAGTATGTGGTGGCAATGAATTTCCGACGCATTCGTAAACTCCTGACCTGTCACAGCACATCTTCCCCATTGTGCGGAGAAGTGCGAAATGCGGTTGTCCGCATATTCGGCGCTCCTGTTGTATAAAGGCTGTCGCATCAGCGCAAGCATGAGGGGAACATTGATACGAAGATTATCGTGCAGTCCCTCTCGTCCCTCTGGCGTGTAAATATTCCATTCGCGCTTTCTGAACAAAGGATTTTTGTGCTGTGTGTATCCGATAGGATAGATAGGCTCATTCGTTCCTGCCACATAGCGCAGCATTTTCGATTTGCCATACCGTTTCCGTTCAAAGTCGGTCAGTTTTCTTCCCGACCTTGACAGCCGATTTCCCCTCCGCGTACTCAATCTGTTTGTCAGAACCACCATAACAGCGCGGTTCAGTTTGGAGCAGTCCAAGTTGACATGAGTTGCAATCTGATAGTAATTCTGCATTCCCGTCACCATACTGTTGTATAGTTGGATTTCTCCGGCCTCTCCGTAGCTCTTGCGCGGCTTTGCAATGTGCTTGGCCTGCTCTACCAGTTTTCGGCGTTTGTGCAACAGATTCTTATCCGCGATATATGACATAACAACCTGCTTCTCTCCCTTGGGATGTACCTTCATTTTGAAACCCAAGAAGTTAGAATAATGACGCTTGACATTGACAATTCTCGTTTTCTCCTGCGAGACTTCCAATTTCAGCCGCTCTGCAAGCCATTGTGTAACTGCAATTTTTGTTCGTTCAGCGGCTTTCTTGGTTCGGCAGAATATCCGGAAATCATCAGCGTATCGCACAATAAACATCTCTTTTAGCCCTGTTTTCTTCGCCGTCCGGTATCCGTTGTTGGGACGACTGCATCGAGTACACAGAGGGCTATACTGCCACTGGCTTTCAATCCAGTGGTCCAGCTCATTCAACACGATATTTGCTAACAGAGGTGAAATAATTCCACCTTGTGGCGTCCCCTTGTCAGGAACGATTTGCACTCCGTTTTCCAATTTGATAGGAGCTGCCAGCATTTTCCGTAGGACGTATATAAGATGTTTGTCGTGTATTCCCATTGCCCATATTTGCCGTATCAGTTTGCTGTGGTCCACATTGTCAAAGAAGCCCTTAATATCAAACTCAATCACATAATGCAGATTGGCGATTTGAAGTAACTGGTAACTTCTTGCGATTGCATTTTCCACAGAATGATTCGGACGGAACCCATAGCTGTTACTGCTGAACTTCGCTTCGCATATTGGCTCCATAATTTGCTTTACGCACTGCTGAATTAACCTGTCCCAGATACACGGTATCCCTAAAGGCCGTGTTTTGGTTGGATCATAGGGCTTTGGGATTTCTTTGCGCCGTACAGATTTGGGGCGGTAGCCGTGTTTACTGCCTTCTACAATAAACCGAACTTTTGTGACTACTTCATCAGGCGGCAATCGCCCGATGTCCCCGATTGTAAGACCGTCTGTTCCTTCCGTTTTACTTCCTGTGTTCGCTTTAATGTTGCGGTATGCCAAAAGAATATTTTCACGGCTCAGAATTTTGGGCATCAAGTCCTCAAATACTTCACCATTTTTGCTTTGTGCATACAGTTTATCAAAAACGTCCTGCATTCCGTAATACTCGTTATGGCGCAGACTTTCTTCACTTAACAGCTTTTTCTTGTTCTCTTTGGTCATAAGGCATCACTCTCCTTTCGCGGGAAAGTGTCCCTTTTGGTCATACTCGTAATCCTTATACGATTGAATAACATTGACTTTTTCTATCCGACTAAAGCCCATCCCTCCGGCCCGCCTTTTTCGTTGGGCTATCATAGGTTCGAGCTTCGCTTTTCAGCACAGATAAAGCGGCTTATATGATTCGACCGCACGTCGCAAATGAGCAACTTCTGTACCTTTCCACGTTCCAATCATCCTATCTGTTCATATATACCCTTAGGTGTCCGCTATAGTCCTGTTAGCTGGGACGTGCCTGTAACACGCCACGGTATTTTATATTTTTGATTCTTACTTTACCGCACTAACCCGCATTTAAGCGTCCGTACATTTCTATACGGTAAACATTTAGACCCGTACATTCGCGGTTTTCGTCAGTCCGTCGTAGACATTCTCACCATAGGTATTTTATAGACCCCCGGCGTGTCATCTGCACACGGCACCTCTGCCGCGCTTTCGTCAGCCGTGCTTTCACACGCTGTTACGACAAACTTCCGCCGACTTTACCGAGCTGCCGACCCTGACCATTACAGTCAACGCCAGTCGAAGTATCAGGGAGGGCGTTTCAGGACGTTACCCCTTCATTCCACCCTTCGGATGATTAGTTGTTGCCCGCCGTTACAGTAGGCCCGACACTTTTATCACCATGTGGACATTTGCCCATGAAGTTTTGGCTTCATAGGATGGTGGTTGTGTGTCAACGTGTCGCACCAAAGATGTTCTCGATCTCCCGGCTGGCAAGCAGGTCCTTGATGTTCTGGGTGATGCCGGTGGGAATCCCGCCCCACTTCCGAAACCGTTTCCAGATTTCAATGGTATAGGCGGCGGTCTGGTCCTCTTTGAGCAGCAGGTGCATCTCGTCAATGTAGTAACGGGTGGACTTGTGGGCGGCGCGGTTGATGGTGACGCGGTTCCACACCTGGTCCTGCACCACCAGCATACCGATTTTTTTCAGCTGCTTGCCTAACTCCTTGATGTCATAGCAGACAATGCGGTTGTCGATGTTTACATTGGTCCGGTGGTTGAACACATTCAGGGAGCCGGAAACATAGATTTCCAGCGCCGTAGCGATGTACTGCGCTTCTTTTTCCTCCTGGGTCAGCAGAAGGTTGTATAAATCCTCCAATACCGGCATATTTTCCGGCCTGGGGTCGTTCAGGTAATCATGGTAGACCAGCCGTACACAACGGTCGATGATGGTTTTCTGGACTGGCTGCAAGCCCTCCTTGCCGCCCACGATCAGCTCGCACAGCGACAGAATGAAATCGGATTTCAAAGACAGCGGGCTTTCATCATCCGAGTAGTCCAGGTTTAGGTCCATCGGGTTAATGTAGTCCCCGGAGGTGGGCGAAATCTTAATAACCTGCCCATGCAGCCGCTCCACAAGGGGCGCGTACTCCGATTCCGGGTCGCACACGATGATGTCATCGGTGGTGAGCAGAAAACAGTTGGCGATTTCCCGCTTGGCGGAAAAGGACTTGCCGGAGCCGGGAGTGCCTAAAATCAGGCCGTTGGGGTTTTTCAGCTTCTTGCGGTCCACCATGATAAGGTTGTTGGACAGGGCGTTGATGCCGTAGTACAGCGCCTCTTTCCCGTTCTGGAAAAGCTCCTGGGTGGTAAAGGGGATAAAGATGGCGGTGCTGGAAGTGGTCAGCCCCCGCTGGATTTCCACCTGGTTTTGTCCCAAAGGCAGGCAGCTCATCAGCCCCTCCTCCTGCTGGAAGTCCAGCCTTGCCAGCTGGCAGTTGTACTTCTGCGCGATGCTGGACGCCTGAAACACGTTGTTGCCCAGCTGTCTGGCGGTGTCCGCCGTATTCAGCACCAGAAAGGTCACAAGGAACATCCGCTCGTTGCGGCTCTGTAAATCCTGTAGCAGCTTTTTGGCCTCGTTTCCGTAGGTAGCCAGGTCGCTGGGAATGATGTCCATATCGTACCCTGACCGGACCGCCTTTTTCTGTTCCTCGATCTTGGCCCGGTCCAGGTCGGTGATTTTGCGTTTGACTGTCTTGATGGCCTTTACCTGGTCTAAGGACTGCACATGGAGGCTGACAATCAGGGAGCTTTCCATATCCAGAAAGTCCGCCAGCATCCGGTCGTTCAATTCCGGCGCGAGAATCTGCACAAAGCTGACCGCGCCGTACTTTTTCCCCATGCGGAACTGCCTGCCGGTGCGGAACTCAAAGGAAGTGGGGGCGATGAAGTCCTTGGTGGAAAGGCCGGAGGGGGCCAGCCAGTCCCACGAAAAGGAAAAGGGAACCTGTTCATCCATGTGGAATACGCCATGCAGCTGGGACAGCCGCGCCCGCCCGTCCAGCGGCTCCGCCACTACGCCCAGCCTCTTGAAGTTGTTGAGCAGGTCGGTTTCAATCCGTTCCAGCCGGGGCTTTGCCGCCCGGATGCTGTCCGCGTCAATGCCGAAGGTCAGGTATTTTGTCTTAATCAGGCCGTTGTTCCCCTTTGCCAGCTGGTTTTGCAGCATCTGGGTGTACTCGCCGCGGATATTGTCAAAATCGTCCCCCTGGGGCGGGATGGTGATGGACCGGGCAAAGGTTTCCTGGGACGCGGCCAGGTTGAGGAAGGACAGCTGGAACCGGATGGAGCTGTCAAAGTAGTTGAGGAAATCGCACCAGCCCTCGAAGATGGCGGTCTTATCCTCGTTTTGGGACAGCTGGTAATTGATGTCCTGAAACTGAATGGTCTTGGTATAGTAGCAGCCGGTCACGCGGCAGATGCCGTCCGGCCACATCCGTTCATAGGGGATGCTGTCCTGCGCGGAAATCCCCTTCTGGTCAGTGCGGCTGGCGCGGGAAATGGCGGCTTCGATCTGCTTCCGATCCGCGCGGGAGAGCTTCTTTTTCACCGGCATTGGCCCTTCGCCCTCCGGCGCTCTGCCGTTTGTCCGGTTTTTCTTTGCCGTAAACAATGTCATACACCTCCTTGTCGAGTTTGTCCTGCCGCTCCAATACGGCATAGAAGTTGTTGGTCTGGTAGGGGCGCTGCCGGGGCCGGAGAAAGGATACCCGGATCATGTTGCCGATGATCTTTTCCAGCGGCTGGCCGTTCTTCTCGTACATCGCCAGCAGGAAAAAGGGCAGCATGACAAGCATCATGCACAGGGCGGCGGCGCTGTTCCCGGCTGGCCCCCGAATCAGAAAGAAAAGCGGTATGCCAATCAGCGCCCCGCTGCCAAAGCAGACTAACTGCCGCTTGGTGAGGTTGAAGGCCACCTTTGTCTTGACCTTCGTTAAGTCTTTGGGTACTGGTACATAAGCCATTTTTGCACACTCCTTTCGTCAGTGGGCCTGGAAGATTGCCTTTGCCATGCTGCCGCTCTTAAAGAGGGTCAGGCAGAGCAGGACTGTATATCCCACACAGGACCAGATGGCGGCAATCGTATCCTCGTCGGTGGCGATGTTCTGCACCAGGACCGCGTAGATTGCCACGCAGACCATGATGAGGAACGCCTGAAAGCCTAACGCCATCAGGGAACGCAGGTAATTCTGCCCCATGCCGCCCCATTCCCTGCCCATCATAGCGGCCATCGGGACCGGCGCGACCGAGGTGACGAGATATATTTCCAGCATACGGCCATAAATGACGATAAAAATACAGATGGTCAGCGCCCACATGGTAAGGCCGATAAGCAGGGACTGGAACCACAGCCCGAACAGCGGCCCCAAATCCATCTCCATGAGCCTTGGCTCCAAATCCGCCATCGCGGAGGAAATGTCGATGGAAGCGTCCGCGCCGATGATGCCGGAAGCCTGGGCCACGATGCCCTGGGCCACATCAAATACGCCCATCACGATATTCCAGGTGTTGGTGACAATGAGGATGGCACAGGCGGTCTTGAAAATCCACTTGAAAAACACAGCGGTTTCAATATCGTGGAAGTTGTTCTTGTCGGTGATGATCTGAATCAGCTCCAGCGTCATCACAAAGGCCAGGATCACGCCTGCTATGGGGAGAATGACCGTTTCCGAAAGGCTTTGTACCATGCTGAAAATACCCGCGTTCCAGCCCTGGGGCGTCTGCCCGATCTGCCCCGATATGTCCGCCACCTGGTTGTTGACCGAATCAAACATACTGGAAAGGTTGCTCATAATGCCGCCCACCAGCATTTCTTTCAGCCAGGTGGTGATTGCATCCAGCAGAAAATCCATACGGTGCTACCTCCTTTCCGCCCCTCCCGCGTCTGCGGGAGGGGCAAAGGTATGGGTGTTTCTGGTGCGGGGATTAGCCGAACAGACCGGAGAGCAGGGGTACAAGCACCATGCCGATCAGGGCAACGCCGCCGCCCGCCATAAGCTGTTTCATGCCCTGGCTCTTGGCCCCAGGGTTGTCATTGCCGTAACCTTCCAGCAGGTTGATGACGCCCCAGATTCCAAGGCCGGCTCCGAGTGCGATAACGAGGGTCTGCAAAACGTCGATTGCGCTGTTGAAAAATTCCATACTTTAATTTAGCCGGAATCGCTTTGTGGTTAGTGTTGGTTCATAGGCATACAAAAGCCGGACAACAAAACCGCCCTGCGTTTTGGGCGGCTCGATTCCGGCTATCCTCCTTCTTCATTTTTTTGTTGAGCTGTCCGCTTTGTACGCCAATGGCCTCAACCGAGGCAGGTTTCAGGGACCCTGGCGGGTAGATAAAATCACTCCTTTCTTGCGGAACGGGATTATTCGCCCTCGGTGTCTACGTCAACTTCAAACACATCGTAGACCTCGTTGGGTTTTGGTTTGAGCCGGGTGGACAAAAACGCTTCAATGTCAAAGGCGTTCTTATCGTCCGCATCGGCGGTGTACTGAAAATTGGGGTGCTTGGTGATGTCATATTTATCTGACAAAAACGGGCGGACGCCCCGCAGCTGGAGGATACATTTTCCACCGTCCATCACCGCAAGCTCATCCTGGCTCATCAACTCTTTCCCCAATTTCTGATAGTTGAGAGAGTGGGAGGTTTCCCGCCCCCGGCTCTCCCCGGTGTTGTAGGTGTCAATGGTTTCTTTTCCCAGGGCGGCGGCTAACTCCTTTAAGGTGGTGGGTTCTTTGCCGCCCAGAAAGATGGAAGTGTCCATATTTCCGATGATGGTGTCGGCGTTGTCCTTGTAGATGGCCTTCAGCTGGGACTGCGCCTGCAATACCAGACAGGCGGAAATCTCCCGGCTTCGGATGGTGGCTACCAGCTTTTCCAGCTTTGGAATCTGCCCGATGTTGGCGCACTCGTCAATCAGGCAGCGCACATGGACCGGGAGCCTGCCGCCGTACACATCATCCGCTTTTTCACAGAGCAGATTAAACAGCTGGGTGTAGCACATGGAAATCAGGAAGTTAAAGCTGTCATCGGTATCGCTCATAATGAGAAATAAGGCGGTTTTCCGGTCCCCCAGGGTGTCCAGTTCCAGCTCATCGTAGGCTGTGACCTCCCGCAGCTCGGCAATATCGAATACCGCCAGCCGCGCGCCGCAGGAAATCAGTATAGATTTTGCGGTTTTGCCCGCCGCCAGCTTATATTTTTTGTACTGCCGCACCGCAAAATGGTTGGGCTTCTCGGATTCCAGCGCGTCAAACATCAGGTCAACGGGGTTTTTGTATTCCTCATCGTCCTCCCGGACCTCCATCGCGTTAATAAACTCAATCAGGGTAGAGAAGTTCTGTTCCTCCACCGGGGCCTCGTAGTGGATATATCCAATCAGGGCGCAGTACAGCAGCGTTTCCGCTTTGACCCAGAAATCGTCACCGGCTTTCCCCTCGCCCTTGGTATTGGCAATCAGGGTTGTCACCAGCTTCAAGATGTCCTTTTCGCTGTGGATATAGGCGAAAGGATTGTATTTCATGGATTTTTTGAAGTTGATGGTATTCAGCACCTTGATCCGGTACGGCTCATAGATGGTTTTGCCGTTCTTGTCCTTCATGGGCTTTCCGTCCTTATCCAGCTTCGGCGCGCCCCGTTGGAGCAGCTTTCCACATTCGACCAGGATTGTGCCTTTCGGATCAGTGACCACATACGAGCTATGGAGCTGCATCAGGTTGGGCTTGAGCCAGAACCGGGTCTTGCCGGAGCCGGAACCGCCGATTACCAGCACATTTTTGTTGCGGGCGGTCTTGGGGTCCTTGGGGCGGCTGCTCATGGTAAGGCGTTCCGTCTGGGTAAGGATCACATTGTTCTGGAATACCGGATCGACATAAGGGGCGATGTCCTGGGAATTTCCCCATCTCGCAGAACCGTACTCGATATTCGGGCGGTACTTCTTGGCGTTTTTGCCTTTCAGGTAAACAGCCAGCCGGAGCGCCGCGCCGCAGCACAGCCCGACCAGCAGGTCCAGCGGATGAAAGCTGGGCCAGAAACTTCCAAGAGCCGCCGGAAGGACGGAGATCAAAGATAATACCTTTTCCGATGCGTCCGCGCCCTGGGCCATCCGCCACGCCTCCCCGAAGTTGGTGGCGAACAGCCCCATCAGGATATAGGGCAGGTTCAGCAAAACGAGCTTCTTGATGTTTAATGGTCTTTTCATCGTTCCAGCTCCTTTCGCTTGGTGCGGTCCACCACCGCGTTTTTCACCAGCTCCTTGAACTGGTTCAGCTTCGCCAGCACAGACGGGCGGGACGCCTTGCGGACCTTCTTCTGGGTGTACTCGGTAAACGCGGAGGTCAGCGCGTCCGCGTCGCGGGCCTTGAAAAAGACCAGGTACTTGGGCGGGGAGCAGCTGCGGTCCTTCTTTACCGCGTAATCCACGCCGTACTTCCGGGCAACCCGTTCAAACGCCTTGATGGAGGGGTCTGTGATCTCAAGATTGGACACGCCCTGGTTCTGCCCGATGAGCTGCTTCACCGTCTGCTTTCCCTGGGGCTTGACCTCCGCGCCCTTTTCCCGCTGTTTCTGCATCTTTTGCTCTTTCAGGTGCGCCAGATACTTCATAATCGCCGCTTTGAACAGCCTGCCGGTGAACTTTGTGCCGCTGACAATGAGCGTCAGGGTTTTGCTTTCCACTTCGTCCTGCATGGGTGTTTCGCCTCCTCTCTATGGATTTTCTGCATGGTTTCTCTATCGGAGCTGGTCTTGCCGGTCATAGCGCAGGTTTCCGTTTCGGACCTTCGCATGGCTCACAATCCTGATATGCCCCTGTTCCTGGCGTTCCAGGGACTTTTTATATCCCTCCTCTGTGAGAAAGGCGCGGCTGCGTTCCCCTTTCCAGCCAACAGGGGAATCAGCGGTCAGGGTATCAAAAATAATCATGTGCCGGGTGTCCTCCGCGAACCGGTTTAAGTCCATGTAACTATGGCCGGAATACTCCCGCGCCCCGGCTTTAAGCCGCATTTCCTCCATCAGCTGGCCGATGGTCTTTTGCTCAGGCATGGTGTGCGCCCCCTTTCTCCCGGCCCTGGCCTTTCACCGTCAGAATCCCGTCCAGCGTGGTGGCGGTGATCCGCAGGCGTTCAGCGGTGGCAATATCGTTTTTGACCGTTTCATCGGTCGAGTGTCCACAGACCACCAGCACATGGGATCGGCGCAGGTAATCTCTGGCGATGTCGATTCCGTCCTTGTGTTCCTGGGGGATTTCATCTTTCAAAAACAGCGGCAGGAACAAAACAGGGCAGACCGGGGAATATCCGGCGTCATACACCTGGCGGCAGTAGCTGGCGGCGTTTGCCGCATTTTCATGGGGGTTCTTGCTCCAGGGAGCGGTGATATACGCAAGCGGTCGTTTCATAACAGATTCCTTTCTCCCGGCAGTTCCGGGCAGACAAAAACGGCCAGCTTTCAGAAGCCGCCGTACATATCGTGGTTGACCTGTGAGGTGTAATGGTTGCTCATGGTGGTGGGCGCGTTGAACAGCACCGTCAAAAGGTACTGCTTCATGTTCCGTACCTCGGTGGTGTTCTTTTGCAGGCAGTCCATGACAAACTCGATGTGGGAGCTGTCCAGCTTCAGGAAGCGGGAGCGCACTACCTCATGGGGGAAGTCCGCCCCGGCAATCCGGGTGGTCTTACGCTTCGCGCAGACGGTTTCCACCAGAAGCTCCACGATCTCGTCCAAGTCCTCCCGGTAGGTCCCAAACCGCTGTTTGAGGCAGTCATACTCGATATTCTCCAAAATCAGCTCCCGATAACTTTCCATCTCTGTCAGTGACATCGTTTCCCTTCGCTTCGGTTCCGGTGGCTTTGCCGCCGTTCCCCGGAAGGGAAGGGAATCGGTAATTGATCCGTCAGTAATTGATTTTTGGGTATTTAATTTCTCTATACTTATTTGCGTTGGATTTTCCGTTGACGGTTTTCCCGTTGACGGATTATCCGTTGTCGGAAAACCCGACAACGGTTTTTCCAACAACGGTTTTGGGGGCAACGGTTGGGCGGGCGGTTCCTCTGTTACCGGACGCTCATAAATCACATACTCGTTGGCGCTGAACTTGCCGCCCGCGTCGGTGGTCTGGCGGCGCTTGATGTACCCCGCCTTTTCCAGCTCATTGACTGCGGAGCGGATGGCGTCCTTGCTTTCCCGGTTGATAACAGCCAGGCCGGAAAGGGTGTAGTCCCAATCCTCCGGCAGTGAGAGCATCTGGGACAGCAGGCCCTTTGCTTTCAGGCTCAGGCTCTTGTCCCGCAGATGATAGTTGCTCATAACGGTGTATCCCTGTGTGCGTTCTACGCGAAAAACGGCCATTTTCTGCACTCCTTTCGTTTCCCAGGGCATGAAAAAAGCCACAATCCCGTAAAAAGAATTGCGGCGTTCATTTGCTGGCTGACTTCTGCCTGTACCGGTGAAAAAACGGCGGCATGGGCGGTTTGTCAAACAGGCTCTCTAACTGCGGAAACGTCAGGGTTTGAAAAATCCGGTCAATCTCAATGGTTTCCATGTTGCGCTGGGAGCGGCAGTCCTCCCGGATGGCTTCTCTGATTTCCTTAACGGTACACATATTCATTCCTTCCTCTCAATTTGTCGGGTTTACGGGTGGCGTTTCTTTTTGGGCTTGAAGTCCAGGATATGCCCCTCAATGACGCGGGCATACCGTTTGATTTTGATGTCCCGGCGTTTCTGGCTGGCGAGAACGGCCTGGTAGCCGTCCTCGTCCAGAAACAGGCGCGTTTCATCGCCGGGTGCGCCGTAGGCGGTACGGGGCCGCAGGACGGAAAACTCCACCATCCAGCGGGTCTTATCCTGAAACCGTTCCACAGCCAGTATGTTGTGGCCCTTTAACTCCCTGGCAACGTGATCTCTCATAGGCGCTCCTTTCAGCGTTCCTGATCTCTCTGACGCTTTTTCTGCCACTGTTCCAGCAGTTTGATGATGGTTTCCTGCATCCGGGCAGGGGTATAGCTTTTGGGAAAATACTTCCGCAGGGTGTCGGAGGTAAACGTCACCTTGTCCAGATCGCTTTTCTTTTCCTCGCCCATAATCGCCCGCATTACGTCTATGGATAAACGCCCCTCCTGGCTGAATTTCTTGAGCCGCTGGGCTTGGGAAAGGGAGGGGGTGGCCTGTTCGCTGTCCATCGCGTCCAAAAGCTGTGTCTGTTCTTCTTTTTTGAGAAAGGACAGCTCATAGGCCGGGTTCAGGGCAATTTTCTTTTCGTCTACCATGTTCAGCAGTTCGGGGATTAACTCAGTCAGGCGGATGTAGCGGAAAATCTGGTTTTTACTCTGGCCGACCTGTTCCGCCAGAACCTCGCTGGACTTCTTCCCAAAATCGTTCCCAACTTGGGAACAATTTTCTTTGGAGGGCCGACCTGCTTGCCGTTTCATGGCCTCCAATTTCATCTTGTAGGCAAAGGCCCTTTCGCTGGGGAGCAGGCTTTCCCGTTGTAAATTGCTGTCAACCATGATAATCGTGGCGGCGTCATCGTCCAAATCCCGGACAATTACTGGCATGGTTTCTTTCTCTGCCAGTTCGCTGGCCCGATGCCGCCTGTGTCCGGCTACCAGCTCATAGCCGCCGCTGGGGTCGGGTCTGGCAATCGCCGGAACCAGAACGCCGTACTGCCGGATGCTGTCCGCTGTTTCCATCATGGCATCATCATCTTTGACCTTGAAGGGGTGTCCCTTGAACGGGTGCAGCTCGCTCAAAGAGATTTCTACCACCTTTTCCCGCCCTGCATCGGCGCGGCTTTCCTCGGTGGAAAACAGATCATCGACCGATGCCAGCTCTACTTTTTTCGCGCTGCTTTTCAAGTTTCAACACCTCCTTAGTCAGATTTGCGTAACCCTCCGCTACTTTGCCGCCTGGGTCATGGGCGAAAATGCTCTTGCCCTCTGCGCTGATTTCCTTTGCCCGGACAGAATGGGGAATCTCGGTTCCGAACACCTTGATTTTACTGCCGTAGGTTTCCCGCAGCAGGGCGGCAATCTCTTTGGCGAAGTTAGTGCGGTTGTCCACCATTGTCAGCAGAATACCGTCTATTTGCAGTTTCGGGTTGATCTGCCGCTTGACCTTGTTCACCGTAGAGAGCAGCTGTTCCAGCCCTTTGGCGGGCAGATACTCCGCCTGGACGGGGATTATGATCCGGTTGGCGGCGGCCAGCGCGTTGACGGTGAGCATACCCAGGGAGGGCTGGCAGTCTATGAGGATATGGGAATACTGCCCCTTTACACTGTCCAGATATTGCCGCAGAATCGTTTCCCGGCTCATAGCGTTTACCAGCGACACCTCCATGCCGGACAGCTGAATATCCGCCGGCATCAGGTCCACGCCCTCCGGGTGGCGCAGAATCCCCTCGCCGGGGCGGACCGGCTGATCGGTCAGGATGCGGCCCATTGCGTCAGAGAGGGTAAAGGGCAGCTTATCCGGCTGGGGATTGCCCAGGCTGATGGTCAGGCTCCCTTGCGGGTCCCCGTCAATGAGAAGCACTTTCTTTCCCGCCTGTGCCAGCCCAATCCCTAAGTTGACACAGGTTGTGGTCTTGCCCACACCTCCCTTTTGGTTGGCGATGGCGATGATTTGCGTGTTCAAGATAATCACCTCGTTTCTTGGTATGAAAAAAGGGAGAATGTGACCGGAATCAACATTCTCCCTTAGAAACGATATGTGATTGTGCAATAATCTGTCTTTTGTGAGGTTAGCTTTTGAGAGCCATCTCGCCGCAAACCCGCATGAATACTGGATTTTTGCCTGTTTGCTTTCCCTTTCCCCAATAACCTGTGTTCAACGAATGGCTGGTGAGGGATACGAGCAAGAAAATCAGAGCGGTCAAGAGGTCAAAAGGCATGAGCGGGAAGCCCGTCACAAGCAAGCCTGTGTACGGCTACCTCATGGACGAGGACGAAAATTTCATCATTGACGAAGAAGCCGCCCCCGTGGTGAAGCAGATTTACAGCCTTTGCCTTGCCGGGAACGGACCGACCAAGATAGCCCGTATGCTCACAGAGCAGCAAATCCCCACGCCGGGAACGCTGGAATACCGCCGGACGGGAAGCACACGCCGCTACCACCCCGGCTATGAGTGCAAGTGGGCGGCGAATACCGTGGTGCATATCCTTGAAAACAGGGAATACACGGGCTGCCTTGTGAACTTCAAGACCACCACCCAATCCTACAAATGCAGCAAGATTATCTACAACAGCGAGGACAAACAGGCGGTTTTTGAGAACCACCACGAAATCATCATAGACCGTGACATATGGGAGCGTGTACAGGAGCTACGCAAGCAGCGCAAACGCCCCAACCGCTATGATGAAGTGGGCTTGTTCTCCGGCATACTGTTTTGTGCCGACTGCGGCAGCGTCATGTACCAGCAGAGGTATCAGACGGACAAGCGGAAACAGGACTGCTACATATGCGGCAGCTACAAGAAGCGCACGGCAGACTGTACGGCGCACTTTATCCGCACCGACCTCTTGACCGCCGGAGTGACCGAGAACCTACGGAAAGTCACCAGCTACGCCGCCAAGCATGAAGCCCGGTTTATGAAGCTGTTGACCGAGCAGACCGAGGACGGGAGCAAACGCCGGAACACCGCAAGGAAGAAAGAACTGGAAGCGGCAGAAAAGCGGATTGCGGAACTCTCCGCTATCTTCAAGCGGCTGTATGAGGACAGCGTGACCGGGCGCATATCGGACGAGCGTTTCACGGAGCTTTCGGCAGACTATGAAGCCGAGCAAAAGGAACTGAAAGAGAAAGCCGCCGCCTTGCAGAGCGAGCTTTCTAAGACGCTGGAAGCCACGGCAAACGCTGAAAAGTTTATGAAAGTGGTACGCAAGTACACCAGCTTTGAGGAACTCACCCCTACCCTGTTACGGGAGTTTGTGGAGAAAATCGTAATCCACGAATCGGAAGCCCTTGATGGGAAACGGCGGGGGAAGCTCCGCAGACAGGAAATCGAAATCTATTATTCTTTTGTCGGCAAGGTAGAACTGCCCGACTAAAGCCCGACCCGTCCGGCAGTCAGCCGGACAGGGAACGGCAAAATTTTTTACACTTCTTTTACTTCTTTATCTCACATGAGCAAACCGGCCGTGATTGTAACAGCATCCAGCCATCTAAAATTGCCTACGGCAATGGTCTGGATGTCCTATCGGCCCCATTACTTTATCGGACGGCGGCCGTGCGGCAGGGCGCACAGCCCCGTGAACAGTAACTATTTACCGAACTTTCCTTCCGGATGCCGCCTCGAAATGGTATTTCACGATTCCCAAGTCCGTCTTGGTGTAAAATCCCACGCCGTCCACCTTGATGACCGGCTCGCCGTTCATGAGACCCATCTTGAACTTCTGCTGGTTCACGGCGGTCGGCGCCAATAGCGCTGCCTTCGCGCCCTTTTCAAACCACTCCGGCATGTTACCCTTCGTGGCCACCACGTCGGACATGTCCTTGCTTTTTCTCGACGTTCCCGAAGTTTCCCCATACCCGAGCGCGATGACCATGCCAAATCTCTCGCCGTCCGGAACCAGCCGTTTCACCATCTTCTTGTTAAATGTCAATGCCGCCCAGCAGGAGTTCAGCCCCAGCATCTGCGCCTTTAGCACGATTTTTTCCCCGTAATAGCCGCATCGCTCTTCAAAATCCGGAACATCCTTCCCTTTGAGGATGATGAAATTGCCGACGTTTCGAAAATTCCCATAGTGTGCCAGCTTGGAATCAAACCCTTCCGGGTTGTCATACTCGATTGTGATATCAAGCCCGCTCTCCTCGTTCACTTCCCGGACGAGCACGTCCAGCTTCTCCCTAATCTCGCCGTCAATTTTTTCCTCCTTGTACACGCGCACCGAGTGGCGCGCCGCAATCGCTTCCATGATGTCCATTTCAAATTTTCCTTTCAAATGACTCATTTTTGTGCATGCTCATGCCGCACATATTGCCACATTTTCCACATTCGCGCAAGGTATCCGCGCACACTTCGTTTTTATAGAATAAAAGTCGCCCGCTTCATGCAAAGCGCTCTCGCAACCGCCTCCCGCGTTCGCAATCCGCATACGCAATCCGGGCTATCGCCCTTCCCATAGCGAAAAGACATCCGCGAACCATGTTTCCATAATCTGCAGATGTCCCTCTCCAAAACACCGCCGTATCTAACCGTGACAGTCCGGCCAAGGCCGAATCGTAACATCCAACCGCCTTTTACAGCCGCCCGCCGTTCTCGCGCATGTACTTGTACTCCGCGACGGAACGGTCGAAGCCCTTGATATGGCGGTACAGCCATTCTATCACGTTCTTGTTCACTTGCTCCACGAACGCCTCTGTCGGTCCTTCTTCCTCCACCAGCATGTCGTGCAGGTCCGTCACGACCTGCCGCAAGTTCTCATGCTCCTTTTTATGCTCCGCAATTCCCGGATACTCGATTTCCTCCTGCAGCTTTTCCTCCGCTGAGAAATGAAAATCCGTGTAGTCGGCCAGATAATCCAACGTCTTCACCGCCGCCAGCTTGTCATTTCCCGCCTCGCAGCTGTCCAGGAGCTTGTTAATCTTCCCAATCAGCTCCTTATGCTGGGAATCAATCATCTCGTTTCCCGTTACCAATGTCTCGTCAAATTCCGCTCTCATCTTTCTACCTCCCGTATCATAATGATGATACCGGGGGCAAAAGGTATTTTGCCCCCAATGATACCACGGCCCAAAAACAACCGCCTGACAAGTTCCTATGCCGATGGCAAATATCACCTTCAATATAAGTACAGTCTACCCACTTGCCCCCGGTTTGTCAAGAATATTTTTAATTTGCCTAGAATCGCCGTTACCGTTGACGGGGTGGGGAAATAAGGAATTGGCGCTGCAAGCTTGCTTGCATGATGCCAGGTTCCTTATTTCCCCACCCCGTGAAAAGTAACGAACCGCTTATTTTCAAAAAGACAACTGTCTTAGGTGTTTCTTCCCTAAAACAGTTGATGTTTCACTTAACGCTCTTCTTCAGATTTTTTCCTTAGTCTCATCCTCGTACACGCCGCGGCCGCAAGACACGCCGTGGCCGTCGAATATCCGCTCTCATGCCCTAAGAGTGCCACGACCAGAAAGAGGATTCCCACCACAAGCAACACGGTGCTTATGACTTTGCACATCGTCAGGTTCCATTTTACCATCATTCTCAACCTCCCACGTCCACCGCTTTCATACATTACCCTTGCGTAGCAACTTCTGCTTGAACGCCTGAGCCTTACCCCCGTAACGGCTCGTGAACAACGCGCCGACCAGTAGCATGCCGAACACCAGTCCCAATGATACATCTTCCTTGTCAACCATTTCCTTTCTCCTTTCCCCGTCCAAAATTTCCTCGATGCTGACGTCATAATAATTTGCCATTTCGATGACCACGCCGAAATCCGGCATGTTCACGCCGTTCTCCCATCTTGAGACACTACGGTTCGTCACGCCAAACATCTCGGCCAGTTGTTCTTGTGTCAACTGTTTCTCATTGCGGAGCTCTTTCATGAACGCCCCGACCTTCTTTTGATCCATTAATCCGTGTCCTCCTTTCGCAATCATCATAACCTTTTGGCCTGAAAAAGTACACGACACAAAACGAGAATCACTATTTTCCCGGAAAAACAAGAATCGAGCCGCTTCATTTCAAGCGGCGATACGAGCAACAAGCGGAGCGTTTACGAGCTGGTTTTCACCGTTTTCGGTTTCTTCGGTTTCGGCTCGGGAAGTTCCGAGCAAGTCGCCACCACCAGCCTGGTCAGCGTTTCCCTGTCTTCCACGTCCTCGACGAGGAAATAGTTTTTCGCTCCTTCGTAAGGTGGCGCTTCCATAAGTCCGGGACAAGTCTCCCGCCCCGCCTTGGTTATTTTTACGAAAAACTGGTCGTCACAAATCAGCGAAAAAATCTTTCCGTTGCAGTAAAGCCCATATTCCCCAAACATTTTCTTGTACGTGATGGTTCCCGCCTCCTGCAGCTGGTCCACCACGAACTCCACAAATTCCACTTTTGATGCCATTTCCAACTTCCTCCTTATACGTTCCCAGATGAAGTATACCACATTTCCCACCAAAAACAAAGAAGCGATTCGCAAAACACAGCTGTAAAATAACAAACGTACCTTGTATGTACTGTTTCCGGCATAAAACCCTTTCGCGCGAACCTTTGTCTCCCCGTTTTCAAATACCGCTTCCTGATTTACTTGTGCCTCGCTGCCCTTCGGTGCCGCGCCGGAAAACGCCAGTTCAAACGTCTCATACTGTCTCATCAATCTGGCGATGTTTCTATTTTATCTAGCACCCCAAAGCTTCCACTTAATTTCAATCAAAAATTAAGTATATGTCACTTATTTTTTACCGAATTCATTTTCACCCACGTGCCATCTCCCGGCAAGTCCAGGTTCCTCGCCCGCTCCCGGTATTCCTTTGGGCTTGCGCCCTCCCTCGCCCGGAACATGCGGGTGAAATAATTGCGCGATCCGAACTGACACCGCTCGCTGATTTCCTGGACGGTACATTCCGTGCTGATGAGCAATATTTTCGCGTAGTCCAGCCTGACATTGCGGACATAATCCCACAACCGCTCTCCCATCTCCCGCTGAAACTTGCGCGTCAAATAATATTCCGTGTACCCGACCTCTTTGGCAATGTCCCCAAGCTTCATCGGTTCCATGAAATGGGCGTTCACGTAATCACAGCAAAGGCGAATCGGACGGGAAATCTCCGACACGAGGCGAAGCTCATGAACCTTGGAAATATACTCCTGCATGATTTGGTGGCGCAGGCCGGTCAGCTGCGTGACGGTCCTGCTTTTTTCAATTTTATGAATAAACGCCGCTTCCAGTTCCTTCGCCGCCTTGATGGACATCTTGCCCTCGATGGCGGCATTGCAGCATTGGGAGGTAAATATAATTAAAATGTCCTTCGCCTCCCGCAGGGAGTCCCCCGTCATGTAATTTCTTGGCGGCTTTTGCAGGTAATTGTCGCCGACAATATTTTCATAAGCCATGTTCCCCTCCCTGATGACCTGCAAAGACGTTTCCGAATAAAACGCGGGTCCCATCAGCACAAGAGTCCTGCCGATATCTTCCGTCAACTCGACAAACTCCCCCACCCAGACCATTCCCAGCGCGTCACTCATGACAAAAGGCCTGTCATGCTCTGTTCCTTTCGTCATCGCGAACTCCTTGCAGCCGCCAATCTCCAAAAACATCCCCAGTTCCTTGCCATAAGCGCTGGTCGTAAAATACAGTCCG
This sequence comes from Lachnospiraceae bacterium, assembly GCA_910574865.1. Classification (GTDB taxonomy): domain Bacteria; phylum Bacillota; class Clostridia; order Lachnospirales; family Lachnospiraceae; genus Schaedlerella. Next base: position 10,656 of record CAJTDN010000024.1, on the reverse strand, counting down.
CCCTCTTTGTCAAAACACCAGGCCGGCAGGCCACATCCTGCATACAATAACGAAGCCAAACCAGCCAGACGTTCCGCCGTATTCTCCAAATTCATGCCGTTTCCTCCATTCCCGTGGCAAATATCCGTTACTATTCACGGGGCTGTGCGCCCCGCCGCACAGCCACCGTCCGATAAAGTGATGGTGCCAGTGGGCATCCAGCCCATTGCCGGAGGCAATTTTAGATGGCTGGATGCCGTTACAATCCACGGCCGGTTAGGCCGTGAATTGTAACAAATATCCACGCCGCATCCCGGCCAGCCAACGCAGTGATTGACCGGAGTCCGCAAAACACCTTTTTATATTATATAGAAAATTCCCGGCCATGAAAAGACAAAAATCCACCTTTATGGTATAAAACCCGTCCATGAGTCTCTTCCAACAAAAGCGAATTTTTTCCCTGTTTAGCAAATCAGGATATCCTGCGGAAGGACATTTCCATGCGATAATTCGTTCAGGGCAAAGAACATGCGCTGTCGACAGTTCCAAAAAAACTCCCTCAATTAACGCGGTGATTGAGGCATAATAGCTCCACATTCACACATACGCGCCTAAAACACGGGTGCCCTGCTTTGAAAGAGAGGTAATCACATGAAAACAACAAAACAAATTTATGACGCAAAACAAGATCCAACTTTACAAGACAGCTACATCGACGCGGACGAAACGCGCGAGCGCGTTTTGCCGGACGGAACCGCCCTTCCCTACCGCTACGTCCACGGCGGGTTCAAGGAAAAAAAAGTAAAATTCATTTTCTGCTTTCCGCCAAAGGAACAGTTCAAGGGCCGATTTTACCAGTACCTGTCGCCATTCCCGGGACCGGACGAGGAGGTGGCATCCCTTGACAAGACCGGCGAAGACGACAAAATCGCCTTCTGCCTGCAAAACGGGGCCTATTTCGTCGAAAGCAACATGGGTTCCGAGTTCATGTTCGGCTCAAAAGCCGACCCCACGATGTGCTTCAAGGCCAGCGCGGCGGCCGCGGAATATTCCCGTCAGGTCGCGATGGAATATTACGGTTGCAAGCGTCCCTACGGTTATGTCTACGGCGGCAGCGGCGGCGGCTACAAGACCATGGCCTGCATCGAAAACACCAACGCCTGGGACGGCGCGGTTCCCTACGTCATCGGCTCGCCGGTGAGCCTCCCCAACACGATAGCCATGCACGTCCAGTCCCAGCGTGAACTTCGAAGGGTGTTCGGACAAATCATTGACTCGATGGATGCCGGCGGCGACGGCGACCCCTGCAGGCACATGACGGAAAACGAGGCGTTCATGTACCGCGAAATGCTCCGCATGGGATTCCCGCCAATGGCCTGGTTTATAGAAGCCGCGGGGCGGATTGACGACGGCTCCCTGCCCGTGCTCTACCCCAACGTAAAAAACAAGGACGCCGGATATTTCGAGGATTTTTGGAACGTTCCAGGCTATCTGGGCGCGAACCCGAATTCTTCCGCCTCCCGTGACCGATTGCAATTTAGCGGCGTCGTAAAAAGCGTGCACGCGCCCGTGGACGGAGTTTCCGATAACGGCGCGGGAAACTCCGTGGACGACGCATGGCGAAAAATGCTGGCCAACGGCAAGGACGGCTGGATTGAACTGGAAGAAATCCCGCAAGGGGATGACTTGTACCTAAAGGGAGTGACCATCACCATCACCTCTGGAGAAGCCTCCGGAAAACAACTGCTGCTTGACCAAATCATTCCCGACCCAAAGACGGGGGGAGGCATACTGACAATCGGCATGTGCTACGGCATGTCCGACCTGACCGCGGTGGTGGACTCCATCAAGCCGGGAGACACCCTGACGCTGGACAACTCGGACTATATCGCCCTGCAGTCCTACTACCGGCACCAGGTTCCCGATGATTTAAGCTTCCGCGCATGGGATCAGTTCCGTGATGAAAACGGCCGCCCCACGCTGCCGCAACGAAAAAATGTGATGGGATACTCCTTCTCCGGCACCGGAACCGTGCAGGACGGGCAAATCCAAGGCAAGGTCATTGTCGTGCAAGCCATGATGGACGAGGGTACATGTCCCTGGTGTGCCGACTGGTATCGCAAAAAAGTCATCGAGGCGACCGGCAGCGAGAAGGATTTCCGCGTGTACTACATGGAACAATGCCTCCACGGCGACGTGGCCATGTTGGAAAACAACATCATCGTCAATTACCTCGGCGCGCACAAACAAGCCCTGCTTGACCTGTCCGACTGGGTGGAGCGCGGAATCGAACCGCCGGCAAGCTCCGAATACCGCTACGAGGACGGACAGATTTACCTGGAAGAGGACGCCACGAAACGCCGCGGCGTACAGTCTATCGTAAAACTGACGGCATCTGCGACCGGCAGCCACGCGGCAACGGCAAACGGCAACCATGCGGCAGCGGCGACCGGCAGCCACGCGGCAACGGCAAACGGCAACCATACGGCAGCGGCGACCGGCAGCCACGCGGCAACGGCAAACGGAAGCGATTGCGTAACAGTGAAAGTGGGCGAGAAGGTCACCTTTACCGCGAAAGCAGTCGTTCCGCATGGCGTCGGCACCGTCACCGCCATGGATTTCGGGTTTGAGGACATTCGGATGATTCCGGCAGACGACTGTTTCCCGGTCAGCGGACAGATAACGCACGAGGATTATAACGGCCAGGACAAGGCGACCGCCACGGTCACGCACACGTTTACCGCGCCGGGAACGTACTTCGCCTCCGTGCGTGTCAAGTCCGAACGGAGCGGAAACGAGAAGAGCATGTTTACGCAAGTGAAAAACCTGGCCCGCGCAAGAGTCGTCGTAAAATAACCCAGGCACTAAGTGCTCATTGTGGGAGGAAATTAAAATGCCAAACAAAGAAAAACAACCAAAAGTCCGCAAAGAAGGTTATGTCGGCACGAAAAAATTCTGGGCATGGGAATCCAGGGAATTGTCCGACGCGGGATTCAATTTTTTGATGGGGTACATCGTGTTCTTCTGCACGGACGTGCTCCTTGTAAATCCGTTACTGGTCGGCACCTTGTTCGCGCTCAGCAAGGTAATTGACGGCGTGACCGACATCATCGCCGGTTATATCGTCGACCGCACTAACACGAAATGGGGGCGCGGCAGGCCGTACGATGTCTGCCTGATTGGCGCTTGGGTATCCGTCATCATGATTTTCCTCTGCCCGGTCGGCTGGGACAACGGCGTAAAAACCGCCTGGATCGTGTTCTGGTACATACTGGCAAATTCCGTGTTTTACACGTTCTTAAACGCCGGCGAGGGCGTGTTCATGCTACGTGCTTTCAACAAGGCACAAATCGTAAAAATGACCGCACAAGGTAACATTGCCACCAGCCTTTTGGGCTTTTCTTGTGGCATCGTGCTACCGCAACTGGTCAACAACGCAGGAAAAGACCCGGCCGCCTGGACGAGGCTGGCCATCACGGTCGCCATCCCGCTGACCTTGATCGGGCTTTGCCGCATGCTTTTCGTCAAGGAAGAAAACGACACGGTCAAAATCGTGGAGGAAAAGGTCAAAACCGACTTGAAAGACATTTTCCGCATGCTCGGCAAAAACAAATACTGGGGCATCTTCTGCTTCATCACCCTGCTTGGAAACGTCGTGTCCAACATGGGCGTGGCCGTTTATTACTTTGACAAGGTGCTGGGAAACTTAGGAATCCAGAGCGTCTTTGCCGCTGCCTCCGTGCTCGCCGTCTTCGCCCTGGTACTGTTGCCGCCGTTGATGAAACGGTTCCACCTGCAGAAAATCCTGCTGGTCGGCCAGCTGGCCTCCATTGTATTTTGCCTGCTTTGCTTCATTTTTTATAAAAACATACCGATTCTCGTAATCTGCTACGTGGCAAGCATGTTCGCCACGCTGCCCGGCGTGTACGCCGGCCGTCTGATTCTGTTCGACGCGGCCATTTACAACGAGTATCTGGGGCTCAACAGAATGGAAGGCACGATGAACAGCATTTTTGGCTTCATGAAACGCGCCGGTTCCGCCCTGGGAACGTTTTTGCTGGGTGTCGCCCTGACTGTCATCCAGTACGATGCCGAGGCGACCACGCTGCTGCCGGTAACCGAATGGGGCCTTCGCATCATGATGTACGGAATCCCTCTCATTTCCGCCGCGCTGCAGGCACTGTTATGGTCAGCGTATGACCTGGAAAAGAGGATGCCGAAAATAACGGAAGAACTAGAAGAAAAAACGAAATCAGACACGGCAGGAGCGGTGACTGCCACAGAATAACCCAAAAGCGACCTCCGGCACGGCATAAGCAAAAACAGTTGCCGCAAAAACCCGGGCTGTCGGGTAATGACTGCATGCCCACAATATATGCCGTGGCGCATCTGGATTTGCCACCATATATTGTGGGTTTTCCGCATTACCCGACAGCCCCGCCGTCCAAAAGTGGGAGGATAGCGCCAAGCCCGAAAAGTGCTGTCACGCGCTCTCCCCCCAAGCCAAAAAATTCCAAACAAGAAATTCATTGTTTTTCTGACATGGTTCCTAAATTTTCACCTTTTCAATCACGCAGCTGTGCGGCTTGTTCTTATTGTCCTTGTCATAATTTACGCCGACAAGCAGGATTTCCCCCGCATAACCTTCCAACGCCTTTGTATATCTTCTTTCTTTTATCTGCTTGATAGCCGTATCGGCAGACTTGTCATACTTTAATTCGACCACGAGGGCAGGCTTATCGCTAAAAGGCAATGGCAAGAATACGACATCGGCAAAGCCCCGTCCGGCGGGCAGTTCCCGAACCATCTTGTAATCTTTCCTCGCGCTATAATACGCGAGGCCGATGGCGCACCCCAGCGAATTTTCGTCATTATAGGTCAATATCGAGGCCACCTCCATATGCGCCATGTCAAGCCCTTCGGCTACTTTCTCCCCATCGCAACGGAGCGTGTCCTCAAGAAACCGCTCAGAGGCCTTCAAAACCTTCATAACCTCCGACCAGCCACCGACGCTCATCGCATTTTCAAATTCCCGGACGATTTCCTTGTTCGGAATAAATACTTCCTCTTTCTCGGAATCATATCCAAGATAACCAAGATGAATAAGCAACGTCAAAACATCGTCCTTTACTTCAAAATTCCTCATATCATTTTGGAACGTAAGTGTGTTCACCTTGACACGCCCTCCCCCGAGCATTTTCACGATGTCGGCACGAAGCCCGTCAAAGTCCATGTCAATATAGGGCTTTAGTGCTTCATAGGTCTCCGTTGAAGTCCAATAATTTAAAAATTTCCGGCGGCGCATTGCTTCCACGATAGATTTCGGGTTATAAACATGTGGAAATCTTGTCAGTTGGTAACCGTCATACCAACTGCTCGTCTGGTCAAAATCCATGTCAAACCACTTGCAAAGTACCTTGACCTCGTTCTCCGTAAAGCCCGTATACTCCTCAAAAAATCCCTGATCCGTCATCGAGTATTCCCAAAACATGTTAAGAGCCGAATGTTTCCCATACTTTTTGACGGGCAGAATTCCCGTCATGTAAGCGAGCGCGACAAAGTCCTGATCCTTTAAAAGGTTACGCAAAAAATCAAGATATTGCTTTTGCATGTCTTCCGATTCCTGACGTTCACGCATCACACAATCCCACTCGTCAATCAGAAAAACAAACTGCTTCCCCGTTTCCACATAAATCCGCCGTAACGCGGCTGCCAGCCCCCAGTCCCTCCCTCCAAGGGTTCCCCCGTATTCCCGTCCGAGTTCTTCCACGACTTCCCGCTCCAGATAATCCGTCACCGCTCCCGGTTTTGTCTCAATCAAAAACTGCTGCATATTTAAATAAATCACGTCATACTGGTTTAAATTTTCCTCAAAAAAAGGATTTTTTTCTATTTTCAACCCTGCAAACAGTTCCCTGGAATCATAGCCACGCCCATAATAGGCCGCCAGCATCTTGAGTGCCATGGATTTTCCGAAACGCCTTGGTCTGCTGACACAGACAAACCGTTCTTCCGTGTTCAATAGTTCGTTCGTACACGCAATCAACTCCGTTTTGTCCACATATATTTTAGAACGAATCGCTTGCTCAAACCCTTTGTTACCTGGATTCAGATAAATTCCCATAAAGCACCTCCCCTATTCTTAATGTAATATATAATGTACCACATTCACCAGCCTCACGCAATCCTCTAAAACATCATTCTATAGCTCCAACGAATCCAGAGTTACAATTCACGGCCTAACCGGCCGTGATTGTAACGGCATCCAGCCATTCATAATTGCCTGCGGCAATGGGCTGGATGCCCCACCGGCTCCATCACTTTATCGGACGGTGGCCATGCGGCGGGGCGCACAGCCCCGTGAATAGTAACAATCCAGATTCAGCAGAAAATCATATACGTTCCTCATCAATATCTCCTGATTTTCACTGGTTAAAAACGCGCGCCGCCGGGCGCACCGAAATGAGAAACCGGCAATCTGAAAACAGACAGCCGGCTTCTCCGTTTTTAAAAGGTGTAAGGCTTATTCCGCCAGCAGAACTTCCGCATCTGGCAGGAACTTGGGTGCTTTCCGCCCCAAAATATCCCGCAGCTCCGTGATATTGCGGTCACACAGAACCATCTCATGGTTATCGGCCACATGGAGCAGATCCTGCGCCGGTCTTGACCTTGGGAAAACCAATGCGGAAAAAAGAATGTTTGTATCAACCAATACCCGCATTTTACCGGCTCTTTCCGTATCGCACTTCGTTTACAAGAGTCTGCACATCATCTTCACTGGAAATACCCATAGCTTCGACAGTACCCGAAAAAGCAGACTGTGCTTTACGGATTGCCTGTGCGGAGGCATTACATAAAACCACCTCTCCGTCCTGCTTTTGGTAAAACATTCGTGAAATGTGAATTTTTTGTGAAATCAATCAAAAAGTCCTTGACGATTTGTCTCTGGTGTTACTGGCTAATCTTTTCTTATACCTGCCATGCGCTTCTTATTCATCTCCCTCCAGATACTCATATTTTCAACGTACCACATTCACCGGCTATTGCCGATGACAACACGTCCAACAAGGCTTCCATCTCGCCAATATTCTTAATCTTGTTCCGTTTCACAATGTCACGGATATAGGTTTCATTCGGCAAATTATCTAGCATCGCCATCTTCTGTTCTTCTGTTTCCGCCAGTACCACGAGAGGAATGCCACCATAAGTAATGTATTCGTTCCACCCGGCATAGCAGTTTCCCTCATACACGGTCATAAACTCCGAGAAACTCAACGGATACTTTATCCCTGAATTTCTTTTAGCATACCTCTTCTCACACTTTTTTCAAGGCACTATAAAAGAGATTTCGGTTTGTTTTAACCAAAATCTCTTTTAGGCGTGTGGTATTCCTGGCAAATCCTTTCTTGCGCCTGCCACGCGCTTCTTATTCCTTTTCCTCCAGATACTCATACCTGATTTCCACGCCATCTCCGTACACCGCCTGGAAATGTGACATGAGCAAATATTTCACGGATTCATCCGACTTCTGCAGGATATCGCTCCCCTGCACTTTTTCCGCTTCCTTTTGCTCGGCCTCGGCCCTCAGATTATTATAATCCTCCACCTTGACCGGGTTAAAAATATTACTTCTCTCATCATATATTTTCAGCGAGTCAGTAATCGTGTAATTGTCCAGGACTTCCGAGTGCGGAACCATGAGCGTGACTTGTGTGACTCTCCCTTCGGAATCCTTCGTCTCCGTAAATTGTATCTTTTCCCCGTCTATACCAATGTTCATCTTTCCGTCAAGCGTCGCGATAAACTGGCTCCCCGTCAACGGGATTTTGATACCCAAAAGCTTGCTCTGATCCGAAAAGCATAGGATGGAAGTATAATCAAACTCATAGGCGGAGTATTTGGATATCTGCTTTATTTCTTCCTTGATGGCATCCGTCGCGATTTGCTTTCGCTCCATCTCCTCCAGCTTTGCCTCCAGTTCCTTAATCTCGTCATTCTTGCCTCCCACGTCACGCACAAAAAAGACAAGCCCTGCCAAGGCAAGCATCACGGCAAGGACGGCCACCGCGCCAATAATCAGCTTTTTCTTCATCTTCTCGTTCCTCCAGATTCATATTTTCCTTTGCGATAAAACATATGCCTTGTTCCTGACGGACAGAACATCATTTCCTTGTCCGTATATCCCCATACGCTTCGTACATTATATCACTCATTGCGCTCTCGTGCAATTATTTTTGCATAAATAACCATAAAATATTGCACAGATATAACTGCACGCTGCGTGCAGTCAACACATTTGAAGCAAACATTATCACATGGAGGTGCGACACCATGAAAAGCGAAAGTAGCATCGACAGAATCATCCAAGTAGACAACATAGACATCGGCCAAAATATCGCGCGCTTGCGAAAATCCATGAACATCAAGCAGACGGACATGGTCGCGAAACTGCAGACAAACGGCGTTGACGTTTCCATCTATTCCTATAACCGGATAGAAAGAGGTACGCAAAATCCCACCGTGTCGCTTTTGTATGCCTGCTGCCATATCCTGGACTGCGACATGAACATGCTGTTCGGTTTTAATAGCTTTGCATAGCAATCCAGAAACAACGCCCCGACATGCCGCCGATACCTTTCTTTGTAGAATGCTTGCCGGACGATAAAGTACACGGTCACATAAACCACGGCATGGCCATTCCATAGACAGACGGCATGTCGGACGATATTATTCCTCCGAAACCCCCGGTTTGCTAACGCAATCCGGCTCACAAACGCTCCGCTTATCGCTCGTATCGCCGCTTGAAAACAAGCGGCTCCATTCCGGCATCAGCCCCCGCTCCTTTATTTCATCATGGTATCCAAAGTAGAAGATGGCCATGAATAAAAAACGACCCTTTTCTTCCCCATACATCTCTATAACGGGTTCCGTCAAATCGCCATCCTTGAAAAAAATGGTATATGGCCTGCAAACCATTTCCGTGGTATTTGCTTCCCAATCATGGCTTTTGCCCCCTCTGGAAAAATAACAGTACAATTCTTCCACCCAAGCCTGAACAGTTGGATGAAAAGGCGCATCATTGTCAAAAAGTGATGCCATCCTGTCAAAGCATAAAACGCACCCTGCCATATTCCTAACCACTTCCACCGCCAATTCGACATCCTCTTTTTCCCACTTGTTCATCGGCTTTGAAAAAGAACATCCAAGAGCCTCTCTTATCCTTTCTACTTCTTCCTGTCCCATTGGCTCTGTGGCAAGCTGTTCCTGCGCTTGAGACAATTTGGCAAACTTTGGATTTGTTTCCATGTTTTTCTCAATCCAACCTCTACTGTATCCCATTTATATCGCCTCCTCTTGACTACTACTTTACAACCTGCCCCCGGGGACAAGTCAATACTCTTTTTTTAAATTTTCAACAAATTTTCATTTCCCCCTTTCCTTTATCCCCCGAACCAAAATCATCTGGAAAAATAGTATCAATTCTTCAAGCGAATTGATTGCACAAAAGTGCAATTGATTTATTTGATAAGTTCTACATGCAAAATCAAAAAGGGAGAATTTCCTTATGAGAGCATGTAACTGTCCAAACTATAATGCGCATATCGCTTTCCTTATAATCGTCCGCACCCTTGAAGTCATGGTTCTGGGCAAGGCAACACTTGAAGTGCTATAATTCATTAGGAAAGTATCATATCTAGAGCCGACAAAAGAGCAGTTCTGATTTAAACAAGAACTGCTCTGGATATGATTCTTTCCAATTGTACCAAGCCCCGGACGTTTAGCCGACCCGTGTATGGGGATTGTATTCCTTCCGTTTGGTGAAAATGCGGAAATTTTTGTACGGAACCGTCGGCATGAAACTTGTTTTTGCATGTGTTTCATGAGTGCTTTTTAGAAAAGTGCATGCTTCGCGGACCTTCTTGCGGAGGCCTTTGAAAAAAACGGTGTTCAGTGAGACGACGTCCCGCCCTAGGAAGCGCCATAAGTCCTTCCCAAGTGTTGCATGTTCCGGCAGCCACATTCTGGGCAGACATGGATGTCAACGTCCCAGGCCGCCTTCAGCAGTTCGGCCATGGAAAGGTTGGCATACCGTTCCTTGAAACGCCGGCGTCCCTGGACGGAAAAGGTCACCCGCCGTTCGTCAACGGACAGGATTCGGCTGTTCGATATCGCGATCTTGTGGGTGTACCTTCCCAGATATTCCATGGCGTTGCCGAACCCGTTGAAGGTTTCCTTTATGTAGGGACACCATTCCTTCTTGTAAAGGCCGTCACGGAACCCTGCCCATCCGCGGGTGTCGCGCAACCCTTCACAAGTGGAAGAAAACGCCAGCTTTCCGCCTTTGTAAAGGGAGTCAAGGCCGGCAAGGTACTTCCCCTTGAACTTGTCCCGGAGCACCCTTACCGGGATGAAGAAGCGGCCTCCCGCCTTCCGTATCTTGCGGTCCGGCATCAGTCTCCCGCCGGACACGATGCAGTGCATGTGCACGTGGTAGGGCAGTTCCTGGTTCCATGTGTGGAGGACCTGGAAGAACGGTTCTTGGAGGCACGGACCAGGATACGGTTCTTTGAATGTTCGATGTCCGGGCATTTCAAATGCCGTGCCTCGCCGATGCGCAGGCCGGAAGAAAACATCAGGCAGAGCAGCGCCTTGAATTTCAAGTCGGTAATGGAGGAA
>CAJTDN010000023.1 GCA_910574865.1 Lachnospiraceae bacterium | reverse complement strand
TGCGAAGCACCATTGGTAAAAGCTGACAGCCCCGATGGACTCCAGGCAACAATCCAATAAATTTTTAGCCACAAATGTTACAAAAATGCTTGACCACTACATCTACAACCGGAAGATGTTCAAGGAACACGGTTGGGAAATTCCCGAGACCTGGGACGAGTTCATTGACCTTTGTGACGAGATTGAAAAGGCCGGGATCCAGCCCTTGTATTTTGGCTTCAAGGATGTTTGGACCTGCCTTGCCCCGTGGAACGCCCTGGCGGTCGACCTGGCTCCGGCCGACGTCTGCCAGCAGGTCAACCGGGGAGAAACCACGTTCACGGACGAGTACCGCGAAATCGCGGAGAAGATGCAGACGCTTTTGTCCTATGGGGAGGAAGGCCCGTTCGCCTACGACTACAACAACGCATGTACGGCATTCGCCAACGGGGAATCCGCGATGTTCACCATCGGAAGCTACGCCGTCCCGCAGATCAAGTCCGTCAATCCCGACATGGACATCGACTCCTTCGTGATGCCCGGCAGCAACGACAAGGATGAGAACTACTTGAACTCAGGCGTCGACCTGCAGTTCTGCGTCACCAGCAGTTGTGAAAACAAGGAGGCCGCCTACGAGGTGCTCGACTTCCTCCTGGAACATGACAACGTCCAGATGTACCTTGACGACCAGAACGCGGTTCCCTGCGTCGATGAAAAGTTTGAGCTGGCCTCCATTTTGGACGGCATGAAGACATACATAGAAGAGGGAAAGATGCACGATTACCAGGACCACTATTATCCGTCCGAGATGGCCGTGGACGCGCAAATCCAGACCTTCCTGCTTAAGGGCGACGTGGACGCGTTCCTGGAGAAATTCGATTCCGACTGGGCCAGGTACAACCGCGACATCATCCAGAAGGTAAAGGATTATGAGGCCGGTCAGGGTCAATCGTGAAAGGAGTGAGAGCAGATGAAAAAGACACTTAGCCGTAACCAAACATTTTTACTAATTACGATTCCGATTCTCGCCTTGTTCTTTTGCTTTAATACGCTGCCGTTAATCAAGGGCGTCATTTACAGCTTTACGAACTTCAGGGGCTATGGAAGTTATGACTTTGTCGGAATCCGCAACTACATTGACTTGTTCCAGGATGCCCGCGTGGGAAAATCCTACTTGTTTACCTTTAAGTTGGCCGTGGCCTCCACGATTATCGTGAACGTCCTGAGCCTGATACTGGCGTTGGGCCTGAACTCGAAAATCAAGTTCAAGAGCGCGCTGCGTGGAATGTATTTCATTCCGAACATTTTAGGGGCACTGGTGGTCGGTTACATTTTCAACTACTTCTTCACCTACATACTGCCGGCGTTTTCTACCATGCTCGGCGGCGAGGGCGGAAGTCTCCTGGCCAGTGAGAAGTGGGCCTGGATTGCGGTCCTGGTTGTCTGCGCGTGGCAGTCCATCGCCATGAACACGATTATATACATTTCCGGTTTACAGACCGTTCCGCTTGACGTGTACGAGGCCGGTTCCATTGACGGCGCTTATGGGTTTACGAAGTTCTGGAAATTGACGTTCCCGCTGATTTTGCCGTTTTTCTCCATCAACATGGTTCTTTGCCTGAAGAATTTCCTGATGGTGTTCGACCAAATCATGGCATTGACAAAGGGGGGACCCGCGCAAAGCACCGAGTCCATCTCCTACTTGATTTACAATAACGGCATGTCCGGCGGACAATTCGGGTTCCAGAGCGCCAACGCGGTCATCTTCTTCATCGTGATCGTGGCCCTCTCCGTATTCCAGATGACCGTGCTTGGTAAAAAGGAGGAACAGCTATGAAAAACGAAAAAGTGAAAGAAAAGTTTAATTGGCCCATTACCATCCTTTTGATTCTCGGATTGGTAACCGTCATTTTCCCGCTCTACATGACCCTCATGATTGCGTTGAAGCAGCCGAGCGAGATGACGAACAGCATCTCCGGCATCCTTTCGCTGCCATCGACTTTAAGCTTTGCCAACTTCGCCGAAGCGATGCGGGTGACGGACTTCTGGCGCTCCTTGACAAATAGTGCCTTGATTACGCTTTTGACCGTGGGAATTTCCATCCTCCTGCATTCCTTAATCGGGTACGCGATTGGACGCAACATGAGCAAGAAGGGCTACAAGCTGGCCTACCTTTACATCGTGAGCGGCATGTTCGTACCGTTTGCCATCCTGATGATGCCCCTGGTAAAGCAGACGGCCCAAATGGGACTTGACAACATCGTGGGAGTTATTCTATTATATGTAGTGTTCTACATGCCGATGAACGTGCTCCTCTACTCGGGATATCTGAAAAACATCCCGATTGCCCTGGAAGAAGCGGCCACGGTGGATGGGGCAAGCACGTGGAAGACCTACTGGAAAATCATTTTCCCGTTGATGAAACCCATGCACGCGACGGTGGCGGTATTGACCGCGCTTGGTACGTGGAACGACGTGATGACACCGCTCGTCATCATGTCCGGCAGCGAGATGAACACGCTGCCCCTGGCACAGCTCAATTTCCAAACGCAGTTCGGGACGAACTTCAACCTGGCATTCGCCTCCTACCTGCTCGCGCTGTTGCCGATATTGATTTTCTATCTGTTCTGCCAGAAATGGATACTGAACGGCGTGGTAAACGGAGCCGTGAAATGACAGACGTTAGATTTACGCGCGTCCTTCCCGGCCGGCGCCTGGTCGGCCGGGGTGCGGGAAAGAACGCAGAAGCGACGCTTCCACATCCCCCCTGGCGACTCCGGGGGGATGTTTGCTTTGTCACGATTCACGGCTTGGCGGCCGCGGAACGTAACGACATCCAGCCATTTAAAATTGCCTGCGGCAATGGGCCGGGTGTCCGCTGGCACCACCATTTTATCGAACGGCAGCCATGCGGCAAACGCATGGCTCCGCGAATAGTAACTTTGCTTTCACCTAAGTACAAGCGGAAAGGATGACCACCATGGCAATTAAATTTAACGAGACGGAAAAGATTTTTAGCATACACACGAAAAATTCCACTTATCAGATGAAAGTTGACGCCTATGGCTTTTTGCTGCATTTGTATTATGGCCGGCGCACGGACGGAACGGCCGATTATCTTTTAACCTATGCCGACCGTGGATTTTCCGGCAATCCATACGACGTGGGACAAGACCGTACCTATTCCCTCGACGCGCTGCCGCAGGAATTTCCCTGCAGGGGAAACGGGGATTTCCGCAGCCCGGCGCTGGACGTCAAGACCGCGGACGGCGTCTATGGGTGTGATTTGCGTTACGCCGGGCACCGGGTTTCCACGGGAAAATATTCCATTCCCGGACTCCCCGCCGTCCATGCCGGGGAAGGGGAAGCCGAGACCTTGGAAATCATTTTGAAGGACGAGGCAATGAACCTGCAAGTATGCTTGTTATACGGCATTCTTCCGGAACTCGACGTCATCACCCGGGCCGTGCGGGTTCAAAATGACGGAAAGGACTCCGTGTTTCTGGAAAAGGTGCAAAGCGCCTGCCTTGATTTCGTCGGCGGAAGGTTTGACCTGCTCACGTTCTATGGGAGGCACGCGATGGAACGGAACATGCAACGCACCGCCGTCACGCATGTATGCCAACGTATCGGCAGCCGGCGGGGAACATCAAGCCACCAGTACAATCCTTTGCTTTTGCTTGCCGAACAAGACGCGACGGAAGAGCATGGCGCATGTTATGCCATGTCCTTCGTCTACAGCGGCGGTTTTCAAGGCGAGGCCGAACGTGACCAATACAACCAGACCCGCATGATGCTGGGGCTTTGCGAGGAGCAGTTTTCCTACCCGTTGGCCCCCGGCTCGGTGTTCCATGCACCCGAAGTCATCATGACTTACAGTGGCGAGGGACTGGGACAGGTATCACGAAACCTCCACAAATGCATCAACCGGCACGTATGCCGGGGAAATTACAAAAACCTTACAAGCCGCCCCATCCTGGTCAACAGCTGGGAAGCCTCCTACTTCCATTTTGACGGGCAGACAATTCGAAACCTCGCCCGGGAGGCCGCCGCCCTTGGCGTGGAAATGCTGGTAATGGATGACGGCTGGTTTGGCAAGCGTGACGATGACAACAGCGGCCTTGGCGACTGGCATGTAAATGAAAAGAAGCTCGGCTGCTCCTTAAAAGAACTGGTGGATGACGTAAACGCGTTGGGTTTGAAGTTTGGAATTTGGTTCGAGCCGGAAATGATCAACGAGGACAGCGCGCTATACCGTGCGCATCCGGACTGGGCACTGGCACGTCCGAACCGCAAGCCGGTCAGGGGCAGGGGCCAGCTCGTGCTGGATTTCTCCCGCAAGGAGGTGGTGGACGCCATATTCGATCAAGTCTGCGACGTCTTGGACCAGGCCAACATTGAATATTTAAAATGGGACATCAACCGCAGTATTTGCGACGTTTACACGCATGGGGAAAATTCCCAGGAAACCGTGCTCTATGATTATATGTTGGGACTGTACGACTTTCTGGAGCGGCTGATAAACCGCTACCCGAACCTCCTGATTGAAGGCTGCAGCGGCGGCGGCGGGAGGTTTGACGCAGGCATGCTCTACTACACGCCGCAAATCTGGTGCAGCGACAACACGGATGCCGTCGACCGGACGCGGATTCAATACGGAACCTCTTTCGGTTATCCGGTTTCCACCGTCGGCTCGCACGTTTCTGCCGTCCCGAACCACCAGACCGGGCGCGTCGTCTCCTTAAAGACGCGGGGAATCGTCGCCATGTCGGGCACGTTCGGCTACGAGCTGGATTTCGGCAGGCTTTCGGATGCGGAAAAGGATGAAATCCGCGGGCAAATCGCCACTTACAAGGATTTGGCGGGACTTATCCAGAACGGGGACTACCATCGGTTGAGCAACCCGTTCACGGACGAAACCGCCGCCTGGGAAGTGGTCTCCGAGGACAAGGACGAGGCGCTTGTTTTCGCCGTCATGCTGGAAATACACGGCAACATGCCGGTTTCCTACATCAAGGTGCGGGGACTTGCCCCCGGCGCCCTCTACATGGACATGGAAACAAAGAAAACATATTCTTCCGACATCCTGATGGAAAGCGGCCTGCCCCTCGTGGCATGGTTCGGCTCCCACCAGTCCTTTTACTGGCACCTGAAAAGGCAGGCGTGACGCGTATTTGTCATTACGGACAAAATCCGCCCCTATATGTTTGCTTCGGTGTTGCGCTTCACCGAAACCAGTGTACATATAGGGGTGGAAGTCATTCCACATCTGATATACATTCGCGGCTATTTCTTGGTTCAAGAGTTCTCAGTTCTCTCTTTATGCCTAAATGCCATCGCGATTCCCAACGTTTCATTTCCAGCTGATGATAAATCGTAGCTCGTAATCTTTTCCCGCCGGATATTTATGCTCCTTGGCCGTGGCCGGTCCGCAGCTTCCGGTGCCGATTCCCATCTGGAATGCGGAAATCGTCACGTAAGTCCCGCTTTGCACCTCGTCCTCGCGATGCTTCATCAGCATCAACGCCTTGTCGGAATACGGCTTGATACCCAGCTCGAACGGTTTTCCCACGGCCTTGAACGTAATCTGCCCTTCCCCGTCCGACAACGTCACGTAACGGCAGTCGCAACGGTTTCCGCTCTCCTGCGGGCGGATGTTCGGCTCCGTCATGTCCTTCACGGTGCAGCCCACCTTTTCAATCTGCGCCTGGTCTTTCATGTCGACGTAGGACTCCGCGTTCCTCGCCAAGTATTCCACCTTGTCAAACGCCGCGTCAAGCCGGAAAGCCTTGCCAAACCTCGGCACGAACCCGCCCCCCTTGTCGCAATGGAGCCTGCTCGTGACCAGGATGCCCTCCGCGCAACTTTCGTATACGTCGGTGCAGGTAAAGACATGCTTCTTGCAGCGGATTTCGCTGACCACCGTAATCTTGTGGTCGGCCCCGTCCGTCCCCATGTCCACGGAGACAATATTCTCGCTAAACGGCACAAAATCCCCCATCGTGCTGCCGACAAAACCGGTATCGTTGTCCGTCGGGGCACGGAACAGCACCGTATACGGCAGGGCGCATTCCAAGCTGCTCTTTCCAACGGTAATCTCCGGTTTCCCGTTCTGCCATGCATAAGACATGGCATTCTCGTCCGTCCCGTCCGTCTTCGGCATCGGAAGGAAGGGCGCAGTCAGCTCGATCTGCTCCACCGCCACTTCGCGATTCGTAACCGTGTCAACGGTCGTGACCGTCAACTGGCTGTCCGCCCCAAGGCTTGCCGGAAGCTCGAGTTCCACCACCGTCTTCGAAAGCGGGGCGACCGTGACTTGCCTTTCAAACGTCGTCACTTCCTCACCGGCCCCCGTCAGGCAGAACCTCATCTTATAACGCGCACCGTCCGAAAAGGCCATCGTGTTGAACACCTCGAAACGGTTCATCCCCAGATAGGCCACGCGCAACGGACGATAGGTGAAGCGCACGATCCTCGCCCCGGTCGAAGGTGTCCTGTCCGGATAAAAAATACCGTCCACGCAGAAATTGCCGTCATGCTCCCACTCTCCGTGGTCACCGCCATACGTGTAGCTGCCGTCCCCGTGCAGCACCGCGTGGTCGACCATCTCCCAGACGCAGCCGCCCATCAGGTTGTCGTAACGGTAAATTTCCTTCCAATAACTCTCGATATTTCCCGGCCCGACCCCCATCGCGTGGGCGTACTCGCACAAGAAGTACGGCCGGTCGTTAAACTGCTCCGTCTTGCTCATTTTCTCGCCAACCAGGTGGACGTTCGCCACCGGCGGGTACATTTCGCTGCCGACGTCATAGGCCTTGCGCTTGCTGTGCACGACGCTCTCATAATGCACCGGAATCCGCGTCACGCCCTTGAGCCACTTGTACATCCTGTCCGTGTTGGCATAGCCGCCGGACTCGTTGCCCAGGCTCCACAAAATCACGCTGACATGTGTCTTGTCCCGATGGTACATCCGCCGCACGCGGTCCAGAAACCGGTTTTCCCACTTGGGGTCGTGGCTAATCGAATTGTACGTCGGCGGGAACTGGTGTGAAAACGTGCCGTGCGTCTCAATGTCCGTCTCATCCACCACGTACACGCCCAACTCGTCGCACAACTCCATGAACAACGGATCTGGCGGGTAATGGGACGTGCGCACGGTATCAATGTTGAACTCCTTGCACAGACGCACGTCACGCTCAATCTCGTCCGGTGTCATCGTGTAGCCGTTCGTACAACTGGTATCGTGATGGTTGACCCCGCGGAACTTGATTTTATGCCCGTTCAAGTAATACACGCAGTCCTTGATTTCAATGTCTTTGAAGCCGACACGCTGTTTCACGCAGGTTCCCTCAATTTCATAGTACAAATCGTAAAGAACCGGCTCTTCGGCGTTCCACTCCTTCACGTCCAGGCAATGGAACTTCGCCACCGCCTTTTTATCCTTTGACGAGACGGTGACGCTCTCGCTGATTCCGTTGCCACACAAGGTAAACGTCACGTCCGCGTCCTTCGTCAACTCCACGCTCGCCAACGCGCGGTAATACGCGCCCGCCTCTTCGTCCGCTTTGGACACGTTGCCGTCACCCGCCGACTTGCCCGCGGCCGCGACCTGCGCCGCCGTCATTTTCTTCATGCGGAAGTCCACGTCAAGGATGTCCGTCTCGTTCAGTTCATATAATAACACGTCACGGAAAATACCGTTATTGCGGAACATGTCCTGCGCTTCCAGGTACGTCCCCGTACACCAGCGATGAACGACCGCCACGATTTCATTTTCCCCGTCATGCATTTTCCCGCCAACGTCAAACTCCGCCATGTTGTGGGCGCCTTCCGAATATCCCACGAACTGCCCGTTGACGTAAAGGTCGATACAACTCGCCACACCCAGGAAACTTAAGATATAACCGGCCTTTTGCTCTCCCAAATCCACCGTCCTGCGGTAAACGCCAACGAAATTGTACTCGTCCTCCGGCTGCTGCCAGCGCGGCTTTATACCCAAGTCGGATCCCATCCAGCTAAAGGTCCTTCCCACCGCGTCCTCTTTCGGGATTTCCGGCGGATTATACGGGAACTGGTAACGGGTGTTAAGGTAAAACGGCCTGTCATATCCCCGAAACTGCCAACACGCCGGCACGTCAATCTTGTCAAACCCGGCCGCGTCCGTGTCAAGCACGCTCGGCATCTGTGACGGAACCGCGTAAAACTTGAAATCCCACTCCCCGCTTAAGCACTTCGCCTTGGTAGAAGCATACCGCTTCTCCTTGGCCGTCACCGCGTCCGCCGCATTCCGCGATGAAAACGGGATGAAATAGCTGCGGGGAGCCAGCTTGCCTATTTCCATCACGTCAAATCGATAATAATTGTCCCTGTTAAGCTGATACTTGTAGCCCATCGTCCACACTTCCTTTCTATGAGTTTGTTATGAGCACTTGGCGAGATTTCTTAATTCTGTCCGTAATACGCGTTCTCGCCATGCTTCCTGTAATAGTGCTTGTCCTGCAATTCCTGCGGGGCCGGCTGATTTTGCGGATTAATCAGTTCGCAGCGGGCCGCCATCTTCGCCACTTCCTCTAAAACGACCGCGTTATGCACCGCCTCGTGCGCGTCCTTGCCCCATGTGAACGGCCCGTGGTTCTTGCAAAGCACCGCCGGCACCGCCACGTAATCCTTCTTCCTGCGCTCGAACTCGTCGGCAATCAGGATTCCCGTGTTCAGCTCGTACGCCTCGTCAATCTCTTCCTTCGTCAGGTTGCGCACGCACGGCACTTCCCCATAAATGTAATCCGCGTGGGTCGTCCCGTAACACGGGATGTCGCGTCCCGCCTGCGCCCAGCTCGTGGCCCAGGCCGAATGCGTGTGCACGATACCGCCGACATTGGCAAATCGGTTGTAGAGCACCATATGCGTCGGCGTGTCGGAGGACGGGTTGTATTTTCCCTCCACCTTGTTCCCCTGCAAGTCCACGACCACCATGTCCTCCGGGGTCAGCTTGTCATACTCCACGCCGCTCGGCTTGATGACGAACAAGCCCTTCTCCCGGTCAATGCCGCTGACGTTTCCCCACGTGAACGTCACCAGCCCGTGCTTGGGCAGGAGCATGTTCGCCTCATAAACTTCCTTTTTCAATTGTTCTAACATGATTTCAACCTCCTTACTATGAGCATTTAGCATCCGTCCTTTGGATGCTTACGTGCGAATGTAGTTACCTGCAACTTGCCATGAACACTTAGCGAGGTTTTTCACGAGCTTAGTGTGAATGCACTCCACACACCTTGGCGAGGTTCTTTACGAGCCTAGTCGTGTGGAGTTTCCCTCGAGCCTAGTGCAGCGTAACTTCCTTATATATTTTCCACCGCCGCGCGCTCGATTGCCAGCCCCTTGGCGTACCGTTCCATGAACTTCTCAAACCCTTCCACGTCGGCCGCCACCGGATCCATCCGCTCGCCTTCCTCGCCGTGGAACACCTTCTGTGCCAGATAGTCGGCCAGGCTCTCGCCCTCGGCCTTGTCCTTCATGTAGGCCGCCAAAAGGGCCATGCCCCACGCGCCGCCTTCCCCGGCCGTCTCCATGACATAGACCGGCGTGTCGATGGCCGCCGCCAAAATCCCCTGGCCCACTCCCTTGGTCTTGAACAGCCCGCCATGGCCGAGCATCTTGTCCAGCTCCACCTTCTCCTTCTTCATCAAAATGTCCATGCCCGTCTTCAGCGCGCCGAGCGACGTGTAAAGATGCACGCGCATGAAATTTGCCAGGTTCATGTTCGCGTCCGGCGTGCGCACGAACAGCGGCCGTCCCTCGTTAAACCCGGTCACATGCTCACCGGAAAAATAATTGTACGCGAGCAAACCGCCACAATCCTTGTCGCCCTCCAGAGCCTTGCGGTACAACGTGCCATACAAGGTATTCATGTCCACTTCCACGCCGTAGCTTGTCAAGGCCTCCTTGAAGAGGTTCACCCAGGCGTTCAAGTCCGACGTGCAGTTGTTGCAATGCACCATCGCCACCGGGTCGCCCGCCGGGGTCGTCACCATGTCAATCTCCTCATACGCCCTTGTCAACGGCTTCTCAAGCACCGCCATGGCAAACACGCTCGTCCCGGCCGAGACATTTCCCGTGCGCACCGCCACGCTGTTCGTGGCCGCCATGCCTGTCCCGGCATCGCCCTCCGGCGGACAAAGCGGGATTCCCGGCCGCAAGTCCCCGTCCACATCCAAAAACTTCGCCCCGTCAGCCGTCAGCGCACCCGCCCGCTCGCCGGCCACGAGCACCTTCGGCAGGATGTCACGCAACTTCCAAGAAAATCCCTTTTCCGCCACCAGCTCGTCAAACTGCGCGAGCATCGTCCCGTCATAATCACGTTTCGCGGAATCAATCGGGAACATCCCGGCCGCCTCGCCGACACCCATCACCTTTTCCCCGGTCAGCTTCCAGTGGATGAAACCGGCCAGCGTGGTCAGGTAAGCGATGTCCTTCACATGCTCTTCCCCGTTCAAAATGGCCTGATAGAGGTGCGCCACGCTCCATCGCTGGGGAATGTGGAAACCGAACACCTCCGACAGCTTCTCGGAAGCCTCTCCGGTCATCGTGTTCCGCCAGGTGCGAAATTCCGCCAGGAGCCTGTCATCCTTATCAAACGGCAGATAGCCGTGCATCATGCCACTGAAGCCAATCGCGCCCAAATTGGCAAGCGTCACGCCATAGCGCTCCCTCACGTCCCGCTTCAAATCCGCGTAACACCCTTGCAGCCCCTTCTCGATGTCCTCCATCGAATACGTCCAGATATTGTTCACCAGACGGTTCTCCCAGTCGTGACTTCCCGTGGCGACCGGCGCGTCATCCGCGCCCACCAGGACGGCCTTGATTCTCGTGGAACCGAACTCGATTCCCAGGACGGCCCTGCCAGCCTGAATCAATTCTGTAATTTTTTCTTTGTCCATACGTACAAATCTCCCTTCCTGCTTTTCTTTCTAATGACAAGCCCATGCTACCATTATCTTTTAAGATGTTGGGGTCAAAACAAGTTTTGCCCCCATGATACCCACGGATTACTCCGCACTACGTGCTCTCGTTGTCTCCGCTCCGCTACGGTCGGCACTAAACGAACGTCCACTGGACGTCCAGTGCCCTAAAACACCTCAAATCCGCTCATTTTCCTACGGAAAATGGCTACTTTTCGGTGTTTTGCGCACTTCCAAAGTCATGCTTTTCCATGCAAGCATGGAACACATGACCTTTTGACCCTGGTATCATCTTTTAAGAAAACGCTTAAGATAATGATAACATAGGCAAATATTGGACGCAAGGAAATTTTCTTCTTTTTTATTTCTTTCTCTTGCGGATATCCAGGATGATTCCCGCCACCAGCACGAGGATGACCGCCCCTAAAACAAGGTTCCCCGCCAGCCGTAGCCATACTCGATTTCCATCATGGAACCCCGGGACTGGACGAAGCATATATTTTTACATACTTGTTTCAATGCCTGCTGCGTATAGACATCCTCCTCCACCTCGTTCATCTGCAGGTAATTCGGATTGTCCACCTCGTACCCGTCCCCGGTGAGCAAAAGATCCGTTCCCGACTTCAACGCCATCTGCACGCTCATATAACCGTTATCCGCCCAACTGCCGACGATGAAGAAGTCCGTCACGATATTCCCCTCGAACCCCCACTCGCCCCGAGTCACGTCCATTTGCAGGGCCGGACACATGCCGCACCACTCCGCGCCGATACGGTTGTATGCGTTCATCAGGCCGTTCGCCCCGCTTTCCTTGACGCAAAGCTCAAACGGTTTCAGGTAAATTTCCCGGATTGTCTGCTCGTTGGCAAACGTGCACAACCCGTTCACGTCGCGGACCGTCTCCTGGTTATTCAGCGCGAAATGCTTGACGTACACGGAAATCTTGGTTTCCCTAAGGCCGCGCACTTCGGAGGCGAAAATTTTTCCCGCCAGCAGGCCGTCCAAATCGACACCCGCGCTCTTGCCGATGCTGTCTATGGCCGCCGTCATATAGCCGCCGTCCTGGTACAGGCGCATCATCTCCTCAAAACCCATCTGGCAGATGAATTTCTCCCATACCTCCTTGTCCGTATAGTCCACGGCCGCCATGTCGGCCAGCTTCACCGTGTCATTGACGGCAATCCTCGTCTCGTAATCCTCGTCCCCCTCATCCGCGTAAGGAAATTCTTTCAAATAATACGGCGTGCCTGGAACGACGGCTTCATTTTCAAAATACGTGTTCCGATAATCCGCGGCCGGGTCATAGTCCTCCCACCAGCCCGCGTCCAACGCTTTCATCAGCTCCGGCGAAGCCTCCGCCGTATATCCTTTGTATGTCCGCTCAAATTCATTGCCGAATACCGGAGCGTATTTCTCCGCAATTTCCTCATACTTTTCCGCCAAATCCGGCCACGTTCCCTCCCAGTCGTGCCTGGATAGATAAGAAGCTGACGCGTCCTCCTTCGCCGACATCATTTCGATGCCCGCGTTTTCAAAATGGTTGACCGCCGCCTGCAAATCCGTGGAACGCGCCCCGTCCATCTCCTCCTTATAAACCACGTCCTCTTCCACCACGTAACGGATTTGTTCCACACCGTCCTTTTCGCGGTGCGCGTCCGTCTGCAGCTTAAGCAGGTACTCGCCCTTTTCCAGCACGTAACAGCCCTCGCCACGGTAATCATAGGACGCCATGTCGTCCACGTTCATTTGCAGCACAACCGTGTCGCTTTCGCCCGGTTCGATCAATCCGGTCTTGGCAAAGGCCCCGAGACTGACAAACGCCTTCTCCACCCCGCCCGGCTCATACGGTGCCGTATAGTAAAGCTCCACCACGTCCTTCCCGGCCACGCCACCCACGTTCGTGACCTTCACTTCCACCTCGATTGTCCCGCCGCTCTCGCCAAGCTTCTGCCCCACGACTTCCCACTCGAAATCCGTGTAGCTCATGCCATATCCGAACGGATACTTGACGTTTTGCCAATACTCGGCCTCCTCCGCCTCGGAATACACGTTGTCATCCCCTACGTAGCGTGTTTCATAATAACGGTATCCCACGTAAATCCCCTCGTTATACGTGACCCAGTACACCGTCTTGTCATCCAGCTTGTAGTTGCCAAACGTGTTATAATGCGGAATCTGCGCGGCCGGGGTCGCGAGCAGGTCGTACGCGTAGGTATCCACCGTGCGCCCGGACGGGTTCACCTCCCCTTTCAGCACCTCCGCCACGGCGGCAAAGCCATAATCCCCGGGAATCCCGATGGACAAAATGGAACGGATTTGCTCGAACTGCTCCAGATAGCCAAGCTCCATGACATTGGCATTGTTAAGCAGCACGATGACATTTTCAAAATTTTCGCATACCGTGGAAACCAGATATTTCTCCCGCTCCGACAGTTCCAGGTAATGCCTGCCCGCCACGCCGAGGCTTTGGCCGTCCACCTCGTCATACTCGTCCATGTACAACGGGACGTCCGTGCTCTCCCCCGCCGCCCGGCCAAGCGTGATGACCGCCACGTCCGAAAACTCCTTCGCGCCCTCCATCACGCCGTCAATCTCATCCTTTCCCGCCTCATAGAGATGGTAGTCCGCGTTTCCCGCCCGGGTGGACGACGAGCCGGAAAATCCGAGCCCGTCATACATTTTTTCAATGTCCTTGTTGTACTCGATGCCCGCCCGCTCGAACGCCGCCGTGATAGAAATCTTCTGCTCCTCGTCATTGTTGACCGCGGCCGACCCCACCATGCAGGAAATGGGGCTGTAGCTCCCCCATCCGAAAAGGTTGACCCTGTCCAAACCGGCAACCGGCAGGTAATCCCCGTCATTTTGCAACAAAACGATGCCTTCCTCCTCGACCTTCAGCGCAACCTCGCGGCTCTCTTCAATCGCCTTGTCCACATCCTCCTCGTCACGCGAGTAAGAAACCGTGCCGAACACCTTGTCCAACACCAGCTTTCCCATGTTAAGCCCCACGTTGGCGATGGCCATCAGCACCACCAGCACGATGGCGATGGCCGCCCTTATTTTTCCTGATTTTGTCATATTCGTTTCCTCCAATTCATACTTGTGAAAATCCATGGCCATGGCATGATTTCCGGAAATCAATTGATGCCATCAATATAACAAAATCATGAAATCCCGTGTGAAAATTTACGCGGATTGCAATAAATTTACCTGGAATGCATAAACCGCCCCCCCAGACCGTCCGAAAACTTGGTTTTCAGACATAAATTTAGCCCCTTTCTTTCATCTGTGTCATTGAAAACTGAATAAAATACACAGGATGAAGAAAGAGGCTTATGCCTGTTCCATCAATTCCATCATTTTTTGAAATCCAAGGAGATTTTTTGCCCGCTCCAGATTATACCCCAGGCAGAAGAGCGCAAACTCCCCAGCCACTTTCCGTATCCCTCTCAGCAGGAAATAAGTGCCTCCCATTTTTCATAAGTTTTGCATCTGCATCCGTAATAGACAACTGCGATACTCCGGTTTCCTCCATTAGTTTCTGATAGCCTTCATACCTGGCAAGCCGCTCCTGTGCTTCTTTTAGTTTCGCCTCAAGTTCTTCTCTGGTTAATTCTCCGGGAATCTCATCTGCTTCTTCCTGCTGGTCCATTTCATTAAGTATCCGCAGATATTCATCCGTATGTCCGTTCAGCCACTTGATCCGGTCATCCAGTTTGTTTTTTGTGAAGTTATTGTCTTTTGAATTACTGGCCTGGATCTTTGTTCCATCCACAGACGAAAATCCCCATTCCACTGCGCCGGAAACCCGGCGGTTAAATTCATGAAAGATTTCCTTCAGGCTGTCTATATTGTCTTTTCTGAAGTCTGCAATGGTACGGAAGTCAGGTTCTACACCTCCTGTCATCCATTTTACTTCAAGATTCACCTTACAGCTTTCTGCAAGCTTTCGTGAAGAACGGATGCCTTTTCTGCTTCCATAAATATAGATCTTGTAAAGACTTTTCGGATCGTAGGATGGACGTCCTTCTGCTGCCACAGGTTTTACACCATATTTCCCTATATCAAGATGGTTCACAAACGCATCAATTATCCTTGCAATGCTTTCTTTATCTACAAATGCATCCCATGAACAGCACATTAGCTGGTCACGGTCAAAACCTGAAACATACGGCATCTCAACTCACCTCGGAACAAAATTTTTTCTCTGGTTTCATTATACTATATTTGAACTATAGATGCATGATTTCTGTGTACTTTATTCAGTTTTCAATGTGCAATTTTAATTTATATTGAACGCTCGCAAGAGCATATCAATCTTTATCTCATTAGATTAGATCATCCGAGTTTTCGGACAGTCTCCCCCGCAACCCTTGAAAACAAAGAAAACGGCGATTTCTCGCCGTTCCCCCGTGACTGGACCTGGCGGGAGTCGAACCCGCGTCCAAAAATCCATCCCATGTACTTCTACTATCATAGTCCGTTCTTTTTCATTCCCTCTGCCGCACGGAAACGAACATCCTTACGGTTTCAGTAGCTTCATGATACGCCTACCGGTTCAAAGCTTTGCCGGTATCGTTTCCCGCATGGTTGATGCCAGGTTCCCAAGGTGCGGGTACCCCGGGGCTGACATGCGGCAATTAGGCCGCAGCTAATTCGAAATTATCGTTAGCGTTTAATTTTAAGGTCGCGATTTGACGCATCGCCTGCGGATAGCTTCTCCATCTTCAGAATCCCTGTCGAAACCAGTACAAGCCCATGATGTTCCATATAAGCCTTGCATGAAAATGCCCATAAGAACAAGCTTTTTCATCAAGCTATCAATATTTTAAAGAAAAACATGGGAAATGTCAAGGGTATTTTTATTAAAGCCACGACAAATGCATGAACGGTTCTCCTTACCCAATTTTATTTTTGCCACATTTTAAACGTTTAGCACCTCTTACTGCCCGACTTGCCAATTCAATGTCTTCTTTTATGCTGCTTATGAAATATCGGTATTCTTCTTTCCGTATTCCTTCCTTTTCCAGCGTTTTTTTCTCCATAAGAATACTTTTTAGCCCTTTCCAGCTTTTTTTCTGTCCCAACCAGTGAATATCCTCCGTTTGATAATATTCTCTCGTTTCCACCTGACCATGGGCTTTTTCCTGCGTCTTTTTATAATTCCCTTTTTCCTTGATTTCCCATAAAAACTCCTTATCTCCAAAATATTCTTTCACATCTTCATATAATGTTCCCTGGTTTCCTTTCAGCGCCGACACATAATCCGCCTTCGACCTGTTTTCCTCCCCCAAAAAGCTTTATGCCTACTTCGGTTTAAATCCTGCCGTAAAACAGTCCGGCAAGTTTAACGGTGACAAGGTTCATATGTCCAAGAGGGATTCCAGCCTTGCCAGGCATATCCTGCATATGGTGTCAATCACTAACCTTAAGGTTTCTTAGCTGGACTTAGTATCCTAGTTGAAACACCGCTTTGGGTATAATACCCTAGGCTACGGCACATCTTGCAAAACGATTTGCCTCATCCATGTTCGTTTTCGAATCATATAAAACTTCATTTGGTACATAAATTACCATCTGACACACCAAATCCTCCTTCTACTAAAAAGGGGAAAACACCACACGTGACTCCCCCGCACTATTATCCTCTTCCACGATTCACCCTATGCCAACTGCAAATCTGCCAGATTCTTTATTTCCTCAACCGGCAAATCCGTGCACTTTGCAATTTCCTCATACGTCAATTTTCCCATCGCAAGCAGTCGGCTTGCATCCTCTTTTGCCCTTGCCTCTTCTCTTGCTTTTGCTCTTTTATCAGCCAGTTCTTCAAATGTCTTACACACAATCTCCTTACCTCCTTCAGTTTCCTTAAAATACCTCACCTGGTTTGCCAAAACCGAATAAAACATGTCAACGGAACTCGTACACCTAAAGTCGTGCATCAATTTCCCAACCGGGTCTTCATCATTCTTATAGCTGCCATTCACGTATATGATATGGGAGCCATCGCCAAACGGCGCACCCGTTTCCTTGAACACTCTCTCAACATGATATAGGGAAAGTCCTACCCCTATGACATCCTCTTCCGTAATAAAAATCACATAAGAATCATGCAGTTCCTTAAATTTCTGCCTTTTCTTCAACATCCTGGTATCAATCATACTACTGTGGAACCTCGCCCTATGGACATCCGCCCCTTCTGACGCACGTTGGATTTCAATGTCGTAAACCTTCCTCTCTCTGTCAATCGCATAAATGTCTATAGTGATAGAGCGTCCTCCCGCCATCGCGTTTTTATACTCCCGTTGTGCGACCACCTCCAACACTTTCAAATCGTTTCGTTGAAGAATGATATTCAGCAAAAGTTCCGTGGCCTCGATGTTCTTGTCAAACACCAACCTCATCAGGTCATCATCCAATAACCTCAGCTTCGATATCGCCTGAAGCTCTTCCTCACGTTCAATGTCAACCATTGTTTTCGTTTCCATCAAATTCCCCCACTCTATCCTATGCATTTCCCTCAAGTTCATTTGCTTTTACAATATGATACCACAAAACACATCTTTGTTCAACGACTGTTCCTCTAATTCAACGACAAACGCATGAACGGTTCTCCTTACCCAATTTTATTTTTGCCACATTTTAAGATGGTGTTGGGGTCAAAATACATTTTGACCCTGGTATCATTTTAAACGTTTAGCACCTCTTCTAAATGCTTTATTGGACGCAGACCAATCACATACCGTTTCTTTTTCATTGGCAACCTTTTATTTCTTGATACATCGGTCATTTTCAAGATACTCAGACTCCATTTTCTTATGATGTTCAGATTCTGGGCTGCTATTTTATCTATGGTTCGGTTTTCATCTTCACGGAATGTCACATCCAGATGCCAATGCATACTTTCTATGCTCCAGTAACCTCTTACTGCCCGACTTGCCAATTCAATGTCTTCTTTTATGCTGCTTATTATTTACTCATGCATTTGTCGTGTATGTCGGCTTCGGGCACTTCCTGCTCCAGGTTACTTTTATTTCTAAAATCCCAGAAATTCCGTCATTTTTTATTGCCAGGCATTCCCTCTTATGCTAGTATAATTTACAGGTGCTAAGTGCTCATAGCATCACGGAAGTTACACTGCACTAGGCTCGAAAAGACCTCGCCAAGTTGCAGGTAACTACATTCGCACGTAAGCACCTAAAACACAGGTGCTAAGTGCTCATAGCATCACGGAAGTTACACTGCACTAGGCTCGAAAAGACCTCGCCAAGTTGCAGGTAACTACATTCGCACGTAAGCACCTAAAACACAGGTGCTAAGTGCTCATAGCATCGCGGAAGTTACACTGCACTAGGCTCGAAAAGACCTCGCCAAGTTGCAGGTAACTACATTCGCACGTAAGCACCTAAAACACAGGTGCTAAGTGCTCATAGCATCGCGGAAGTTACACTGCACTAGGCTCGAAAAGACCTCGCCAAGTTGCAGGTAACTACATTCGCACGTAAGCACCTAAAACACAGGTGCTAAGTGCTCATAGTAAGGAGGCATTTTCATGAAACTTATTCAATACAAACTAGGCGAACACGCCACACTCACCGGCTATTTACACGAGCCGACCCCGGAAATGGCAAACATCGAACGATACCCGGCCATCCTCGTCCTGCCTGGCGGGGGATTTCGTTTCTGCAGCGCACGGGAGGGCGAACCCGTGGCCATGGCATTTTTTGCGGAAGGATACCAGGCCTTCGTCCTCGACTACACCACCGTCACGAAGAAACCGGACGCAACGATAGAAGATTCCATGCAAGACGTGCAACTCGCGCTAGTTCATTTGCAAGAAAACGAGGAAAGCTATTTTCTTGCACCGCACAAGATGGCGATGATCGGATTTTCCGGAGGCGGGCACCTGGCAGGCGCCTCGGCCACGCACGGCCCGCTGCGTCCGGACGCGCTTGTCCTTGGGTATCCCGGCATCGTCCACAGCGACCTGCGCGCCCTGGAATGTCCCGACATCGTGGAATCCGTGGACGAACACACGCCACCGACCTTCCTATTTTCCACGCGCGACGACCAAATTACGCCGCCGGTGCACCCGCTCGCGTTCGCCCAGGCACTGGACAAGGCCGGGGGGGATTTCGAACTACATATTTTCCGCAGCGGCGTGCACGGGCTGTCCCTCGCCAAGTCACTTACCTGCGGCGGCGACCAAAAGATGGTCAACCCCGCTTTCGCCCAGTGGTTTCCCATGTGCATACAGTGGCTTGCCGACAAACTGGGAGATTTCACGATTTATGGTGTAAATGACGGACGATTCGGGCGGTATGGTATCGATACGCCGCTTGATATGCTCCTCGCCAACGACGAGGCTCGGAAAATCGTGTTTGAAAGCCTGCCGATGGTGGAACAGGCCAGGCAGCACCCGATGATGCAAAAGGCCACTCTGCGACAATTGCAAGGGCACATGCCACAGATTCCCAAGGAACTGATGGAAACGCTGGACGCGAAATTACAGATGTTGAAATAGAAAGGACTCATCACAATCCAGCCCTGCCCGAACAGTGACAAGAGATTCACTTTCGAACTTCCCACGTCAGGCGCGGCCGTATAATAAGGCCGGGGAAACCACCTCCCCGGCCTTACGCTTTTTGTCAAACGGATATTCGCAACCCGCCCCATTACTTGTTCATAACCTCATTACCACTTCGCGGTATTCCAACAGAAGCCGCCTCTTCACAGCTTCGCGGCATTCCAACAAGAGCCGCCCTCTTTACAGCTTCGACACCCTTCTCCAGAACATCTCAAAGTCGGCAAACTCCGGCAAATAGATATCCGCCATCTCCCATATCTTCTTCAAATACTTGTCGTTCGACTGGTCATAAACCGCGGCGACGGGAAATCCCGCCCGCTTCGCCGTCTGAATGGCGTGCCAGGCGTCCTCGAAGACCAGCACCTGCGACGGCTCCAAATCCATCTGCAGGGCCGCGGCCAGAAACACGTCGGGATTACGCTTGTCCGTCCCCATCTCGGTGCAGGTGACGATTCCGGAAAACCACGGGGCGATTCCCAACCGCCGAAACGCCGCGTCCACGAACTTGCGCTCCCCGGCGGTGGCCACCATCATCGGCAGCCGCCGCTCACGAAACTCTGTCAGGAACTCCCGCACCCCGTTTTTGAGCGGCACGCGCGTCTCATAAAAATTCTTCACCTGCGCCTCTATCCCGGCAATCACTTCCCGCACCGTGAGGCCAAGCCCGTAATTCTCGATGAGGTAGTTTGCCGCCTGCTCCATGTTCATCGTATATAATTTGTCGCTCAGTCCCTCTTCCGCCTCCACGCCAAGAGAGCGCAAGTACAACTCGTCCACGTTCTCCCACATCGGCATGGAATTTAAAATCGTTCCGTCCACGTCAAATATAATGCCCTTAATCATCGCCCGTCCCCTCTGTCACTTTATCTCAGGAAATTTTCAATGATGACGCCTTCCGCCTCTTCCTCGGACAAGCCGAACGTCTGCAGCTTCATCATCTGCTCGTCATTGATACGCCCAATCGCCGCCTCGTGGATAATCTGCGCGTCCACGTGCCTGGCGTTGATTTCCGGGATGGAACTCACCTCCGCCTTGTCCATGATGATGGAATCGCACTGCACATGCGCCCGGCAA
Organism: Lachnospiraceae bacterium; assembly: GCA_910574865.1. Taxonomy (GTDB): domain Bacteria; phylum Bacillota; class Clostridia; order Lachnospirales; family Lachnospiraceae; genus Schaedlerella. The sequence continues at coordinate 25,272 of CAJTDN010000023.1, read as the reverse complement.
AGGTTCTCCCCGATTGCCTTCGGGTGGAACACCTGCCTCGAAGTCCCCTTGGCCACCGAGCGGGAAATAATCTGCGCCGAACTGTGCTCGCCAAGCAGCCGGATTTCCATGTCGGACACCGCGTCTTGTTCCTCGTCCGTCATCAGCTTCTCGGTCACGAACAGCTTCGCCCCCTCGGAAAGTTCCACGAACGTCTCCCGTTTCGTCCTGTCCACGCCCTTGATTTGCGCCGTCTCAAGCGTGAAGACGGAGTCCTCCCCAACGTAAATCTTCGTCACCGGGTTCAATACTTTACTGGCTGACTTCGGCCCTTCCGCATAATGGTTCTCCACGTATTTCACATTGGCATTCTTTCCCACATGGAAGGAATGGATGCCGTCATGGCGGCTCTCGCTGCAACCCGACCCGTGAATCCCGCAGCCCGCGACAATCGTCACGTCGGCCCCGTCCTCCACGTAAAAGTCATTGTAGACGACGTCAATGCCCTCCTTCGTCATCACGACGGGAATATGCACCTGCTCATTCCTAGCCTCGCCACTGATGAAAATGTCGATGCCCGCCACATCCTCCTTCTTCACGATGTGGATGTGGCGGCTGTCGCCATGGCACACCGCCATGCCGTCCAGGCGCAGGTTGTACGCGCCCTCCTGCTTGAAACCGTAAGAATCTATCACGTCAAGTACCTGTTTGGTAACCCCGTTAATCTCCACAGAGCACGCCCCCTTTCTGCTGCCTGCACGCGCAGGATTCGACTTCCTCTCCGAACAGTTGCGGCATGACCTCCCCCGCGCCGCCCATTCTTTCCACCTGGCCGTTTGAAATCACCATGATGCGGTCGGCCATGCGGATAATGCGTTCCTGGTGGGAAATAAGAATCATCCCTGCCTTCCTCTCCTTGTGAATCTTCTCGAACCGCTTCACCAGCATCGAGAAGCTCCACAAGTCGATGCCCGCCTCCGGCTCGTCAAATATGCACAAATCGTGCTCCTTCGCCAGCACCGTGGCAATCTCGATTCGTTTCACCTCGCCGCCGGAGAGCGTCGCGTCCACCTCGCGGTCAATATACTCCATCGCGCACAGCCCGACGCTGCCAAGCAGCCCGCAGCACTCGTCCTCGGTGAGGCTCCTGCCCGCCGCCAGGTTCAAGAACCGGCGCACCGTCATCCCCTTGAAGCGGGGCGGCTGCTGGAAGGCGAAGCCAATCCCCGCCTTCGCCCGCTCGTCAATCGACAATTCCGTGATATCCTTGCCATCCAACAAAATCCGTCCGCCGGTCGGACGGTTGATGCCCACCAACAACTTGGCCAACGTCGACTTGCCGCCGCCGTTCGGACCCGTGATGACCAGCATCTCGCCATCCGCCACGGAAAAACTGACGTCCGAGAGAATCTCGGACTGCCGTCCCTCCGCCGTCACTTCATATGATAAATGCTCCACTTGTAACATCTATGTCACTCCTCTTCTTATGCCATAATAGACCCCTGCCCCTCCCCACAAAATCATGCGTGGTACGATGAAGCAGGCGCTATTTGATTATAATGCATCATGATTCAAAATGCAATAGCCGCCCACGATAAAAATTGTGACGAAAAAACGGCTAATTGGCCAAAAATTCGGAATGACCTCTTTTCAAATATATAGATTATTTGAAAGAAGCCTTCCTCATTGACGTGGCAATCCGTTACGATATTAAGGGAAATAATAAATACTATATCCAATCCGCCTTTTCACTTCCAGATGAAGAAAAAAGAAAACAAGAGGAACGCCCCTTGCTGAATATCGGAGATTCATTTTAAAAAATTATCGTCGTGGGCAACCATATCAGATTAAAACGAGATGACATGGGAATCACCACAATGGGCGTTCGTGAATTTCTGCTGAATGAAGACAGTTTGAATTTATAACATATTTGCCATTGCATACCTTGACGAACCCGGAGGGTTCGCTGGCGCGAAGCGCATCAAACACGGGATGCCCGGAAGGGTATACATTGGCGGACTCGCGGAGTCCGCCTGCCACGCAGGGGCGTGTGTTAGGGGATGCCCTAAAGAGTATGAAATAGGGAATAGGGGTTGCCGGGAAATGGCTGCTAATGCAGCCACGCTCCGGCGCGAGAGTCCGGCAAGCCGGACTCTTTATTCCTCACTCCTCGTTCAACCGATTTATCAGCTGCACCCACTCAAAGTCCTGGACGTTCGGCAAGAACATGCACAACGTCTGGATTGGCTGCCCGTACATCCCCGTCGCCATACCACGCATCTGTTCCCGCGGCATATTCTCAATCGCGTCCCCTGCCACATGTGCCGCGATGCCCGAGGCAATGACCCCGTCGATGATGTCATCCATATGGCTTTCAAAAAATTCCTTGCCCGCCGGATGCTTCACCATGTCGCCGACCAAGGACATCATGTCATACACGATTTTGATGTCAAGCGGCTCTTCCTCGGCCACAATTTCCTTCGCCAGCACGATTTCGCCGGCGGAAAGACCGACCTGAACCTCGTACGTGCCGCCCGCCAGATGATAGCACTTTGCCTCCTCGTTCCAATAAGCGAACGCCCTCTTGCCCAGCGTAAATTCCACCGTCCTCGTCTCTCCCGGCTCCAACGCCACCTTGGCAAACTCGGCCAGCACACGAACCGGCCTCGGATTGTCGGGCACGGCCTTTACCCCCACGTAAATCTGCACGACCGCCTTTCCCGCCACCGCGCCGGTATTCTTCACGTCCACGGACACCTTCACTTCGTCATCCGCGCCAAAGCTTTCCTTGTCCACCACGAGATTGTCATAGGAAAACGTGGTATAGGAAAGCCCGTGCCCGAACGGGAAAAGCACCTCCTGCTTCTTGCTGGCATAGTGGCGGTAGCCGACAAAGCTGCCCTCCCTATACTCCACTTTTTTCTTATTTCCAATATAATATAAATAGGACGGGTTATCTTCCAATTTCAACGGAAACGTCTCCGGCAAATGCCCGCTCGGATTCACGTCACCAGACAAGATGCCATTTACCGCCTCGCCCACGCCCTCACCAGGCAAATACATTTCCAGGATTGACGGAACCTCGTTTACCCACGGCATCTCAACCGGGCTTCCGTTGAACAACACGACCACCGTGTTCGGCTGCGCCTCCGCCACGGCGGACACCAACGCGTTATGGCTGTCAGGAAGCGCCATGTGGGTGCGGTCAATGCCTTCCGTCTCCATCATGTTCGGCAATCCCACGAACACGACCGCCACGTCGGCCCTTCTCGCCGTCTCCACGGCTTCCGCCTGCAGCTCCTCATTGACCGCGATTCCGTCATAACCACGGGCATAAGTCAACGTGCACGCGCCTTCTGCCGCAGTGTCCGAACCGGCGCCATGCCCGCCGCATGCACGCGCCGCGTCCCACGGGGAAACCGCATGCTCTGTCACGATATGAGAGCTGCCGCCGCCCTGGAACCTCGGTTCTTTGGCGAACTCCCCGATAAACGCCACAGTCTGACCCGCGCGGATTGGCAGCACGTCCCCGTCATTTTTCAAAAGCACGGCACATTCCTTCGCCGCCCTGACACAAGTTTCATGGTCGGCCTCGAAATCAAACGTTCCGCCCTTTTTCGCCTCATTTCCCCGCAGGGCAAAGAAAATCACGTTTTCCGCCGCCGTGTCCAGCAAAAACTCCGGCAACACGCCACCTTTCACCGCCTCCACGATTTCCTTGTCCGTGTTCGTGGCGCCAGGCATCGTCAGGTCACACCCCGCAGCCACCGCTTTCACGCGGTCATGGGTCGCGCCCCAGTCGCTGACAACCATGCCGTCAAACCCCCACTCGCCACGCAACACGTCCGTCAGGTAATCGCGGGATTCCGTGGCATACGTGCCGTTAATCTTATTATAAGAAGCCATGATGCTCCAGGGCTCCGCCTTTTTGACCACCGTCTCGAACGCCGGCATGTAAATCTCCCGCATCGTGCGCTCGTCCACCTCGGAGGAGGACATCATCCGCCTCGTTTCCTGGCTGTTGACCAGAAAATGCTTCACGCAGGCCCCCACGCCCTGACTCTGCACGCCATTTACGTAGGCCGCGCCCAGTTCGCCCGCCAACAGCGGATCCTCGGACAAATATTCAAAATTACGCCCGCACAACGGACTGCGCTTTATGTTCACACCGGGGCCAAGTATCATCTGCACGCCCCTGGCCTGGCACTCGCGTCCCAGCGTCTCGCCAATCCGGTACAACAAATCCCGGTCAAAGCTGGCCGCGGCCGCGCACTCTGCCGGCAGACTGACCGACGGCCTGTCCCCTTTCTTTCCCTCATCCTCATAAGGCATCCGAAGCCCGTGCGGCCCGTCGTTCATCTGCCCGGCCGGAATGTCCAGACGCTCGACGGCCGTCGTCAGCCAGTCCGTCGCCCCCGAACAAAGGGATGCCTTCTCCTCCAACGTCAACTTGGACACCAGTTCCTTCACCCGCTCTCGATTCATTTGTCTAAATCCTCCTTTACCATACTGCTGACACCCGCATTGCATGGGCACGTAATGCAAAACAACCCATGGGCGTGACGGGGCAAAAAGCGTTTTACCCCTATGGGACCAGCTTAACAAAAGCCCCCAGGAAAGTCAATCAACAAAATGAACGATATGTCCATTTATTAACCATCGAATCACAGTTCAGCCCCTGCCAATCACCACGCTGATTGGCCGATGACAAAAAACACTATTCGTCCGCATTGGAAATTTTTGCATACTTCGCAAAAATTTCCACTACCTCATCTATTTCATATTGTTCAAATCCCTTCGCATACGCATCCCCTTCCGTCATGCCATTCGTGATAACCCCCGGAAGCTTCTGCGACTGATAATCAACTAAGCGGGAATATAAGCTGTTATATTTCTCCGCTTCTTCCGAAGTGAACAAATTAGTATAATTATAATTTGTCCCATCAGGGCTGTTTTTAACGTGCTTGAAGAATCACAAAAAATACGTACACTGGTTTTCCGTCTTCTCCGGTCTTTTCCTCATACGCGGTGTTCAGGTCATATTCCGCATAAAGATCCGGCTCAAATTTCATTGAATGATACTGCTCCTCATTTAGCCCCATACGGATTACCCTCGCGTCTTCTTCGTTTTGACATGTCGCACGAATTGCCGTTCCAATTGTCGAAGCAAGTCCGCACCACATACCCACCATTCCCTGGCCTGTACCAGTATCATTGATTTGAAAAAACATGTCCGCGGAACGGGTATAAAACAATTCATCTTTCGCCAAATAACCGGAATGAGCCCAATAGAATATTAAAAAGGAAAACGCTAAAAACAAACGCCGTCCCCATCACTAAAGAATTGTCGGGAAATGACGGTACGCCTACAATATATGCTGTAACGCATTGGGATTCACGACCATATATTGCAATCCTACCGCATTTCCCGACAACTCCATAACGAGGGGCGCGGCAAACGTCCCTCGTCAAAAATCAAACTCCAAAGCCATAACCAACAAAGTATCAAATCCTCGCGATGTCAACCAGCGTCAGCTTCTGCATGTCCGTATTTTCCAGGCTGGTAATCAACGCCCGCGCCGTATCCATCGCCGTCAGGACGTTCACGCCGGTCTCGATGGCATTACGGCGGATGACGAACCCGTCACGCGAGTGCTCCGCCCCCTGCGGCGGCGTGTCGATGACCAGGTCGATTTCGTGTCCGAGAATCAAGTCCAGGAGGTTTGGCGACTCCTGCTCGATCTTACGCACGGCAATCGCTTTCACGCCCGCGCCATTCAACGCATCCGCCGTTCCCCGCGTGGCGAAAATTCGATACCCGATTTGGGCGAACCTGCGTCCGATTTCCACCGCCTCCTGCTTGTCATCGTCGCGCACCGTCATAATCATGTTCTTAAATTTCGGCAAACGGATGCCCGCCCCGATAAACGCCTTGTACAAAGCCTCGTCAAACGTTTTCGCAATGCCTAAGCATTCCCCGGTGGACTTCATCTCGGGTCCTAAGCTGATGTCCGCGTCATGAATTTTCTCAAACGAGAACACCGGCATCTTGACCGCCACGTAATCCGCCTCCGGCTGCAGTCCCGGCGTGTACCCCAGCTCGCGCAATTTGTGACCGATGATGACCCGCGCGGCCAGCGGCACGATGGGAATCCCCGTCACCTTGCTGATATACGGCACGGTGCGGCTCGAACGCGGGTTGACCTCGATGACGTACACGTCGTCCTCCCCGCAAACGATGAACTGGATGTTAATCATGCCGATGACATGCAGCGACTTCGCCAACCGCCTCGTGTACTCGGCAATCTTGTCCTTCGCCGACGCACAAAGGCTCTGCGCCGGATAAACCGAAATACTGTCCCCGGAATGGATGCCCGCCCGCTCGATGTGCTCCATGATGCCCGGAATCAAAATATCCTCGCCGTCACATACCGCGTCGACCTCGATTTCCTTACCCTGCAAATATTTATCTACCAAAATCGGATGGTCCTGGGCAATCCGGTTGATGATTCCGATAAACTCGTCAATGTCATGGTCGTTGATGGCAATCTGCATCCCCTGCCCGCCAAGCACGTAGGACGGCCGAACGAGCACCGGATATCCGAGACGGTTTGCCACCGCCTTCGCCTCCTCGGCAGTAAATACGGTTCCACCGGTCGGACGCGGAATCTCGCACTCCTCCAAAATCTCGTCAAACAACTCCCGATCCTCTGCCTTGTCCACGTTTTCCGCGGAGGTGCCCAGAATCGGCACGCCAATCTTCATCAGGCTTTCCGTCAGCTTGATGGCCGTCTGCCCGCCAAACTGCACGACCGCCCCGTCCGGCTTCTCGATATCGACGATGCTCTCCACGTCCTCCGGGGTCAACGGCTCAAAATACAGCTTGTCCGCGATGTCAAAGTCCGTGCTCACCGTCTCCGGGTTGTTGTTGACGATGATGGTCTCATACCCTTCCCTTGCAAACGCCCACGTGCAATGCACGGAACAAAAGTCAAACTCGATTCCCTGCCCGATACGGATGGGGCCGGAGCCGAGCACCAGCACCTTCTTGCGCCCGATCGTGCGCACGGCCTCGTTCTCGCTGCCATAGACCGAATAATAATATGGCGTCTCGGCCGCGAATTCCGCCGCGCAGGTATCCACCATCTTGTAGGCCGCCACGATGCCGTACTCGTGGCGCAAGGCGTGGATCTCGCACTCCCGCTTGCCGGTAAGCCTGGCAATCACTTCGTCGGAAAATTCAATCCGCTTCGCTTCCTTTAACAATTCCGGGGTCAGCTGCTTCGTCTGCAACTTGTGCTCCATCTCCGTCAAAATGGCAATCTTGTCGATAAACCACTTGTCAATCCGCGTGATGTCGTGAATCAATTCATATGACATGTTGCGGCGCAAAGCCTCGGCAATCCGCCAAATGCGCATGTCGTCCACGACGTAGAGCTGCTCTTCCAGCTCCTCGTCGTCCAATTCGGAAAAATCATAGGACAAAAGGCAGTCCACGTGCTGCTCCAGGGAACGGATGGCCTTCATCAGCGCCCCCTCGAAATTGTCACAAATGCTCATGACCTCGCCGGTCGCCTTCATCTGCGTGGAAAGGGTGCGCTTCGCGCTGATGAACTTGTCGAACGGCAGCCTCGGAATCTTCACCACGCAGTAGTCGAGCATCGGCTCAAAGCTGGCATACGTCTTCTGCGTGATGGCATTCTTAATCTCGTCCAGCGTGTACCCGAGGGCTATCTTGGCCGCCACCTTGGCAATCGGGTAGCCCGTCGCCTTCGACGCCAGCGCGGAAGAACGGCTGACACGCGGGTTTACCTCGATGACACAATACTCGAACGTGTCCGGGTGCAGGGCATACTGCACGTTGCAGCCGCCGGTGATGCCCAGCTCGCTGATAATGTTCAAAGCCGAAGTGCGCAGCATCTGGTATTCCTTGTCACCCAGCGTCTGCGACGGGGCCACCACGATGGAATCCCCCGTATGCACGCCGACCGGGTCGATATTTTCCATGTTACATACCGTGATGCAATTGCCGTTTCCATCCCGCATCACCTCGTACTCAATTTCCTTCCAGCCGGAAATGCACCGCTCCACCAGCACTTGTCCGACACGGGAAAGGCGCAGGCCGTTCTCCAGGATTTCCACCATCTGGCGGGAATTATTGGCGATGCCGCCGCCGCTTCCGCCCAGCGTGTAAGCGGGACGCAGCACGACCGGATAGCCGATTTTATTGGCAAAGGCAAGGCCGTCCGCCACGTTCTCCACGACGAGGGAAGCCGCAATCGGCTCGCCAATCTTCTCCATCGTCTCCTTGAACATCAGGCGATCCTCCGCCTTTTTAATCGTCTCCGCCGTCGTGCCAATCAAGCGCACGTTATGCTCCTTTAAAAATCCTCTCTCCTCCAACTCCATCGCCAGGTTGAGGCCCGCCTGGCCGCCGAGCGTCGGCAGCACGCTGTCCGGCTTCTCCTTCAGGATGAGCTGCTCCACCACTTCCACCGTCAAAGGCTCGATGTACACCCTGTCCGCGATGTCCTTGTCCGTCATGATGGTGGCCGGGTTGGAATTCAACAACACGACCTCCACGCCCTCCTCCTTCAGCGAGCGGCAGGCCTGCGTCCCCGCATAGTCAAACTCCGCCGCCTGGCCGATGACGATGGGGCCGGAACCAATCACCAGTACCTTTTTAATGCTATTGTCCCTTGGCATTATTTCGCACCTCCCATCATGCTGATAAAGCGGTCAAACAGATATCCCGAATCCTGCGGTCCCGGACACGCCTCGGGATGGAACTGTACCGTGAAAATATGTTTCCCGACATAGGAAAGCCCCTCGTTCGTCCCGTCGTTGACATTGACGAACGCCGGACGCGCCACCGTCTCGTCCACACTGCCCGCATCCACCGCGTAGCCGTGGTTTTGCGAAGAAATGTACACCTTGTTCGTCTCAAGGTCCTTGACCGGGTGGTTGCCCCCCCGATGCCCGTATTTCAGCTTATATGTGGACGCACCGGTAGCAAGAGCCATCAATTGATGTCCCAGACAAATGGCAAATATCGGTATGTCCGTATGGTACAATTTTTTGATTTCCTCGATAATGGATGTGCAGACCGACGGGTCGCCCGGGCCGTTCGACAACATAATCCCGTCCGGATTGGAAGAAATAATCTCCTCCGCGGACGTATGGGCCGGATAAATCGTCACCTCCAGGCCGCGGTCATTCAATGACTTTGCAATATTGTTCTTCGCCCCCAAGTCCAAAAGCGCGACCTTCATGCCTTCGCCGGGGAGCGTGCTCTTTTCCTGGCACGTCACTTCAGAAACGACGTCGCCGACCGTATATGCTTTCAACCGGGGAAGGACGCTCTTCAAATCATAACCGGCGTTCGTGGTAATCATGCCGTTCATCGTACCTTTCTCGCGGAGGATCTTCGTCAACGCGCGCGTGTCAATCCCGGCGATTCCCGGAATGTCGTGGCTCTTCAAGAACCGCTGAATCGTGCCCTCGCTGCGGAAATTGCTCGGCATGCGTGACAACTCGCGCACGATGTAACCGTCTGGCCACGCCTTTTTCGACTCCATGTCGGGAGTAATCCCATAATTACCAATCAACGGATACGTCATCACGACCGCCTGTCCGGCATAAGAAGGGTCCGTCAACACTTCCAGATATCCCGTCATCGAAGTGTTGAACACGATTTCACTGATCATGTCACGGGTGGAACCGATGCTCGTCCCCGTAAACACCGTCCCGTCCTCCAGTATAAGAAATGCTTTCATCTGCTCACCTTTCCCTTCCGTAACGTGTACATGGCAAAGGCACTCCTGACCACCTTTCTCAAGAGTGCCTCCTTGTGCTCAAATTGTAAAAATTATACTATATATGAATTCGGATTTCAACCCCTTTTTCAACTTTTCTAAACCTTGCCCAACCCCCGCCTAAACCTTTTCACACTGCCCGTCTCCCCCGAAGGATTCTGTGTCATTGGGAAGGATGTTTCCCATGGCATGAAAAAGGACTCAAGAATGGCATTCCCGAGTCCTTTTTTCATTTATGCCACAGAGGTAACATGTCCCCGCTCTCGTCAAATTCAGCCACCTGCTTTTCCACCTCGGAAACGATGGCCTGCATGTGGATTTCCATCAGCCGTTCCGCCTTTTTCGAATCATGCGCCCGTATGGCCTGCATGATGTCGTCATGCTCCACCACATACACGCTGCCCATTTCCCTCGTGCGCAGCACCTCTATGGTGGATTCAATCTGCTTTTCCTCAAAAGCCAAAAGGGAAAGCACCGCAAACATGAATTTGTTATGGCTTGCCTGGGTGACGGCCAGGTGAAAATCCAGGGCCGGGTCTACCGGATCCATGTTGTCCTCCACATACTGGTGATGGATGGCCAACGCCTCCTCCAGCCTCTTCAAATCCTCCGCGTCGGCATTCTCCGCCGCCAGCCTGGCAGCCTCCACCTCGATCAGTTTCCGGACCCGCATCAGATCCACCATTTCCGTATATTCATTCACATGGATCCTCCGGCCAATGTCCTCCCGCACCCTGGCACGGGCGATGCGGTTTTCCAGACCGTCCAGCCATATTTTCCCGGCCGGGGTCAGAATCCTTCCCTGGTTGCTCTTCTGTATGGTATACTCCTTGGCGTCCAGCATTTTTAAATAACGGCCAATGGTGGCCGTACTGCTTTCCACGCCGCTGTCGTCCAAATCTATTTTCAAGCTCCAGGAGCCCACCGGCCCTTCCGTTCGATCAATGGAACGGGCAATCAGGTACATCATGGAATCCGCCTGCGTCTTGAACACGCCAAGCTGCATCAATTTCTTTCTTTCATCCGTCTGTTTCACTACGTCCACCACGCTCCCACACCTTTTTTGCATCCTTTTTTTTGCATTTTTCCGCATATAGTCTAACATATTGTGCCATAAAAATCAATTACCGTTGGCAGAAACTGGATAAACAAGAATTTGTCGGTCACTATTCACGGGGCCGTGCGCCCTACCGCACGGCCACCGTCTCACGAAACTCCATACGAAGATTCTTATTCTCCTTCCAGTTCGGCAGGCGGCACGATGGTTCCGTCTATGATTTTCTGTTCATATTCCGCGACCAGGTCCTTAATCTCTTGCGGGACTTCCATCACGTCGTCCTCCGCGAAAATGCATTTTGTCATTCCTTCCTCCAGGCCCCAGTTCACGACCCCGGCCTCGAACTTCCCTTCGGAAAACTCCTTCATGGTACTGTAAACGGTCTTTTTGTGGTCCGAGAAATTGGAGAAAGGCACCTGCCCGGGAATGGCCGCGCTTTCATCGACACAGTTCCCGATCATGCACACATTTTCGCCCCGTTCCTTGATTGCCTCGCGAATGCCCATGGAAGAAGACGCGCACACTTGCAAAATCATGTCATAGCCCTCGTCCAACAAGGTATTGGCCAGTTCCTTCCCCTTGGTCGGATCCTCGAAGGAACCCACGTAAAGGTGGGTGACCTGGATGTCCGGATCCGCCTCCCTCGCGCCCGCCTCGAAACCCGCGATATTTCGGACGTTGTCCCCCACGGGCGCTCCGGCGATTACCGCCACCTTGCCCGTCTTGCTCATTTTCGCCGCGGCAATACCGCACAAGAAAGAAGCCTCCTGATCCTTATAATTGATCGTCTTTACGTTGTCCATTTCCAAATCGCCCAACACCTGGACGAACATCACGTCCGGATATTCCGGCGCGATCCTGGAAACCGCGTCCTGCATCTGGGAAAAGATGCAAAAAATCAGGTTGTACCCATCGTCGCACATGGAACGGATGCTGTCCTCATACTCCCCGGCCTCCGGTTCCAAAACCTTGATTTCATACCCGAACTCTTCCGCGCCCGCCAAAAGTCCCGCATAACAAGCGTCGATGGGGCCGTCGTCCCCCAGCTTCTGAGGCGTAATCATGGCCGCCTTGAGCTTCTTTTCCCCCGCATCCTGCTCCTCTTTCTGCCCTTCTTGTTGCTCTTTTTGCCGTCCTCCTTGCTCCTCTCCCGCTTTCCCGCAACCGGCAAATAATGCCATCGCCAAAACGAACACCAACCCCGACGCCAACCATTTTTTTGTTTTCCTCATGCTTTTTTCCTTCCTTTCTTCTTCATTGTGTTTTGTTTCTTTTGTTTTTTCTATGCAATCCTTTCTTTCAGCAGGCTTCCTGCTTCTGCGTCCTTTTCCTCAGACGGTCAAAGCGCACGAAGGTCAGGATGACCACCGCAAGATAAGGCAGCATCAAAACCAGTTCGGATGGCAGCTGCATCAGCTGCACCCTGTTCGACATCGCCTCGGCAAAGCCGAAAAACAGCGTGACGGCAATCAGCCGCAAGGGATTTCCCTTGGAAAAGACGACGGCTCCCAGTGCGATGAACCCCCGGCCGACCGTCATTCCCTGCGTAAAAAGTGACAAAAAGCCGAGGGAAATCTGGACGCCCGCCAGCCCGCACGCCGCCCCGCCAATCAAGTTGCAGAGAAATCGGATTTTAAGCACCCCTACTCCCACCGTGGCGGCCGCCTGCGGATTTTCCCCGCAGGCCAGGACCTTGAGTCCGAACGGGGTCCGGTATAAAACCACCCAGGTAAGCAACGCGAAAGCGAAGGTGAAATACACAATCCAAGTCTGCCCGTCGAGCAAGTCCCCGAGGATGGGAATCCGCCCCAACATCCCGGAGGAAATCTGCGGCACCCCCGCGATTCTTTCGTCCACCAAAGAGCCGGACTGGTGGAAAATTTGCTTCAACAAGAAAATCGAAAGGCCGTCCAGCAAAATGTTCATGGAAAAGCCCACCACCAGCTCGTCCCCTCCGCAGACGGAGGTCAGGAAATAAAAGACGAGGGATACCGCCACGCCCGTGGCGATACCGGCCAGCACGGCCAATCCCCAGCTTCCGGTAAAAAAGCTGCAGGCCACGGCGAAAAAGCCGCCCAGGAGCATCGAACCCTCCAACGTGATGTTGGTCACCCCCGCCCTGTCATTGTAAAGGGTTCCGGTCCCTGCCAACAAGATGGGGGTCGCCATCCGCATGGTCACGCCCAATATGCCAAAATCAAGCATCCTTTTCACCCGCCTTTCTGTTAAAACGGAACACGGCCGACAATTTTTCCGCAATTTTATCAAATCCAATGTACCTGGAAATCAGCCTGGCCGACACGAAACAGATAATCAGCCCCTGGATGACCGTGGCCAGGGAACGTGAAACGTCCGTATACCGCTCCACCGCCAGGCTTCCGGCCTTCAAAGCCCCCATGAACATCGCCCCTATGAGGGTTCCAAGCGGCGTGGAACTTCCCAGCAGCGCCGTCAAAATCCCGTCATTTCCAAAGCTGGGGGCAAAGCCCGATTCAAACCGCCAGCGCATGGACATGATTTCCACCGCCCCGCCGAGCCCGGCCAAGGCCCCGCTTAACAGCATGACCAAAATCCGCATCCGATCCACTTGTATTCCCCCATACCGGGCGAACGTGGGATTCATCCCGCTCATCGAAATGCCGTACCCCAGCTTGCTCTTTTTCATAAGCCACCAAAAGGCCAGCACGACGAACAACCCTATAAAAATGGCACCCGTCAACTGATACCCGGAAATCAAAGGAGAAAACTGGGCCTGCTCGGCAATCCGCTCGGTCTTTAGGGAATCCCCGTTGGTTCCGCTGGCCAGAAAATGATAATGCACGACATAATCCGTCAGGTGAATCGCCACATAATTCATCATGAGGGCCGGAACGATTTCGCTGCCGTTTAGCTTCACCCGCACGAAAGCCGGGACAAACGCCCAGGCGGCACCACACACCATGCTGGTCAGCATCATCATGGGAATCAGGATAACACCCGGCACTCCTGTCAAAGTGACTCCCACGATGGTGGCCGCCAGGCTGCCAAAATACAACTGGCCGTCAATTCCAAAGTTAAACATGCCGCCCCGGAAACTCAAGGCCGCCGCCACCCCGGTAAACATAAGGGGCGTGGCCCAGCGAAGGCTGGTCGCAATATTTTTGGTGGAGCCGAAGGCTCCCTTGAGCAAGGTGGCAAACACCTCCACGGGGTTATACCCGAACAACGCGACCATGATAAATCCGATTAAAGTCCCAATGAAAATTGCCGCCAGGGCGGTACGTAAATTGATGGGTTTCTGACGAAATTCAAAATTCATGAGCGTCCCCCTTTCATTCCGGCCATCATCAGACCAACCTCTTCCTCGCTGCTGTTTTCCGGATCCACCTCTCCCACGATGGTCCCATTGTACATTACAATCACCCGGTCGCTTAAGGACATGATTTCGCCAAGTTCGCTGGATACCAGGAGGATTCCTTTTCCGGCATCCCGAAGCTTAATCAACTGCTCGTGGATGAACATGGTGGCCCCGATGTCCACGCCCCGGCTGGGCTGGGCCGCGATCAGGATTTGCGGATTCCTATAGATTTCCCTGGCCACGATGGCTTTTTGCAGGTTTCCGCCGGACAGCGCGCCGGCCGGCTCCTCCAGGGACGCATATTTTACGTCGAAATTTTCATACTGCCTTTTTGCCACCGCGGCCGCCTTGGAATAGGAAATCATTCCCGGGGACGTATAGTCCGGATCGGACAGCCCGCCCATGATGAAGTTTTCCAAAAGCGTGGCCCCAAGGGCCGCCCCCATCGTCTGCCTGTCCTCCGGAATATGCCCCAGCCCCGCCTCCCTGCGTTTTAACGGCAAATCGCTTTGGCGGATTTCCCGACCTCCAAACACGATCCGCCCCCGATACCGGGTGGCCATGCCCGAAAGCACTTCAATCAATTCCGTCTGCCCGTTGCCCTGCACCCCGGCCACCCCGAGGATTTCCCCCTTCCTTACCGTAAAACTCACGTCATTTAGCATGGTGACGCCAAACTTGTCCCGATAATACAAATGCTCTGCCCGAAGCGCTTCCTCTCCCGGCTTTGCCGCGTCCTTTGGCACCTCGAAGCTGATTTCCTTCCCCACCATCATGGAGGCGATTCGCTTCTCGCTGGCCTCGGACGTCTTTACCACCCCGGTCACCACGCCGCCCCGAAGCACCGTGACGTCATCGGTGACACTCATCAATTCCCGCAGCTTGTGCGTAATTAATATTATGCTTTTTCCTTTTTCTTTCAAGAGAAGCAACGTATTTAAAAGCCCTTGGATTTCCTGGGGCGTCAATACCGCCGTCGGCTCGTCCATGATCAGGATGTCCGCTCCCAGGTATAACACCTTGAGAATTTCCACCCTCTGCTGCATGGCCACGGGAAGATCCTTCACGAACGCCTTTGGATCCACCGGCAGCCCATACTCCCTGCCCAGTTTCTCCACCTCTTTATTGGCGCGTTCCAAATCCAGGATCCCTCCCTTTTTGCATATGGGTTTCCCGAGTATCATGTTTTGTGCCACCGTCAGCGACCCGACGAGGGTAAAATGCTGGTGTACCATTCCAATACTGTGTGAAATGGCATCCTTGGGATCTTTGAAACGTACCGCTTTCCCGTCGATTAAAATTTCGCCGCCATCCGGCTGGTACATCCCATAAAGCACCTTCATGAGCGTCGTCTTCCCCGCGCCGTTCTCCCCAATCAAGCCGTGTATGCTCCCCCATCGTACTTGCAAAGTGACGTCGCTGTTGGCCACGACACCAGGAAATCGTTTCGTAATGTTCTTCATTTCTACCGCGTACGCCAACCCAATCCCTCCTTTTTCCCGCCATGGTCAGTCCAGGGAGGCGGGAACGTAATTCCCCCATCCGGGAGTCCCCACGATCCGTTCCCCGTCATATATCATTTTTCCCCTCACATAGCAGGATTTCACCTTCCCGACAAACTCCTTGTCCTGGTAAATGCCTTTCGTGCTTTTTGTCCTGGAAAAACTCTTCGCCCCGTCATAACGCCAACGCTCCTCCAAGTCCACCACCACGATGTCGGCGTCCGCTCCCGGCATCAGGCTTCCTTTATCGGCAAGTCCCATGATCCTGGCCGCGTTTCCCGCCGTCAATGCCGCCAGGCGGGGCAGGCTTAAGCCCCTTTTATGGACGCCCTCGGTCAAAAGTCCCGGCAACATGGCGTCATAACCGCCAAATCCGCAATATTCCTTCCAGAAGTCCCCATGGACCACCTTTTCCTCGTCACTATAGGGGCCATGGTCCGAGCCGATGGTGTCTATGGTTCCGTCAAACACGTAATCCCAAAGCTTTTCCACGTTTTCCCGGCTCCTGATGGGAGGATTACATTTGGCATATGCCTTTTTCTCACGCAGGACCGTCTTGTCAAACAAGAGGTAATGGGGACAAGTTTCCACAGCCACGTCCGCCCCCATGGACTTTTGCCGCTTCAAAAACTCGGCGCCCTCCGCTATGGTCATGTGGCACACATATAAGCGGCAATGGTTCGCCCTGGAAAATAACACCGCCCTCTGGATGGCCTCCAGTTCCACCCACCAGGGCCTGGCCTCGTCATGCATGGCCTCGTCCGTACAATGGCGCTCTTCCATCTCCCTGCTGCCAAAGTCCGCCACCTCGGCATTCTCCGCATGGACCCCGACAAGTCCCCCGAACTTTGCCGCCTCCCTCATGCCCCTCACCAAGTACCCGTCGGTTATCTGCGGATAATCCGGGTTGGCAAACGACATGAAGCCTTTATACGCCACGCAGCCAAGCTCGTGGAGCCGCTTCATGTTCTCCACGCACGAGGGGGTCAGGCCACCCCAGAACGCAAAATCGACAAGCGCGTTCCTATCGGCCACGTCCAGTTTCAATGAAAATCCCTTCTCGTCCGTTACCGGCGGGACGCTTAACGGCATGTCCACCACCGTGGTAATCCCGCCGGACGCGGCACATGCCGTCCCATGATGCCAGTCCTCCCGATAATTCATGGGCGAAGGATCCCACATATGGACATGGGTGTCAACAAGTCCCGGGAGAAGGATTTTTCCGCTCACGTCAACTACCTGACAACCTGATATTCTTTCCCCCGCGCCCTTACTTAATACTCCCGTGATTTTGCCATCCTCCACCAGCAGGGAGCCGTCCGTCACCCGATCCGGCAGGACGATCCGCCCGCCGGCAAACAATGTTCTATTTTGCAAACATATCCCTCCCATCTTTTGTTTTTCACAACTCATTGGTGATGAGTCATGTCATATCTATAATATACACAAACAAAATGGATATGTCAAGTATTTTTTCGTCATTTTTTTCTTGACAAGCAAAATAAATGCTTGTATGATAAATTTATACTGCTCATTATTGATGAGTTGATTCAGCAAAAAACAGGAGGTATACCATTATGAACAGAGATTCATCCATGCAGCCCGCAAGACTGTATATCCACCCATTGGAAGAGCGTTTTCGAGATGACTACCGGCGATGGCAGGGAATCCCCTCCATCGAGGTGACGGACAAAGGGCGTATTTTCATCAACTTTTATTCCGGACAAGACGCGGAAGTCGGCGGCAACGTCATGGTTCTTTGTACCAGCGACGACAAGGGGAAGACTTTCCGCTCCTGCGAAGTCGTCGTGGAACATCCCGACCCGCAGTGCCGCATTTATGACCCTTGCCTTTGGATTGACCCCCACAAGGTGCTTTGGATGTCCTGGACCCAGGCAAAGGGGTTCAACGACGGGCGCGGCGGCGTATGGGTTTCCCTCTGTGAAAACCCGGACGCCGACGAGCTTGTATGGAGCCCGCCCCGCCGTATCGCCAACGGCATCATGATGAACAAGCCCCTCGTCACCTCCAAAAGCGAATGGTTGTTTCCCACCGCCATCTGGTGTGACACGAGCGGCAGCGTTCCCGCCGAGCGCCACGGATTGGAGGGCGAACAATTTTCCAACGTGTACGCTTCCCTTGACGAAGGAAAAAACATAACCCTGCGGGGACATGCCGACATCCCCAACCGCAGCTTTGATGAAAACATGATTGTGGAAAAAAAGGACGGCACCCTTTGGATGCTTACCAGAACCTTTGACGGAATCGGGGAGAGTTTCTCCTTTGATGGCGGGCACTCCTGGACTCCCGGCCGGAAAAGCCATATCGACGGCCCCTGCTCCCGTTTCCATATAAGGCGTTTGAAATCCGGGCGGCTTTTGATGATTAACCATTACCAGTTTGACCAGAGAATCGATTTGGATGACATTATGAGCCAGGGAAACGTGAAGTCCTGGAAGGGGCGCAGCCACCTCACCGCCCTTTTAAGCGAGGACGACGGGCAGACATGGCCCTATTCCCTTCTTTTAGATGAAAGAAACGAGGTCTCCTATCCTGACGCCAAGGAGGCGGCGGACGGATATATTTATGTGACCTATGACCGGGAACGCGTGACGCAAAGGGAAATTCTCATGGCACGCTTTACGGAAGAAGACATTTTAAACGGGAGCCTCGCATCTCCCGAAGGAAAATTCCGCATGTTGGTGAACAAGGCCACCGGCCAGCCGGACATCCATTAGGTGGATTCGAGACTTTCTCAAATCGAGGAAAACCGTGGCATGGGATAAGCCATGGCATCGACGTACGGATGGCAACACGCGTCCGTACGCCGGCACCGGGGGCAAAAATATTACAACCGCACAGCCGGAAAATATTTTCACTCATTCCAGTACACCTTCACGGTGTTCGTGGACTGGTCCTCCAAATAATAATACTCGACATTCTGCAGCCCGTATACCGTCATGAACGTTTGTGCCGCCTCCTGAAAGAGGTTCGCCTCCATGTCCGCGAAAGCCTGCGAACACAATTCCCCCGACGCGAACTGGCAGACGAACTTTTTCTCCCCATTATAAATGTCTTGCTTCATGTCCTCCAAGACCCTTCCCGCATTGTAACCGGCATAATATCTCCCCCGCATCACGTAGTAATTATAATCCAGGGACGTACAAGGCGGGAACGGCACGAGGTCGTCCGCCACGCGCTCTTTGAGCATCTGTTCGTCATTGCAGCACAGATATCCGTAATCAATCTCACTGCTTTCCAACGCCTCGCCCTCCTCCGTCTGCATGTATTCGGGATCCCCGAACGTGACGTCCATCTGATACCAGTTCCCCTCACACTTTACCAGGTTCCACGCGTGCGCTTCTCCATTGGCACACGTTCCCGTCACGTAAATACACTCCATGCCCATTTTTTGCAGGAGATACTGGGCGGAACGCGCGTATCCCGCACAGACCGTGCGCTTTCCCACCAGCGCGCTGTAAATGTTCTGGTTGTCCGGCGCTCCCTCCACGTAGTCCACCGTATTGACCAGGTATTCGAACACGAACTTGACCCGCTCGTACTCGGGAACCTGGTCGAACCGCTCGGCCGAATGTTGCACCAATAACAAGTTCAACGCCATTTCCGCCTCCGCGTCGATTTGCTGCTGCTTTATCAGGCGTTCCTCCTCCGTGCAATTGTACTCCACCGACAATTCGGAATAGGTGGGGTAATAGGTCGCCTCAAGTCCTCCCGTGCACCAAAACAGCTCAGGCCTGTCAAACACCAGAAAATGATAAACCTTCTTGAGCAATTCAAAATCACCGGTATGCACGTATATGGTTTCTTCCCGTTTCTGCACCCCTTGCAAAATTTCCTTATAAATCTGGCGTTCCTCGTCATTCAAGTTCTGATAATAATACCCGGCGGTAACGTCCTCCTCCACGACGGCAAGTTCCTCGAACGGAACCCGGGACTCACTGACCGCCTTCTTCAAATCCCTTGGCAAATCCGGAAGCAGCTCCATCACCCCGGGCAACGCCACGGACACGATGACACAAGTCAGCACGAGCACCGCCACGGCCTGCAGCACCACCCCCAGGCAACCCAGGCACCCCCGTTTTTTTCTTCGCCTTTTTCTTTGCTCCATCTTCCATACCCCGTATATTACAAACTTACATGGCGTCGGCACGCGGATGACGGCATGCCCGCCATTCATGTACCAACATTAGCGTCGGTGTACAGAGGGGAAATATGCCCTTCATCGACCGTGTTGTCTTCTGTACACCGACGCTGTTCTTTAGTATAACACAAATTCACCCGAAACTCCAATTATAACTTGACATTTCCCCCGCCGGGACGCAAAATACAAGATGATGATACCAGGGGCAGAAGGTCATGCGCCGCATGATAGGGCAAGGTCTAGAAACCTGCCAAAACATGAGAAAGAAGCCCGGCAGGACGGATTTTGAACGTTTTCCGGCGGCAATTGGGGAGGAACGATATGAACGGTATAAATGATATGGACATCCTGAATGATATAAGCAATTTAAACGACTCGAAAGATTCACCAACGCAAGTCACGCCTGGCCCGGATGGATACAACAGCACGGACGGAATCCTGCAGGTATACCGCGTTCCGGGACAAGGACACCTGCGTTACCACATCCAGGCCCCCTTTTACCTGAGCATGACATACAACTTAAGCGGGCTGCAAAACAGCATGGACAGCTATTTTTCCATCTCGCCCTGCGGCAAGCCCTTTTATAATAGTAACTTGTCACAAATCCCCCACGCCGGTGGCAACTCCCCGCTGCACCAGCACGACTACTTCGAATTTTTAATGGTGCTGAAGGGTGAAGTCATCCAGCGCATCGAAGACAAGGAATACTTGTACACGGCCGGTTCCTGCTGCCTGATCAACCGCAACATCATCCACACGGAACGCTACGTCGGAAAATGCACGGTGCTTTTTCTCGCCCTTTCCAATGATTTTGTCAGGGAGCTGGTCGACTCGGAAAAGGTTTCCCTTTTCCCGGCAGAAGACGCCCCGCGCCAGAACGCCGTGTTCCATTTTATGGAACAAAACATCCACAGCGACGAACAAAAGGACTACCTCGATTTCTTCCCCACGTTCCAGAACACCGAAAGTGCGCAAACGCTTCACGACTTCGGGGACAAGCTGATCCGGACATTGCTTTTTCCTTCCCTCGGCTCCACCTATTTGCTAAAGGGAACCATCTGCCAGATTTTTTCCTACCTGGGTTCCCCGGGGCAATACCACATGGTGCCGGTCAAGCTCCATTCCGGTGCCGACTTCCTGATATTTTTGCGCGTCCGCAGCCTGCTGAACGATACCGACGGGCGGATGACGCGTACCGAGCTGGAAAAGGTGCTGCATTACAGTGGCAACTATTTAAACACCATCGTCAAACGGCACACCGGCATGTGCCTTTTTGACTACGGCATGACCTTCACGCTGGAAAGGGCAAAACAATTATTAGAAACGACGACGCTGTCCGTCTCCGCCATCGCGGAACAATTGAAGTTTGGAAACCGGACGCATTTTTACAAGCACTTTAAAGAAAAATACGGCGTCACCCCGCAAGAATACCGGCGGGGCTTAGCGCATGCCCGCTGACGGATCCCCGCCCCCGACAAGCGGGTGAATCCGGCTCGAAACCGCCACCACGTTGACGTTCAACCCACACGTTCCCCGCCCCGTCAGATGCGCGGAGCCGACCCGTTTTCCATCCTTACTCGTCCACGCCGTCAAACAATTCGTCAAACTTGATTTTGACATTCGGGAAATGCACAATCCGTAACTCGTCCTTATTTGCCTCCGTGACCGTCCGCCACAAAAAATACCTTGCTTCCTGGTTCTCGTCATAGTCCAGGTTATAAATCTCCACCTGCCTCTTCCTCCAGTCCACAATCCAATACTCGTCCACTTCCTGCTGCCGGTACAGTTCCATCTTTTCCCCCCGGTCATACTTTTCCGTTGACGTGGAAACGACCTCCATCACGAACCGGGGAATGTCAAAAAATGAATTCCCCTTCTTATGGTGAACCCTGCAATTAATCGTCGCATCCGGAATCACGGTCCTGCTCTCCCCGTCCACCATCCATTTATACTGTACGTTATCCGGAAAAACCTTGCACGTGCTGTTTTTCAACTGGGAATGAACGACAGACACGAAGTTCGTGATGACCTCCGAATGCTCGATATAGGCACCGGACATGTCGGTCAACACCGTGTTCATTACACTATCCATGATTCATCCTCCTTCCGCCCCGCTTTATACTCACGGCCGATGCAATCTGCCGCTGTCGTATAACGTATTATACGACATTAAAAAGAGTTTCGCAAGCGAAAGCGGCGTGTCCGATAAACTGACATGCCGCCTTTTTTACATTATTTATGAATCTTGTTGGTTCTCATGACAAAACCTCCTGGTCTGCCGCCGGACAACCCTACCTGCCCACCGTGCTCGCCAAATCCACGTAGTTCTGCAGCAATTCGACCGCCGTGTCGTTGTCGATGTCCTCCAACCCTTTCACGTAGTCCTCCCAGCTCATATCGCCTTTGATGACGCGCGGCACGTTCTGGGACTGGTAATCCGTACCCGCCGTGTTAATCTTGCCATACTCTTCCGCTTCTTCCACGTTCAGCAATCCGCATAATCCAACACGTTACCTTTGTTCAAGTACTTCGTCCACTGCTCCATCGCGTTGGCAACGACTGCCGGGTTACCAACCTCCTTGACATACTCGCCGCTGTTACCTGTCAGCTTGCTGGAGGGGAAATCCATCTCTGACAGCTGCTACCTTGCAGGCTTTCATGATTACACGCATTATCTGAAAACCTTCAAGAAAAAATGCGGGGGCACGCCAAAAGAATACCGGAAGGCATGGGCAGACTTCCCCTCATGAACACGGCACTCCGTAAGCCCAGGCACGAGGAATTATGCCGCCTTACGGCTGCAATCGGCGCGATACTCACGGCAGATAAAATCGACCGTGAGTATAAAAATCCCGTAAATAACAAGGTATTTTCTCAAGTTCCCCCTGCATCCTGCATATAATGAAAAAGAACATATCATAATCAGGGAAAATTTGCCATGCCTAACGATAGTACACAAAACGGGAATAACGCGGTGGACAGGGGGCGGTTGCGCGTCGACGTGACCTCGGAAATCAACTCTTACCCGGTAGCGGACGCGGTGGTGTCCATTTCTTATACGGGGGAGCCGGGGCGGCCGCTGGAACAGCTTAGCACCAACAGTTCCGGCCAGACGGAGACCATAGACCTGGCGACGCCGCCCCTGGAATACAGCCTCAATCCTTCGGTGGAGTCCCAGCCTTATTCAGAATACACGTTAAGTATCAGCGCGCCGGGATTCGAGACAATGAATATTTCAGGAGCGGAAATCCTCCCCGACGTGACCGCCATCCAGAACGTCCGCCTGCGTCCGTTGGACCAGGCCGGCCAACAAGAAGTGTTCGTGATACCCGCCCACACGCTGTACGGGAATTATCCGCCGAAGATACCGGAGGAGGAAATCAAGCCGACCAACGAGACCGGGGAAATCGTCCTAAGCCGCGTGGTCGTGCCGGAGTATATCGTCGTGCATGATGGTTCGCCAAGCGACAGCACGGCGCAAAATTACTATGTGAAATATCGCGATTACATCAAGAACGTCGCGTCCAGCGAGATATACGCGACGTGGCCGCAAAACACCATCCGCGCGAACGTGCTGGCCATCATGTCCTTCACGTTGAACCGGGTGTACACGGAGTGGTACCGAAACCGCGGTTACGATTTTACGATTACTTCGTCCACGGCATTCGACCACAAATGGATTCCGCAGAGGAATTATTTCGACACGATTTCGGTCATCGTGGATGAACTGTTTGCTTCCTACTTGTCGCGTCCGAACGTGCGCCAGCCGATTTTCACCCAATATTGCGACGGCCGCCGGGTTACCTGCCCGAACTGGTTGTCACAGTGGGGTTCGAAGTCGCTGGGGGACCAGGGGTATTCGGCAATTGAAATTATCCGCTATTATTACGGGGACAGCATGTATATCAATAACGCGCAGGAGGTGTCGGGAGTACCCTCGTCCTGGCCGGGATATTTGTTGGAAAACGGTTCGAGCGGGGAAAAAGTGCGCCAGATACAAGAGCAGCTTAACGTGGTCGCCGGGGCATATCCCGCCATTCCCAAGATTGCGGCGGACGGCATTTATGGCCCGGCCACGTCCGAAGCGGTGCGCATCTTCCAGTCCGTGTTCGGACTGCCGCAGACAGGGACCGTGGATTACCGGACATGGTATAAAATATCGGAGATTTACGTCGCGGTATCGCGCATCGCGGAACTGTCATAAACCGAAAGCAACTTGGTGAGTCCGAGCATAGCGAAAGACGAACCTGGTGCGAGGTTGTTCTTTGAGGTTAGTGAGACCGAAGGCCGAACTTAACGAAAAGAACGTTTACGAGCTTAGTTGAGTGGATGTTACATTGTTAGCGCGAGGCCGTTCTTTGAGATTAGCGAAACAGCAAGACACCCGCCTAGCCATGTGGCCATCCGAAGCGGGTGTCTTGCCGCTCATGATTCTGTTTCCGGCTCGGATTCTGCCAACGCGTAAATCTGGAGATAATTCTCCCGTTCTTCCCTGCTCATGTTGACAAAGTCCGTGAAGTCCACATCGACCAGGTACATGGGCTTGTTACAGCAGAGGGCTCGAGCCTGATTATTTGTGTAGTGGTATTTTTTGCAATGGATGCAATAAAATACGTGCATCATTTGTGATACCTCCCTCCGTATAATTTTATCATAGCACAAAAATTGGAAATTTGCCACCAAAATTTATGGCATCATACTCAATCTATTGTAACAACGGGATTACAGTTCGGCCTTAGCTGACTTGTAATCCCGTCACCGTCTCAAAACCGATATTTGAACTTCTCCAGCGAGTTCCCGCCCATCATCCGCCCGATGGTCATGGACTGGATGAGCTTCTCGAACTTGTTGTCCGCCTGCATCTGGCGAACCAGCTCGTTATAATTCTGGACGTTGGGCATCTCGAAGCGGACGTTGTCAAAATTCTGTACCACGGTCGAACTTGGCACGTTGCCGGCCCCGGCTCGCTTAAACGCCCGCTCGCCGGCCTTTTCAAGTGCCTCGTAGGCCGCGTTTTCCGGCACCGCGCCATGCGCCGCCAGGTCTCCCGGGTTGATGGCACCCCACGCGAACAGGTTCTTCGTCATGTCACGCGGGATGATCGAGTCGTATTTCTTCAGGACGGTGAATTCTCCCGTCTGCGGCCGGACGACGAGCTCCGCGCCTTCCTCCTGCGTGACGGCCAGCATGTCCCTTGGCACGCTTTCGCACCCTTTGGCAAAGCCCCAGAGCGACACGGGGAACACCGTCGCCGCCCGTGCCCTGGGTTGTGACCAGACTCGAGCCTCCACTTCCGTTCGCGCCCTGGCCCGTCCCCTGGTTTGCGTTACCGTTCCCGGCTTGTCCCGCGTTGCCTTGCCCGTTTCCGGTCTGGTTCGCGTTGCCGTTTCCTTGCCCGGACTGTGCCCCCAGCCGTTCCA
>CAJTDN010000022.1:23673-48421 GCA_910574865.1 Lachnospiraceae bacterium | reverse complement strand
GGCTGGGAAGCCCCGGTAGTTGCCGCCTGAGTCTTCCAGACAGGCTCAAAAACTTCTTTTAAGCTTGATAGGGGAAGTTTGCGCTTTTTTGGCTGCCCGGAAGATTATGTTTCACAGTAAGCATGAGAAACTTACGGAATTATCAGAAGAAGATATAAGAACCGCTTTTGATACATTTTCACCTAAAAGCGATTGGGAAAGACTATTTGCTGATAAAGTAGATAATAGTGAAATAGAAAATATGATTGAAACAGTTCGTTCAACTCGA
This sequence comes from Lachnospiraceae bacterium, assembly GCA_910574865.1. Lineage (GTDB taxonomy): Bacteria > Bacillota > Clostridia > Lachnospirales > Lachnospiraceae > Schaedlerella. The sequence goes on along the minus strand of CAJTDN010000022.1, from coordinate 48,153 downwards.
AATGACATTGCGCATTGTAAATTTTTTTACAAGGAGCAATATAACACTTTCAATAAAGCGGTAACAGATCTTAATCATTTAATTCTAAAAGCAATTCAGCTTACAGAAGAAAAGGATTTTGTACACAAACAAGCTGAATCCTTTCGGATTGCTTTAGCAGGGATAGCTGATACATTGGCTCAATTCCAAAAATATATAAAAGATAGTATCAGTAGTTCATTGCAATCATTTTCGTTAGTAATGAATGAAGTAAAAAAGTCATTTGATGTAAGTATAGGTAAAATGCTTTCAAATATAGATTTTAGTAGACTTGCAACAATCGAAGAAGATGAATTGAATGATGAAGAAGATAATGAGGAATCACTTACATAGTTAAGAATGGGATTGAAATAAATATGCAGAAAAAGAATATACTAAATCGTTTTAAGGATGTGTTGGGTCAGTATTGTGCAATCAATCAATTTGTTGAGTTATCTAAAAGGTGCTTTATCGCAGATTATGATTCAGAAATACATACAAGGAATAGTTTTATCGAATTGGCAACACAAAAAGAAATCACTTTAACAAGCTATGATTCTGAATATATGATTAATGCCATTTCAAGAAGTTATATTGTTAATGTGCATCTTTGCTTTGAAACATTTTTGAAAGAAATCTGTAATGAGATAAGAAAATTTGGCAACAATGTCTATCAAGAGAAGTTACAGGAGGATTCTTGGTTAAAATGTGCAGTTAAAAATATTGTTAATGAAAAATTATCACAAGATAATCAAGCACTTTTTGATTTGTGTGAGTATTATAGGTTAGTTAGAAATACAGCTGTACATGATTTGTGCGACGTTAAATCACACGAAAAAGAGTTTAGAAAATTGCAAAATTATAATTTTAAAAGAGATACAAAATTTGCAAGATTGATTGCCCCGAATGAGTATGAAAAAATCTCCTTTGATGATTTTGTGATGTTTTCGCGTTCATGTGTGGAACTTGCAACATATTTGTATAATTTAGTTTCGTATGATTATATAAAAATCATAAATGAAATTCCACAATCTCAAATTGCGAGATGGAAAAAATATAAACCGGAACGATGTGAAAAAGCTATATTCGCTTATATTAATACTTCATTTAGAATTGATAAAGATTTAGAATTTCAAATATCATATTTAGTTGATTATGTTATGGCTCGATAGTCCATTGGTAGGACGTCCCCCTTCATAAGTATATTTGTTAAAATGTATTTATGAAGGGGAAAGATGTGGTTCGATTCCACATCGAGCCATTTTGAAGTTAATGAAAAATCTTCTTTTATTTTGTTAGATTTATTGTTGGATTGTTACGCGGTAGAGATTATTTATCCTTTGATTTATGCAGCTTTGCGGGCGATAAAATGATGAGGCGAGGGTTTTATATGTCTACCCTCAAAAACGGCGTTCTATTGCGTAACAGAAAAGCAGAGAGCCGACCACTAATGAAAGTGATATGTTCTCTGCTCTTGCTTGCACCCTGTTTGTCAGCGTTGATGATAAGTTGTTGTAAATACTTCCTTATCAACGTAAAACTAATTCACGAGGGGGTTTTGTTATGAAGCTGAACAAAAGACAAGTCACCCGCTCCGTCTCGAAAAAGAAGCACGGCGTGGGCGTGACCGGAAAATTGGTATTTGCCACCGTGGTAAGCGCGATATTGGCTTTGGCCGTGTTGCTGGCCGTGGTCTATTTCAAAATGTCGGATGCCTTGTTGGAAAAAAGTGAGGACTTGCTCCAGACCATCACGGAACGAACGATACAGGAGACCCGCGCCTGGATGAACGACACGCTGACCATGCTCAAGGTCCAGCGGGACACCATCGAGTACGAGGACATGGACATTCCCGCCATGCGGGACTACATCAAGCACACGGTGAACCAGAACGACGCGTACCCGGCCGGACTGTACGTGGCACTCACGGACGGCTCCCTATACCATGCCACATTCGTACCCGGGCCGGATTTCGACGCCTTGTCGAAAAGCTGGTATCAGGACGGTATCGCCTCTTCGGACTTCATCCTCGGGGACGTGTATTTTGACGAGGACAGCCAGTCCAACGTGGTCGGAGCCTCGGGCGTGTTAAAAAACGGGGACGGCTCCGTGCGGGGCGTGGCCGCGGCGGACGTGTACTTAGACTCCATCTCCCAGATTGTCAGCGGCATACAAATTGAGGACACCGGCAGCATCTTCCTGGTGGACACCCGTACCGACACCATCATCGGCCACAAAGACACGAACGTCACCGGGCAAAAGCTCGGCGATTTGGATGGCGACACCTTTACATATGCCAGCCAGCAAATCGCGGCGGGCAAAACCGGCCTATCCTTAAATAAAGGCGACTATGTCCAGATAGCGCAGGTGCCGGGCTGCGACTGGATGGCGGTGGCCTATGTGTCACAAGGGGAAGTGCTCGCGGAACTGCACCAGCTCACGGTAACGATGCTGGTGATGGCAATATTGGCGGTAGCCGCGCTGACCCTGCTCATCATCATCCAGGTGCGGCGCATTATCGGCCGTCCGGTGGCAGAACTTAGCCGGGCCGCCACCAACATCGCGGGCGGCGCGTTGGACCAGACCATACACTACCACTCCAACGACGAATTGGGCGTGTTGGCGGACGACTTCAACCAAGTCACCGTGCGATTACGGGACTATGTCACCTACATCAATGAGATTGCCAACACACTGCGCGAAATCGCGGGCGGCAACCTTGCTTTCACGTTGGAGCAGGAGTACAGCGGGGAATTTTCCAAAATCAAGGATTCCCTGGACGAGATTTCCCTCCAGCTCAACGGCGTGATGGGACAATTGCACGCGGCTTCACGTGACGTGGAGGCGGGGGCGAAGCAAATCTCCAATGGCGCAATCGAGTTGTCGCAAGGTTCCACCGAGCAGGCCTCCGAGGTCGAGGCGTTGGCCAAACATATCACTTCCGTGTCGGAGAGCGTCGGGCAGATTGCCAAAGGCGCCCAACAGGCCAACCACATCGCCCAGGAGGTCAAGGTCGGATTGATGGAGAGCAGTGAGAAAATGCAAAACATGACGGAAGTAATCCAGAAAATCAACCACCGCTCCAACGAAATCAACCGCATCGTCAAGACCATCGAAGACATCGCGTTCCAGACCAACATCCTGGCCCTAAACGCCGCCGTGGAAGCCGCCCGGGCCGGGGCGGCCGGCAAGGGCTTCGCCGTGGTGGCCGACGAGGTGCGGATGCTGGCGGGCAAGTCTTCTTCCGCGGCCAAGGAGACCACGATGCTATTAAGCCAGACGGTGGAATCCATGGAGGAAGGCACTCGCGCGGCCCAGGACACGTCGGAATCCATGCTGGCCGTGGTGGCCCGCGCCGACGAGATGAGTCGCCTAATTGACGGCATCGCGGCGTACACCCAGGAACAATCGGCCAACACCCGCGAAATCACCCAGGGCGTCGCGCAAATTTCCACCGTGGTACAGACCAACGTGGCGACGGCAGAAAGCAGCGCCGGGGCCAGCGAGGAATTGTCCGGCCAGGCCACGCTGTTGAAAGAGATGGTGTCCAGGTTCCGGCTGAAAAATTAAATTTTCCAAGCATGCGACATCGGCGCGGGGACGGCAACACGCTTGCCATCCCCGCGCCGATTCAGACAGCTCAGTTATTTCATCTTTTTTCTCCTTCACGGGAAATGAAAAAATCACCATTATTATCAAGGCAAAATCAAAATCTTACAAACAATCATGCATAACGCACTCATCAGCGTCCCCATCGCCTTGACCAGCTGCGGCATGGTATATATCCACGAGACCGATTACCGAATCCTGGTGGGCCCCATCAGTTCCATCCCACCCACCCCGAAACAATGCCCGGACATCCTTTCCGACATCGACCAGCCCGAAAATGATTGTAACGCCATCAAAAACATTGCCGCAAAAAAGATGACAGGCATCTTCTGATTTAGTTGGCATTCATCATAAACGTAAAACATATCTTGCAAGTGCAAAATGATTCTTACAACAACTGTAAGTGTACAATCGAGCGTTTCTCTGCTATGATGAATTCAGCAAGAACAAAAAAGGAAAGACGAGGTATTCATCATGAACGCAAAACGTATCTTACAAGTACAAAATATAAGCAAGACGTATGGCAAGGGGTCGTCCTCGACCACCGCCCTCTCGGGCATTTCCTTCGACGTGCTGAAAGGGGAATTCTTAGGCATCATGGGGGCCAGCGGTTCCGGAAAGACGACGCTTTTAAACTGTATCGCGACGATGCTGAAGCCGACCGGCGGGAAAATCCTCCTAAACGGCGAGGACGTTTCCGCTTTCAAGGGCTCGGCGCTGGCCGACTACCGTGGCAACAAAATCGGCTACCTTTACCAGTCCTTCGAGCTTCTGGACAATTTGACGGCACGTGAAAACATCATCCTGCCGCTGTCACTGCACGGGGTGAAAAACGCGGATGCCGAACGGGCGCTGCTCCCGCTGGCGAAACATTTGGACATCACGGAGGTCCTGGACAAATTTCCGACGCAGATGTCCGGCGGGCAGAAACAGCGCGTCGCCGCCGCCCGCGCCTTTATCTCCGCCCCCAGCATCGTCCTCGCGGACGAGCCGACGGGCGCCTTGGACAGCAAGAACGCAAAGACGCTGCTTGACAAGTTAAGTTCCTTAAACCAACAGGAACAAAAGACCATCGTCATGGTCACGCACGACGCCAACGCCGCCAGCTATTGCTCCCGCATCCTTTTCATCCAGGACGGGACGATTTTCCACGAGCTGCGCAAGAACGGCAAGAACGAGCCGCCGGAGATGTTTTATGAACGCATCATGACCGTCATCGCACAATTGGGAGGAGGAAGCGCAAATGTACTTTAAACAAATCTTATACAACATTAAGAAAAATCGAAAAGACAACGGGTTGTTTTTCGCCACCTTGTTAATTGCAATCGTGGCCTTTTACACGCTGCTCTCCCTGGAATCACAAGACGTGATGCGCTTTTTGAATGCGCTGGAGGGAGACGCCATCCAAAAACTGATGCTACTGGTTCCCATCATTTACGTCGTCTCCTTGTTTTTCGTCTTCTTCCTTGTCTATTTCGCCTACGCGTACCAGATGGAGAACCGGCGCAGGGAATTCGGCCTCTACCTGATGTTCGGCATGAAGCGTGGGCGCTTGTTCCTGATGCTGATGTGCGAAACCATTTTAAATAGCATACTATCTGTTTTTGTTGGAATTCCCTTGGCTTTACTATTGACAGAAAGCATCAGCCTGACGACCGCGCGCCTTGTCGGCCTGGGAATCATCGGACATCAATTTTCCCTTTCGCCCACGGCCATTTTGGGAACCGTCGGCGGCTTTTTCCTCGTGCAGCTCGCGGCCATGTTGATTTTAAGCGTCCGTTTTTGCCGCATGGATCCCGCCGACTTGCTGAAGCAGGAAACGGAAGCCGCGAAAAAACCCACATCCGGCAAACAAGGTATATTCTCGTTCCTCTCGGGAATCCTCCTGCTTGCCGTCGCCTATGTCATGGGAGTCACGCTCCTTAGGGCCTTCGGAATGTTGCCGACGCTGCTCATCTTGATTTTCGGAAGCCTGGGGACGTTTCGTCTCTACCGCGGGCTCGGCTCCTTCATCGAGCGCGCCCTGACGGCCCGCAAATCACAAAAAAGCGGACTCTATACCTTTACCGGACGGCAGATTCAGGAGAGCGTCGTCCACCAGCATTCCTCGCTGGCCGTATCCTCGCTGCTCCTTTTGACGGCCCTGGCCTGCATTTCCTTCGGCATCGGCATGGGCGTGGGACGCACCGGGGCCGACGCGCGGGCATGCGATTTTTCCCTGATGGGTACAAAAGAGGACGTGACGGCTTTCATACAAGACGAAGAAAACCAAAACGTGATTGGCGATTGCTACCCGATGTTCATTGGGAACATGTATTATGGAGACAGCACGTTTTCCCTGGACGGCATCGTGGACGCGTTTGAAACCTTGCCTGAAAATGACCTGCGCGACAACATCGTTGAAAACCTCCGGCAAGACGAGGAATACAATGACCTTTACCTGATTCCGCTAAAAAGCTTCAACGCGCTCCTCGCCTCCATGGGCGAAGAGAAAATCCAGCTTGCTGACAACCAGGTGGCGTTTTACAGCCGTATGGCGGCGGATTCGCCCAACTATAAAGAGCTTTGGGACCAGGCACTACGCGCGGGGGCATACGTGGAATTCACGCTGCCAAACGGAAACGTGGAAAAGTTTGAAATTTTGCCGGGCGTGTACTATAATAATATTGTCGCGGACCGGGCAATCACCCTCTCCACCACCCTGGTCGTGCCAGACGACTTGTACGCCACATGCGCGCGCCATACTTCTGACAAGACGGATTCCGCTGATGAAACGGGCCAAATGGCGGAAGACGGCAGAGCAGTCGGCTCGGCAGGCGGCAATGCCGGGGACGTGGCAACGGAAAGCGGCGAATCCACCCCCTTGGCTGGCGGCGTCTCCAATTTTGCACAAGATAATGATGCAAGCACCGAACCCGATACCATTGACAACGTGGAAGACCCGTTCGCCTGGAACATCCGCCTAAAGGACGACGTCGTAAAAACCCAGGGACTCCTTCCCGCCATCATGGAAATGCAATCGCGCCTCGACGACTCTGCCCTTTCCTATGACAGCTACCTCGGCGGCATTGGGCGGAATTTGTTCTACACGGTTGCCGCCAGCTACTTGAGCATTTACCTCGGCGTGCTCTTCCTATTGATTGCCAACACGGTACTCGTGCTCAAATACCTGATTTGGCAGAGGAAGAACCACGGCCGCTACCTGACCTTGATGATGCTGGGCGCGAAAAAGAGGGATCTCTCGATTTCCATGGGAAAACAGATTCGGCTATATTTCCTATTGGTGCTCGGCGTGGCCGTATTGAATTCCATATTTGCCATCTGGTCCATGTTTACGAGCTTCGTCAAGCTTCCCGCCGGAACGTCCATGCTGACAGTCATCATCCTCGCATGCGTCGCGCTTGTCTGCTTCGTGCTGGTGGAAGTCCTATATATTTGCATCGTGCAGCATAAGAGCCGGAAAGAAATTCTGGCGCTGCACGTAAGTGAAAGGCCGGAATGATTATGAAACCATGTATTATGATTGTAGAAGACGACCTTTATTTAAGGGACGAATTGATTCACACGTTCATGAAAGAGGGGTACGCCGTCCTTGGCATCTCCTCCTTTAAAAGTCCCGAGCAGGAAATTTTGGACGCCCATCCCGACCTTGTCGTGCTGGACTTAAACCTCCCCGGCAAGTCGGGCTTCGAGCTTTGCAAGTGGCTGAAGGGCCGTTGCACGTTTCCCATCCTGATTTTGACCGCGCGGGATAATCTGGGCGACGAACTGCGCGCACTGGGACTGGGAGCCGACGATTACCTGACCAAGCCCTGCCACCCGGGCCGTTTGCTCGCGCGGGCCTCAAGGCTCCTTGAAACCTATCAAAAAATGCCCCCCCTGCTTAGGTTCGGAGGGCTTTCCTTCGACGTAAACGCCTGCAAAATCATGTGGAAGACGGCTTCCCTCCCCCTGCCGGAAACGGAAGGAAGAATTTTCCGGCTTCTGATGGAACACGCACCCGGCATCGTCTCCAAAGAGTGTATCGCCGACGAGCTTTGGGGCGGCAGCGACTACGTGGACGAAAACATTTTGCAGGTGAACATGACCCGCCTGCGCAAGAACCTGGATAAAATCGGACTGAAAGACGCCGTGCAAACCGTCCGCGGACGAGGGTACGTGCTACGCCTTTCTTCGGAAACGGAAACACAGATGAAACCATAAATGCAAATGAAACCAGAATGGAAATAGAAATGAAAACGTAAACCAAAAGGAGGCACCGCCATATGAGGACCTTGAAAAAAGTATTGTCCATCACTTATCTTCCATGGTTGCTATTGCTGGTAATCACCAATCTCTTTTTCACGTTCCTCGTGTGGCTGGCCAATCCCGACGCACTGCACATCCTGACTCCCGTCATCCTGTTGTTCAGTCTTATTTTATTCTCCTTCCTTTTTTTCTTCGTGCAACATAGGCTTCGCGCACAACGTCGGGCAATCACGGATTTTTTAAACAATCCGGCTCCGGAATCGCTCCAGCAAGTCCTCTCCTCGCTGGATGCTTCCCTTCGCACGCCCATGCATGCCTTACTGGAGCACGTGCTTGAACAGGAGAAAAACCTGGAAGACGAACGGACGCGGCTCGTGACATACCGGGAATTCATTGAAGAATGGACGCATGATATCAAGACCCCGCTCTCCCTCGCCACGCTGGTGCTCGACAACCACAAGGACGAAATGTCCCCCTACGTGCGCCGCCGCATGGTTTTCGTCCACCAGGAAATCCAAACCGACGTGGACATGATCCTCTACTATGCGAGACTCCATGCAACGCATGTGGAATACCGTTTTGAGACGATTCTTCTCCCTGAATTGCTGGAAGAGGTTTTGCAAAATTATCAGGAGCAAATGGAGGAAACCGGCATTCTCGTGGAAGTGGACTGTCCCGCCGCCTCCGTCACCAGTGACCGGAAGGTTCTCACCTTCCTCCTCTCGCAGGTTTTAAACAACGCTTTCCAATACACGCCCCGCGAAAACGGACAAATCCGCGTCCATGGTTGGAGAAACGACGAACATTCCCGCCTCCTCCTTGCCGTACAAGACAACGGATGCGGCGTTCCCGAAGAAGACGTTCCGTTCCTGTTTGACAAGGGGTTTACCGGCAACCATCCGGGCCGCCAAAACGCGACAGGCATGGGCTTATATCTGGTGGCAAAATATGCGGAAGCCCTGGCCATCGGCGTACAAGTGGAAACACATTCCTGCGCGGATGCTCCAACCGGCCATGGCGCGCATTCCGGTGCAGACGCTCTACTCGGCCAAGGCACGCATTCCGACGCGGGGCAAAACGATGTCTTCCTCCCCGGATTCGGCATCGAATTCAGTTTCCCTGACGCGTAACCGCCTCCCGCCCACGGCGCGTCAGCACGGGCAGCACGAAAAGAACCGACTTGCACACGTTGTCGGCAATCATGCAATACCAGACCGCCCGCAGGTCGAGTTCCCACACGCGGACGCACAAGAACGAAAAAAGAATGCGGATGCCCCACATGCTCGACGTTTCCGTCACGAACGCATATTTCGTGCGTCCCAGCCCATAATAAATGCCTTCCAACACGATCATCAGGCCAAAAAACGGCTCGGAAAACGCCACCATCTTAAGCATCTGCGCCCCCAACGCCGCCACCGGCCCACTCGGCGTGAACAAGCGCATCAGCGGGTAGGCGGTAAAGTACAGCACGAGACCGCTGACGCACATCATGCCAACCGTCAAAAAGACGCTCAACATTCCCACCGTCTCGAACTTTTTCTGGTTTCCCTCCCCCAAAGAGATGCCGACCATCGTGGAAGTGGCCGTACGAAGCCCGTAACCGGGGATATAAAATATCGTCTCTGCCGTGACGGCAATCGAATGGGCGGCAAATATCGTCGTCCCCATTCCCGACACCAGTCCGGCAAATACCACGTACCCCAGGCAGGATGCCAGACCCGTCCCCAGCACGGGCACGCTGATTTGCGCGCACTTTTGCAGGACGGGCCAGTCTACCAGGACAAATGAAGCCCCGCCGCGTTTTCCCCACTCCCAGCGAAGCAGTGCATTTCTTCGGTACGACACGAACATGAGGATGCCCGCCAACGTATAAGAAACGGCGGAGGCCGACGCCGCACCGACCACGCCCATTCCCACCTTGTAAATCAATATGTAATTCAATGCCACGTTGCAAAGATTGGAAGCCATGTTAATCAACATCGGCGTTTTCGTATCCCTGGTCGCCCGCAAAGCCGCACCCAGCACCGTGGCCGCGTTTCGAAACAGCATCGGCAGGCTGACAATCAAAAAGTATGCCGATGCCGGTCCCCGCACCGCCTTCTCCGCCCCCATCCAAACCGGGATGAAGGGGGCAAGCACCACGGACAAGCCGCCCGTCACCGCCGCGCATCCTACCACCAAAAGCAGTGCCTGCCGTGAAACGCGCCGAATCATTTCCCCGTCCTTTCTCCCGACCGCCTGCGCGATCATCGTCAACACGCCAACTCCGACGGCGCCCGCCACGCTGTTGACCAGCCACGTGATCGTGGTCGTGACGCTGACCGCCGCCGTCGCCTGTTCGCCGAGCCGCCCCACCATCGCCGTGTCCACGTACTGTAACAAGGTCGCCAGCACCTCCTCCAAAACCGTCGGAATCGACAAGGTGACAAGTGTCCATAAAATCTCCGTTTTTCGAAATTCCATTTGCTTTACAAATTCATCCTGACCGTCCATGTCACCCTCCATCATTTCTTTTTCATTCGGCAACGATTGATTTTTGCATCATACGCCGTGGCATACGGCACCATGAATCGCGACCTTGTACCATCATAACATCGTTTCTTTTTCTTGGCAATGAAAGATTTCTTTTACTGTTTTTATTCTCATATGTAAAACTAATCCAATTATGCAACATATGCAAAAAATGTCAATAGTTCTATGGTTTTCTTTTCTGTAACGAAAACGCAAAAATCCCCTTGGAATATTTTCTCAAATATTTCAAGGGGAAAATCTTTCTTATCATTTTAAAAATACCTGCATACTCATGCAAATCTTGGCATATTCCAAATCATCTGCTTACATTGCCGCTTGTGCAGCAACCTCCGCAGCGAAATCGTCCACTTTCTTCTCCAAGCCTTCGCCGGTCTCGAAACGGATGAACTTCTTCACGGCCACGTTCGCGCCGTTCGCCTTCGCCACTTTCTCCACGTACTGGGCAACGGTCAAGTCGCCATCCTGCACGTAAGCCTGATCCAGCAAGCAAATTTCCTTCATCTCCTTATTGAGACGGCCAATGACCATCTTCTCAATGATGTTGTCCGGCTTCGGCTTGCTGCTCTCGGCATTTTCCTTCAGTGCCACGGACATCTGAATCTCTTTCTCGTGATCCATATATTCCTGCGGAATCTTGTCACGGGACACGTATTTCGGAGACATCGCCGCCACCTGCATCGCCACGTTCTTCAGGCATGTCTTAATCTCGTCGTTCACCACGTCCGTGTCAGCCTCCAAGAGGATGCCGATACGTCCCCCGCCGTGGATGTAGGATACCACGCAGCCGTCCGTCGTGATTTTCTCGAATCTTCGAATGTTCAGGTTCTCACCGATAACGGCAATCTTTGCCACGAGGGCATCCTTCACGGTCATGGACGCGTCCTCCGCCCACGTCTCCGCCATAAACTCGTCCATGTCGGCCGCGTCACTGTTCAACGCCTGATTCGCCACCGCCGCCACGTACTCCTGGAACTGCTCGTTCTTTGCCACGAAGTCCGTCTCGGAGTTCACTTCCACGATGGAAGCCGCCTTGTCATCCTTCACCACCGTCATGACAAGACCTTCCGCCGCGATTCTTCCGGCTTTCTTCTCGGCCTTTGCCTGACCGTTCTTTCTCAGGTACTCGATGGCCGCGTCCATGTCCCCGTTCGTCTCGTTCAGGGCCTTCTTGCAGTCCATCATGCCCGCACCCGTCATCTCTCTCAATTCCTTTACCATGCTTGCTGTAATTGCCATGATCATTATCCTCCAATATATGATGATATAAGCGCCAAAAAGGGGTTTGACGCTCATATAATACTTAATTTAAGGAAGTTCTTTTCGCTAAATTCGGCCTTCGGTCTCATTAATCTCAAAGAACGACCTCGCACTAATATCGTAACATCCACTCAACTAGGCTCGTAAAACGTTCTTTTCGCTAAGCTCGGCCTGCGGCCTTGCTAATCTCAAAGAACAACCTCGCACTAAGTTCATCCTTCGCTTCCGCTCGGATTCACTAAGTTGCTTTCGGTTTCGCCAAGTTTCGGGATGGGCTTTCTTGCTAAATTCGCGCCACTGCGCTCATTAAGCGTTCAATGCCAGTTGCTTTCGGTCTATTCTTCCACGTTCTCCGACTCGGCCACCTCGCCCTCGAACACTTCCTCGGCCGCGCCCTGGTTCGCCTCGATAACGGCATCCGCCATCTTGGACACGATCAACTTCACGGCCCTGATTGCATCGTCGTTCCCCGGGATTACATAATCCAGTTCCTCGGGATCGCAGTTCGTGTCACAAATGCCAATCAACGAAATACCAAGCGTATGCGCTTCCTGCACGCAGATTCTCTCCTTCTTCGGATCCACGACGAAAATCGCGTCCGGAATCCGCTTCATCTCCTTGATGCCGCCAAGGTTCTTCTCCAGCTTCTCCCATTCTTTGCGAAGGGCAATGACTTCCTTCTTCGGCAACACGTCAAACGTGCCATCCTGGGACATCCTCTCAATGTCTTTCAGTCTCTGGATACGGCTCTGAATCGTCTTGAAATTGGTAAGCATGCCGCCCAACCATCTTTCATTCACATAAAACATGCCACAACGCTCCGCCTCGGTACTGATGGCGTCCTGTGCCTGCTTCTTCGTTCCCACGAAAAGGATGGTGCCTCCTTGCGACACGATGTCGGAAACCGCCATATACGCGTCGTCCACCATGCCGACCGACTTCTGCAGGTCAATGATGTAGATGCCGTTCCGCTCCGTGTAAATGTACGGAGCCATCTTCGGGTTCCACCTTCTCGTCTGGTGTCCAAAATGAACACCTGCTTCCAAAAGCTGCTTCATTGAAATAACGCTCATGTTTCTTTCCTCCATTTGGTTTTTTTGTCTTCCATATGCTTCCCCTGCCACGAGACCCTGCCGCTTCCCAGCCCACAAGCTTGCTTGTACCATATAAACCTGCTTCGCGTCGCCCGAAAAAGGCTTTGGCACCATCATGGCCAACCGCATATGTGTTTTTTCAAGCTACCACCGCGCATATGCAAAATACAGTCAATACACATGCAAATCCTGGTAACTTCACAACATTTTTAGTTTATCATAAGCCATTTTGAAATGCAAGCACTTTTTTTGCATTTTCACGGCTGTTCGGGCGTCCCGTTACAATTCAGCCCCGCGCCAGCGCGGGTCCGAATTGTAACGGGCATCACCCGCATTTTTAGTTTGCCTACGGCAAAGCGGGTGATGCATCGGCCAGATTTACGTGCATCCTCTCGGCCAATCAGCGTGGTGATTGGCCGGGGACTGAACTGTAACGGCGTCCCCCGTGAAAAATAACTTTTCAACCTTTGTTTCCTTGACGTCACGTCCCTTACATCCCCCGATAATTGACCACGTTCATCTGCAGCGTCTGCATTCCTCGGTATTCATTTACCGTCGGATAATAGGTAAACGCCATTTTCCGTGAACGTTCCATCGTCCGCAGGCAATCCTGCACGTCCCCGAAGTAGATTGCCTCGATTTGCAGCCCCTTCTCATTTTCCACGCGGAATTTCAGCACGTTCTGGTTCTTCCCGATAATGCGGGGATTGATGACCCGCAAATTCTTTTCCACGAACAATGGCTTCGCATTTCCCTTGCCATGGGGTTCTAGCACTTTCAATTCCTCAATCAGCTTTTTCGATATGTAAGAAATCGGCAGCATCATGTCAATCGACACTTTCAGCTGCAAGTCATCCTCCGTCAAACTTGCCAATTCATTAATACGCGTACGAAACCGCTCGACATTCTCCTCCGGCAGGGACAGTCCCGCCGCCATCTTGTGCCCCCCGAACTTCGTGAACAATTCCTTACACCCGCTCATCTCCTCGAACATGTGGTAACGTTCGATGGAACGTCCCGAACCCTTCACGCCGTCCTCCGAACGGGTCAGGACAAAAACCGGACGATAATATTTTTCCCGGATACGGCCAGCAATGATTCCCGCGACACTCTCATGGCAGTCTGGAAGGTATACGACCAACACCTTGTCCACTTTTATGGGCGAGCCCTCAATCTGTTCGATTGCCTGTTCCACGCCCTTCTCCGTCATCTCCTTACGGCTGTCGTTCAAGGCCTTCAAGTCCTCCGCCAACGTCACGGCCTCCCGCCTGGTCTTCGCGTTTAATAACTCCAACGCGCGCTTGGCAGTGTCCAGACGCCCTCCCGCATTGATGCACGGCCCGATAATGAAACCAATATGGTAGGCGCTCAAGCCTTCCGCCGGCACGCCAGTACATTCCATCAGGGCTTTCAGTCCCTGGTTATTCGTCTTTTTCAACATTTCCAGACCATGCTTTACGATAATCCGGTTCTCCCCGACCAAATCCATGATGTCCCCGACCGTGGCAACCGCCACGTTTTCCATCAAGTCCGCGACCTCGCAAACGTCACGCCCCGCCTCCTTGTACAAGGCCTCCACCAGCTTGTAGGCCACGGCGGCCCCGCACAATTCCTTGAACGGATAGTTGCAATCCGCGCGCCGTGGGTCCACCACCGCGTCCGCGGGCGGCAACCGCCAAACCTTCTTTGTCTCCTCCCCGCGCGGCACGACATCCATGGCCGAATCCACATCCTCCACGCATGGCGTGGCAACCGCGGTTGAATCCAAATCCTCCATGCGCGATGCGGCAGCCACGGAGACAGCCGATGCCTCCGGTTCCTGCAAGTCATACGGCACTTCATGGTGGTCCGTCACGACGATGGTCAGTCCCCGCTCTTTCCCATAGGCAATCTCCTTCGCGGCCGCGATTCCATTGTCACAAGTGATAATCGTGTCAATCCCGTCCTCCAACGCCCGGTCGACCAGCATCTGGTTCAAGCCGTACCCGTCCTTGACACGGTCCGGAATGTCGGTATCCACTTTCGCTCCCAGCCGCATCAGGCCTTCCTGCAAAATATAGGTGGCATTAACCCCGTCAATGTCATAATCCCCGATGACGCGGATGGGCGCGCCTTCCCGCACTTTCCCAGACAAAATCTCTACCGCCTTGTCCATGTCCCGCATCCGCATCCCATCATGCAAATCGGCAAGCGTGCCATTTAAATAACCGTCAATGTCTTCTTCATTTATGACATCCCTATTACGAATCAGCCTGGCCACGATTGGGGAAATATGGTATTTTCCCGCAATGGCCTGAAAGTCCGCTTTCTTCATCTTGATGACCCATTTTTCCATCTTTATGTACTCCTTAAAATCCCCCACGGTAAACCGCAGGGGATCCCTAGTTAAATTCAGCACCGCGCCAGCGCGGGCTGGATTGTAACGATTCCAACATTATTTCTTGCCGCTTTTCTTTTCCTTCGTGGCCTGGGTGCCCTTCTTCGTCTCGACGGCCTTCACCGGCTGGGCATCCTCTTTTTTCTCAAACTTCTTCATCACGTACCACAATGTACCCGTGATGCACACGGAAGAGAACGCGCCGCAGATAATGCCGACCATCAACGGCAGGGCAAATTCCTTGATGGAACTTACGCCCATCACGTACAGTACCGCCACCATCACGAACGTGGTAAAGGACGTGTAAATACTGCGGGTCAAGGTCTTCGTGATGCTTCTGTCGACCAGCTCGTCCAAGCCTTCCGAACGCTTCCTCGCCTTCAATTCTTCGCGGATACGGTCAAAAATGACTATCGTGGCATTGATGGAATATCCGACAATCGTCAACATGCACGCGATAAACGTGTTACCCACGGACACCCGCGCCACCGCATAAAAGCCGAGCACCACCAGCACGTCGTGCACGAGCGCCAGCACCGCGCTGGTCGCGAAGCGGATGTCCTTGAACCGAAACCAGATATAAATCAGGATACAGATTGTGGAAATGATGACCGCGATAATCGCGTCCATGCGCATCTCCGAACTGACCGTGGAACTGATGTTCTCCGTCTCGATGCCATTGGCTTCGTCCACGCCAAATTGCCCCGTCATGACGGCGTTAAACGCCTCGCGCCGCTCCACGTCAAGTACCTGCGTCTTGAACGTCACCTGCGTGGTACCCTCGATTTTCTGCACCTGCACGTTCTTGTCACCGGTCGCTTCTTCTATCAAAGGCACGATTTGGGCGTCAATCTCATCCAAGGAATACTCCTTGTCGAACGTCACCGTTGAAGCCGTGCCACCCACGAAATCCAAACTATAGTTCAAAGCATTTTTACCCGTCGCGCCATTAATGCCCATAAAGACGAATCCAATCAATATCAAGGCCGCGGAAATGGCAAAAAACACCTTTCTCCTTTTCACGAAATGAATAGAAGCACGTTCTTTCTTCGGGCGGCCATACAAATTCACGTTCTTCAGACCGACGGCGTAGAACGCATAAATGATAATGCGGGTAATCACCAACGCGGTAAACATGGAAATCACGATGCCCAGCGCGAGCGTCTGCGCAAAGCCGCGCACCGAGCCGCTGCCGCGCCACCACAACACGACCGCCGCAATCAGTGTCGTGAGGTTACCGTCCACGATGGCCGACATCGCCTTCTTGAATCCCATGTCAAGCGCCGGCTTCACGGACTTTCCGGCCGTCAATTCTTCCCGCACGCGGGCAAAAATAATGACGTTGGCATCCACCGCCATGCCGATGCCGAGAATAATGCCCGCGATGCCCGGCAAGGTCAGCGTCACGTCAAATGCGTTGAGCATCAAAAGCATCAGCCCCGTGTAAATCAGCAAGGCGATACTTGACGCGAATCCCGGCAAAAGATACACGAGACACATGAACACGAACACGATGGCCAGGCCGATGGCTCCCGCCACCAGGCTGGTGCTGATGGCGTCCTGGCCAAGCTGCGCCCCGACCACCTTGGAACGAATTTCCTCAAGCTCCACGCTCAACCCGCCGATACGGATGGTGGAGGCAAGCCTGCTGGCACTCTCATAGCTCATGTTGCGGCCGGAAATCTCTGCCAGTCCGTTCTCAATCACGGCATTCACGTCCGGCACGCTGATAAAGGCACCATCGTAATAAATGCCGATGCTTTCCTTGTTGGCGGCCTTCTTCGTCGCCTCCGCGAACTTCGCCGTCCCATCTTCGTTCAGCTCCAGGCTCACGACATTTTCCGTCATCCCGGAAGAACCCTGCCTGCTCTCGGCGGACGCCGCTTTCACGTCGACCCCCGTCAACACGATGGCACCGTTTTCCTCCAGCTCCTCCAACGTCTTATTTAACTCATATTCCCCCGTCGTCGAGGAATACGTATAACTTTTTGAGCCGTCATTGCCGGTTTCCGCGATAAAATACAAGGAACCTGGCTGCCCCAATTCTTCCAAAATCTTGTTCGCATCCGTCACGCCTGGAATCTCAATGCTAATCCGGTTGTCCGACTCCTGATAGACCGTCGCCTCGGTGCTGTACTGCTCCACACGCCTCTGGAGCTTGTAACGGGTGTCGGCCATGTCCGCCTCGGACGGCACGTCACCCTTCACCTGATAGGTAATACTGACACCGCCCTCCAAATCCAGGCCCAGGTTGATGTTTTTGGCCGCCCCCATTCCCTTTCCATCCAGTCCGACGGTGGCCGTTACGCCCAAAACGGCAATCAATGCCACGATTAAAATCAGACTGACAATACCTCTACTCTTTTTCATGATGCTCCAAGCCTTTCCTTCCTTATATTATACGGATTAAATTCAAGAACGCCGCCGGTTGTACTTCCTGCCGTGACTATCGGCCTGCCCCAGCGCACTCCACGTCCGCAAGCGCGGCCTTAATCATAATCGCGCATTCCACGCGCTTACGCTCCATCTCACAACTCACGTCGTAGGTATCGTGAATCGTCTGATGGAACTTGTACGAATTCGCCATGCAGCCGCCGCTACAATAGAATCTCGCAAAGCACCCCTTGCACTTCTCCTTCGAATACACGCTGCAGCTTCGAAATTCATCGGCAATCTCCGGCCGCGCTATCCCCTCGTCCACGTTGCCCATCAAAAACTCTTCCTGACCGACAAACTGGTGGCATGGGTACAAATCGCCCCACGGGGTCACGGCCAAATACTCCGTGCCGGAGCCACAACCCGACAGCCGCTTCGACACGCAGGGCCCGCCCTCCAAATCAATCATGAAATGGAAAAACGTAAAGCCCTTCCCGGCCCGCCCGCGTTCCACCATCATCTTTGCCAAAATGTCGTATTCCCTGAAAATATCCGGCAAATCACGCTCCCGTATGGCATAAGGGTCACTGTCCTCCCCGACCACCGGCTCTATAGAAATCTGCTCAAACCCCAAATCCACGAAATGCATCACGTCCTTGGAAAAATCCAAGTTCTGCCTGGTAAACGTGCCACGAATGTAATATTTCTGCTGATTACGGCTCTCGGCCAAGCGCCGGAACTTCGGCACGATTAAGTCGTAGCTGCCCTTGCCGTTCCGAAACGGCCTCATCCGGTCGTTAACCTCCTTGCGGCCGTCAAGGCTTAACACCACGTTGTCCATCTCCTTGTTGACAAACGCTTGTACTTCCTCATTCAAAAGCACCCCGTTCGTTGTCAACGTAAAGCGGAAATGCTTGTCGTGCAACTTTTCCTGTTCACGACCATAGGCCACGAGATCCTTGACAACCTGCCAGTTCATCAACGGCTCCCCGCCAAAAAAATCGACCTCAAGGTTGCGCCTACTGCCAGAATTGGCAATCAGAAAGTCCAAGGCCTTCCGTCCCACCTCGAACGTCATCAACGCCCGCCGCCCGTGGTATTCGCCCTCTTCCGCAAAACAATACTTGCAGGCCAGGTTACAATCATGGGCGATATGCAGGCACAAGGCCTTGACCACGGTCTTCCTTTGCTTTACCACGTCGATGAAATCCTCGTAAACGTCCCGCGCAAATAGCCGCCCTTCCCCGGCAAGCCCGATTACCGCCTCCAACACGTCAAAAACGTCCTCCCGCGCGAACTTGTCCGCAAACGCCTCCCAAAGCCGCGCCTTCGTCTCCTCCGTCCCCAGGCTCTCCACCGTGTGAAGCGGATTCTCCCGCTCCAGGAAACCGATGACGTCATACGCAATCTCGTCCACCACGTGAACGGCCCCGCTGTTCACGTCAAGTACGATGTTATATCCATTATTCTGATACAAATGTATCACGACAAAACCCTCGCTTTACTACCTATTTCTAACCTTCCAGATTGAGGAAGTGCAGTATCTCAAGTACCAAAACACCATACAAGGAACTGCCGTAAAATAATTGCTATAATTCAGCACCGCGCCGGCGCGGGCTGGATTGCGACGGGCATCACCCGCATTTTTAATTCGCCTTTGGCGAAGAGGGTGATGCATTGGCCAGATTTACGTACCCCCTCCGAGCCAGTCAGCGTAGTGACTGGTCCGGGGCTGAACAGTGACAATTAATTTTCATGTCCGGCCGCCCGTCTACACAAATTACCTTACGACAGTTCCTAATATTGCCTTTTTACGGAGCAACCGCGCCAAACGGCAAACCTGGCGCGGATTATCGTTGCTATCTCTTTATCGGACGCAGAGCCGTGCGGCAAGGCGCACCCCCCGCGAATAGTAACCGATTATCACCATTTGGCTCCTCAGGCATGCTTCCTCCCGCATCCAAACGCCATATCCTGCCGCCTGATTACTTCTTCTGCTCACACGTCTGGTTACCTACCGTGCAAGAAGTCTTGCATGCGGACTGGCAGGATGTCTGGCACTCGCCACATCCGCCCTTCTTCACCGTTTTGTTCAACGTCTGCGTGTTCAATGTCTTAATATGCTTCATCTTAATCTCCTCCTGATGATTGTAAAATACGATGTAAAACACCTGGCTGGCCGGAAATCCCCGCCAAGTGTTCCTATTATAGCACACCCGCTTTCATTTTTAAAGAGTTTTTTTCATGCTCTTTACCGCGCACTTCTTAATAAAATCCACCACTGTCTTTATCACGTCTAAATCCTCTTTCGTAATCAATTCATAATCAATATCGTACAACTGCGCCTTCTTCTCTGAAGGTATCTTCCTTCCGTATTGGTGCTCCGCCTTGGCAATGGCATCAAACACTTCATTCAGATACTGTTCGGCTTCTTTCGTCTGGTAAACGTTGTGCGCACGCCCATCATATAGGATGCACGTAATATTCTCCTTTTCCGAAACCCGCGGGTCGGAAAGCGGGGAATTTGAAAGCGGAACGGTCTTGTCCGCGCTTCCATGCAAAATCAAAACCGGCACCGTTTCCGTCCCCAAAAGTACCGATGATGATTTTCGCCTGGAATCCCACCCGCTCCGAACCACGGATGCAACCCAAAATACCGGTAGCAGCCATGACACCGGAACGCCAATCATCTGCCGCATGCCGTCACAGATGACCCTTGGAATGGCATTGGGCGGGGAAAAGGCCACGGCCCCCGACACATTCGTCTCCTCGAAAGCCAACGACTGGCAGACGGCATAGCCTCCCCAAGAATGCCCCGCCAACACGACCTTGTACCCGGACAGCTTTTCATCTTCGCGCACGAAAGCTAACGCACTCCGCAAATCCAAGACCGCCTGGTAAAAGCTCCCCAAAGCCTTGCCCCCCGACGACATCGTCCCGGTGTTGTCATACGCCAGCACCGCAAATCCTGCTTTCGCCAGACCGTGTATCATCGTCGTATAGCTCAAATGTCCCCCTCCCATGCCATGCGCAAAGACGACCAGGCACGAAGGATTGTCGACGCCACGGCACGTATATACCGCGCCACACAACCTCTGCCCCCTGTCGGAGACAAATGATATCGGCTCCGCCTCCAAGCCGTCAAAATCCTTCTCCGTCAAATATTTTAAATCCGGGTTCCCCTCACACCGCACGCCAAAAACGGCTTGCAAACACAAGCAGGCAACCAAAAACAAAACCAGGGCAATACCTATTATTACAATCCATATCCATAGCGTCGGTTGAACATTGTTTTTATCCAGCATTTTTAACTCTTCCGAAAAAATTCCCATGACTCTCTCCATATTCGTACAAATCGCGTAAACCTCCTCGTATAACGGGATGAATTCCAGATATCGCCGAATCAACTTTTCAATCCACTCCGGGTCACTCACGCCCAAAAAGACCAGCCACGCGTCCAATAGGGTTGCAATGCCTTTATTGTACAGTTTTTTGTAAACTTTCTTTCATTAATATAAAAGATGTTGGGGCTGTCGGGTAATGACATTTTTCAGCCTCATTTCCCCAAAAAGACATTTCCCGACAGCCCCATTAACTTGCCCTAACCCAATTAAGCCTTTTTTGAAAGTCCCATATAAAGCGAGCCGCGCTGGTTATGCGGGATTTTTAACGAGTCCATCACCTTTTCCACCGCCCATCCCGTACTTTCCATCAAATTTCTGATATCAAGCAACCTGGATTCTTCTCTTCCTTCTTCTCTCCCTTCTTCTCTTCCTTCTTCTCTCCCTTCTTGTAACGCTTCTTCCCGTAGCAACTCCATGGTTTCCGCCTCGTTATACTCGGTCAGGCACATATCTTTCACCTCCGCCCTGTTCATCATTATTAATTCTTTGATTTCAAAATCATCCGGCATATCATCAATCGCCTTGTCAATCGCCCCCTCAATTCCCATCGCCTCCCCCTCCTTATAGTCTCTGACAGCCGCAAGGTTCTCTCGGACTTGTTCCACGAACCACGCGTATTCATCCAGCGGCTTGCACGACGCAAGCAATTCTTCGTTATGCCCGTGGTTAATGTTTATCATCCGAACCTTCACTTCAATATCAGGGTCTGCCTCTTTAAAAATACGTTCCACTTCGGCTGATATCTCTTCCTCATTCGGTTTGTCTTTGTCTCCGTCGTACTTATGCATTACATTCCGGCGTATTTCTTCTTTGAACGCGTCGGAAAGTCGCAGGATGATATCGTCTTCCTTTTCATCCTCTCCGTTATAAAAAACGATTAATTTTGGTAACGGGAGCGGCATCAGCTTCCGTCCATACTGGTTCAGCCTCGCGGAATGAATGAACTTGTCATACAGCTTCCCCGCATACATGAACTCCCGGACGGACATGTTCGGATTGTAGGAACTTTGTTGTTCGTAAAGTTCCAAGGACTTGTAAATGCTCACCGTCTCCGACACGAGGATGGAAAGATCGTTCTTCATGCCCATGTAGAGCACGTCCTCAATGGTATTGATAGTAATGTCGGAAACATCGGCATGGGACGTGCCATGGATGGCATTGTAAAGCGACAGCGTCCATCTCTTATTTTCCTCACGGCCAAAGATAAAACTAAACAAGCGTGACTTGTATTCACGGTTTCCCTGGCTTTTGGTAAGCCGATTCTCTAACTCCTTGTTCCGTTCTTTTAACTCCTCAATACGTCGTTTCAGTTCCTCATATGCTATATTCGCTTCTGTTTTGTTTGCTTCCATCCTCTCTCCTCCACCTCATATGCTTATTCTACCATGGGACGCGGCCCTTAGCAAGCACAAAACCCGCCATCCCAGATAGTATCTACATTATATTCAAAAAGACAACCTACCTTCAGACCGCCAAAAATCGTTTTCCCCCTATCTTTTCTCCGCATAATTTCGTCAGTTTAACTTTTAATGCCAATTTTTCTTGAACGACTGGCAAATAAATAATCTCATACATGTTACACCCTCAGCTTTTCCCTGAGTTGCTTGGGATTAATACCGCCCTCCTTTCGAATTCGACTTTCCGATTCTTTCAAATCCATTTTTGAGCAAGCTCTAATACTCCTCTTTCTAAAACTGCCAATTTAACAGATGGTGGCCGTGCGACACACGCACGGCCACATTAACTTGCCCTAACCCAATTAAGCCTTTTTTGAAAGTCCCATATAAAGCGAGCCGCGCTGGTTATGCGGGATTTTTAACGAGTCCATCACCTTTTCCACCGCCCATCCCGTACTTTCCATCAAGTTTCTGATATCAAGCAACCTGGATTCTTCTCGTCCTTCTTCTCTCCCTTCTTCTCTCCCTTCTTGTAACGCTTCTTCCCGTAGCAGCTCCATGGTTTCCGCCTCGTTATACTCGGTCAGGCACATATCTTTCACCTCCGCCCTGTTCATCATTATTAATTCTTTGATTTCAAAATCATCCGGCATATCATCAATCGCCTTGTCAATCGCCCCCTCAATTCCCATCGCCTCGCCCTCCTTATAGTCTCTGACAGCCGCAAGGTTCTCTCGGACTTGTTCCACGAACCACGCGTATTCATCCAGCGGCTTGCACGACGCAAGCAATTCTTCGTTATGCCCGTGGTTAATGTTTATCATCCGAACCTTCACTTCAATATCAGGGTCTGCCTCTTTAAAAATACGTTCCACTTCGGCTGATATCTCTTCCTCATTCGGTTTGTCTTTGTCTCCGTCGTACTTATGCATTACATTCCGGCGAATCTCTTCCTTGAACGCATCGGAGAGGCGTAATGTGACTTCCTCTTCTTTTTCATCCTCGCCATTGTAAAAAACGACTAATTTGGGTAACGGGAGCGGCATCAGCTTCCGTCCGTACTGGTTCAGCCTCGCGGAATGAATGAACTTGTCATACAGCTTCCCCGCATACATGAACTCCCGGACGGACATGTTCGGATTGTAGGAACTTTGTTGTTCGTAAAGTTCCAAGGACTTGTAAATGCTCACCGTCTCCGACACGAGGATGGAAAGATCGTTCTTCATGCCCATGTAGAGCACGTCCTCAATGGTATTGATAGTAATGTCGGAAACATCGGCATGGGACGTGCCATGGATGGCATTGTAAAGCGACAGCGTCCATCTCTTATTTTCCTCACGGCCAAAGATAAAACTAAACAAGCGTGACTTGTATTCACGGTTTCCCTGGCTTTTGGTAAGCCGATCCTCTAACTCCTTGTTCCGTTCTTTTAACTCCACAATACGTCGTTTCAGTTCCTCATATGCTATATTCGCTTCTGTTTTGTTTGCTTCCATTCTCTCTCCTCCACCTCATATGCTTATTCTACCATGGGACACAGCCCTTAGCAAGCACAAAACCCGCCATCCCAGATAGTATCTACATTATATTCAAAAAGACAACCTACCTTCAGACCGCCAAAAATCGTTTTCCCCCTATCTTTTCTCCGCATAATTTCGTCAGTTTAACTTTTAATGCCAATTTTTCTTGAACGACTGGCAAATAAATAATCTCATACATGTTACACCCTCAGCTTTTCCCTGAGTTGCTTGGGATTAATACCGCCCTCCTTTCGAATTCGACTTTCCGATTCTTTCAAATCCATTTTTGAGCAAGCTCTAATACTCCTCTTTCTAAAACTGCCAATTTAACAGATGGTGGCCGTGCGACACACGCACGGCCACATTAACTTGCCCTAACCCAATTAAGCCTTTTTTGAAAGTCCCATATAAAGCGAGCCGCGCTGGTTATGCGGGATTTTTAACGAGTCCATCACCTTTTCCACCGCCCATCCCGTACTTTCCATCAAGTTTCTGATATCAAGCAACCTGGATTCTTCTCGTCCTTCTTCTCTCCCTTCTTCTCTCCCTTCTTGTAACGCTTCTTCCCGTAGCAGCTCCATGGTTTCCGCCTCGTTATACTCGGTCAGGCACATATCTTTCACCTCCGCCCTGTTCATCATTATTAAT
>CAJTDN010000022.1:0-23566 GCA_910574865.1 Lachnospiraceae bacterium | reverse complement strand
CCTCTTTCTAAAACTGCCAATTTAACAGATGGTGGCCGTGCGACACACGCACGGCCACATTAACTTGCCCTAACCCAATTAAGCCTTTTTTGAAAGTCCCATATAAAGCGAGCCGCGCTGGTTATGCGGGATTTTTAACGAGTCCATCACCTTTTCCACCGCCCATCCCGTACTTTCCATCAAGTTTCTGATATCAAGCAACCTGGATTCTTCTCGTCCTTCTTCTCTCCCTTCTTGTAACGCTTCTTCCCGTAGCAGCTCCATGGTTTCCGCCTCGTTATACTCGGTCAGGCACATATCTTTCACCTCCGCCCTGTTCATCATTATTAATTCTTTGATTTCAAAATCATCCGGCATATCATCAATCGCCTTGTCAATCGCCCCCTCAATTCCCATCGCCTCACCCTCCTTATAGTCTCTGACAGCCGCAAGGTTCTCTCGGACTTGTTCCACGAACCACGCGTATTCATCCAGCGGCTTGCACGACGCAAGCAATTCTTCGTTATGCCCGTGGTTAATGTTTATCATCCGAACCTTCACTTCAATATCAGGGTCTGCCTCTTTAAAAATACGTTCCACTTCGGCTGATATCTCTTCCTCATTCGGTTTGTCTTTGTCTCCGTCGTACTTATGCATTACATTCCGGCGTATTTCTTCTTTGAACGCGTCGGAAAGTCGCAGGATGATATCGTCTTCCTTTTCATCCTCTCCGTTATAAAAAACGATTAATTTTGGTAACGGGAGCGGCATCAGCTTCCGTCCGTACTGGTTCAGTCTCGCGGAATGAATGAACTTGTCATACAACTTCCCCGCATACATGAACTCCCGAACGGACATGTTCGGATTGTAGGAACTTTGTTGTTCGTAAAGTTCCAAAGACTTGTAAATGCTCACCGTCTCCGACACAAGGATGGAAAGATCGTTCTTCATGCCCATGTAGAGCACGTCCTCAATGGTATTGATAGTAATGTCGGAAACATCGGCATGGGACGTGCCATGGATAGCATTGTAAAGCGACAACGTCCATCTCTTATTTTCCTCACGGCCAAAGATGAAACTAAACAAGCGTGATTTGTATTCACGGTTTCCCTGGCTTTTGGTAAGCCGATCCTCTAACTCCTTGTTCCGTTCTTTTAACTCCTCAATACGTCGTTTCAGTTCCTCATATGCTATATTCGCTTCTGTTTTGTTTGCTTCCATTCTCTCTCCTCCACCTCATATGCTTATTCTACCATGGGACGCGACCCTTAGCAAGCACAAATCCCGCCACTTTGCTTCTTACCTAAACATTATAAATCTGTGTTTCCATTTGTCTATATGGTTTCTCACATAGTCCTCCCGAATCCAAAGCCATCGACCAGATTTGCATGCATCCCCCGAACCGGCCAACTTAGGTAGAACCCGAATTCCAAGCAATAACAATCCATCGCTTTAACGGACAATGACCGTGCGACAAGCGCACGGCCACCATGAATCATAACTCACTCTTCTTTCAATATTTCCTTCCAAATCGCTTTCTTTTTCCTCTGCTGCACCAACAGCAGTTTTTGCATCAGTTCCGGGCTTTTCATCACGTACTTGATGACCAGCACCATCTTCTTGTAATCCTGCGTCAGAAACTTGCACCCTTTCACGAGCAGTTCCGGGTGATGCATGGTATTCTCAAATCCCATAACCAATAGGTTGTTCTGGTGCGCCACATTCACCGCGTCGTAAATCTCCCGCCAATGGTTGACATCCAGATAAAAATCACACCGGTTCCACAGTTCATCCAGTTTCTCCCGGCTCACGCACGGGTAAATGTTGACATTCTCGCGCTCGCCCAACTGGTTCAGCTTGTCCGACACCGACGTGTTCGCCGCGATGTGGAACGTCATTTCCGGCAATTCGCTTGTCAAATCCTCGATTCGTTCAATCTGATCATCTTGTCCAAACATTACGCTCTATGAATTGTCAGCCCCGGATCTGCATATGTATTCACATTCACCGAATCAGCAACTTTTCCGGTTTCTTTATCAATAACCACCATATTGATTCCAGTTCGATTCATGGAATAGTCTATATTGTCAACTACAACTTCGCTTCTATGCGTTCCCATCGCTCCCGTATACCCTTTACTTTTCACTTTGATTTTACAATGTTCCAATGGTTCGCACCCCACCTTTAGTTGTCCGTCCACATATTCCACGCTATACTTCGGATGTCCTACCACAAATTTGTAGTCTAAATCCAACTCTTCTCTTGATTTTTGGTCTACCTTGATTGCACCTCCATCGATTATCGCTACATAACTTTCCCGCCACGCAATATCCGTGCGCAACGGCAAATCGGAAACTTCTACAAATTTTCTCCAATAAACGGAACACTCATCACTACAAGATAGCACGAGCACATAATTGGAATTTGTCTGCAAAGCAGAAAAATACTCCTGCAAGCCACTTATATTCCTCAGTTTTGAATCTTCCATAATCATACGGTTTTTTAGACATATCGCTTCCAACCACGTCTTTCCTTCTTTTAATCGTGCATTTATCCACTCTTTTTGCTCTCCCTCGTAAGCATACTGATAGGCATTTGTTAAATGCCAAAACCCATTGATTTTATTGGGTTTCTTGAATTTTTTATATAAATTTTCTCTCCGCTCATGGTATAATGTAAGTGACCAAACAAACCCCATACCACTCACGGAGGAGAAAATTTATGGCTACTAAATACCGTCAGATTACTTTAAAGGATACCTTTTCAAA
Organism: Lachnospiraceae bacterium; assembly: GCA_910574865.1. Classification (GTDB taxonomy): domain Bacteria; phylum Bacillota; class Clostridia; order Lachnospirales; family Lachnospiraceae; genus Schaedlerella. The sequence continues at coordinate 20,819 of CAJTDN010000022.1, read as the reverse complement.
CTGTCAGGACTTGTTCATGGACGAATCCCCGTCTTTCTTCCAACTCCTTGACGAGCATTTTGACATCCAGGAATTTATTCCCCTTGTCTTTACCAATGCCTTTTACCAGCAACTTGGCCGGAAACGCACCTACCCTTTGACAGGATTTCTTTCGGCCCTCATCTTACAGAAAATTTTTTCCATCCCGTCCGACTCCCTGCTGATTCTTTTCCTTTCACTGTGCAAGGAACTCCGTGACTTCTGCGGTTTCTCCAAGGTTCCCGATGCCCCGCTCTTCACGAGGTTTCGGCAGAACTTTGAGCCCTTCATCGAGCTCATGTTCCGGCAGATGGTCGACTTCACCGAGCCGATTTGCCAGCTCATTGACTCCTCGCTGGCCCAGATCCTCACCTTTGACACGTCCGGCATCGAGCTTTTTGTTGCCGAAAACAACCCGAAGACCCTCAATTCCCTCATCAAAAGGCTGAAAGCCTTTTACAAGGACAAGCCGGATGTCGACCCCTACAAGATGGCCTATGGCCTCATGCCGTCCCAGGCCGCCTCCTGCCCGGATGCCAAACAGCAATATATCAACGGGCATTTTTGTTATGCGGACAAGTTCGGGCTGCTTGCCAACGGCCTTGGCATCGTCAGGGACATTGTCTTCCTCGATGATGCTTTCAAGGCGAACCATCCTGAAATTCCTGTCGAGAAAAAATCGGATTCCCCCGAAGAGGACAGGACAATCAGCGATTCCGCGGCCCTTAAGCCCATCCTTTCCGACTTTTTCAAGGCGCATCCGGACTTTCACCCGGACACGTTTCTCGGCGATGCCGCCTTTGACTCCGCCGACATCTATGGTTTCCTGAAAAATGATTTCGGTTTCCAAAAGGCCCTCATCCCTTACAACCCCCGTAACGAGAGCACGCTCGAAAGAGTCGGCTACAACGGGTACGGCTATCCCACCTGCCCCAAGGATTCTTCTCTTGACATGAAATACTGTGGCGTCACGAAGGAAAAGGGACGTTCCGACCGTGTCAAATGGTGCTGCCCGAAAGTGCACATGGTAAAGGGACAATATGTCTGCGACTGCAAAGAGCCATGCACTACCGCCAAAAAAGGGCGAACCACCTATACCTATGAAAACATGGACTTCCGCATGTTCCCCGGCATCCAGAGGGATTCTTCCGAGTGGAACGACCTTTATAAAATCAGAACCAGCATTGAAAGGGCAATCAACCCTTTCAAACTGAACATGTGCGTCGCGGGCAAGCGAACCAGAAACCATGCGACGACCAAGGCCGACGTGTTCCTGGCTGGAATTGCCAGCCAGCTCACGGTAATCGTGGCCCACCGGATGAACCAACATGAGTACATACGGAGCCTGAAGCCACTAGTTGCTTGAAAAGATATTCGATTTTCATGGTACATTTCAATTTCGGGCTAAAAGTGCGCCCAAAAATCTGACGTTTCTGTCAATCCAGCGTTCACCTGAACGACAACATGTTTTTTCTTCTTACCTAAGGAGCCGTCATCCTCATAATCTTGCCATAAAAACATTTAACAATTACCTAAACAATTATATTAATTTCTACTCACACGCCCCTCGCGGGGCGCGACCTGTATACGTTTCCAATTATAACGAACAAACATTCATTTCTACTCACACGCCCCTCGCGGGGCGCGACAGATTGGGGACGGTATCTGTCCGGGATATCTGGATTTCTACTCACACGCCCCTCGCGGGGCGCGACATAAATCGATTTTTTTCTTTAAACCTACTAATGATTTCTACTCACACGCCCCTCGCGGGGCGCGACCCGGTGACGCTCCGTCCGTACCGCACGTTCACCATTTCTACTCACACGCCCCTCGCGGGGCGCGACAAGGACGGGTTTGTGGGAGAACGAGCGGCTGGCGATTTCTACTCACACGCCCCTCGCGGGGCGCGACAATTTGTGCAGGATGTTGTTTTGAATGAGACTACATTTCTACTCACACGCCCCTCGCGGGGCGCGACGCGGATGATACGGGAATCATGAAACGTAACCCGATTTCTACTCACACGCCCCTCGCGGGGCGCGACGCAATGAAGAAAGGTATGTCCAGAGAGAGGGCCATTTCTACTCACACGCCCCTCGCGGGGCGCGACGGCGTACCACAGATACAGCCGACACAATACAAAATTTCTACTCACACGCCCCTCGCGGGGCGCGACATTTCCAGCTTCTCTTTCGCGTCCTCGGAAAGGATTTCTACTCACACGCCCCTCGCGGGGCGCGACTCACGGCAATCCAGAGCATTGTCGCGAAACGGATATTTCTACTCACACGCCCCTCGCGGGGCGCGACCACCGCCGGCTTGTTCTCGATCTGCACGCCGCGCATTTCTACTCACACGCCCCTCGCGGGGCGCGACCTGCGGCATCTCGCTGACAATCACACCCGTCTGAATTTCTACTCACACGCCCCTCGCGGGGCGCGACACGTGGTGAAAGCCGCGTGGAACATATTTGGGAGATTTCTACTCACACGCCCCTCGCGGGGCGCGACCACGTTATTGACCAAATTGTCCATTTTTTTGGAATTTCTACTCACACGCCCCTCGCGGGGCGCGACCGTTTAACAATATTAAATGCGCCGGGATGCCAGAAATTTCTACTCACACGCCCCTCGCGGGGCGCGACTCAGTATTTTTGACAACTACAATTTGACGGAAAATTTCTACTCACACGCCCCTCGCGGGGCGCGACCGGCAATCACGTCGGTTGAAATCACGCCAACGGATTTCTACTCACACGCCCCTCGCGGGGCGCGACGGTATCGCCCAATGGTCGAACTCACGATCGTACATTTCTACTCACACGCCCCTCGCGGGGCGCGACAACAACGAATAGGAATTGGATGATAGGATAGTACATTTCTACTCACACGCCCCTCGCGGGGCGCGACCACGACGTAATGTCATTTGGCTCATAAAGTGGCATTTCTACTCACACGCCCCTCGCGGGGCGCGACACAGATTTTGCTATAAACAATATTTGTTCTTCATATTTCTACTCACACGCCCCTCGCGGGGCGCGACACAACTGGTTCAGCAAGTGGCCACGACGAAACACATTTCTACTCACACGCCCCTCGCGGGGCGCGACAATGCCGTCTTGTCCGACCGGCTCGCGGCAATCGATTTCTACTCACACGCCCCTCGCGGGGCGCGACGATAGCGGCGGAGAACCACTTTACATAGAATGTATTTCTACTCACACGCCCCTCGCGGGGCGCGACGGCACTCGGTTGGTACTCGAAATTTTTACAAATGAATTTCTACTCACACGCCCCTCGCGGGGCGCGACGTGCACTGGCTGAAATTGTGGCTGTAACATCACATTTCTACTCACACGCCCCTCGCGGGGCGCGACGACTGGGGCAATGTATGATAACGCGCGAATTGCATTTCTACTCACACGCCCCTCGCGGGGCGCGACGAAATGAGAAAAGCAGCAAGCCAGTACGGTATCATTTCTACTCACACGCCCCTCGCGGGGCGCGACCCGGCAATCACATCAGTTGAAATTACACCAACAGATTTCTACTCACACGCCCCTCGCGGGGCGCGACAGGGATGGACTATGCAATGTGGCAGTATACGTCCATTTCTACTCACACGCCCCTCGCGGGGCGCGACCTAGAATTTCCAAGTCTAACTCTTTCGCAACCGATTTCTACTCACACGCCCCTCGCGGGGCGCGACTGGGGCGCAAAGTACGGCAAATTCGATGATTGTAATTTCTACTCACACGCCCCTCGCGGGGCGCGACATCGCTGGGAAATTTACCACAGTTTCCAATTCTCATTTCTACTCACACGCCCCTCGCGGGGCGCGACTTTGACAACTACAATTTAACTGAAAAAGTCGGGGAATTTCTACTCACACGCCCCTCGCGGGGCGCGACGGTGCGGCAAATTAAAACTTGCACCTAATTTTTCATTTCTACTCACACGCCCCTCGCGGGGCGCGACCATAGCACCTTGACAACCGCACACGACACTATACAATTTCTACTCACACGCCCCTCGCGGGGCGCGACGTTGCCGGATTTACTGTGCATTACGCTTGGGTAATTTCTACTCACACGCCCCTCGCGGGGCGCGACACAGTCTCTCCCGTCTTTGGCGGGGGAGATTGGTGATTTCTACTCACACGCCCCTCGCGGGGCGCGACGGACGGATTCAGCCAGCAGAGAAAGAAACGGATGATTTCTACTCACACGCCCCTCGCGGGGCGCGACTTGACGGGATGGGCGGTGAACATTCGTGAGAACATTTCTACTCACACGCCCCTCGCGGGGCGCGACGATATCCAGTTATTGTCATACATAATTTTTACCATTTCTACTCACACGCCCCTCGCGGGGCGCGACGAATGACATGTCTGAAATCTACTGCAAACAATGGATTTCTACTCACACGCCCCTCGCGGGGCGCGACTTGTGCGTCTGCAAGCCACTGTCGGCACTGTTGATTTCTACTCACACGCCCCTCGCGGGGCGCGACTCCACATCTTTTCTTTTGGCTATTCCGTTTTCATATTTCTACTCACACGCCCCTCGCGGGGCGCGACTCGCCCATCCATGACGTGATATCATTTGGTTCATATTTCTACTCACACGCCCCTCGCGGGGCGCGACCGTTACCGAAACCGAATGTTTGGCGGTAGCACACTATTTCTACTCACACGCCCCTCGCGGGGCGCGACACCAATCCGAATTGTGCGCTTGGAAGCACGAGACATTTCTACTCACACGCCCCTCGCGGGGCGCGACGTCTGTTTTCGGTTGCTGTGTAAGCTACTGTATATTTCTACTCACACGCCCCTCGCGGGGCGCGACGACACAGGATTTCAGATGTACAACGTGACCGCAGGATTTCTACTCACACGCCCCTCGCGGGGCGCGACTGGCGCAAAATTCGGCCGCCGCTACTGGGGCGCAATTTCTACTCACACGCCCCTCGCGGGGCGCGACAATCTCTCCCGTCTTTGGCGGGAGAGATTGGAGATTTCTACTCACACGCCCCTCGCGGGGCGCGACGTCGATGTCATAAACAAATTGGTGACGTTTCATATTTCTACTCACACGCCCCTCGCGGGGCGCGACCCCATCAAATTTCAAATTGTGAAAATATAATATAGATTTCTACTCACACGCCCCTCGCGGGGCGCGACGGCGAAATAATGCCGTATTATAACCAACTATTCAATTTCTACTCACACGCCCCTCGCGGGGCGCGACTCACGGGTGAAAAAAACCGCCATTATCAACTTGTATTTCTACTCACACGCCCCTCGCGGGGCGCGACCACAAAATCGAGCGTGGACGTTTACAATGTTGGATTTCTACTCACACGCCCCTCGCGGGGCGCGACATTCCTCAAATTTCCGGGGAAAGTTGGAAAATCCAATTTCTACTCACACGCCCCTCGCGGGGCGCGACGATTTGTGTACACATAGCAATTCGTTGTGAATATAAATTTCTACTCACACGCCCCTCGCGGGGCGCGACTTTACGGACTGTCTATTTACCATCAATCACCACATTTCTACTCACACGCCCCTCGCGGGGCGCGACCGAAACCGAATGTTTGGCGGTAGCACCCGTGACATTTCTACTCACACGCCCCTCGCGGGGCGCGACAATGGCACTGGGACAAATTTAAATAAATTCGGCATTTCTACTCACACGCCCCTCGCGGGGCGCGACCGTTTATCTTAAATATTGAATACGTCAATGATGATTTCTACTCACACGCCCCTCGCGGGGCGCGACAAATTCTTCATGGTGCTTCAAAAACCGATTCACCATTTCTACTCACACGCCCCTCGCGGGGCGCGACTTTGATATTGGACTGAAAGATTACCCAATTTTTAATTTCTACTCACACGCCCCTCGCGGGGCGCGACAATCATTGTCCAAATACTTGTTTTCCGTGGCGTATTTCTACTCACACGCCCCTCGCGGGGCGCGACAAAGGGGGCTAACGACTTAACCTCGCTAAATCTTATTTCTACTCACACGCCCCTCGCGGGGCGCGACGATTGTAGTGGTTTATATTGGTATTGTTATAACCATTTCTACTCACACGCCCCTCGCGGGGCGCGACTAAACGGATACATGTATCCAATTCCAGTACAGCATTTCTACTCACACGCCCCTCGCGGGGCGCGACATTCCAGTACAGCAAGTCAGCGGCAGTACGGCACATTTCTACTCACACGCCCCTCGCGGGGCGCGACGTCACAAACTGAAAAAAATTGGAATATTTTTTATTTCTACTCACACGCCCCTCGCGGGGCGCGACACAACTGGTTCGGCAAGTGGCCATGACGAAACAAATTTCTACTCACACGCCCCTCGCGGGGCGCGACTCCTACGCTTAACAAACTTTACGAAAAACTGATAATTTCTACTCACACGCCCCTCGCGGGGCGCGACAAACGACCCATCAAATTTTAAATTATGAAAATAATTTCTACTCACACGCCCCTCGCGGGGCGCGACGGGCTGGGGTGCAGAAAAACATGAAAATGCTCCCATTTCTACTCACACGCCCCTCGCGGGGCGCGACGCAAAGATGGCGGCGTTACTAACGCATTTGTTAATTTCTACTCACACGCCCCTCGCGGGGCGCGACTTGACACCGGAAGACTACGCGAATTTTAAGGTACATTTCTACTCACACGCCCCTCGCGGGGCGCGACGTATTCACAACGAATTGCTATGTGTACGCAAATTATTTCTACTCACACGCCCCTCGCGGGGCGCGACTGGTGTGGGGCGTGGCCATTATGGCAAACATTTAATTTCTACTCACACGCCCCTCGCGGGGCGCGACCGCTATATATTGTATTTATAGCAGTCGCGCGCACAAAATACGAGGTTCGGACTTTTTTATACTTCCTTTTTCCTCTTATCTCCCCCTCTAAGCCGTTATTTTTCAGGCGAACCTGACCTTATTTTTCAATCACCAATACTTCGCCTTTCCCACTTCGCCCAGTTAATCTTCTAATCTGCCCCTACTTAATAGGCAATCTCCCTAAACGATGATAACGCCCTCCGGGTTATATGTTTCTTTAACCCCCACATGTTCTATTCGTTTTTCCCAATTATTACCCAGATAATAAAAACGCAGGCTATCTTCTTTGGGATTAATTAATTTGCACAATCTATCCTTCAACTTCAAAAACGAAGAATAGTCCAAATCCGCTTCAAATACCGAATTCTGAACTCGTTGTGCATGATTCTGACATTCTTTGGCCACCTTTCGCAATCGCGTTTTTCCCGCTGCACTCACAGTACTTACATCATAACTAATCAACACCATCATACTACTACACCTACTTTAACAAATATGGCGGATATGATTCCAATTCTCCTCTTACAAATTTTGCAAGGAGATTGCTTTGTACATATGGCAACAACCCCAGGGGTATTTTCTGCTTTAAATACGGATGCATAATATCCGTTCTTTTCTTCTCCTGCCAACGAGAAAGAACCTTTTTTCTTCCTTCTTCATTCAACCATATCGCTCCTGAAACTTGTTTCTCAAAATCCTTTTCACCTATTACTTGCAAATTCAAAAGTGTAATTACAAATCGCTCTGCAATACAACGCGATTCTTCTACCATGTCGCAAGCCAAGGAAGCCCTTCCGCTTCTCAGCGCATGACAAAACCCTATGTAACTATCTAAGCCTACCGTTTCCAACGCCGAAGCATACTCTACAGTAAGCAGCGTATACACAAATGATAACATCGCATTAATTGGATCTAACGGCGGTCTTTTACTTCGTAATTCAAAAGTAAATGGAACCTTTTGATTCGTTATTAAAGAATTAAAAACGGAAAAATAATTTTGTGCGCAATTTCCTTCGATTCCCATTATTTCCTCAATGCTATCCGATTCAAAAACCTTCTCTATACTCGAATCAATCACCTCCAATACCGCTCGAATCTTCCCATCTTCGCGCAAATCAGCGTTATCATGTAAGGTTCTTCGGATAAGCTGCCTCGTATTACTGAATTTTGCAGCCATTGTACTCTGTGCCAAACATAATCCTTTTTCTCGAAACTTATCAATTTGTTCCACGCGCAAAAAAACATTCCCTTTTGTCTCACCGCATACCTTTGCCAAAAATTTTCCTTGAGGAGACATGAAATTTATCGGTATTGTTTTACTAACACATTTCCCCATCAAGGCAGGTGAACATCCCGTATAATTAAAACATACAATGTTCTCGATATTTTCAAAAGGAATTCTTAGCTTTTCCACTCCTTCTATCTTGCATACGAGATTTTCTCCATCTAATGTCAAATATGCCAGCTCATTTGTAACATAAATCGTATTTAACAGTTTTCTCATCATACCTCCCTATAATTTTCTAAAGACAGTGTCAGCATATCCGAAAATTATAATTCCGTATTCTTTATCTTCCGAATTTCTGCCAAAACATCCACTTTTTTCGCCTTAGAAGGCATACACAAATCCTTCATAGAACAACCACTACACTTCTGACCCTTTCGAATAGGAGGAATCACACCATTTTTCAAATAACATCTCATCTCTTCTAGCATTTTCCGCAATAAAGTATCATACTTATCAAAATTTTCTTTGAGAGGAATGGGTATTCGTTTTTTTACATCCGCATAATATAATACCGCATCACAATCACATTTAAAAACATAGTCTACACAAATTTTTTGCGCAAAAACCTGCATCAAATCCTCTTCGTGATACTCTTCCCTTTTAGGCTTTGTAGGCTTATATTCCACAATGCAAACATGATACTTCTCATCTTCTTTTTCCAAAGAAACCCCATTTTCCGCTTTCGTCATTTCCAGGCAGTCCGTTACGCCATATAAACCATATTGCTCCAAATCATTATATATCTGAACTGATGTAAACACTTTTTTACCTCTGGAAGAATAACTTTGCTTCGAATCATGTACTCGCTCATGCATCAAGTTGGCCTTCGTAACAAAAACATTCTCAGCCCATGCCCTGTCAATTTCCATCAGTCCCCATCGGTGTGGGCAATACATATAATGTTGGATAGAACGAATTGTTATTTCCATGACCATCACAGCTTTTCAATCAATTCAACGCCTTCTGGAAACTTCTTATCTACATTCACTTCATAGTCCTGGTAACAACGAGGCGGCATCATCTTCTCTTTTAAATCTATTTGTATTTTGTCAAACAAAACACCGGACGGACAATTCCCCAAGATATTCGCATGTTTAAAAACATACAGTTTTCGCATACACATCTTGCCTCGTGCCGAACTATGATCATTCTCAAACATATTAATAATGGCATCCCACAAAAGTTCAACATCTTCGTCCGACAACCCCGTCACTTTATTCGCAAGTGCGGCTGAAATATAGCCCTCAGCCCTATAAAGCGCATATGGGATGATACTCTTTCTTCCCATCTCCGTCTCTCCCGTCTCTTTTCTGGCCTCGGTAGTGCGTGCCTGGCGAGTAATCGTAACATCTTGAATATTAATTGGAGACATACTTTTTGCAAAATTAATTTGTACCGGGCCTCTCACAATCCCGCAAGGATCATCGCCTGTTGACATTACTGCTCCAAACACTCTCACATCATAATAATTTCTACACATAAAATCTCGGGCTTTTTTTACGTCTTCTGGATTTTTTCCTTTATTTTTAGTTTTCAAACCTTCTTTTTCATATGCTTCCGTGAATTTTGAGTTTAATGTTTTATCAGGTTTAATCAAAATATTATATCCTGCTTCCTCCGATTTGCACAATTCAACGTAATTCCTTATTTTTCTTTTCAAACAAACATCCGTGATAAACCCATATCCTGTTTCCGCATCGATACGAGGCGCGTTTCCCGCATCTGGATCCCCATTTGGATTTCCGTTCTCCACATCAAAAATCATTACAAAATCATATCTGTTTTCAATTGCCATTTTTCATTTCCTCCTTACTCGCCAATTTCCATTTTTGCAGTTTCATTATCTTGGTTTTTCTTGAAAAAGTCTTGTCGTTGCTGATAATATCCTATCATAAAACGACCTTGATCCGACAACAGCAACGTTTCAGGGAATTCACCATTTATCTTGTCCATAATCTCCCCTATCAACTTACTATGACGTACTTGTATCGGCACATCAACTTTGTTTAAATGGTTTTGTGCCAACTTCAGTAATTTAGGAAAAACTGTAACCGGCTTTGAAGATGCAGAAGCGAAATACGCATCTTTAATCGTACGATTCAACTTACCATTTGACGCATCTTGCTGAAGTCTTTCCAGCACGGCAAACAGCCTTCCACATAGGTATGCTTGTCCCATATTTCCTTTATCCAATGCCATACCAAACTCCTCCTTTATATAGTTTCTGTTGAGACATGCCTTGATAACTCCCGCTCTAATTCTATTAAACTCTTTGTCCCCATCTGTCCTTACTCTTCGGACAATCGTTTCAAGTAACGCCATAGGATATCGGTTTCCATAAACAACTGACTCAAACAATTTAGAAATTAATGACGGGTTAATTTTCTCAGAAGAGCTTTTCGGCGAAATCAATTCTTTCTTAATTCGTTCAATAGAAATCGGCTTCAAATCCTCAGACATCTGCAGTTCTTTCTGAAACCTGGCAATGTTCCATAAAAGTTCCGCGTATTTTTTTCTATAAACAAACTTCACTGACAATCGCGCAGAATTTGGTTTTAATCCCAACATATAAAAATCCACATCTGAATCAATCATTCCCAACGACTGTAATCTGCTTTCAAGCACATTTCCTTTTCTCCCGCTCTCAAGCAAACTTCTAAGCATATCTTCTGTTTCTTTTTCATCCATCATTTCCGACCGTCCATAGAGCATTGCCATAAAAGAATCTTCGCAAGTCCCCTTCATATTCATGGCCCAAAAAACAACTGTAACGTCATCCAAGGCTATCTTGTGTTTCTTTTGCGTTGAATCATCCAAAAGGTAATTCAATGCTTTCGTATAACACATCATGACTTCTTGAGAGATATTGCTATTATAAGACTGCTCCTTTCCATACGAACTTTCGGAAGGATTATTAAACCCTATCAAAATAGAACCCGTAGGATTTCCCCCATATACTCCTTTAATCTTATTATGGAGTCGCGCTATCGCAGATTTCTTACCACTAATTGCGCATTGCGAAATATATACATCTTCTTCCGACTCAAAACCACTTCGATACAATTTCTCCCATTTTGCCTTAACCATCATCTCTTCATGCAGCAACTTATCTGGTTGCCCCGCTAAGCAAAACGCAAATCCCGATTTTCCATACTCCTTTCCCAGTTGAAGCAATTTTTCGTTTTTTATTTCTTCCTCTGGTTTCCATTTCAACAAAAAATTCCGATAAGCACGAATCAGTGGTGAATCCAGACCTTCAAGAAATTCTAAATTTACTTTCACAAAAACATCATGAGATTTACACGCCTTATTTGTCGAATCCTTTGGAGTCAATATTTCATTTTCATAATTAAGTCCAAAAATATATACTGGTCTATGTTCTATTATATTACTGTCAATTCCTGGCTTTTCCGTTCTCTGTGGCATCTGGACACCTCTAGGTACCCATTTTTCTTTTGTTTTACCACCTGCAGTCGATAATTCTTTCTTCACTTTATAATCAACTAACTCTTCTATTGTTCCGTCCGCATCCAAACATATCAGATAATGTATACCCACTTTTGAATAGCCTTCTGATGGAAGTTCTCCTTCCGCATTAAGAAGGGCATAGTAATCGCTCAGTGCTTTTATCAGCATATTAATCCCTCCCTATATTTGCTTACGTCTATAACACCGCCTATCATATGCGGGCGATAGTACAACGTAGATGCCTTATCTGAAAATTTCGGATTCATCCAATCGTCATTTATCGGCTTTCCTCCATCCAAAAATTGTACTTTGTAACTCATAAAGCCCAAATCCACGTCTCCCATTTCCAAAACCGAATCGCTTATCAGACGCATATCAAATTCTTGTACCAATTCTATTCTTTTTACCGGGAACTCACTACATCCCAAACACGGTGTTCTAAAACATTGCCCCTTTTCCAATCGTCTTTTTATAATATTAAAATGCTTGTCCCTCCCCTCCCCTTCTTCTTCACTTTTCAATCCCGTCAATTCAAAATGAAATGAAACCCCGTACTTCACATTTTTCAAAACCATGGAAGCCCTCTGGCTTCTGTCTTCCGATGTGTAAATGCACGGATTGCCTCCCTTGCCATTCATTTGGCTCTTGACCGCACTATATAGCACCTTACTTTTCACTTCGTTTCTTCGAATGTTAACAAAATCAATTGGATTAAACACAATAATTTTATCAATCACATATCGAATTGCCGGTTTCCAATACACGCTTTTTAATATGCCCTCCAACGCTCCCGGCGTGGGCACGTCATAACTCACCCTTTCCACTTTGAGTTCTGGTCTTGTGAAACATGCATAGTCTCCTTCTATCAACACCTTGAAGCCATAACCCATAAACCTCTTCACCTTCTTTCATTTTCAAATAAAGTAATCTTTGGCCTCGAACAAAATCCCTATATCCTCATCATAATAATTTAGATTTGTCAAGCACCAAATTCCCGTGCCAAAATCATCCACCACATGTTGCCTTATTAAGTCATCCAACTCCGTTTGATAAATGGAACATGAGTATTTTTGCAATCTTCTTCCTATACTCACTCCCCCTCCCGTATACTTAAGTGCGCCTACCACTTCCTGGCTTATTTCGTCCCTCGGCACCACCAGAGACACCATATTTGAATTAATCAATTCAAAATTTTGGGCATACTCAGCAAAAGGAATACAAGAGATATTCGAACAATTCTGGCTAATCACATGATGCTCTATTTCGTCCCGCTTTACCCGAAACAGCATATCATAATATTCTGAAATGCTTTGTGCACAAGAAATATCTGAATACCTATCAATAATTCCCTTCGTGATATTAGATTTTATATCCTGTGTCCTGCCCCTCCTATTTTTTAATTCAAAAATCCCCACCTCCGCTTGCGCTCTTTTCCCCTCCCGATTACATCTTCCCCCTGCTTGTAAAATACTATCCAAACCAGATAATTCCCGAAACACTGCATATACATCCAAATCCACTCCCGCTTCTATTAACGATGTAGAAATAATGACAACCCTTCTTTCTTGCGGTACGTTTTTTCCATCGGGAAAGTCTCGCTCCAACTCACGCAACACGGTTCGAATTTCTTCTATAATTCTTTTTCTATCAACCGAAACCATATATGTTGATAGATGATATTTTTTTCCATCACATTTTTGAAACAATTCTCTAGCTGTTTTTCTTGTATTAACAATAATCAGGCTGGACGGATGAAACATCGCTCTCCCCAAAATCTCTTCCTCATCTTGTTCTCCAAGATATCGGTAACTACACTTCTGAAATTCCGAAAACAGTGATATATCATCAATTAAATTCACTATTTTACTATTTTTAAGTGCATATTGGTGTATCAATTTAGGAAAATCAGGCATGGTGGCAGTCAAAAAGACTGCTTCGCTGTCAAGATATTTTGTAATATAACTAATCGCCCTAAGGCATGGTTGCAAATAATCTTGTGGCATCAAATGTACCTCATCAAAAACCAGCATACTATTTGCCATATTATGTAATTTTCGAAGTTTTCCGCGCTTATTTGCATAAATCGACTCAAAAAACTGAACAACCGTTGTGACAATAATCGAATTTACATTCCAATTCTCCGTTGAACTTTTAGCAATTTTACGATAATCTTCTAAATACTTTTCATCGCTTTCATCCTCATAGGAAAATGTCGATTGATGTCTTAGGATTTCCGCATCGTTCCCAAACAATTCTTCAAACACCTGCATCGTCTGATCAATTATGCTATTATATGGTATCACATATATAATCCGCTTCTTTTCCGTTCGAATCGCTCTTTTCAACGCGAACTTAATACTGCATAAGGTTTTTCCACTTCCCGTAGGCATATTCATAAGATAAATTTCTGCAGACACATTGCTTTTTTCAAAAACCTGATGTTGCAAAATCGCACGCGTTCTTTGTAATGATGTCATACATACAAAGTCTGAAAACCTATCATCAACCTTTTTCAAACAAGCCTTAAAATCTGCAACCATAGGTCTGGGGCTGTCACCTATGCAGAAACTCGCCGTATCCATCGAATCCGCGTCAGTCAAACATGAAAAACAATATCTTACCCAAAAGGCAAACTTATCGATTAAAAGTTCCTTATTATTCTCACAGTCCTTTATAATTAATCCAATAATTTCTTCCTCTTTAATCTCAGGCAGTTCCAGTTCATCCCTATATTTTCCAAAATCTTCAAACTCACGGTTCATTCTCCCGCACAAAGTTGGCATATCCGCTGTATCATTCCTATACCCCCCATCAGGAATCCCACTATGATGCCCGGCAATGCAATATTGCATCAGTAAGCCCACGGCATTATCCTTATATCTCTCCTTCGCCACTAATGCTCCGCAACCCGAATGCTCCACCTTGACATTTTCCCCATCTATCCTGCGTTGAAAACTCTCCTGGTATTTTCCCACATCGTGTAACATCCCCATTGTATACATCGTTTCTTTTAATATGGGAATGGCAAACTCCCGACAGAAATCAGCCGTGTTTTGACTATGTTCCCTTACCGTCTGTACCTCTCCCGTTTTCTCGTTCTTATGTGCTTTGTAAACCTCCCTCATCATATCATTCCCCTTGTTTTTGTTAAGTGTAACATACTTCCTTTCACATGTCAACTCTCTATTTAATTGTCAGGATACAATTTATAATTCTATCCACTCCATTATGACCGATGATTCTAGATGACCAAGCGCACCACCGTTACAATCCACAGCCTATCATGCCATGATTTATAATTCACCTTCTTCGATTCCCTCTACTCACGCGCCCCGTAAGGGGCGCAACAAAACTAATCCAAACATCCTGACAATAAAATAATTTCTACTCACGTACCTATACAAGATACGACGCAAAACTAAAACCAAAATCGAAAAAGCATTGCTTGCGCATCTTCAATATTCCCTCAGCAAAAACGCCATATATAACGGAAGCGTAAGCACCTGCCCCGCCCGGCCCACGTTATAGTCCCCAAGCTTAATTGCGCTGGAAACATGATATTTTTCCGAATGTCCCAATACCGTTTTCGTGCTCTTCGTGTTTCCCGTGGATGACTTCACCTCCACGAGGGTGCATTCCCCCTTATAGCGAATGACAAAATCCACTTCCAGCCCGGAATCCTTATGAAAATAATACAGCTTGCGCCCCATTTTCGAAAAAATGTCCGCCAGCAAATTCTCAAAAATGGCGCCCTTATATCGGTACAGATTTCCCCGCAAGATGTCATACTGCGTGCCATCCTCCAGCATGCTGGCAAACAGACCGCAATCTTTCATGTAAACTTTGAACACGTCCGCTTCGGCGTTCCCGTCAAGTGGAAGCTCCGGGGTGGAAAGATTATGGCATCGGGAGATAATCCCGGCCTCCTCAATCCATTGCAGGCTCCCTTTGTACTTGGATGCCGTCGCCCCTTTCTTTACCACGGAATACTGGAATTTCTTATTTTCCTTGCTCAATTGCTTCGGAATGGATTGAAAACTTTCCTTAATCCGCCCCTTGTCTTTTTTCTCGGCATATTTCACCATGTCGTCTTCGTAAGAACGAACGATGTCCCTCTGAAGCCGGAGCACCTCGTTCATCTGCCTGGTATCCACAAACGTCTGCACCACCTCCGGCATGCCCCCGACAACCGCGTATTGCAGGAACAACTGCCGCATGCGTGAATGTAACGCCTCCGGTACGACAGTTTCTTCTTTCAGGCACTTTTCCAGCATGCCAATGATAGGTGCCGCCACCCCGTTCGCCCACAAAAATTCTTCAAAATCCAACGGATACATGTCAATGACCGTTTCTGCCCCTACCGGAATGGATTTCGGCTCCTTCCCATATCCCTTGACTCCCAGCAGAGAACCCGTTCCGATTACGTCATATCTTCCGTCCATTTTGAAAAACTTCAATGCCGTACGGGCTTCCGGGCAATCCTGGATTTCGTCCAATACAAGCACTGTTTTTCCCGTCTCAAATACTGCCTTGTCCCCAAGCAGCGCGGACAGCATCATGACAATGTTGTCAATCTCCAGCGACCCGGAAAACACGGCGGCATAGTCCGGGTTTTCAAAAAAATTCAAATATATGACGTTCTTATAATTTTTCTTCGCGAACTCCAACACGGAAAATGTCTTTCCACACTGCCTGCATCCCTTTATAATCAAAGGCTTGTGGTTGGCCGCGTTTTTCCAGTCAGCCAAGTACCTCTCGATTTTCCTCTTTAACATGACGCTTTCTCCCTATCTGATTTGCTTCTCTGGAAAAAGCATACACGAAATCCTAGACTTTTTCAAGGGTGTTTTTATAAAAATATATATTTTTTTCAAGTGACTTTTTAATCTATCTTTCAGTTTTTTCAAATAACTTTTTACTGGATTCTTCAACTTTTTCTCCATTACGTTTCCAAATATTCCGCCAAGTCTTCCCGCACATAGGTTTGCACCTCGGCCATCATATCCACGCATTTCCTTTTTCCAAGCCCCGCCTTCATGCCGACCGACAGCAAATCTTCCTCCTGCGGATTAGCGCCTTCGCCGTCCACGGTTGTCGTATGCTCCCCGTAATACGTCGTGCTGTAAGTCAAGTCGTAAGCCGGACTCAGCCTCCACTCATCCGTCCCCTCGTCATACAAAAAGGTGAAATTTTTCGAATGGTCGTCCCGGTTATGCGCGGACACGTTGAAGCACATCCTGCGAAACATATTTTCCAAATCCGCCTCACAGTCACGGGTAAGTATTTTTGTTAATTTCATCAAGGCATGATAATCCAGGCTCGGCTGCTCAAAATCCAGTTCAAGCAGCGCGGCCGCCGTAAGCATATGAATCCGTTTCGGTTCTTTCCCCGCTTCCCCTTGCTCACGGTCAAACCGTTTCGTCCCAAAATACCCCGCGCACGTTTTGGATTCAAACAGCCGTGTTTTGGGCATGACAATCCCGCACCGCTTCGCGCACAACGAATATTTATACTCCATTTCTCCGCTATTTTTTCCGTCCACATGTGCCGGAAACTTGATAATCCAATCCTCTCCGTCCACCCGGGTCATGATTTTCGGCCTCGCCCCGCCGCTAGTTCCGCCCAGACGATAAAGCTCGTCCAGATTTTCCACTTTCTCCGCTTGCAAAATTTTCCGGCACTCACTTGCCATTTCGTCCAAATCCAACCTGGATTCCCCTATTTCCATCTTATATTCCGGCTGGTAAACCAGCGCGCCCATTCCCGACGTCCCGACAATCGCCAGCCGGTCCAGGGCGTTTAGTGCGCCCACGTCCACGCCGTTTTTCTTCAACAACCGGTTTAACAAAACATTTCCCCACGCGTCCGGCAGGCTGTCCGCGAAGACGCCGAACAAGCCTTGAAAATAATCTTTCCGGGCAATAAACACTTGCTTTTTTAGCGGAAGTGAAAACGGGCTGATGGAAAACCCGTTTTCTATCCAATCATCCTCGTACGCAAACGCGATTTTCCGGTTCGCGCCCATCCCCAGCGTCCCGACCCGCCTTTCTTTATACAATACTTGTAACACTTTATCGGTTTTCACGGATGACCTCCTCTATATCTTTATATGGAACCTGCGAAAACAACTCCCGCACCTCGTCCGCGAGTCCAAGCGCCATCGCAAGTTTGGTCAGCGACAAGAGAGAAACCTGCCCCGACGCCTCGAACCGCTTGAGCGAACCGAGGCTCACCCCGCTCATCCGGCTTAGCTTTTCCTGGGAAATGGCCCGCCGCCTGCGGATATTCCGCAGCCGCTTTGCCAAATCCCGGTTGATTTCCTCCGCCGTCTCCCACACATACTCCATCGCCATGACAGCACCCCCTATTTTTTCACGACACCACTTTTATCACCATTTTCACATGAACATAAGATGGATAATCTATCGTATCATATATTATCTAGTTTTGGACATTTTATGCAATTTAGGATAATATATTATCTAAAAGCATTTTACACTATTCTTCTTTTTTTGTCCACTTATTTCTATTATTTGTTTTTATCTTGACATTTTCCCCGTCTGACGTTAAAATAGACATATGTTCACGAGCACACTACGCAACATGACACAAGAAAGGAGAATTTTGACACATGAGAGCGGACAAGAACTACCGCCTTTCCTTTACGGACGAGGCGCAAAAAATTGTCGACCGGCTGACACTGGAGGAGAAGGTTTCCCTGATGGGCGGCAACATCGACATGCAGCATCTCACCCCGGAAATGATGGCCGCGATGGCGGAAGGCATGCAGGGTGATGAAAACCACTACAACGTGACCCCATATGCCGCCGGCGGCTTGGAGGAACACGGTGTGCCGCCGATGCTGTTCGCGGACGGGCCGAGGGGCGTCGTCTGCGGCAACTGGAAGTCCACCTGCTTCCCGGTATCCATGGCCAGGGGCGCGACATTTTCACCGGAACTGGAAGAAAAGGTCGGGCATTGCATCGGCAAGGAAGTACGGGCTTACGGCGGGAACTTATTTGCCGGGGTCTGCATCAACATGCCGTACAACCCGGGCTGGGGACGCAGCCAGGAGACTTACGGCGAGGAGACGTACCAGATCGGGCAGATGGGCGCGGCCCTGGTGCGTGGCGTCCAGGACGAGGACGTCATGGCCTGCGTGAAGCATTACGCGTTCAACGACATGGAAAACGCGCGCTTCAAATGCAGCGTGACCTGCGACCAGCGTACCGAGCAGGAAGTCTACCTGCCACATTTCAAGGACTGCTTGGACGCGGGGGCGGCCAGCATCATGAGTTCCTACAACCGCTACAATGGCGTGCACTGCGGACACCACAATTACCTGCTCAACCAGGTGCTGAAAAAAGAATGGGATTTTGACGGCTTCGTCATGTCCGACTTCTGCTGGGGCGTGCGTGACACGGTGGAGGCCGCCAACGGCGGGCAGGACATGGAAATGATGTGGACGAAGGAATTCGGCGAACGCCTGGTGAAGGCCGTCGAGGACGGTTTCGTGCCGGAAGAAAAAATCAACCAGGCCGCGCTGCGTATCATCCGCACGATTCTGGCATTTGACAAGGACCACAAGGAATATGACATGTCCGTGGTCGGATGCGCGGAACATGTCGCCGTCGCCAGGGAAGTGGCCGAAAAAGGCATCACCCTGATTAAAAATGAACACGTTTTGCCGCTGGCGAAAGCGGACACGAAGAAAATTGCCCTAATCGGCAAGCTGGCCAACACGGAAATCATCGGCGACCACGGCTCAAGCTGGGTGCGCCCCCCGTACGTGGTGACACCAGAAGAAGGACTTAAAAAGGCAAACGAAAACTGCGAAGTCATTTTCAACGACGGCTCCGACATCGAGAGCGCGAAGAAACTGGCCAAGGAAGCGGACGCGGTCGTGTTTGTGGTGGGATACAACCACGATGACGAGGGCGAATTCATTTCCGAGGACCAGATGGAAAATTATACCGGCGCGGTAGGCGGCGACCGCAAGGAAAGCCTCGGCCTGCACAAGGATGAAATCGAGCTGCTGCAGCAGGTCGGCCCCGTGAATGATAAATCCGTGGCCGTGCTGGCGGGCGGCAACATGATCATGATGACCGAGTGGTACGACTGTGTCAACGCCGTCATCATGGCCTATTATCCGGGCATGGAGGGCGGCACCGCCCTGGCGGAAATCATTTACGGCGATGTCAACCCGTCCGGCAAGCTGCCTTACGTGGTTCCTTACAAAGAGTCCGATTTGCCGCATGTGGACTGGGAGGCGACCGACCAGTACTATGAGTATTACCACGGCTACACCCGCCTGGAAAAGAACGGCGTGAAACCGCTCGTTCCCTATGGGTTCGGCTTAAGCTACACGACCTTTGCCATTACTGACCCGAAAGCGGCCGTGGAGGGCGACAACCTCGTCGTTTCCGCCAGGGTAGCGAACACCGGCGCGATGGACGGGGACGAGGTCGTACAAGTCTATGTCGGATTTGAAAATTCGGCGGTGGACAGACCCGTCAAGCAATTGCGCGGTTTCCGGCGCGTGAGCCTGAAGGCCGGCGAGGAAGCAAACGTGACCATCACGACACCGCTTGAAAAATTGAAATGGTACAACCCGGTTTACCGCAGATGGGAACTGGAAAAAATGACCTATCCGGTTTACGTGGGGAACAGCGCCGCGGACGAGGATTTGGTCAAGACGGAGATTACCATCGCGTAAAATCTTGCGGACTATGCTGGCACGACGGAAATGAGGGGGCGTACGGAATAAAATTTCCATACGCCCCCTTTTATAAGGAAAAATGTCAAAAATGTAAATCCGAACAAAATCCGTTTGACATGTCAGGATTTTCCCGTCTAAGCCAGCACGCCCCTGAACAAATGCGGCTCCGGCTCTTTCTCCCCATCCGCTAACGCCGTTTCAATCCACAACTCTTTCGCAACTTCAATCTCCTTTAACGCTTCTTCCTTTGTTTCCCCATGTGCCATGCATCCGGGCAATTCGGGAATGCTCACAACATAAATTTTATCCTGTAAATCATATTGCATAGAGATGGAATACTCCATACCATCAACCTCCCTATTTAGTCAAGTGTTTTTTCCTTATTTTCCAAGGAATTTTTAATTTCATATCTCAGGTGAATGAGCCAAGGTGATGGACATTTCTCTGTATCTAG
>CAJTDN010000021.1:58960-63379 GCA_910574865.1 Lachnospiraceae bacterium | reverse complement strand
GTTGTGGAAATCATAGTCCTCCAGCCGCCCGAACATGTCCATGAGCCACTCGAAGCTCATTCCCATGTCCTGCGCGCAGCGTTCCAGGTCGTTGATGTTGTAGGACCACGAGGTGGTCCCGTCCGCCAGGGCTTCGGAAGTGGCGTAGCCCTTTGCCTGCAAATCATTTAAGAAGTTCGTCAGGCCGCTTTCGTCTTCTGCCAGGTATCTTTTTGCCCGCTCATAGTTGTCGGCGAAATTTACCGAATCGTCGGAGCCGGTGGGAGAGAAGTAGGCCGCCCTCGTTTTGAAGTCGTCCGTGCCAATAAGCCCCTTGTCATACATTTCCTTGGCCTCTTCCAGGTAGCGGATGCCTTTCAGGTAATCGTCGCCGGCGTTTTCCGTCTGATCGGCCGCGCTGATTGCGTCAAAATGGGCGTTCGAGTTCAGATCCTTGAAGGCCTGGTTCGCCGTGTAGATTTTCACCAGCAGGTCGTCAAATGTCCCGCTGAACCCGTCGTCGGCGATGATTTCCGCCGCGATTTTCAGGTCGGAGGTGTTGAGCCTGTCCGCGTTTCGTACCCCGAATTTTTTGACGATTCTGTTATAACTGGCTTCCAAATCCTCGACAACGTCGTCCAGTCCGGATGACTTCCGAAGTAAGGATTCCGACAGTTGTGGTACTTTTCCTGAGATAAATTCAATCAGCCTCTCGGATTGTCTCTTGTACTCGGAATATGTCATCTTGTCCTTTTTGCTGTTTAATGTAAAAAGTTCGTCAAACTGTTCCTGAATGTCCACGTTCGCCAGATTGTCGGCCAAACCATCAACCCAGGATACCATCTTGTCTTTACTCAGGTTCCCGTTGGCATCCAGCATGGACGCGGACACGGTATCGTAATCGATGTTGTTGAATATGCCGGACACCATGTTGGCCGTCGTTTCGGAAAGCTCGTTAAAATGAGGATTGTTCTCGAAGCGTGCCTGCAGGTAGCCGGCACTTTGCCGTACCATGGATTCCACTTGCGAGACAAGCATTTCCTGGGCGTCCTTCAGTTTCTTTTGCGTTTCCGGCAGCTGGAATTTTTCTTCCGAAAATTCACCGTCTTCGTCAAAGATGTCGATATTGAATTCCTTCGCGATTTCTTTCAATGCCTCGGAATTGGTTTCCAACTGGAGCTGTTCGTTCTTGAGGACTTCGGCCTCATTTATAATCCGGTTGGTTTCTTCTGAAGTCGCACCAGACATGAGGGCGTAAGTCATCTCCGCGTCTTTGGCGGCCACTTCGTCGATATTTGTCCTTTCAAGGTTGCCGGTCCGAAATACCTCGTCAATCGCGTTTATTTTCTGCTGGTAACCGATTTCTTTGGTGAAATCCGTCGCGAACTGATTGTTTTTGGCGTTGAAACCGTCAACCCAGTCCCCGAGACCATCAAGTGTGTCATAATTGGCACTTTGCCTAAGGCTCCTGATTTGGTTTTCAAGGTTCGACATGCTGGTCGTGGCGGTCAGTCCCGCGCCGGACAGCTGGTTCAATATGGAGTTATATTCCTCGAATTCGGCCTTTGTCAGCGAAACGTTTTCGTTCAAGGCGTTCACGCCCTGGCTCAGCTGCTCGAACCTCGTGATTTCCCTGCCGTTGTCCAATGTGACGGTGTTCGATTTGATGCTGTCAAACACGGATTGTGCATCTGCGATTTTCGACTGGTTTTGCTGCATCCTATCAAAGGATTCGTTGCCCCGTTCGATGGCGTTCTCCTGCGCGTTCGCGTAGTTGTCCCATGCCTCGATGGCCGCGTTGAGTCCGTAAGAGACCAGGGCATCAATAGCCATGTTTCCTACGGTGGCAAGGGTGTTAAGCGCGAACTTGCTTGCCTTTGCACCGAGTGTTTGATCTTCCATGGCCTTGTTTTGCTCAATTATTGATTCGCGGGCCTTGTCGTTCGCATCAACTAAGTCTTCACCATTAAGTTTTGAAAGGTCTTTGGTATTTTGGATAAGGTCAATGATATATTCTTCTCCTTCACCCAAAATGGCATAATAATCCTGCCAGGTAGTGGAATTGGTTTGATCATTTACAATCTTGTCCTGCCAATTAAGTATCTCTTTTATCTTGTCATTTGCCTGGTTATCATTTAATTTTGGAAGGAAGGAATCAATTGTTTCTGATGTTACGATTTCGCCAAGCGAGTTTTTATAGTAATTCTTGCCCTCACCCTTTTTGGATAGGTAGCTCCAAAAGCTACCGACTTGTGATTTGGCTTCGTTCGGGTTTGCTTCATTATGTTTGGTTGATTTCTTAATATCTTCTTTTCTGTTTTTATATGCTTCTACAAAATCATTAATAGATTTTCTCCCAACGCCTATTTTTGCCATCCATGTATCAATATCATTATCAAATGTTTTGAAAATCATACTATTCTTTGATAAAGCTGTGGACACTTTATTTCCTTTATGATAATATAGATAACACGAAAGGAGTGATTTAAAGTATGAGAGTAAAGTTTATTTGTGAAAGTTGTGGAGACATAGAATTTGATGGCGAAAATTATCAATGCCCTATTTGCAATGTTAGTCTTACAAAGTTAGGATTTATAGATGGTCATAAACTTATGTGTATGAATGGAAAAGAACGAATTCAATGGTTAGAAAACAAGTTAGGTCATCCTATATCAGAAGAAATGATTAATAGGAGACGAGAGTACTATAAAAAACAAGACGAGGAAGAGCAACGAAGACTTGAAGAAGAAAGAGAGGCATATGAAAGAAGAGCCAGGCAAAGTACCCGTTCGCTAAGTGGAAGAATCAACGTCCCCAAATGCCCGGTTTGTGGTTCGACCAGCCTTAAAAAGATAACGCTTACCACGAGGGCGGTAAAGACTGCCGCGTTTGGCACAATCGGGGCGATTGACGATGCGGGCAAAACTTACAAGTGCGAAAACTGCGGAAGTAAGTTCTGAGCGCAAATCTATCACATACCTTACAAGATAAACTGTACATGACAACCCCGGTTTCAATACCGCAAACCCAATTGACTCGCTCATATTTATTTTGCTTCTCCATGAATCGAACCGTCCAAGAATATTTCTGCTGGTCGGTTTGACATTTTTAATAGCTTCTTGTATTTTTCGTTGGCTTTGCATTCATCCCCAAATGCATTCACCCATTCACTATTTCTGTCCTTTTTTACAAACGATTATTCATTTTTCCTTGTATCCAACCACATGGTTGGAAATCCCATTGAATTTCATCAAATTCCATTAAATTTCATCAAATTCTATCACATCCCCGGTTGTCTTCTTATCAACCACGACAACGGTGGTTCCACGGATGCGAAAGCGGGAGACAAGTTCCTGCTGAATAATATACCGTCGCATCTCGGCATAGTACCGAATGTATATTCTTCCGCCAGCGTTTCATCTAAGCGGCTGTGGCCATTTCATTACTGTGGGGGTTCATCATCACGCGAATGGGCGTGAAGAGAGGCTTCCCTGCGGATCTCATCTGGTGCCACCTTTGCGGTGGCAGACACAAGATTCCCCGTCCCATATTATTCAATGGGAGCGATGTTCATCGCCATATCGACCTTCATGGCGGATGGGCCATGAATTTTATTTACCGCCATGTACCGCATGGCGGGCATAGAACGGCTGGTGCCCTTGTCACACCAACCCAAAACTATGCTGTCGGCACGTCCACAAACATTTGACTTTGTGATGGCATACTATTATGGTTTAGCCATACCGACGTTTTTTAACCCGGCGAACAGGCCGGCCCCGAGCATAAGTGTCTTTAAGGAACCGAGTTTGCCTATGATGCCGTCGAATGCCGACACGGCGTTGGTGCCGAGGTCGACGAAGAACTTCAACAGGTCCGAGTCAAGCATGTTTTTCGACAGCGACTGGAAAGCGGCGTCAAACTGTTGGAGCTTCGCGTCCATGGAACCCATCCAACGCCCTTGTTCCTGCATGGCGAAGCCCTGGGAATTGAGCGCGGCCTCGTAGGCACTTTGAATCTGCCCGGACTGGAACGCCCCGATGAAGGCGGCGCCTTGTTTCCCGTGTTGACTGCCGAACAGAAGCTCCGATAGGTCGGCCTTGTCATTACCGGACAAGGAATCATATACCCTGGAAATGTCCGCCATGATGTCATAGTAATCCCTGGCGTTTCCAGCCCCATCGAAGATGTTCACCCTCCCGTGGGTGAGCTTTAAGACCTGGTTCTGCACCTTGCGGACGGAGTCGCCGGCCGTGCCGACTTCCTCGCCGAGTTCTTCCAGTTCGTCTTTCATGCCCCGGACGCGCAGGCTCCCGACTTTCAGGAATTCGCCGAATTCGTCGGCGTTCTGCGAGATTTTTGTGCCGCCGGCAAGCATGGCGAGCGTCTTGTCGAGGTCGGTGCCGCTGGCGGCCATGGCGGAGGCGGAGTGTGACAGCCCGT
>CAJTDN010000021.1:8031-58923 GCA_910574865.1 Lachnospiraceae bacterium | reverse complement strand
TGAAGGCCTTCATGACCGTCGCCATGTCGCGGATGGCGGCACTGTCGTCAATCTTGCCGACGTTGGAATAGACGGACGAGAGTTCCGCCAGCGTTTCATCTAAGCGGCTGTGGCCATTTCATTACTGTGGGGGTTCCACGTCACGCGAATGGGCGTGAAGAGAGGCTTCCCTGCGGATCTCATCTGGTGCCATCTTTGCGGTGGCAGACACAAGATTCCCCGTCCCATATTATCCGATGGGAGCGATGTTCATCGCCATATCGACCTTCATGGCAAATGGGCCATGAATTTTATTTACCGCCATGTACCGCATGGCGGGCATAGAACGGCTGGTGCCCTTGTCACACCAACCCAAAACTATGCTGTCGGCACGTCCACAAACATTTGACTTTGTGATGGCATACTATTATGGTTTAGCCATACCGACGTTTTTTAACCCGGCGAACAGCCCGGCCCCGAGCATAAGTGTCTTTAAGGAACCGAGTTTGCCTATGATGCCGTCGAATGCCGACACGGCGTTGGTGCCGAGGTCGACAAAGAACTTTAACAGGTCCGAGTCAAGCACGTTTTTCGACAGCGACTGGAAAGCGGCGTCAAACTGCTGGAGTTTCGCGTCCATGGAACCCATCCAACGCTCCTGCTCCTGCATGGCGAAGCCCTGGGAACTGAGTGCGGCCTCGTAGGCACTCTGGATCTGCCCGGACTGGAACGCCCCGATGAAGGCGGCGCCTTGCTTCCCGTGCTGCTTGCCGAACAGAAGCTCCGACAGGTCGGCCTTGTCATCACCGGCCAGGGAATCGTATACCCTGGAGATGTCCGACATGATGTCGTAGTAGTCCTTGACATTCCCCGCCCCGTCGAAGATGTTCACCCTCCCGTGGGTGAGCTTTAAGACCTGGTTCTGCACCTTGCGGACGGAGTCGCCGGTCGTGCCGACTTCCTCGCCGAGTTCCTCCAGCTCGTCTTTCATGCCCCGGACGCGCAGGCTCCCGACTTTCAGGAATTCGCCGAATTCGCCGGCGTTCTGCGAGATTTTCGTGCCGCCGGCAAGCATGGCGAGCGTCTTGTCGAGATTCGTCCCGCTGGCGGCCATGGCGGAGGCGGAGTGTGACAGCCCGTCGCCCAAATCCTTCACGGAAGTCGCGTACTCGCCGCCCACCTTGTTTAGCTTGTCCACGATGGTGGCGGAGTCCGCCGCCTCCATGTTGAAGGCCTTCATGACCGTCGCCATGTCGCGGATGGCGGTGCTGTCGTCAATCTTGCCGATATTGGAAAGGACGGACGAGAGTTCCGCCAGTTTGCCGGCTTTTTCAAGTGAATCCATTTGTTACTCTTTCCAGAAGAAGTGGAAAGGGGTAGGTCATTTCTGCCTACCTCTGCAAGTTCATTACAATTTACGGTAAAAGTCCCGGACGGACAAGCGGTCCGGCAGGACATGCCCAAGGATGCGGGTGGCGATTGCGGGAGTGCGCGGCACGAAGCAATCAACTTTTATCTGTGATGTCCGATTATGTTTGCAGAGCAGACCATACCTTCATCTTGTACAAGATGGCTAGCATACGCCCCATGATTACTCATGGGACTGTGGTCGTTACGGGATCTTTGATACTCTGTATTTTTATGGCGTATGTCGGTTGCAGCGAAACAGTCTGCAACCGTTTTGGGTAGCGTCGGTGTACAGAAGGTAACACGGTCGATGAAGGGCATATTTCCCCTCTTTCGTCGTTACTTTCACTTTGCGTACGTCCTTGTACGCGTCGCTCAAGTGCCTTGAAAGGGGGGGAATATGCCTCTTCACGACTCTGCGACCTCACCCATAGGGATTTCAAGGGTTTTCAAGGAAGATGAATGAGGCGTACAAGGACGTACGCCGATTGAAGATGACGCTGAAAACCCTTGAAATCACATGGGCTGAGGCGTGTTGCCCTCCGTACACCGACGCTATTGGTTGGTTTTCTATATTCATCACCATATAGGAAAATCTCAATCTGTCGAGCAGGAGTCCTGAAAGCCTTGTAAATAGGGCGCTCCAAGGCATTGCTCGAAAAGTTCAGAAAGCTAACAGGACTTTTTTACGTCAACATTTAAGATTTTTCATTTGAAGTTGGGTCGTTTTTGCGCCCTTCGGCAAATCGAAATTAATTTTAAGATAACAAGTGACGATATCGCCAGAACGGCAGCACCGCCACTTGTAGAGAGGAATGAAATACGCCTGATGAATGTCACGGGTTCGGAAAGATTCTCTCTATTCACCAGCATATAGGAAAATCTCAATCTGCCGTGCGAGAGTCCTGAAACCCTCGTAAATAGGGCGTTCCAAGGTGGTGCTCAAAAAGTTCAGAAAGCTAACAGCCCCTTATGTCCACATAAAATAAGTTCGTATATGCCTTATGCCAACTCCATTTGTTCCAAAAGTTCCGCGCACTTCGTCTCATCATAATCTGGCGCGTACTTTTGGGCGGCATCGTATATCCGTTGGATAATGTCCTCGTCCTCCTCCAGCATGTCCGCGATTTCTGATACCCCGCAATTTTTCTTCAATTTCTTCAAGACCAGAGAAATCAGCTGGTATTGCCTGCCCTCTTGCCTGCCTTCCTGCCTGCCCTCTTGCCTGCCTTCTTCCATCAGTAATTGTGCAACTTGCGTCATCTTCAAAACCTCCTTTATATATTTTGCCATCTTGGCACTTATGATTTTATCGGCAAACACCAGGATTCCGGACAGCACGAAGGACTTTTCCCCGCCGTCCTCGATCCGCTTTGCCAACTCCCGCTTCTTGTATCGTTCCAGGACGCGGGTGATATAATTCAGGTATTTCAGGTTGTTGCTCCACTTCACGTCGCTCTCGTAATCGATGAGCGCGACGGAACCGTCCATCAATAGGAACAGGTTGTCAATCCGCATTTCGTTCGCCTGCACCGCCGGAAGGTTTGTCGGCAAAACGTCCTTGATCCTGGGAACGTCAATCCCGTAGACGCTTAACGACTTTTTCTTGAAATTCTCAGCCAGTATCTTGGACAAGACATCCTTGTTGTGGTACGTAATCTCTTTTTCACCCATGCTTTCACTTTCCTCCCTTGTAAAACCACGCCATGGGCATGGTTCTATTATAACAAACATTGCCTTGCATGAACACCATTTTCTGTTATTTTACTGTAAAAGTCCCGGACAGTGTTGAAACAATAGCAAGTATTTATGGTGGTGTCGCCGTCAGGCGACATGTCGGTTTCGTTATAAAATGACGTTCCATTTTGCAGCTTCCAGCCAAATGTTTTTTGGTTCCCGGGCATATGGGCGGCCGCTGCAAAAAACAAAAAGTGCCGGGACTTTTACCAGGTGTCAGATAAAATGGCCTCCAACAGTTGCTTTTCACGGGGCCGTGCGCTCTGCCGCACGGCCCCTGTCCGACAAAGTGATGGTGTCGGTGGGCATCTGGACCATTGCGTAGGCAATTTAACCTCATTAGCCGCAAAGCGGCAATGAGGTTATGAGCAAGTAGCGAAGCGGATTGCGAATATCCGCTTGACATGGTTGGATGCCGTCACAGTCCACGGCGGTTAACATTTGCAATAATTCCAGGTAAAACTGGTATGTGTCATACCCGAGGACGGAGATGTCCCGCAATTTCGGCGAGATGATGCCTCCCACGTTTTTAATGTGCATCGGTTCTGGTGACAACAAATCAAGATAACTTAGCTTCAAAGATATTACTTCCTTGTTTACCATGTTTTTGTTTTTTCGTTTTGGGGTTCCTCCTTTTGTGTTATGGTAAATTTGGTTTTTTGAGTCGGGTGCAAAGGGAATTCATGTTCCTTACCATATGGGGAAATCTCAATTTGTCAGCTGCAAGTCCTGAAACCCTCGTAAATAGGGCTTTCCGGCGTTTTGCAGACGGGATATCTCACGAACGTCCTTTTCCGTGCAATCTGTCAACCCGTACCTTCTTCCTCTCATCATGGCTTTTTGCCGTTCGTTTCTGACTTTTTCGGAGCAGTCCTTGCAATACCTTTGATTATTGTTTTTTCTTTTTGCCAGAATCGCACAATTTGCACATCTTATATAGTTCTCGCCTTTATATAACTTCCATTCGTATCCGAGTTTCCGAAAATCGGATATGAACAATTTGTGTTTGCTTTCATTGCATAAATACAAAACCTGAATATTAAGATTGCTGACTTTTTTCGCGTATTCAACCAGCCCCAATTCTCTCAGTTTGTTCAATTTGAGATCCTTTTCGAAAGCGGTAGTGTTGATGCAGGCCATCGAGTATATCTCACCGTTTCCGTAATTTACCCAATTATGGTTGTCAGGATTTCTAAAATTCCGAAATTTGGCCAAACATAAAAGGGTGAAGGCAAGTCGTTCCAATACTTTGTCATGAATTTCTTCAATGGCGCCCACCTCGTTTTCCGTAATCCATATCCCCTCACATTTACATAGAGGATATTTACCGGCCTTGCTTGTATACTTTTCCAAACGCGCAGACCAATCGACGGGGTTGTAGCGTGGATAATTCTCTTCCATGAATGCGTTGAGCTCTTTCACGATTTCTTTTTTTCGAAGTGTCTTTTCATGGTATAGGTATCTCGCATACATGCTTAAAAAGGTATATGTTTCTGACGGTTTCAGGTTTTTGTTTAAGAGCATTCCGTCAACGTACTCTTTTTCGTTTAGAATTATAATAGGTCATCACCTTCCTCAAGTTTTTTCTGGCACATGATAAATTGCTCCCCGCCAAATTCGAATTCTCCATCGGATTTGACCGATACGGGGTAATTTATCGTGTTACCGTTTTTTTCTAATAAGTTCTCAATTATTATCTCTCCACAAATATCCCAGGCAAATTGTTTTGATTTGGAGGAAGAATAACAAAGGTCGATTATAATGTCACATAGCTCCTTTTCGTTTGGACAGATTTCTTCACACGCCGCTTTGAAATTTTGTAACATTATAATTCTGTTCACGTTTACTTCGTCTTTATCCAAGCGTCGCGTATTGGCCATTTTCTGGAAGCATTTTACGGAATCGTCATACCTTGACTTTATTTCCGCAATTTTTTGGTAATCATGATTGCTATATGTAACACCGGATTTCAAAATGGAATAATCAAAGCTTCTGTTTTTCCCGTATTTCTTATGGCGCAAGTTGAAAGTGTCTTCAAACAACCATGAAATGCGATTGATCGTACATGGGTTATCTCCAACGGGCATGAGTTTTTTATAGTATTCAACAAATTCTTTTTCCGGGATGGTTTTATTTGGTTTTTGGATTAAATCCAATAGGGACATTTTAAATTCCCGAATACATTTACTATTCGTGTCTCTTATATATTTGTTATATTTCGCCATTAAATCGGGATACACATATTTCATAAAATATGGTTTGGTTTCGGCCACGATTTTCAAACATAGTTCCTTGAAATGCGTTTGCTCTTCTGTATCATTCGGTAATTTACTACAAGCCGATTTGCTATACCAATATTGGGGCATTGGCTTTGCGATAATGCCTTTTGCGCGATCTATGGCGTTTTGTTGATAATGCTGTCCGCACATGATTCGATACTCCAAAGTTTTATATTCCTCACTATCCTTTTCAAAGATGGCCTGCCTTTCAATCATCGCCGTTATCCGGTTCGTGATTGTTCCAATCTCGTCGCCAAAGGCAAGCTTGTTTGCCTGTATGACGTCGTTCTCCGTCGGTATGATTTTTTCGGCTTTCCTTTGCACGCATTCAATCGTAGTGGAGTTGAGCGTATGTTCCACGATGATTTCGTTATCTGTTGAAAAGAACATGTCGCCATCTTTGTCGCTTCCGTTGGTGGCGTCACAAGTAGAGTCCCACGTGTTTAAAATAATCCCCGTGGTATTATACTGGTACCAAAAATCCATTTCTTCGTCATGTACGACTTTTCTTTTCCTGATATTATTGTGGCAGGTCATGGGAGCGCGGAATATGGCAATGTCCTCCACGTTTTTATCAACCCAGTATTTGTGATATACTTCACCTTTTTTTAACAAACCGGTAACTTGCAGGCCGAATATGGATTGTGCAAGAGAGTACATGTCGCCGGATACCATGGCAAAGTTCCCGTTCAGTTTGATGGATCCCTTGGCGGCCATCTCGATTCTCTTCTTTATCATGGAATACAGTTTCCTTGTCACGAAAGGATCCTCAAACAAACGTTTATCTATCATGAGGGCCTTGATAAAATCGTTGTCGATAGATTCAACGGCACCTTCGTTAAGGTACATGCCTTTTGCAAAAACAATCGCTTTTCGCCAATCTCCGCCAAGAACGTCCTTGATTTCATCAATGGTAGGCTCGCATAATTTGTAAAGCTCTTCATCGGTCAGGTCGTATGTTTGTAGGAACTGGTAATTTGAATTTCTTACATTTTCTAATTCATGGGGCATGGTTTTCGCAATGGAAAACTGATAATGGTTATCATTGCAACATTGTATAAAATGTTCCAGGCTTTTATATGAATCCCATAGCTTGACCATGGAGGTGGTGAGGATGACATCATAATCACGCACGTCCCGCCATTCCCCCCAGGCGTCATGAACCATGTAATTTTCGTGGTTGACCCTTTTTGCAAATTCGACAAAGTCAAATGTAAACAGCATTCCCTTGGTCCAGGCGTATCGTGTGTTTGTGCCGGAAATGGTTTGTCCTTCAAATGCATCGCCGTATAAATCCTTGTTGATGATGCGGGAATAATCCGGTGACATAAGTCCGTATCCGTCGGAATCGCAATATGCAATTTCATAATCTTTTTCGTATGTAAGTTGTGGCTCGCCGTCCCTTTCGTCACGAATCGTGATTACGTCTTCCTTAAAAGCCACGTTACAATCTTGGACGATTAAGATTCTGGGCATTGTAACCGGTATGGAACCACTACAAATCAAGGCCTGGTATGCCTCTAGCTTGGCGGGAATCATGGGCTTTGCCTTATCCCTTCCGTTATCCATGCGTTTTACAATTTCTTTAAAAACCCGGTCCCCCACGTAAACAATGGTTGATTTTTTAATCCCGCCATTGGTGCCAAGCAGCCGATGGTATTCATAACCATTGATTTTAAAGCCTTTATTGGCCCTGTCATAATCCTTGTCGGAATCCATAATCATGCAAAAATAGTCTTTTTGGTATTGCAAAGAATACTGTCTTTTATATAATTCGTTTATCTTGTTCTTGTTTTCTCTGCTTTTCGGTTGCTTTTTTATGAATTTGATTTCTTTTTTTACCCTTGACACTTCGGATTCCAAATCTTTGATTCCATTCAATTCGCAAATCCATCGGAGTATTTGGCTGTCATTTAAGGCCACGATGTCGTTTTTATTCTTCATGGCCGATGGAAGTGGAAGATCAAGATCCCACTTGACCGTTTTCAATCGTTCACTAGGTAATTTATAGATAAATTTGTGACAAGATTGCCGTTTTGCCATCGATTTCATCATTATTTGAATCCCCCGTTCTTTTTTCCCGTTTTCATGTTCCGTTTGCATTGTTCGTCAAATTTCAAGTCGCTTTCGATTCGCTGCGCGATTGACGAGCCGCCAGGATTACTTTCTCTTTTGAAATTGGTACAAAAGTCAGACTCGTAAATAAATCCACCAAACCTCCGATAATCCGCCATGTTCACTTTGATGTCGTAGAATTGATTTTTCATATTCTTTGTGTCTCCTTTCTTTTTTGAATCTACTGATATATTCTCCAAATGGAATTGCACTTTTGATGGTTGATCGGCCATACTGCCAAAAAATACATATTTTGTAAATTCCGAAAAGAATTTCATGCATATGAAACGGGATTATGAACGTTATTGGATGAAAAAAGAAAAAAACAGCTTTTTCTTGGTTAAATGACACCATGAATCACTGTTTGGCATATAATTTTATGTGGACTTGATGTTATGTTTCGATTTTGGACGTTTCGTAGTATAACGTGAAGGCAGTTTATATGAGGCGGGCGTGCAAAGAAGTATTTTGTCAGCATGGCTGACTTGCGCGCCGCCGCAAGAACGCCGGTGGCGTTCTTGAATAAGTAGTTTATGAACCATGAAGGGGTGTAAAAATTGATTGTCGTAATAATTTTATTTTTTGTGATTATCCATGTGATATCGGTATGTGTGAGTACCTATTTATTATTGCTTGAAAAACGATATTGTGAACAATGTAAATGGTGGAGTGACACTGGCGCGTTATCTTTATTTGTAATTAGTCTGATTCCGTTTTTAGGCACCATGACCTCCATTATTGGATGTGCTGATTATACGAGAAACATCGTACGTGAATTAGATAAAAGGAACATAC
The DNA here is from genome assembly GCA_910574865.1 of Lachnospiraceae bacterium. Classification (GTDB taxonomy): domain Bacteria; phylum Bacillota; class Clostridia; order Lachnospirales; family Lachnospiraceae; genus Schaedlerella. The sequence goes on along the minus strand of CAJTDN010000021.1, from coordinate 50,611 downwards.
GTAGAAAAATATCATGAAACGTTACAATTCACGGCCTAACCAGCCGTGGATTGTAACGGCATCCAGCCATTTAAAATTGCCTCCGGCAATGGGCTGGATGCCCACTGGCACCATCACTTTATCGGACGGTGGCCGTGCGGCAGGGCGCACAGCCCCGTGAACAGTAACCATGAAACTCACAGTTGCCATTTATAATTGAATAAAGACTTTACACCTTCGGCATTGGTTGTTATAATAAAAATAATAGCTATTAATTACTTTATAAAAAGTAGGTGGTCATATGCCAAGTGGCATTGAGGTGACGAAAGTCGCACTTGATGATTTTGCAAAAGTCCAAAGACGTATGCTTTTAGCAAAAAAAGAGAACGCAACCGAAACATATGCCAATCTTAAAGAAGAGTATATAGCATTGAAAGCATTACTTAATGTGGCTGGTGTTAATCTCACAGAGATTGATAAAATCAAAGAATTATGTTTTTCACAACCAACACGACCAAATAGTAACCAATAAATAAGGGTGCAAATTATTTATTCCCGCGGGCAACGAGCCAAGCGGCCATGCTTGCATGGACATTTGGCGACTGCCGCGAGGGTGCAATACCACGCAGCTTGCTCTTAACTTGACCCACATTTATACAATATAACTTCGATAGGCAAGCAATGCGCATAGCACCTCTAACCCTTGCCAAATAGAACGTGCTCCGGGCATACCATCGCTCGGAGCGCCTTTCATCCCTCCTAGAATTCCCAAATCATAAATCACTTCTTTGAGCGAATACGTTTCAGGAACTTCTTTGGTTTTTCTTGCACAGCAGTATAATACTTTCCATTCCTCTTCATCAAATACAATCTCACTTGATATTTCTGGACATATTTTCCCTAGATAGGTCAAATTTAATATCTGCATTGCAATGACTGAATATAATAATGTCAAATAACTTAATCTTTCATATTCTCTTGCCTGATTCTTTTCTATTTTGCACCCACTCTTTAATATAAAATGAAACCGTTCTATTTTCCATCTATGTGCATAATACTGTATCAGCTTTTCTATCTCTTTTTCATTTTTCACCTTTACTGTTGTCAGCAGAAACCATTCAATCCCCTTTTTCCCAGATTCATGCACATACAGTGCTGTCAGCGTCAGCTTTTCTCGTAAATGTTTCTCCCGTCTTCTTTGCGGACGGTGAATCACAACCTCTTTACAATGATAATCCATTTTTACATTTCTTGATGGGATATGTTCTTTTGGATTTCGGCTCATTCTGACAACCATACTCCCTGCTACTGGAGAACTGCGTAATTCATTAAATATCTTTTTCCCATCATCTACCATACGGTTTTGTACGATCCGAACCAAAAAATTTGCTCCTAAGTCGGCTGCTTCTGAGAAAAATTCATAGAAATCTCCCTCCCGGTCGCATACTGCTAATATTGGAATATCCTCCGGCACCCTTTGGTGCGTCTCATTCATGCTATTCAGCCATCGGAAACTTTCTTTTTCCTCTATTGGCTTGGAACGTTTTTGCTCCCTTGTTCCAGAATCATCCTTTCGCTTTTCGCGCGTATTTGTTTCCTGATAAATAATACCCAAAGGAATCCCTTGATCTGTCACTGCGATGCATGAATGAACCAGCATTCCTCTTTGCTCCGTACTGCAATGGTATCCCATCCCTTGGATTGCTTTTCAATCGCCAAATCCAACAGATGTAGTATCCTGGATTGCTAAAATCCACTCTGCATCTGCACATTTCATTTTTTCTACAGTTGCTCTGGATATGCTGTCAAGTAATTCATCTTTGGAGACATCTCTATTACTAAAGAAACGGTATGCTGCTTTTGCAGAGCTTCTGGATCCGGTTGCAGCCCAAGTGGATTTTCCAGGTGATGCCGCGAAAGCATCCATAATTTTGAAGAAGCGTGTTTTTAAACGCTGATCGACAAAATTTACGTCCATAAACTCTTCTTGCCAATTCCTGCATTCAGCCGTCATTTGGATCGCCCCTTTTTCTTTAGTATAGCATGGGAACAGATAAATATCCATGATTACTTATGGGTCAAGTTAAGAGCTTGCTGCGGGGTATTTCGCTCCCACGAACTGCGGGTATTTCACTGGATTAGCAAGGGCTTTGCACCTTTTGTTCTTCTCAAAAACGCGGTCAGGGAATTATAATGGAAAATTATAGATTCCGATGCCTTTGTCATTTCGACGGGGAGAACCGCGGAGGAAATAGACAAATGTGTAAAGGAGATGCGTTGTATTACCGTTGAAGAATTAGAGTGATTATGTTTTGGGGTACATTTTCGAAATCGGGCAAGGGCAGGAAAAACAAAAATGCCCGAAATCCCAGTGAAATCAAGGCTTTCAGGCATCTTCAATAAAGCAAGGGAGCAGGGGATGAGAGAATCGAACTCCCGCCAAAGGTTTTGGAGACCCCTATCATACCATTTGACCAATCCCCTAAGTAGTCGGCATGTCGCCGAACACTTAACTATTATACTTGTAATGTTGCCATTTGTCAAGAAAAATTTTAGAGAAAATGAAGGTGTTCGTTTTGCCACATGTTTTGCGAATTACTTTGTGATGCCATTGATTATGGGGAGGCAAGGGGAATTTCCCACAATGTCCAGGAGATTCTGGCGACGGAATATAAAACAGAAGGTAAAAGCTTTCGGCAACTGTCGAATTTGATTTTTACGATTTGCAAATATAATGGCAAACCTATGATACTGATTATTGATGAAGTGGATCAGGCCAGTAACCATAAGGTGTTTTTGGATTTTTTTGGGAGTTCTGAGGAATTTGTACCTGAAACGAAAAACCCGTTCGACGTTCCGGTCCGTTATTTTGGCGGGGGTGTACGACATTAAAAATTTGAAATTGAAAATTCGTTCGAAAGAGGAAGAACAGTATAATAGTCTGTGGAACATCGCGGCGGATTTCAATGTTGACATGAGCTTTAAGGTGGAAGACATTGTACGGATGCTTCAGGAGTATGGACAAGACGTGCAAATGGAGCTGGACGTGGATGCCATGGCGCGATTGATTTATGAGTATACGTCGGGCTATCCATTTCTGGTTTCCTATGTATGTAAAATTGTGGACGAACAGTTGCTGACACCAGAGGATAGAACGTGGTCAGAAGCGAAAATCTCAGAAGGCGCGAGGAGGACTTTGGCAAATAATAACACCTTATTTGACGATATGGAAAAAAAGATTTCTGATTTTCCAGAATTGCGGCGGATGTTGTATGACATTTTGTTTCATGGGCAGGAATTTCCGTTTAATCTCAATAATCAAATCATTGGGATTGGCAACATGTTTGGCTTCGTGAAAGAGGAAAACGGCCAGGCCGTGATTTCCAACCGCATATTTGAGACGTGGTTTTATAATCTGTTTATTTCGCAGGAGGCGTTGCAAAATCAGTCTTATAAAGCGGCTGCGGAGGTGAAGAATCAGTTTGTCACGGAAAATCGCCTGGATATGGAACGCGTGCTTGTAAAGTTCATGGAGCATTACGCGGAAATTTACGAGGGGTGTTCAGAGCACTTTAAGGAGGAATGAAAAAATCCTTTTGCGAGAGGCGTTTTTTGCAAGTGGCAGCGGGCCGTAAGGTCGAAAAGGGAGATTGTGGGGCAAGAAAAGGTCGTGTATACTTTTACTGATGGAAGATTGGGCGAGGATTCTATTTGTAAAGGGAGGCCGGGTGAGGGGCGTGCGGGCAAAGGAAAATGGTTCTCAAAAGGATAATTCAATGATTTTATTGTTGGCAAATACGCTGATGTGGTCGGTGTTGGGGGCGTATATGCCATTTATCCATTCGTTTTATTCCGTGAGGGGACTTTCCACGTTGGAAATCGGGAGCCTGACCGCCATAACCCCGCTGCTTGCAATCTTGGTTCAACCGTTCTGGGCATATTTGAGCGATTTGACCGGAAAGAGGAAGGCGGTTCTGGTTTCAATCGTCCTGGCAAGCGGGATTGCCGTCCAAGGTTATCGGTTCTGCCATGTGTTTGGGGTGTTCGTGGCTGAGACATTGATTTATGGCACTTTTAGCACGTCGCTTTTGCCGCTCAGTGACGCGCTCGTATCGAATCATGCCAAAAAGTCCAAGCTGGGCTTTGCCAAGATCCGGATGGGAGGGACGATTGGGTTTGCGATGATGGCGCTGGTTCTGGGCAACGTGGTAAAAAGTGACGTGAATCTCATTTTCCCGATAGCCGGGGCGGGATATGGCCTTTTGGCACTTTGCTATTCGAGGCTGCCGAAGGACGTACCGCAAAAAAGCGTCAGTAAGCGTTCAAAAGGCAGGGTATTTAAAGACAACAAGGTGTTGTTTGTGTTCTTTCTGGCTTTCCTCGTGCAGTTTGGCACGAGCGTCAGTGGATTTTACGGGGTCTACGTGCTCGAACTTGGGCATGATCAGGCGGTGATGGGGCTTTCCAGCTGCATTTCCGCATTGAGCGAATTGCCCATATTGTTTTTGGCGGATAAGATTTTGAAGCGTTTTAGGATAAACCGCCTGATGATTTTTGCCGTATTCATGAACGCGCTTAGGATGCTGCTGGTCGCGAGCGGCATGTTGCCGTTGATGATAGGGGCGCAGGTTCTGCAAAGCGCGACCTATATGATACCGTACTATTGTTGCATCGTTTTTATCAATGAAAATGTGGTTGACGGGAAGATTTCCCAGGGGCAGAGTCGCCTGGCCATGGTGCAGCAGGGATTCGCGACGGTGATGGGGAGCCTGCTGGGCGGGGCGCTGTCCGGCCAAATCGGCTTGCAAAGCACGTTCATGGCTGTGGCCTCGGGGCTTATATTGGCGGGCATGGTTTCGATGTTCGTCGGGGAAAGGATGTTTCCCGGAAAGGGAAAAGGATAGGCCTTGCCCCGTGCCGGAAGTAGAAGCGTCCGGCACGAAGTCAAGATTTGATGATTTACGAATTTCTGTTTTGGGAAGATAGAAGGGTCGCCTTTATCTTTATACGAGCTTCTTTCCCATGCGGTATACCCGCGTGGCATTCTTTTGCACCTGCTTTTTGTCAAGCGTTCCTTCCCGCAATGCCTTTAAAATGTTTTCGTAGTCGCCCTTGCCGCCCGGCATCACCAGGTCGCCGCCAGCCGCGGCGATTTTCGCGGCGTTCGGGGCCGGGTGGATGGAGGCCTTGTTCATCGTGCCGCCGTTCACGATCCAGTCGGTCATCACGATGCCCTCGTATCCGTACTCGCCGCGCAAAATGTCTTCGATCAATCCCCGGTGTTCGGAGGTGTGGGTGCCGTTCAGCAAGTTGTAGGAGGTCATGACCGCGTGCGGCTGCGACTCCTTCACGCAGATGCCGAAGCCTTTCAAATAAATCTCCCGCATCGCCCGCTCGCTGACCTGGCTGTTGTTATTGTAGCGGTTGGTTTCCTGGTTGTTGGCCGCATAGTGCTTGATCGTGGTGCCGCATCCGGCGTGTGCCTGCACGCCAGAAGTGATGGCGGCGGCAAATTTTCCACTGACCAACGGATCCTCGGAGAAATATTCGAAGTTCCTCCCGCAGCGGATGCTCCTGTGGATATTGAGTGCCGGTGCCAGCCACAGATGTACCCCGAAGCGTTCCATCTCATCGCCCACGATGTCGCCGCAATCTTTTGCCAGATCCAGGTTCCAGCTCTGTGCCAGTGCCGTGCCAATCGGGATGGCCGTGGCGTACTGCTCATGAATGGTATCCCCGCTTCTTGGTTTTTTCTCCATCAGGCCCATCAGCCATACGGCGGGCTTTGGCATGAATTCCGCGATGCTCTCCGGCATTCCCGCGCCGATGCCGTGCACGCCCTTGGCATCGATAAAATATTCGCGGGTGAGGCGAAGCCCCGCCGGCCCGTCGGCCATCACCATCACCGGGAAATCCTTTGTTCCCGTGGCGTTGGCGGTTTCTCCCGCCGCCCCGGCGACGGTTTTGCTGGCGCTGCCGATGATGCTGGAGAGGCCGCCTTTCGGGTCGAAAGCCCCCGTGTTCATCAAGGCGAGTTGTTCGTCAGTGAAAATCTCCACTTCCAGGTCGATTTCCTGCTCTTGGTCATAGGCGACGGAGGAAGTGGCGAAACCGTCTGCGTGAAGTTCTAGTACGGCCACGTTTTCCGGGGTGGAAGCCTCAGCCCTTTTTTCCGGTTTCCAGTCGGCAAAATCAGGTGTCCCGCAACAGTTCTTGGCCTTTATGGTGACCACGTCCGCGTCCAGTCGGGCGATGGCGCAAATTTCCGTATCCACGCTGCTGTTTCCCACGCGCAGGACATAGTCTCCCTTTTCCAATAGGTATTGCGCGTTCTCCGTGTCATAGGAGGCCAAGTCCGCGAGGGAGAACGTCATGGACACTTCCTCCGCCTCGTTCGGTTCCAGTTCCTTGGTCTTTGCCCATGCGGCCAACGCTTGGTAAGGCTGGTCCAGCCTGCCCTCCGGGGAGGAGACGTAGAGTTGCACGACTTCCTTGCCTTTTCGCGCCCCGACGTTTTTGACAGTGGCGGTCACGCGGATTTGAGGTTGTCCCGTTTCCGCATCGTCACGCGGGGATTTTAGTACCGCGCTTTGGCCACTGATTTCAAAGCGGGTAAAGCTTTGTCCGTATCCGAAGGGGAAGAGCGCCTTTTTGCCCACGCTGTCGAAATAGCGGTAGCCCACGTAGATTCCCTCGTTGTAGCGCGTGTCGTTGATGTCGCCGAATTCACCCATCGACGGGTAATCGCCCCACGCGGACCAGGTCGTCGTCAATTTCCCGGACGGGCTGGCCTTTCCCAATAAAATGTCGGCCAGCACCGCGCCCGTTTCCACGCCGAGCTGGGAGAGCAGGAGAATGTTTTCGACCTCTGCCACCGGTGACAGGTCCACCGTCCCGCCCACGTTGAGGACGAGCATGAATTTTGCATATTTTTCTTTCAAGGCCAGGATATCGTGAATCTCGGTCTTGCCAAGCAGGATGTCCCCGGCCACCGGCTCGCGGTCGGAGCCTTCCCCGGAAATGCGGGACAGCACGTATACGGCCACGTCCCCGGCTCCGTTTAGGGGAAGGTCGTATTCCGGCTCCGGCATGACGGCGCCCATGCCTTCGATGACGGCCATGGTGTGGTTTTTCTTTGCCCGCGCCTTGATGGCCTTGTGAAATTCCTTTTTCGCGTCCACGAGCAGCAGGTCATAGGCATTCATCCAGTCGTTCGTGGTGATGGAAAAACCGGCATCCTTGAGGCCTTGCTCGACGGTGACGAAGTAGCGGGAATTTACCTCGCCGGAACCGGTGCCGCCTTTGATGGTGTGGCGTGCCCCGCTTCCGTACAACGCGACTTGCTCGGTACCTTCCAATGGGAAATCGCCGTTGGTTTTCAATAACACCGTGCATTCGGCAATCTGCTTCCGCAATGTCTCCAGATGCCGTTTTTCGTAATCGTTTTGCTTCATGTCTCTTTTTCCTCCGTTTTCTAAAATGATGGCAGTGCATTTCCCCTCGATAAGACTGATTGTACCAAAGCACGATGGATTTTTCTATCATTTTTTGGCTTTATTTATAAAATAATCCCATGATGTGGGAAAATATGTTATACTCTGGGAAAGAAAACCGTGCACGGAATATTTGTGGTTACTATTCGCGATACGGTATGTGAGGAGGAGATTGGATGTTTCAATATAGAGAATTGGTTTTGGACGAATTGAACAGGGAATTGTTTCGAGCCTTTATCCGCCGCCAGGATGTCACGAAATGTTGGAGGAAGGAAAATGGCCGGTGGATCATCAGGGATGCCCCGTTTATTGACGATTGGGGAGAAGAGGAATATCAAATATTGGTAAAATGCTTGAAAAATACCATTGCCACGGGCGGTTTCGTGTATGCGGCCTTTGACGGTGGCAGACTGAAGGGCTTCGCTTCCGTTGAGCCGGCTTTGTTTGGCGGAGGGCAAAAATATCTCGACTTGTCATGTATCCACGTGTCGGAGGACATGCGTGGGAAGGGGATAGGGAAAGTTTTGTTTTGTGCGGCCAAGGCATGGGCAAAGGAGCATGGCGCGCGCAAATTATACATATCCGCCCATTCCGCCGTTGAGACCCAGGCCTTTTACAAGGCGATGGGGTGCGTGGAGGCGGAAGTGTACCATCAAGAACATGTGGAGCGGGAGCCATATGACTGTCAGTTGGAATGTGTTTTGTAGCTTGGGACAAGCGTCGTCTGTACACCGACGCTACACTGACGCAATAAAACCAATTACTAAATTGCGCGATATTCATCGACGGCTTTATCGAGTAAATGGCTTAATATTGTAATATAATCAGTACCCATATGTTTTATTTTTTCCATTGTCGCGGGAGAAACGTAAAGTGTAAGACGTTCTCCGTGATAGGGCTTTGATTTTCTGGCTGCTATAAATGCGCGTTCCATGTCAGCGGTCAGTTCGGGAGAATCCTCATCGTATAAGATGGTTTTCTTTTTGCTTCTGTAAGGATTTTTCTTTCATTATCGGTTATTGTGGCATTTTCGTTTAGATTAAATGTTACCATAATACATTTTCCTTTCTTTTACTGATGCGAGGCGGGCGAAATGATAGGTTGACGTATTTCTTTGCTTAAATAATAGCATAACCCAAAACGTATATCAATAAATTTTGGGAAAATTAAGTGGAAAAAACCTTATTGATTTTCTAATTTGGTATTGCTAAAATGTAGATGTAAAGAAAATGTATCGTTGATGTATGGAAGGCATAAAATCCGGGGGGCGGGCATAGAGTTTAATGGGATACTCATTCATAAATGATTGGAACGACGAGGGGGCGTGGACTCATGGGCTGGGAATGGCTGCAAAATCGGAAGGTAAAATTATATTTGGAAGTGGGACTGGCATTCGCCTTGTCGGTCATGCTCGGCGTGGGTGGTTCCTACGTGCAGAACAGGGCAAGGGAGACGGAAGTCCTTTCCAAGGCCGCAGAGGAGAACGAGGCGGCGCGCCGGGGAGGAAACCCGGAGGATGGCGCAAACGGCGAGACTCCTGGAGCGGAAAATGGGGAAGAAGGAGCGGCGGGTGACGCGGCGGGTGGTGAAAACGCGGATGGTGCACAAGGTGGACAACCAGGGGGCGGTGGGAGCGGGAACGGTTCGGAAACTGCCGAGGAGGTCATTGCCGACGGCCAGTATCCCATCATGGGAAGCAGCAGCGTGAGCGTGGAGCAGATGGTGGCATATTTTAAATCATCGGGCATGGAGTATCCGGCGGCGGAATTGTCAAAGGGTGGGGCGGATTCGATTGAGGCGTTCTGCCAGATGTATTATGACGAGGCGACGGCGGAGGGCGTGCGCCCGGAAGTGGCGTTCGTGCAGACGATGAAGGAGACGGGATGGCTGCAATACGGCGGCGACGCCTCGATTGAGCAATTTAATTTTGCCGGCATCGGCACGACCAGTGGTGGCGTGCCGGGCAACTCCTATCCGGACGTGCGAACCGGGATTCGTGCCCAGATTCAGCATTTAAAGGCGTACGCGACGACGGATCCGCTGAACCAGGAGTGCGTGGACGAACGTTATGAATACGTGGCCAAGGGGGCGGCCCCATACGTGGAGTGGCTGGGGCAGCAGGAAAACCCGCAGGGGACCGGCTGGGCGACGGCAGAAAATTATGGATATTCCATCGTGGAGATGATACAAAAATTGCGGCAGCAATAAGCGGGAAACAGTTGAGAACCCGTGGTGTGCGCTCAATGGGCGAAAATAGGAACGTGGAGCCGCGCACCCCATGGGTGGGAGGGATAACATCTTAAGATTGAGTGGGGCATTCTTAAGATTCCCTAAATTCCTTGACAAATCACTTCTTCGCAGTTATGATAGAACGGACGAGAAAAAGGTGATGCGGAAAAGGAGTATATAACCGCTGCCGGCAGAGAGAACCGCCCCGGCGCATGGCGCGCCGGGCTGGAAGGCGGTTTCGGCACAAGGGTTATAGAACGTGGTTTCCAAACCGGACGTCTGAAAGCGTGGAAAACGCCAAGTAGGACGCCCCGTGGTGGTTTACGTTACAGGACCGAGAGTCGGCGTGACGGCATGCCGAAAATTAAGGTGGTACAGCGGAGAATGCCCGCCCTTTACGCAAGTAAGGGGCATTTTTGCTTTAGCTGGAAACTCCGCGCGACTAAGCTCGTGAGATACCTCGCTAAGTGGCGTGGAGTACATTCGCACGTAAGCGTCCAAAGGACGGGCGCCAAGTGCTTATAGTCAAGGAGAGGAAGAGGATGAAGAAAGAACTGGCGAAGACCTACAATCCAAAAGAGATTGAGGGAAAGTTGTATGAAAAGTGGTGCGAGAAAAAGTATTTCCACGCCGAGGTGGACGAGGACAGAAAGCCATTCACGACGGTGATGCCGCCGCCGAACATTACGGGAAAGCTGCACATGGGACATGCGTTTGACAATACGTTGCAGGACATCCTGATTCGTTATAAGCGGATGCAGGGATACAACGCGCTGTGGATTCCGGGAACCGACCACGCGGCGATATCCACGGAAGTGAAGGTGACGAACCAATTAAAAGAAGAAGGTATTGACAAAAAGGAGCTTGGCCGTGAAGGGTTCCTCGCGCGTACCTGGCAGTGGAAAGAGGAGTATGCCGGCACTATCGAGAACCAGCTGAAGAAGATGGGCATTTCCTGCGACTGGGACCGGGAACGCTTCACGATGGACGAGGGCTGTTCGAAGGCGGTGGAGGAGGTCTTCATCCGCTTGTATGAGAAGGGGTATATTTATAAGGGGTCGCGCATCATCAACTGGTGCCCGAAGTGCAATACCTCGTTGTCCGACGCGGAGGTGGAACACGAGGACCAGGACGGCCATTTTTGGCATATCAAGTACCCGGTCGTGGGCACGGACGACTTTTTGGAAATCGCCACGACGCGTCCGGAGACGATGCTCGGGGACACGGCGATTGCCGTGCATCCGGAAGACGAGCGTTACAAGAACCTTGTCGGCAAGAACGTGGTTTTGCCGTTGGTGAACCGGGAAATCCCGGTCGTGGCGGATTATTATGTGGACAAGGAGTTTGGAACCGGCGCGGTGAAGATTACGCCGGCGCACGATCCGAATGACTTCGAGGTCGGCAGGCGTCATGGCCTGGAAGAGATCAACATCATGAACGACGACGCCACCATCAATGAAAATGGCGGGAAGTACGCGGGGATGGGGCGCTACGAGGCGCGAAAGGCCATCGTCCGCGACCTGGAGGAGCAGGGTTACCTGGTAAAGGTGGTGCCGCATGCCCACAGCGTCGGCACGCACGACCGTTGCAAAACGACCGTGGAGCCGCTCATCAAGCAGCAGTGGTTCGTGAAGATGGACGAGCTGGCGAAGCCGGCCATCGAGGCGTTGAAGACCGGGGAACTGAAATTCGTGCCGGAGCGATTTGACAAGACGTACCTGCATTGGCTGGAAAATATCAAGGACTGGTGCATTTCCCGCCAGATTTGGTGGGGACACCGCATTCCGGCATATTACTGCGACGAGTGCGGCGAGTTCGTGGTGGCGAGGGAAATGCCGGAGAAATGCCCGCACTGCGGCGGGACGCATTTTAGGCAGGACGAGGATACGTTGGACACATGGTTTAGCTCCGCTCTGTGGCCGTTCTCCACGCTGGGGTGGCCCGAGCAGACGAAAGACCTGGAGTATTTCTACCCGACCGACGTGCTGGTGACCGGGTACGACATCATTTTCTTCTGGGTCATCCGCATGGTGTTTTCCGGCTTCGAGCATACGGGCAAGTCGCCGTTCCACACGGTTCTGATCCACGGGCTGATTCGCGACTCGCAGGGACGCAAGATGAGCAAGTCCCTTGGAAACGGCATCGACCCATTGGACGTCATTGAGCAGTACGGGGCGGACGCGTTGCGCTTGACGCTCGTGACCGGAAACGCGCCGGGCAATGACATGCGTTTTTACAACGAGAGGGTGGAGGCGAGCCGCAATTTTGCCAACAAGGTGTGGAACGCATCGCGTTTCATCCTCATGAACGTGGGGGATGAAGAGATTGCCGAGCCGGATTCGAAGTTTTTTACCGCGGCGGACAAGTGGATTTTGTCCAAGGTCAATACGTTGGCGAAGGACGTGACGGAGAACATGGACAAATACGAGTTGGGAATCGCGGTACAAAAGATTTACGACTTTATTTGGGACGAGTTCTGTGACTGGTACGTGGAACTGGTGAAATACCGAATTTATCATAAAGAAGAGAAACCGGCCGAGGCGAACTGCGCGTTGTGGGCGTTAAAGACGGTGCTTGGAAACGCGTTAAAGCTTTTGCACCCGTTCATGCCGTTTATCACGGAAGAGATTTACGGCGCGTTGAAGCCGGAGGAGGAGTCGCTGATGATGTCCGACTGGCCGGTTTACAGGGAGGATTGGAATCATCCGAAGGACGAGGCGCTGCTTGGGCATGTCAAGGACATTACAAGGGGTATACGAAACATCCGTTCCGAGATGAACGTGCCGAACGGCCGTAAGACGAAGGTGTTCGTGGTGAGCGGGGACGAAAAGTTTTTGTATGGACTGAATCAGTTGAAGGAATCCGCCCAGCCGTTGATGGCGGCCAGTGACATTGTCGTGGAGTCGGTGAAGAAAGATGTCGCGGAGGATGCCGTGTCCATCGTGGTACCGGGGGCGACGGTCTATCTGCCGCTCGAGGACCTGGTTGATTTCGCGCAGGAATTGGAACGCCTGGCCAAGGAGGAAGAGCGCCTGGCGAGGGAAATCAAGCGTGCCGAGGGCATGTTGTCGAACGAGAAGTTCACCAGCAAGGCGCCCGCGGACAAGGTACGCGCGGAGCGCGAAAAATTGGAGAAATATACGCAAATGCTCGCGCAGGTGCAGGAGCGCATGGCTGGTTTGAGAAAGTGACGGGAAGGTTGTTTTTCGGGATTTGTCCGTGCAGTGTAACTTGGAAAGTATAGCAAGGGAAGGGGCGGCGTTATGGCAAGACGTCGTCCCGGATGGGAGAAGTTTAAAAAGAGAGGCTTTCAATGAAGAAAATCCAGTTTAAGAAAATTCAATGGAAGAAACCGCAAGAGGAGAATTTACAAGAGGAAAATTTAAATCAAAAGAAATCACGGGGAAAGAGGTTCCGGTGGAAAAAACCGGATGCCAAGGCATTTTTCGATAAAATCAAGCATTTGACATGGGCGGACGTCAAGGAACATTATAAAAAGAAAAAAGAACACAAGGAGAAGCTTTTGGAGGAACGGCGCAACAGCACGTTCGCGAAGAAGATGCGTCCAATCTGGTTGTGGATGAACCGCTTTTCCATCGTGATGCATTTCTTGTTGTCGTGCTTCATTAACTTTTTTATCGAGGTGTTTTCGCGCCATTCTTTGTTTGAGGCCTGGGAATACATGGTGGACACGCCACTGGTGTTTTTATATAATTCCTTTTTGATTTGCATGACGTTTTCCGTGGTCTACCTTGTCAGGCGGAGGATTTTCGTCCGATTCTTGATCAGTGTCATCTGGCTGATCGGGGGCTTTGCCAACGGATACCTCCTGACGATGCGGGTGACGCCGTTTAACGCGCAGGACCTGGTGGTCTTGTCGGACGCGATTACGTTGACCACGAATTATTTCTCGACGGTGGAAATCGTCCTCTTGAGCATTGCCAGCGTGGCCATCATCATTTGGCTGATTTCCATGTGGAAGCGCGGGGGACAGTACCAGGGGAAGATGCACCATGCCCTGGCGGCCGTCGGCGTGGTGGTGTCGTGCGCCGCTTATTTGTACGTGACGGACGTGGCCATTGACAACCGGGTCATTTCCAATTATTTTGGGAATATCGCTTTTGCCTACGAGGACTATGGATTTCCTTATTGTTTCGTGTCAAGCGTTTTGGACACGGGCATAGACGAGCCGGCGGGCTACAGTGAGGCGACGATGCGCAAGATTAGTAATAATGGAGCGATTAACGTGAACGAGACGGGACGTTCGGAAAGCTCCCTGCCCAATATCATCTTCGTCCAGCTGGAATCCTACTTCGATCCGACCGAGGTGGAATGGCTGCAGTTTTCCGAAGACCCGATTCCCAACTTGCGGAAGATGTCAAAGGAATATTCTTCCGGCTATTTCAAGGCCCCGTCCATCGGCGCGGGAACTGCCAACACGGAGTTCGAGGTGCTGACGGGCATGAGCATGCGTTTTTTCGGGCCGGGCGAATACCCTTATAAGACGTACGCGAAGATGCGGGTCATGGAGAGCGCGGCGACCGCGCTTCGAAGCATCGGGTACGGCGCGGAAGCCCTGCACAATAACGGGGGTAATTTTTATAGTCGGGCGCAGGTGTTCAACCATATGGGGTTCGACCATTATACGAGCAAGGAATTCATGAACATCCTGCAGTTGACGGAGAAGGGGTGGGCGACGGACGACGTGTTGATTCCCCATATCATGGACTCGCTTGACACGACGGAGGGAACGGACTTCGTGATGACGATCAGCGTGCAGGGGCACGGCGATTACCCGACGGAGCGGGTGCTTGACAACCCGCGTATCATCGTGGGCGGTATCGAGGACGAGGGCAGGATGTATGCGTGGGAGTATTACGTGAACATGGTTTATGAGATGGACAAGTTTGCCGGAGAACTGGTCGCCGCCCTGGAAGAGCGTGGGGAGCCGACCGTGGTCGTGTTTTACGGGGATCATTTGCCGACGATGGGCCTGCAGGCGAAGGACGTCAAAAGCAAGTACCTCTATAACACGAACTACGTCATCTGGGACAACATCGGGCTGGAAAAGAAGGACGGCAACTACGCGGCCTACCAGATCATGGCGGAAGTTCTTGACAGGCTGGACATCCATGCGGGCACGGTGTTCAATTACCATCAGCAGCGCAAGTCCACGAAAAACTATTTGGCCGACCTGGAGCTTTTGCAGTATGACATTCTCTATGGGAAGCAGTACGTTTATGAAGAGAAAGGTAGCCCGATTACCGAGGGGCACATGGCGATGGGCGTGCGTGACACCATCGTGTCGGACCTGGTGGAGCAGACCGACGGGAGCTATAGTTTTTATGGGGAAAACTTCACGAAACAGACGAAGGTTTATATCAACGGGGAAAAGCAGGAAACTTCGTTTTTAAATAACACGCGGGTGGACTTGAGAAAATCCCAGTTAAACGACGGGGACGTCGTCATGCTGGCACAGGTTGGTTCAAGCAGCACTATTTTCAGGACGTCGAAAAAGTACGAGTATCGGCAAGGGAGCCTGGTGGAGCTGCCGGAATCGGGGCAGGACGTGCCGGCGGGGCGTGACGCGTTTCTGGCGGAAGAAGGATAGGTGCGCCATGACATATAAGCAGGCCGTGGAATATATTTTGGACATTCCCAGGTTTACGACGAAGAATGGACTCGGCCACACCCGGGAACTTCTTGAAACGCTGGGAGTGGAGGAGGAGCGGATGAAGGTCGTCCACGTGGCGGGTACTAACGGCAAGGGTTCGGTATGTGCCTACGTGGATGCCATGTTGCGCGCCCAGGGAAAGAGCGTGGGACTTTTTACCTCCCCGCACCTGGTGCGGATGAATGAACGCATCGTCATCGGAGGGAGACAAGTTTCCGACGGGGAATTTACGGAAGCGTTCGAGACGGTGTATCAAAAGGTAGGGGAAATGGAACGGCAAGGGTTTTCACATCCTACCTTTTTTGAGTTTGTTTTTTGTATGGCCATGGTATCGTTTTCCCGCGCGGAAGTGGAGTACGTGGTACTGGAAACCGGGCTCGGGGGGAGGCTTGACGCGACAAACGCCGTCAGCCGTCCGGCATGCTGCGTCATCACCTCCATTGGCAGGGACCACATGCGGTGGCTGGGGGACACGGTGGAGGAAATCGCGGCCGAAAAGGCCGGAATCGCCAAGGCCGGGGTGCCGGTGGTTTATATGGAAAACGGCGCGGGCAGTGATGGCATAATAGAGGAAAAAGCGTCGGAAGTTGGCGCACCATGTAAAAAGATAGAGAAACGCGCGTTCAAAATTCTTGAAACATCCGAGAAACATATTGCATTTTCCCTTGTAAGTCAGTATTATGGAGGTATCACATGGAGACTGGCGGGCGTGGCGCCTTACCAGGTGGAAAACGCGTGCCTCGCCCTGGAGGTGATGCGCTCGTTGTTCGGCGGCGGGGGGCGTTTGCCCGCATGGCGGCACGCGCTCGCGGACGTGAAGTGGCCGGGGAGGATGGAGGAAGTGCGTCCCCGTCTCTATGTGGACGGCGCGCATAACGTCAGCGCGGTGGAACGCTTCGTGGAGACGGTTTCGGCACGTGAAGAAAGACGCATGGTCTTGTTTTCGGCAGTGTCGGACAAGGAGTACAAGGAAATGATTGCCTGCCTGTGCGCGCTGCCAGGCGTGGACTGCTTCGTGGTGACGCAGCTGGAGGACGAACGGGCGGTAGACGTGCGGGAATTGGAGAAGGTGTTTCGAAAGCTGACCGGCAGGCCGGTGGTAGTAAAGACATCGCCCTGCCAGGCGTGGGACTACGTGTTGGAGAACCAGGGCAATCGGACGGTATACTGCCTCGGTTCCCTTTACCTGGCCGGCATGCTGAAGAAGATGGATGGTGACGGTTCGGTTTTGGCCGGGCGGTAAGGATGGAGGAAACGTCATGTTAAATTACGAAGAGGAATTGAAGAAATTCAAACCCAGTCTGGAAGTGGAGGACATAGAGGACGCCGTGTACCAGGAGGACTTGTCGGACATGTCGGATTTGTTGAAGCAGGTGATGGACAGGTCGGGCGCGTCTACGCGCTCCTGACTGTTTTTGGACGACGGGGCCGGCCCCATGTCCGCGCGGGTGTTTCAAGTTGTTTTTCACGGGGACTTGCGCCCCGCCGCAGGGCTACTACAGAAAGATTAGGGTGAGTATAGATGGACTACACGAAGAAAATCACGTACCATTCCAATTATTGGTACAACGATGGACTGAAACGGGCGCAAATCAGGGACACTTCCGGGGCAATCGTCTCCCTGCGGAGGAGCCTCCAGTATAACCGGGAAAATATCGCCGCCAGGAATTTGCTCGGGCTCGTGTATTATGGCAGGGGCGAGGTGGCGGAGGCGCTGGTGGAGTGGATTATCAGCCGGAACTTCCGGCAGCGTGACAATATTGCCAACGAGTATTTGCGGAACATACAGAATTCGAACAAGGAACTGGGGGCCGTGAACCAGGCGGTCAAAAGGTATAACCAGTGTCTGGCCTACTGCGCGCAGGGTGCGGAAGACATGGCCGTCATACAGTTGAAGAGGGCGGTTTCCATGCACCCCACGTTTTTGAAGGCGTACCAGCTCCTGGCACTTTTATACCTGCATTCGGGGCAATATGCCCAGGCACGGCAAATGCTCAAGGAGGCCAGGAAGCTTGACACGACCAACGAAATGACGTTGCGTTACATGCAGGAGCTGAAACGGATGCAGGGGCGGAGGTCGCGGCAGGGCGGTCGGGCGGAAGAACCCGGGAAGAACGAAATCGTGGAATACAAGCGGGGAAACGACACGCTCATCCAGCCCAGGCCGAGTACCGTGCACCGTTCCGGCGGGGGCTTTTTCAACTTGCTGATCGGGATGCTGATGGGGGCGGCCATCGTCTGGTTCTTAATCGCGCCGGCGGTACAAGAATCCAAGGCGGCCCAGATGAACAAGGAAATATTGGATTACAGCGAGCGCATCGGTTCGCTGGAGGCACAAATCAGCGCCCAGACGAGGATGCTTGATTCCTACCGGGCGACGAGCGCGGACACGGAGGCCGCCGCCCAGAACGCGGCGAGCACGCTTGACAGCTATGAAAACTTGATGAACGTGTCAGACCAGTATGACTCGCGCGGCTATAGCGAGGACGTGATGGCCGACACGTTGCTGAACGTGAACCGTGACGCGCTGGGAGGGAGCGGGCAGGCGTTGTACGACGAGCTTGCGGGCAACATTTTTCCATATGCCTGCCGGATTTTGTACAACGCGGCAATGGAGTCATACAACGTGGCGAATTACGATGCTGCCGCCGACAACCTGGATAAAGTGGTTCGCATGGACGAAGGTTACGAGGACGGGAACGCGCTCCTGCATTTGGGACTTTCCTGCCGGAAGCGGGGGGACGCGGAAGCCGCGACGAGACACTTGGGCCGCGTGGTCGAACTTTTCCCGGAGACGGAGCAGGCCAACACGGCAAGGGCGGAGCTTGAGGCGATAGCCATGGAAACGAACGCGCCCGCAAGTCCGGAAGGGGAAGATTCCGGGCAGGAAGGGGAAGATTCCGGGCAGGAAGGGGAAAATCCAGGCGACCCCGGGCAGGGTGGTGAGAACGGGGAGGATGGAGAAAACCCTGGAGAAAACCAAGGACAAAACGGCGAAGGTGAAAGCGGGGAGAACCTGGGGCAAGGCGGGGAAGGCTGATGCCGTTTGCCGGAATGGCGATGGGACGATAAGTAAGGGACACGAAAGAGAAGAAGAGACATGCAGGGGAACGCGCATGCCTCTTCTTTTGCAATGAGCACTTGGTGCATTATTTTTTGACGAGGTGGAGTAGAATGGAATACCAGGTTCAGGAAAATTGCCTTACGATTTTTCTCCCGCGGGAAGTGGACCACCACAGCGCGGAGGAACTTCGTAAGAACGCGGACGCGCTCATCGAGCGCAACCATATCAAATACGTGATTTTTGATTTTGAGGGGACGGAATTTATGGACAGTTCGGGAATTGGCGCAATCATGGGGCGTTACCGCCTGGTCCGCCTGATTGGCGGGGAGGTGTGGGCGGTGCATACGAAGGAGCGGATTCGGAAAATACTTACGATGTCGGGCGTCACGAAAATCATGCAGATTTATGAGGAGGAGAAATCATGAGAAACACGAATGAAATGGAACTCATTTTTGACAGCCGTTCGGCAAACGAGAGGTTCGCGAGGGTGGCGGTGGCGGCATTCATGACGCAATTAAACCCGACAGTGGAAGAAGTGTCGGACGTGAAGACCGCCGTTTCGGAAGCGGTGACCAATGCCATCATCCATGGGTACGAGCAGGAGGTACATAAGGTTTCCATGCATTGCCGCATAGACGGGGACTTGCTTTTCGTGACGATAAAAGACACGGGAAAAGGCATCGCGGACGTTGCTCAGGCGATGATGCCGATGTACACGAGCAAGCCGGAGGCGGATCGTTCGGGCATGGGCTTTTCCTTCATGGAGGCATTCATGGACAAGGTGATGGTGGAATCCGCGCCAGGCCAGGGAACGAGCGTTTTTATGGAAAAAAGGATAGGAAAAGGAAGGAGTCTATGGACCACACAATCGCTTTGATCAGGAAATCGCACGAAGGGGATGAAAAAGCGAGGGAGCAGTTAGTGGAGGAAAACGTGGGACTCATCTGGTGCGTCGTCAAACGTTTTTACGGGAGGGGGACGGACACGGAGGACTTGTTCCAGATTGGCAGTATCGGCCTTTTGAAGGCGATTGACAAATTCGACACGTCTTATGACGTAAAGTTTTCGACATACGCCGTCCCCATGATTTCCGGGGAAATCAAGCGTTTCCTGCGGGACGACGGTATAATCAAGGTGAGCCGTTCCCTGAAAGAGCTTTCCTATCGGACGTACCAGGCGCGGGAAAAGCTGATTGAAAAACTAGGGCGGGAGCCGACCATGGACGAACTAGCCCAAATTATGCAGGTGGACAAGGAAGAAATCGCGCAGGCGTTGGAGGCCGGAAGTGAGGTGGAGTCCATTTACAAGCCGGTCATGCAGAAAGGGGGGAATGAAATTCCGCTTTTGGACAAGCTGGAGGAAACGGACGGGCAGGAGGAAAAGATTCTTGACCGCATGCTGCTCGCGCAACTTTTGGCCACGTTAAATAAAGAAGAAAGAAGACTGATTTATTTACGTTATTTCCAGGACAAGACGCAGTCCGAAGTCGGGAAAATCATGGGGACTTCGCAAGTCCAGGTGTCGAGGATGGAAAAGCGCATCATGGAGAGGCTCAGGAAAGAAGGGGCGTAGCAAAGGCGCAAAAGAGAATGTGCCGCTAAAGAGGACGCGCTCCGGCGCATGAGTTTCGCAAGCAAAACTCTTTTACCATGTTTGAATATTTTTGCCAGATTTTCAGATACTACACTAGTAAAAAAATGTTGGGGTCAAAATACATTTTGCCCCCATGATACCCACGAGTTGCTCCGCACTACGTGCTCCCGCAACTCTAAAACACCTCAAATCCGCTCATTTTCCTACGGGAAATGGCTACTTTTCGGTGTTTTGCGGGTCTCAAAGTCATGTATTGACATGCAAGCATGTCATACATGACCTTTTGACCCTGGTATCGTAAAAATAGTGAAAGAGGTGGACGTTATGAAAGAGGGATATCGAAAAATCTGGCTTTGGCTGGCACTCATGATGCTTGTGACGGTTATCGTCGGCGGCTCTTATTATTTCGGGACGATGCAGGACGCGGACTATGAAAGCGAGGGAACGCTGGTGGAGCGCGAGGCCGGGAATGTTGGAAACCCGGCAGGACAAGACATCGGGGAGGCGTTCTGATGGCGGCAAACAAGGAAACGTTATATATCAAGGGTGACCGGAACGTGGAGGTGACGAAGCGCGACTTGACCTTGGGCGACATTTTGTCAATGGAGTGCAGCAACAAGGAAATCATTCCCAAGGTCCAGGTGTTGAAAATTCTCAAAATTCCCCAGGGAAAGGCACATCGTTACGTGGTGTCCGTGCTGAAAATCATTGCCTGCATCCACGAGCAATACCCGACCATCGATGTGCAAAACATCGGGGAAACGGACATTATCGTCACCTATGAGGAGCAGAAGACGAAGGGGAAGGCGTGGCACGTTTTAAAGACCACGTTTGTTTCCGTGCTCGTGTTCGTGGGGGCCGCGTTTTCCATCATGACATTCAACAATGACGTGGACGTGCCGGATCTTTTCACGCAAGTTTATGAGTTCGCGACTGGCGAAAAATCGGACGGGTTCACGGTGTTGGAAGTGAGCTATTCCATCGGAATCACGTTGGGAATCTTGACGTTTTTTAACCATTTTGGAAAGAAACGGTTCACGGTGGATCCGACCCCGTTGGAAGTACAGATGCGTACCTATGAGAATGAAATTCAGACGGCATTGATTGAGACGGCCTCGAGGAAGGGGGAGGAACTGGATGTTGGTAAGACAAATCCTTCTGGCAATCTTCGGCCTTAGCGGAGGAATCATCGTGTCGGCGGGGCTTTTTTCCCTCATCGTGGAAATTGGGGTCATCTCGGACTTCGCGGATCGCACGCACACGGCGCAGCATATCAACTTGTACGAGGACTGCACGGTGCTGGGGGCGGTGCTGGGGAACTTGCTGTTCTTTTTTAAATGGCATATCCCGTTCGGGACGGTGCTGCTTCCGATATTCGGAATCTTGTCGGGGATGTTCGTCGGATGCTGGGCGATGGGCTTGGCGGAAATGCTCAACGTGTTTCCGATTTTCGTCAGAAGAATCAAGATTGTCAAATACACCGCAGCCTTTATTATCAGCGTGGCAATCGGCCGCGGGATAGGGGCGCTCGTATATTTTGCCAAGGGATGGTAAAAAATGGAAAAACGGAAAGACAAGGACGCGAAGCTGCCCGTGGCACATTGCGTCCTTGTCCTTTTGCTATCATTATTTTGTGGTATTGGCCACATCCACGTATTTTTGTAAATATTCTACCGCCGAATCAGGATTTAGAGCTTCCAGCCCGGAGACATATTCGTCCCACGTTTTTTCGCCCATGACGACGTAAGGAAAGTTCTGCGCCTGGTAATCGCTCACCGCCGTGGAAATCTTGCTGTAGGCGTCGGATTCTTCCGGAGCCAGCAGGCTCGTGTAATCCATCACGTTTCCAGTGTTGACGTACCTCATCCATTCGGCCTCGCCCTTTTTGTACACGGCGTCGGAAACCTTTTCCACCCGGCACAGTTTCCCGCTACCCGTCAGGGAAATGCCCGTCGCCATGCGGTGTCCCATCACGGCGCCCTCCAGGGTCTCGGACGGGGTAAATGTCGGCTTGTATACGGGTACGCCGTCCTCGCCTTCTTCCACCGTGTAGGCGGTCTTGATATCGTATTCCTCGTACAAGTCAGGATCCAAGTCCACGGAGGCGTACTGTTCGGCATTCAGGCCGATGCGAATAGTAGCCGCGCCTTCCAACGTGCACATCCAGTCAAAATAGGTGAACAGCGCCGAAAGGTCACGACCCTCTGCCTTCGTCGTGATGCCCAGTGCCGAACCTTTGCGGCTACTCTGGAACAAGGTGTCCGGTTCCACGAATTTTTGTTTGTCGCTTCCATATTTGTCGTTGATAGGCAATGCGCATCCCATCACGAACGCGTCTTTTTTGTCTTCCTCGTTCTGGCAGCTTGGCGCAATCGCGCTTCCCAAGTCGCTGCTCAGGCCGGTCCACATGCCCACCTTGCCTTGTTTTACGTTTGTCGTGTCAATCTGGAAGAACATGTCAGCCGCGCGGGTGTAGAATTGTGAATCAATCCATCCGTTTTTATACCATTCCCGCACGCACTCCAAATAGGTCTTAAAGTTTTCGGAAGTGCCGTCAAAGGAAACCTCGCCATCTTTTACGTAATAGCTTCCCGTGCCGCCGCCGAAGGAGGATACCAAATCGCCCAGTTGGCTGAAGCCCTGGTAGGGGATGGAAAAGCCATAGGCGCCGGTATCGTCCGCCCAGCCCCTGGCCGCCGCGGCTTTGTCAAAGGCCTCGAACATCCACTCCCAGTCGCTGATGGTCAGCGGGTCATTCGTTCCGCTCGGGAACACGACGTTGTCCGTATAATCGGCCGCCGGGTTCTCTCCGTAATCCGCCTCGAACGCCGTCACGTCGTTTTCCTTCCAGCCTTCCATGTTCTTCTCTTTCTTTGCCTGCTCCAGAGGGGTGACGGCCGGATGCCCGTTTTCTTACACATAGTCGTTTTCCCAGTCCCACACGTAGTCGGTCGGCTCCGCGAATTTCACGACCAGGTCACGGCGGTAGCAGGTACCCGTCCATGGGGTTTCCACACCGTCAGACAGTGAATAAAGAGCGTAGTAGTGGACGTTTCCCTCGTCGTCCGACACTTGGACCAATGGCTTTAACTCCGGGTTCTCGTCCAGGTAGGCCACGTAATGCGGCATGTATGTTTCCACATATTCCGTAATGTCCATTAACACGCCGTTCTCGTACAATGCCTGGGGGCTGTCCGATGAAAAGGACAAGTCCATGATTTCGGGATATTCCCCGGTTCCAATCATCGTGTTAAAGTTGTCCGACTCGGAACCCGCGATTGGTACGAGGAACGACAAATCCAGCTGCGTGCCGTTTTCGGCCGTTCCAATTCCGCCGTTTTCCACGTCCCAGTATTGTGCGTTGACGAACTGCGCGACCGGACTTTGTTCGTAAGTCTCATAATATTGTCCATGGTCGTCCATCTGGGCAATCCACCAGGTAAACGCTTCCTTCGACGTTTTCGTGGCATCGTCCTTCGCGCCTTGCCCGTCCTTGCCGCATCCCGCCAATGTGGCGGTGGCAAGCGCGAGCGCCAGTCCCATGGCGGCGATTCGCTTGAATCTTTCCTTCATTTGTTTTTCCTCCTTTGAAAAAATGGTAGTGGTTTTGTCGTAACTGCGAAGGTACTGAACAGTTACGTTCTGACAATTATTATAGAACCATGTTTTTCAAAATTGTACTAACATTTTCGGCAAAAAAATATGGCTTTTTGCACATGGAAAAAGCCGGCTTTATGTTTTGGCCGACTTTTGATTCCGATACTTTAACGGTGTCATCCGCATTTCCTTTTGGAACTGCTCGATGAAATAGGACGTGTTCTTATATCCTACGAGGCCGGTGATGCTTTCCACGGAATAATCCGTCTGTTCCAGAAGTTCACAAGCGTGTCGTATTTTCAGCCGCCGAATTTCTTTTGATACGGTAATCCCGGCATGCTTTTTTAAGACGCGGTTCACATGAGAAGCCGAGTAGTGGAATTCTTCCGCGACGTCTTCTAGTGACGTCTCCATGTAATGCTTTTGCAGGTAGACGATGATGGAGGCTACCAGTTTCCGCTCCCCGGAAGTCTTGCCAAACAATTCCATCGTATCCGTGCAATACGGTAAAATGAGCAGTAGCCAGATATCCAGGAAATGCTCGCATATCTGGCGCGAAAAGAGGCGGTTCTGCACGTAATGTATCACCAGGTCAATCAACGTGTCGGCTATCATGCGGTCAGAAGCCGTGTGCAATAAAATCACGCCCGGATGCCTGCCCTCCCAGATGATGGCACTAAAAAATTCCATCAGGGCGGGGCTTCCCGTCAGATTCTGCAAAAACAAGTTCTGGAAAATGGAAACGCCCGTCAATATATTTAACATCACGCCGTCGTTGAATACATCCACCTTGTGTTCCATGTCCGGCGGGATGATGACCAGGTCGCCGGGGGACAAGGTGACTTCGTGCATGCCGTCCTCCGTGTGGAAAACATGGCGGCAGCTTCCGCTATACACATAAGAAATCTCAATATAGTCGTGCCGGTGGAAGTTTCCGGGCCAGTACCGATAGTGCCGCACGATGGTCATGTCATGGCCGGGGTCGGAATAAGTGTCCCATGTATAAACGGCTTCAAGAGCGGAGGGGCTTTTTAAGGGCGCGGAATCGTCTCGTTGTATGTCGGTTTCGAAATGTGTCAGCTTTTGCAATAATGGATGCGGCTTGTATTCATCGGCCCGTTTCATATATTGTGCGTTTTGCCCTTCGCTTAATCCATTTAATCCGTTTTCTACGGAAATGGCCTGGTGGTTTTGATAGAGTTGTTTCATTAGCCGTTCCGGCGGTTCCAGTTCTTCTAAATATGCATAAACGTCCTCTCTGGTCATGGGAACTCCTTTCCTGGTGTGTTACGGGAAACGGATAAAGGTTTGCGTTTTACTTCTTTTGGAAGTATAACATGATGTTTGAGAATGCGCAATGAAATTCGTTGGGATATTTTTTAGAGGAGTGAGTAAAAGTCATTGTTCAGCCTCGCGCTGGCGCGGGCTGAATTGTAAGTGCGCCCAGAAAGGGCGCAACGTTTAATGGGTGGAAATTCCAAAGGAAAACAGGAAGACCAGGCCGTTGAGCGTCTACAGTTACGAGGACAAACTGGTGCAGGAAGCGTTGAGGCGTTTGCGCGAGGCGGTGTTCGAGCCGCGCTTCGGCGCGGGAGTCCGGCCAGCCAGACTCTTTATTCTTGTGTTTTCAGGTAATTTAAAATCCGAAATGTAACCGGCCTGAGCATAACATAAAAAACATATCCGAGCATTCCGCCAGTCACGTTCGTGATGACGTCCGTGATATCCGAAGATTGGAAACCGTCGATAAGCGGCTGCAATACTTCGATACTCAGGCTCATTATGAAGCAGAAAATACCGTCCTGCCAAATCTGGCAGTCCTATTCTGGGTTAATGGAAATAAGAAGCCAAATTCATGGGTTTATATGGACGGTTCAGGACAAACGGGAGGGACGTACCGGCTCGCAACCGTTTTACCGGTCAATTCTGGTTGGTGTTTTTCATAGATTATAGCGTCGGTGTACAGAAGGCAACACGGTCGATGAAGGGCATATTTCCCCTCTTTCGTCGTTACTTTCACTCCGCGTACGTCCTTGTACGCGTCGCTCAAGTGCCTTGAAAGGGGGAAAATATGCCTCTTCACGACTCTGCGACCTCACCCATAGGGATTTCAAGGGTTTTCAAGGAAGATGAATGAGGTGTACAAGGACGTACGCCGATTGAAGATGACGCTGAAAACCCTTGAAATCACATGGGCTGAGGCGTGTTGCCCTCCGTACACCGACGCTAGTATCGGAAGTTGGAAAATGTCTGAATACTTTGTTAATATTTCATTAATCTGAAATGGATTAAGAAGAAAAAAGCTTGCAAGAGTCATGAAGTAATGCTATTCTATTCATGAAGTTGATGGATGAAATCTGGATTTATGGAGAGGGTTTATGGAGCTAGGCATCCTTTATCAGGACATGGACGACGTCGACTATAGAAGCTTACATTGCTTCTTTATGGAAACGACATGGTCATCGCGTATCTGCGGGCATTTTATAAAGACGATGATAAAGATGTCGTCCGAATCGGAAGGGTATTGACTTTACAACATGGTAACGGGATTGGCAGGGAGATGATGGAACAGAGCCTGGACAGAATCAAGGGGAAAATGCCGTGTAAAAAAATAGGCCTGGATGCCCAGAAATATGCCGTGGGATTTTACGAAAGGTTCGGATTTAAGACGGTATCCGACGAATACGGGGACGGGGAGCCGGACTTGACGAGAATGTACGTACATTATTCGCGCCCGTGAGGCAAAGCGTACCGTTTCGTGAAAGTAATAAGGCAAAGAATCCACAAGTAAGATGCCTTGATAAGGCCATGAAAGTGTAAGGGAGGCGTTATTATAATGAAATTGGCAGACATATCACATGGACCGGATTGGATAATATGGTTTGCGTTCGTCGTATTTACAATCATTTCCGTGGTTTTGATTTCAGGACATGGAAGTGGACTGATTTCTGGATATAATATGGATTCGAAGGAAGAAAAGAGCAAATATGATGAAAAAAAGTTGTGCAGGACAATGGGGATTGGAATGGCCGTTATAGCCATTTTGATACTTGTCACGGGATTGTTTCAAACGTTTCTGCCTGCCGGTTTCGAGTATGTCATATTGGCAATCGTCGTGCTTGACGTAATTACGATTCTTATAGTCGGAAATACGGTTTGCAAAAAGTGAATGCAGGATTTATCTGGCCGAGCTTGATTTGGAACGGCTTCGCGGGTATCGCGAAAACGAAGTGCATGGTAACGCGTATCGGCGTCCTTTGAAATATTCGCTCCTCATTGACACAAAGATAGAAAGGCCGTTTATCCGGGAGGGATAGCGTCGGTGTACAGAAAGCAACACGCCTCAACCCATGCGATTTCAGGGGTTTTCAGCGTCATCTTCAATCGGCGTACGTCCTTGTACGCCTCATTCATCTTCCTTGAAAACCCTTGAAATCCCTATGGGTGAGGTCGCAAAGTCGTGAAGAGGCATATTTCCCCTCTTCCAAGGCACTTAAGCGACGCGTACAAGGACGTACGCGGAGTGAAAGTAACGATGAAAGAGGGGAAATATGTCCTTCATCGACCGTGTTGCCTTCTGTACACCGACGCTATCGAGGCTAGGGGGAGAAAAATGGAAAGAAACATAAAAACAATGGAGAATAAATACCTTCTTCCGTCATTTGAGATGGTGGATGAAAAAGAGGATATCATAGGGTACGCGATGTTTTCAAGATTTCAATTCGGAATAGAGGACGGACCAAATATAAAATTGCCACATCCAGACCGCTGTTTCGGATGGAGTGACGGGCAGATGCAAAGCATCGGCGATAAAACATATAAGAAGTTAAAACCGAGGAAAAAATATTGCAGGAATACCAATAGGCCATCCTACGGCAAAGCGAATCGAAATTTATGGGGTAAATATGATACTTGAAACGGAGAGGGGGTGTGAAAATGATACTGAACACGGGCAGCAGGACGGACATACCGGCATATTATGGTGAATGGTTCTATAACAGGATTAAGGCGGGCCATGTATTGGTACGCAATCCTTATTATCCGACGCAGGTGACAAAATATTTTTTGAGCCCGGAAGTGATAGATGCCATCGTGTTTTGTACGAAAAATCCGGCTCCCATGCTTGACGGCCTTTCGATGTTATCTTCGTTTGACATGCTTTGGTTCGTGACGATTACGCCTTATGGCAGAGATGTCGAACCGTACGTGCCGCCGAAGGAGCGGGTCATGGATTCGTTCCGGCGGTTGTCCGTGATGGCTGGAAGCGGGAGAATGAGCTGGCGTTATGACCCGGTTTTTATTACGGGGAAGTATTCGATTTCCTATCATGTCGAGCAATTTGGCAAAATGGCGGAGGCACTTTCGGGATATACGAACCAATGTGTCGTAAGCTTTATTGACTTATATGAAAAGACAAGGAGGAATTTTCCTATGGTACGTGCCGTCACGGCACAGGAACAAGAAGGGCTGATAAACGAATTTTCAAAAATCGCGAAGACGAATGGCCTGCAGATTCATTTGTGTTGTGAAAACGAGGGTCTTGTCAGGGAAAACGTGGACGCGGACGGCTGCATGTCAAAAGCGGTGATGGAAAGTGCCTTGGGCTGCCGGCTGGACGTGCCGAAAAAGAAGCCGGCAAGGAGAGAGTGCCAATGTTTGCTCGGTGCGGACATTGGCACATATAATACTTGCGGACATGGCTGCCTATATTGTTATGCCAATTACGACAAGGAAACCGTCATAAAGAACATGAAAATGCACGACGCGGCTTCCCCGCTCCTGATTGGGAACATAAGGGAAGAAGACGTGATAAAGACGGCGGAACAAAAGTCATGGAAAAACGGGCAACTGGAGTTGTTTTAGGGCACCGGACATCCGATGGACGTCCGTTCGATGCCGGCCGTGGCGGAGACGGCGGGAGCGCGGTGCGAAACAATCCGTGGGCCTTCAGAAGTTTCGAGGCGGGCAAGGTGGCGTTTTTCAAGTTACTTTTCAACGGCATTTTTGTCCGGTTAATTCAGAAAGTAGTGGACTTTAAGAATTCACTGTGCTAAAATCTAAGAAGAGATTATGGCTGCCTTGCATGACGTGGCATGATACGTCTTGCAGGCATGGATTATGGCAGTGAGGAGTACGAGGCATGAACAAGAAAATCAAGACGGACGCGGTGGATTATCTATTTGCCGCCATACTTAGTCTGAAGGACAAGGAAGAGTGTTACAAATTTTTCGAGGACATATGCACGGTGAACGAGCTTTTGTCTTTGTCGCAGCGTTTCGAGGTGGCAAAGATGCTCAGGGAGCAGAAGACGTATTTGGAAATCGCGGAGAAGACGGGGGCTTCCACGGCGACAATCAGCCGGGTGAATCGGTCGCTGAACTACGGAAACGACGGATATGACATGACGTTCGAGCGGATTAACAAGGGAACGGGAGAAAATTGAAAATCGTGAAAAACCAGCCCGTCCGCGCGTTTCCTGCATCGGAGGGCTGGTTCTGCGAAAGGAGTATGCATCGCATGAACTGCGCCGTTACCCGTACAACGCCGCAGTCATAGGAAAGAAGAATCATTCCCGCGAGGGTGAAATACCCCGCGGCTTGCTACGGGGTGTTTCATCCTCGCGGGTTTTCCGTCACCTCGTCCAAAAGCTTCTCGATAATCATCTTCTTGACATATACGTCAAAACTCAAACTGCAGATGAACGAAAATAACTGTAGTTGCGCCCGTTCCTCGTCGGGAGCGTCCGCAAAGCTCTCTTGCGCCCGGGCGTAAACTTGTTTCATCTCCTCTTGTAACGGGGCGATTTGCTCGATCTCCAAGGAACAAATCTTGTTGTAAATGTCGGGCAGGCCCAGTTCGCTGTCCGTTTGGAAGTGATTGTCGATAAGGGGCGCCAAAAGCGCCTCGATATCCTTGATGGAAAGGATGTTTTTGAAATAATAAATAAAAATCAGGACAATCACGTGCTCTTTCGAATACTTTTTCTTGACCGGCGGCGGGAGAAGGTTGTTCTTGGCATAGTTGTTAATCATGGTCTTGGTCAGAATCTTGTCGTCGCCGTGCCGTTTCGTGTGGGACAGCTGGGTTTCCATCAGCGTGGTCACCTGGTCCATGTATAAGTCAATGTTCGGAATGTCGCCCTCATGGATGTAATCGATGCGGGACAAGCTTTCCAGAATGCTCTGTAAAATATTTTCGGAATCAATTTTCATGTTGTATCACCTCGACGTATGTATTATATAGTATTTGAAACCATAAGACAAGCATTTTGAAAAAAAAGATATAAATTTAGACGTTATTGTAAAAATCCCGGGCGGCATCGAAGCAATCGGCCTTTATCCATGGTGATGTCCGCGTTGGCAAACATGCATGTTTTGTTGTGTGTCCGGCGTTCTTAAAATGACATGAAATGATAGTTCGATTATCACAAAGTGGCATTTTGGTTTTCTATACGTTGGATTATAATGGGAATATAAAATGCCAAAGGAGGTCAACATTTGATGGATCGAGAAGAAATGATGAAACAGATGATCGAGGGCAACTACGGCCCGCTCCCAGCATCGGAGGCGGCCGACACCTGCCGCCAGGGTGCCGTCGAGGGCATCGTGCTGTTGAAGAACGAGGGCGCATTGCCGGTGAGGGAAGAAAAAATCGCCTTGTTCGGGGCGGGCGCGGTTGACACGATACTATGTGGCACGGGAAGCGGTTCGGTCTTTCCGCCTTATGTCATCAATGTTAAACAAGGGTTGGAGGAGGGCGGCTACGCCGTCACGTCCAAAAAGTGGCTTGACAAGTTTGAGGCGGCGAGCAAGAAGGCCAATGACGAAGACACGACGTTAAGCCCGATTGACCGCTTTTGGAGCGGCATGTCGATTTTGATTGATGAGCCGGAGGTTACGGATGAAGAAATAGAGGAAGCGAAAGCGGCGTCCACGGCGGTTTACGTCGTTCGCCGAAACACCGGGGAAAATTTTGACCGTAAGAATGAAAAGGGTGACTTCCTCCTGTCGGACATGGAACGAGGAAATCTGGAGAAAATTGCGAAGAATTTTGCCCATACGGTTGTCGTTTTGAATACGACGGTCATGGATCCGAAGTTCATTGACGAGATGGAGGGCGTGGACGGGGTCGTTTTCATGTGCCTTCTCGGCATGGAGGCGGGTCGGGCGTTGTGCGACATCCTTTCCGGCAAGGTATGCCCGTCGGGGCGGCTTACGGACACCTGGGCGGTAAATTACGAGGATTATCCGGCCTCGGCGACATTTTCCGCCAATGACGGGGACACGTTGCAGGAGGATTATAACGAGGGCGTCTATGTCGGGTACCGTTACTTTGACAGCTTCGGTATCGAGCCATATTATCCGTTTGGTTACGGTTTAAGTTATACGACGTTTACGATGGAGACGAAGGAAGTGACCGCCAATGCGGATGAGATTTGCCTGCAAGTGCGGGTGGCCAACACGGGCACCGTATCGGGCAAGGAGGTCGTGCAGGTGTACGTGTCCGCGCCGCAGGGCGGCAAGCTTGTACAGCCGTATCAGGAACTGCGCGGCTTTGGTAAGACAAAGGAACTGGCGGCGGGAGAGGGCGAGACGTTGACCATCAAGATTCCTACCAGGAGCCTGGCTTCGTTTGACGAGGAGCGCAGTGCCTATGTGATGGAGGCGGGCGACTATCTGGTGCGTGTCGGCAGACACAGCCGGGACACGAAAATCGCGGCGGCGCTTCGTCTGGACGGCGAGGTCGTAACGCAGCAGTTGAGCAGGCAAGTGGCGTGCGACAAGGAACTGGAATTAATCAAGGCGCCTGCGATTACATATGAGGCTTATGAGGCACCAGTCGTCGCACTTTGCGCGTCGGACTTTACGACGGAGGATTTGCGCGTGACGGCGGAGCCGAAGACGGTGACATACGTGGCGGAGGGGAATTCCTATGAGCCATGCGGCGAGGAGGGCTTGAAGATGCTTTCCTACCCCTGCCCGGAGGAGGTTGTGACCGTGCGAAACATTCCCGGCGCGACGCTTCTTGACGTGGCGGAAGGACGCGTGACGATGGAAGAATTCGTCGCTTCCTTGGATACGCCGACACTTCTCCGTCTCGTGACTGGCACGTCCAGCGAGACCCCACACCCGGTGGAGAAGCGCATGAAGAGGAAAGTGTCCGTGGTCGAGGCGCCGCGCTCTTCGGGACAGACGACCGGGCAGTACGTGGAGAGTCTTGGCATTCCGTATTCCTATATGACGGACGGTCCGGCCGGATTGCATATTGGCGGGTTTCCGACGGCGGGCTGGCCGGTTGGCATTCCGCTGGCGCAGACTTGGAACATGGAAATTTTGGAAAAGACGGGCGACGGTTTTGGCTATGAGATGGAGGCGTACCACCAGACCGTGATTTTGGGACCCGGCATGAACATCCATAGGGATCCGCTGTGCGGCCGCTGCTTCGAATATTATTCCGAGGATCCGCTTGTGTCGGGAAAATGTGCGGCTTCCTTCACGCGCGGCGTGCAAAAGCACGAGGGCTGCAAGGTGTCCATCAAGCATTTTGCCTGTAACAACCAGGAACTGGACCGTTCGACGTCCAATGCCTCCGTGTCCGAGCGGGCGCTACGTGAGATTTACCTGAAGGGGTTCGAAATCGCGGTCCGCGAGGCGGCTCCGGGGACGATCATGACCTCCTACAACCAGATTAACGGGCATCATAGTTCCGAAAATAAGGAACTTCTGGAAAATATCGTGCGCGGGGAATGGAAGTTTGACGGCATGTTCATGACCGACTGGGGTTCGCAGTCCTACAAGCCAAACGACATGCACGCGGGAAATGACTTGATCATGGGCGGACTCCAGGTAGAATACTTTGAGAACGCGCTGTATGGCGCGAAGCCGGTATTTATGGAGGACGGATCGGTCGAGGAAATCGTCAACATGGCTTACGGCGGCATGATGCGGCAGGCCGTGGAAAACTGGGGCTCGTTCATGCCGGAAAAGGACGGAAGGGATATTTATGCGGCAAATGTGGCGGCGGGTACGGAAATTGGAGAACGCGCACAAAAATACATTGATGCGGGCATCGCAAAGGTGGTTGAACAGGCGGACGGCTCGAGGACGGTTACCTACCATGGAATGGAGCGCGGCAGACACCTTCCGCTCGGCGACGTGCAGAAGTGTGCGATGGGCGTGCTGAAATATTTGCTGGGCTCGCTGGCGTGGAAGGACATGATGAAGACGATGGAGGAATAAATGGCAGAAATAAAAAGCCAGGGGCGGGTAAGTTACCCGCCCTTGTTTGCCAAATGCGTCTTGGCAATGAGTACCATCGTGGAACGTGGTTCCATGCGGACATGGCAGTTTTCGATTAACACCGCCCCTTTATCCGTCGGGATGCCGCCCGGAAGGACGGTCTTGGCGGAGTCGGCCTCCAAAAACCACTCCATCGGGTGCGGGAGGTCGGGAAGATAGAATTCCTGCGGTTCCCAAAATACATTGATGGCAAGGAGGACGAGGTCGTCCCCGGTATTTTTGGAATTTCGCCCGGCATACATCACGCGCAGCACCCGCGTGGACGAATCCGGCTCCATGACCTGGATTTCCGGGTATCGCATGGAACAGTTCCCGGAAAAACGGCGGATGACGTCGTGCGTCTGGCGAATTCGGATCAGGTGCTTCACATATTCGAAATGCTCCCGGTTTTTCTTTAAGTCATCCCAGTCCAGCCAGGAAATCTCGTTGTCCTGGCAGTAGGCGTTATTGTTTCCGAATTGTGTGTTCAAAAACTCGTCCCCGGCCAAGAACATCGGAGTTCCCCGGCTCATCAAAAGGACGGTCATGGCGTTTTTTGCAAGCTTTTGCCGCAGGGAAAGGATTCCTTCGTCTTCGGTGTCGCCCTCGACGCCGCAGTTCCAGCTCCGGTTGTCGTCCCCGCCGTCTGTGTTGTTCCAGCCGTTGGCCTCGTTGTGCTTCGTATTATAGGAATACATGTCCCATAACGTGAACCCGTCGTGGCAGTTCAAGAAGTTGATGGAGGCGTTGTACCCGCGGCCGCTCGGGTCGTACAAGTCCGGCGAGCCGAGGATGCGTTTGGCGGCGGTGGGAGCGAGCCCCAGGTCGCCTTTTAAGTAATTGCGCATGTCGTCGCGGTATTTTCCGTTCCATTCCGCCCAGCGGTTCCAGGCCGGGAAGCTGCCGACCTGGTACATGCCGCCCGCGTCCCAGGCCTCGGCAATCAGCTTCACGTCGCCCAGGATGGGGTCGAAAGCGAGGCTTTGCAAAAGAGGCGGGCTGCTCATGGGCGAGCCGTCCTCGTTGCGCCCGAGGATGCTCGCAAGGTCGAAGCGGAACCCGCTTACATGATAAGTAATCGTCCAATACCTTAAGCATTCCAGGATCATCTGGTGCACGATGGGGTGGTTGCAGTTGAGCGTGTTGCCGCAGCCGCTGAAATTGTAATAGTAGCCGTCCGGGGTCAGCATGTAGTAAATGTTGTTGTCAAATCCCTTGAAGGAAAAACATGGCCCCAATTCATTTCCCTCGGCGGTGTGGTTGAACACGACGTCCAAAAAGCACTCGATGCCATTTTCGTTCAATTCCTTGATCAGCGTTTTGAGTTCCGCGCCCTCGTGGTTGAATTCCGTCACGCCCGCGTAGCTCGTGTTGGGGGCGAAAAAGCTTACGGTGTTGTAGCCCCAATAGTCGACAAGCGGCTTGCCGTCCACGACCCGGTGGTCCTTCATTTCGTCAAATTCGAAAATGGGCATCAGCTCCACCGCGTTGACACCGAGTTCCTTCAAGTAAGGAATTTTTTCCATCAGGCCGGCAAACGTGCCCGGATGTTTCACTTTGGACGAGGGGTGCATCGTGAAGCCGCGCGTATGGGCTTCGTAGATGACCAGGTCCTCCATCGGGATGAGCGGCCGCGGTTCCCTTCCCCAGTCAAAATCGTCCTTGACCACGCGCGCCTTGTAAAAGGCGCCCTTCGTCGGGGAATGCCCCCAGACGCTCTGCCCGGTGACGGCCTTGGCGTAAATGTCCAAAAGGATGTTGTTCTTGTCGAATAGAAGTCCCTTGGAAACGTCATAAGGGCCGTCAAGGCGGTAGGCATATTCGAAATCCTCGATGTTCAGGCCGAACACGATCATGGAATAGACCTTTCCGACCCGGTAATGCTCGGGGAAGGGCAGGATGGCGTAAGGCTCGTTTTCCGCGCGGCGGAATAGGAGCAGTTCGCAGTACGTGGCCTGAAAGGAATGGACCGTGAAGTTGACGCCCACCGGGATGGCGGTCGCCCCGTTTAGTTCGTACAGGCCGGGCCGTACGTCGAACCCCGCGACTTTGTCCATGGGAATCATGTGGATGCTTCCCATGGAACTGATGATTTTGTCGTCTTTCATGATTAGGTATCCTTTCTTACTATGAGCACTTGGCATCCGTGTTTTGGATGCCTAGGTGCGAATGTACTCCGCAAGTCTTGGCGAGGTTCTTTACGAGCCTAGTCGCGCGGAGTTTCCTTATGATAATTCAAGTATAGCAAATTTGGATGCATAAGAAAAGTAAGAAAAGGAAAATCGTGTGAAAAACTTGCATCTTTTTTGGAAAGGTATATAATGGTACAGACATGGGGCAATCCGTATGCCACGGGCATGTGGAAGTACATGGAACGAGGCGGTCGGCTTTTATCCATGGTGTTGTTTGCGTTGGCAAATATGCGTGTTTATGTTAGAAAGCGGGTGGGAATTGTGAAATTGGGAAAGGTGAAATCAAAAGAAGTGGACATGACGCACGGGCCGTTATTGGGAAAGATGGTGGCTTTTACGATACCAATCATGCTTTCCGGCGTGTTGCAATTGCTGTTTAACGCGGCGGACATCATCGTCGTGGGTCGTTATGCGGGCAACGAGTCGCTGGCGGCCGTGGGTTCCACGTCGTCGTTGATTAATTTGCTGGTCAGCGTGTTCATGGGGCTGTCCGTCGGGGCCAATGTTGTCGTGGCCCAGTGCTATGGTTCGGGGGAGAAAGAGCGCATTTCCAAGGCCGTCCACACGAGCATCACGTTGAGCCTCATTTGCGGCGTGGCCATCGCCGTCTTGGGCTTTTTCGCTTCCGGAACCATTCTCGGATGGATGGGGTCGCCAAAGGACGTGATTGACCTGGCGGCACTTTACTTGAAAATCTATTTCCTGGGCATGCCGGCCAGCATGGTGTTTAATTATGGCTCGGCCATCCTTCGGGCTTCGGGGAACACGAAAACGCCGCTCTGCTATTTGTCGGCGGCGGGCGTGATTAACGTCCTTTTGAACCTGCTCCTCGTCATCCGTTTTTCCATGGGCGTGGCGGGCGTGGCCGTCGCCACGGTCGTTTCGCAGTATATTTCAGCGGCATTGGTTTTGTCTTATATGGTTCGTGACGACGGAATCCTGCATTTTGATTTCCGGCGGATGGGGATTGACTGGCGTATTTTGCTCAGGGTGGTGCAGATTGGTGTCCCGGCGGGCCTGCAGGGTTCCGTCTTCTCCCTATCCAACGTCGTCATCCAGTCGGCAATCAATTCGTTCGGCAGCACGGTGGTGGCCGGCAACAGCGCCGCCGCCAACCTGGAGGGTTTCGTTTATCTGGCGATGAACTCCGTGCACCAGACGGCGCTTACGTTCACCGGGCAGAATTATGGGGCGGGGGAGAAGAAGCGAATCCTCAAAGTGCTGGTCGAATGCCAGTTGATTGTCCTGGTCGTTGGTCTTGTCACTGGAAATCTGGCGTATATGTTCGGAAAGCCCCTGCTCCACATTTATTCGTCCAGCGCGGCGGTGGTGGAGGCCGGGCTGGCGCGGATGAAATATATTTGCACCGTCTATTTCCTCTGCGGCATGATGGATTGCATGGTGGGGTCGCTGCGCGGCGTTGGCAGGTCGGTCGGGCCGATGATCGTTTCCCTCGTGGGGGCCTGCGGCCTGCGGCTCATCTGGATTGCCACGGTATTCCAGACGCACCATACCACGGACATGCTTTATATCACGTATCCGGTTTCCTGGCTCATCACGTTGGCCGCGCACGTGATTACGTTCATGTTCGTTTATCGGAGGATAAATGGGAAAAGGTAGATTGCGTGAGGATGATGGATGTGGTACACTTATACCGAGGGATAAAAACGGCCGAGGTATAAGTACCTGCGGGATGAGCTGGGGAGGTCATAGTTTTTTGTGTATTGGCGGGGAGGTGCCTTATGGGAATTTATTTGAATCCGGGAAACAGAGGGTTTTGGGAATCGATTCGTTCCGAAATATACGTGGACAAGACGGGACTGATTGCATGTACGAACAAGCTCCTTAACACAGAAGAGAAGTTTGCCTGTGTCAGCAGGCCGAGACGGTTTGGAAAATCCATGGCGTTGAAGATGTTGGCCGCCTATTATGGCCGTGGCTGTGATTCGAGGGAATTGTTCGCGGGGTTGAAAATCGAAAAGGATGCATGTGTATAACCCGAAATCCGTGGTGGGGGCGATGCGCTGCCAGGATTTCTCGAACTATTGGACCTCGACGGAGACTTACGAGGCCTTGAAGACATACATGGACATGGATTTTGACGGGCTCCGTGCCGATATCGTGAAAATGCTCGGCGGGGAGCATGTCAGGGTGAACACGCGCAGTTTCCAGAATGACATGAGGAATTTCGAGACAAAGGACGACGTTCTGACATTGCTCATCCACCTCGGGTATCTTGGCTATGATTCCGTGGCAAGGGAGGCGTTTATTCCGAATAAGGAAATCGTCGAGGAATTTGAAAACGCGATGAGCGTCGGTGGCTGGCCGGAGGTGATGAAGGTCTTGAAGGCTTCCGAGCGGCTCCTTGAGGACACGCTTCTTTGTGATGGGGAAAAGGTGGCCGAGGGACTTGACATGGCGCACATGGAAGTGGCTTCGATTTTGACCTACAATGATGAGAATTCCTTGGGGTGCGCCATCGGCCTCGCGTACTATAGCGCGAGGAAGGATTACAAGATGATCCGGGAGCTGCCGACCGGGTGGGGGTTCGCCGACGTCGTGTTTTTGCCGCTGACCTTTAGCGACAAGCCCGCCCTCGTGGTTGAGTTGAAGTATGACAAGTCCGCCCATGCGGCCATTGAGCAGATTAAGGAGAGAAAGTATACACATGCACTAGAAGGGTATGCGGGAGAAGTGCTGCTGGTCGGCGTGAACTATGACAAGGATGACAAGAACAAGCCGCATCGCTGCGTGATTGAGAAGATGATAATACCTGAATAAACAACATCACTATTTAGAGGGAAATCATGAAAGGCGGGAATTGGGGAAATGAATGATTATAAGTTTTATGGATGGGAGCGGGCAGATGCTCTGGCGGTCACGGATGAGTATGAGGGAATACAGACACCGAGGGATTTGTATGACGCGCTTTGTGGCATTTGGTGCGAGTATACTTGTGCCCCGAGGATGCGGACGGGGTGGAGTGAGGAAAACAAGATGCTTGGCCAATGTTCCGTCACGGCGTTTCTGGCGCAGGACATTTTTGGTGGAAAGGTGTATGGGATACAGCGGGAAGGCGGAAACTATCACTGTTATAACGTGGTGGGAGACTGCGTTTTTGACTTGACAAGTGAGCAGTTCGGGGAGGAAGTGCTTGATTATGAAAATAATCCGGAGCAATTCCGTGAAGTGCATTTTGCGAAGGAAGAGAAGCGGCAGAGGTATGAATACCTGAAGGCGAGATTGCGAAGATCCGTGTGACGGGGAGGTGTCTTATGGGAATTTATTTGAATCCGGGAAATAGGGGTTTTTGGGAATCCATCCGTTCCGAAATATACGTGGACAAAACGGGGTTGATCGCATGTACGAACAAGCTCTTTAACACAAAAGAAAAGTATGCTTGTGTCAGTAGGCCGCGCCGTTTCGGAAAATCAATGGCGTTGGAAATGCTGGCCGCCTATTATGGCCGTGGCTGTGATTCAAGGGAATTGTTCGCGGGGTTGAAAATCGAAAAGGATCCTTCTTATGAGGAACATTTGAATCAGTATGACGTGATTTATTTGAACATGCAACAGTTTCTTATTCGGGCGAAAAAGCAGGACATGACGGAATATCTGGAGCAACTGGTAATCAAGGATTTAAGGAAAGCGTACAGGGAATTGTTTTCTGAAGAAGAGACGGTTCTTGCGGCTGTGTTGGAGCAGATTTATGTGGAAACCGGGAATCAGTTCATCTTTCTGATTGACGAGTGGGACTGCGTGATGCGCGAACGCCAGGAATCGGAGGAAATGCAAAAACAGTATCTCGACTTCCTGCGAAACCTCCTGAAGGATCAGGTCTATGTCGCGCTTGCCTATGCGACGGGGATATTGCCCGTGAAGAAATATGGACAGCATTCCGCGTTGAACATGTTCCGTGAATATTCGATGACGAACCAAAAGGTGCTGGAGGAATACACGGGCTTTACGGAGGAAGAGGTAAAGGAATTATGTGGGCGGTTTGACATGGATTTTGCAGAGACGGGCAGTTGGTATGACGGCTACATGCTTAAGAAGTTTAAGCATGTGTATAATCCGAAATCTGTGGTGGAGGCGATGAGTTGCCAGGATTTTTCGAATTATTGGACCTCGACGGAGACTTACGAGGCCTTGAAGGTATACATGGACATGGATTTTGACGGGCTTCGTGTCGATATCGTGAAAATGCTCGGCGGGGAGCATGTCAAGGTGAACACGCGCAGTTTCCAGAATGACATGAGGAATTTCGAGACAAAGGACGACGTTCTGACATTGCTTATCCACCTCGGGTATCTTGGCTATGATTCCGTGGCAAGGGAGGCGTTTATTCCGAATAAGGAAATCGTCGAGGAATTTGAAAACGCGATGAGCGTCGGCGGCTGGCCGGAGGTGATGAAGGTCTTGAAGGCTTCCGAGAGGCTTCTTGAGGACACGCTTCTTTGTGATGGGGAAAAGGTGGCCGAGGGACTTGACATGGCGCACATGGAAGTGGCTTCGATTTTGACCTACAATGATGAGAATTCCTTGGGGTGCGCCATCGGCCTTGCGTACTACAGCGCGAGGAAGGATTACAAGATGATCCGGGAGCTGCCGACCGGGCGGGGGTTCGCCGACGTCGTATTTTTGCCGCTGCCCTTTAGCGACAAGCCCGCCCTTGTGGTTGAGTTGAAGTATGACAAGTCGGCCAGGACGGCCATTGAGCAGATTAAAGAGAGGAAATACGCGCAAGCATTGGAAGGGTATGCGGGAGAAGTGCTGCTGGTCGGCGTGAATTATGACAAGGATGACAAGAACAAGCCGCATCGTTGCGTGATTGAGAAAGTGACGTTGGCGTAACAGCGTTGTGATTTACGGTCTTCGGCCGCAAGGGGTAACGTGGTGATTGGAAAGGTTATAGGTGAACGTTATCATGGAAGAATCCATGTGTTATAAACGTTTTTATTAATTTGGAGGAAAGGAGCTTTCGTATGGAAAAACAATTTTGTTGTACGGAGGAACAGAACGTGGTGCAGACCACGAAAGGAAAGGTGAAGGGGTATTCTTATGACGGTATTTCCGTTTTCAAGGGAATTCCCTATGCGAAGAGCAGGCGTTTCCACGCGCCGGAGGAGGTGGAGGCGTGGGATGGAATCTTCGACGCGACGAGCTTTGGCTACGTGTGCCCGTTGTTGGAGCTTGGGAAACCGAACGGGGAGCTGCAGGTGCCGCACCGTTACTGGGTGATGAACGAGGACTGCCAGAATTTGAACGTGTGGACGCCGGCTTGTGATGACAAAAAACGCCCGGTCATGGTGTGGTTCCACGGCGGCGGGTTCGAGTCCGGCTCCGCCATCGAGCACATTGCCTACGAGGGGGAAAACATGAGTCGGTTCGGCGACGTGGTCACGGTCACGGTGAACCACCGGCTGAACGTCCTCGGCTATCTGGACTTGTCCGATTTTGGCGAGGAATATGAGGATTCTGGAAACCATGGGACGAACGACTTGATCATGTCGCTTCATTGGGTGAAGGATAATATCGCGGCTTTTGGAGGCGACCCGGAAAACGTGACGGTATTCGGCCAGTCCGGCGGCGGGGCGAAGGTGACGACGCTTTTGCAGACCCCGGCGGCGGACGGGTTGTTCGCGAAGGGAATCAACATGAGTGGCGTGATTGGCCCGATGCTTAGCGACGCGAAGGGAAGCGGCAAGGAACTGGTCGAAGCCTTGATGGCTGAACTGGGGATTTCGAACGTCCATGAGTTGGAAACCATTGCCTATGACCGGTTGGCGGCGGCCTATAAGAAATTAAAGCCCGAATTCCAGAAGCGGGGAAAATATGTCGGCTGCGCGCCGCAGCCAAACGCCCATTACGTCGGGGAGCCTTGTGAGAACGGGTTCCGGATTGAGACGGCGCATGTTCCGTTGATGGTAGGCAGCGTGTTCGCGGAATTTACCGGATTTGGCCTCAGAAACAGGGAGGCGATGAAGGCGATGCCGGAAGAAGCCCAGGAGGCCATGCTGAAGGAACGCATCGGGGAAGAGGGAGTTAAAAAGCTTATCCCGTTGTTTAAAAAAGCCTATCCGGAGCGGCCGTTGTGTGACTTGATTGGATTGGACTTCATTTTCCGCGGGCCGGAAATCGACTACGTGGAGAAAAGGGCGGCGGTGAACGAACATACATATGTGTATCTGTTCAACCAGAACCTGCCGCTAAATGGCAGCAGTCTGCCGTGGCATTGCGCGGACGTGCCGTTCTTCTTCCATAACTGCGAGCTGGTTCCGATGACGCAGATGGAAGGGGTGACGGAGAAGCTGGAGGAGCAAATCTTTTCCGCCGCGATGGCGTTTGCAAGGGGCGGAAATCCGAACAACCCGTCCATTCCGCGGTGGGCGGCATCCACGCCGGGACACCAGCAGGTGATGGTATTTGATGAAAATACCCGTTGCCTGGAAAATTATGACGTGGAACTGGTGCGCGAACACGCGAAATATGGCGCACCGATGCTGATGGCGATGATGGCGGCATTGAAGGGGGAGATACAGCACTAAGATAGGAAAAAGTACATAGAAATGGAATAGAAATGAGCGGGGCGGCCAGTTTGTCCGCCCCTTGTCTTTTAAAAAATGAATTTGAACTTCTCCAGCGAGTTCCCGCCCATCATCCGCCCGATGGTCATGGACTGGATGAGCTTCTCGAACTTGTTGTCCGCCTGCATCTGGCGAACCAGCTCGTTATAATTCTGGACGTTGGGCATCTCGAAGCGGACGTTGTCAAAATTCTGTACCACGGTCGAACTTGGCACGTTGCCGGCCCCGGCCCGCTTAAACGCCCGCTCGCCGGCCTTTTCAAGTGCCTCGTAGGCCGCGTTTTCCGGCACCGCGCCATGCGCCGCCAGGTCTCCCGGGTTGATGGCACCCCACGCGAACAGGTTCTTCGTCATGTCACGCGGGATAATCGAGTCGTATTTCTTCAGGACGGTGAATTCTCCCGTCTGCGGCCGGACGACGAGCTCCGCGCCTTCCTCCTGCGTGACGGCCAGCATGTCCCTTGGCACGCTTTCGCACCCTTTGGCAAAGCCCCAGAGCTGCGAGTGCGGTTCCACCCAGCCTAAGTCGCCCTGGCCCAGGCGGTTCCCGGTACTGATGTGCACCGGCCTCGGCGCGCCCGGGTTGATGTTCGTGATGTAGACGGCCTCGTTTCTGTGCCGGTTGCCCCACGCGCCGTTCCCCCAGGAATCCGCCGTGTAGTTGCCGGCCGTGTACGTGACCCGCTCCCCGACACGGGGAACACCGTCGCCGCCCGTGCCCTGGGTTGTGACCAGACTCGAGCCTCCACTTCCGTTCGCGCCCTGGCCCGTACCCTGGTTTGCGTTACCGTTCCCGGCTTGTCCCGCGTTGCCTTGCCCGTTTCCGGTCTGGTTCGCGTTGCCGTTTCCTTGCCCGGACTGTGCCCCCAGCCGTTCCAAATCCGCCTGTGCCCGCT
>CAJTDN010000021.1:0-7738 GCA_910574865.1 Lachnospiraceae bacterium | reverse complement strand
TCCCCTGGTTTGCGTTACCGTTCCCGGCTTGTCCCGCGTTGCCTTGCCCGTTTCCGGTCTGGTTCGCGTTGCCGTTTCCTTGCCCGGACTGTGCCCCCAGCCGTTCCAGATCCGCCCGTGCCCGCTGGTTGGCGGCCTCCACGAGCGTGGCGACACCCGAGCCGATGGTGCCGAGCGTCGCCTGCACCCCGTTCATCTGCGAATAATTGTCCGCCTTGTACTGCGAGAAGATTCCGGCGAACGTCACGAAGCTGCCGTTGTAACTGCCAAGCACCTCGCGAATACCCTGCTCACCGAGGCTTTCCATGTTCCAGAGGTTCCCAAGCTCCGTGGAAACGGAAATCCCCAGCCGTTCGGCCTCCGCCTCCAGCGTCGCGTGGATGGTGGAGGCATTGGCGTTCAAGTTGCCGATCATTTCATCCAGCAGGAGGTCCACGCCGTCCAGCCGCCGGTTCATGACCTGCTCGTATTCGGAATACAAGTCGTCCAGGAGCCGCTTCTGGTCGGAAACGTACTGTTCGTACTCGGTCTCCTCCAAATCCTCACGCGCGTCCTTCAGGCTCACGGTCAGCTCCTGGATGGTCCTTTTCGCCTCCTCGGAGTCGTCCCCTGCGTATGCGGACAGCTGTTTTTGCAGGGAGGAAACTTCCTCGCCCTGTTTCGCCACTTGCTTCTGGTAATCGTGCAGGTTCTTTTTCGCGTCCAGCGTGTCCCCATACTTGTCAATCAGTTCCTGCAGCGCGTCCAGTTCCAGTTCCACGCCGTCCTTCACCATGTCCACGATGGCCTTTCTTTCGTCCCGCGCCGCCAGCACCATGTCCTGCCGCTGCCTTAACAGTTCTTTCTTACGTTTTTGCAACGCCTCGTCATGCGGGTTTTCGGCGATTTCACGCTCCACGGCCTCCAGCTCGCGCGTGTAATTTAACGCCTGCTCCATGTAAATGTTGTAGTTCGTGCCGTGCATGCCCATCGTGGCCAGCCCGGCATCTGTCAGTTTCCCGTTGTCGTCATACGGCTTCTTGTCGGAC
The DNA here is from genome assembly GCA_910574865.1 of Lachnospiraceae bacterium. Classification (GTDB taxonomy): domain Bacteria; phylum Bacillota; class Clostridia; order Lachnospirales; family Lachnospiraceae; genus Schaedlerella. The sequence goes on along the minus strand of CAJTDN010000021.1, from coordinate 6,710 downwards.
AGGATGTCCACGAAGAAGTCCGCCTCCCTGGTCAGTGCCTCGATGGAGTCGTGCACCTTGTCAAAGCGTTCCCAGCCAATCTGCCGCAGCTCGTTGTTAAACGAAAGGCACGCTTCCTCCGCGTCCAGGATGGATTCGGACACCTCGTCAATCTTCCCGCGCATTTCGTGCCACGCGCTGGTGTCCGGGGTGATGATTCCCCTGTCCACCAGGGAATCCAGGATTTCCACGAGCTCGTCCTGCTCCGCGCGGAGCTTGTCAAGCCGCGCCGCCTCGTTGTCTGCCAATGCCTGGTAATATTTCTCGCTCGCCAGAAGCCCCAGCTCCTCGGCCTGCGAAATCTGCGCGTCCAGCATGTTTTTCTGGTGGTCGTACGTTTCCAGCTTTTCCCCGAACTCGTCCGCCAGGTTGTCGAACCGCCGGCTTTCCAGCTCCTTCACGGTCTCGTCCAGTTCCTCGATGGCCTCCTGGCATTCCCGCGCCTTGTTCATCCACTCCTCGAACCCCTCGATTTTTTCCACGAGGGCCTCGTCGGTAACCGTGCTGATGTCAATGCCGCCGATAGCCACCTTGAGCTCGGTCTCGAAATCCAGCCCGTAGGAGTGCGCCTTTTCCATGTATTTGTCGTATCCCTGCTGCTGGAGCGAAATCTGCCGCCTTGTCTCCTCGATCTGTTTCGCCAGCGACATGTCACGCTCGCCCCATAGGCTGAAAATGGATTTTGCCTTGGCCGCGATGGAGTCGATGACGCGCCCGATGTTGGATAGCGATTTCTCCACCCAGTCGAACACCTTCTCCGCCCCGCCGGCGGAGCCGCCCGCGTAAGCCGTACCATGGTTGTAGGCCATGCCGCCCGTGTGCGCCGTGCCATCACCGTAGGCCGTACCGGACAAGAGCGCGCGCCCCCTCGTGTGGATACGCCCGTTTTCCAATAAATGTCTGGTCTGGTCCGCGTCGAACACGACGGATCCTTGCGGTATCCTGGTGAATTGTGCCCCGTCGTCGCCGACCGTCCACCAGCGGTTGCCCTTCACGACCAGCTCCCGTCCCAGCTCGCCGGTCAGGGCCTCCTGGGATTTTTCGGTCTGCCAGTCCGGGTCAGCCCACGAGGTGTCCGGGATGGTGCCGCTTGCGAAAGCACGTGGTACCACTTTGGTTCCCTTTGGAATGCCGGAACCGGCATTTGTGCTGAATGCGGCCTTGGGGTTTGGGCTTTGCCCGCCGGTATTCGTGCCATCTTCCTGGCTGTATCTTAGCAACACCGTTTTCATCGATGGAATCTGGCCTAAATAATACAGAAATTTCTGAACCTCGTCGAACGCCCCGGAGCCGTCCGCGTTTATGGGGAACGAATACTCGTCCGGCAGGTTGTCCACGGATCCTTGGATGCCCGCCACGGATTCTTCCACTTCCTTTTCCCCCGTCACCGTGTAGGTAATCGTGTGGTTTTTGTCCTCCACCCCCGCCAGCATGAACGTCGTGTCATCGATTTCGGCCTCGTAGCTAATGCTCCCGTCCGCGTTTTTCAGGGCCGTGATTTCCCGCCGCACGCCGTCCAAGTCCGCCTCGTACGTGATGGTGGAACCGGCAGAAAGCGTGTCCATCTGCTCCCGCAGCGATTCGCCGTCCAGGGTTCCTTCCACGGTCAGCTGCCGCGGGGCCAGCAGGAATTCGTCCCACTGTTGCCGAACCGTCTCCGGATTGCTTTCGGCATTGATTTCCGGGTGCAGGACGGAGAACGCGTCAAGGAGTTCCTTCTGCATTTCCTGCTCGTTGACAATCCTGGCCTGTACTTCGAAGTATTCGTCGGTCCCGTAATCCATGCCCTTCAATTGTTCATACAAATGTTCCATGCGCCCGTCCGCTTCCGCGAAATAGGAAGGCATGGCATCCTCTGGCAACTGGTCGAGTCCCAGTCCCCGTTTCGCGGTCTCGATGTAGGTCGCGTTCCCGGCGATGATGGAGGCGTTGGTCTCGGAATTCTGCCCGCCCTCGGCCCTCGCCCGGGCCCGCAGGGCCTGGATTTCCTGCTCCATGGTCACGAGGTCGTACTCGAACTCGATGCGGATCCGTTTCTCCTCGGTCAGGTTGGAAAGGTCGGCCATGCAGCTTTCGTATTCCGTATCCCACCCTTCCAGCAGCCCGCCCAGCCGTTCCTTTTCGCGTCCTTCCGACATGTTTTCATAAACATCCCGGATTCCCTCGAGGGCAGACTCGTAGCGGTTGATTTCCTCCCCGCTGAACAAAATGCCGTCGAACTCGAACCCGTAGTCTTCCAGCCGGTGCATCGCGGTCTCCACAACCCCCACGCCCACGCCGAGTTCCTTGGCCGCCTGCGCGGTGCTTTTGAATTCCCCGCTGAGGTCCAACGTGTTCGTGTTCCTGTCAATGGCGTTGAATAATTGTGGCGCGGCCGCCGCCAGATCCTCGGCGAAGTTCCAGATGCCGTCCGCCGGGTTTTCCCCGTCAAACCAGCGCGACACCTTGGCATACGTCTGTTCCCAGGCTTTCTGGTAGGCGGTGGCATCATACTTGTAGTTTTCCTCGTTTTTCCGCAAATCCTCGGCGGTCATCCATTGCGCCACGGCCTGGAATTCGTCCGTGCCGATTTCCCCGTTACGGTAAAGTTCATCCGCCTTTTTCAGGTTGCCGGCCATCGTCTTGTAGCCGTCCCCAGCGTTGGCCGTGGAAAAGGCCGCGGTCACTTCGCCCACGGAGAGGTTGTTTTCAAAGCCTGACAAGGCCTCGTCCGTCTCCCCGGCGGCGAGGGCGATTTCCTCAAAATATCTTTTGAACGCGTCCGCGGACACGTCAATGTCTTCAAGGCGCAGTCCCATCCTCTCGAATTCGGCCAGCGCGTCGGCGGCGTTCCCGCTTTTCTTCACAATCTCGCCCAGACGCTTCTCAATCACGCCCCCGCCGGAAGAACCGAAGAAGGTTTCGAGGTTGTTCCATTCGATTTCGCTTTCGTTCTTTCCCAGGTTGTTGATCTCGTTCAGCATCCCCCGCCATTCGTCCACGCTGGCCTCCGCGCCGGAAATGACGGCCCCTCTCGCGTCCGTGCTCTGGTCAATCCAGCCTTGGAAGAGGCTTGCAGACTCGTACAGGCTTTGCCTCGTCTCCGATATCTGCTCGTTTAATTTCTGCTGCCGCTCAAGAAGCCCCGAGTCGCCCGGGTCGCTGGCAAGCTGTTTCTCCACGTTTTCCAGTTCCGCCTGGTATTTCTTCAGGTTGTCGATGTCCGTTCTGGCCAGGCCGAGTTCGGACGTGTCCCGCGACTGCCATTCCATGGCGGCCGTCGTGGAAAGCCCGGTGGCCGGGTCGGTGTAGGTGTCAAGGTATCCGGCCGCGCCGATGATTGTCCCTAGGAAACCACCATATTCCTCCTGCATCGCCTCCGTGTAAGACCGCTCCGTGCCGGAGGCCTTTCTGGCCGCCTCGGCGGAGGCCTTCTGCTTGACTTCGAGCAGGCTCTCCTGCAGGCTGATTTGCCGTTCCAGCGTCTCGTTCTGCTTTTGCAGGCGGCCAAGTTCCGCCTCCTGCTCCAGCGTGATGGTGCCGTTTGCTTGTAACGCGGCCAGTTCCTTGATCCTTTGTCCCTGCGTCTCGTACTCCTCGTTCAGGCCCGCCAGCCTGGACTTTGCCGCGTCGTACTCGTTGGCCGCCTCGGCCGCGGCGTCGATGGCCTTTGACTGCGCGTGCACGAGGTTGTCGACGGCTCCCGCCACGAGATTGACGACCTCACTGATGGCCCACGAGGCAATCATGTTCCCCGCGAGGGCGAGCCCCTTCATGGCGGCCTGCCCGGCCTTGGCTATCGGGGAGGTCTTTTCCAGCTCCTTGTTGTGCTCGACGGCCGCGTCATGCGCCGCCTTGTTGGCCTCCATGATACTCTTGGTCGAACGGACGGCATCACTCTGGGCATAATCGGTGAGCCATTTTTCGCTCTTGTTCACATCCGGATCTATCCTAAATGTTTCATTCCATTCTTCCGATGAAAATGTTCTTCTTGGAGTGTTCCTATTTCTTTTTTTCTTCTTAGAAGGAATTTTTTCAGCAGATTGAATTTGGTTCAAATACCATTTCGCTTGGTTTTCACTTATCAGTTCAGGGACTTCCTCTTTGGAAGAAAGGTTTCTTTTCAGACTGCTCCAAAAGCCGTCCCTGCCTTCCCGACTCATTTGAAACGCGTTTCCCACGGAACTTCCGATGTCATGCAAGGATTTGCCGAACACGGTTACCTTGTCTGTCCAGCCATTCGTCTTTTCGTCATCCTTTGTTTGGAATATCAAGCTACTTGCCTGACATGGATGTTTGGAGTCCATGCCGTATCAGAGTGATAACTAAGATGTATGACTTTCTAGATAATGGTGTATTCTGTGGTACTATTACTTGTTTTGTTCCTGAAACCATGCTAAAATAAGCTAAAACAAGACAAAAGGAGAACTTACTTTATGAAATCTGTTTGGAAGGATCGTTATTATTGTAAAAAGTGTGGTGCAACGTTACTAATACCACCATGGGAAGAAAAAGCATGTAAGTATTGTGGCTCTAACGTGTATCCATATCCTGACGAATGTGATAAATATTCGCGTGACGAAGACAGTAAATTGACAGAATATTTAAGGGAGAATTATATCAAGACATCCTCAGAATACGACCCGCGCTCGGCCCAATTCAGGGAAAGGAGTCAGGCCAGAGGCCGAGCTATTCAAGCGGCTTGGGATGCCGAAAAAGCCGCCGGCAAAACCTCCTCTCCCTCCGGCCCGCCCAAGGTCGAATGCCCTTACTGCCACAGCACGAGCACCAAGAAAATCAGCACCCTTTCCAAGGCCGCTCACACCTACATGTTCGGCATTTTCAGCATGAGCCGCAACAGCAAGAACTTCCACTGCAACAAGTGCGGTGCGGACTTTTAAACGATTCGCGCGTGGGTATTTGCTTTATTCTTGAAGCCGTAGTACAATATATTCAAAACAATAAGATGAGGAAAGCTTTATGCATCCAATCTATAAAAACTTTTATTATTGTAAAAAGTGCGGAAGGGTCGTGTTGCGAGTAACCAAAATGACATGCGATTGTTGCGGTTCCAAAATGTTCCCAATTCCTGATGAGTATAATAAATGGAAGAATCTTGACAAAATAACAGCCGATATAAGGGAGAGGTATGTCAAAACATCGTCAGAATTCAATCCACGCACTTTTAAATATAGAGAAGAACGGTTTAGCGCTGATTGTGTAGCTAAGCGTGCTGCCAGTGAACGTACTTCTGCTTCCCGTACTCCCACTGTCGAGTGTCCTTACTGCCACAGCACGAGCACGAAGAAAATCAGCACCCTTTCCAAGGCCGCCCACACGTACATGTTCGGCATTTTCAGCATGAGCCGTAACAGCAAGAACTTCCACTGCAACAAATGCGGCGCGGACTTTTAAACGGTTCGCACATGGGTATTTGTTTTGTTCCTAAAACCATGCTAAAATAAACTAAAACAAGGCAAAAGGAGAACTTGCTTTATGAAATCTGATTGGGAAGGTCGTTATTATTGTAAAAAATGTGGAGCAACGTTACTAATACCACCATGGGAAGAAAAAGCATGTAAGTATTGTGGCTCTAACGTGTATCCGTTTCCCGAGGAATATTATAAGTATACCCTTGCTGATTTAGATAAAGTGAAAACTGATTTAAGGGAAAAATATGTCAAGACATCCCCGGAATACACCCCGCGCTCGGCCCAGTTCAGGGAAAAGACCCAGGCCAGGGGACGGGCAAAACGGGCAGCCATGGACGCGGCCAAGGCCGCCGGCAAAACCTCCTCTCCCTCCGGCCCGCCCAAGGTCGAATGCCCTTACTGCCACAGCACGAGCACCAAGAAAATCAGCACCCTTTCCAAGGCCGCTCACACGTACATGTTCGGCATTTTCAGCATGAGCCGTAACAGCAAGAACTTCCACTGCAACAAATGCGGCGCGGACTTTTAAACGATCCGCGCGTGAGTGTTTGCTTTGTACCTGGAATCATGCTAAAATGAACTAACATTAATGAAGGAGGTCTTATTTATGGGTGCCATGTGTGATGATCGGTATTATTGTAAAAAGTGTGGTGCATTACTTATGATAATGCCATGGGAAGAAAAAGAATGTAAGTATTGCGGTTCAAAGGTCTTCCCCTTGCCCAAGGAATACGATAAATATACTTTTGATAATTACGACAAGGTAATTGAGGATGTGAGGGAAAAATATGTCAAGACATCCCCGGAATACAACCCACGCTCGGCCCAGTTCAGGGAAAAGACCCAGGCCAGGGGACGGGCAAAACGGGCAGCCATGGACGCGGCCAAGGCCGCCGGCAAAACCTCCTCTCCCTCCGGCCCGCCCAAGGTCGAGTGCCCTTACTGCCACAGCACGAGCACGAAGAAAATCAGCACCCTTTCCAAGGCCGCCCACACGTACATGTTCGGCATTTTCAGCATGAGCCGCAACAGCAAAAACTTCCACTGCAACAAGTGCGGCGCGGACTTTTAAACAATCCGCGCATGCGCGTTTCCCTTTCAAAACCTTCCTTTTTTCTTTTCTGTTTTGTTGCCTTTCCTGCCAACTCCGGCAACGGGAGTCCAAACGGCACGAAGGGGGCGGCAGGCTCGCTCCCGATATTTTCACCGTCGTGCCTCGGCATAGCTCCGAATGTATGTTCTTCCGCCAGCGTTGCATCT
>CAJTDN010000020.1:58762-69570 GCA_910574865.1 Lachnospiraceae bacterium | reverse complement strand
AGCAGCATAGTGTTCCAAAAGGCTGTTCTTTGATAATTGAATCATTGCCAGATATTGAATTTTCAAGGTGCATAGCTAAAATCTATGTGCGAAGTTTGAGTTTATAAAAGGAATTGCCCTATGGGCAACTTCCCGTATCTACTTTGCTTGTGCCATTGAGAATAAGGTTTCCTGCAAAAGTTTAGAAAAATTGATATTATTTTTTTCAGCAAAAGTATTCAGCCATGCAGGAATGGTAAGGTTTTTCCTTACAGCTTTTTCACCATATTTTTCTTCATAAGCATCAATGTCTAGTAATAGCATATTTATCATACACCCATTTTCAACAATTATTTCTGAATAATCGGAAGCATGTGGAATTTTCTCTCCATCTTCAAGTTCTCCTAATATCCAGCCACTGGCTGCGTCAATTCCCATTTCAATGGCCTGTTCCAAGTTTTTTCCCTCTGTTACACAACCGGGTAAATCTGGAAATTCTACCACATATCCTCCGCTGTGATCTGTAAAAGGCTTAAATACAGCCGGATAAATTAATTTCAATATATTCACCTCCATTTATATAAAAAGCAAATGGGACTTAAAGCCCCGCTTGTTTCATAATTGATTTCACTGTATCAGGATTCAAATCCCCTCCATGTTCTGGAATTGTAACTTTTCCAGGCTTAATCGGATGTTTGTATTGGTGGTGTGAACCTTTTTGCTTTACTTGATACCATCCGTTTTGTAATCTCATACTTTCAATTTCTCTAAATCTCATCCAATATCTCCTTATTCATTCATGGCATCTCTCCTTTCCATTAATTTAATTATAGTGTAATACGTATTATGCGCATCGTCAAGAATTTTATTCCGTAAAAAAGATATAAAAGGACATCCACCTAAATAAAAGATGAAATGCCCTTTGGCATATACACTATTCAATTTTATATACAAAGCAGTTTGCCGCTGTTACGCCGCTTTCTGCTGGTGTCTCCGTGTTACATTCCTATCGTTGAAAGGATGTATGCAAAGAAAATCATGAATACTAATTCTGTACGCTTTTGGTTCTACCTGCCATTGGATTGTTCATATGGCCATACAGAATCTTATGGAGCTGCAGAATATAGTTCCGGGAAACGGGAATCGCATCAAAACTTTCGTGAATAATATTTAACACGTCACGGTAACCCGCAATTTCTTGTTCATCACGATTTTTAGGTGTTGTTTTTTCCTCCACCAGCTGCTTGATACGAGTGCTTGTTGTTACAATACCTTCCATCGCATTCGATGCCTCCGTACTTTGTATCTTTGCAATCTCGACCAGTTTCTCTAATTTCTCCAATCGTTGTTTCAAATACATTTCCTGCTTTCCGGCTTCTTTAATATATTGCAGCAATCAGACCAAGGATGTCGGAATTCCACTTTTGATTTCAGAATAATTAAATGGTCTCATTGTTTCACCTCCGATATTTTCCCTTAAACCATGGCGCGGAACAAGGGAAAAATCAACGTGTTGAGGGAATATCCCCTTAATAGCATGACTGATTTGAGGGAAAATATTCTGAAATCATATAAACAAATTGGTGCAATATCTAACAAGCAATGCAAAAATATAATAGCAAATTCTCATTCACTTTGATATAATACAAAAATGCACCAATGAAAGGAGATTGCCATGTATCGAACATTAAACGGTTCCTGGTCGTTTTGCCAGGCGGAGGAAGGTCTTTGGCGGGACGCACAAGTCCCCGGATGTAATTTTCTGGACTTGATGCGAAACGACCTCATACCCGACCCATTTATTTCCCTGAATGAAAAGGAAGTGCAGTGGGTGGGACGAAAGGACTGGGAATATAAACGCACGTTTAAGTTGACGGAAAACGAACTTGGGTATGACGAAATTTTGCTCGACGCAAAGATGCTGGATACGCTTTGCGACGTCTATGTCAATGACCAGCATCTATTTCACAGTGACAATTGCTTCACGCCCTATGTGGTTTCCGTAAAATCATTTTTAAAACCCGGTGAAAATGAAATCCGCATCCGCTTCCACTCCCCCGTGAAATATGTGGAGGAGCGGCACGCCGCGTCCCCTGCCCCCAAGAACGCGAACGGGCAGGACGGCATCGTCCACATTCGAAAACCGCAATGCCACTTTGGCTGGGACTGGGGCCCGGTCCTTCCTTGCAGCGGCATCACAAAGGACATCGGACTCACGTTCGTAAACGGTGCGAGAATCGAATATTTGAAACCGGAGCAGGAACTTATAAACGGCATGGCCCATGTCAACGTCACGGTGGACATAAGCGCTTACGCCGACCGGAAATATGAATGCGAAATCTGCCTGGTCCATCCCGACGGAAAAACGGAACGCGCGACCGTGCCGGTTCACGTCAATGCGCAAACAAACCGCGCCGCCGCACCTTGTCTCGATGCGGCAGGGGATGATTCTGCCGTGTCCGCTGACGAAATGCGCCCTTCCCGCCAAAAGGCCAGCACCGAATTTGTCATTGAGCATCCCGAGCTTTGGTGGACGAGGGAGCTTTCCGGGAAGGACAAGCAGCCGCTCTATACCGTCCGGACGACGCTTTTCGCCGATGACAAGCCGGTGGACGAGCAGTCGAAACAAATTGGCATCCGCACCATCGAGCTGAACCGGGAGCGGGACGCTTACGGTCAAAACTTCCAATTCCGCTTAAACGGCGTGCCATTATTTATCAAGGGAACCAATTATATTCCGGCGGACAGCTTCATCACCCGCTTTGACGGGCAAAAACTCGACTACCTCCTGGACGCGGTAGTATTTTCCAACATGAACATGATCCGCGTCTGGGGCGGCGGCTACTATGAAAGCGACGAATTTTACCAGGCCTGCGACGAACGGGGCATTCTCGTCTGGCAAGACTTTCCGTTTGCCTGCCAGGCCTACCCCTTCTTTGACGATGCGTTTCTCACCAACGTCAAAAAGGAGGTCGCACACAACGTACGGAGGCTGTGCCACCACCCTTCCCTCGCCTTGTGGTGTGGAAACAATGAAATCGAAAGCATGTATTATCTCTGGAGAAACATGAAAGAATACCTCCGTTGGACGAAGTTGTTCTTCTACGACATTTTGGAACCGGAACTGCGAAAACAAGACACGCACACACCCTATATTCCCGGTTCTCCCACCGGCATTTCTTACAATGACGGCGTAAATGCCGACAATGTAGGAGACACCCATCTGTGGAACGTGTGGCACGGGCTGCAGCCGATGAATTATTACCGAAAACGGATGACCCGCTTTTGCAGCGAATTCGGCTTTGAGAGCCTTCCCGACTTAAAGGCCATCGAACAATTTGCCACGCCCGCCGACTACGCGCTTGACAGCGACGTGTTCACGGCGCACCAAAAATGCACCAGCGGGAACGACAAGATGATTTTCTACATCACATCCCGTTTCCACCTGCCGAAGCGTTTCGAGGATTATATTTACCTCTCGCAGGTGGCGCAGCTAGAATGTGTGGCCGACGCCACCGAGCATTGGCGCAGGAACAAGGGACGCTGCAACGGCTCCATGTACTGGCAGCTAAACGACTGCTGGGGCGTCTGCTCGTGGGCGAGCATGGATTATTATGGCAATTACAAGGCCTTACAATACGGAGCCAGACATTTTAACGCCCCGCTTTCCCTCTCCATCGAGGACACCGACAGGCAGGTTCTAATCCACGTGCTCAACGACCTTTTGGACACCCGCGACGTGGAAGTGGAATGCGAGATTTTTGACTTTACAAAAGGCACTTTGAAAATGAAAAGGAAAACGCTACGCATTGCCGCCCTCTCCAACCGAAAGGCATTTTGCCTAAACGTCCCCGCCCTCAAGGCGCATTATGACAAGCGGACGACCGGCATCGCCGCCCGGCTTTACGTGGATGGCAAACTGTTACAACAAAAGACGGTACTCCTTGACGCGGAAAAACGCCTACGCTTCCCACGCGCCAACCTGCGGACAGACATTGCCGCCAGGGAAGGTGGCTTGCAAATCACCGTCAGGACGGACACGTTCGCAAGGCTGGTCAAGGTGGAAAGCGACCGTTCCACGCTGCCGTTTAGCGACAACTTTTTTGACATTCTGCCAAACGGGGAAAAGACCGTAACCATGGACGTAGGGGACGGCCTGTCAGCGGATCCGTCTTTGAAGCTTGACGAGCTGGCAAAGAGCATTCACGTTTACAGCCTCTGCGACATTCCCTTTGGCAAAAACCCGTTCAAGGCCAAATGGAAACGGATGAAATTATACCTATCACCCATGAACACGCTCAGTGCCATGGCGCAGGCCATCGTGCCGCCCGACGTGGAGGTTATAGGTTAAGATTGTAACATGCCCTCTGTACACCGACGCTATCATATCCCGTTTTGCAAAAAAAGCAAGAAAAATTGAAACTTATTTTCCGCCATTCACCCATGCCACGGCCGCGAGCGCCGCCACCGTGCCGTCGGCCGCCGCCGTGGTAAGCTGCCTGACATGCTTCATCCGGCAATCCCCCGCCACGAAAATGCCGGGAACGCTCGTCCTTCCATCCTCTCCCGCCATGACGAAGCCGGCCTCGTCCAATTTCACGAGCGAGGCAAACGGCTCGTTTTTCGGAATTTGCCCCACCGCGACAAACACGCCTGACACGTTCAACAAGAAATGCCCGTCCTCCTTCTTGTTCCACAAGCGAATCGCTCCCACCGCTTGTTCTCCCAAAATTTCTTCCACCACAGTATCAAGCACGAATTCCACGTTTTCCTTTTCGGCGAGCCGTCCCACCGTCCCCTCTTCCCCACGAAACGTGTCCCTGCGATGTACCAAATACACAGTTTTACAATATTCGGAAAGAAATTCAGCATCCTCGAGGGCCGTATTGCCGCCGCCCACCACGGCCACGTCCCGCCCCTTAAAAAACATGCCGTCACAAGTGGCACAATACGACACGCCCGCACCCTTCAAGCGTTCCTCCCCAGGAACACCCAGCAGTCGACGCTCCATGCCTCCCGCCAGAACCACGCTCCGGCATTCGAAGCGCTCTTCCACGGTGCGCACATGAAACAAAGTTCCGAAAGCCTCCTCATCGTTACCTCGGCCGCGCCCCGCAAATGGTGGTTGCTTTTCGATTCCCAGCACTTCCGCCTGCACCGTTTCCGCTCCCAGGCCCGTCGCCTGCTCCAAAAGCCGCTCCGTAAGTTCGCTCCCGCTGATGGTGGCAATTCCTGGATAATTTTCCACCATCGGCGAATTCACGATTTGCCCGCCAAAACTCATTTTTTCAAAAACAACCGTCGATTTCCCGGCCCGCTGGCCATAAATTGCCGCCGTGAGGCCGGCAATCCCGCCACCGATAATCGCAATATCGTACATGCACCTACCCCGCTCCTTCCATGATTTTTCACAAAAGATTACCATTCACGGCCTACGGCCGCGGTAACCACAAAAAATACTCTTCCCTTTCTAATTTCTTTCTATACATGATCGTTTTCGCGGCACATTCCTTTCATACCCGCGCATCCTCTTATGGAATTTCACGCACGACATCCGTTAATTTGCCTGTTCGCTTTTACTTCTCGCAGTTTTTCTTCGTAAATCCGATATAACCGAGTCATGAACGTTTTCCCATCTTTTTGCGTCCGCAGCCCATACACGTTGCTATGGCAAAGGTAACTGCCTGATCAAGAACTCTAGCACATATTCTATCAGACACACGTTTTCGTTGCAAGTTCGCCACGCAAAAAATTTTCTTTTTCAAAATCCACCTTTATACTTGAACATTCCGCGACTTGCAAGTATAATCTTTTTGTAGCAATGTCATGGTACCACATACGGCACAAATCAAACTGCCGCCTGGCATTCACACATGGCACAAACCGTACAGTTGGCAATTTTTTATTTGGAGGGACATACCATGTTAGAATTTCGATACGACACCCAATTATTGATTGAGGGGGAAGACCTTGACGAGGACGTTATCAGTGCCTATTTCACCGAAAATTTCAAAGGCGATTGTCTGTTGGCCGTGGGAGACGAGGAACTGGTCAAAATCCACTTCCACACGAACGAGCCCTGGAAGGTGCTGGAATATTGCTCCTCGCTGGGAGAAATCTACGACATCGTCGTGGAAGACATGGACCGGCAAAGCCGGGGATTAAAGGGATGAGGCTTTACATTTGCCATCATAATGTCGGCATGCGGATGGTAACACGCCATCCGCATGTCGATGCCTCCTTTCACCAAACAACATAGGAGGCCGCCATGAAAAAGCGGGAAATCAATCAAGAAATGAGAAATAACAGTTGAAAACAAGGAGGCATTCAAAGATTTATGAAACGTGCAGTGTCAGACAACATACTCATTCTTTACGTCATTACTTTCGTACTGATTTTTTTGGGGCAGATTTTAGGGTCGTTCTTACAGTTTATACTGTTTTTGTCCAGCTCGCCCGCGATGGTCACCATGACCATGTACCTTACATTTATCGGCATTTGGGGCATAACGCTTTTACTCCTGCGTTTTACGAAAAATAACCGTCCAATCTTAAACGCGCTCGGGGGCAGGCCAAGCGGGAACAACTGGAAATGGTTCCTCCTCGGAATCGGCATCGGATTTGGCCTGAACGCCATTTGCATATTGGTGGCATGGCTTAACAAGGACATCTCGCTTTATTTTGATTCCTTCCAACCGATATCCGTCATCGGTATTTTTATTGCGGTCTTCGTCCAGTCTTCGGCGGAGGAATTGCTTTGCAGGGGCTTCTTGTACCAGCGGCTGATGCGAAGTTACAAAAAGCCGATCGTGGCCATCGTCGGGAATTCCTTATTTTTCGCCTTGTTGCATCTGGCCAACGACGGGATCACGATCTTGTCAGTGGTGAATATTTTCGTCGTGGGAATCCTATTTTCCCTGATGGTCTATTACATGGACAGCATCTGGTGCGCGATGGCCATGCATACCGCCTGGAATTTCACGCAAAACATCCTTTTCGGGTTGCCAAACAGTGGCATGGTCGCGCCTTATTCCATCCTCCGGCTTGACGCATCCACGGCACGCGACAGCTTTGCCTACAACGTCGGCTTTGGCATCGAGGGGACGCTGTTGGCGGACATCGTCCTCATACTGGCCTGCGTCTGCCTCTACCTCTGGGGCCGGAAATACGGGAAAAAGCCATATGACGTATGGGAAGAGAACGCGCCGCAGGACACGGAATTCGCCCCGACGGGATCTCCTAACTGATACTTTACGCAAGAGGACATCAAAGTATACCCATCCGGGCATCCCGCATCTGATGCACTTCGCGCCAGCGGACTCTTCGAATCCGTCAAGGATACCCTTGGGTATACCTTAACGCATGCCCCGATGGGGCGGGCGGACTCTTCGAGTCCGTCAAGGTATACACGGGGGCTGTCGGGTAATGCGGGAAACCCACAATATATGCCGTGGCGCATCTGGATTTGCCACCATATATTGTGGGTTTCCCGCATTACCCGACAGCCCCAATCATGTTTTTTCACGTTTCCCCAATCTTTTTAGAAATGACGCGATTACATGCATACGCACTTGCAAACACGGCAAATCCGACTGCCGTTCCCCATAGCGGCATCCTCACGTCCAAATATATTAAAAACAACTGGATGACAAGAAAAAACGTGCTGGCACCTTCTATGATGGACAAGATTCTTTTTTGCAGCTCCCGCCACCTTCTCCGCTCACTTAGCTTTTCCGCCGTCCACAACCCATAGACGTCCGTCGCGGCATCTTCCACGTCCTCATCGGAAATCAGTTCATCCAATCCCACGCCCAGTTCCATCGCCAGCCTCTTCGCCATGATTAAATCCGGACACCTGCTGCCATTTTCCCAACGGCATACCGTTTGCCGCGAAACGTACAGCTTGTCGGCCAATTGTTGCTGCGTGTAATGATTTTCTTCCCGTTTTTTTTTCAAACTTTCACCGAATGACATATCTCGTGCCTCCTTTTGAATTACCACTGCCCCATTTCACGGTCACATCATAAGATGCCCACGGATTGCTACGCACTTTGTGCTCCTGCCGTCTCCGCCCGCTACGTTCGTCCAGTGCCTTGGCATCATCATATATCATCCAAATGCAAATGACAAGCAACTTTAAAGATTTACATGGTTCCAATACGGTAACAGTTACAATTCATGGCCTAACCGGCCGTAAATTGTAACCGGTAACAAACGGTCGCATGACAAAACCCCCGCACGCTGGCGAGGGTTACATCTCCCATACTCCGTTTATTTCTTATCTATTTCCTGACTGGATCCATCCCGTTCTCCGTGATGGCTTGTTCTATCATCGGCTTAATATACTCATTGTACCATCGCATCTGCCCGTCATGGTTCAAGTGAATACCATCCTCGATAAACAGCGTCGCGTCAAGGTTCGTCCCATCGTAAGTCAGGGCGTTCGCGTCCACATAATATAAGTAATCCGTTTCCTCCGCCAGCTTTTGCAGCCGTTCGTTGATGGTCAGCGTGAGATTCAAATACTCCGCGCGCCCCGGAAGCAGCAGCCCGCTCATGATGACGAACTTGGCATCCGGCATCTGCTCGTGGAAGGCCGCGAACATTTGCTTCTTATATTCCATGCATTTCTCAATCTTCTCCTCGTCCGTCCCTGACAATTGCACGTAATCATTGGAACCGGTCTGGAAAAAGACGATTTTCGGCTCATAAGGGAAAAGAATCCGATCGGCATATCCTACCAGTTCCGCGTCAATGCTACCACCAAACGCGTGGTTTTGTACCTTGTACTCACCCATGTCCTCTTCCATCGTCGTCCACCTGGCAAAATTGGAAGCCCCGTAGAAAATAATTTCGCCCTTCCGGCTTGTATCATACTTTTTCTCGATTGACCGAATGGAAAATATCCAGAATTTGTGGCATTTCAATTCCGTTTCAATCTCAATTTCAGGATATTTTTTTTCTTTTTTACTTATGCCAAACATTTCCTCCACCTACCTTCTGACAGAATCCATTCCATTTTCCGTAATAACCTGCTCGATTGCCGGCTTGATATAGTTCCTATACCAGAGTATCTGTCCGCCATTCTTCAAATGTATCCCATCCTCAACAAACAACTTCTCGACAAAATCTGTCCCGTCATATGTAAATTCATTCGCGTCCACAAAATATAAACAATCCGTCTCGTCCGCCAATTGCTTCAGTTGCTCATTAACCGTCAACGTCAAATCCAGATACTCCGCCCTTCCCGGCAGCAGCAATCCACTCATGATGACAAACTTGGCATCCGGCATCTGCTCGTGAAACGCGGCAAACATCTGCTTCTTGTATTCCATGCATTTCTCAACTTTTTCTGCATCCGTTCCTGACAAATCCACATAATCATTCGAGCCGGTCTGGAAAAACACGATTTTCGGCTCATATGGGAAAAGCAGACGGTCAGCATAGTATACTAATTCCACGTCCTTACTACCGCCGAACGCATGATTTTGCACCTTATACTCCTTCATGTCACTTTCCATCGTCGTCCATCGGGCAAAATTGGACGCCCCGTAAAAAATGATTTCGCCCTTACGGTCCGTGCTATACTGCTTTTCAATTCCCTGAATGATTTCTTCCCAATAATCACCGCACTCCAATTCCGTCTTAATTTCAATCTTGGGATACTTGCCCTCCCCCGGGGTTATGCCATCTTCCTTTTCTACGGCTTCCTCTTCCCTGGAAACGTCCTTGCTCTCTTCTTCGTCTTTTTCGTCTTCTCCGCCTTCTTCGCCTTCTTTGTTTTCTTTATCCTTCTCCTCGCCCTTTGCGTTTTCTTTGTCACCACTTTCAGACTGTCCCGTCAAAGCCGTACCATTCTCGCCGGCATCTTCTTTTTCGCCGCATCCTGCCAGTAACATCACGCTCAGCACAACCATGCAAAGCAGCACCGGCATCTTGACTTTTCTTGTTTTCATCGCATTCATTCTTTCCAGCTCCTCGTTTTTAATTTCATTTCCGCCAACACTCAAATCACATTGACATCAAATTATAAATATTGTTTTACATTACGCCAAATCCAATCGAAAGACAAGAAAACCAGGAATATTTCTAAAATATTAGAAACATTCCCGATTTAAGAACTTATCCTTCCTTCAGCTTGTTATAGAGGGTCGCGAGTGAAATGCCCAGTGCCTTTGCCGCCGCCCGCTTGCCTTCCACGCCGCCCCCGTAGAGCGCGATTTCGGCCTTGATTTCCTCCCGCTCGAACCGCCGCACCCGCTCGGCAAGCTTCAGGTTCGTATGCCTGGTTTTCAGCTTATGCAAGGCCACCGTCGTCACGACGGAAATGGTCCCGAACAGCGTCTCCCCCTCCATAATCGGGTACACGCTGGCAAAGTATTGCTGGTTTCCTTCCTGCCGGATTATGCCCTCGATTGGTTCCTCCGAACGTATGACATCCGGAACCTGCGCGCTCGCGCGAAATTCCGTAATCGCATGCCCCTTGCACTCCGCCAGCTTCTGCCCGATATATTCCCCGTACGCCTCGTTAAAGTAGAGAATCCGGGCATTCCTATCACAAATCAAAACGCCCTGGCTCAGCGAATCCAACGCCGTATTAATGCGCATTTCCACCACATCCTTTATTTTACATCAAATCCGTCACTCCATTGGACGGTGGCCGTGCGGCGAGCGCACGTCCCCGTGAGTGGCAACCCGTACCTATTACAGTCCACGTACGTGGACTGTAATGGCATCCAGCCATTTGAAATTTCCTGCGGCAATGGGCTGGATGCCCATCGACCCCGTCACTCCATTGGACGGTGGCCGTGCGGCGAGCGCACGTCCCCG
>CAJTDN010000020.1:0-58508 GCA_910574865.1 Lachnospiraceae bacterium | reverse complement strand
TAATGGCATCCAGCCATTTGAAATTTCCTGCGGCAATGGGCTGGATGCCCATCGACCCCGTCACTCCATTGGACGGTGGCCGTGCGGCGAGCGCACGTCCCCGTGAGTAGCACCCCGTACCTTACATTCTTTTTTTAACAAGCGATGCCGTATTTATAAATCGTCTCCATCCCATCCTGCTTCAGCACTTCGGCATACCCGTTTTTGTCAATCTGCCCCATCGCATTGGCGAGCGTCTGTTCGAGCTTCCCGTCTTCGGCATATTTGACCTCGATGACGCAGCCCGTCTTCGTCGCAGGAATTATGCTTTCCCTCACGGTTTATTATGTTTTCATCATCCAAATAATATTTTAAGTCGGAATCAGAATCAAATTTCTCATATAATCTTTGGGAAGCGAGCATAAGGTTCCGTTAAGCTTTTCAATTTGATATATGTTACTGCTTTTTTTACATTTGCATATAACTCTATTATTTGTTTCCGCTTACTGTTAAGTACAACTGCACCTTGTATCTGACGTTTTGGGAATTTTTGTTATCATGGTGTTATCACGGAGCAAATTGCGTCTGTTTCGCTTTCAATGCGTTTTTAAATGCGTCTCCCACTCAAAAAAACGTATTTAAAACGCATTAAAAACGCATTGAAACACATTAATTTCTATAATACCTAGCTACACGTCCCTGCCCTTCCAATCGCAATATTCCTTCAGACCGCATTTTATCCAAAGTAATTCTCGCCTGCTGCCTCGTAAATCCGCACAGTTCTCGAATTTTTTCATTCGTAATAAATTCAGCAGACTGCAAATATTCCTCTATCAAACTTTTGGCTTTTACATACCGAATCACAGTATCTTGGATGTATTCTACATCTGATTTAATTGCATCATAGACTTTAGCCGTCAGCATATACTCCTTACCAGATAATCCAATTAAACCATCCCGCACAAGATTATTACAGCTTTTTCGTGCTTCTGCTATCGGAAGCTGTGTCAATTCCTGTGCCTCAGACAATATGATTCTTTTATTATCTGTCAAATACCGCAATATCATTAGTTCCGGCAAAGGCAGAATCTTTTGCAGCTTGTCCTGCTCGCTGGCAATCAATTTAACAAAATTCACATCATCAATCGCACTGAAAATGGTCAATGACACTGCTTCGCTGTATGCGTAATACTGCGGATATGGTTTCCCCGAAGAAATCATCTCGCGAAAGATAATATCGACACCCTGTCCCGTCCTTTGCACATATTTAAGCCTTTGTAATGTCTCTGCAATCAATTTATTTCTCGGCGTAGACGGATGTGTAATTATATTTTTCTCATTCACTCCCTCTGGAAATGCACCTGGATTTTCAATCACAATTCTATCCGGATAATGCTTTACATACACTGCTCCCATATTCAGATAATCTCTGTGCGATAACGCATTCAAGAGTGCTTCTTGAAATACCTTTTCCGAAAAATCTTCAACCTCCAGCCGAAACAGCCCCACTTGTACGTTTACAATTTTGTTGGTATTTTGTATCTTCTCAGTTAAACGATCAATCACAGATATTATCGGCTGTTTTAGATCCAATCGGGAATCATACTCTTCCATATTGTCTGCTGAATAATGAAGATATATCACTTCTGCCTGCGGCAGCAATCGATTAATCGCCGTCTCTTTACCCACAAAAAGCAATCCCGCAATCGTAAGGGGGTAGGGGACTTTTCCCCTGCAAGCGGATTGGATATCCATTTTACAAACATGTAAACGGTGCAAAATCGTCATTTGGATATCCGAATCCAGTGCTTGATATTCTACTTTTTAGCAAATTTTCCAAGAGTCATTATTGCATATTTTCTATCTCTGCGCCCGCTTCATTTTCTGTGTACAGAAAAGCTTCTGCCAACCTGCTCCTAATACGGTTCCTCCCTGCTTAAAGTGCAAAATAACAATTCGTTCAAACCATCGTGGAGAGTGATACTTTTTTTAAAGTCACCTCTCATCAAACAAGTCAGTTCTTCTTTGTCAAATGACGTTAGTTTGTCGCTATCCAAAAGGAAACGAAAACGAATTGATTCAATGGCATTTTTCCTTTTTCGCCTCTCCCTCGGGAAAGATAATCTTGTTCACGAAGAAGAAAATCACCATCGAAATACCGCCGTTTAACACCGTCGTCCCGATATTGTAAATAAAGTCCGGCACGAACAAGCCGGCCACGGCCACCCAAACGCAGTTCACCGAGTTCACGATGCAGGTGATGATGCAAAACGCGATTAGATACCAAAGTCCCTGGTAGCCGACATTTCCTTTGCTGCGGAACACGATGTTCCTCTGTAACGGGAAATTGATGCACTCACCGACGAACATGGCGATGATGTACGCGCAGAAATACGGCAGGCCGCCGTGCGCCGCGTCGTATCCTAAAATGTTCCATTTAAACGTCTCGCCAAACAACGTCACGTCAATGCCCGGCCAGCCAAAATCCACCAACGGCAGGCTTGCAAACGCCGCCGGTAAGAATTGTAATAAAATGTACTTGAACACGGTAATCAGGTTGCTGACGATGACGAACAAGCCGCCCTCCCGCACCCATTTCGCCGCCTTGGGGTTCCTCTCGGCGAAACCACCCCAGACACCCAGACACCAGTTTTTCAATGCTCCCATGATAGTACCTCCTACTATGAGTACTTAGCACCTATGTTTTAGGTGCTTACGTACGAATGTAGTTACCTGCAACTTGGCGAGGTCTTTCCGAGCCTAGTGCAGCGTCACTTCTTTATTATTATCTATTTTAACTTTGCCTCATACGCCTTGTTCGCCTTCGAGTTGGCGAAATATCCGCTGATTATTTTTCCCAGTCCCTTGAAGAAATGGCCGTTCACCACCAGCACCATGCCGCGCACCATATCCATGCTGACCGCGCCGCCCGTCATCTTGGCAATGCCCCGGAAAGGCATGTTGTAAATGAACAAGATGTTCAAGTCCGGCTTGCCCTTGGCCTCGCTCTTTTCCTTCATGTTTGTCAATATCTTGTAAATCAACCGCGCCAGGCCGCTTCTGGCATGGTTCATCTGGCAAATCGCGTCGTTGACGCCAAGCTCGCCGCCCCAATGTCCGTTTGGAACCGGCCCGCCCAAAAGTTTTGCAAATTCCTCATCCGGCACGTCCTGCACGGTTCCTTTATAATAGGATGGCAATTTCACCTCGTCGTAAGGACATTCCGCCACGGTACCCGCGACCGCCACTTCCGTCTCCAGACGAATGTCCGCCACGTTCGCGCCGACCATCACCTGGTACGCGCCCCCCTCGGTTTCCCATGCGTCGGTCTTTACGTTCCAGTAACGGAACGTCTTGTCATCGAAAGAAATCGTCACGTCCTCGCTCTCGCCCGCCTTCAAAAATACCTTGGCAAAACCTTTCAGCTCTTTTGCCGGGCGGAACACCTTGCCGCCCTTCATCCCCACGTAGAGCTGGGCAACCTCGGCCCCGGCACGGTTCCCGGTATTTGTGACTTTGAAGGTCACGCCCCCGTCGTTCACCCGCAAGTCGGAATATACAAACGTGGTATAGGACAATCCATAGCCGAACGGATACCGTACCCTTACTCCCGCCGTGTCATAATATCGGTATCCGACAAAAATGCCTTCGCGATATTCGGAATTTCTCTCCTTGCTCGGAAAATTGCGGCGAGCCGGGGTATCCCCGTATTTTAACGGGTATGTCTCGTTCAGCTTGCCGGACGGATTCACCTTCCCGGTCAGGATGTCGAGCATCCCTCCCGCGCCCGCCTGGCCGTTCAAATACCCGTGGAGGATGGCCTTGCACGCCCCTTCCCACGGCATTTCCACCGACGCGCCCGCGCTCATCACCCCGACAATGTTCGGATTTATTTTCGCCATTTCCTCCAGCAATTCCACCTGCACTTTGGGAATTCTCATATGCACACGGTCCAGTCCCTCGGATTCGCTCAACTCGTCCAGTCCGAAATAATACAACACCACGTCCGCGTCTTTCACCAGCCCGAGTGCTTCTTGCTTTAGCTGCGCGTCTGCCTCGCCGGTTCTCTTATAACCACGGGCGATTCCCGCAACCTGCAGGTCATACCGGCCGATTATTTGCTCGGTCGTCTCCAATTTCGTCGGGTTCACCACCGACGAGCCCGCGCCCTGGTATCTCGGCTCCACCGCGAAATCCCCGACAACGGCCACCTTGCAGCCCGCCCGCAGCGGCAAAATACAGTCTTCATTTTTCAAAAGCACCGCGCTCTCGTGCACGGCCTTTTTCGCCAACTCGTGATGCGCGTCCTTGTCAAACTCATTCGGCTTGTTTTTCGCGTTCTCATTCAAAACCAGCACCGCGTCCAGCAAATCGTCCACGCACGCGTCCAATTCTTCCATTTTCAAACTGCCGTCAGCAATCGCGGCAATCAGCTCCCGTGCCGGGTCAAGCCCCGGAGCCGGCATTTCCAGGTTCGACCCTGCCGCCACGCCCGCCACATGGTCGTTCGACGCGCCCCAGTCGGTGATGACGATGCCGTCGAACCCCCATTCCTTACGCAGGATTTCCTGCAAAAGATGCTTGTTTTCATTTGCATAGACGCCATTTACCTCGTTATAGCTGGACATGATGGTCTTCGCTTTGCCCTCCTTGACCGCGATTTCAAAACCGATCAGGTAAATCTCGCGCAGGGTGCGCTCGTCCAGCACGGCGTTCATCGCCATCCGCCGAAGCTCCTGCGAGTTCACGGCAAAATGCTTCGGGCAGGCGTAGACGCCCTTGCTCTGGATACCTCTCACGTAAGAGGCCGCCATTTTTCCCGCCAAATACGGATCCTCGGAAAAATATTCGAAATTACGGCCGCAAAGCGGACTCCGCTTAATGTTCAGACCCGGCCCCAGCAACACGTGGACGTTTTGCGAGGCCGCCTCCTCTCCCAAGGCCCGCCCCATTTCTTCCCCCAGTTGCTCGTTCCAACTGTTGGCAATCGTCGCCGCCGTCGGGAAACACGTCGCCGGCAGGGACGCGTTCAGCCCCAGGTGGTCGCCTTCCCCGGCCTGCTTGCGCACCCCGTGGGGGCCGTCGCTACAGAAAATGGACGGGATGCCAAGACGTCCCACGTCCCGCGTCTCCCACACGGTCTTGCCGCTAAGGAAGGCACATTTCTCTTCCAAAGTCATCTTTTCAATGATATCCTGGTGTCTCATCTGGTTCTCCTCCTACTTTTCTTAACTTGTTGCCGTCCACTTGGCGAAATTCCTTCAAGCTTAGTGGCAGCACAACTTCCATATTGCTTCATATTTTACCAGAAAATCCGCCGCGTGCGCGTTTTTTTCACAAACTGTAGGAAATTCGTCATAAATCGTTTTTTAATTGGTATTTTCGCACAAAAAAAAGCACCCGGATTTATGCACATTGCCAAATTCCCGGGTGCCTCGTCTGCTGCCATTTGCAGTCATTTTATTGTCTCATCCTCATTTCTCCCTTGTCCGTATCTGGTCAAGTATAGACGGATCCTTTATCTTGCCGTCCTCCGCCAGCAAGATGATTTTGGACAAAACTTCCGCGGCCTTCGGGTCTTCGTCCAAAAACGGCAGATACACCTTCCCGCGCTTCTGGCTGTGCACCGGCAAAATGTGGATGGCCGCCCCGCCGCCCTGGCGGACGGTCCCGCTGCCCAGGTGCACGCTGTAATCATTGAGCCCGCCCTTGATGTTGGCAAAATGTCCCTCCACCGTCACGTTGTCAAGCTTCATCAGGCGGCAGGTATATTCGGCAATCGTGGCCCGAAGCTCCACCGTGGAAAATGACGTGATCGGATCCACCCCGCCCACGTAGGACGTGCTGACCGCCAGGTCGAGGTCGCGCATCGTCTCCGAAAAGACGACGTCGTCCACGTCCTTGATTGGCACACGTTTTCCGTCCTTGCGGCCGAAAAATTCCACGTAGTCAATCGCCGGCGCCTCGATGTCCCCCGGCGAGAACCAGTCCGCCTCGGCAAACAAGTTGACTACCAGGTTTTCCTTATAATAAATCCGCTCCAGGCCGTTCTCGTAGCTTACGTTCCATTTGCGCCCCTTTAGCACCGCCGCCGCTTTTTTCGGCTGAATCTGGTATCCGCTATAGCGGTTGGACACCGAAGTCTCCCGCTCGTCCTCCAGCTTCAAATACAGCTCCCGAAACACCTGCTTGAACGGCTGGACGATTTTTTCCTCAAATATGCGCTTCTGCCATGCATGCCAGCAATCCCGCTCATATAGGTCATACGGATGGGCAATACGGATTTCCCCGGCCAGACCGTCTTTTTCAAGTTCCTCGTATAAGCCGATTTTTACATTGCATGCTAAGTTTTCAGCCTTAATCGATTCATCACGGTTCCCGTGGGCATTCGCCAGGTCACGGCTTTCTGCGCCGCCTCTTGCGCAAATCAGCACCAATTTGGCGAGCATCGGCGACACGACGGGGTTCTTCCACATCGCCCCCAGCTCTTCCGCCGAAAACGCCGTCCGCTCCTCCATCGCCTGCTCAAGCATTTTCCGTGAGCGACGGTACTGCTCCTTCCATTGAGAATGGATTTCTTTCAACTTCAATACCGTCTCGTCCTTCTTGAACGCCGCCGGGATGGATTTCTGCTTCTTGCCATTCTTTCTCACGCAGATTTCATTATCCCCTTGTTCGTCAATTTCAATCCAGAACTCGTATTCCGATACATTTCCCGCGTCTTTTCCCCCTATGGCGTCCTGCGCGGGCGGACGTTCGCCATTCTCCAACGGCCCCGGCCTTTGCGGGCTTAACGCCCACGCGTTCTGCCCGACCAGCTCGCTCTCCATCATCCACGACAGCCGCGTCACGGTCTCGAAACGGGAATTGCGCGCCAGGTTCAAAACCGCCATCTCCGCCGCCCGCTTTTCGCTCGCCTGCCGCTGCGAGCCAAATTGTTTCGTCTCCTTCACGAACCGCTGCACGTAAAGGTAGCGTTCCAACAAATCTTTGTCATCCTCCAACGGGCAGATGCAATACGCGTTTAACGCGTCCTTGTTGCGCTTTTCCTCGGCCTGCGCCCGCCACTCCTCCTTGCCTACCTTTCCCAGGCACGCGTCGGCATATTTGCGGGCACGGGTGTGGAACGAATTGTCGCACAGAAATTTGGCCGACTGGTACAGCAGCTTGAACCGCTTTTCCCCCAGCCTCCGATAAACCTCGCGGCACCACGCCATGTCGAACGCCCCGTCGTTTAACTCCTCCGGCTCCAACTCGGTAAAGCGGGCAATCTCGGCCTTTTTCTGCACGTAATCGTACTGCTTCATATGCGCCATGAAATAATAGCACCCTTCCTTGAAGCCGTCCCACGAAAGCACGTCGTTCACCACGTCAATCCACTGCGGGGCAAGCATGGCCGTCTCCACCAGCCGTCTCTCGGAAAAGTGCGCGTCCCGAAGACGTTCCCTGTCCGCCTGGCTCCCCGCCAGGTTCTGCCCGCCCGCCGCAACTTCCAGCCCGGTTTCTGGTTTTCGCCCGCCCGCCGCTTCCTGGCCACTCGCCAAATCCTGGCCCCCCGCCGGGTAACAATGGCGGATGACGTTGGAAAATACGGCGCAACGGTCGTGGACACCGTACGTCTGGCGGCGGAATTCCTCGCCCTCCAGCACCTGCAGCGCCAAAATCAAATGCTCCACGCCGCGGACCACGGTCAGATTTTCCACCAGGTTCGTCACGGCGGTCTGCTCGTTAAGCCGCCCGGATTCCATAGCAAGCAATGTATTTATTATTGTATCCAATATATTCCTTAACGTTTCATAAACCTCGCTTTTACAATTCGCACGGATATGGTAATACCCTTCTAGGGACAACTTCGGCCGTCCCCAGATTCCTTTTCCCTCAAAGTACGCGTCGCGAAAGCTTTCGAACAACTGGTGCGCGCGATTGGCCCCGTACACGTACGGATTTCGCGAAGCCGGGTCGTAATGCGTGTCGAGAATCCCCTCGTACACCACTTCGACCGGAATCATCCCCAACGTGTACGCGCGCGCCAGCACGAGCGGCGCGATGACCGGCTTGCTGCCCGCGCTTTCCGCGCATTTCAAATTGTATTGCGCGTACAACTGCAGTTCCAGCGGAAACGCCCGCCGAAAATGTTCCTCGTCCGCCTGCGTCAAATCCAGAAGCCCGCGCAAAAACGTGATGCTGCGGATACCGGCCACAGAATGTGTCTCCATCACGTCACGGTAACCTTTCCGCTGATACGTGGTCGATTTATGGTGCGTATTGACAAGCTCCAAAAGCGTCAAAGCCTTCTCGAACCAGCATTCCGCAAAACCTGATATGCCGGCGGACACGTCCGTCCGTGCCTCGCCATCCACGGGCTCTCCCGCCGGCATACCGCCGTCCACGGGCTCCCCCGCCTCCTTGCGCTCCTGCCAATAATGTGAGAATATCGTCTCGAAATGCCCGAAATACGCGCACGCTTTCGCGTCTTTCGAATCAATCGTGAACATCTCGTCCGGCACGTCCAGCATTTTTTCCAGGTACACGTTGTCATGCTCGCTCTCCAGAAGGAAACGGATTTCAAACATTTCATCCGCGTTCAGTTCGTCCTCGGCAAAATACGCCCGCCACACGTCGGAGAGCGGCAAGGCCGAAAGTCCCTTCTTTTCCCGGTTAACCGGCCAGAACCGGTTGTCCTTCACCTGGCGGAACTCATGCCCCGCGTCGTACTCGTCGTTCTCATGCTCGGTAATGCGCCTGCCCCAGAGCGCGAGATATTCCGATACCTTCCGCTTGTCCCATGGGAACAGCCCGCTCAAATCCAAAGTTTCCTTCTTTATGACGAGACCTTTTTTCTTCGTTGCCACATGGCTCTCGTAAGGAAGCTCGGGCACGGCATCCGGCGCATACAGCCCGTACCCGCTCTCCTTTCCCTGGATTTTCACGCTTCCCAGGAAAGCCCGTGGCGGCGTGGCGCGCCTGTCCGCCACGGATGCCCCTTCCGCAAGCCCCCCCTGCTTAGACGAGGTTTGCACGGCCTGAGCCGACGTGGGCAAATTTTGCACATCCCCGCCATCTACGGCCGGATTTCCAAAGCCGGTTGCATCCGTTTCCGGCTCGTCCAAGAAACAACCGCCCGCCTTACGGCGCAGTTCAACCGCCGACTCACGGATAGTCTTGACCGAAGATTCCGACAAGCGATGGTAAACGTCCAGCACATGTTCTTTTTCCTGCGCCGCCAAGACATTCACAATGTGGCCGCGGGCCGAGGCCTTCTTCGTCTTCAGCTTGCCCGCGAGCGCGTCCACGTCCTTTTTCGACAGTTCAAGCACCTTGTATTCTTTCTCCGCCCATTCCTGCAATTTCTCGTTGGAGGCGATAATCGCCTTGAGCAAAAATTCCTTCCGTTTTTCCTCCGAAGCCCTGCGGAAATATTTTTCCATGAACGTTTCAAGCCGTGAATAGTATAGCGTGGAGGCCACGTAAGGCAGATACCCTTCCACCAGTTCCGGCTCGGGGAAGCTTTCGATAATCCCGTATAGAATATGGCACAAATTCTCCTTGCCAATCTGCACGTAAAACCAGGAAAACCCTTGCGAGTGATACTCCTTTTTCGCCCCGTTGGCGGCCAGAAATTCCAGCGTCTTCCGATAGAGAAGCAAGGCCTCTTCGCGGCTTAACTTCCAGCCGCCGCACGTTTTCTGGGAACACTCGGCGAAAAACAAGGCCATGATCCACTCGTCGTCGGCAAACTTGTCAAAGAAATCCAGATGCTCCCTGATTTCAAAGCAATGGGTCATGCGCAGATAAATGAGCGCGCTCGCCACCACGAACCGCCGATTGTTTCCAAGCAAGGCTTTTGCCCGAAGAACCGCTTCCTCCACGTCGTGAACTCCGATGCCATACAATGCCAGATACACGTCCAGCGGATTTTCCGTCGCTAAAAGGCTTGCTTCCCGCTCCGATTCGTCCTTAAGAAACAAACGCATTTTCCCGAAAATGTACCGCACGTCCTTCTCCTTGGCCTCCTCGTATCCAAGACCGATCCACGTCAGGACCGCCCGCTGGATAGAGGAAAAGCGTAAGAGGTTTTCCTTGTCAATCACGTCCAAAAGTTCCAAAAAATATTCCAGGTTATTTTCATCGGCGGTTTCCGCCACGCTCTGGCGCAGGCCCTCCTGCAGCTTCGCGGCCAGGAACAAATTCGTCAAAAGCGCGTGCAGTTCCTTGTTGTGGCTTTGTTCAATCGCGATAATCACGTCCCGCGTGATGACCGCCGTGTTGTTCTCGCTCGTCAGCACGTCCCGGCAGTAACCGACGACCTCTTCATTTCCCGCGAACAGTTCCTGCGCGATGACGGGAGCCAGGTACGACCCGTAGAACAAATTACGGTACTCGCCGTACACCAGCGCGCGCATGTCAAGCCCCGCCCCGTAAAATATGTAAAAGGCCCCGATGGCGCGCTTCGCCTTTTCCGACTGCCTTCGAAACTCCTTGCTGCGCACATCCATGCGAATCAGGCCGGTGTTGCAAGTAAATTCCGTCAAACGCCTTAGGTACTCGCACAACTTGGGAGCATGTTCCTTTAAAAGGCCACGAAATTCCCTCTCGTCGTGCAAAAACGAATCCACGTCCCTGGCGGCCTCCATTTCCCTTATGTTAAACCCGTAAAGGTAACCGCGCTCGTCCACTTCTTTTACATACTGTTTTTCCAACGCGGTGCATGAAGAACGTGACAACGTCTTGTTGTATTCCTTCAGCCGCCGGACGACTTCCTGATTATCCATGTTTCCCATGCCGTGACACCTCCTTACCACAACCGGCCGCTTAACATGACCAGGCGTAGAAACACGACCTGCGCGTTTTCCTCCAGGGAAACCGATCCCGACAGTTCCGTATATTCCTCCCCGTCAATGTAAACCCGGTAAAGACCGTCCTCGAAATCCTGGAACAACGTACCGAGCGCCTTCTCCCAGTCCCCCGGACGGTCGTCGTATGATTCGCCAAACTGAACTTTTCCCAAACGCCCTTCTGCCTTAAGCTCCTCCTCGCCCGCATAAGCCATGCGGGATGGAATCGCGCCTTGCGCGTCCAAATTTCCGCCCCGCGCTGCTCCTTCCTTAGCGCCCGGTTTCCCGTCCGACACGGCTGCCCCTTGTGCGGCCGGCCTCTCGTCATGCGCCGTCTCTCCCTGCGTGTCGACCTTTCCATGCTGTTTTTCAAATTCCACCCGGGCGACGGCCGCCAGAAGCTCGCCAAGCGTCGCCACCGGCGTGATTTCCATTTCCTCATGCCCCAGTTCACGCAGACTGGAAGCCTTTTTTCGAACCACCTGGATTTTCACGCAGACACCTCCTTGATAATATTTCGCGGTTTTGTTATCACATTGCCTTCAAATGCATTTTTAGTGAAACACCAATTCCATGTCCACATGGCAGACTCCCGCTTCCCAGTATTCATCAGACACTGTTTTGAACCCGAATTTTTCGTAAAATCCCACGGCGTATTTTTGCGCGTCCAGGCCGATTTTCCTGCATGCCGTTTTTTCCCGTATAACATTCAGGCTTTGTTCCATCAGCTCCCTGCCAATCCCGTTCCCGTGTCGTAAGGTCAATACTCTTCCAATCCGGACAACGTCTTTATCATCCTCTTTATAAAATGCCCTCAGATACGCGGCAACCATGTCGTTTTCCATAAAGAAACAATGCAGGCTTTTATAGTCAACATCATCCATGTCCTGATAAAGGATACTTTGCTCCATTATAAATATTTTTGCCCTTGCCTTTAAAATTTCATATAATTCCTTCGTACTTAACTCACCAAATTCTTTTGCAATCAAATTCATATTATTAATCTCCCTGATGAACACATCCATATTATCCCCCGGAGGATACTAATGTCCTTCTATATTGTCCGGGAACGGAGCCGATGTAATGATTTGAATCATGTAACACCCATCCCTCTTCCTCACATAACACCCCCATTCATCAAACACATAATATTTTGACATGCAAGCCTCTATTTCCGATTCTTGCATCTCTGTTGAAAACGTGATGGAAGACAAGCAGTCAACATGGTTTCCGGTTCCTGACGTATTCCCGGTTTCCAAATAAACATTTACAATCTCGATATCGGAAATTTCATTCTCCAAGTTACCACGCAGTGTATCGGTCTGTTCTTTGGTCGTGATATGGTTCATGCACATGCCAAAAATTTCATATATGACGAAAACAACCACCAACATAACCGGCAAAAACAAAAGCGCGGCCCCAAGCCTTTTAAGCCACTTCATAAGCCGTCTCCATAAATCCAGATTTCATTCATTACCACCATGAATAGAATAGCATTACTTCATGGCTCTTGCAAGCGTTTTTTCTTTCCTTAGCGTCGTTGTACGGAAGGTAACACGGTCAATCCGTACAACGACGCTACCCTTTCTATATTAAAAAATTCTTAATAAAATATTTAGACAATTTCCAACTTCCCACACTATAATGATACCTATGATAAAAACGATGCGGTTACGAACCCGCTTAATCCGATAAATAACATTTGAGGAGGGTTCCCATGAAATACTTGATTGATTTTGCAGCTTTGGCTCTCTTATATGCTTTTGTTTTCTTCAGAAAATGGAAACTTAAAGGCAAGGATGTGTTGCTTGTCAATACACTGATGTACATATATTTTTCTTTTGTACTTTATTTTACGTTGATGCCGGTTATAACATCCCTCCCGTTCATCCTGAACCATCCTTATAAACCCATGAATTTGGTGCCGTTTATAGATGTTTCAATGGGAAGGGGTGACTTTTCCAGACAGGTAATATTGAACATTATCATGACCATGCCATTTGGTTTCCTGTTTCCATTAACCCAGAACAAGACTGCCAGACTTGGCAGGACGGTATTTTTCTGCTTTATGATGAGCCTGGGTATCGAAATATTGCAGCCGCTCATCGATGGTTGCAGGTCTTCGGATATCACGGATATCATCACGAACGTGACTGGCGGAATGCTCGGATATGCTTTTCATATTATATTCAAGCCGGTTACATTTCGGATTTTAGATTGCCTGAAAGCAAAAAGATAAATGATAATGGCGCGGCCGCTCACGAATGCGGCCGCCGCCAGCTGTCCCGCGCTGTTTTCCACGTATTCGTCCCGTGCCGCCTCGATGCCGAACCCTCTGACAACGATTCCAGAACACATTCTTAACGGATTCATCACCCTGACTTTTAATTCAAGGAATCCTCTTTTAATCAACACCTTCATTTTAACTTTTTGGAATCCTCTTTACATCATGGTTGCTTATGTACATACATCCTCGTCATGTCCGGCTCCCCGTCCCCCCGTCTGTCCTCTTCTGTATAAACCGCGCACACATTGGGGGCGAGATCCTTTCTGTCATGAAAGTCGTTCTCAATCACGCCAATCCCGCCGATGATTCGGCCACCCGACACATTCGGTGATGCTTGCCGGGTGGCCTTCTTTTTGTCATTCATTCAATTCGGACAATTTTGCCTCCAGGGAAGCCATGAGTTCCGGCCCAAACACGCCGCCGGACATTTTCGCCATGTCCTTCAAACTCATCGCCAGGCCTTTCAGCATCGCAAGTTGAGGCGCGTCCTTCAGCATGGGAATCCCTTCCATTAAAATCCCGCCCGCCCGTTCGTCCGCGAAAATCTCGCATAACGGCGTGTGAAGTCCCCACTTTTTCCGCACCACCACTTTCGCAGCATAGTCGTTTTGGTCGGGATAACGGTAAGGCTTGGCCCCGCCCCCCCCTTCCGCGGCAAACGTTTCTCCTTTCACACGGATGCCGACCGCCAGCGGCATTTTTTTCATAAGGGCCACGCTTCTTTCGTCCGGCTGGCTGCCGCCCACGAATATTGTGTAGACTCCTTCATATAAGACGTTCTCGCCGTCTTCCTTTACGGAGAGGAAATCTTTTGAGGTCAGGCAAAAGACCAGTTCCTTCCCCTCTCCCGCTTTCAAAACAGTTCTCTCAAAAGCTGCCAGCTTGTGGTGCGGCTTTTCAAACGCCTCGCCCTCATAGCGGATATAAAGCTGGGTAATTTCCCCGCCGTCCATCGTTCCCTCGTTGGTCACGCGAACATGCACGTCCACCCCGTTTTCTTGTGGCTTTGCCCATATGTTATCGTATGAGAACTCACTGTACGACAAGCCATAACCGAACGGATACCATGGCGCGGCCTCCACGTAGCGGTAAGTGCGTCCCGCCATGTGGTAATCCGTGAAGTCAGGCATCGGCTGCGCATCGTAATAAAACGTCACGGGCAGCTTGCCGGACGGATTTGTCTTTCCAAACAATACGTTGGCAAGTGCCTCGCCGCCTCTTTCCCCGCTATACCACGCCTGGATGACGGCCGACACCTGGTTCTCGTAGGCGCTTAAGTCCAGGCTGCTCCCGCTGTTGATGACCAATACCACAGGTTTCCCGACGGAAATGATTTTTTCCACGAGCCGCTGCTGGCATTCGGGAAGAAGCAGGGACTCCTTGTCGCCCGAGGCAAACGCGTTTCCCTCGTCCCCTTCCTCGCCTTCCAGGTCGCTGTTCAGGCCGACGCAGAGGATTACCACGTCACTTTCCTCTGCCACGGCCACGGCCTCCCCGAAAAGACGCTCCCTCCTGCAAAGCGGGTCGTCCGCCTCCTTGGAAATGTGGCAGCCTTCGCTGTACCAGACGCGGATGTCGTCCCCGGCTTCCCGCCGGATTCCGTCAAGGTTAGTAATCCATTCGCCGGAATCCCCGTTGTAGTTTCCGTAAAGGGCCGTCGCGCTGTAAGCGTTCGGACCGATGACCCCGATGTTTTTAACCTTGTCTTTGCAGAGGGGCAGCAAGCCGTCATTCTTTAATAGAACCAGCGACCTCTCGGCCGCCGCCAACGCCGCTTTTTTGTGCTCCTTCGTATTTACCACCGAATAGGGGATTTCATTATATTTACAATTCTCATCGAACATGCCCAGCGAAAACCTCGTGGTAAACAGCCTTTTTGCGCTGCGGCGGATTTCCTCCTCCGTAATCAGCCCCTCTTCCAATCCGGCGAGCAGGTTCTCATAGGTACAGCCACAGTTTAAATCGCAGCCCATGCGCACGGCCAGCGAGGCGGACTGGGCCGGACGTTCTGTATAATGGTGGTTTTCATGGAAATCCCTGACTGCCCAGCAATCCGACACCACATGCCCGTCAAAGCCCCATTCTCCCCGCAAAATTTTTACCAGGAGACGTTCGCTGCCACAACAGGGTTCCCCGTTCACCCGGTTATAGGCGCCCATGACGGATTCCACGCCGCCTTCTTTCACGGCCGCCTCGAAGGCGGGAAGGTATGTTTCACGCAAATCCTTTTCCGTCACCCGCGCGTCAAAGCCGTGGCGCAGGTTTTCCGGACCGGAGTGCACGGCAAGGTGTTTCACGCACGCGGCGGTTTTTAAATAATCCCCGCCTCCCTGCATGCCACGGATAAAGGCGACTCCCATGCGCGCGGTCAGATAAGGATCCTCCCCGTAAGTCTCGTGTCCACGCCCCCATTTGGGATCGCGGAAAATGTTCACGTTGGGGCTCCAGACGGTCAGCCCCTTGTAAATGTCATTGTCCCCGGCTTTTTGCGACATGTTGTACTTCGCCCTTGTTTCCAGCGCGATGATTTGTGCCTCTTCCTCTAAAAATACCGGGTCAAAGGAAGCCGCCATGCCGATGGCCTGCGGAAAGACCGTGGCGATTCCCGCCCTGGCCAGGCCGTGCAGCCCCTCGTTCCACCAGTTGTATTCCGGCACGTTTAACCGCTCGATGGCGGGCGCGTGGTGGAGCAGCTGGGAGGCCGCCTCCTCGATTGTCATTTGCGCCACCAGTTCCTCCGCCATTTTCTGATATTTTTCTCTATTTCGCTTCTCCATGTAAAACGTCCTCCCCGTCATCATTCACTGCGCCATCGCCGCCATAGCTTCCCTGATTCGTTCCTCAAGCGACATCGTCATCGTCATTTTCACTTCTTTCACTTCCATGCCGCCCTGGCCGAAGAACAGTTTCAAATAAAACGCGTTCTGGTAACAAGGGGACGTGGCCATCTTGTCAATCGTGTACGTCTTCCACTCCTTGTCCGCCCCCGTGATGCTGATGCTGTCAATCAGGTCTTTGTCCTTGAATATGGTCAGCGGAATCTGTGCCAGTTCGCCTTCCGACGCGGCCGCCCGGCAGGTGACGGAAAGCTCATACATGCCGCGCTCTTTGATGGAAACGCTCAAAAGGTTCAGGCCGCCCTTGCTCTTGTCCAGTTCGTCCCCGTCCAGCACGGCCTCGCCGTCAACCGGCCACTCGATTGTCCGGGTAATGGTTTCGCCGCCTTCGAATTCCAGCCCTTTCAAATCCTCGTCCAACTGGCACTCGCCGTGAAGCATGCGCTCAAACACCGGGGTGCGCAACAAATACTTGCAGATATTCATCGCGCATCTCTGGTATTCACCTCTGGACACCTTGCCCGTACGCAACGCCTCCAAGGCATTGTCACATTCCATATTGGAAGCATCCGGATTTACCATGTTCAAGTCATTTTGCGCCCTCGCCTTGGCCGCCGTATTTTGAAGTTCTCCTTTTTCACCCTCGAAGTTCCCCTTCGCCCACCAGTCTGTCATGACAATCCCCTCATATTTCCACTCGCCACGCAAAATGGTCGTCAAAAGGTCATAGCTGCTGGCCGACCAGAACCCGTTGAGCGGGTTGTAGCTGGTCATGATGGAATACGCGCCGCCCTCCTTGACCGCGATTTCAAATCCCTTCAAATAGATTTCCCGCAACGCGCGCTCGGAAACGACGGCCTGCACGCCGTGACGGTTCGTCTCCTGGTTGTTACATGCAAAATGCTTGATCGTGCCGGTCACGCCATACTTGTGCATCCCCTTAAGCTGCGCGGCCGCCATCTTGCCGGTCAACAGCGGGTCTTCCGAAAAATATTCAAAATTACGCCCGTTGAGCGGGTTGCGGTGAATGTTCATGCCGGGTCCCAGGAGCGTGTCAATCTTGTCCTTGCGCAGCTCCAAGCCTTCCCACTCATACAGTTCCGTGGAAAGCCGCTCGTTAAACGTGGCCGCAAGAAGCGTCCCGTTCGGCATGGCAAACGCCAGCGTCCCGCAGTCCATGCGGATGCCGCTCGGGCCGTCGGAGCATCCGGCAATCGGGATGCCAAATCCTTTCAGGCTTTCCGTCACGCCCCCAAACGCCCCCGCGATGCCCGGGGTCACCTTGGGCGAGCACATGCCCTCGCCGCGCACGATGGCCGCCAATTCCTCGTCCGACAACTGGGCGACGAAATCTTCCATCGATACCTTGCCATCCGCCGCGTCGGCCAGCTTGTACCCTTTGTCACCCGTATATTCGTAGGTCTTCGGCATCCGTTTTGTGACGCGCCCCGCAAGGTCAACCGTGCGCGTCGCCACCGGGACGTATTTCGCCTCGCACGACGACATGCCTTGTTCTTCACTCGCTTCTTCCTTAGCACGCCCTTTTACCATCCCGGGCTTCAAAATATCAAACGGCTCCACCGGGGCCACGGCCTCCTCAAGCTGCTCCAAAACAATGAGCTCTTCTAACTCGAAACCGGCCGCGAAGGCAGCCGCCCTCACGTCACCACCCACATAAAACGCATAAGTTCCCTCTTCCAGAACATATGCGGACTTATGCCCGGTGACACCCGAATCGTCATAAGAAGCCAAATAATAAGCCGGAATCTCTATCGTCACTTCCTGGCTTTCGCCGGGCAGCAGCGTCTTTGTCTTGGAAAAACCGCACAAGCTCCTGGCCGCCTTGCCAAGCCTTCCCTGCGGCGCGCCAACATACACCTGCACGACTTCCTTGCCGGGCACGGATCCCGTGTTCGTGACCCGCGCGACGACCTTTACATTCCCCTGCCCGAACGCCTCCGCCGTGACGCTTACCACCTCCGTCATGAACGTCGTATAAGACAGCCCGTAACCGAACGGGTACTGTACCTTGTCCTTGGCAAACGTCTCAAAATAACGGTAGCCGACATAAATGTCCTCGGCATACACCGCCTTCTCCCGCTCTCCGAACTGTGCCGTTGACG
This sequence comes from Lachnospiraceae bacterium, assembly GCA_910574865.1. Lineage (GTDB taxonomy): Bacteria > Bacillota > Clostridia > Lachnospirales > Lachnospiraceae > Schaedlerella. The sequence goes on along the minus strand of CAJTDN010000020.1, from coordinate 40,447 downwards.
GGTAGTCATTGATGTCATAGACGATGGTGTCCGGCAGTTTCCCAGACGGGCTGACCGCGCCGGTGAGCACGTCCAGCACGCCGTTCCCGCCTTCCTGCCCGCCCTGCCATACATAGGCGACCGCGGATGGCCGGTATTTCTCCACCCAGTTCATGTCGATGACATTGCCCACGTTGAGCAGGACAACCGTCCGCTTGAACGTCTTGCATACCACGGACAGCATCGCTTCCTCGGCCTCTGTCAGCAGGTAGCTGCCGGCCTCGGCCTTGTTATCCTGGTCCTCGCCCGCGGTGCGCCCGATGATAATGATGGCCGTGTCGGACCGTGCGGCCGCCTCCGCTACCAGAGCCGTATCAAGCGGCATCTCCTCCTGGAACCATGGTTCCGACGCCCATCCCTGGCCCGCGTCAAACGGATGGTCTTTTAACCACCTTTCATACGCGGCCTTGACCTGTTCATTGACCTCGATTTCCTCGCACGCCTCAAGCGCGTCCAGAATCCCCGTCACGTAACTGGTGTTGACCAAACCTCCCGAACCGGTCCCGCTCTTGTAATAATTAAACTGACTGCGGCCAAACACCGCCGCCCTGCTGCCCTTTTGAAGCGGCAGGACCGCCCCCTCGTTTCGCAAAAGGACGATACCCTCGCCCACCGCTTCTCTCGCCTTTGCCATGTAATCCTTCATCTCGTATATGGCCATCTTTGTCTTCCTCCTTCAATTCTCCTATGATGTCAGGGTCAAAAGGCATTATCACCACCAACATCACTGATTGACACACACTTCTTGCTCCCGCAATTAAAATGCTTATCTTTTATTTTAACACAGATACCTTGTTTAAGTATATCAAAAAAGAGCGAAAAATAATAAAAATTTGGTTACAGTTCAGTCCCCGGCCAATCACTTGAGCTGATTGGCCGGGAGGATGCACGTAAATCTGGTCAATGCATCACCCGCTTTGCCGTAGGCAAACTAAAAATGCGGGTGATGCCCGTTACAATTCAGTCCCGCGCTGGCGCGGGGCTGAATTGTAACAAAATTCGTCTGATTTCCCCTTGCTTTTATAGTAAAATTTCGGTATAATTTTGTTATAAAGGAGGTGTCAGCCATGCCAACCATTAAATCAAGTGCTGATTTGCGAAACAATTATAATGAAATTTCTACTTTCTGCCACTCTTATTCCGAACCGGTTTTCATAACAAAAAACGGAAAAGGCGACCTTGCCGTCATGAGTATCGAAACCTATGAACAGCTCATGGGAAAATTCGAACTTTACAGCCTGATACAAGATGGGCTAGAAGACATCAAAGGGGGGGATACCAGACCTTTTTCAGAAGCGATGGCAGACCTTAAGAACCGCAGGAGAAAACAATGAAAACTTATTATATCCATATTACCAAAAGCGCTGAACGAGATATCATTCGCACTTTGGATTACATTGAATTCGTTCTTAAAAACTCACAAGCCGCCGGGGCTCTTTTAAATGAAATCGATGTGAAAATCAATGAATTATCCTCATTTCCAGAAAGATTCGCCCTTATAAACGATTCCCTTCTGGCTTCCTGGGGAATCCGATTTATAACCATCAATAATTATCTTGCCTTTTATCAAATTGACGAACTCTCTGATACCGTTTACATTGTCCGTTTTCTATACCAAAAAAGCGACTGGATTTCCATCTTAAAAAACGGATTTCCCCCCACATAATTTTCCCGCAGACGTAACGCCAAATCCTTACGTCTGCGGGAACCGATTTCTTATTACAGCTCTATCTTTTCCAGTTCGGCATACATCCGGTCCATGATTTCTTTCGCCTTGACCGAATCCGGCTGGCTCTGGATGATATGTTTGGAAAACATCGCGTCAAAATTATTGCCCGCCATCAGCTTGGCATGGTCGCCCAGCCGGGTCACGAACCCCGGGATGACTGTCTCGACGGCCGCCACCGCCTCCGGCACCGCCAGGATGTCGCCAAGCGACGACTCCCGGCCCAGGCAGTAGACATTTTTGCCCAGCACGCGCAAGTCCGCCTCGTGAAGAATCGTCCGGCAGTCCGTGCCGACGTACATCTTGTATTCGCCGACCGGGAGCACCACGCCCTTGGACGGGTCATAGACACACAAATCCTTTGCGGTCACTTCCACCGAGACTTCCCGTTCCTCCCCCGGTTCCAAATCCACTTTGGCAAATGTTGTCATCTCAAAAGCCAGGTGTGTCGCTTCCGTCCAGTCCACTCCCCCCAGACGCATGGAATCCCCCGCAAGAATCAAACGGCCCCCTTTCTCGGGAAACATCAGGAGATAGCCGTCCTTTTGTTTTTCCATCTTCACGCCACCCGCAGCACGAAATCGCTCCATGCCAATCGAACACTTTTTCATGTCGTCACCTCCGTTTTTGTTGTTACAATTCAGCCCCGCGCCAGCGCGGGTCCGAATTGTAACGGGCATCACCCGCATTTTTAGTTTGCCTACGGCAAAGCGGGTGATGCATCGGCCAGATTTACGTGCATCCTCTCGGCCAATCAGCGTGGTGATTGGCCGGGGACTGAACTGTAACTTTTTGTTTCCATTATAGAAAGAATTCTCCCCATCTTCTTGACTAAATGTTACTTTTGATGGTATCATCGTTATATGAGTACAATATCCCAAAACCAACAAAACCAGAATTTACCAGAAGAATACCCGTGGTATGACTCCGTCTGCCGCCATTTCAGCCAAAGTGAAAAGATTCCCGCGGCTTTTTTTGTGTGTGACGAGCTCGTGTCCGTCCATCCCCACTTTTCAACGGGAACCAGTTCGCATTATGAACTGCTAACTAATTTCAATATCAACCCCGGCACCATATCTATCGCGGAGACAAAGGGACACCTTCTCTATGGGGCGCTCTGGATTCCCAAAACCCGTTTCTGCTCCATTATCATCGGGCCGGTGAAGACCTACAAGGCCAGCGACGACGACGACATCCGTCTCCTGCCCGCCCCGGATTCCCTGGACGAGGATACCGCCCAGATATTAAACGCTTACATCCACGCCAGCCCGATTCTGTCTTACGAGCAGTTGTATAACAAGCTTGCTTTCTTGAATTTCATCGTAAACGGATTGGAATCGGAAAGCCTGGAGGAGTATTCCTCGCACTCCAATGCTTTCGTGGAAACCGTAAAGAAAACGCAGGAAACGGACATTTACCAAGACAGGGAATTCAGTGTCCTGCACAACAACTACTCTTATGAACAAGAATTTCTGAGAAATATCACCTTGGGAAAACAAACGGATGTCAAAGAGTTATTAAAAGAAGGCGCACCGTACCTTTTCCGCGCCAAATACAGTTTAAATGAAATGAGAACTCTGAAAGACGATTTTATCCTGACCGTGACCCTGGTATCCAGGGCCGCCATCAGCGGCGGGCTGGACGTGGAAACGGCATTGCAACTTTGCGACCACTATGTCATAACAGTGGAGCGATGTGACAGCATGGAAAAAATCCATAACCTTTTCTCCACCATGATTTCCGACTACGCGGGAAGAACCGCCAGATATGCCCTTCCCGCAAACACCCCGGCCCTCGTTACCGAATGCGTCAATTATATCAACGCCAACCTTACAAAGCCGATTACCACGCAGTCCGTGGCAAAACATTTTGAAAAACGGCGGGAGTACCTCTCCATGCAGTTTAAACAGTACACGGGATATCCCATCAGTGAATTCATCATGCGCCAGCGCGTGGAAAATGCCAAGGCGCTGCTTCGATACACCAATTTTTCGCTGGCGCAGATTAGTTTCCACTTATGTTTCTCCGACCAAAGCCATTTTCAACGTGTTTTCAAAAAATACATGGACACCACGCCCAACGCGTTTCGCCAGGCGGCAGAAAGCCAGAATGTTTGAAAACCGGCCTTTTGTCCCCCGTGCCGTCAGGCTTTTATTCTCAGCAGCCTCTGGTACATCACGGCCATCAGCACCAGTATGATTCCCATATACGCCGGATACAAAGCCACGCTCACATGGTTGGCTATTAGCCCGAACACCGGCGGCATCAGGCACGTCCCGGTATAGGCGGACGCCATCTGCACGCCGATGATGGCCTGCGACTTGTCCGCGCCGAAATGGGCCGGCGTCGAATGGATGATGCACGGATAAACCGGGGCGCAGCCCAGCCCGACCAGGATCAGGCCCGCGAAGGCGACCGCCGCGTTCGGGGAAAACAACAATATCAAAAGTCCCGCGAAAATAATCGCCTGCCCCATGCGTATCATCTGCGTGTCCGTAAACTTAATCGTCAAAAACCCGTTCACCGCACGCCCCACCGTGATTCCGATATAAAACAGGCTGGCCAGTCCCGCCGCCGTCCGCGCCTCAACGCCATGGTGCAGCACAAGGTAACTGCTGGCCCACAACCCGGCCGTGCTCTCGATGGCACAGTAGCAGAAAAAAGCCACCATGACTTCCTTCGCCCCGGTAATCGCGAAAATCTCCCGGAGCGTCAACGGCCTGTCCCCCGCTCCCGCAGACACACCGTCGTCCCCGGCAGCCGCCTCGTTTCTCCCTTTCCACAACGGAAGACTGAAAAACAAAATCGCCGTCAACACAATCTGGATGATGGAAATATAGCGATAACCACTATTCCATGTGCCGCCGAGCAACGCGAAACTCATGATATACGGCCCTGAAGCCGCGCCCACGCCCCACATGCAGTGAAGCCAGCTCATATGGCGGCTTGCATAGTGAAGTGCCACGTAATTGTTCAGGGACGCGTCCACGCTGCCCGCCCCCAGCCCGTACGGAACCGCCCACAGACAAAGGGCGAAAAACGAATGGCTGGCGGAAAACCCGAACAAGGCCACCGCCGTCATCCCCACGCTGATGGCCGTCACCTTCCCCGTGCCCAGCCATCTCGTCAGACGGTCGCTCTGCAAACTCGACACGATTGTACCAACGCTGATAATCATGGAAATGACACCCGCATAGGAAACCGGCACGCCAAATTCCAGATACATCGACGGCCATGCCGCCCCCAGGACGGAATCCGGCAATCCCAGGCTGATAAACGACAGATATATAATTGCAAGTAATAAATGAAACATGATACCACCCTTGTTACCATTCACGCACACATGCCCCCCGCGCCAGGCGCGGCCGCCATAGCGGCGTATTTCTTTTCGCGCTTATGCAGGAAATGTCCGTGAATACCAATCCCTCTTTCTACATTTTACAGTTCCCTCCGCACTTCTTCCAGTGCCACGTCCAGCTGGTTATCCGCCTCGGGATTTTCCTCGTCCCTCACATATTCCACCTCCAAGTCGGGAACCACGCCGATTCCGTTGATGGAGTTTTTCTTCGGCGTAAAATACTCGCTGATGGTAATCTTTATGCTGGAGCCGTCCTGCAAATAAAAGATTTTCTGCACGACACCCTTCCCATACGTGGTCATGCCCACGATTTTACCAATACCATAATCCTTGACCGCGCCGGCAAATATTTCCGACGCGCTGGCACTGTTCTCGTTCACCAGCACGACAAGCGGCTTTGTAAACTCGTGCCTGCCGTCACAATCATAAACGGTTTCCTTCCCATTTTTGTCCTCCATGGAGACGACACGCCCCTCGGGAAGTATCAGCCGCAACATGTCCACCACGGTGTCAAGGCCACCACCGGGATTGGAACGCAAATCAATGACCAGCCCCTTCATCCCTTGTGCCTCCAAAGTCTCCAAGGCATTCTTGAACTGCTCGTACGTCACGTTGTCAAACTCCGTCACCAGGATATAGCCGATGCCGCCGTCCTTCATCTCGGATTCCACGGTCTGGACTTCCACCTTCCTGCGCGTCGCGGTCAATTTAAGTTCCTCCCCGTCCCGCAAAACATACAAGTCAACGGTGGTTCCCTCCTTGCCCTTGACCCACGTCACGACCTCGCTCAGATCCTCGTCCGTGATTTCCCTCTCATCCACCTTGTAAAGGATGTCACCAACCTTCATCCCCGCCTCGTCCGCGGGCTGTCCCTCGTAAACCTTCGTAATCGTGATTACCCGTGTTTCCAGGTTCTGGTTCAGCCCGGCACCGATGCCCGAGTATTCCCCGCTGAAGCTTTCCAACATGGCCTGCGTCTGCTCCTCGTCATAATACGCGGTATACGGGTCGCCCAGCGCGTCCACGTATCCCGCGTACGCCCGCTCCACCATGGCCGCCTCGTCCAGCTCGTCCTCCCGCAGGTAGTTTTGCGAGAGCATCTGCCGGAGCAGCTCCAGCTTGTCCTCCACCCGCCCGTCTCCTTTGGCGAGCCCGGACAACTGCGGGACAAACGTCCTTACCCCGCCCAGGACGCTCACGACACATAACATGATAAGGGCTCCCAGAAGTATCCCTCTCCAAAATTGGCTTCTGTCTTTCATCGTTTTCACACCTTCTTGATATTCAGCCGTTCCCGGCCATTCTCATAAAAATCCCCGCCGCGTAAAGCGGCGAGGTTGTCAAACCGTGACTGCCCGATACCCCCGCGGTCACGTCAAACTTTCAAATGCTTGCGCACCGTGAAATAACTTCCCGCGAAACCGATGCCGACCCCGAGCGCGAGCCCGATTGGCAAAAGATAACGGTATACGTCAACCACCGGTAAAAATTCAATAATGTTGTTCAAAATGCTGAACTTGCTCATAATGTACTCGATTGCCTTCCCATAAAGGAAATAAAGCAGCACCAGCGGAAGGATGGCTCCCACCAGGCCCATGATCAAGCCCTCGATTACGAACGGCGAGCGGACCATGAAGTCCTTCGCCCCGATATATTTCATGATGGCGATTTCCTCCCGGCGCACCGTGATGCCCATCGTGACCGTGTTGCTGATGAGGAAAATGCTCACGCCCAGCAAAATCAGGATGATGGCCGCCGAAACGTAGCCGACCAACGTGTTGACGCTGGAGAGGACGTTTGCCACGACGTCCGACTTGTTCACCTTACGCACGCCCTCCAGGCCGCTCGCGAAATCCACCAGTTCCTTCTGCGTGGTGGAAAGCGTCCTTCCCTTCGTGAAAATGTTTGTCTGCTCCTCGTCGTTAATCTTCATGTAAACCTCGTAGTTGTCCGACCCCACCAGCGGATTGTCCCGGAATCCTTCCGCCAGGTCCTGGTTGCCCTCGAAGTATTCGACCTTGAACTTCTCCCATGCCTCGTCCGCCGACACGTAAATGACGTCACCCACGTCGTCCCTCCCCATGAGCTGCTCCTTGATGTTTTGGATTTGCGCGTCGTCCGCGTCGTCATTGAAAAAGACCGTGATGGCCACGCCCTCTTCCGCCATCTGGATGATGTGCTGGAAATTCATCAATATCGAAAAGAACAACCCAAAAAGGAAAATGCATGCCGCCATGGTCGCGATTGACGCCATGGAAAACATCTTGTTCTTGCCAATGTTCTTAACCCCTTGCTTACCCACGTATCCCAATGTACTAATTCTCATCTATATACCCACCTTTTTGTTCATCGCTCACGATGACTCCCTGCTTCATCGTGATTACGCGTTCGTTCATCTCGTTTACGATTTCCTGGTTGTGCGTCACGACCAAAACGGTCGTCCCCCTCTCGTTCGCCTCCTTCAAAAGACTCATGATTTCCCACGAGTTCGTCGGATCCAAGTTACCGGTCGGCTCGTCGGCCAAAAGGATTGCCGGCTCGTTGACGATGGCCCTGGCAATCGCCACCCGCTGCTGCTCCCCTCCCGAAAGTTCCCTGGGAAAGGACTTGTACTTCTGCGCCAGCCCGACCAGGGAAAGCGCGGCCGGAACCTTCCTGCGGATGACTCGCATCGGCGTCTCGGTAACCCGCAGGGCAAACGCGATATTCTCATAGATGTTCCTGTCCTTCAGCAAGCGGAAGTCCTGGAACACGACCCCGATTCCCCGCCTGTACTTCGCGATATGGCGGTGCTTCATCCGGTTCAAGTTCTGCCCGTTGACGATGATGGATCCTTCCGTCGGGTTCAGTTCCTTCATGATCAGCTTAATCAACGTGGATTTGCCCGAACCGCTGTCGCCCACGATGAACACGAACTCGCCCTTCTCAATCTTCACGGAAACCCCGTTCAGGGCCGCATGTCCCTTGGAATACTCCTTCTTCACGTTCTTTAATTCAATCATAAGTACCTCCTAAATTAATTTACCCCCAAAACGTAATGCCATAAAACCATTGCCCTTGCCGGCCGTCAATAATCCAAAGTCTCCATATACTTCATGTACCTCACGACCATCAGCGCGATTTTGAACGTGATGGCGTCCTCGAAGACCCGCAAGTCAAGCCCCGTGCTCTTCTGTAGCTTGTCGAGCCGGTAAACCAGCGTGTTTCTGTGAATGTATAGTTGCCGGGACGTTTCCGACACGTTGAGGCTGTTCTCGAAAAACTTGTTAATCGTCGTCAACGTCTCCTCGTCAAACTCGTCCGGCGACTTCCCCTCGAAAATCTCCTTGATGAACATCTTGCACAACGGAAGCGGGAGCTGGTAAATCAAGCGGCCGATTCCCAACGTGCTATACGCCACGATGTCCTTCTCGTCGAAGAAAATCTTGCCGACGTCGAGCGCCAGCTTGGCTTCCTTGTAGGACTTGGACACCTCCTTGATGTCGTTCACCACCGTGCCGTACGCGATGTGGACGGACTCGCCCGGCATGTCCTCCCGAAGGAGCGCGTACATCTCCCTGGCCATCCGTTCCAGCTCGCGGGCCCCGTCCCGCTCGGCCAGTTCCTTCACCACGATGATGTTTCGCTCGTCCACCGCCGTCACGAAATCCTTGGATCGCCCGCCGAGCAAGATTCTCACGTTGTCAAGTGACACGCTGTCCTTCTCGTGGGACGTTTCAATAATAAAGATAACACGTTTCACCTCCGTGTCAATATGTAATTTTTGGGCACGGTTATAAATGTCCACCAGAAGAAGGTTGTCCAGTAATAGATTCTTAATGAAATTGTCCTTGTCGAAACGCTCCTTGTAAGCCACCAGCAGGCTGGAAACCTGAAACGCGGCCATCCTGCCGACCATGTAGGCTTCCTCGCCCTCGCCATCGGCCACCAGCACGTACTCCAATTGCTGCTCGTCAAATATCTTAAAGAACTGTCGCCCCTGGATTGTCCGGCTGTCCGCGGGAGATTCACCAAACGCCACGACCGCGCCCTCCAGGCCGCGACCATCGTCAAAAGTGCCGGCCAGCATCTTTCCCTCCGTGTCAAACACGCAGAAATCCGTCTTGGTAATCCCTTTCAGGCCTTCAATGGTACTTAGTAGTATCTGGTTCGTAATCATTACCGCGTCCTCCAATTATCCTTCTTCGACCGTGCCGTCTTCTGTACAATCATAAACATACATGTCTAATATAATGCAAAACCACAAAAAAATAAAGAGGAAATCCACTTTTTTTATGCATTTCCTCACATATTTCACAAAAATTTTATGATTTTGCGCCATTTTGCCACCATAAACGGTAACGGATAACGCTTATTCACTCTCCTTTTCCCTTCCGACAAGATAGCGGAACAGCCTCTTTGTAAAAAAACGATGCAACCTCCCGCCGTTCTCTCCCGACGCTTCCCCGGATTCAAAACAAGCCCGGCAGCCAAACCATAGCTTGCTGTTCACGAGCGGCTTGAAATGGACGATGAACTTTTCCTGCCACGGACAAGACAGCGTGGACAAGACGCAGACGGGTAGCGCCCCGTTGATTTCATTGACCACCTTTTCCTCCTGGCCGCTTTCCGCAGGAAGAACCGCTTGTCCGCAAATGGACAAGGCACAACCACACCGGCGCAACCCGTCTTGTAAGCACGCCATCTCTTCTTCGTCATCCGCCAACAGAAAGACGCGGCATTCATGCTTTTCCAAATATTTCAAAAGCAGGCGGAAGTAGGTGCCGTTCTGCACGTCCCTCGCCACACCGCCGTCCGTGATGCCGGCCGCTTCAAAAATGTCCTGGTCCTGCGGCACGAGCAAGTCCATCTGGCACATCCACTCCTGCCACTTCTCGTCTTCCTGCCCCTGGATCAGCATCTCCTTCGTAACGGCCTCGACCGTGCCAAGAGCCTCGCCCCGCAGGTACTCCACGGTCCGCTTAAACAACTCCCTGGCCGTGGCCATGTCAAAGTCCACTCCCAGAACGGTAAATTTATTTTCCATTTGTTCCACCCGTTTTCTAAACCCCACCGGTGAAATTGTATCAGATGTCCGGCTCTTTTTCAACCATCTTCTTCATTTTTCTATATTTTTGTCGGAAACCGCCGTAGGTACCTTCTTCCGGCGGGCCATCATACCGCCAATCCGCCCGGTCTCTTTCGAGGACAAGGAACGCCACCCGTCCGCCAGCACGCGGTCCAAAAGTCCCAGTTCCTCGGCAATCTCGTATTTCAACTTGTCCTCCGGCTCCAGGTTTTTCAAGTCAACCGGTTTTTCCTTCTTTCCTGCCATATCGGATTCCCTCTTTTCTAAAATTTCTTTGATTTTCCTGAATTTCCCAAAACACCCGGGGAGGCCGCCCAGGGCGGCTCCCCCTTGCCCGTACAAACAAAGTATTGCCAGAAAATCCAAAAGACATTCAAGAAATCATGCGGGATTCCGATTTGGAAGTCAACAGCACATGGGTGCCCCGTCCCCGCCGGCACGCCGGCCTTGCCGCCATCATGGCGCCTCGTGCTTCCCGGCCTCGAAAAAGGCCTTCGTCTCCTTCGCCACGATGCCGCTTAGGGCGAACAACGCAATCATGTTCGGCAGCGCCATCAGGCCGTTAAAAATGTCCGCGATGGTCCATACCGCGGCCACCGTCATGTACGGCCCGATAAAGACCGCCAGAATGTAAAGCCAGCGGTATGCCTTGACAACGCCCATCCTGCCGCCGCTTAGGTACTCCAGGCAACGCTCCGAATAATAATCCCAGCCGAGAATCGTGGTAAACGCGAAGAAAACCAGGCACAGCATCAAAATGAGCGCGGACACCCTCGCTGGAAACGGCAGCCCGTTTTCAAACGCGTAGCTGGTCACGGCCACGCCTTCCAGGCCCTCCACCTGCCACGCGCCGGTAATCACGATGGACAAGCCCGTCAGCGTGCAGATGACAATCGTGTCAATAAACGTGCCGGTCATCGACACCAGCCCCTGGCGGACCGGCTCCTTCGTCTGTGCCGCGGCCGCCGCGATGGGAGCCGAGCCAAGGCCCGCCTCGTTGGAAAAGATGCCGCGCGCCACGCCTTTTTGCATCGCCACCAGCATGCTGCCAACGATGCCGCCTGTAACCGCCTTCGGACTGAACGCCGCCTGCACGATGGTCAGAAGCGCGGCCGGAACCTTGGTGATGTTCGCGATTACCAAAACCAACGCGAACACGATATAAATTACCGCCATGAACGGCACGACGACCTGCGCCACGGTGGAAATCCGCCTGATGCCGCCAATCAGAACCAACGCCACGAACACCGTCACCAGCGCGGACACGGCGACCACCACCCAGGAATACGTGCCGATTCCCGGAATCGTCACCGTATTGGCATTACCCGGGTCAAAGAAATTCTGCGCCGCCGACGTGATGCCGTTCACCTGCGTAATGGTCCCGATGCCTAAAAGGCCCGCGCACACGCCAAAAAACGCGAATAATTTTGCCAGCCATTTAAAATTGCCCCCGAACCTCTCGCCCATGCCTTGTTCAATATAATAAAACGGTCCGCCAAGAGCGTGCCCCGCCTCCATCACGCGGTACTTCACCGCCAGCAGGCCCTCCGAATACTTGGTCGCCATGCCGAAGAAGGCCGCCACGACCATCCAGAAAATCGCTCCCGGCCCGCCGGCACAAACCGCCGTCGCCACGCCGACGATATTTCCCGTCCCGATGGTCGCGGACAGCGCCGTGCACAGTGCGCCGAACGAACTCACCTCGCCCTCTCCGCCCTTCTCGTTCTTCACCATCCATTTAAGCGCCAGCGGAAGCCGCCTCACCTGCAACGCCTTCGTGCGGACGGTCAAAAGCAGCCCGCCCGCCAGGATGAGCACCATGAGCGGCACGCCCCAGACAAAATCGTCAACCACCTGCAAGCCATCATTTATCATTTTCCACATAACGTCTCTCTCCTTCCTCCTAAACAACACTGAAAAAGGGCAAAAGTCCTACGACTCTTGCCCCATCGCCCAACGTCATACCACGGAAGAAAAGTTTACTATAAATCAATCGGTTTGTCAAGGAAAATCATCCCGCTTGACATAGGCCTTGACCGGGCGGCGAAGCCAGGCGAAGGCCAATGCGAGCCACCCCTCACAGCTTTTACAGACGCCCCCGCCGCCCGCGTCCATGGTCAGGTCATTTGCCAGGGCCAGTCCGTGGACGCCATCCGAATAAACATGCAGTTCAAAGGGAACCCGCTTCTTTCGCAGGGCAACGGCGAACAAAAGGCTGTTTTCCACCGGAACAATCTGGTCCTCGAACGTATGCCACAAAAACGTGGGCGGGACCGTATAGTAGAGGCGCGGCGTGCCGTCCCCTCCAACATTTTCCAAAACGCATTTCAAGTCAGGCTTCACATGATAACGGAAAATTTCTTCCACGCACCGCCTCGCCCGCCAAAACAGGCATAATGGAAAAATTGCCGCTGCCCGTCCGCCTTTTCCTTGTTCCCGCCGTAGTGTGGTTTGCCGTCCGCCATGTGACGGCGGATACGACCTTGATTGTCATATTGCGTATTACGAAATTTTCCATCCCAATACGAAATATTCCCGGCCGATTTTACTTATAAACGGACACTTCGCGGCATTCAGCCGAAAAACATAATAATCCTATTGGCTTTCGACAACGGGTATGTTATCATCAAATAACCGCAAGAAAAATAATGGTACCAGGAAACAAAGAAGCACGGTTTCCGAATAAAAATGCATTGATTATTTTCTGTCACACAGACAAGGAAACGTTGTCTAATTAAGTAGGAGGTATAAATCTATGGACAAAAAAACGAATGAAGAATTGCGGGCTTTGATTGACAAAGCCACGGCCGGGGACAAGGAATCCCTTGAAACGCTTGTTACAAGCGTGCAGGACATCGTATTCAATTTATCCCTGCGCATGCTTGGCACGTTCGCCGACGCGGAGGATGCCACGCAGGACATCTTGTTGAAGATGATTACGCACCTGTCCTCTTTCAGGGGTGACAGTTCCTTTACGACATGGGTTTTCAGCATCGCGGCCAATCACCTGAAAAATTACAAGAAGCATATGTTCGCCCACCACCCGTTAAGTTTTGAATATTATGGGGATGATATTGAAAACGGAAAAATACAGGACGTGCCCGACTTGACGCAGAACGTGGAAAAGGACATATTGGCTGAGGAACTGAAAATGTCCTGTACCAACGTGATGCTTCAATGCCTTGACGCAGAGAGCAGGTGTATTTTCATATTGGGCACCATGTTCAAGATTGACAGCCGCGTCGCGGGGGACATTTTGAACATGACCCCGGAAGCGTATCGCCAGCGCCTTTCCCGAACACGCAAAAAAATGGCGGACTTTCTTGGACAGTATTGCGGCGAATACGGCGGCGGCAAATGCAAATGTAAAAACCGGGTAAATTATGCGATACAAAACCATAGGATAAACCCGTTGCAAATGGATTATGTGGCGGCCACGGAGATTCCCATGCAGACCATGGTGGAAGTGAAAAACGCCATGGAAGATATTGACGATTTGTCACAAGACTTCTCGTTCTGCAAGCCCTACCAATCACCCGAACGCACGAAACACCTGATACGGGAATTTTTAGGTTCCATGCAGCTTTCCATTATCCAGAACTCGTAAAGGAGATGACTCGCTATGAATACACAGTTCATTATTGATTATTTATCGGCATTGGACAAGAATAACAACCGTGAATGGTACCATGCGAACAAGGACGACTATAAAAAGGCAAATGCCGAATTTGAAAAATTATTACAAGCTTTGATGCTGGAAATCGGAAAATTTGACGGCAGTATTTTACATAACGACCCGAAAAACCTTACGTTTAAAATCGTAAGGGATACCCGCTTCAGCCATGACAAGTCGCCTTATAATCCCGCGTTCCGCGCCCATATTTCCTCCAAGGGCAAGCTGCCCGTCCCCGTCGGATATTATCTCATGGTAAAGCCCGGCAACCAGTCCTTTCTAGGGGGCGGCTTGTTTGCGGACATGTTTAAGGATGCGACGACGATGGTACGGGATTATATCGTCCAGAATGGAGAAGAGTGGGAAAACCTGATACATGATCCGACCTTTGAAAAACATTTCACCGTACAAGGAACGGCACTAAAGAAAGTTCCTGCCGGATATGACAAGGGGCATCCGCAAGCGGAATACCTGAAATTTAAGAGTTGGTACCTGGAATACCCGATAAAAGACGAGGAGCTGAACGACGCAGAAGCATTTGCCGCAAAGGCGGCAGGGCTTTTCCAAATCATGAAACCTTTTAACGACTACTTGAACAAGGCGCTCGTAAAATTCCAGATGCCGACGAGATAACAAGATTCATCGGCGCCAGTCGGACGGCAAACCCGACTGGTGCCAACTTTACCTACGCCGCGAACACCGACACTCACCCTTCCGGGATGATGACCGCCGCCACGAAGTACAAGACCAGTCCCGTACCCACGCTGCACACGGTGAGGATGGCCGCCCCCAGGCGGATCAACGTCGGATCCACGTTGAAATATTCCCCGATTCCTCCACATACTCCACAAACCATGCGATTTGCCCTTGAACGATATAATTTTTTGTCCGACATGATAAATTCCTCCCTATTCTTCAAAATATACTTCCACGCTTCCGATTCCACATTCAATCTTCATCTTTTTCGTGGAGCTTCCGTTTTTAATTTCCTTCGTGCTACCCAGACCGCTGTATGAATTGCCACCCACGACCAACTCGCCGATTCCGCAGTCCAGTTTGTATTCGTAATCCGACTCTTCGCCGCTGTCATTGAACACCACGGAACCAACCCCGCACTCGATTTCAATCTTGTCATGCACCGTGCCGGTCAGCACCGCTTCTCCCGCCCCGCACTGTACCTTGGCCTCCCCGGCCTCGAATTGCGTGACGTACACCTCCCCGGCGCCGGCCTCGATGTCCAGTTCGTCCGCATATATGTTTTCCACGGTCAAAGTTCCCGCGCCAACTTCCAACGAGACGTCCTTGAACCTGGTCCCCTCTGGAACTTCGATATAAAGGGTTCCGCAGTATCCGTCATTTCTCAGCCAGTCCATAAGCGACTTGTCATCGTCCGTCTCAATCTTAAGTTCCCCGCCATCCGAAGACACCACAATCGCGTCCCGAAGCGTCCTTGGCACGTCTATGAAGTTTACGAACACGTCGCTCCTGGCTCCTTCCACGACGCTGACTTCCATCGCCGGAACTTCCACCTGCAACTGGTCTATCCCGTCATAAGAATGCTCCTCACTCCCATAGTATTCTTCGCCGGATTCGATATAATCCAAACCAGGGTCGTATTCCGTGCCGTGTTCCTCGTGGTGCGTCCTTCCAGTCATGTCCCGGGCCATTTCCTCGATACGGCCCAAATGCGCGTAGCCGCCGGCATTGTAAAAAAGTTCGTCCACCTCGCTTGACGAGGCACCCAGGATATAGCCCGCCGCGATGAACACCAGGCCCACGCCCGCGACGGAAAATGAAATCGTCAGAATCAGTTTCCATACCTTTTTCATGACCTTACGCCGCCTCCCTTCCATTAAAAATCCTTCTCACCAGGTTCACGACAAACCGGAACACCGCCGGATAAACCACCAGACAGACCTTTACCATCAAAATGGTAAACGCCACGCCCAACCCTATCAGTAAAAACCCGACTCCCATCACCAATATGGCCGCCGCGAAGGTGCCTGCCAGTCCCCCGATGCCTACGGCCAGGACGGCGACTCCCGCCACCGCGATTCCCACCCCGGCAAAGGCGAAACCGACCAGGCAACCAAAAATCCCCAAGAGGACTCCCACGATTCCCATGACGCCCCCGAACACGGCCGGAACCAGCCAGCCAAACATCCGAAGGACTACCAGCGCGAGCACGATAATCATCACGATTTTCACCGTCTTGTTCGTGCGCATTTCTCCCGCCGCGCGCCGTCCCCGCCCATAACCGCCGCCGGTGCCATAACCACTTCCCGCGCCATAACCGTTTCCTGCCCCATGGCCGCCATCATCCTGGCCGCGCCCGGCCGCTTCCCGTGGGCCGTTTCCAACGCCCGACTCACTCGTAGTATATGACGTTTCGTGATAAGAATACGCATTTTCTGCCTGATGCGCTTCGTCTTTCCCCTCCTTTTTTTGTGGCGGGTTCTCACGGCATGCCGGACGCTTTCTCTCGTCGAACCTCACGTCGGTATAACCGGTCTCGGTAAACTCGCCGCTTTCCCTGCTGCCCTCCTTCGAGTCCGCCCAGATGATGGATGCCACCTTCTCCGGACTTCCCAGTTCCTTAATCACGTTTCCCTCGTTCTCCGGTCCTGCATCCTCAAAGTAATCTTCATAATACTGCAGCGCTTCCTCCCTCTCGTCCTCCGGGATGCTGACAAGCAGCTTTCTCAACCCTGCCATAAATTCCGACCGATTCATGCAGTCGCACCTCCCTCAAAAATTTCTTGTATCTTCTTCGCGTAGTTCTTCCACTCTATTTTATACAAATTGAGCTGCGCCATTCCTTTTTCCGTAACCTTGTAATACCTGCGGTTCCTCCCGTCAAACTGCAAATCATACGCTTCCAGGCATTCCTCCTTCTGCAGGCGTCTCAGCACCGGGTACAGTGTCGACTCCGACACGTCCATCGCACGTCGCACGTCCTGCGTGATCTTGTAGCCATACGTTCCATCCGTCTCCTTTGACACGATTGCCAGGACGATTGCGTCCAGCAATGCGGCACCAGTGTTAAAAATCATCTAACCACCTCCAAAATGTATTCCCTCCCAGCCGCCGTCCATTACCATTCCCGATAACTTCTTTTTAACTCTGCAATATTGTTTTGTCTCCCATATTATATTTCGTATAATATTATTTGTCAATATATTATTATGGAAAATTTTCTAAAGAAATTCAAAAGCCGGATTTATTTGCATCGTCCAAAATCGCGTCAATGCACGGACGCTTAGGAAACGAAATATTATCATCTGAGGTGCTTCCGGTCAACCAATGCAAAACGTCCACAGCAAGCGATACGTTAACATCAGCTCCAAGACCAGGAGAGCCGGAATCCCGAACCTGAATTTCGGCTTCCTTGTTTTATGCCGGAACACATGCATTCCGGCCAATGCTCCCGCCGCCCCGCCAATCACGGCCAGGCTCAAAAGCGTCGCCTCCGAAATTCGCCACAAATGCTTGGCGGCGCGCCGTTTGTCCTCGCCAAAAGCCAAAAAGGCGACCAAATTTATTCCCGCCAGATAGCACAAAACCACCATGTTCCCCATCTTCCCCTCCTCCAAAAATCACGTTTTATCCCCACGGGCAATGGCCTGGGCGAAGCGCAGGCCTGCCGCGGGGCCGTTCCATCCTACAATCGGATTTCCTCCCCCAGCGTGAAGGAATAAATCCATTTTTCTTTCACCGGCTTTTCCAAAAGCCGGTGAAGCGCCTTTGCATAATACTCCAACTGGGCATGGTATTTTTCCACCAGGTCGGCGGCCCTTCGCACCTTGTCCGTCTTGTAATCCAAAAGCACCAGGCCGTCCGCCTCTTCAAAATACACGTCGATGATTCCCTGCACGAGAATCACCTCGTCCCCGCCCGCCTCTTCTTCGGCGTACACTTCGCCCGCGGGCACGCCGAGTACGAACGGCTGCTCCTTGAACAACGCCCCCGCGACCGCGGCACGCCTCATCCGTTTTCCGCTTTCACAATTTAAAAATCCTAAAATGTCCGCCGGCCGGATGCACTCCGCCATTTCCGGCTCCATGCGTCCCTCGTCCACCAGCCTGCCAACCGCCTCCGTCAACGTCCCCTCGTCATAGGCACATGAAAAATCCAAAAGTTCCAGAAGCCTATGGTAGGCGGTTCCCCGCGATGCCCCGGTCATTTCTTCCTCTTCCTGCAAAAATTGCGGAAGCAATGGAACCACCTCTGGTTCCTCGATAAGAAGCTCCCCGCCCTCCTCCGCCAGATAAGTTCTTTTTTTGAGTTCCGACACCGTAAATTTCAACTTGCGCCTGCCTTCCTTTTCATAAGGATACGAAAAGGAAAACTGTCCCTTGAGTCGCTCCCGCAATGCCGCGTCATAAACCTTCGAAACGTCCCAATGCTCCAGCACGTCCCGCGCCCAAACATCCGCATGCGCTTTTGCCGCCTCGTCAACCGCCAGTTCCCGCGGCGTGCAGACCCGGACGGAAATGGATTCCTCCAGATACGCCGCTGGAAGAAGCCAGTCGAGATATTGCTTTGCCGAGCATAATTCGTAAAGCGGAAACGCCCGCCCGTCCGCCCCGCACATTTCCGCCAATTTTCGTTTTTCCTCCATGTAAGAGGTTTCCTTTACCGCTCCCGTCAAAATCAGCTTTTCCTTCGCCCGCGTCATCGCGACATAAAGAACCCTGAGTTCCTCGCCGAGGTTCTCCAGCTTCGTCTCATGCCGGATGATTTTTTTCAACAACGTCGGAGCCTTCGTGCGCCGCTCCAAGTCGATGCAATCCAGTCCCACGCCCCAATCCGGATGGATGACCATGGCGCTTCTTATGTCCTGCATGTTGAATTGTTTTCCCATCCCGCAAACGAACACGATGGGGAACTCCAGCCCCTTGCTCTTGTGAATGCTCATAATCCGCACCGTGTCGGACTGTTCGTCGGCAATGTTGGCCTCCCCGAAATCCACGTCATATTTTTTCAATTGCTCGATATAGCGGACAAAGTGGAACAGCCCCTTGTAGCTCGTCTTCTCAAACGCGGCCGCCTTTTCCACCAGCATCTCCACGTTCGCCAGACGCTGCCGGCCGCCCGGCATCGCCGTGATGTAGAGTCCGTAGCCCGTCTCCTCGAGAATCTTCCATAAAAGCTCATGAATCGGCGTGTACGGAACCATCTCGCGAAAATGTGCCAGGGTGGCGAAAAATGTCCGTAAAACGCGGCGCGTGTCGGAGCGCGTATCATCTGGCGCGTCCTCCGTCATGGTGTCGGGCGCGTCTGCCCCCACGCCCGTTTCGTCATTTTTCAAATCCCCTTCCTGGCATTCTTCCTCCCCGCCCTCTTCCGTCATGGCCGCCTCCCGCAGCCCGGCAAACTTTTCCACCGCCTCGAAAAACGTCCCCTCCTGGCAGGCCACGCGAATTTCCGCCATTTGCCGCGCGGAAAGTCCCACGAACGGGGACGTAAGAACCGATGCCAACGGCACGTCCTGCCGCCGGTTTTCCAAAAGCTGCAAATAATTCAATAACACGTCGACCTCGTAAACTTCAAAGTATCCTTCCCTGCTGCCCGCGTACACGGGAACTCCCGCGTCCGTCAGTTCCTGCAAAAACACGTCGGACCAGCCCTTGACGCTGCGCGTCAAGATCACGATGTCCCGGTAATTCGCCCGACGAAAGGCACTTGCATCCTTGTCCCAGACCTCGTGCGTCGCCACCAGCTCCTTGATGCGCTTGGCAACCATGCGTGCCTCCCACTGGCGGCCGGAAGTGACCCTGCGCCCCCCGTTCCTTGCCTCGTCCCGGCTTATCCCGTCCCCGTCCGCGTCCTTCTCCCGGCTTATGTCCCCGTCCTGGCCCGCGTCCTCGCTCGTGTCCAAAAGCCACAATTCCGTTTGGTTTGCCGACGCGCCATTCTCCAGGACAAGTGGCTCGTATGCCGCTCCCGGGTGCAGCGCGGCCTGCCCGTCATACGTGATACCGCCCAGCCCCTTCTGCATGATTCGGAAAAACACGTCGTTCACGCTGTCGAGCACCTCGCTCCGACTGCGAAAATTACGGTGCAGGTCAATCCGTTGCTTCATGCCATCCTCTGTCGGATACGTGTCATATTTCTCCATGAAAAGCTCCGGCCTGGACAGACGGAACCGATAAATGCTCTGCTTTACGTCCCCCACCATGAAAATATTGTAATTCTTGCGCCCCACGCCCGACACGCTGGTCAAAATCGCCTCTTGTATCAGGTTGCTGTCCTGGTACTCGTCTATCATCACCTCGTAAAATTGTTTCTGGTACTCGCACGCCACGGTGGACGGCACAAGCT
Source organism: Lachnospiraceae bacterium (assembly GCA_910574865.1). Classification (GTDB taxonomy): domain Bacteria; phylum Bacillota; class Clostridia; order Lachnospirales; family Lachnospiraceae; genus Schaedlerella. The sequence continues at coordinate 20,259 of CAJTDN010000020.1, read as the reverse complement.
CCCCGTCCCGCTCGCGCACGAGGATTTGAAAGGCGAACTGCTCCATGTCGCCAAAGTCAATCATGCCGCGGGCCTTCTTCTTTTCCGCGAACGCGTCCGCGAACCTTCGCACCAGGCCGGCCAATGTCCGCATGAGGCCCGAAGTCGCCTCCATGTCCTTCCGCATCGTCTCCGGCTTTTCATAAAAACAAAATTCCACCAGTTCCTTTACCTGCTTCTTGGCCCGGTCGCGGATTTTTTTTACTTCTTCCCGCTTCCCGGCCGAAACGGCATCATCCTTTTTGCGCGACAACGTCTGCCAGTTCAACGTCTTGACACGGGAATACATTTCCGAAAAGCTCTTCGCCCGTCCCACTTCCGAGAGCATTTCGAGGTCGGACTGCAGCATCGGCAAATACATGTAGGGGCCGTCCGCCTCCTCGCAGACTTCCACCGCCCCTTGTAAAATCTGGCACGCGTCTTGCAAATATCCTGCGGCCACCCGCCCCGCCTTGTCCCAGATGTCTTTCAGTTGGCCACCCTTCAAGCGCGACGCGGCATCCGGCCAACCGCCCTCCGAACGCGACGCGTCTTCCGGCCCGCGATACCGCCCCACGCAGCTTTCCAACCATTTCTCCGGTTGCGGGTAACTGCGCGAATATTCATACAGTTCCAACACCAGTTCTTCCAGATTGCGGTCATTGCGGCCGCCGCCCAGCTTTTCCACCAGTTCCAGGAAAGCGGTCTCCCCCTCCACGTAGCACGCCTCCAATACTTCGGCCAGGACGTCCTGCTTTAGCAGCTTCAATTCCCCCTCCTCCGCGATGCGAAAACCGGAATCCAAGTCAATCACGTGAAAATATTCCCGGATGACGTTCAGGCAAAACCCATGGATGGTGGTGATGTGCGCACTGTGGATCAGCGTCGCCTGCCTTTGCAAATGCACGTCGCCCGGACGCTCTTCCAAGGCCTTTTCAACCGCCATGCGAATCCGCTCCTTCATCTCGGAGGCGGCGGCCTCCGTAAACGTCACGATTAAAAGACGGTCCACGTCCATCGGGCGCCCCGAATCCGTCAACATGCGGATGATACGCTCGACCAGCACCGCCGTCTTGCCCGAACCGGCGGCGGCAGACACCAAAATATTGCGGTTTCGCAACTCAATTACCTTTTTCTGTTCCTCGGTCCACTGCATTCCCATCCATTTCCTCCCTGATTTTTCCCATCACTTCCTCGCGGGTATATTTTTCCAACTCCCGGTACCCGCACCCGGAAATACGCGCGTCGAACCCGCACACCGCCCGATAGGCGCAATAATCGCAAGCGGTCCTCCCATCCAGTTCATAAGGGCTTGCCGCCGCCTCGCCCGCCGCCATGCGCCCCTTTAACTCCCGTTCCTTCTTTTTCGTATATTCCAGGAAGAGGGCGAATTCCTCCGCTGAAAGCACCTTTGAGAACTTACTAAGGCTCCCGTCCTTGTTCCGGCCAAAAGGCAAAAACGCGGACGTTCCCTCCACGTCATGCTGCAGGTGTGAGAGCACCCTTTCATCGGCGCTCATCAGGCCGTCCAGCTTCAGCTCCTTCAAAATCTTCTGTTCCACGACCCAATCGTCATCCTCCCGCTCGACAATCGGGTCGTGTATCCGATAATAAAACACGCCCGCCGGAACGACGTCCTTCCTGACATCCGCCCCGCCTCCATAACCGGCATCCGCTTTACCATTCTCTCTTTCCGCCTTACGTTCTTCCAGTTCCATCGCGGCGTTCAAGTATACCGGCAGCTGCAGCTGCAAGCCATGGTAAAACGAAGTGATGTCAAAGCTTTTCATCCCGGTCTTGTAATCCGTCACCTTCACGTACACCCGCGACTCGTCCTCGCAGGTGTCGACACGGTCAATCTTCCCGCCGCCAAACTTGATTTCATAACCCCGGGGGCGAAAATCCCCCTGCTCCATCTGCTTTGTCAACGCCCAGACCGAACGGCGGATCAATTGCTTGATGCGGGTGATGAGATATTCATTGCGGGCCGAGGAATACAGCACCGTGTTCCCATATTCTAAAATGCTTTCCTCCACGCTCTCCTCGATGAGCCGCGCGCGCAAATCCTCCGGCATTTCCGTCCAGTCCACCCGCCGCTCATCCGCCTTGCGGGAAAAACGCTCCATCGACTGGTGGGCGACGTTCCCCAAATCCATCGCCTCGAACTGGTAAATTTCCCGCTCCGAAAGGCGCAGGCCATAGGTCAGAAAATGGGCGTACGCGCAAGCGGCGAACCGCTCTAAGCGGGTGACGCCAACCCGTGCCAAATCACCGTACAGTTCCTTTGCATCTTCCAGAGAATGGGGATTTCGCTCATAAAACGCCGCCTCCAAAATATGCCGCGTGCACATGCGGTTTTCCTCGCGCCGATACCACGTATACAGTTCCTTCCACGTATCGTCAAGCCCCCGCACACGGTCTTGCAACCCTTCCGCCAGGGCGTACGCGCCCTTCGCCGGAGTCAGTTCCCGCTCCCGCAATGTCCTTGCGTCCTCGTCGTTCACCTTCAATCGCGGGTACATCCTGCGCACGTCCTGCACCAGGTAGGCCGGGCGCAACGCCTTCCCGTCAGAAGACACCTTGCTGTACGTCAAATATAGCTTTTCGGACGGCTTGGTCAGGTTCATGTACAGATAAAATTTCTGCACGTAGGCCTTTTCCTTGGCTCCCGGCGACAGCACCATCTTCCTCTCGGCAAAAGCCTCCCTGTCGCGCTCGGACAAAAGGCCGCCCTGCCCGAGGTTTCCCGGCAAAAACACGTCGTTCGCCCCCATAAAAAACAAGACCTTCAACTGGTTTATGCGCGTGCGCTCCACGTCGCCGACCACCACCTGGTCCATGCTGGGGGGAATCACGCCCACCTTGGCCTCCTCGAGTCCCGCGTCCAACAGTTCGCAATACTCTTCAAGGGAAATTTTTTCGTCGCCCAGGAGTTCGACGAACTTGTCGAACAATTCGATGACGATGCGGTATACCTGCGCGTACTCCTTGGCCAATGCCAGTTCCCCTTCCCGCAGGAATTTTTCCGAAAGCCGCTGCACCTTCTCTTGCATGTTCTCCCGCACGAGGAACTCGTACACGGCCACCGTCACGTCCTTCACCGTCTTCTGCCGCTTCTTCAGGATGAACATGAGGGCGTCCACCTTCTCCACGAAGCGCACGCGCAGGCCGTTTAACGCCGCCAGTTCTTCCTCCTTCGTGGTCTTGTTCTTACGCGCCCACACGCCCTGCCAGTTCTTATATCCCTTAAGCCCCAGCGAGAGACAATAATTTTCCAGCACGTCCACCTCGTCGTCCGTAAACCCGCCCATTCCCGTGCGCAGGAAACGGAACACGCTCTCATAGGAAAAATTATCCGCCGCCATGCCAAGGACACTGCGCACGTACTCGACGAACGAGTTCAGCAGGATGCTTTTCTTGTGGTCGATGAAGACGGGGATTCCAAAGCCCTCGCAGGCCTTCTCCATCGGCACGGCGTAAGCCTCCATGTCGCCGACAATCACCGCGACGTCACGGTAGCGGTATCCCTTTTCCCGCACCAGCCGGCGAATCCCGGCGACCACGAATTCCGCCTCATCCCTTGGGTTTTGCACGGCGTGGAGGGAAATATTGCAAGGCTCCCCCTCATATTTTTTCTGCCCGTAACGGAATAATTCCGCTTCCAAAAACGCAAGCTCCTCATTGTCCCGGAAACGCCGGACGGATTCGTCGTACAAATACACGGGCTCCTCGACCGCCACCCGTTGTTCCCCGGCAATCTTTACCAAGGACGTCGTCATTTCCTTACTCAAGGCGAAAAGCTGGTATGGATGGCGGTAGGTGAACGGATCCTCCCGCTTATCCATGTCCACCGTGACCACCACCCGTTCGCACACCTTCAGCAATTCCCCCAGAAGGCGGTTCTGCACGGGGGTGAAGCCGGTAAACCCGTCCAGCGTCACCACGCTGCCCTTCAAAAGCCGGGAATTTGGCACGTTCTCGCTCAAGACGTCCAAGAGCTCCTCCTTGGTAATGTACTTGTCCGCCAAAAAATTTTCAAACCCCTCGTACACCATGCGGATGTCCTGCAGCTTATAAGAAAGGTAACTCTCCGGTTCCAGCATTTCCAAAAAGGCATCCAGCTTTTCAAAGCCGATGCCATACTGCGTGAACTCGGAAATGACCGACTTCACCTCGCTGATATACCCCTGTTTTTTCAAATTGCCCTTGAGCACCCGCAAGTCCTTCTCGTATTTTCCGGCAATCTTCCGCAAAATCAGGTTCTTTCCCTCGTCGTCCAACACCCGCCCCGTCTTGGTTCCCGTCTCCTCGAACACGCGGTGGGAAAGGCGGATGAAACTTAAGACGTCGATATTCATGATGCCGCCGCGCGGGTGCAGCTCGCACAACTCCTTCTGCGTCTGCATGGTAAACTGTTCCGGCACGAGCACCAGGTAATTACGCGACGGATGGGCCATCGATTCCTTGATGACCCATTCGTACAAATGGCGGGACTTTCCGGCTCCCGAATTTCCGAAAATAAATTGTAAAGACATGGTTCCTCCCATCGAAAAATGGCTTCTTTTCGGTGTTTTGCGGATTCCGGATCCATGTATTGGCATACCTGCATGCCATACATGGACTTGGAACCCTGGTATAGTCAGATGTTCGGTATCTTTCTCAGTTGCCCGTCAATCTGCTCCACGACCTCCTGCGGCGCGTTTCCAAAGGCCAGCATGTCCCGAAGCTTCATCTTGGAAACCATCTTCATCATATCCTCGGTCACTTCCATACCGGCCCCGGCCGTCTGGCCGCCCTGCTTCTTCATGTTCTCCATCATCGCGTCAATCAGTTCCTTCGCCCGCGGGTTGCCCGTCAGCCTGCCGAACGTGCAGTCCACGGACAAGAACGCCTCCCCGTCGTCGCTGACATGCGCCTTACAAAGGGGTTCGGTCATCTGCCCGTCGCCATAGTCGCCCAACACTTCCGTCAGCCACCCGATGCTGTCCTCCACCCAGTCCGGCACGCGGGAACTGATTTCGGTGTCTTTGTGCTGCACCGACGTGTCGCAGGTCGAGAACCCGTGCGGCCCGTAGCTATAAATGTGGCTTTCAAAAGAAATACCGTACTTGTCCAGCGCGTCCATGAAATGAATCGAATTGGCAATCGGCACGACGCTGTCCGTGCGCGTCGCGAACAAGAAGCACGGGCAAGTCTTATAATCCACCGCTTTGATGGTATCCGGCGCGCTCGCGTTGCACCCTTTTACGTCCTCTCCCGCCACCGCGTAGCCCAGGATGGCCGCGTTCGGGCGGTTCTTCGCCATCGTGGCCGCCGCTGCCGCCAGATGGCCGCCCGCCGAAAACCCGATGACCGCCACCTTGTCGGCAAACAGATGCCACTCGTCCGACTTCGAGCGGATCAGCTCCATCGCCTGGTCGTAATCATCCAATGGGTTCGGCCAGACCGCGTCCGCCTTGACGGAATAACGCAGGATGAACACCTGGTAGCCCGCCTTCAAATACGGCATCGCCACCGGATCCGCCTCACGGTCAGAACAGAACTGGTAACCGCCGCCCGGCAGCACCAGCATCGCGGGACGCTTTGTGACGTTTCGGAATTCCCCGCCGACCTCCTGCAAATACGCCGTCAACGTCACGTTTCGCTCTTTATTCAATACGATTTGTTCCACTCTCATTTTAAATACCTCCATGCCATGGGCACGTAAGTGACCGTCTTTTGGTCACTTACGTGCGAATGCACTCCGCATATTTTAGCGAGGTCTTCCCGGGCTTAGTCATGCGGAGTTTCCTCGTCAGTTTCCCAACAGTTCCAACAGTTCCTCTTTGTCGAACCGGCCGCTTCCCATACCCTCGCCGCCCAGGATCTGCTCGGCCAGTTCTTTCTTCTTTTCCTGCAATTTGACGATGTTTTCCTCTATCGTCCCCTTGGCAATCAGCTTGTAGACGCTGACCACGTTCTCCTGCCCGATGCGGTGCGCCCGGTCCGTGGCCTGGTTCTGCACCGCCAGGTTCCACCACGGGTCGTAATGGATCACGATGTCCGCCGCCGTCAGGTTAAGCCCCGTGCCGCCCGCCTTCAGCGAGATGCAAAATACCGCCGTGTCATCGTTTTGAAACGCCTCCACCATCTGCATGCGCTTTTCTTTCGGCGTCGCCCCGGTCAGCACGTAATAAGAAATCTTCTCCTGCGAAAAACGTTTCTCAAGCCGCTCCAGCATCGACGTGAACTGGGAAAACAACAATACCTTGTGTCCTCCTTCCCGCGCGTTCTGTATCAGTTCCACGCATAAGTTTTCCTTCGCCGAAAAATACGGGTAGTCCTCATAAATCAACGCCGGACAACAGCAAATCTGGCGCAGTTTCGTGATTTCGGAGAGCACCATGATCTTGGAACTTTTAAACTCCTCGTCGGTCTGCTTGTCCAACAACATTTTCAGACGCTTGACATGCGCGTCATACAACCGCTGCTGCTCGTCCTCCAGCTTGGCGCACATGTTCTTCTCGATCTTGTCCGGCAAATCCTTCAAGACGTCCTTCTTCAGCCGCCGCAGGATGAACGGCCTCACCATTTTCCGCAGGCGTTCGCCGGCCGCCGCGTTTTCATCGTGCACGATTGGGGTCTCGATTTCCTTCTTGAACCGCTGGTACGGGTAAAGGAACCCGGGCATCAGGTACTCGAAAATACTCCACAGCTCGCTTAATCGGTTTTCCACCGGGGTTCCCGTGAGAGCCAGCTTGAAGCCTGCCGAAACGCGCCGCACCGCCTTGGCCGCCTGCGTGTCATGGTTCTTTATGAACTGCGCCTCGTCAATCACCTGGTTTTCAAACGAGATGGACGTGTAACCCGTGATATCACGCTTTAGCAGGTCGTAGGATGTCACCAGGATGTCACCCGGCTGGATTTGCGCAAGCAACTGCTTCCGTTCCTCCGCGCTTCCCGTGATTACGCGCACCGGCAGCCCCGGCGCGAAACGCTGGATCTCGCTCTGCCAGTTTAACACCAGCGAGGCCGGCGTCACGATCAGGGACAAATTTTCCCGGCGCGTCAGATAGGCCGGACGGTGTTCTGACAACAAGAAGGCGATGACCTGCAGCGTCTTTCCCAACCCCATGTCGTCCGCCAGGATGCCGCAAAACCCGTTCTGCTTCAACGTCTTAATCCACAAGAAGCCCCGCTTCTGGTACTCGCGCAGGACATTGGCCATTTCTTTCGGCAATTCGAAATCATTGTCCTCGATGGTTTTCATGTCACGGACCAGGGCGCGGAACTCGCGGTTCTTCACCGCCGGAAGAGACTGGTTTTCCTTGAGCTGCGCGTCCAGGTACAAGGCCCGGTACTTGGGCAGGGTGACCACGTCCTCCAAAAATTCCTTGTCGCGGATACCCATCCCAGCCTTCAACTCCGCCAGCATGGCAATCCGCTCGTCGTCGATATCAACGAACTCCCCGCTTTTCAAACGGTAAAACTTCTTTTTCTTCTGGTAGCGGGAAAGGATTTCCAAAAGCTCCTCGCGGGAAATGTCCTCGACCGACATGCTAAGCTCCAAAAGGCCGCCGGAAAGTGACACTCCGACTTCCATCTTCGGCGCGCCGCTGACCTTGAGACGTTTCAACGCGTCCGAGATGTAAACCTCGCCCAGCTTCTGCAGGCTTTGTATCCCTTCTGTCAAAAACATGTACAAAAGTTCCTCGTCCTCGGCAATAACCATCTTTTTTTCCTCGGGATTGTACGCGTTAAACCACGATGACACGCTCTGCTCGACCTCCGCCTCGCTTACCGCGTCCCGCACGTTTTTATCCGTGCCCCGGTCATATAGATTATACTTCTTTTCCCCATAACAAGCCATGCACTGGCAGGTGACATAATCCTTCTGCGGCGCGTCCAGGTAAAAGGAAAACTGAACGGTCGCGATCAGGAACGTTTCCTCGTCAAAATTTTCTTTCTTACACCGGAAATGTTTTTCCAAAACCGGCAAAATCCTCGTGCAAAACGCCGGCATGTCCTCGTCACGGATGGAAAGCTTATTTTTATTCTGCTCCAGACATTCCGTAAAATCCTTTACGATGAATTCCCTCTCGTCAGGCATCCGGTAAATGGTGTCCCCATCCAGGTACATCAAATATTTCTTGCCCTGGAATCGGACGCAGGACGGCGACGAAATCTCGACCCATCCCTCTTTTCCGGAAATGACGAGCCGCCTTGGATATGCCTCCTCCACAAGTTTTCCCGTCCGTTCCTTTCCGTCCATTGTAAGGTAAAACGCGGCATCCTTCAACACTTCCAGCAATTCTTCCAAATCATATCCGTTCAGCGGAATCGCCCGCAGTTTTTGCTGTTCCATGACATAGCCATAACCGTAGGAATAGGACGACTGCTGGTAGCGCGCGGCATTGCGTCTCGTCCAATCCAAAACGAACCGCACCAGGCCGTGATATTTTTCGGCAAAGGCCGGCATGCCATGGATGAATTTTAACTTCTTGCCATATTCATAATCTTCTTGCCCACGGATACGCCTTGCCAGTTCAAACACGTCCTTGACCACATACATGTGCCCGTCGCCAACCTTGAATTCCACCTTCAGTTCGCGGGAGAGCATGGTCGCCGTATAAACCACGTACGGAACCAACGCCACCTGGCCGTAAACGCCCCTCTGCACGACCGGTGCCGTACGGGTACGCACCTGGCGGCTCAGCAGTTCCTTGACGTCACGCGTCGTCTGCGGAACCACCCTCTGCACGGGCTTTGGCGGCGCGGCCTTTTGCATGCCGCTGGAAGTCCTTACGGCACTTTTCGCGACATTTTTCTGGCCGCCCCGTCGTCCCCCTGGTAAAATTCTTTGTTGCTCCTGGATACCCGGTTCCCCCTGGCGCAAATTATCCGATTGCGTCCGATTGCGCCCCTTATAATCAATATATTCCAGAAGCACCGCCACGCAATGCTTGCAAATCCCCTGGTACGAATAGAACGCGGGACATTCGCAAAAAATGTCCTTCGCCTCGTCCACGATGGCGTCATATGTGATTTCCACCTCGTAATGATTGTCCCCGCTCCCGGCCACGACGGCCCTGACGACGTCCGAATTTCCTTCCGTCTCCACGGAAAACTCCTCTATTTTCCAATAACTCCGCTGAATTTGCACCCCGCGCGAATAAGCGCCGCCGGATGCCATTTCATATACGTCTCTCTCGTCAATCATTTATTCCACTCACTTCACAACATTTCTTCCGCCCCTCAAATCCGGCCTCAACATTTCTTCATCAACCTCACGTAAAATTCCACGGCCTTCACCAGCGTCTCCACCGGCACGCGCTCGTTATTTCCGTGAATCATGCCGCGCTCCTCCTTCGAAAGCTTCATGGCGGAAAACTTATACACCCGGTCCGTAATCCGGCAATAATGCCACGAATCGCTGCACGCCATCATCAGGTACGGGGAAACCAGCGCCCCCGGCCAGGTGTCGGTGACCACCTGGCAAAGGTCCGTCCATTCCCGGCAGGACGTGTCGGACTCCGTGGACGGGTTCCTGCCCTCGAAAATGCGAACCTCGATGTTCGGGTTGTCAATCACTTTCTCAAGGTAGGCACGGGCGGACTCCGTCGTGTCCGTCCCAATCAACCTCAGGTTCATGCCCGCCGACGCTTTCGGCGGCAACACGTTGAAGGCCTTGCTGCCCTCCATCTTGGTCAGCGCACAAGTCGTACGCAGCATCGCGTTCAACTCGCCGCCGGACTTTTTGCAAACCAGGTCAAACAGCCCTTCGAAACACCACAAGTTGGCAAACAAGATTTTGTAGGCAAACGTAGAATGCCTCCCCAAAATGTCCAACATTTCCTTCACCGGCTTGGTCAGCTGGCGCGGGAACGGATGCTTCTCCACCTTGGCCATCGCCTCGGCCAATTCGCCGACAATCGTGTGCACCGGCGGGGTCGAGGCATGTCCGCCCCTGCTCTTGGCATGGAACTCGATATTCTCCAACCCCTTCTCGGCAATGCCGATCAGCGCACACTCGCGCGTCACGCCGGGGAACACGTTTTCCACGACCGCGCCGCCCTCGTCCACCACGATGGCGGGACGAATGCCCTGCCCTTCGAACCAGTCCACGATGGCCGGACAGCTCGGCCCGTTGATTTCTTCCTGCCCGGAGAACGCGAAATACACGTCCTGCTCCGGCACGAAGCCCTCGCCAATCAGCTTTTCCGCCGCCTCCATGATGCCGCAGAGCGTCCCCTTCGTATCCAGTGTTCCGCGCCCCCAGAGCACGCCGTCCTCCACAATCCCCTCGAAAGCCGGCTTTTCCCACTGCGATTCCTCCACCGGTACCACGTCATAGTGGGACATCAAGACGGCAGGCGCGTCGCTTTTCTTTCCCTTCCAGTGGTAGAGCATGCCGTTCACGCCGTGGAACGTCCGCTCGCACGCCTCGTGCACCTTCGGGTAAAGGCGCGGCAGTAAGTCTTGGAATTTCTTGAACTCCTCTTTGTCAATCATCGCGTCGTCATTGTATGAAACCGTCCTGCAGCGAATCAGTTCCTGCATGTCGCCGACAATGCGCCCCTCGTCCAGTTCCACCTTCTCCTCGGACGGAACCAGCTCCGGCTTCGGTTTATACAACGCCGCCCGAACCAGGACCACCGCCAGCCAAACCACTACCAATGCCAAGACAATCCATAAAATCCACATATCACTTTCCTCCTACTATGAACACTTAGCGAGGTTTCACACGAGCTTAGTGTGAATGTACTCCGCATACCTTGGTGAGGTTCTCTCGAACCTAGTTATGCGGAGTTTCCTCTTACCATGAACACTTAGCGAGGTTTCACACGAGCTTAGTGTGAATGTACTCCGCATTCCTTGGTGAGGTTCTCTCGAACCTAGTTATGCGGAGTTTCCTCTTACAACATTCCTCTCTTATACATAATCCTGGCCGCCCCGATGGCAATCAACGCTCCCACCGGCACCAACACCCCGACGGAACTTGACAGAGACGGCACGAGCAAAAACAACACAATCATGAACACGAGCGGCGCGATCGAGATTTTCCAGTTCTTGCTCACGTACACGACCGCCAAACCGCCGAATAGGGCCGGCAAAATATTGTCAAAGGCCGGCTTGACGACGGGGCTGTCCAAAATCGGGGTCAGCGGGACTAAAAGCGCCACGCCAAGGGCGATGATGACGGTCGTCACGATGGACGAAGTACCCACGGCAAGGGTGGATATCACCTCCCCCTCCTCGCTGCCCGGCTTTACCTTCGCGTTTTCCATGGCATTTAACGCCGCCGGGACTTTCAGGCTCGTCAGGTTCCCCGTCACGAACGCCAGATAGGAACTTGACGTGCCCAGCATCGGCACGAACGTCAGCACCTCGATCAGGCCGACCGTCCAATAAATCGGCGCCACGCCCAGAAGCCCCGTCAGTACCGGCTTCCACCCCGGCCACGCCCCGTAATAAATACAAGTGACAATCGGGTAGGCAAAAATCATGCCAAGCGCGGTCAAAATCCAGATTCTTCCGTAAACATGCGACATTTCCTCGTAACTTTTCTTCATGTCCCTCACCCTCCAATCAGCGGCGTGACAACCGCCGCGAAAATCATCGCCCCCAACATGCTGATTGGCAGGGCGTACGTCTCCAACCACTTCATGTTGCATTTCTTAATTAAAATCCCGCAAATCCCCATCAAAAAGGCGGAAAACAGCAGGACGAAAATCGGAATCCAGCCCGCCAGGCCGATACGGATATCGGCAAACACCATTCCCAAAAACGCGGAAATCATGCCAAGGAACAGCGAGGTCATCAGGATGTCGCCCCACTTGCCGTCCTTGTTCTTGATTTTCATCAAGCCGCCCTGGATTTTTTTAATGAAAAGCGGCACCCAGATGAGCCCCGGGAAAATACCCAGCGTCATCACCCAGGCGATGGCCGTGTATACCTTTGGATCCGTCACCGTCTCTGACAATGAGATGCCAAACGCGCTGGCCGTCGAAGTGGCCGCCGGAAGCTCGTAGGTGATGGCCCCGATGACGCTTAGGCGAAGCCATGGCAGGGGCAGGCCTAAAAACTTGGACAAGGTAATCACGCCCAACAAAATGGACAAAGCCGGGGCAATCGTGAAAATCGCCGTGGAAACGATTGTCTTCTTCATCTGTGCCGTGTCTATGCCGAGTTCCTTCCCCCGGCGGTAAGCGCGCACCATGAAAAAGACGGACTGGGCAATGACGAACACAATCACGGCCGCCGCCAGCACGAAAAGAATGGTACTGTTTGGATTAAATTTCATACGTAAAAGTCCTCCCTCATTATTTTGTGTCGTAAACGCAATCCTGATTTTCAAGACAAGCTTCACTATCTACCATTATACGATTTCCGCGCATAAAAAGCCAGCTTTATTTTTACCCCGTTCCAGGGTTACTTTTCACGGGGTGGGGAAACAACAAAAAATCCAATGTGGGTTGACGCTTGGGCGCGCCGCAAGTATAATTATAAAAATAAACACGCATTTTGCATGAACGAAAGGAGACTTTTTCATGAACTACTATCAACAATGGTTGCAAGAGGAAAAAGACTGGATTGGGGCTTACCAGAAAAAAATCATCCGCATGAGCATTCTCCAGGTGGTTCCGGGCGTCTTAATCGGGCTTGCCGCCTTGTTCGGCCTTTTAAGCGTCGTGGGGGGCGACGATTTCTTTACCGGGGCTTTTGGCGGACTGATGCTCGGTGTCTTTGTCTGCGCCGTCTATTTGCTGTTCATGGTCCCGGCCTTGTCGCCAAAGCGTTATGTGAAAAAAGTAAAGAAGGCCGTAAAACAATTGCAGATGGAAGAAGCGGAAAAACAGACGCTTGCCCGCGAGATGCTAAAAGCGTCCAAGGATTCGGCCTGCTGCATTTCCTACGAGATAAACGGGCACGGCTCGAAGCAAACCCCGGCCCGTTTCCGCATCACCCCGCACTATGCTTTCCTGGAGGGGAGCTACCCTTACGCCATCCTGGTCAGGCTTTCCGACATCTCGCAGGTGGTGGCCGAGGAAGAAACAAAGACGCACACCCAGCACGGCGCGCAAATAAAGACGTTCGAAGTGTTCGCCCTACATACGATTTTGTTTTACAAGACCCCGCGGATGAGCCCGTCCGAGTCCGCCGAGTATGGCATGGGCTTTTTTGACGCGGGCATCCGTGACAAATGTTATGAACTCATCCTGAAGCAGATGGAGGAAAACAAGCCTCTATAAAAATCTGCGGCACATACCATTATGATATTTAAGAAGGAGTGTGTAGAATTTATGCCCGCTAAGATTTCAATCGGGAACCAAATCTTTGAATATGATACGGATTTGCTTGACCATGGCATTCCCCGGGAAGGGATTCATCATTATGGGTTAGCGTTTAGAGGGAAGCAAATTTTGATTGGAGAATGAAATTAAAAAAACAAATTCAAGGAGGAACAGAAAAAATGGCAACAGAACAGAAAACAGTGAAGGTCGGCGTGATTGGCTCCGGCGCAATCAGCGACATCTATCTGACAAACATGTCAGAAAAGTTCGACCAGCTCGAGGTGGCCGCGATAGCGTCCAGGCATCTGGAAAACGCGCGGAAAAAGGCCGAGCAATTTAAAATTCGAGCCTGCACGGTGGACGAACTTCTGGCCGATGACAGTATCGACATGGTGGTGAACTTAACGCCTGCGGGGGCGCATTATGAGCTCATCAAAGCCGCCCTCCTGGCGGGAAAGCACGTCTACACGGAAAAGACCATCACGGACGACGTGGACAAGGCCAGGGAATTACTGGAAATCGCGAAAGAGAAGAATCTTTACCTGGGTTCCGCCCCAGACACGTTTTTAGGCGCGGCCTTGCAGACCGCACGGTCGGTCATCGACCAGGGATTGTTGGGCGACATCCATTCATTCGTGATTTCGGCAAACAGAAATAATGATTTGCTGCTCTCCCTCTTTTCTTTCCTGCGCGAGCCAGGCGGCGGCATCCTGCACGACTACGCGGTCTATTACATGACGGCCCTCGTAAGCCTCTTGGGACCGGTGGCCCGTGTGGGCGGCATTGTCGGGCGGCCGTACCCGCGGCACCAGAATGTCATGCCGATGAGTCCCTTGTTCGGACAGATGATGGACACGCCGAACGAGAGCCAGGTGTCGGCCGTCGTGCAGCTTGAAAACGGCATCACGGGGACGCTTCACATGGACGCGGATTCCAACATGCGCGACGAGGCGTATTTCGCCATTTACGGGAAAAACGGCATCCTTTATCTGACGGATCCCAACCAGTTCGGCGGGACGGTGCGGTTTTTGCCAAACGCGCTCGACCCGCGTACCGCTCCCAAGGCGGTCGAACTGTGGAACTTCTCGCAGTACAGCGAAAATTCACGGGGAATCGGGCCGGCGGAGATGGCGGACGCCATTTTTGAGGGAAGGCCGTGCCGCGCGTCCAAGGAAATGGCGGCACATGTGCTGGAAGTGCTTTCAGGCATCCTAAAAAGCGGGGAAAACAAAACGTTCCTTGATATTGCCTCCACTTGCGAGATGCCAAAGCCTCTGCCCCAATCCGCGGTCGGTATCTGCAATATCGGGCATGTCTCGTTTAATATGAAAAACCCGGAGGAAATGCTACATTTCTACCGTGACGTGCTGGGGATGCAGGAGGCGTTCACGCTGACGCTGGGCGACTTGATGAACGGCATGGACGAAGAAAAACGAAAACAGTACGAGCAGCAGGCGGCAGAAATGAATGAGGAACAGATTGCCCGCCTGATGGAACAAAAAGCCCGGTTTGAAAAAATGCGGGAGATGGGCGAAAAGAAGTGGCTAACCTATCTGAAGCTGGCCGACGGACAGTTTTTGGAATTGTTTTATAACCTGGGCAACGTGAACCGGACGATTGAGAACCGCCAGGAGGGTTATGGTTACACGAAATTAAATTATGAGGTCGAGGACATTGAAAAACTTCGTGACAAGCTGGCGGAGGCCGGGATAAAGATTGACATGGACGTGCATACGAGCCTGGACGGTTCGCGCGAACTTACCGTACATGACCCGGACGGCAACGAGGTACAGTTCACACAGTACCCGGAAGGGGACGCGGCACGGATTTCCATGGAGAAGGACGTGGCGCACGCGGTCTGCTCCGAGGTAAATTACACGACGCAGGTCGCTTATAACGTGCAGGACGAGTTAAACATGGAGCGGTTTTACTGCCTGGGACTGGGGTTAAAGAAAGTGCTGACGCTGACTTACGGCGAACTGGCGGAGGCGATGGCGCAGGCTCCGAACGCGGACCAGCAGATGCTCGCTGGGATGCGGATGATGAAGGACAAACCGTGGCTTGACTTTATCGAAGTCGCGCCGCACCAGTACCTGGAGTTGTTCCACACCGCGGGACGGCAGCTTACGGAGGACAGAAACCTTTCCGACGCATACGGATACCAGCATCTTTGCCTGGAAGTAAAAGACATCCAGACGGCGTACGCGGCGGTAGTCGCCAATGGAATCACGCCGGACACGCCAATTTCCCTCGGCGCGGACGGGGCGTACCAGTTTTGGCTGGTCGACCCGGACGGGAACCGCCTCGAGCTGATGGAGTACGCGCCCGGCGCGAGGCAGCTAGTATAGCGGATATTAAATTCCTGATAGTTATACGAAGGATATTTTTTCAAGTGTGCATGTCAAAAAACGCAGGCGTAGCGGGCTACGCTGAGGATTTTTGACATGTGCAATCCCGCTTTTATGTTTCCTGATTTTGAATCTGACAGTATCGAATCCCTCTCCTGCCGATTCATGCCATGACATTCATCATTCATACCTCAGTGCATCTATCGGATTCAGCTTCGCCGCCTTGTTGGCCGGATAATAGCCGAAAAACACGCCGATGGCCATGGAAAATCCCAGGGAAATGAAAATGCTGTCCACGGAAGGGCTCGCGCTGACCCCCGCGTAACTCGCCGCCGCGACCCCGACGGCGCAGCCCAGGATGATACCGATGATTCCCCCGACGATACAGATGACGATGGACTCGATAATGAACTGGATACGGATGGAACTGTTCGGCGCGCCCATTGCCTTCCTGGTGCCGATTTCCCGGGTACGCTCCGTAATGGACACCAGCATGATGTTCATCACGCCAATCCCGCCGACAATCAACGCAATGCTGCCGATAAAGGCAATCGCCACCGTCACGGTATTCATCATCTCGGCCATCACGTCGACCATCGCCGACATGCTCATGGCGCTTACCTCGAAATACTGGTTGTTGCGATACAAGTTATTAAAAAAATTTTCAATTCGGATACTGAATTCATCCGGGTCGACGTCGGCATTCGCCATGACGGTAAACTGTGTATAGCCTGAGGAATGGTTAAGCCGCTGTGCCGTCTTTATCGGAATATAACAGCTCGTTGACGAACCACCGCCAAACAATGCGGCATAGGAGCTCATGCTCATACTGTTGCCATCGTCTTCCTCGTATACGCCGGAAACGATGAAATTATAGTATTTGTTATCCAACGCCACCTGGATGGTGCCGCCAACCGCCGCGTCCATATCCCCGCCGAAAATATCATCCACCACGTCCACCGCCACCATGGCCACCATCTGTCCCTCGTCCATCTCTTTCGCGCTAAAATACCCGCCCTTCTGTATCTTGATGCTGTTGACGCGGAAATACCCGAGACTGACCCCTTCCACGGAAACGCCCGAGCGACGCGAACCACTCTCGATTTCCCCCTGGCCGACGGCCTCCTCTGCGGAAATGGCCTGAATGTCACTGCCATAAACGTCGCAAAACTGTTGCACCATCTCCGACGAAATATAGTCCGTCTCCACCATCTTCCTGCCGTCCTCGTCGGTTCCGAAGTGCATGCCGTTCATGGACTCTTCCTCTTCCTCCCTCTGCTGTACCCTTACCCGGACGTTGGTCACGCCCATCGATGACATGGAATCCTCCACGCTCGAAGTGATGGCGTTGCCCAGCGTCATGATGGCAATCACGGCGGCAATTCCGATGATGATGCCAAGCATCGTAAGGAGCGCCCGCATCTTGTTGGCTTTCAGGCTGAACAACGCCAACCGGATGTTTTCATAAATCATCATCAGCCTTGTCCCTCTCTTTCCCCGATAATCTTCCCGTCTTTTATCGTGACAATCCGCTGCGTCTCCTCCGCCAGTTCCGGAGAATGCGTAATCAGGACGATGGTCTTTCCCTCCTCCTTGTGCAGCTTGTGAAATAAATCCATCACCATCCGCCCCGTCACGGAATCCAATGCCCCCGTCGGCTCGTCCGCAAGAATGATGGCCGGGTCGTTGGCCATGGCGCGGGCAATCGCCACGCGCTGCTTCTGTCCGCCGGAAAGCTCCTCCGGCAAGTGGCGCATGCGCTCTTCCATGCCCACCAGCGTCAACAGCTCCTTTGCCTTCTTAATCCGTTCTCCCCGCGGGGTACCCGCATACAACATCGGCATTTCCACGTTGCGGATGGCGTCCGTCTTCGCAATCAGGTTATATGTCTGGAATACGAAGCCAATCTTGCGGTTACGAATCTTGGACAGTTCAAAGTCCTTCGCCGCAATCACGTCCACCCCATCCAATACGTACTCTCCCTCCGTCGGACGGTCAAGCGCACCGATGATGTTCATCAGGGTCGACTTTCCAGAACCGGAGGCTCCCACGATGGCCACGAACTCGCCTTCTTGTACCTCCAGGCTGATCCCTTTGAGTACCTCCAGTTCATTGGGCGTTCCCACGTAAAATCGTTTATAAATGTCCTTTAATTCGATGACTGCCTTGCCCATTTACATTCCCCCCGCGACTCCAGCTTCCTGCATCATCTCGAAAATGGATTTGCTCTCCGTCTTCGGCACGATGATTTCCATTCCCTCCTTGACGTCCGAACCGCCGATTTCCACATAATAATCGCTCTCCACGCCCTTGGTCACGGAAATTTTACGCGTCGTATACTCCCCTTCTTCATCTTTTCCGGTAACTTCTTCAACAAACAACCCGCCGTCCCCGTCATCCTGGACGGCGTCAAACGGTACCGACAACACGTTCTCCTGCTTGCTAAGAATGATGCTAAGCTTCGCCGTCATACCGAGACGCACTTCCGCTCCAGGTACCGCGACGTCAATGAGAATCGGGTAAACCACGCCATCGCTACTGCCGCCACCAAGTCCACCGCCACTCATTTCATTCAGTTCGCCAAGGTCAAGGCCGCCGATGGATCCAACAGATGAATTCGACGTCTCGCTTCCAGATGCCGCCGGAGCCACGGAACTCACGGTTCCCGTCAACTCCACGTCCCCCGTCGCGTTGCTGCGAATGACCACTTCCTGCCCGATTTGAATCTTGTTGACATCGTATTCATCGATATCCGCCTCGACCCGCAAAGTATCCGTATTCTTTATGACCGCCAATGACCCGCCATTGTAATCCGCCCAGAGGGTCGCACCCAAATCCGTGACAATACCGTCAATCGGTGTCTTGACCGTCGCCGCCGCAATCCGCTCCTCCAAATCCGCGACTTGTTCCCGTTCCCGTTTGGAAGCGTCCTGATTCCGATCCACGGCCGCATTATAATTGTCCACCGCGCTTTGATATGTATCATTAATCCGCCGCAACCTATTCTCACGGTCGGCAACCGCGCTGTCGTAATTATTCTTCGCCCTCTCCTCGGCACGTTGCGCCGTGCTGATCTGTCCCGGCAAGGAAATCAGTTGCTCGTTAAGGGGTGCATAAGAAGGACTGTCCATATAACTGCCTTTCTGCGATTCATCACCCTCCTCGGATTCATAGCTCGCCTTGAGCTGCTCCATCTGGCTCTCCACTTCTGCCAAACGGTTTTCCAGTTCTATGCGGTCAGCTTGAGCCTCCTGCCAGTTCTGCTGGGCGTCATTAATACTTCTATCCAAATCCGAAGTGCTCTCGTCACGGGTTCTCGTCGCGTCATCCAGTTGCCTCTGCGCCCGCTCCATGTCCTCGCGGCTACTCTTCTCGCTGTCCGCCAAATCCTTCCTGGCATCAGCCAAGTCTTCCTCCAACTCCGTCGTGTCCAACACGCAAATCACGTCCCCGGCAGTCACGCGGTCCCCAAGCTTGACATATACTCCTTGAACCGTCGTATTGGTAACCTCGGAAGTAATATTTGACTCATATGCAGCCTGAAACGTCCCCGTCGTAGAAACACTTTCCACCAGGGTCCTTCGCTCCACCTTTGCGGTATCGGGACGGTTCAGTTCGCGCTCCAGCTCTTCCATCGCCCGATTGACACGGATGCCGATGACACCGGCCGCAACGGCCACAATCAGGAGTATGGCCGACAAAACACACAACTTTTTATGCTTTTTCATCCAAATTCCCATTCCCTTTTTCTTTTTCCTATTTTCCCTTGCTCCTCTTTCAGTGCCCATAAATCCGTCTCCTTTTTGTCGTTTTTATTGTAACGCTTCAACCAAGACTAAACTGTTACGTTTCATTCCCATTCCTGCTTAATCATCGTTTTCAACTCATCCACCAATTCCTGCTCCGTAATGCCCGCTTGTCTTGCCAGGCGGACCCCTTCACGCAGCTTCTCTTCAATCTTACTGGCACGCTGCATGCGGAGCTTTTCCAAATTATTCCCATTGACAAAAAACCCTTTTCCACATACTGCCACTATCGCCCCTTCCTCCTGAAGTATCTTGTAAGCCTTTATCGTGGTAATCACGCTGACATCCAATTCGTGCGCCAGCGCACGAATGGACGGTAAGCACGCTCCCTGGGCGAATCTGCCTGACAGGATGTCTTCCATAAAAGAATCGGCAATCTGCCTATATATCGGCACGTCTAAATTCGGTGTCACTTTCATGCCTTATGCTTCCCTCCCCTGATGCATCACGCGAACATCAAAAGTCTGTGTATTTGCCTGCATGAAGACAAACATGTCTCCCAACTGTTCATATACTATATGCACGCTTGAAATAATACTATTGAAATCATCACATGTCAATAAGCTTTAGAAAGAATTTATATTTTAAAAATTAATATAACTTAAAAATTAATATAAAAAAAACACGCCTTTCCGTGTCAATGAGGTTCTTATAAACAAAAAACTGGAGAAAAGAATTAATATAATCCTATTTCTCCAGCACT
The DNA here is from genome assembly GCA_910574865.1 of Lachnospiraceae bacterium. Lineage (GTDB taxonomy): Bacteria > Bacillota > Clostridia > Lachnospirales > Lachnospiraceae > Schaedlerella. The sequence goes on along the minus strand of CAJTDN010000020.1, from coordinate 110 downwards.
ATTCAATTTTACAAATTATCGTGTACCTTCAAAACCGCATGGGAAGAAAAATGCTCCGAAGTGTTCCTGCGAACCCTATCACCCGTCTGGTTATGCCCTCGACCTATTAG
>CAJTDN010000019.1 GCA_910574865.1 Lachnospiraceae bacterium | reverse complement strand
GCCGCCTTCAGCAGTTCGGCCATGGAAAGGTTGGCATACCGTTCCTTGAAACGCCGGCGTCCCTGGATGGAAAAAATCAATTTCAGGTTTTGGGTCTTGTACCGGTTGTTCAGGAATCCATAGTATCGGATTTTCTGGAAACCGGAAGGCAGGACGTGCGTCAGGTAACGCCGGATGAATTCGGTGTTCTCAAGCGTGACGCTCCGGCGTGGCTCGCCCGGCCTTTTTCCCCTGGCGGAAAAGGTCACCCGCCGTTCGTCGACGGACAGGATTCGGCTGTTCGATATCGCGATCTTGTGGGTGTACCTTCCCAGATATTCCATGGCGTTGCCGAACCCGTTGAAGGTTTCCTTTATGTAGGGACACCATTCCTTCTTGTAAAGGCCGTCACGGAACCCTGCCCATCCGCGGGTGTCGCGCAGCCCTTCACAAGCGGAAGAAAACGCCAGCTTTCCGCCTTTGTAAAGGGAGTCAAGGCCGGCAAGGTACTTCCCCTTGAACTTGTCCCGGAGCACCCTTACCGGGATGAAGAAACGTCCCCCCGCCTTCCGTATCTTGCGGTCTGGCGTGAGCCCCCCGCCGGACACGATGCAGTGCATGTGCACGTGGTAGAGCAGCTCCTGGTTCCATGTGTGGAGGACCTGGACGATGCCGGGCGTCGCGCCGAGACGTTTCTTGTCGGCGGACAGTTCCAGGATCGTCTGGGCGCAGCACTTGTGGAGCAACCCGTAGAGGAGGGCCTGGTTGCAGTAAATCAGGCCGTTCAATTCATGCGGCACCGTGAAGACCACGTGGAAGTAGGGCGCGTCGATTACCTCGGCCCCGCGCTTGTCAACCCATAGTTCCTTTTGCACGGCCTGGCAGCAGGGGCAGTTCCGGTTCCGGCAGGAATTGTTATGGAATTCGACGTGCCCGCAATCCGGGCATTCGGAAACGTTCGCGCCAAGCTTCCCGGACTTGCAGTACAGGATGGCCCGTGAAGCCCTTCTCTGTACCTCGGACTGGAAACGTCCGGAAGCGTCGAAGGCCTCATGGGAATTGAGCCAGACTTGCTGGATTTTCCCGCCGGTCATGGTTCCATCCCTCCCATCCCGTCAAAGGGATTTTGCACCGCGTGGAACGCGCGGGAGGAAAGGTGGACGTAGACGGCGGTGGAACTGACGGAGCGGTGCCCCATCAGTTCCTTCAGGGTGAGCAGGTCGGTCCCGTCCTCGTAATGGTAGGTGGCAAAGGCGTGGCGGAACGTGTGGCAGGTGAAGCGGTGCTCCCACCCCAGTTCCTTTTCGTGCGCGAGTATGAAGTCGGGGACGCGCTGGTGGTCGATTGGCTTGGAAACGTCCCTCTTCTGCGTGAAGAGGAAGTCCCGCGGGCGTTTCCCGGCGGGAAGCGAGTACCAGTATTGCAGGACGATCCGCCATGCCCGTTCGGAAAGCTGCGCGTACCTGGAAGAGCGGTTCTTGGAGGCGCGCACCAGGATCCTGCCCTGGGAATGCTCGATGTCCGGGCATTTCAAATGCCGTGCCTCGCCGATGCGCAGGCCGGAAGAAAACATCAGGCAGAGCAGCGCCTTGAATTTCAAGTCGGTAATGGAGGAAAGAAAGACCCGCATTTCCTCCCTGGTCGGGACGAAGGGCAGGTGGGAATCAAACTTCCTCAAGGGGAGCTGCGTGGGATCCCAGGGCTTGTGCAGGACGTAGATTGTAAAGAAGCGGAGTTGCGAGACGCAGCAGTTTATGGTGCGGTCGGAAAGCCCCCTGGCCTTTTGGAGCCAGCGGACGAAGTCGCGCAGTTCCCCCCATGAGACCTCTTCCGGCATTTTGTGCAAAATGTCGGAAAGGTAGTCCAGGTAAACGCGGACATAGGTGGAATACGAAGTCACGGTGTGGTCGGTAAGGCCACGGAGGGAGACCATCTCCCGGAATTGCCTTAAATAAGCGTCCATAACGGAACCTCCTTGTTAAAATGATGAAATAAAGGGGCAGACCAACATTTTCGGAGGCGGGCGATAAAAATTTTTCGATATGTAGTTGTTAAGTTTAAAAATCCATGGTAAACTAAGCATAGCAGTTTTTAAGGTTATGGGGTTGTTTGGCTTGGTAACTTAACAATACATCATAAACTTAAAAACTGCTACCTTTTTTTGAAAAAAAGTTGTGGTTTTACGTACCTGGAACTAGCTGCCGCGCTAGCGGCTTGGTACAATTGAAAATGGATTTTTATAGCATTTCACAAATAAAAGTGAGGTATGTAAATATAGAAGAAGTAGTGAAAAATGATTGAGGTGCGTTATGAGTGTATGCGATTTTATCATTGAATTAAATAGATTAAGAAAATCATCAAGCGAATCTATTGATAGTACTAATAAATTTGATGAATTTAAAGAATATATCCATGTTGAGAGAACTGCAGAAAGAGATTTAAAGGCCATTTTAAAAAAAGTAAATGCAACTGGCAAGAAAACATTATTTATGCTCTGTGGTAGTGCAGGTGATGGCAAATCACATTTGATGTCATATCTAAAAAATAGCGAACCTGAAAAACTTATTGAAAATTATCAGGTCTATAATGATGCAACAGAAGTAAGTTCACAATGCAAAAAGCCGAATGAAACATTAAATGAATTGTTGGACAGATTTTCGGATGAAAAATGTGATGAGTCCGGACAAAATCTCATATTAGCCATAAATTTAGGCGTATTAAGTAATTTTGTTGAATCAGAATATGCTAAAACGAGATTTAATAGGCTCAAAACATATGTTGAAAAGTGTAATATTCTAACTTCTATGGTTAATGATAATGATTACGATGCTAGTAGCCCATTTCAGCACATCAGTTTTGCGGATTACAACCTGTTTTCATTAGGAGAAGAAGGAGTGGTTTCAGATTATATAGAGCGACTGCTTGATAAAATCTTTGCGGAAAATGAAACAAATATATTTTTTAAATCTTATAAGAAAAAGTCTGTAGAGTGCCCTTTGACATCGACATGTCCAATAAAAAATAATTTTGAAATGTTTATGGATAAAAACAACAGAAAATATATTTCTCAGTTATTGGTTAAGGGTATAGTAAAAGATAAAGAAATTATCACAACAAGAGAAATATTTAATTATGTATACGATGTGCTGGTTTCTCCAGAATTCAGTTTTGATAAGATGTGTACGGTATTATCTAATCCATTAACTATGTTGAAAGAGTATGTAAAAAATATAACGCCAACATTGATGTTTGATAATGCAGATGTAACACCGTTGATGAATCAGTTGCAAAAATATGATCCTGTATTGAAACGTACAGAAGAAGCAGATGCATTTGCTGTTCATTATAATGTTTCTGCTGAAATTGAAGATCAAATCAGAACATATTTAAAGGGTTCTAGCTATGAGAGTGTGTTGGCTAATAATAAATTGATTGGTCAAATAAATTCTGATAAAGTATTAAAACTTCATCTTTTTAAGGCACTAATCAGAATAAATGAAATTATGAATTATAATGAAAACGATGAGGTGTATATTTCATTTTTAAAAGATTTGTATTATTACAATGCAGGTCATTCTATGGGGTTAGCTTCACTTTATAATAAGGTGCAGAAAGCAGTTATACAGTGGTGCGGTTCTGAATCGGATGCAAATGTATGTTTAGATGATAGCATTATGGGATATAGTGTTTATGAAGATTTAGATTTTAAAGAATATTTGGATAATATGCCGAAGAAAGTAGATGATGGGCAACTGCAACGTTTCACACCTAATATCGTAATTGAATTCACAAATAAGCATACATCAGAAATTGTTAGATTGACAATTGATTATTCACTGTATGAGTTAATCTCAAAGTTAAATGAAGGATATATTCAAACTGCTGATGATAGGAACAATCACGCAGATTTCATAATTTTTGTGGAAAAAATGTTATATGCGGGTTCGTTAGGTGAAAATATATTGATTGTTTCCGATAGAGGCGAAAAGGCAGTAGTTAAAAAGACTGGTTTTGGTTATGAGTTTAAGGTGGTGAAGTAGGATGGATTATGTGTTTAATGAAAAAATATTTAAGGAAACGTTTAATGTTCAAGAGCCTGATACAAAAAGTCAAGACGTATATAGGCTGAGACATAACCAAAATAAAAAATTCAAATTATTTCCATATAAAGCCAATGGAAAAATACATATTGTATATGAAATGGAAGAAATAATTAGTGATTTTTTTAAGTTAGCACTTGGAATAGAGACTGAAGATGTTTTAATGGATGATTTATGTCAGAAAATGAGAAAAAAGTTAGTTATTTCCAAGGAAGACGAACCTATTTTTGAGAAAACAGTAAAGAAAATGTTTTTTCAAGATGGTAAGTTTGTAGCTAAAAATATTGGATTGCATATCTGTCAATCTAAAACGGAAAATAAAAGTGTAGAAGATTTGGCATTTTTTGTTTTCAGTGTTTTGGGATTGGATGATACTGATAGCCGTTTTATACAGGAAGCAATAGAAAAATATCCATATAATGTAATGGAATCCTTGGTTGTGGATTCTATAGCATCAATTCAAAAAGAATATTATATTAATGAGAAGAAGTATTTCGTAGTTATTAAAGGAATTCAAGAAAAATTTAAATGTGATTTTCATTATATGTTAGCCAATGGTATGACAGAACCGGAAGATATCTCTAAGCTATTAGATTTGTACTATTTTTATTATGTTACGCAAACATGTGTGACATTAGATAATTTTGGATATGGCAATAGAGATAAAAGAGTTGATTTCTATTATGCGTTAGATTGGGAAAAAGTAAGTGGAAATAGAAAATGTTGTGTGAACGGATGGGAACAGTTGCAACAAAAAATCAATCATTTGTTTTGCCATTCAATTACATTAGAATTAATAAATCAACATAGAGATGAAAATCTTATGTATGATTATATAATGATTCAAGAGTATATTGGCGAAGACATGGAAAAGGATCTGCTAGTTGCAGAAGAAATCAAAAAAGTAGAGAAGGCGTATACTGACTGTATTGGAGATTACAAGAAATTCGATGAAATCGCAGAACAGAGTGGGATTAATGATACGGATAGAGCTATAAAACATTTGTTTAAATGCGTTGAAGAACAATTTCTTAACACGGAAAGAAAGAGAGCAAATCGCTTTTATATAGAGAAATTTGAGGAATACGCAAAAAACCGGTGGCTCAAAAATCGAAGAAAATCTGGAATAGTACTCAATTTAACAGAACAAGATATTATTTTTTTGACAAAGATATCTATAAGAGATGCAGAAAAGATAAGATTAAATGAGTTGTTTAAGGAGTACGAAGCAAGAGGCATTTTTCTAGATCAGACATCGAGAAAATATTTGCAAGAATTTTTTGCAAAATTGAACCTTATTGATAAGAAGAGTGATAGTGGAGATGCACAATATGTTAAGAGAATTTTATAGTTTTATAGCAAAGGAAATAAATTCATATTTTCAGATGTCTTCTAATAGTGGCTTGCTTCATAAAGGAGATACATTTAGCTTAAAATTAGATGACGATGATACGGTAAAAGAGGTATATAGTGCATTAAAAGAATACCTCGAAGAAAGCGGAATAGTAGGGGAGTTTGCGTATAAGTGTCCGGACGGTTCTTGGTATTATACGTATTCATTAAAGTGTGTTAATAACGAGGTGGTAATTGCTGCTCAGATTGATGGGATGTCTACGGAATTTTTGTGCGCAAATTTAAGAAATGCAGCTAATGAAGTATATAAACCTATATTATTAATATCATCGAATCCAATTGATAGTGCTATTAGTGGTTCAAGAGATTTGGCATCTAGCGGAATGCCATTTTATGCAGATAATTTAATGCTAAAGATAAAAGAGATGATAGAGAAAAGCACCCAATTAACAGAGGTTGAAAAGAGTATTCTTCAATTTGAATTAGATAGAAAAAATATTGATGTTTTCAGTGATAAAAATTCATTGTTTGAATATCGTGATTTATTATCTATTATGAGTAGTGGAAAAGTTAATAAAGATAATTTTCCGGGATTTAGATTGTTTACAATAGATGGAAAAGCTGACTATCAGACAAATAACAAAAACGAAGTAAGTAAATTTTTGCAACAAAATAATGAATTATTTGAACGGATTGATAGGAGTATTCGTATTGGAAATTTGGAAACAGATTTATCTGATGACTTTGATGAAAAATTTATTCAAAGAATAGAAAATGCTAAAAACGCTGATGGTGAAAATTGGAGCAGAATATTTACATATTACGATATGCTTACCGCTATGGCAAAAAAGCAAGAGAAGAAACAGAACCCGTTGCAAATTGATAAAAACCATATTACTGTGTATGGTTTGGTTCCGTTTGAACAAATTTCTTATGGAGAAAGTTTATTTATTAGAGATGAAGGATCAATGATTACAAAAAGGAGAGTTCGTAGTTTGTTGATTTTTAACTCAAAAAAATATACTTCGGTATCAATAAGAATAGACTGCAATATCAAAATTCCAAATAATGGTATTAGTGCGGATGATGCAACACTTTCGCGAGATGGTAAAGATTTGATATTTGTATTTTCTCGCAAAAATATTTCGTTTCACAAAATCGAGTTAAGAGATGAGACAAATGCAATTACATATGTATTTAAAATTTGCGTATTAGATTTGCCCGCAGAATATATGATTTCAACAATAAAAACTAATTTCTCCATAGATTATAAGAAGAAAGCAGCAAAGAGTAAGCTAAAGCTATCCGGAGTTTCCACAGATTTGGTGTTTAATAAAAATGCAAAGAATGCGGTTTCGGAAAAATTAGAAGAAAATAAGCAGTATAGATGTAATTACGAAGATAGATTACATATATTTTCGACGGAAGAAGAACTATCAAATATTGGAAGCGGAATAAAGATTGAAGTTAATTTTGCTGGTATAGTAGTTCCGTTTGCATTATTTCCTGATGAAACAAAGAGTATTGAAATTATCGGTCGAGGAATATTAAGAGGTAAGTATGCTGAAAAGAAAAGTTTTGAATTTGTTGATATGAAGCAAATATTAATGGATTCTCAAGAGTATTTTGCAAAAGAGAGTTTGTTAAAGGAACTTCGGATTGAAAGAGTATTTTTGGAAAATGCAATTCTCTCGGCGCATTGTGATTCATATCATGATATGAGTGAGCCGCAGGTGGATGCGGTAGATATAAGTATTAGTGAAGAATTGAAAGAAGCATACTATGGATATACGAGAACTTTACTGAAAACAAATACTGTTCCTACTTTGGCATATTTATCTGGCGATTTATTAGAAGCAGCAAATGAGTATGTAGGCGCTTTTTGGAAGCAATTTGATGCTTTGGCAGATGGTCAGCCACTAACAGTAGAGCAAGAGTCAGCATTGAAGTTGGGAACAATTACGGTTGGAATGAATGAGGAAATATTATTTACACCATTGCATCCATTGAATGTTGTATACCAAATCATGTTGTTAAATGAAGAAAGCATGAAAGAAGCATCGGATATTGTGATAGAACGATTGAATTCGGTTAACTTATTGCCTTATATACGTAGAGGCAGAAAGGTTTTTAAAGTATCAGATCAGCTTTTTTCGCTAGAGTGGAAACATTATGCTCCTGTTAAAAACAAAAAGTTTATGGGCGGAAGGCGATACGTACCAAGATTAATTGAAGAAAAGATAACAGAATTTGTTTCGCATTTTAGATATATATTCGAAGATATAAATAATAAAGTAATAAAAATAAATCTCATTAATATGGATGATTGTGCGGAGGTGTTTATAGGCATAGCTCAATTTTTTATTCATTCTATAAATAGAAATGCAGATGTAAATAAATTGATGCGATTTGAGGTGCATATTTATACGGATATATTGGCAGGTAATGCCTTTTTGAATCTTAAAAACTATTCCAGATTAAAGAAATATCTTTCAGAGTTGAAATTGACTTTTGGTAGTGGTGTTGCAATGAGCGATTTAGAAGGTGTTTTTTCTAAGAATGTGGATTGTTATTTTCATAATGATAATGGCAAAGATTATAAGTATGCGCATATTTCATTCTATGAGATGGAATCAGAAATAACATCAGAAATGGCGACCATGGATCAAATTGAAACTGGAATCTCGTTGGGAGGTATTTTATCCGGAATACCATCAAGTAAGTATGGTCAAAAGTATAGAACTGGTTTTGGAACACACTATGCAAAGAAAACAGATGTTGTAAAGATGGCGGAGTTATATAATTCGTTAATACAGGTTGAAGAAACTGGAAATCCATATAATTCTGATATTAGTATATCAACACAAATAGATCCCAAAGCTGAGGCGAAGATGGATTATATATATGATGCATCTAATTGGGTAGTATTTGTAGAGCCTAAGGTTGACTTGGATTTTTTCAGTGAAAAAGAGGCTAATGGAGATTTGCTGATAATCCATTATAGTGACCAATATACATCAAGTAGTGGATATGATGCAATTACTGTAACAAGTAAATCAGAACAATATTCAAAAGTGATTCGGGAATATTTGAATGAAAAGGCAGTGGCGGCAGATATTGAGGATGTAAAAAAAATAATCAACCTCTTTAATGCAGTTAATGGTGATTGGCTGTTGAGACTAATTTCATCAAAACGCATGTTAGGGGTAAATAAGGATTCGGTATTTTCAAGAGAAAAGATTAGTATTGTTGCTGCAATTAAATTTATATTAGCATATTTGAAACATCCAGACATTATATGGGTACCTATTTCTATGGAAGAAATGTTGCGAGTATCTGGTGGTGCGGGACTTTCACAGAAGGATGGAGTATTATCATACAAAAATTTAGGATTTGAAACGGGACCAACGAGTGATGATTTATTGTTTGTGGGTTTATACAAAGAGAATGAAAAACTAGAGATATATTTCTATCCTACAGAAGTTAAGACTGGAAATAATGATAGTGTAGTTATGAAGAAAGCTGTTGAGCAAGCAAAGGCGGCTGCTTATGGATTTGCTAATGCATTTTGCCCTGAAGAAGGACTTGGAACAACAATTATGCATAAGGTGAATCGGAATTTTATGATGCAACTTATAATAACAAGTTGTAAGAAAATGAAGGTTTATCATGTAGATGATTCACAAGATTGGGATGTTGTTCTTGATAAGTTTAGACAGTCGCTTCTTAATGAAGAATATAGTATTTCAAAGGATATGCAAAAGATTCTGGGAATAGGAGCGGTTTTGTCGTTCAAAAAGGGACAAGTTATCAGGAAAAATGCATTTACAGAGGATAAAATCAATATAATCGAAATGCCGGAAGCGGATGAGTTTGAATTGATTTTAAAAACTGTGCAAGAAATTGCAGAAAATGTACAGACCAAAACAGATGCGTTATCATTAATTTATGAAACCAATATTTCTCTTCTAACTGAAAATACTGTCAATATTTCTTCAACGGATATAATTGTGGATGATAATGAGAAAAACAGAACAAATGCAAGTGGCGAGGACTATGACAAACAAGGCATGAATGTTAACCAAGATAATACGATGCAAAAAGCAAATGAAGAGGTATCAAAAGAGGATGTTGAGGATGATACAAAAGGCATGAGGATTCTTTTTGGTGTTAATCAGCAAAATGGACAGGGTGTCATTTGGGAACCTAATAACACAGATAAGATATTCCATACTAATACAGGAATAATAGGTACTATGGGTACTGGTAAAACCCAATTTACTCAATCTGTAATAGCACAATTGTATCAAAACAGGGGATCTAATATATTATCTGATGATATTGGAATTCTTATATTTGATTACAAGGGTGATTATAATGAAAATAAGACGGATTTCATGAAGTTTACGAATGCAAAAATATATAAACCGTTTCATTTGCCGTTTAATCCGTTAGCATTAACATGGTCAGGAACTCCAAAGCCGTTGTTACCGGTTCATATAGCAAATACTTTTGTAGATACACTAGCTAAGGTTTTTATTAACCTAGGGCCTAAGCAAAAGAATACGTTGCTTGATTGTATTGATAGTGCATATACAAAATCAGGTATAAGCAAGGCAAACTCTTCTACATGGAATAACGAAGCACCAACATTTTCAACCTTATATCAGATTTATGAAAATGATGAAGATATTAAAAAGGGAGATGTTTTAGCATCAGCATTATCTAAAATAGATAGGTTTGAAATATTTGAGCCAATAGCATCTAAAACGAAAGGATTATTTGATTTGTTAAATGGAGTTGTAGTGATAGACTTGTCGGGATATGATTCAGATATTCAAAATTTAGTAGTGGCAATCACATTGGATTTGTTTTATTCGCAAATGCAGGCAGTGGGGCATAGCAAACTTGAAGAAAATATGCGACAGATAAGCAAATTAATTTTGGTTGATGAAGCGGATAATTTTTTGCGTGAAGGATACTCTTCTTTGCGAAAGATATTAAAAGAAGGTAGGGAGTTTGGTGTAGGAACGATATTATCTACACAGTTTTTGAAGCATTTTGTTACAAAAGAAGAAGACTATTCGAAATACATACTTACGTGGGTGGTTCACAATGTTGCAGATTTGGCACCGGGGGATATTAGATTTGTATTTAACACTACAAGTGGTAGTCTGGCTGAGAATCAATTGTGTAGTGATATAAAAAATCTTAAGAAACATGAAAGCATTTTGAAAATGGGTAATAGTGAAATACCTGTATATATGAGAGATAAAGCATTTTGGGAATACGTAAAGGAACATTCCTGATATTTAGAAGAAAAAGCAGAGGTGTTTGGTTGACAAAATGGCTATACTTAAGTATACTACTTACGTATAGCTTTTTTAAAGTGAGGAAGACAAATGAAGTATACAGCCATCAAAGGAATTCAAGCAGGAAAAGAATATTTTACCATCATGGTAAAGCTTAAAGAATTGGAGATTTTGTTTCCTAAATTAGAGGAAGATGTTTTGCCTGAAAGAAGAGCGCAAAGAAAACTGAATCAGAAAAGAATACCAGCGATTAAGAGATATATTGTTGAAAATTTAGATACATATGTTTTTTCTGCATTGGCAGGTTCTGTAGATGGGAAGATAGATTTTACCTCCTTTTCGGATGAATATCCAGAAGTAGGTATCCTTGAAATATCTGACAAGGCTACTTTTTTAATAAATGATGGGCAACATAGAAAAACTGCAATTATTGATGCATTAAAAGAATGTCCGGCATTGGTAGATGAAACCATTCCGGTAGTATTATTTAAGGATATGGGATTAAAGAGAAGTCAGCAGATGTTTACAGACTTGAATAAACATGCTGTAAAAACATCCAATTCTCTTTCGGAATTATATGATTCTACTGATAAAATTGCGGCGGTCACAAGAAACTTGCTTGAGCAAAATGAATTTATTGGAAAATATACTGATAAAGAAAAAGATAATTTATCAATGAATTCGGCAGCTTTGTTTACATTTAATACTTTTTATAAAGCGAATAAAAGAATCATAGGTAACAGTAAAAATGATGAAATTAAAGAAGTGCTTATTATAGAATTCTGGAGAATGGTCGTAGAAAACATTGAACAGTGGACTATGCTGGAAAATGGAGAATTACCAAAGTCAAGATTGCGTTCTGAATATTTAGTGTGTCAATCAGTTGTAATTGAGGCGTTGGGACAACTGGGGAATCATTTTTATGTGAATGGGCTCGATGAAACCATTTTGATGGGGCTAAAAAGGATTGACTGGCATAGGAGTTCAAAATTGTGGAAGAAGCGTTGTGTTAAGGAAAAAGAGAAAATGGTTAAAAATAGTGTTGCTGTATATTTAACGGCTAATGCGATTAAGAGTAGTTTAGGACTTCAGTTGAATGATGAAGAAGAAAAACAAGAAAATAAGTTTAAAAGAAGGTAAGATTGATGAATAATGTTGAATTTCCAGAGTGTACAGATATAATTGAAGAAATGGAATTAGTATATAAGCATGATAATAGACCGTGGATGATTGGATTTAGTGGCGGAAAAGATTCTACATTATTATGTTGTCTTGTGTTTGAAATGCTTATGCAATTAGAACCAAATGAGATAAATAAAAAAGTGTATATTGTTTCGTCCGATACTATGGTTGAAAATCCTATTGTCAGAGATTATATGCATGATATGTCCAAAAGAATAGGTGATACAGGGGTAAAGTATAAGATTGAAACAAGAATTATTAAACCGGAAGTGGAGAAAACGTTTTGGTCCTGTGTTATAGGTTTGGGATATCCAACTCCGGAAGCACCAGGGTTTAGATGGTGTACGGATAAGTTGAAGATTAGACCAATTAATAGATTTGTTACAGAGACTATTGATAACGCTGGCGAAATTGTAATGTTACTAGGAGTTAGAAAAGCAGAGAGCAGTTATAGGGCACGTGGAATAAAATCAAGGGAAATCGAAGGGAAATTGTTGATTCCACATACAGATATAAAAAATGCGTATGTGTATAATCCTTTGACGGAAATTCCAAACGAGCGCATATGGAATTATTTATTGAGTGGAGATGCAGTCACTCCGTGGGGCTCTAGTAATAAATATTTATTTTCTTTGTATCAAGGCGAGAATTTGTCGGAAGAGCAAAGCACATTAGGGGAAATTGATGAGAACAAAGTAGCAGTAACAGGCAATTCACGTTTTGGATGTTGGATTTGCACAATGGTAAAAGAGGATAAATCATTAAAAGCATTTATTGAAAAAGGAGAAAAATGGTTAGAGCCATTACGAGAATATAGAGATTGGTTATTGTCTATAAGAGAAAATCCGGAATATAGAGAAAAAAGAAGACGGAATGGTTCCGTTTATGAAAAAGAAAATGGTCAATTAGGCTTTGGTTCCTTTAATATGAATGGTAGAAAAAGGATACTTGAAGAACTGCTTGTTTTGGAAGAAAGAACACACTTAGAGTTAATAACAATTGACGAATTAAGAACAATTGATAGAATGTGGGAAAAGGAAGGGGATTTGAATAAAAGAACGCTTGTAGATTTATATTTTAATATAAAAGGGAAAAGACTGCCATGGGATGAGTATAGAGTACCATTATTTTCAGCAGACGCATTAGATATTGTAAAACAAACATGTGAAGAATTTGATATAGAATATGATATGTTAGCAAAATTAGTAGTTGCCATTGAAAATAATAAGCACTATACAAGAGGTCAAAAGGTTAATAAGGCGTTTGATAAAGTGGTTAATGAAGGTTGGCTGCACTATGAAAATATCAAGAAGGCGAAAGAAGATATAAATAATGAGGATTAAGAAAATTGAACTTTGCAATTTTGGTTCATATGCCGGAGTATGTGAATTTGATTTGCAAGCAAATAAAAAAGGAAATATTGTGCTTATTGGTGGGAAAAACGGAGCGGGCAAAACAACGTTGTTTTCAGGAATTAAGCTTTGTCTGTATGGCAATAAAGCGGCTGGTTTTGAAAATATAAATGCACATTACCGCAAAGAAGTTAAAAAATATATAAATGATGTTTCGAGGTTTGATATATCTTCAAAATGCTATGTCAAATTGGATATGCTTTTTTCTAATGGTCAAGAAGATGATGTTTATGTGATAACTAGGGGGTGGAACAATAGTTCTGATTCTTTGGATGAGTTTGAAGAACTTATAGTGGAAAAAAATGGAACATTGCTTAACAGTGAAGAACTGGCGGATTTTGATAACTATGTTATGAATATTATTCCACCAGAGTTATTTGAGTTGTTTTTCTTTGATGGAGAGCAAATTGCAGATTATTTTTTGGGTGAAAATGGAAACGAAAGAGTTAAAAATGCATTTATGATACTATGTGGATATGACACATTTGATATAATGCAGAAAAATTTTAAGCGACTTGCTTTTGGGAAAAAAGTTACTGAGGGATATGATATCAACTACATTGAAGTAAAACAGCAGGTGGAACAGGCTGAAAAAGAGTATGATGACAGCATAATTGAACTAAAGAATATCAAAGATGAAATAGACTACGCTAGTGGAGAAATTAAGGATTTGGATAAAAAGTATAAACTATCTGGTGGCGTGACTTATGACGAATGGAGTGAGAAATTATTGCAGATAAAGGAGGAAGAAAGAATTAGAGAAGAGAAGAATTTACAATTAAAGAAGATGGCTAATGAAGTTGTTCCGTATATTATAGTAAAAGAGTTGCTGGAGAAATTATCTGTTCAATTATTAAAGGAACATGATAAGCAACAGCATGAATTATTGCAGGAGTCCCTAAAGAGTATTTTACCGGGGGTTATGCATAAGGTATGCAGCAGGTTAAACTGGCAGGACAATATAGAACTTACAGATCTTATAATAGAGGAAATTAATAATGAGATGGAGTTAGAAGAAGTGTCTGAAGTTCCTGATATTATTGGTCTATCTGGTGAGGAGTATATTGTTGTGCAAAATGCTATTGTAAGATATATGGCAATGGATAAAGAATGTGTTATTGCAGCAGAAAGGGAAGTAAAGGATTCAATCGAAAGAACTCAGAAGCTGCGACAAGAGATTGAAAGCTGCAATGTGGAAGGGGCTCATGAATACCTGCAAAACAAGACAAAATTAGTTGAAAAAATAAATGAACTAAACCAAAAAATGCAAGATTGTATAGAAAAAATACAATTATATAAAATGGCATTAGAAGAAAAAAAGATTATTCTTAAGCGCGAAGAAAAGAAGTTTGATGAGGTGTCAAAGAACATTTCGATAACTGAGTTGTCCGAAAAATCAGTTGCATTTTTGGATGTGCTCCAAAACCGATTATATAGCAATGAAATTAAAAAGGTTGAAGAATTCTTTATGGTAAAAATTAAGGAGTTAGCCAGAAAGAATAATTTTATTGATAGTATTATGATTGATACTAATTTTAATGTCCATATATATAAGAATATAACTTTTGATACAAAGCGTGTATGTAACAGGATAAAAAAACTTGGTGTAGAGTCATACTGGACAGAATATGGAACGGTTCATTGTCAGGGGTTATTAACAAGTGCGAATGTTAAAGACTTGAATGAATTTGTAAGTTTTTATGATATGAAAAATGAAAAAATAAGCATTTTGCAAGAGATTGAGAAATCAAGATTATCAAAAGGTGAAAAACAGGTATTTATTATGGCCTTATATTGGTCTTTCATGAAACTTAATAAACAAGAAGTGCCGTTTGTAATAGACACACCATTTGCAAGAATTGATACAGAGCATAGAGCTAATATTACAAAAAGATTTTTTATGGATTTGTCAGGACAGGTATTTATATTTTCTACAAATGAAGAGATTGTGGGTGAGAACTATGAAAAAATGAAGAATCGTATTCAGGCTGAATTTTTGCTGGAAAATAGCGATAACCTTCAAACAATCGTATATGCAAATGAATATTTTGGAGGTTAAGTATGCAGTTTGGATTGAAAACATCAAAAAAGACACAGGAAATATATGAGGGTATATATGTGAGGGAACATTTACAACCGTTTGCTTTGGCTAAAATTTCGATTGCATTAGCATTGAAAGAGGGATTTTGCTCGAAGGAGAATACTGATGACGATTCAAATGGTCTTGATTTGAATAGACAAACAATAACTGGTGAAAATGATGCATTATTTAAAGCATTGATAGAATTGAATGAACAAAGACATATTTATGAAGAGGAATATTTTCCAAATGTAGTGAAGCAGTACATAGATTACGGAGCAGTTTTGCTGGAACAGGAGTATAGATATGGACATGATTTTTATGCACATCTCGTTAGCTTAGAGAAGGGTATCTGATGTTTTTTGAGGGAGGAATGTTGATTAGAAGCTTCTTTCATATATTCAGGGAAATAAAGAATATGGGATGCTGTTTTTGACAGAATATTATTAAGAAACAAGATTACTGTGAATAATTCATAGAAGAAAGAGAGGCATCTGAATGATACCATTAAAGATAGAAACTTTGTTAGAAGGACGTGTTGTTGAACATGACCGTGTAGAGTATAAAACAGGCTGGAATCCTAATGATATTATTCATTCTATTTGTGCTTTTGCAAATGACTATGATAACACGAATGGCGGATATATTGTCATAGGGGTAAAAGAGAGCAATGGTATGCCTGTATTTCCGTTAGAAGGTGTTCCGAAGGAAAAGTTAGATTCCATACAGCAGGAAATATTTCAGTACTGTAATCAGATTATTCCAAGGTACATTCCAAGAATGGAAGTGGTTGATTATAAGAATGAAGGAATTTATTTGATATATCTATGGTGTTCAGCAGGCGATAGCGGTCCTTATCAGGCGCCGAAATCAGTGTATGTTGAAAATGGCGAAAAAGCTGACAAAAGTTTGAAATATTGGATTAGACCGGCATCGCTTACTACAGATGCGAAACAGGATGAAATATCTGAATTGTTTGATAAATTTAATTCCGTGCCATTTGATGACCGTGTCAATAGAAAGGCAAAAATTGATGATATCATGAGAGGCTATCTTGAAGATTTTATTAGGAAGAGCAACAGTAGTCTGGTGATGGAATTGAATAGCAGTTCATTAGAGGAACTGCTGCTTGCACAGGAAGTTGCAAATGAGACAGATACGGAATTAGATATCAGAAATATCGGTGTATTGATGTTTGCGGAACATCCAGAGAAGCTGATTCCGGGGGCATATATTGAGCTGATTCGATTTCATTCAGAAGAAGCCGAGGCATCGGATGATTTTACGGAAAAAATATTTACAGGACCAATATGGAGACAAGTTCAGGATGCTTTGAATTATATAAAGACAACTGTGATTGAGCAAAAAGTTGTAAAGGTTCAGGGTCAGGCGGAAGCAGAACGATATTTTAATTATCCATATAATGCATTGGAAGAAACATTGGTAAATGCAGTATTTCACAAGTCGTATCGCGAGCCGGAGCCAGTGGAAATTCGTATATATGTGGATAGCATTCAGATACTTAATTATCCCGGACTTGCGAAATGGATTAATCTTGAACGTTTTGTATCAGGCAAAGTGAAAGGAAGGAAATATCGTAACAGAAGAATCGGGGAATTATTTAAGGAGATTGATTTATCTGAAAAAAAGGGAACAGGTATTCCTAAAATATTAAGAGAACTGAAACAAAATGGTTCACCGGAGCCTGTGTTTGATATGGATGAGGAAAGAACTTATTTAAATGCGATTATTCGCATAAGAGACGGTTTTGAAAGAAAAGAGAAAATGTCCGAATCAATGTCCGAATCAATGTCCGAATCAATGTCCGAATTGGAAAGAGCAAGAATGCAGATTATTTTGATTTATCTGGAAACAAATAAAGAAATAAATAGTGCTGCTGCGGCAAAATTGCTGGAAGTTGAAATAAAGACGGCAAGCCGTTTGCTGTTGAAGGCTGAAAAGCTGAATATCCTTAAAGGCACAGGAAAAACAAAAAATAAGGTTTATTTTAGAGAATAATGCAAATGAATGTCATAAGAATGGATTAAGAAGCCTATCTCCATCATAAGAAAAATGATGGAGATAGGAAACAGGCTGTTAATTAAATTCATTCATGGCATTCACATAATCTTGTAAGCCATTTGCTTTCAATGCAAGCTTTGCGTATAAAAGCGGTGTTTCTTCTGCTAAATGGTACAGATAGACTACATCACTGGGATCATCGAAGATAACAGAGGAATTACATTCTTTACAACGGATAACAAGAATGGAATTTTCGCCAGTGTTCACAATGATGGAATCGGTTGCAGGTTCGTACATACCAAACTGAAAAGTAAGATTGTTATTCATGCTGGTCTCCTTCCCACAGATACTTTGCACCATCCAGCAGGTCAATAATAGCTGTCAGCATATTGGTGTATTCAGTCTGTAATTCCTTAATGGATTCCAAAGAAGGAAGCGTATCAGGAGTAACATCGTTTGCGGTAAATTCTCTTTGCATTTTAAGTAATTGCAGATACAACGCATTGACAGTCTGTAGCAATGGATATATGGTTTCTTTCTTGCCAACAACGCAGATGCGGTTGTAAATGCAGGAACGGACAAAGTAATCTTTTTTCATCATTCCACTGGCAAGAATGCGTGCCTCGATTTGTTTACGTTCGGCATCAGTGATTCTGAAGCTGATGGTTGGATTTTTATGTTTGTTGCTCATGGTAATGCTCCTTTCATTTTGGGTGTGGTAGCAGGTGTTATATGGCAACCAGACAGCCACAGGAAATTATTTGTTTCAGTAATGTAAAAGTAGATTATATCAAACCGATGGATTATGATAGGTTTTAATTACTGCTACTACTTTGCTACTAAAAATTTTTAAAACGGTGCGAAAAGAGCGATATTTTGTGAAATAGAAGCACCCGAAATGTAGGAAATATCAGCATTTGTGAGTTGCAGATAAAAACTTCGGGAAGAGTTCGAATAGTACAAGAGTATATTATTTATTTTATATGGCAGGTAGTCTATGAGATTGCCTGCTATATTTACATTATATTATGTTTAGAGAAATTAACGTAGTGAATTGTTGCCAGTGTAACTATGTATTTTTATGGATGATTATAGAAAAGATAATAAAAAACAAGCAAATATATAGCAAAATGCTTTACAAATGCTGTGACGTGTGATATGCTTGTAATATCAAAAAGGAAGAGGTGATATATAATGGCTCAAATTAGTTTGCGCATAGAGGATGATGTAAAGAAAAAGGCAGAGCAGGCATGTGCCGATATTGGCATGTCTTTATCTACGGCTATAAATATTTATCTTAAAAAACTTGGACGAGAGAAACGGATACCGTTTGAAGTATCTGTTGATCCGTTTTATTCGCAGGAGAATATGACCAGACTTAGGGAATCTGTAGCGCAAATGGAAGCGACAGGTGGTACGATACATGAGGTGAATTTTGATGATTAAGTCATGGTCAGATGCGGCGTGGGAAGATTTTGAATACTGGACAAAGCAGGATAAAAAGACGTTGAGGCGTATCCTTCAGCTATTGAAGGATATTGACCGAAATGGATACGAGGGAATAGGAAAGCCAGAAAGACTAAGTGGTGACTTGGCATCTTATTGGAGCCGACGAATAGATGATGCAAATCGTATCGTTTATCGGATAGAAGATAATATGATAAAGATTGTTCAATGTGGTTCTCATTATAGAGATAAGTAAAATTGGCAACATTTTGGCAACAGAAAATCAGCAAGCCAGAATAAATGGTGTAATTGAAGTAAAAAAAGGCGTGTATTTGCACAAAACTTAAACAGATACAGTTAAGAGCAACGAAGAACACGCCGAGTTCGAATAACGGATAAAATCCCGGAAATGCTGGTAAAATGGGCGTTTTCGGGATTGCTTTATGCCTGTTGGCTCAAAAATGGCTCTATTTATTTGATGAATACTGGATTTGGGGTGGGTATCGTGACACCTGCAAGAAATCTAAAGAACTAATTGCCATTCATATATCTTCGTGTTACAATACATCTACGGAAAGTACCCATGACAGGGTGGTAGCCTCCCGAGTTTATGAAAACCGGCGTGCCGGAATACATAGGAAGGGAGGTGGCGCCGATGACAGCTTTTGAAATCATTTCGATTTTCATTGGAATATTAGCATTGCTGATGTCCTTTGGTAGCTTAATTGTTGCGTTGCTTGCCTTTCTCGATAAGAGAAACAACAAGCGAAAATAAAAATGCCTATCCTGTCTGATCCACAGGATAGGCGGTGTCCATAAGGACAATCATCAACCTAAACTCGGAGCATCCACTTTGGAGTGGGTGCTTTCCCTTTGTATTGTTATAATACCATTGAATGTGAAATGTTTCAAGAGATTTCTGCTAAAATCTGTAGATATTGTTCAGTAAATTTTGATTTCGCCCTCATAATTGTCGGCTCTTTCCAACAAAGGACCGGTTGCGCCCATTGTAAAAGCTATATCACTGCTTCGGATAGACAATAGTTCCATTTCAATCTTCAGATTAAGAAAATCTAATATCTGTTGATTAAGCTGAATAACACCATTCTCTGAAATATTTATCCAACAGTATGCCCGTCCTTTGTATTTGACAAATTCGCCCTCTGCGGTCTGATAATTCAGTAAAGCCGGATTATCAGTAAGAATGTGCCCTAGTTTTGAAGGTTCTAACAACCCTTTTCTTGTCACACAAAAGCCGCCAGTGACCTTGCTTCCAGTAAAAAGATAGACTTTTCTCTCTGCTGTGGCGTTGTACTCTGTAAGAGCCTGTGTTGGGAGATGGATTGTCAAGTCATCTCGTATCAGCGATTTTCCGAAAATAAATTTACCGCCTTTATTCATCTGTGGCATATGTCATCAACTCCTTTTCTTAAAAGTGGAAGTCCACTATACCACAAGAAAATTCAAATGTCACTAAGGCTCTCTAAAGTGTGGCAAATATTTTTCGGTATAGTGAGAATGGCTAATTTTCGGGATAAATTTTTACAGATATACCTCTAACTCTCTTTTTAACAATCTTACTATCATCAAGAATACTCTGTTTAACAGCGTCTAAATCCTTTGAGAGTGCTTCAATCGCCCGCTGGTGTTCTTCCTCTGATGAAAAGCGTACCGTATCATTCAAAAGGCTCTCCTGCAATTCCCTTGCTTTCATGTATACGCCCAACTTATGATTGAGAAGGGAGTTCTGAAAGGATATTTTGATTGTAGCGGGATTGAAACTTCCGTCCTCGTACCTCTCTGCTTCAAAGTTCATATCTAATTGCTCGTCCATTTTCAAAATCAAAGACAATACATCTGACACTGTTTCTATATCAAAATCCATGAAAACATTGATGCTGATACCCAAAGCATTTGCAATTTTCAGCAGTTGGTCGGGCTTGGGATTGCGGATGCCATACTCATATTTTTTTATTGTGGCGGAATTGATGCCGGAAAGCTGACCGAGCGTTTCCTGTGATATGCCACGCAAATTGCGAAAGTGTTTAATCTTTTCCCCGGTAGTCATGCCACTACCTCCGATTTTTATGATTTTCGTTATTGTTTAGTTCAATTTTATTACATCAGGACACATTTGTGTATAATAATTTAAAATAAATATTCGACGTTCACAAAAGTGTACCGTATAATAAAAATACAAAGGTCGCATATGTGTACCTAAAATAAAAAAGGAAAGGACAAGACTATATGGAGAATGGAAAAAAATGTATGTAACGGCAGAGGAAGCTGCTGAAATGCTTGGTGTATCAACGGGTTATGCCTACAAGATTATCCGGGGGCTGAATGAGGAATTGAAAACAAAGGGCTATCGGACAATCTGCGGCAAAGTCCCGACAAAATACTTTGAAGAAAAATTTTACGGTCTGACCGTAGCCATGTAGGAAACACCCCGTTAGTGTATAATTATTATTGGCAGAAACAGGAATTATTACTGAAATAAAAAGGAAGCAGAGAAAATCCCCACTTCCCAACCATACAGTTTTCCTTTATGATGTTAACGACGAAGAAAACACACAAAGGAGACTATATGATGAAAACTATTGTAGAGGAAAAACCGATATCTTTCAAGACTCTGGAGCAGAAAATTTTTTCATATGTGTGTGAACTGGGGAGGGAGATCACCCGGATCATGCTGGAGGGTTATGATGCAGAACTGGCGGAGGAAAGGGACAAAACCCTATATAGGGACAAGGGAAGGCGCAACACTACGATCAAGGCGGTCTACGGGGAAGTGGCCTACTCCCGCAAAGTATATCAGACAAAGCTCCCAGACGGAAAGAACGCATATGTTTATCTGCTGGATGAAGCAATGTACATGGATAAGATCGGGATGGTTTCAACGAACCTTGCGGAAAAGATAGCCATGACCGTCACGGAAGCGCCCTACCGGGTGACAGCGGAGACCATAAGCGGCACTTGTGGACAGAGCATCAGCCATGGCGGGGCATGGAATCTGGTGCAGAAACTGGGGGAGCGGATCAACAAAGAAGAGGAGCTTGCCGTAAAGCAGATGAAAGCCGGACAAGCACAAGGAAAGGAAACCCTGCCCGTACTCTTCGAGGAGATGGACGGGGTATGGCTGTCCATGCAGGACAAGAAGCATGGGAAGATGAAGAAACAGGAAATGAAGGTATTCACGATGTATGAAGGATGGGAGGCCGGGAGCAAGAGCCGGGGCAGGCTGGTGAACAAGACGATGCTTGCCGGCATGGAGAAAAGCAGTGAATTCCACGCAAAGAGGGAGGCGGTGATAGAGAAAAAATATGCGGCGGATGAGATTGGGCAGAGGATACTGAATGGAGACGGGGGGAGCTGGATCAAAGAACAGTACGACCCGGAAGCCATCTTCCAACTGGACCGTTACCACATTTATCAGGAAATCCTGCGCAAGATCAGGGACAAGGGGGCGCAGAAGGAAATAAGGGAGCTGTTTGACGCGGAAAAAATAGATGAGATGCTGGACTATATACGGATTTATGCGGACAGTGTTGCAAGCGGTGATGAAACGGACAAGCGAAGCAAGAGGGCGCTTGAACTCCACGCCTATCCAAGCAACAACAAGGAGGGGCTGCTCCCCTATCAAAAGCGAGGAGTAAAGATACCGGAAGCGCCAGAAGGAATCGAATATAAAAACATGGGGGTACAAGAGAACCAGAACTGTACCGTGGTGACACTGCGGATGAAGCACCGGAGGATGCGCTGGTCGGTGAACGGGGCGAACAACATGGCGAAGGCACTGTACCGAAAGGAAAACCGGGAGCTCATAGATACAATAGAGAGGTATACAGACGGGCTAATCTTTCCAATGCAGATGGAGGAAATCATCCAGACGTTGAGTGCGGCGAAAGCCCCCAAAAAAGATGGGAAGGGAAATCCATATGTGGATAAGATCAGCCGCCACATGCCGCTGCTGGATGCGATGCAGACGGCATCGAGGAAAGCATTCAGAGCCGCCTTTTGCCATTAAAAAACAAAACAGATAAAATGTGAAATAGTAGCTCTTGAATTGTCAGAAAATTAAGGGAATAGTCAAACATCAAAAAGAAAAGAAAAAGTGCCAACGATTACTTGACACAAACAAGTGCCAACGATTACTTGACACAAACTGCCCCATATTTTATAATGGCAAACAGAGAGTGGAAGTAGTATAATCAAATGGAGAAATCAGGAGTGAGGGAATAATGTGAATAAGAAAACAGAAGAATCAAGAATTGCATACAATAAAATAGCATTTGAATATGATGCGTCAAGGGAAGGACAATATACAAGATTTCATATTATGGAACTATCTAACACTATAGATTTGCATGAGGGTAATGTTGTCCTTGATGTTGCATGTGGAAATGGAACTCTGCTGCGAGAATTATGGAAAAAAGCAAAAATCCAAGCAAATGGAATAGATATATCTGAGAACATGATTTGTTCTGCAAAGATGAGATACCCTAATATGAGTTTTGAGGTCAAACCATGCTATCCGCTTGAATGGAGTAATGAAAGTATTGATATTATAACTGTATGTTGTGCGTTTCATCATTTTGACAATCCGCAAGGTTTCGTAAGTGAATGTAAAAGAGTTTTGAAGAAAAACGGTACAGTGTATATAGCTGATCCTAATTTTGGAGCAGTAGTCAGATTTATAGCAAATAAATTTTGGTTTCCCTTTTCAAAAAGTGGAGATGTAAGAATATACAGCAAAAAAGAGTTAGAGGAAATATTTTTTAATTGTGGATTTAAAACAGTGCAGGTTTATAGAAAAGGGGAAGGGGTGTTTCTTAAGGCTGAAAAATGAGCATCAAATTTTCGTCTGTAAGAAAGGCAGAATATTTTTCCTTAGTAATGATTTGAACATGGTGCTAGCACCATGTAAGTTAATTCGGATAATGAAAATGTGATAATGTGGCAGTTCACACTATTAAGCAAATTGCCACACTTTTATAGCAAAATAAGCGGTTATGTGGTAATATATAGAAGCAAAGATAAAAACACAACGCAAGACAATCTTGCAGAACTGGTAGGTAGTCCAGTCGCACCGATTTGGTGTAAGTAGCCCTCCCTCCTTAGGGTCGTCCGTTCTTTGTTCATTACAATCATATTAAGGAGGATTTGTCATGGACAAAGTATCGGGAAAATTGACAGTATTTTTTGAAGAACCCTTTTGGGTGGGAGTGTTTGAACGTGTATCAGATGGAAAGCTATCTGTATGTAAGGTCACGTTTGGTGCAGAACCCAAAGACTATGAGGTTTATGAGTTTGTTCTGAAAAATTATTATCGGCTACGATTTAGTTCGGCTGTAGCAACTGATGTGAAAGAAGCGGGTCGCAATCCTAAACGGATACAGCGTGAAGTACGGAAACAGGTACAGAATACCGGGATTGGAACAAAATCGCAACGGGCTTTAAAAGTACAGCAGGAGCAGTTGAAAACTGAACGTAAGACTATGAGCCGGGAACAGCGGGAAGCAGAGAAACATCGGCAGTTTGAACTGAAACAGCAGAAAAGGAAAGAAAAACATAGGGGTAGGTAACCCTTGTACTAAGATTGCGGTATTTAGATGGTACTAGCGTCATGTAAATATAAAGAGACAGAGGAGAAAATTATATGGAACAATTGTTGTCAATGTCTAAAATATTTTCCGAAAAAATATTTCGTATTCCTGATTTTCAAAGGGGGTATGCATGGACGTTAAAAGAAGTGAAAGATTTTTGGGGAGATTTATGTAGATTAGAAAATAAGAAGAATCATTATGTGGGGGTTTTAACACTGGAACCAGTTAAAGAAGCAGATTATAAGAAATGGATTGATGATTTGTGGATTATTGATGCAAAACGATATGTACCATATTATGTTGTTGATGGTCAACAACGTTTGACAACATCTATAATTCTTATATATGTTATTTGCCAGATAATGAAAGAAAAAAATATAGAAAAATTGAATTATACCACAAATGAAGAAATATCAAGAAAATTTGTTTTTGAATATCAAGATAAAAATAAAAATCGAACATATATGTATAGCTATGAATGTGATAATCCTAGTTATGCTTATTTGATTTCTCAAGTATATGATGAAAAAATAATATCTTCTTTGAATGAAGATGAAACCATTTATACTAATAATCTAGGGAAGGCAAAGCGATTTTTTTATGAAAAATTAGTGTCTATGGATGTAAGTCAATTGGAAGATATTTATACGAAAATCACGCAACATTTTCTGTTTAATATGTATATTATAACAGATGATATAGATGTATATGTGACTTTTGAAACAATGAATAATAGAGGTAAACCATTATCTAATTTGGAACTTTTGAAAAATAGGTTAATTTATGTGTCTACATTATTTAGAGTTGATGAGGCAGATAAAAGAAGACTGCGACGTGATATTAATGAGTGTTGGAAAAAAATATATCATATTTTGGGTAAAAGTAAGGAACGAGTGTTGTTGGATGACGAATTTTTAGTTACTCATTTTATGCTTTACTTTGCAAAAAATATGGAGGAATTAGAAAAAGAGAGATATAAAAGAAGATACGATGGATTTGGGGAATGGCAGAGTAATTATTTGCTAAATGACTATTTTGTTGTTCAAAAAATTTTTGACAATTCATTATCGACAGAAGACTGTTTCAATTACATTCAAAGCCTTAGTGAATCTATTGATTTTTGGGGAGATATAAAGAACCCTTTATCTTCTAAGTATTCTGATGAGATTAAGGAATATATTGATAAAATCAACTTCTTTTCAATTAATAGGCGCAGGTACTTTAGAAGCGGATATATGATAGATCTTTCATACCTTAATGTTTTTCTTTTGGCATGTTTTAGGTCATGCAAAAATAATTCAAAGATACTATTAAATTTTTTGAAAATATTGGAAAAGTATTTATTTTTGCTAGAGTTTTATGATGCAGATGCGATAGAAGAAATTGATATTAAATTATTGAGTTTTCCAGAAACAGTTATAAAGTTGAATAAAGGAGAATTGGTTATTCAGGGAGTAATTGAAAAATTGAATAAGTTATATGAATCTCTCATTAGTTCAGCAGAATTAAATAGAAAAACGATATTATATTATTCAAAGAATGGATTTTATAGAACAAGTTGGATTCGTTATTACTTATGTGAGTATGAATTTGCGTTAATGAAAAAAAGTAAATCCAATATTGATAAATTGAATCGGTGGGAGATATATGAAAAGGGTTATAATTCAATAGAACATATATATCCAGAGAACTCACATTGTAGGTACTGGATTGATTTATTTAAAGAATATAATTCTAAACAAAAAAATGCTTTAAAAAATTCGTTGGGGAATTTTGTTGTAATCTCATCTGAAAAAAACGGAAAATTAGGAAATAAACCGTTTCCTGAAAAGAAATCTAATAAACAGAATACTGTTGGTTATAAATATGGTACATATGCTGAGATTGAAATATCTGAATATGAAGATTGGGATTCTAAAGCAATATTAAATAGAGGATTAAGATTAGTAGCATTTTTAAATGAAAGATGGGGAATAAAAATAGGAAATGGAAAAAAAGAAGATAAAATAAAGTTTTTAGGATTAGAATTTCTCGGATAAAAATTGGCTCTATTTTGGCTCTAAAAATTTTGACTGGCACAAATACGAGAGCGATTTTGAATAATATGGCGAATAAATACTTGAAAAATGAGGAAAAAGTAGTCAGTTCAAGCTATCCGCTGAGGAGTTCGAATAAACAAAAATGCTTAGTGAATCCAGCGTTTATGCGGGTTTGCGGACTTTGGAAAGGTCTTTTGGCAACGATTTTGCAACATTTTTCACATCACGCACTAAATAATTACATCAATGGCATAAAGAAAACCTTGCTGATTTTCAGATATGGAAGCCATGTTTACGCCACGTAAGATAGAGGAGAATTGTTTTTATTTTAGCACGAATACATTTTCCATGCGGGCACAACAGTTTATGAAGAATCCAAAGGCAAGTATCTATGTTTATCATAGAGGGCGTTTTAAGTACGAAGGCATTATGCTGATAGGGACAATGGAAGTTTTGCATGATGATGGTATAAAGCAGGAAATATGGCGTACTGGAGATACTATATATTATAAGCAGGGGGTAAATGACCCAGACTATTGCGTACTGAAATTTACAGCAATAAAAGGCAGGCATTATTGTGATTTGCAAACAGAGAGTTTTAATATTGGGGACTTAGAGTAATGGAAACAGAATGGATACTTTGTCCTATTTGTGGTAATAAAACACGAAACAGAATTAGAGAGGATACAGAATTAAAGCATTTTCCGCTGTATTGTCCTAAGTGCAGATAGGAAAGTCTAGTTGATGTGAAAGGTTTGGTTGTAAGGGTCATAAAAGATTGTCAAAATAAGAAAGGATGAAACATTATGGAAGAATTGAGAAATATTATAGAAAAATTTGCAGCATCTGGATGGGACTTGATTTCTATTCCTGCACATGCATGGTTAAAGGGAGAAAGTAATAAAGATACACTCATTGCTTCTATCAAACAAGCAGATAGAGAATGTGGCAGTTGTGGGTGTGAGTTAGACCCACTCTATAAAAGAGCATTAGTATTACTAAACAAATGAAAATTTTTATCAAAATATGGTGCGCATTTAGTATATATTTGATACAATTACTAAGTAAGAAGGTTTGATGGAAGGAGGTTGTACTATGCCAACAGTGAATGTGAATATTTGCCCTGAAATAATTAACTGGGCTTTAAGCCAGACACAAGAAGATAAATTGGATGACAAACTGATGAATAATATAACAAAGTGGCTTGATGGTACAAAAAAGCCGACTTTCAGTCAGATAGAGGATTTTAGTAAGAAAGCCAATATTCCGTTAGGATATTTTTTCCTGCAAACTCCGCCTGTGGAGCAGATTGATTTATTAGAGTATCGAACGGTTGATAGTGCTCAACTAGTAAATCCTAGTCGTAATTTAGTTGATACCATTCATGAGATGGAGAATATTCAAGATTGGATGAAAACATATAGACAGGATTTAGGATTTGATAAGTTATCGATTGTCGGTTGTATGAGAGGAATTCATGAGGTTGATGTTATTGTAAATAGAATACGCAGGGACTTAGAGTTTGATGATGCTTGGTATGAGAAAAGTAAAGATGCTAGAGAGGCTTTCAATTATATTAGAAGACAACTGGAGATATGTGGTGTTGTTGTAATGATGAGTGGTATTGTTGGCAAAAATACTCACCGTGCATTGGACGTAGATGAATTTAGAGCATTTGCAATGGTGGATGATTGGGCTCCGCTTATATTCATCAATACAGCAGATTCTAATGGCGCCAGATTATTTTCTATATTGCATGAAATTGTCCATATCTGGTTAGGTAGAGATGATTTATTTAATGATAGACAAAGTCGAATATCTGGTGTAAGTGATATAGAGGTGATATGTAATGCTGTGGCAGGAGAATTAATAGTGCCCAAGAATGCATTTTTAAACAAATGGGATATGTATGATATGGAAATATTTGAAAAGATTACAGAATTGGCAAAATATTTTCGATGTGGAGAGACTGTTATAGCAAGAAAAGCCATTGATTGTAAGAAGATAGAGCAAAACATATACGATGAGGTAGCAAACACCGCAATCAAAAATTACAAACAGATGAAAGAAAATAAACAAACCGATGGTGGTAATTACTATAATACAATGGGATCTCGCTTGGATGGATGTCTGATAAGGGCGTTGTGTGAAAGTATTAATATGGGAAGGACTACTTATACAGAAGCCTATCGTTTGACTAATACTAGCCGCAAGACATTTTCCGAGGTGGCACAGCGTCTTGGAGGTGTGGAATGGTAGAAAAATTTTTAATCGACTCCAATTCATTTATGACACCATATAGACAGTATTATGCTTTTGATTTAGTTCCGACCTATTGGGAAGAAGTATCAAGGTGTACGAGTTCGGGAAGATTGGTACTGCTTGATATAGTCAAAGCAGAAATTGATAAAGGCGAGGATGATTTGGCTGATTGGATAAGCAGACAAGCAGGATTTGTTATCTGTAATCATATATCACCAGAAATTATTGGTAAGTATCAAGAGGTTTTACAGTATATACAAATGTGTGGCTTATACAAAGAACAAGCACTACAAACATGGGCTAATGGGGATGTTGCAGACCCTTGGCTGATTGCGGTGGCAGCAGTAAATGATTATACAATTATTACAGCAGAAGCACCATCAGGTGGATTAAGTGTAAAGAATCCAAATAGAAATGCTAAAATACCAGATGTGGCGAAGAAATTTGGAGTTAGGACGAATAACTTATATTATATGATGAGACAGTTAGGAATCAAAATTTAGATAATTACATAGTCATGGCTAGGAGTATTAATTTGCGCTTTCTCATGTTGCTCTGTCATGTATTCTCATAAGTTAAAAAATGGATGGCAGTATAGATTCATAATATCAGGAGGTACGATTATGACAATAATAACAACTGTAAAAAGCATTATGGTGGGTACAGGCAGTTCTGGGAATTTGTACAAAAGTATGCAGGAGCATGTGAGAAAGTAAAAATTAATATGACATGAAGATGCCGTAGGTTCGAATCCTGCAATTCCCATTGGGCTACGTTTGGTAGCCCATTTTCTAAATTATATTTGGTTCAAGAGAAAGTAAAATAGTAAGGTGTTAAAACAATTTTTTTGAAGAGATTTTGAAGAGATGACAAGAAAAGCATATTGAATTTTTAAGCAAAATCGCTTATGATTTAAAACATAGCATATAGCTATTATCCACAGTTACCGGGCGAGTGTTATCAACAATGATAACAAAATCTTATCAGCGGTTAGAGGGAAAATAACAAAATGGTTCAGTCAAAGGAAGTTATGGAGCGTAATATTCACGCCTATGATGAAGACGTGAAATGGCAGTTGGCAGAACCGGGCGCATTGATGAGCGCAAAGAATTATCGGGATAAAAAGGTACTCCCGCTTATGGAGAAATTGAAAGAGGTTGTAAAAAATCTGATAGACTGGGTATGTCTGTCGGAGCGGATAAAGGAAAACAACAATACAATCCGCAATCTTACCGGGGAATATAAAAAGATAGAACCGGATTGCCGGGAGGGAGTACGGGCGCAGTTGGAGCGCATGAAAGAACCCTGCAAAGAGCGGAATAATCTGTATGAGAAGCAGAATGACTTGAAAGGGCAGAAATACAAAATAGAAAAATTGTTGGAACAATAAGAAATGTGGGCGTGGCGGTTGCTATGCTCTATATTTTAGTGGTAAATGAAGTTGGGAAGTGGTATAATGTATCGTAAATAAAAGCAGTTTGTTGAAGTACATAAGATGAAACAAATTGCAAATTTGTGGAGGTTTGAAGATGAAAAAACGAATTAACTACTCAGTACGGTTGAGATAAACTGTTAGCAGATTGTGCTGAGGAAAAATAACTTGCTAGCAGTCTTAACTGTACTGATTATCTATTATGAATAAAATTAAAGATAATAAGAAAAGGAGTACAGTTATGCGCTACATAAAACAAATTGTCAATAGAAACAAAAAACTGGTATTTGCATACCTTATAATCGGCTTGTTTAATGCTTTTATGGTAAATTTCAAAGCGGATTATTTCCAGAAAGTCATTGATGCACTGGCAGAACATACACTTTTACCTTATAGAGTTATAATTTACGGGAGTGTCCTTTTTATCGGTTATCTCATGGACTATGTAGATGAGTATCCTGCGAAAAAATTAGAACATGGTATTTTTCTTGATTTCAAATTGCTGGGACTTGAGAAAATTAGCAGGATAAGTTATCAGGAATATCAGAAACTTGGAACGGGAAAGCTGGTGCAACGGATTGAAAACGGAGCAAACGCAGGAAAAGGTGTTGTATTCGATTTTGGGTTTGCAGTGATTAGGAATTTAGTTCCAACAGTTTTGTTTAGTATTTTATTCATTTGGAAGATTGATAAAAGAATAACTATTGTTTTACTATTGGGCTATATTATCATTTTCTTTGTATCCAATATGCTTTTAAGATTTTTATACCAGATGAAAGAACGAATTTTGAATAATGAGGAGGAGTTAAACCGTTTTTTAGTGCGTGGCTTTATGGAAATGGTGGCATTCCGAATGGCGCATCAGTTTCCAAATGAACTACGAAAGGCACAAGGAGCAAAAAAAGAAATTGTTGATACAAAGGTTAAAATGAATATGATTCATGAAGCCTTTTTTACGATTTTTGCACTTCTTGTTGCGTGTCTGGATATTGCGGTTTTAGTGTACGCTTGGCAGACAAAAAGTTTATCTGTAGGCTCGGTTGTTGCTTTAATAACATTGATTGATAATGCCTATACGCCGATTGCGATTTTTAATGTAATTTATGTACAGTATAAATTGAATAGGGCTGCTTTCTCTAGGTATAAAGAATTTTTGGATATGCAAGATGATGAGCAACTTGCCAATGGGATTATTCCTCAAACTTTTTCGGGGAAAATATCAGTTAGAAAATTGTCGTTCCGATATGGAGAAAGGCGGGTATTGAATAATATCTCATTTGAGATACACTCGGGTGATAAAATAGCTCTGGTGGGTGAAACGGGTTCTGGTAAATCAACAATGATAAAGCTACTTACAGGTTTATTAAAGTATGATGAGGGCGAGATTTTGTTAGATGGAGAGAACCTTGCCAACATATCATTAGAGGCTTTGTACGGAAGAATGACTTATTTATCACAGGAAGCTCCAGTTTTTGATGGTACGGTAAAAGAAAATATTGTATTTGATAGGAATATTCCAGATGCGGAAGTTAAAGACGTATTGGAACAAGTAGAACTTTTATCTTTAGTTGATGAGTTGCCGAATGGAATAGATACGCAAATTGGGGAAAAAGCATCTTTACTTTCTGGTGGAGAACGGCAGCGCCTTGCATTGTCGCGTATTTGGTTTAAGGATTCGGATATTGTCATTTTTGATGAAGCAACTTCTGCGTTGGATAATTTGACAGAGGGTGTTGTTATGAAGCGAATATTGGATTACCTGTCGGATATAACAGTCCTGGCGATAGTTCATCGCTTTACAAATATACAAAATTTTGACCGTATTTTGGTATTCAGAGACGGGGAAATTGTAGGACAAGGTACATTTGCTGAGCTAATGAAAAATAATGAATATTTCGCAAAACTTTATCGTTGTAGCGTAAACGGTAGATAGGTTCTTTCCGTTGTTTTGAGTTTCCCCATTTTTTCTGGCAACTGATTTCATCTCAAAAATAAGGAGATATATAGGATTATTGGAACGGGCAGGGAAACCCCGGGACAGAACCCCGTTTAATGCCAAAACAACAATGGAATGGGTGCTGCCACCAAGAGTGACCGTGATCGGCAGAATGGATCTGCTCAAATATATTAACCTGCAATCCCAAAACAAAACGTGATTCCGTAATCGGAGAATATATCGGCAGGATAAAAAGCCTTTATCCTGCCGTCGAGAAAGTTGAAACCAGGTTCAAAGAATTCCATTCATTGCTGATGGGAATCTTCCGCCATTATTTTTTTGCTATTTTTTTTTATGATTATTTATAAAAAAGGAAAACATGTCGATATATTTGTGGAAACGCCATACGGAAAATAAGTAGTATAGGAAAAATGACGATTATTTTTCACGATTGGCAGTTGCGAGTATAAGAACTTTAAAGGAGACTAGAGACATGATCAACTACATTCGAAATTTGAAAATCAGGTTAAAACTTTATGTCCTCATAGGAGTCGCGCTGATTGGCATGCTTATTATCGGCGGTATGTCATTCTACCTTATGGGTCGGATGAACGACATGACAAGTGATATTACGACGAGCTGGCTTCCCAGTATTGACACGGCAAGGGACTTGACTGCCACTCTTTCCAATATCCGTCTTAATGAATTAGCGTATCTTACCGCAATTTCTGATGACGTAGAAGCATCCAGCCTGCAGTACCTCCAAAAGGAAAAGGGAGATATGGACACCCTCCTGGCCACATATAAGGAATTAATTGACGAAGAGGAAAGCGGTTTCTATGATAATGCAATGAATCTCTGGACCCAGTACAGTGCGGCTGATGAAGAAATGGTGGAGTTGGCCAAAGAGGGCCGCACTGCGGAGGCCCGCGCCATCTTGGAAGGTGAATGTGTAGAGCTTTACAATTCCTTAAACGGTGCCTTTAATGATATTGTCGCCTATAATACAGAAGGCGGTGACGCCGCGGCAGAGGAAAGCAGTTTCCTCTATAAGACTGCCATCTGCCTTATGGCGGTAGTTATTATTGCCATAATCCTTGTGGGAGTTTTCTTCTCGTTTGTGGTTATACGCCTGATTAAGACCCCTATTTCCGAAATTGAGAATGCCGCAATAAAAATGGCGGAGGGTGATTTGGATGTGGAGATTTCCTATACGTCCAAGGATGAACTGGGTGTTCTCGCCGCGCAGGTACGCAGGTTAATCCATAAGCTTCAGGTTATTATTGACGATGAGAATAAATTCCTTGCAAAAATGGCGGCCGGGGATTTTACGGTGGATTCTGTCTGTGAAGGAGAATATACGGGAGGTTTTCATCCGTTGCTTGTTTCTTTCCGGGGGATTGCGGAAAAGCTCAACGACACGATGCTGCAAATTAGCCAGAGCTCGTCTCAGGTCGCAAGTGGGTCGGATCAGGTGTCTAATGGTGCCCAGGCTCTTTCCCAAGGGGCAACCGAGCAGGCAAGTTCCGTGCAGGAACTCGCCGCCACCATTAACGAAATCTCCGACAAGGTGAAGCAGAATGCGGACAATGCACGGCAGGCCAATGCAAAGGCGGGCAGCGTCAGTACGGAAATGAATGTGAGCAATGAAAAAATGCGGCAGATGATACAAGCGATGGGTGATATCAGTAACTGCTCCAATGAAATCGGTAAAATCATTAAGACAATTGAAGACATTGCTTTCCAGACCAACATTCTTGCACTTAACGCCGCCGTGGAAGCCGCCCGTGCGGGCACTGCCGGAAAGGGGTTTGCCGTAGTGGCCGATGAAGTCCGCAATTTGGCAAGCAAGAGTGCAGAAGCTGCCAAGAATACCTCTGTCTTGATTGAAAATTCATTAAAGGCAGTAGAAAACGGGGCTCGGATTGCCGACGAGACGGCTCAATCCCTGCTTCAGGCAGTAAATGACGTAAACGAAATGACGGGAATCATCGGACAGATTTCAGAGGCCAGCAGCGTTCAGGCTGACTCCATCTCCCAGATTACTACGGGAGTTGACCAGATTTCCAGCGTTGTACAGACGAACTCGGCAACTGCGGAAGAAAGCGCGGCCGCAAGCGAAGAACTGTCCGGACAGTCACAGCTCATGAAGAGCCTTGTGGAAAGGTTCAAGCTAAAAAAGTAGCTTTCAAGTATTCGGAGGAAGATATATGAGGTCTACAGATGATGTACCATGATATATTCTTCCTCCTTTTCCCTTATAATCTCAAAGCCCGTTTTTTGCGTCGTAGGAAATGAAGTTTCTTATGACGCAAAAAACATCTGGATGGATGCGCCGAAGCGCGGGATGAAACATGACACTAAAGCGACCGCGCATGGCGCATGAAGAAAATGGCTGCTGACGCAGCCGTGCTCCGACACGAGAGTCCGGCAAGCCGGACTTTTTATTCCCGCGAGCAACGAGCCAAAGTCATGCTTGCATGACCTTGGCGACTGCCGCGAGGGTGCAATACCCCGCAGCTTGCTGAGCATTCAAGCTATGATGCCCCGTAGTTTGCTGCGGGGTATTTCACTTTGGGTCTATACTTATGAGAATTCAACTACGCCGTCAATGGCAAATTGCGGGAACGAGAATAATGGTCGAACGAAAGAGCTGCGGCGGTTGCGTGAAAAGTGCGCCATTGGGAGCTGTTATTGTGCTTATACGGAGCGGAAGGCGGTTTTGCAAATTAACACGTGGAATGATTGACACAAAATTCCATGCCATATATAATATAAGCTGGAAGCGTCAGAATGAACGGGTGTTGCTTCCGATATCATAAATTTGGAAGGAGATAGGAGTGGATTATGGAACGTGCAAAAGTGAAAGTGCCGTTGAAGTTGATTGTTGATGCCGTTGAGATGGCGGACGATATGTGGAACCAGTATCTTGATATAGAGAAGATGGAAGTTGTCAGTTTGATGGAGGATTCTTTTGATTATGATGAGGAAGATCGGGAGCTTTCCGAGCTGATTGAGGAAGAGTGGAATGTTCGTTTTTTTGGATTGCCATCCAAGTTTGATATCCATGAGTACAGTATCATGGAACATTTTATATGGGATTTGCCGGAAGGCCGGATGCAGGATTCCTTGGAAAATGCCATCAGGGGGAGGGGGGCGTTTCGTAGATTTAAAGATGCCATTATTCGCTATGGAATCGAGCAAAGCTGGTATGACTACCAGGAAGAGGCATATCGGAGAATCGCGATAGAATGGTGCGAGGCCCGCGGTTTTACGTATGAGGATGAGGGAAAGGTTGCTTCCACAAAAGAGGAAACGCCAGAACCGGCAGGAGATGACGATGAACTTACATGGAAGGAAATCAGTACGGAGCATATTATCCAAGACAAATGGATAGACTTTCGAAGATCTGTATATCGTTTCCCTGACGGGAGCGTGTTTGAACCGTATTATAGCTATAGCCGTAGGGATTATGTGGTAATCGTGGCTTCGGACACGGATGGGAATTATTTGTGCGTCCGTCAGTTCCGGCAAGGAATTAAAAAAGTGACTACGGAATTTCCGGCAGGCGGGATAGAGCGGAAGGACGGAAAAGAATACGGCGGTGACGGTGACTTGTCCGCGGAGGACGCGCTTGCGGCGGCGAAGCGGGAGCTGCTGGAGGAGACCGGCTACGGTTCAGATGAATGGAAACACTTGCTCACGGTGCCGTCAAATGCCACGATTGCAGATAATTACGCGCATCTTTTCGTGGCGGGAAATTGCCGGAAGGTGACCGGACAGTCTCTCGATGAAACGGAATTTTTGAATGTGGAAAAGTTTTCGGCACAAGAGATAGAGGATATGATTGCGAAGGGAGAGTTCCAGCAAGCGATTCACATCATGGCATGGTTGTTGTCTGTTAGATAACGTGATATCGGGGAAAAATGGAGATTGCGGAAATACAAAGCACGTCATGAATTCTAAAGTTCTAAAATCGTTGGATGATACTTTGGATGAAGCTTTAAGGGATAGAATCATGGAACAATTAAAGCTGAATATTTCCGATGTTGATTTTGAGGAAAGGGAAATGGAGCTATGGATAAAGATATATTTTCATTTGTGATATATATGATTCACGCATGTGCGAATCATTGGAAACAGAGTCCATCTGAAGTATATAAGAATATGAAAAACACAAATTGTATTATAGATTTTTTAGTGCCTAATTATGAAATCCTTCACACGCAAAGCACGAGGTATATTGTCGAGGATATCAAGGAATATTTTAGTGCTAGGGGGATATCTATATGATTGTTTATCATGGCTCAAATGTGATTGTAGATCATCCGGATATAAAACATTCTTTTCGGGCACTGGATTTTGGAAAAGGGTTTTATGTGACAACGATAAAGGAACAAGCTGAGAGATGGGCAAGGAGAAAGGCGGGTATTTGTGGTACAGACAAAGCGATTGTCACAGTTTATAACATGATGGAGGATTTTAGCGGGCTGATTTGTAAATGCTTTCAATCTGATTTAACAGAATGGATTGATTTTGTATGTAGATGTCGTGATGAGGAAAAAGATTATTTGCAGTATGATTTGATAAAAGGGAAAGTGGCAAACGATAAGGTGTTTAGAGTTGTGGATATGTATCATTCTGGTATTTGGGATAAAAAAAGAGCTTTGGAAGAAATAAAGGTGTATCCTGATTATGATCAGATTGCCTTTATAAGCCAGAAAGCGATAAACCATCTGCTACGCTATGAATCATTTTATGAGGTAATGAAGAAATGAATGAAGAAATATTAGAACGTGTATATCAGGAGAATCTTGAAGAAAGGCTCATGGCACATTTAGCAAAGACATGTGGTTTCTCCTATGAGGAAGCAATGGATCTATACTATAATAGCAAATTGTCGGATAAAATTTATCTTGGAAAAGACGGAATACAATATTTGGATTATAAAGTGTTAGCTCAGATATTGCTTGAAACGGAGAAAGGATTACTGGATTAAGTATGATAGCATGGTAATAAAAATGCGATGGGAGAAAAGATAATGAAAAAGAAACGTCTCATAATTGGAATTTTTGTTGTGTTTTTTACCTTATCATGTATTTGGTTTATTACTCGTCCCGAGAAATTAGGCAACATGAGTCATAGCTGTATGGAACCGGAAACAAGCGTTTCTGATATTTCGTTTGAGTGTGAAATGGGTCAAAAAATAAGATTTTACTTTTCATCCGACATAAGGGCCGGGGGAATGCACGTCGCGTTATACGATTCTACGGGAAACGTGGTTTACGAATTTGACAAGGCGAAGGAACTGGTGGATTATCTTACGTTGGAGACGGCGGATACTTATACTTTGGAGGTGGAGTACAAGGATTTTGTAGGTGAGTTTAAGGCCGTGATTACCAAGACGCGGTGACTTGTCAGATGTAGATGTTTTCTTTTATGATGTAAAATGGAACTAAGAGAAGTATCGGGAGATTTTTAGTAAACCTCCCGATACATTTTTTTACGGTATTGCGAGGGTGTCATCTGTTTCCATTTGCGGAAGATGACGGCAAAATTGCTCTGGCTTTGGAATCCCAGATAGGTGGAAATCTCGCTGATGGAGCGTGTCGTGTGTTCCAGCAGGTTGCAAGCGACGGTCACCTTCTCACGCTGAATGTAATTATGGATGGAAATTCCCATTTCCTTGGCAAAGAGGTGGCATAGGTAAGTCTCGGTCAATTCCGTATAGTCGGCAAGTTCCTTCAGGGTGATTTTTTGAAAAATATTACGGCCTATGTAGTTGCATGCTTGTTCCACCTGATAGGAGTGGGGAGTTTCATGCAGCCCGGCCACCCGTTTGGCAAACATGACGGCGGAAAGCTGATAAATGTTGTGGATTTCTTCGATGGTGTTACAGCGGGAAAGTGCATAAAGCAACGCGTCGGAGAGGTCAAAAGCCTCGTCCGGCGAAACCCCGCGGTCGATGACGGTGCGGGAGAACAGGGCGATGGCGGACACCGTAAGATAGATGTAGCCGGTTTTTTTGTCTATGGCCATGCGCCCTAGATTGTTTTCCATTTTGCTGAATGCGGAGAGTTGAATGTTTTTATAATCTCCCTGGCGAACTTTATTAAATAAATTGGATTCTGCTTCGAGCGGAATTCGCTGGAACTGGGTTTCACTTTGTTGAAGTCTGTTTAAGTCTAAAAAAGATTCTAATTGTTGTTCGGTTATCATTTATTTCCCCTTTCTTGTTTTTTAGTATGTTGATGCTATTATACTGAGTGCCATATAAATTAGCCACTCAGTATAACAAGATGCGCACAGCCGGATAGGGAAACATGCCGCCTGGCGGCTGCGGCTGGCGCAATACTCACGGCTGATTTTATCGACTGTGAGTATATTATACATAGTTTTTAAACAAATAGCAAGTTTAGGATAAAAAACATAAAAATGAGTTAGAAAGTGGGTGATGAATTGCGTATAATGACCGCAGAAACAAGGAGAGGAAAAGCTTGAGGAAAACGAAAACTTAAGGAAACGAAGACTTAAGGAAATGAAAATTGAAGGAAAACAAAATCAGGGAGGCGCTGGCGGTTATGAAAGCGGAAACAATCGTATTACATGAGGAAAGAAACGTAACATTGACGGCATACATCCAGGACGTGGAGGGAGAGTTTGGCTTTGCAAAGCGACCGGCCATGCTGGTGCTTCCCGGTGGCGGTTATGCCATGTGTTCCGACCGGGAGGCGGATCCGGTGGCGTTGGCCTACTCGAAGGCGGGATATCAGACGTTTGTCCTTCGTTATACCGTGACTTCCAAGGGAAAGTGGCCCCTACCGTTGGAGGATTACGAGGAGGCAATGGAGTTGATTGCAGAAAATGCCGAAAAATGGCATGTAGATAGCGATAAAATCGCGGCCGTTGGATTTTCGGCGGGAGGGCATCTCTGCGCGTGTGCGGCGACTGTGGCAAAGCATAAGCCGGCGGCGGCCATCCTGGTCTATCCGGCCATATTAAAAGAAATTTGTGATTTTTGTCAGCCTGGCATGCCTTATCCGAACGAGCATGTGGGAGAGGATACCTGCCCCTGCTTTTTGGTGGCGGCCAGGGATGACCGCACGGTGGATATCAAAAACAGCCTGATGATGGAACTGGCGTTGGCGGAAAAAGGCGTGCCGTTCGAGAGCCACATTTATTCCTACGGCGGACACGGGTTTTCCACGGCGGATCAGTGGGTGGTCACGAACAGCGTTTCGGAGCGCGTGCCGGATTGGGTGCCGGACAGCATCGGATGGCTGAAGGAGACGTTCGGGGCGTTGACTTGCAAGGGATTTACGGAGCCGAACATCGCGGTCAGCAAGAACGGGGATACCGCCCCGGTGTTGGCGGTTTCTTGTTCTTTGAGGCATATCCGCAAGCAGTCGGAGGAAGTACAGACACTATTGAAGCCGATGTATGACGGGATACGGACGGTGGCGGACGCGAGGGGATTTGACATGGAGAAATTGATGGACGTGATTGGAAACAGTACCATCCGGGAAATCATGGAAATGGTACAAGTGGATGCGGATGCCATCGTGGAAATAGACAAGGCGCTGCACGGTATCATGAACGTACAAAATAGGAGGTAAGGATATGAGATTGGCAGAAGCGGAAGAAAAGTGCAAGGCCGTGCAGAGGATGGTGTTTGAAAAGGTGCATCCGGGGAAAGCGGTCAATTCCTACGAGGTGGAGGAAGAAGGGCGGAAGGTAACACGCGGGGATGGCGCCACGGGCATTTGCGACGTTTCTTATAACAGTTCCATGCCAAATGGCTTTTTGGATATTTGGTATCCGAACGAGGACCATGGGGCGAAACGTCCCACGATTGTCCATTTTCACGGAGGAGGCTTTTTATTTGGGGACAAGGGGCTTGGGGATCCCCTTGCAGTGAAATCGGATTCTAAGAAGGACATGGCGGGCGTGTTGTTGGGCGAAGGTTATAACTTCGTGACGGCGAATTATGCGTTTGCCCCGGAATATCGATTTCCCTCGCAGCTTGTCCAGGTAAAGGAGGTATTCGCTTTCTTGAAAGAGCATGGGGCGGAGTACGGACTTGACATGAGCAGGGTCATCATGGCGGGAGGAAGCGCGGGGGCCGTTCTTACCCAAATCTATGCGTTGGCGGTGGCGGACGAGGAATACGCGAAGGAAATCGGAATCGTCCCGGCCATCACGCCGGAGGAATTAAAATGCGTGGTCATCAACGAGGCGGCGCTGATTACGGAGGCAATCGCAAATAGTGCAAGCAAGACATGCGATAACATGATATGCCTGATTCAAAACTGGCTTGGCACGGACGACTTTCTCGGCAGCAGGCAGGCGGGGCTCGTGAACGTGGCGGCTCACATAAGGGGCGCGTACCCGCCGGCGTTTTTGATTGCCAGCAACGAGGAGGATTTTTTCGAGGCGGACGCGGCGGCAATGGACGCGGCCTTGACAAGGTTTGGCTTGCCCCATGAACATTATTATCGTGGAATCGAAGTGGAACTGCTTTCACATGGATTCATCAATCAGTTCGAAACCAGTGCCTGCGCCAAAGAATGCCTGGATAAAGCGCTCGCGTTCATGAGGCGGCATGTGGGAGTGCGGGAATAAAGAAGGAGATAAAAATGATATGAAAAATCAAGCATATAATCCCTATCTTCCCAGTTGGGAGTACGTACCGGACGGGGAGCCGCATGTGTTTGAAGACCGTTTGTACGTGTACGGTTCGCATGACAAATTTAACGGGACACAGTTTTGCATGAACGACTATGTGTGTTGGTCCGCCCCGCTTGACGACTTGTCCGATTGGAAGATGGAAGGGACGATTTATAAGAAGGAGCAGGATCCGCATGTAAAAGAGGACAGTATCATGCAGGCACCAGACGTGGTAAAAGGATATGACGGAAGGTATTATTTATACTATGCGCTGGGACTGATGCCGTTCGTGTGCGTGGCGGTGTCGGAAAAACCTGCCGGGCCGTTTGCATATTACGGCGTGGTGCGTCGGGAAGACGGGGTGGCGGCCGGTCTTGGTGAAAAGGACGTGTTCATGTTCGACCCGGGACTTTTCATGGACGACGACGGGGAATGTTATCTGTACTGCGGCTTTGGCCCGGCGGAGGAGGGGGCGATGGTGGAGGCCTGCCAAAAATTCCGGATGGAAGGGGCGTACGTGTTCCGCCTGGAAGAGGACATGCTTACCATCAAGGAGGAAGGTGGTCTGATATTGCCCAAAACGGGTTATTCAAAAGGAACGGAGTTTGAGGGGCATGAATTTTTCGAGGCCAGTTCGATGCGTAAAATCGGTGGGAAGTATTATTTTATTTATTCTTCTTTCCCGCAGCACGAGTTATGTTACGCGACAAGCGATTACCCGGACAGAGGATTTCGGTTTGGCGGCGTCATCGTAAGTACTGGAGACGTCGGATACCAGGGAAGGAAAGAGCGTTTGAGCTACACGGGGAACACGCACGGGAGCCTCGTGTGCGTGAAGGGACAGTGGTATATCTTTTACCATCGGCAGACGAACAAGCATAATTATTCCCGGCAGGCGTGCGCGGAGGCGGTCACGATTGCCAAAGACGGGTCTATTTCCCAGGTGGAGATTACGAGCTGTGGACTGAACGGCGGGCCGCTTGCCGGGAAGGGCTCGTATCCGGCCTATATCGCCTGTAACTTGTTGTCGAAAACGGGGGCGCTTCATTATGGCGTGGCGGGGACTCCCGAAGCCGGGGGGCATCCGTATTTGACACAGACGGGTGAAGACCGGGAAGAAAACGGCGACCAGTATATCGCGGACATGCGGGACGGGGCGTTAGCCGGATTCAAGTATTTTGAGTTCGTGGGCAAGACGAAGATTGTTGTCGAGGTAAGCGGACATGGAGAGGGCGTGATGGAAGCGTGGACAAATCTGGACGCGGCGCGCGGCATGGAGACGCACGGGATGGAAGTACACGGCATGGAGGCGCGCGGAATGGGGGCGGCCAGGCGTAAGCCGATTTGTAAAATCGCGTTGCGAGTCGAGGGCAAGAAACGGACGTTTGAGGGGGAAGAGGTGGAACTGCAGGGAAAATGGCCCTTGTATTTCGTGTATCGCGGCAGTGGCGGTATTGATTTCCATGGATTTAGGTTGCAATAAGACATCTATTTTGGATGTAAATGGAAACATGGCCATTCGTGGCCAATGACGAACAAATATGATGAAATGAAGGAGAAGGATAAAAAT
This sequence comes from Lachnospiraceae bacterium, assembly GCA_910574865.1. GTDB lineage: Bacteria > Bacillota > Clostridia > Lachnospirales > Lachnospiraceae > Schaedlerella. Next base: position 34,217 of record CAJTDN010000019.1, on the reverse strand, counting down.
GGGAAAGGCAAAAGGAAAGAGACAGTATCCAGAAAATTTCCGCAGTTTGGCGGGATTCTTTATGACGATGTTTGCAAATGCATTTGCGGCAACCGTGTTGGGCATTTTCATGATATTTTTGACGGATTATTCCGGCATTGACACGGCAATGGGAAAAGTGGGATATGCCGCCGGGTTTGGTACGTTGTTTTTGTTAGTCACGAGAATCATCGACGCGGTTGACGACCCGGTGCAGGGTTGGATCGTGGACAGTGCGAAGGAGCGGAAATTTGGAAAATACCGTATGTTTGGAATTATTGGAACGCTTGTATTGGCGGTGGGGCTGATTATGTTGTTCGCCATGCCGCAGGGAGTAAAGGGGAATGCGATTCTTTTGTGGGTGTGGGCCGTGTTAGGCTATTTACTGTTCGACATGGGTAGTGCATTGTCTGCGATTACGGCTCCGTTGGTTCAGAAAAGCACGACGGTTCCGCGCATTCGCGCGAAAATTTTGTCCGTCATTCGGATGGCGGCCGTAATTGCCGCGATTCCGTCCTTGTTTTTCGTGACCATCGTGACGGCACTGGGAAAGGGAGGTAATTTGGGAAAGACGGCGACGACGACTGCCGTGATTTTCTGCCTGGTGGCCTGCGCGGTGACGATTCTGGGCATCTTGTTGTTGAAAGAACCTTATCTGGAGAAGGTCAATGAGGAGAAGAAGGGCGCGGTTGGCGCATCGGACATCTTAAATCTTGTGAAGAAGGATAAACCGTTGTGGATACACAGCCTTGGATTTTTGATTGGAAACATGAGTTATGGTCTGGCCGCAGGCGTGATGCTGTACTTCATCAAATGGTATTTTTGCGCCGACATGGCGACCGGCGAGGTGAATCTGGCGAAATTTGCTGCATTATCCGGTATTTATTCCTTAGTGGCACTGATTCCGAACTTCCTTTGTCCGTTTCTGACGACATTGGTTTTGAAAATCTTTAAAACCGTGGATTGCAGCATGTCGGGCTGCATGTTGATTATGGCTTGTGGATATGGGGCGATTTATGTATTGAACGTGACCGGCATTATGAGGGCGGTTCCGGCACTGTTGTTCGTCTTGTTCTTTATCGTGATGATACCGTCCGGCATGACGGCGATATTTTCCACGCTTCTGACCGTGGAGTGCGCGGACTATGCGGAATATACCATCGGGCGGAACATGACGGCCATCACGAACTCGTTGTACGGACTGACGCAAAAGGCGGCCAGCGCGATTGGCGCGGCGGTGCCGGGAATCCTTCTGGTGGCGGTCGGATACAGCGTGAACGAGGCGACGGGAGCTTACACGGGTGACTTGGCATCCTTGCCGGGCATGGTGAGCGGGCTGTCGTTGGTATTGGCCTTGGTTCCGGCCATCATGGCGGCGGCTTCCTTCTTGATTTACAAATTTTTCTATAAGATTACGCCGGAGGTTCGGGAGACGATGACAAAAGAGCTGGAGCGTCGCCACGAGGAGCAGGGCGCGGCAGGAGGCGAAGCGTAAGCGGAAAAAGGCAAGTGAAATGAATGGGATAAACGGAGTCTATGGATCCATAGGCTCCGTTTATGGAAAATGATAAAAAATGGTTGTGCCGCAAGCGTTAGCGCCCGGCGGCGCGGAAACGGAGACAAAGATGAAAACAAACGCGAAATGGATGTGCCATCCGAACGATGGCCGGGAAACGCCTCTGGTGCCGGTGTTTCGCAAAAAATTTGAGGTTGGTGGCGGGCTGGTGTCGGCGAAATTGCACGTCACCGCGCATGGAATCTATGAAGCCAGGATAAATGGAAAGGCCGTGACGGAAGATAAGTTCACGCCGGGGCTTACCAGCTACTATTATCGGATACAAGTGCAGGAATATGACGTGACGGATTTGCTCGCGGAAGGGGAAAATACGTGGCAGACCACGGTGGGCGACGGATGGTGGCGGTGGCATAACAATTATGGTTACCGCCTCGCCCTGCTTGGATGGCTGGAGCTGGCATATGAGGACGGAACGACCGTGGTAGCGACGGATGAAGGTTTCGAGGTCGGAACCGGTCCCGTAGTGAAGACGGACTTGCAGAAAGGCGAGACGTATGACGCGAGGCTTGTAGAATCGGACTGGGTGGCGGCCGTCGCGGAGACGGAGCATGCGGAATATGTGATGGAGGAAACGTCCGATGCCGCGCCGGCGGGAGGCGCGGCACAGATTGTCACGCGGCTTATTAAGACTGAGGGCGTGCCGGTGCGGGAGAAGGAGCATTTTCCAGGAAAAGTCATGCGGGACCGTGCGCAAAACCTGATTGTGGACTTTGGACAAAATATTGCCGGGTATGTGAGGATGCGGCTTTTCCATACAAGGCCGGGCCGGATAATACATTTGAAGCACGGCGAGGCATTGGATTTGGAAGGCAAATTTTCCACCGCGAATTGCGATGGGGGAATGGAGGAATTTCAGGAGATTACCTATATTTGCAAGGGAGCCGAGGTGGAAGAATATACGCCGCATTTTGCGTATTCGGGATTTCGCTATGTGCGAGTGGAAGGACTGGTGGATGAATTTGTGCCTTGTGACGACATGGGAAAAGAATCTTTACCGACACAAAATGAGGCTGGCACCGAAGTGACGGACGCGGAGGCATTTGCAGAAAAAGTAGGAAAACTTGCCGCGTTCGAGGCCGTCGCAGTTTATTCCGACATGGGGGAGACGGGAGATTTTCATTGCTCCAACGAGTTGATTAACAAGTTGGTGGAAAACGCGAGGTGGAGCCAGAAGGGGAATTTCCTGGACGTGCCGGTGGATTGTCCGACCCGCGAGCGGAACGCGTGGACCGGGGACGCGCAGATTTATGTGCGCACGGCGGCTTATTTCATGGATGTTTCTGACTTTTTCAAGAAATGGCTGAAAGACCAGACCATCGAGCAGTATGAGAGCGGAAAGGTGGGAATCACGTTTCCGTCGACTTCCAGTGTCCACAATCCGAAGGAACTTGCGCGGGTAAGGGAGAAGGATCCGCACATGGCGTTGGCAGGGCCGACGGGCAATGGCAATATCGGCGAGGACAGTGTCGGCTGGGGGGATTCCGCCGTGTGGCTTCCGTATCAGCTTTACCTGATGTACGGCGATAGGACGGTTTTGGAAAATCAGTACGAGACGGCGCGGCGTTGGGTGGAGTATTCGATTGCCTGCATGCGGGAGAAAAATCCAATGTACGCGGATAAGCCGTGGTATACCCGTCCGGGCATACCGAATCAAACGCGCTACGCGCCAGCGGACTCTTCGAGTCCGTCAAGGTATACCATGTCGAACGCAAAGCGTCCGCCCGCCCCGGCGGGGCATGCGTTAAGGGGTGCCCTTGGGTATATAAATGGGGAAGGCGATTATATTTACGACACAAAGTTCCATTATGGGGAGTGGAACGAGCCGTTGCCGCCGAGTCCCGAGGTGGTTGAATTTTTCAAGTCGGGCAAAAGTGCTTCGGAATACGTGGAGTACATGGCGACGTTTGGCAAGCCCGAGGTGGCGACCGCTTACACGAAGCGAAGCTGCGACAACATGGCGCACATGGCGGAGATTTTGGGTAAAACCGAGGACGCAAAATATTTCCAAGGGCTTTCGGCAAAAATCAAGAAGTGTTATGACAAATACCTGATTGCCGAGGACGGAGAAATTCAAAAGGGTCATCAGGCGGCCTACGTGCGGGCGTTGGCCCTCGACATGGTAAGTGAGGCGAAAAAGCCGCTCGTCGTGGCACAGTTGAAAAAGGAATTGGAGGCGGCAAATTATCATTTGAACACGGGCTTCTTGAGCACGGTATACTTGCTGCCCACGCTTTGTGACAACGGGCTCGTGGACGAGGCGTTCCGGGTACTGGAACAGACCGGCGCGCCGGGCTGGCTGCACCCGATTACGTTGGGGGCGACAACCATGTTGGAAAACTGGAATGGCATGGACACGTTCCGTGACAGCTTTAATCATTATAGCTTTGGGGCGGTTTGCCAGTTCTTGTTCGAGTACGTGGCCGGAATTCGTCCGGGTTTCGAACATCCGGGGTTTGTGGAGTTTGAGCTGAAGCCGGTGGTTGGCGGGACACTTACCCATGCCAAGGCGCGGTATAAGACGAAGCATGGCGTGATTGTTTCCGAGTGGAAGGTCGAGGGCGGGACGTTCCATTATCATTGCATCGTTCCTGAAGGGACGACGGCGCATTTGACGTTGCCAAACGGGGAGGAACGCACATTGGCGGGAGGGGAACACGCGTGTTCCCATTATTTTTCGGGGCCGCGAAAGATGACGAGGAGGACATCGTGACGGCATTTGATTGTGGAGCAGAGGATTATTTAGTAAAGCCGGTCTCGCTGATTGTTCTGGAAAAGCATATAGGGGCGGTTTTGCGGAGGCTTTCGGATGGTAATCCCGACAGCCCCCATCATTCAGGAAAGGCTCTCCTTTAGCTTTTCCACGGCCTTTCGGCCTTTTGGATGGTTGAGCAGTTCCTCGTATTGTGGTTCTTCCTCCAGTCCTTTTAACAACAGTTTCCGCAGTTCTTTTCTGGAGGAGGCCGGCGATTCCTTGATGTCCAGTCCCGGGGCGAAGAGGTTTCGCTTTGGCAGGGTGATTTCGCTTAAAAGCGCGTCAACATAGCGGTCAAGGTAATCCGCGGCGTCTTCCAGCCGATGCATGCGCAGGTACACTTCTAAAAACATTCCATCGTACATGCCGCCCAGGCCGAACAAGAGATCCAGGGCCTTGTAAGTTTCGCATATTTCCAATTGTAGTCCATTGTCGGAAATGACTTCCGGGTTCAGCATCGTGGTAAGGCAGCTTTGTGCTTGCCGTACGAGGACGTACAAGCGTTTCTGGGTCGTTTTCAGGGCTTCCAGCGGTTCCCCCTTTTTCAGGTAAAGCAATGACCAGGCGAAGGTGGAATCCGCGCCATGTTCGGGTAGCGTCTTTAGTAATTGTTCGGCCTCGTCAAGCCGTTCTTCCTTGATTGCGATATTGGCAAGCTGCAGGGTGGCCAGTTGCCAGTAAGCACCGTTTCCTGAGGCGTGAACCTCGGTTATCAGGTACTTTTTCCGGGCGGCCCATCTTTTTTTTGCCTCGTCGTCGGCCGTGGGGAAGAACATTTGGAAAGCGTCCAACGCCACGGAAGCGTTAAATTTTAAGGCGACGGAGTTGGGAAATTCATGCAGGAGTTCGTCCAGCATGCGCTCGCTCGATTCAACTCCGTCTTTTAGGGTCGTTTCCACGATGGTGTTTATTTTTTCCACGGCTTGCGCGTCCGACAGCGTTTCCTCAAACTGCAGGATGGTATCCACGTTCGTGTCCAACGCCCTGGCGAGGGGGCCGAGCAGCGTGATGTCGGGGTACGAGGTGTCCGTTTCCCATTTGCTGACGGCCGGGGCGGACACGCCCAGCCTTTCCGCCAGTTGGTCCTGTGTCAGTCCTTTTTTCTTCCGAAGCCCTAAAAGCTTCGAGCCTATTTTCAAATCCAATTTTTTAACTCCTTTCGTTCATCTTTCCAACCGCGGGGTTGTAATCCGATAGCTGGAAATATTTTGTTGATAAGTTGCCAGCAGCACTACCACTTTATTGATATAAGATATCTTATGATGTTGGGGTCAAAACAAGTTTTGCCCCCATGATACCCACGGATTACTCCGCACTACGTGCTCTCGTTGTCTCCGCTCCGCTACGGTCGGCACTAAACGAACGTCCACTGGACGTTCAGTGCCCTAAAACACCTCAAATCCGCTCATTTTCCTACGGAAAATGGCTACTTTTCGGTGTTTTGCGGGTTCCAAAGTCATGCTTTTCCATGCAAGCATGGAACACATGACCTTTTGACCCTGGTATCATCTTATGGAAATAGTATAGGCGATAAAGGTTTGCATTTCAAGAGAGGCGTAATTAAGAAAAGGGAAGGATTTCTTGACGAATGGTTAATATAAAGGCGTCTACGGCCCGCAAGGGGCCGTAAATATACATGACAATGGTCATAAACGAATTTTAAACGTCTTAGGCGCGTAGCGGTACACCAGTACCAGTGAAATGGCGGTATACGCCACGCAGAACAAAGTGGTCGCGATTCCAAACTGTATCGTCGGCAACCTTAAGTTTATCATGAAATAGCAGACCAGGTAGGTCAACACCTGCGCCACCTTGTAGGTGCCGCTTTTTAGTTCCGTGCTAATCGTATAGGGCTGCAGCAAATAGTACAGGACCAGATAATGGACGGAGAAGAAAATGCTCATGGCGTTGACGGACACGAACAGTACGAGGTAATTCAATGGGTCGTCGGTGCCGCCCGTCGTAAAAAGAACCAACGCGAGCCCGATTCCTATGATGCCCGCGGGCACCAGGTTGATGGAAATCATCGTCTTCAACCGTTCCTTGAAGACCCCCAGCAGGACCTTCGGGGTTCGGTAAACGCGGTAGGTCAACATGGAATGGTCGCAGTTCATGAACATTGCCTGCGTGATTGTGGTGCCCCGGTTCAGCATGTACATGATGAACACGAAGTAGGGCAAAAAGGTCAGCGTGATTTGGTTTAATATTTCCTTGGCTTCCGGCATGAAACGGGGGACGGCCAGCACGGCGGCTATCGTGACAAGGAGGAAGAACGACTGTTTCTGGGCGGACTTCGTCAATAATTTGCGGTGCCTTTTCACGAAAAGATCGTGGAAATAGGCGAAGCCTTCCTTGTTGCTGGTCGCGCTGCCATCATATTCGATGGATTTTTCCATGTTTTTACGAATTACGTCCGTGCTGCTGGCGTTTTTGACCATGTAGACATTGTCCGGCGTCAAAAGCTTTTTATATAGTTTTTTATAATCCTGGAATGCCAGGATCTGGATTAGGCCGTAAATGCCAAGTGGGAGGCAGGCCGCGAGCAGGATGATGAAAAGGGTTCGCGAAATTACCACGTGGATGAGCGGGAGGCCATATGCGAGCGCCAATAAAAGGGCGATGGCAATCCAGCGAAATTTATCCAGGGAGTTTTCGTTGGTGACGACCCCGGTGCTTTTATATCTCCAGATATCGTAAAAAATGGCGAACATCTTCATGGAGACGACGAAGAACGGCATCAGGATGCACAACCACAACGGCACGTCCACGCCGAGTCCGAAAAGAACCGTAAATGGCAGGAAACCCACTATGACCTTGAGCATGGAATAGGCATAGTTGGAGATGGCGTATTTTCTGGCATCCATGTTCATCAGCGCGATGGCGTAATATTTGTCCTTGGTGGGATTGAACATGTAGGTGTTGGAGATGGCGCCGATTACGGTCAACAGGGTGAATATATGTAAAAACGTGTCCGCCTGATTCGTGTCATAAAGGGTGGCCATGAGAAACAGCATCAAAAGCACGTACAAAAATTTTCCTAGAAAAGTGCCGATGATTTCCCATAAAACGCTGACGATATTGGCAAAGACCTTCAACCCGCCGCTTTTATACAAGCGGTCCGGCAGGATTTTGTTCAATATGGGCAGTCCTTTGATGGAGTAAATGATGCTGTTTGCCTTGTATGTATTTTTTAACCGAAAAGAAATGGTAAATGTGTTCAACATTGCTTATGCCTCCCTCAAGGTGTCGATGATTTTGTCTTTTAACTCCTGGTCGTCCAGGCCGGAATTCTCTATTTCCTCCAGCACGCCCTTGTTAAGGACGACGATTTCGTCGCACAAGTCAAGGGCCAATTCCATGATGTGGGTGGAAAAGATGATGATATGGTCGTTCTTGATGCTCTTTAACATCTCCTTCATTTCTTCGGCGACCACCACGTCGAACGAGGTCAATGGCTCGTCCAGCAACAAAATGTTCGGGTTGGCGATGATGTTGACGAGCATCTGCATTTTGTTTTTCATTCCATGTGAATAATCCTTCAGCAGTTTGTCCCGGTCGCCGGTGTCAATGTTCATGAAGTCAAAATATTCGTCAATCGTTTTTTGCCCCTTGACTTGTTTTTGGTTAATTTCAAGGAAAAATTTTAAAAATTCCCTGCCCGTCAAAAACTCAGGGACGTTCGGGATGGACAGCACGTAGCCGATGTCGTTCGCCTCTAATGGCCGGTTCTTTCCGTCATGGATGCAGAACGTGCCGCCGTCCAGCTCCAAATCCTGGTTGAGGCAATTGAACAGTGTCGTCTTGCCGGCTCCGTTGCGGCCTAGGAGCCCATAGATTTTCCCTTTTTCAAATCGGAAGTCGATGCCCTTTAAAACTTCTTTCTTTTCAAAATTTTTTTTCAAGTTTTCAATGACTAGTTCCATGATTTTAAACTCCTTTGTGAATGCTTTGGTTTTGCCGCATGCCGCTTGCCGCTTGACGGAAAGCGGACTTGTCGGTACACGGGTTATTTTACATGAAATGTGATGCCGTGTCCAGTTTTTTTTGGCGGGCAACCGTGAATAGTAATGCGAAAAGCCCGGAATTACGTGTCAAAAGTCTTTGGCATGGTATTTTGTTTCGATATACCGGCAATTTTAATTGTCAAGCGTCCAATTTCGTGATAAGATAAGAGGTATACATGGACGTTGAGACTTGTACGGGAGAATGGATATGGGAGAAACTGCGAAGTATTACGAGGAATTACATTTTTATGACGGGCACACGGAGATTTCCGGTGACGATCAGAGGCTGTTCATTCAATTGCTTGAGGCGAATGACGCGGTTGGTTTGTGCGGGGTGTTCGAGGAGGAGGGGTATCCCATTTATTGTATGTCCAATTTTGCGCTGAAAAGCCTGGGGTATTCTTTTGAGGAATTGATGGAAAGGACGCGGGGGCGTTTTATTAATTTGATTTACGAGAAGGATCGGAAGGCTTTTGAAAAGGAACGTGACGGCGAGTTGTCAGAGCACCGTGAGTTTCGCGTGACGGGCAAGGAGGGAAATCATGTCTGGGTGAGTTCCCATCGGAAGAGGTCGGTATCCGGGGACGGCCGCAGGCTAAGAATTGCCTCCATCCGAGTCGTGGACGACATCCGGCGGCGGGAGAACCAGCTTTTGAAAGCTTTGTCCAAGGAATACCGGAGCATTCTTTACTTGGAGGAAAACAAAAAGAGATATCGGTGGATTAAAAAGGGCGGGCGTATGAGCGACTCCCATGAGACCGGATCCTATGAAGAAATATTCCAGGCGTTGGCGCGCTATCGGGAGACTTACGTCCACCCGGATGATGCGGCATTTACGGATTTCGTTGAAAAAGTGCGGGCCATGTTACGGGAAAGGGCAGAAGACGGGAGACGGCTCGTGGCGAATTACAAGATGCTGACGGAACATGATGGATACCGTTGGAACGAGCTGCAGGTGATTTTTAACGGAGATACCGACATGGAGACGGGGTATGCCATCATCACGTTCCGTGACGTGGACGACGAGACGAGGAAGAAGTTGGACGAGAACCAGCTTATGTCCAATTCACTGCAGAAGGCGAAGGAAATCATCAATCTGAAAAACGAATTTTTGTCCAGGATGTCCCATGACATGCGGACCCCGTTAAACGGTATCATCGGCATGGTCGAGATGGCGAACGGGAACTTGGAAAACGCTTTCAGGGTGCGGGAATGCCATGACAAGATCATGTTGTCCTGTAGGAACTTGGTTGAGTTGATTAACGACATTTTGGACATGCAGAGCCTGACTTCCGGCACGGTGGAATTTACCGAGGAGAACTTCAGCCTCGTGGACATGATACAAGGCGGTTTTTTGGATATTCGGAAGCAGGCGCGGGAAGCCGGCGTTTCCTACGGGGTGGAACTGGAGGAGTTCGCGCACCCGTTCGTTAGGGGCAGCCAGAAGTATATTCGGGAAATTTTTGCCACCGTCTTGTCCAACGCGGTTCGTTATAACAAAGAACAAGGAAACGTCCGAATTACGGGGCGGGAACTTTCCAACGGCCGCGCGGTCAGTATTTATGAGTTCGTCATCGAGGACACGGGACTTGGCATGAGCGAGGAGTTCGTGAAAATGATTTTTGACCCGTTCGAGCAGGAGAACAATGGGGCGAGGACCGAGTACCAGGGCAGCGGCCTGGGCATGGCCATCGCGAAAAAGATTGTCGAGGTGCTTGGCGGGGACATTTCGATTGAGAGCAGGCTTGGCGAAGGGACGAAGGTCTTTTTGACGCTCCCATTGAAAATCGTGAAGGACACGGGCGCGGAAAACATGAAGGACGCCAAGCGCCTATTGGCGCAGGATGCCGAGCTTAGGCGGCATCCGGAAGGACAAGCCGCGAGGCACCGGGAAAGCCTGGCCGGTAAAAAGGTGTTGCTCGCGGAGGACAATGAAATCAACATGGAAATCGCGAAATACATTCTGGAGGACGCGGGCATCATCGTCTTGTGCGCGAAGAATGGACAAGTCGCGGTGGACATGTTCAGGGACTCTTCCGAGGGCGAGATTGATTTTATTTTGATGGACATCCTGATGCCGGTCATGGATGGAATCGAAGCCGCCAAGACCATTCGGAACTTGGACAGGAAGGACGCGGACACGGTGCCGATGATTGCCTTGTCGGCCAACGCGCTGGACGCGGACATGAAGAAGACCCGGATGGCCGGGATGAACGAGCATTTGACGAAGCCGGTGGAGAAGGACGTGTTGATTGGCACGCTGACTGAATACTTACTGTAAAAGCCCCGGACGGCGGCCGAGTCATGTAGGATGCTTGCATCCGAAAGGACACGGACATCGTCCGGGCAATCCCGTATGAACAAGAAGTGCGATAGCACGGATTGTGAATACGGGAGCCGATTGCGGGAGTGCATGGCACGGAGCAATCGGCTTTTATATAAGGTGACAAAGCCGCGGACGGCGGCCGAGTCATGTAGGATGCTTGCATCCGAAAGGACACGGACATCGTCCGGGCAATCCCGTATGAACAAGAAGTGCGGAAGCACGGATTGTGAATACGGGAGACGATTGCGGGAGTGGCATAGGATGAACACATACAATTTCATAGATTTGTTTGCGGGGTGCGGCGGTTTGAGCGAGGGCTTTTACCGCCAGGGTTTTTATGCGCTTGCCCATGTGGAGATTGACCCGGTTGCCTGTCGCACGTTGCGGACGCGGATGAAACATTATGGATATGATGACGCGGACGCGGCGGTGCTTGAGATGGACATCACGCGGGAGGATGTCCTTGACAGGATTGGGGACGTGGTGAGGGGACGCGAGGTGGATTTGATTATAGGCGGCCCGCCTTGCCAGGCTTATTCCAGTCTTGGCAGGGCCAAGGATGACAATGGCATGCAGGATGACCCGAGGAATTATTTGTTTGAAAGTTATGTCAGGGTGCTCAACCATTATAAGCCGAAGTTCTTTGTCTTTGAGAACGTCACGGGCATGTTGAACGCGAAGGTGAACGGCGAGCTTATCGTAAATCGAATTGTGGCGGCGTTGGGGGAGAATTACAAAGTGAAGTTCAATCCCCAAATGATGGTGCTTAATTCGGTTCATTACGGGGTTCCGCAGATTCGCAAGCGGGTCATTATCATGGGGGTGCGAAAGGATGTTTGCCTGGAACCCGGGGAGTTGTACGCAGGTATTCTCAAGACGCATTACGGCCCGGAAGAAGAGCCGGTTCATGAGAGCGTGGCGGCAGGTATTGGCGGCGTGGAAAGTCCAGGAAAGGCGGGTGAAGCCGGTGCTTGCGGCGTGGGAGCATCGGGCGGAGCCGTGCCGGCCGGCACCGGCGGATTGAAAAGATATGTCACGGTGAGGGACGCAATCGGGGAATTGCCCGCGTTGCGTCCGGGGGAGGGCGAACCAGTCGTCCCGTTTGAGTCAAGACGTGACAATGAATTTTTGCGGAGGATTCGACGGGAGGACGACAAGGTGTTAAGGGACCATGTCGCCCGCAACCATAACGGGCTTGACGTGGAGCGGTATACGGTCATGAGCGCGAATCATTGGACGTTTCAGGAACTTTTGGAGAAGCGGCCAGACCTCCGCCATGAGAAGCAGCGGGTGTTTGGCAACAGTTACGTGGTGCAGTGGTGGGACTTGCCATCGAAGACCATTATCGCGCATTTGTATAAGGACGGAAATCAGTTCATACATCCGGACAGTTCGCAGGGACGGACCTTCACGGTGAGGGAGGCGGCCAGGCTGCAGTCGTTTCCGGATGATTTTATATTTGAGGGACCCAGGACGGAACAGTTCAAGCAGGTCGGCAACGCGGTTCCGCCGTTGTTCGCGGAAGCCATTGCCAAGTGCCTGAAGGAAAAGTTGGAATTGAGCCGCTTGATTTCAAGCGGGGATACGAGCAACAAGCGAAGCGTTTGCGAGCCGGTTTGCAACAGCAAACCGGGAGGTGTGGGAGGCGGAAAATGATTTTCAAATCAGTCGGCAGTCTGGACGGCAAAACCGAAAAGTCATTTTTTCTGGAGCAGATACAAGTGTATCGAAGGCTGGTGGAAGTATTCTGTGAACGGCATGGGATAAAGCCGTGCGGGCATGATATGGTATCGGACGACGTGGATGGCAGGTCGGCAGGTGGCATGACGGCGGCGTTGGCGGATTTCGCGGGCGAAGGCCGGCCAAACCAAGGGAGCGGGGGTTCGCCGGAATTCGTGTCGGAATTAAAGGCAATCGGGATAATCACGGATGAGGATGAATTGCCGGAGTTAAAGTCGGTACTTGGTAAGGAATATGGAAGGTTCGCGGAAGCGGTGGAGTTCGTCATTGCCCATAGGCGTGAGATTTTCGAGGGGGAGGCGCGCCCGGGTGAAGCCGGCGACCTGCTTGGGAAGCTTTATAATTCCAGAAGGCGCAAAATCCAGGAGGAGGCCGCCAAAAAGCACGGTCCGACCCTGGTGGATTTTTTTTGCGGCGCGGGAGGCTTAAGCCTGGGGTTCGTGCAGGAAGGGTTCCAGGTCAGGCTGGCCAATGATGTCGAGGACGTCTGTGTCCAGACTTATAAATACAATCATCCGGAACTACCGTCGGACAGGCTGGTGCAGGGGGATATAAGGAAACTCGTGAAGCATCTGGGGGATTATTTCGCGAATGATGCCGGGGAGGAAATCGACGTGGTGACCGGAGGCCCCCCCTGCCAGGGATTCAGCGAAGCGAACCGGCAGCGGGTGATTGACGACCCGCGCAATGAATTGTATAAATATTTCGTGAAGGCCGTGGAAATCATAGGACCCAAAATCGTCGTGATGGAAAACGTGAAGGGGATGCAAAAAGTGGCCGGCCAGGTGGTGGAGGATTATGAGCGTTTGCGGATTCGCAAGGGAGGGAAGGTATATTCCTATAAGGTAAAATATGAGATTTTGAACTCGCAGGATTTTTCGGTCGCCCAGAGCCGTGAGCGGCTGATTTACATTGCCGTGCGAAATGATGTGACGGAAGAGAAAGGCGTACGGCCGGAGGACATATTTGAACGGATAAAAAAGTCGTGTGAGGGACACAAGGACTTTATCCTGACGGACGCGCTGCGCGATATCAAGCCGCTCGAAGCCCCGAGAATCAAGAACATGAACGAGGTGGACAGTGACACGACGGGAAAGAAGATTGACATTAACGCCTATGCGGAGAATGACAACGAGTATCTGAGGCTGATTAACGGGGGGAGGAAAATTCCCTATGTGCTCAACCACAAGGCCAGGTACTTAAGCGACGTGAATTATGAGATTTATAAACGGCTTTCTCAGGGCGATGACGCGACGGACGAGAAAATCAAGGATATCATGCCGTACGCCCATAGGAATCATTGCTTCAAAGACAAGTATTATAAATTGATTGCCGACAGGCCGTGCAGGACGATTACGGCGCACTTGAAAATGGACTGTCATTCGCACATCCACCCGTACCAGGTGCGCGCGCTCACGCCGAGGGAGGCCGCAAGGGTGCAATCGTTTCCCGACGATTATTTGTTCTGGGGGGCGTATCTGAAAACATACATGCAGATAGGAAACGCGGTGCCGACGGTTATGGCCAGGGGAATCGCGCGGGTGATAAAGGAATGTCTGGAGTGAGGAAAGCCCGGGGCACGGTTTGGAATTGTGGAAGGTCTGGGCGGTGTGGCTTGAGTCGCGAATGTCTGGAAGGGAATTTGGTAATAGATTGAGGGGAGGCGGGACGTATATGAAAGTCGTACAAGTGATAAAGAAGCTGAACAATACCGAGCTGGGTAAGGGCGGCACGCACGACAGTTACGTCCTGGTTCCGAACGAGATGGATATCACCGACGTGTTTGTCAAACTGGGCGAGTCGGTGTCCTTCGTTGATAAAAATACGGCAGAGGAAGTCGTGATAAGAAGCACGTATGGACGTGAGAAGCGCATTGTCGGTTTGGGGCAATACTATCGGAACCATGACTTGTCGGCCGGGGATGAAATCATGTTTGAACGGCGGAAAACTGGCGAGAGGACGGAGCATTTTGTCTGTGTCAAAAAACAAGAAGACACGCTGTCCCTCCAGAAGTCGAAAAACGGGTTCGAGATTTTGACCCCGGAACGGGTAGAACGGTTCCAAAAACTTGCAAACGACGCGGGGTTGACATTGGAGATTCGATTTCTTGTTTCTAAGAAAAAACGGAATGATTCGCCTGACTCGACGGATTATTATGATGTGTTTTTTTCGGGAAAAAGCCTCATGGACGTGGTCTCGGGAAATAATCTGGTCGAGTTGGAAATCCGCAACGGGGAAATCGTGGCGAACTTGTTTTACGGCTGGAAGAAATACGTGTTTGAGACGGAGGAAAACAGATGAGAAATGATGAGGGAAAAAACTATATTATGTCGGTAGACTCGTTCATAGACACGTTTTCGCTGATGGACGCGTCCAAGACGATTTGTTTTTCGATGGAAATGCAAAAGCGGGAAAAGGACATGTGGGAAGCGTATTTTTCCGCTCTCTGGGAAGGTGACCGCGTGCTTGTGTACCGCAGGAAACCGCTTGCAAGCATCAATGTCGTGCTGGCGGTCGTGGGTGTCACCGGGAAACAAATCAAGTTCGAGAAGAAGCTGGAAGTGGCGCGTGGGTATGAAGTCACGGCGGGGAACACGGCTTTCGGTGTGGCCGCCATGACCACGGCGGGGAATACGGCTTCCGGTGCGGATGCCTCCATGGCAGGGGAACCCGAAGAACGGGGAATAGACGAGGAATGGAAAGAAATTGCCGGAAATCTGGAAGAGGAAATTCTGACGGAAATTTCGGATGATTTGTACGAAAACATTTGCCGGGAATTAATCGCGAAATTCGTGTCGGAAGAGTTCGGGACGGCCTGGGAGACGCTGGAGGAAGGAACACGGACGTACGGTATGCCGGAGCGTGCGGCAGCGGACGGTCTGGAGGGAGAAGCAAGCAAAACGCCGGAAGACGGGACTTCCAGTGCCGGGCCGCGGATTACGGGCGGTGAAAACATCCTTTTTTACGGTGTGCCCGGCGCGGGCAAGAGCCACGAAATTCGTGAAAATTATTGCGATGATTTTTCCAGGATGGAGCGGGTCGTGTTCCATCCGGATTATACGTATTCGGACTTCGTGGGGCAGATTCTGCCCAAAGTGGAGGATGACGGACGGTTGAAGTACGAGTTCGTGCCGGGGCCGTTCACCCGCATGCTGAAAAGGGCGTGGGAACATCCGACGGAAGAATACTATCTGGTTATCGAGGAAATCAACCGGGGGAATGCCCCGGCCATTTTCGGGGAAATATTCCAATTGCTTGACAGAAAGACAGCGGACGGCGGCAAGTATGACGAATCCGAGTATGGTGAGAGCGAGTACGGGATTTCCAACGAGGACGTGGCGGAGAAAGTATACGGGGACAAGTGGCGGGAGGTTCGCATCCCGTCCAACATGTGGATTCTGGCCACGATGAATACCGCGGATCAGAACGTGTTCGCGATGGATACGGCGTTCCAGCGCAGGTGGGACATGCGCCACATCAAGAACGACGTGTACGCGGCCGGACACGCGGGCGAGAAAATCGAAGGCTCCGAGGTGACCTGGGGTGATTTCGCGGCGGTGATTAACGGGATGATATTGGAATCGGGCTCCGACGTGGGAGGCTTCGAGGACAAGCGTCTGGGGGCATATTTCGTCAGGAAAAGCGAGCTTGGCGAAGATAAATTCCCGGAAAAGGTGTTGAAATATTTGTGGGAGGACGCGTTCAAGATGGAGCGGGAGGCCGTGTTTGACGAAAAAATCAAGTCGTTGGACCAGGTGATTGAGGCCTTCTCGGATGCCGTATGGGACGTGTCGGACACGGCGAGAGACGCGCTGGAAGCGGTGCTGCGGCCAGAAGTCTACCAAAGGATGAAGAGGTGATATGGGAAACATGTTGGCAAGCGACAAGCCGGCCGCGGGCGGCGTGATGGCGTGGGGCAGCTTGCGGGAGAATGGCAAAACGCCGCATGAACCGGGCGCGGGACATTTGTCCGCACGCAAGTTCCATATCCGTGAGAAATGCCGGGTGAACACGAACCGGGACGCGGATTCTTTTGTCGGCATCCGCTGTGAAAACGGGGATGTCAGCGTGAATTTTCCTCTTGGGTTCCGCGTTTCCGAGGACGAACGGGGCTTGCGCAAGGATATCCTTCTATTAATCCGCACCATCGGGGCGACCACCGCCCGCAAGGATTCCGCGGTTTTAAAAGCGGAACAAGTATATGATCAGACGGCTTTTCCCGTCCAGGCTTACATGCACGTGATTTCGGATTATTATGCCAGGGGCTATTACAAGGAGCAGGAGACAAGGCATGTGGTGGCCGGGCGGGGGAAGATTGACTGGAACCGGACGATAAAGACGAGGAAGCCTTATGTGGATGGGAATGCCGGAACCAAAGGCACGGGGGGCACCGGAAAGGCAGACGCGGGAGAAGCGGGCGCGCCTTGCATAAAAGGTGCAAGTGTCTTTTATCTTGACTTTGTCACGCGGAAAAGCGCGGTAAATGAAAATGAACTGGTGACGCAGATTCACAAATATTGCGTGTATGAAAGCTTTGAGAAGATGGGCTGGCTTTATACGGACGCCATGCCCGCGAGGCCGCAGGTCAAATATAACGGGAAGCTTTTTAAGCGGGCCGTGCGCGAGAAATTGCGGGACACGTTCCAGGACAGGAACCGGGCGCTGTTTCGTAGTATGCTGGCCATTTTGGAATATGAGGGGAATCAGGAGGGGAACAAGGATTACCGTTATGGGACGTGGCGGTTTGAATATGTCTGGGAGGCGTTGGTTGACCGGGCATATGGAATCGCGGACAAAAGGGAATATTTCCCGAGGACGAAATGGAAGGTTGGGGGAAAGGAATTTGAAAATGCCTGCCTGGAACCGGATACCATCATGGTCTGCCAGGGTGACGTGTATGTGCTGGACGCTAAATATTATAAGTATGGGGCAACGTCGAGGCCCGGTGACCTTCCCTCGACGGCCTCGATTCACAAGCAGATTACCTATGGGGAATATATCGCGAACCAGGAGCGGTTTCGCGAAATCCACGGGGAAAATTTCCAGGTCTATAACGCGTTTTTGATGCCGTTCGCGGCAGCGGATGAAACCTGTCCGGTGGTGAAAATCGGCGAGGCATGCGCGGATTGGAAGAGTGGTAGGCATACTTATGAAACCGTGCACGGCGTGCTGGTGGACGTGAAATATCTGATGAAAATCGGCACGAGGGCGGACGAGGGGGAAATTGGAAGACTGGCGGGGATAATTAAGGGAGGACAAAAAGCGGAAAGGAGACAAGACAAATGATTACGATTCGGGAGTACAAGGGGCACATCCGCAACTGGGCGGCGTTATGCGAGGAACTGGGAGTGGACGAGACACTTGCAAGAAAGGAGCGGGAATGCGCGATTTTGATTCGTGCCTACGAAACATGGGGGCATGACATGGCCAGTCACATTTATGGCATGTTCGCGTTCGCGTTATGGGATGATGAGGAGCGGAAACTCTTCTGCCTGCGCGACCAGTTCGGAACGAAGCCGTTTTATTATTATGAGACGGCGGACGGCGGGCTGCTTTATGGGACGAGCATCCGTGACATCATGGAGCAGGAAGGGTTTGAAAAGAAATTAAATGAAGAAATGCTGCAGCTGTACTTGAGCCTGACCTACGTGGCAGGTGAGAACACGTTTTTCAGGGGACTGAAAAAGCTGATGCCGGGGCATTACCTGGTGTGGCAGGACGGGCGGCTCTCTATTACACGCTACTGGACGCCGACATTCTGCGCGGACGAGGACAAGTCGCTTGAGGACTGGGCCGAGGAAATACATTCGACGATTGAGAAAATCATGCCCGAGGTGAAGACGGCGGACGAGACGGCGGAATCCTTTTTGTCCGGCGGCGTGGATTCTTCTTACGTGCTGTCCATGTCCGACGTGCGGATGACGGATTCATGCGGCTATGAGGAGGCACGCTTCGACGAGTCGGGGCTGGCGGCGCAGACGGCGGAAATTTTGGGACGCGAAAATTCACGCTGCCTGATTACGCCGGAGGAATATTTTGCAATCGTGCCGTACGTGATGTACAACATGGAACAGCCGCTCGGGGACGCTTCCGCCATCGCGTTCGCCATCGCCTGCCGGGAGACGGCGAAGCACACGAAACTTTGTTATTCCGGCGAGGGCGCGGATGAATTTTTTGGCGGTTACAACATGTACCGTAACGCGGAGCGATACGGGGAGAATTTGAAGACGTTTTACGTGGGAAATACCAATATCATGAAAGAGGACGAGAAGCAGAGAATCCTCAAGAAATATGACCCGGACGTGCTGCCGATTGAGCTGGCGCGAAGGATTTACGAGGAGACGGAGGGGCTCGACCCGCTCACGAAAATGTCGGACGTGGACATCCAGATTTGGCTGGAGGGCGACATTTATTTGAACGTGGACAAAATGAGCACGGCGGTGGGGCTGGAAATTCGCATGCCGCTGACGGACTTGCGGATATTTGACATCGCGTCGCGCATGCCCGCCAGGTTCAAGGTGAATGACGAACAAAACAAGGTGGCGTTTCGCACGGCGGCGGCCAAGGCGCTGCCCGAAGAAATCGCGTTCCGTAAAAAGCTCGGTTTCATCGTGCCGATTCGCATCTGGATGGCGGATGAACGGTACAACCAGGACGTGCATAAAAAATTCCAAAGCAAGGCGGCGGAAAAGTTTTTCCATCTGGAGGAAATCAACGCCATATTGGAAGATTATTTGGGAGGGAACTCGGATAACTGGCGGAAAGTGTGGACGATATACACGTTCCTCGTGTGGTATGAGATATATTTCGGGGAATAATCCGTGGGTGCCATGGAGTCAAAATATGTTTTTGACCCCAGCTCCATTTAAGATTTGGAGGACATAATGACGTAATCAAATATTATCATGTACACTACAGAAGATGGAGTTATAAAATTAGAAGTTACATTTGACCATGATAAGGTGGAAAACTTTGGCGGTTTGGATACGCTTAAGGTGGAAGTGGGAATGGGGAGCGTCATTTGCATGCGGCTGACTTGTTGCCGATTGACGAGAAAAATTGGTATGTGCCGGTGTGGTTGATTTGAGTCATCATTCTGGTTTTTAACAATACAAGCTTGTTAAGCGGGGGCTGCCAGAATGGCAGCCCCGACATTTTTACATCGCTCCTATACCAAGTCGCGGTCTGAATTTGCGATTCAATTCCCGCTGAATCGAACTTTGTTTTTCACCGATGGCCCTCTTATAATAAGCGGCCACCCTGGAGGCGATGCGGCTTTCTTCGTATTGTTCGGCCGTGTTTCTGGCAGCGGCACCCATTTCTTTCAGGGAAAGCCCCTCCCCCATCATGTCGTTCTTTACCATGGTGGCCAGCTTGTCGGCCCAGTCCTGCTCGTCCGCAGAGGTCAGCATGCCGTTTTCCCCAGAAACAACCAGGTCGCCGGTGCCGGTCGCGTCGATGGCGATTGCTGGAAGGGAGGAGGCGAAGGCTTCCAGGAGCACGATTCCCTGCGTCTCGGATCTGGAGGAGAAAAGGAAAAGGTCACAAGCCTGATGGTAGGCGGCAATCTCGTCGTTGGGGACGGCCCCGATAAAAGTGACATTTTCTTCCAGGCCAAGTTCTTTGGCCAAGGTTTCCAGCGCGTCGCGTTCCGGTCCGTCACCAATCATCAGCACGCGGAAAATGTTTCCGATTTGCTCTTTGGCCAGGGCGAGCGAGCGCAGCATGAAGTCAATATTTTTTTCTTTTGCCATGCGGGACACGGTACAGAAAAGATAACGTTTGTCCTCTGGCAAATATTTTTTGCGGATGCCCGCGGCCTGCGGGCGTGCCTTGAAGCCTTCGGCGGCGAGCCCGGTCGGCACGACTTCCATCGTGGTTTGCAAGTCAAATGGTTCCAGGTAATCTGCCATCGTCTGGGTCGGGGCCAGAACCAGGTCGCATTGTTCCACGAAATAATTCAGATAGCGTTGGACGATTTGCTCCTGGGTGAAGGTGACAACGGCTTGTGCCGTGGCGGCATCTATGGCGTCCTCATTTGCGGCGCGTTTCTCAAGCGCACGAAACGGCCGCGCGTAATGGATGTATTGTTCGTAGCGCGTGTGATACGTGAACACGACGGGAACATGGTATTTGCGGCCAAGGTGCAGGGCGGCGTTCCCGGTCAGCACGGGGTGGTGCACGTGGATGATGTCGATGTCCAGTTCGGAAAAAATCGAATCCAGGTAACTGAAAATAGGCAGCGGCAGCGGCATCACGCCGGCCATTTTGACGTTGGTCGTGGGAAAGCGGAACGTGCATCCCGGGTTGAATCCGGCGGAAGTTTCCAGCGATTCCATCGCGTGTTCCCTCTCTTTTTCTTCTTCATCATTTTCCATATGGTAATCCGGGGCGAAAATATAAACGGTATGCCCGCAGGCACGAAGCCCTTCGGCAAGACGCTCCACGGCGATAGGCACTCCCGCCACGAACGGTTTGTAATTGTTGGTAAGCATTGCGATATTCATGACACACACTCCTTTACATGATTGTTTTCCTTGTCATAATAAGCCAAAAGCCGGACTATGTCTGTAGCAAGCGGCTTTTTGCCATGTCTTGTACGGTTTGTTTTTCGATAGGAATAGGATAAACGAAAGTATTTAAAAAACATGGCGGGTTCGTCTTAAAGGTTTTAGAAAAAAAGAGAAAAAAATAGGAAGAAATCTTAAGAAAACTTTGGAAAGCGGGAAAATGGAAAGAAAATTCAATCGTTTTTACACGGTCAAAATGGGTTTTTTGGGTTCAGGCTATCTTGACACGCCATATTCCGTGGTGGAGACTCGGATTCTTTTTGAAATTTGGACGAATAAAAGATGCATTCAGAGCGACATCGTAAAGACCTTGCATATTGACAAAAGCTACTTGAGCAGGATTATCAAGGGATTTTGCAAAATGGGTCTTGTTGAGAAACGCAAATCGGACGAAGACAAAAGGGCTGCTTATATTATGTTGACAAAAAAGGGCGTTACGGAGACGGAAAGGCTGATTGCGTTGACGAACCAACAGATAAGGGCGAAAATTCGAGACTTGAATGCGGATGAGTGCGGTGAACTGTGCGCGGCACTTGACACGGTGATTTTTATTTTGGGAAGGAGTGAAGGACATGAAAGTGATTCCGTTTGAAGAAAAGTACAGGCAGGACTTTATCGACTTTAACACGGATTGGATTGTTTCTAATTTTGGATTTTTGGAGGAGCATGATAAAGAGACATTTGAAAAAATAGATGAAGAACTAAAGGCGGGAGCCATGATTTTTTTTGCCGTTGAAAATGATAAGGCGCTAGCCACGTGCATGGCGATGCCGATGGAAGGGGAAACATGGGAAATCTGCAAGCTCGGTTCAAATAAGCATGTTCCACATAAAGGAGCGGGAAGCGCGGTGTTTGAGGCGGCAATGAATTGGGCGTTAGAGCATGGGGCGAAGAGGTTGTTTATTTTATCGAACAGCAGGCTGAAACCGGCGCTTCATATTTATAGGAAGTATGGTTTTAAAGAAATCAAACTGGAGAATTATGAATATGTCAGGGGCGATATTGCCTTTGAATATAGAAAGGATGTTCATTAGTGTAAAAAGGCATGTATTCTCTTTCTCATATGTCCAAAGCATTAAAAATGCTACTGGAATGTCACCTTCAGAGTATCGGAGGAAATATAAAAATCTGAATTGGTTTTGTCAAAATAAGGCATATAGGCAGGGGCGTAAAAGGGGAAATATGCCCTTCATCGACCGTGTTGCCTTCTGTACACCGACGCTAACCGATTTTGTGGAAAAACACATAGTGTTGAACTATGAATGGAGACTTGGTGTCGTGGAGATTTACCTCATCTTATGTGAATATTTTGATGGGGAGATTTTGGAAGACGAAGGAGGTGTATTGTGGGGTACAAAAGGGCGTGGCTTTGGAAACGCTTTTTTGTGTCTTAAGAAGCGTCGTTCCCTATGACACAAAACCTTCTGGGGGGTGCGCGCTTCGTGCCTAAGGAAAATGGCTGCTGACGCAGCCGCGCTCAGATTTAGAGAAAACTTTGGAAAGTGGGAAAAAAAGGTTTCAAACCACGCGGTTTCGTGGTATAGTTTTGAAAAAGAGATGGTTGGCGCGGGAGGGTGAGATGGAAGACTATAAATTCACGGTGATGTGGAAAGACGAGGAAATGGTTGACGTGGAGCTTTATGACAGGCGTAAAAAAGTAAGGATTAAAAAGCACCAAAATATATTTCCGTCAAACCCGTTTTACGGAGGCGAGGTGACGGTCGAGCGGGTATACCGTTTTTTGGAAAGCCGTTGCATGGACCGCAACCGGCCCTGCCTTTTGGCATATCTGGAGGGGCTTGGCCTGGAAGAATATAATCCTTACGAGATTGTGAAGATTACCCACGGGGTGATGTGGGAGGACTTTAACTGGATTCGCTTTCCGGGGGAGGAGATTGTCTGGAAGGATGTGAAATTGCGTGACTGATTATCGGATTGAGGAGTCTTACCGGCGAAATGACAGCGGTTTTTCCAGTATGGGCGTGGAAAACAAGTATTATAAAGATGGATACTGGTACAAACAGGATATCGGTGGCTATGAAGGACTGGCAGAGGAAGTCTGCAGCATGATATTGCGCCACTCGAATTTGGGGGAGAGGGCAGTTGGCACGAGTGGAAACGACGGAGAACGCGGGCTGAACAAAGATAACGAGAAAGACAATGGGAAAGACAATGAGAAAGATAATGAAAAAGACAACGGGAGCGTAATACGTCGTTATGTGGAATACGAAGAGTGCACGATTAACGGGAAAAGCGGCTGCCGGAGTAAAAATTTCTTGCGGGAAGAGGAAGAACTGGTCACGTTCAAACGGTTGTACGAGGTTGTGTGCGGGGGCGACTTGACAAACAAGGTATATACGATACCCGACGTGGAAGGGCGGATCCGATTCGTGATTGATTTTGTGAAAGAGTATACGGGTGTGGACTGTACGAATTATTTGCGTAATGTTTTGAGTTTTGACATGCTTACGCTGAACACAGACCGTCATTTCCATAATCTTGCGCTAATTCGGACGAAAGAAGGATACCGGGAGTGTCCGATTTTTGACAATGGGGCGGCTTTCTTAGGCAATTACGGGATGTTTCCGCCGTACGAGGAATTGGAAGAACTGATTATGCATGCGTCGGCGAAGCCGTTTAGCGGAAGTTTTGAACAGCAGGCGATGGTTTTGGGGACGGGGATTCGGCTGGATTTTGACGCGATATATGCGGAAATGGAAAGAATCAGGCACCGGAGGCTTCGGGCGGTGCTTGGGTATCAGCTGGAGAGGTATAGGACGTTTTTTGACAAATAAACAGAGAACGAGCTAGTGCGCCGGGTGTTTGGAAGGAGGTAGACCATGTTATATCATTACACGGATTTTGTGGCTTTTGACGGTATTATCCGCTGCGCGGAGTTGAGGTTGAACAATATTTTGAATATGAATGACGCTTCCGAAATGCGTTTTTTCATGAACGGTATTTGCCGGGCCGTCATGGAACGGCTGCAGGCATGCGGCAAGGAGGAAAAGAGCCGTGAGATAGAAAAGTTTTTCCGCAAGGAACTGGAAGAAGAATACCATTATTCGGCGTACGCGGCCTGCTTTTCCAAATACAGGGACGACGCCGCGCAGTGGGAGCGGTACGGGCACCAGGGGCAAGGGGTCTGCATCGCCTTCCATGAAAACCTGATGCAGAAAATGACGGGTGGCGCGGTATCGCTGCAGACGGTGTATTACCAGAAGGACATGAGGGAGCACCGGCTGGTGGAGGCGTTTTACCAGATGATGCTGGAAGAGGCGGATTTCTCGGAAATACAACGAGAATTGCGGGAGGTTATGGATGAAGCGTGGGTACAGTCGGCGGCGTTCAAGCATCCTTCGTTTGCGCGGGAGAAGGAGCGTAGGCTGGTCATTTCCCCGTTTATCCTGAATGAATTTGCCGTGGAACCGAGATACCATGTGTCGGAGGGGCGGATTAAGAAGTATTATCCGCTTGATTTGAACCGGACGTGCGGAAGGCTGGGGCTTCATATGTCGGAATTAATCGGGGAAATCATCATCGGCCCGACATCCTCCCAGTCCATGCCGATTCTGCAGGATTATCTGGTGGATTGCGGGCTGAACGCGTTAAGGGACAAGATTACCATGTCGGACTGCCCGATACGCAAGCCGGTGTCGTAATGCGATGGAGATATGGGTGAAAAGCACTATACTTGTGTTTAGAAATAGTAAATAGGAATAGTAGCGTCGGTGTACAGAAGGCAACACGGTCGATGAAGGGCATATTTCCCCTCTTTCGTCGTTACTTTCACTCCGCGTACGTCCTTGTACGCGTCGCTCAAGTGCCTTGAAAGGGGGGAAATATGCCTCTTCACGACTCTGCGACCTCACCCATAGGGATTTCAAGGGTTTTCAAGGAAGATGAATGAGGCGTACAAGGACGTACGCCGATTGAAGATGACGCTGAAAACCCTTGAAATCACATGGGCTGAGGCGTGTTGCCCTCCGTACACCGACGCTAGAAATTAGGGTTTGAACATCCCCTTGTCAAATATTGGAACAAGATATTTGACGAGGGGGTTTTATATCTTGTGATTTAGCCAGAGCCTATCAGTCCGTGCACGTCAACTATTGAAAGCGCCGGATACGAGAACCGTATGTTCGGCACCGTGAGAGGGCGGCGGTTAGCCACCGCCTACTACTCGATTCTTCCTAGCAACAAATCAATGTCCAAAAGGGATTTCTCCCAACCGTAAGCGAGTTCTCTTTCACTATAAAAGACGTTTCGCTTAGACATGGTGACGGCGTGATGACAAGGGAAATGACGAAATAAGGTCAAAATTGTTGAGTTGAGGGTCAAGTTATAGACAAGAGTAAATACATGTGTTATGGTAACTGTGCAGTCAAAAATATATAGAAGGGAGTGAGTCCGATGTGGAATAAATAATTTAAAGCAATTTAATCAGGATTAGGATTCGTGCGGAATCATCGGGACATAGAAGAATTCATGAAACAGATATTGTTTACATGTAGGATGCGGAGTTAGAGACTAGAATTATAAGAAAGCGAGGAATCACGAGATGAAGCGTGATTTAAAGCATGATCTAAAACGGATGTTTCGGTGGTTTTTGTTCCTGGGTATTTTACCAATGGCATTTTTAAGCGGTTGTGGCGCGAGGAATGGAAGCCAGACGGAAGTGGAAATCGCGGAAGAAGATTTGGCTGATGCCATGGACGTATGTTCAAACGGGAAGGGTTATTATGTGGCGGCGGCAGATAAAATCCTGCTTTATGACGCGAAAGGAAATCCCGGGGAGGCTTATGCCTTCCCGGAAAGGGTAATTGCCCAAATCGCGTACGGTGACGCGTTATATGCATTGGACATGCAGAATCAAAGCATCTTGAAATTGGACAAAGACGGCGGAATAGAGGACGAATATGAATTAGATGTGGAAATTGCCGATTTGATTGACTTTGAAGCGGTGGATTCCAACGTATATTTGAGCGTGGGAGTGCAGGAGAATGATGCATATGCGGAGCATACCTATGTCCTTCCGTGGGGGGGACAACGGATGGAAGAAATGTTACAAGAGGGCGTTTCGATGGCTGGCTCGGGGAGCCTGCTGACGTACCAGCATGGTCGAGTGATAGGGTACGAGGTTTCCGCCCGTGCGGAAGAGAATGGGGAAGACTACGGTTCACTTGGCCAAGGGTTTGGAACGGGGCTGATATCTTTCTGTGTGGATACTCATGGACGATATTATTATTGCGTGGATCAGAAGGTGGTAAAGGAAGAAGATGGAATGACGGAATATCTGCATGATATGGACACGGATTATGATGTCATTGCGGAGTGCGGGGATACCTTGTTGTTGCTGAAACGGTTTGAAAAATTGACATTGGCGACAAAGACGGCTCATGTTCAAGAGTTTGAACGGACATTGATGCTTTATGGAACCGGGACAGACTTTGATATGTTAGATGGAACGCATCGAAATTTGAAATCGGAATTGGAGACGGAATCTGGGGCGACGGTGGATTACGTGTCCGATATAGGGATGAACCAAGAGACGTTCCTGACGAACCTGATGTCCGGTTCTGATAAATATGACATTTATCGAATTAATGGTGGTGACGTGACGTCATTTAACTACGTAAGAAACCACGCTTATGTCGACTTGTCTGAAAATGCTGAAATCGTGAAGAAATTAGAACAGTGGTATCCTTCTGTTTTGGAAGGGTGCACGTACGAGGGTGAAATATTTGCCGTGCCAGGCGGCATCGGGATAGAACTTCTTTACTGCAATGAGGCGGCTTATCCCGAACTTGCTAAAGAGGACGTTTCTACATGGGATTCATTTCTGGATGTTATTGAAAAGTATGACAAAGAGGTACAGTTCAATAAAATTCGGCTTGAAAGTGTGCTTTTGGAGCAATATGTCGCCACGTATTGTGACACTTTGGAGGGCGAGTATCAGTTTGACACGGAGGCGTTTCGTAAGGTGCTGCAGTTGTTGCGGCGAATAGAGAATATGGACATTCGGTATTACCAAGGTGAGGGCGCGCCGGAAATATTTGAAAATGGGGAATTGTTTGCGTTTGACACCATGGAACCGTATGTGGGTGAAGGTGTAAAATTTGTACCACTGCCCTCTATTAATGGGGAAACTTCCGTCAGTCCTGTTCGCCTGATTTACAACATCGTCAATCCGAACAGCGGCCAGATTGAACTGGCCATGGAGTACATGTCCTTGCTGGCAGAGTGCGGATTGTACACGATGAAGGATTCCGCAGGGCAATATCCGTTGTTGGAGAGTGTTTTTGAAAATCATGCCAAGTGTGTTTTCGGCAATTATGCGGATTATGGCGGGACGCTGGAAGGATATGTCAACGGCACCATGACGGAAAACGAGGCAATTCAGGAAATTACGGAATTGACGCGGAGAAAACTGAATCAGTGAAGATTTCCTAGATGACGCGCAACGTGTGATGAAGGGGGGCAGGAAACATGCGAGGAAAAAGTGGAAAACTGACGTTTCGGCAACAGATGAAATTGATGGCACTCCCGGGAATATTGGGGGTCATTTTTCTATACATTCTCCCCGGTTGCGCGTTGTTTTATTATGCGGCGATAAATAACGTGTTCCAAAAGCGGTTCGTGGGTTTGGGCAACTTGCTTGATATCCTGGGCAATTCCTATTTCTTGCTGGCCTTGAAGAACACGGTGCTTCTTCTGGTGGCGGCACTTTTGATGGTTTTATTGTTGGGACTTTTGCTGGTGTTGCCGGATGCCTTTTTTGGCTGGCGGATGACGGGGGTCGCCGTCGTGCTGCTTGTTCCGTTGTTTATGCCGTCGGTACTTTCGGTGGAACTTTTGCGGCTTGTGGGCGGTGGTTTGCCGCCGAGATGGCAGTTGTTGACTTTGTTCGTGTGGCGTAACACCGGCGTGGTTTTGTTATTTTTGAGTGTGGGACTGGCGAAGGTGGAAAAGGACATGCTGGAGGCGGCGCGGCTGGACGGTGCCAACCGATGGCAGCTTTTTGTCTACATGCAGTTCCCGATGCTGACGCTTTATATCGGTGTGGGGGCTGTGTTTTTGGTGATGCAGTTTTTCGGCATTTTCAGGGAGGCGTATTTGCTCTTCGGAACCAGTTTCCCGCCGGACGAAGTATATTTGCTGCAACATTATATGCATAACCATTTTTTGAGATTAAATTATCCCTATCTGGCGGCTGCCGCAATCTTGTTCACCGCGTTTTTGGCAGGGACGATTTGGGGCGTGCGGTTACTGCAATCGGCCATGTGGCATCAACGGGGCAAGATGCTAGGCCAAGCGGTGATATGAGCAAAAAGCGGAGCGTTTGCGAGCCGGTTTGTGCCGGCAAACTGGAAATGAAAAACAAATAGGGTTTGCGAGGGGAGGAATGGTGATGAATGTATCATTATTGTTTCAACAATACGGGAATTCCTTGGTTTATGCGCTAGGGACGGCGTTGCTTGCCACCTTGGTCGCCGTGCCGACGAGTTACGCGATGGCACGCTGGGACAGCGTGTGGATGAAGATGCTTTTCTGGTGCTGCGTGGTTCTTTTGTTTTTGCCGTTCCAGGTGACGATGCTACCGGAGTACGTATTATTGGAATTTTTACATTTGCTTGACACGCGCCTGGCGATTTTGATTCCGGGGATGGTGTCGCCGCTGCCGATTCTGATTCTGTGGATGGGTAACAAGCAGGTGCCGGGCGAATTCGAGGATGCGTTCTGTTTGGAATCTGGTTCGCTACTGTCCTATTTCCGTTTCGTGCTTTTGCCAAACTTGTCCGGGGTGATAGCGGCGGCTTTTGCCATTTGCTTTTTGCTCAACTGGAACCTGGTGGATCCGGCGTTGATTTTTCTGGAGGACAAGGGACTGTGGCCGCTGTCGTTGACGTTGCTGGAGCAGGAAGGGACAGCGCGATTGTACTATGGGATTCTCGACATGGTTCCGGTGGTTTTACTGTTGGGAGTGGTGATGGTGGTCATGCGGAAAAGAAGCATGAAATAACAGAATAAGGTCAAAATCGCTGAGTTGAGGGTCGGGTTATAGACAGGGGTTAATGTATGTGCTATGGTAAAGATGAGTTAAGAAAACATATAGAAGGAGGAGCAGTCCGATGCAGAATGTTGGTATTGTTGGTGAGTGGGAAACGAAAACTTAGGAAGATAACGAAAAGAAAAACGGAGGAAGCAAAAATGAAAAACGAATTTTAAGTATGTTATTAGCAAGCGTTATGGTAATGTCTATGAGCATGTCGTCACTGGCGTCGGACAAAGGTGGGCCAGAGGAAGGAATCGACCCGCGGTTGGTCGAGAAACCGGTGTTTTCCGTGGAGTATCCAGACGAACTAAAACTGACAATGGAGCAATATTATGAACAGAATCCGGCGGGAGATTACTGGCAGTATTATGATGAATACTGGGGACGCATGTCAATGTACATGGAATATAAGACGTTTTATCCAAAAACACGGCAAATCGAAGTGATATCGGAAGGTGCGATGCGTTTCATGGGAGAAGGGGAACACCAAAGGCCGTTTTATTTGTCAGGGGTATATGATGGGAAATGGCTGGCAGTAAATTATGATGAAATAGGTTTCATATATTACTGGTATGACCCCTCAAATAGGGAACTGGAAGAATTTTTGCGTACGGACAAAGAAAACCGTTTGTTGGGCAGATATTACGGGGAAGCTGTTGATTTGGTCTATGACGGCGATAAATTGCTGGGTGGTGAATATTTGGATGAAAAAAGGGATCAACAATACTACATTGATTTAAAGACGGGAGAGCGGCATGACTTGTTTGTCGAGGATAGGGCCAGATGGGAAGTGGACGGTTTCCAAATCCTGGAGGAAACATCGGAATATCTGATAGGCAGGTCGAACGGAGGGGGACACGTGTATTACGTGGTGAAGAAGAGTGATTTCGAGGAAAGATATATGGAAAAGGTGCGGAAGGTCACGTTATAAGTTATACTCACGATAGGCTTCATGGACATTAAGTATGAGTGGCAACAAGGGCGACGGTTTTAGATTGGCATGAGATGGATTGGATGGTGGCCATGCGGCAGGGCGCACAATCCCTTGAATAATGACAGAATAGGGTTACAGTTCGGCTCCGCGCTGGCGCGGAGCTGAATTGTAACAGAATAGGGTCAAAATCGTTGAGTTGAGGGTCAAGCTATAGACAAGGTTTCGTATATGTGCTATGGTAAGGGTGGATACGGAATATAAAAGGGATGAAACAACGTGAAGAAAAAATATAAGAACCTGATTGTCATTATCATGGTTGTCATTGTTATATTATGCATAAGTTTATTCTATTTCTTGGCGCGGTATTATAATAATGCGCAACACTATCTACATAAGGGCGTGGATTTGGAAACGGATTTTTTGGAAGAATTTCCGGGAAATTATACGGAGATTTTGTGGGTGAAGCAGGATGATGTGGCCGTGTTCTTGGGAGTTTATGGGGAAAGGGAAGGTGCATGCTATGCATATTACGAGAAAGTTCCGTTTTTTGACCGTTGGATGAAGCGGCAAGACGGGATGTTAAGGAAGGACAATCCTTCCGTGAAGCTCCAAACGGGCGGTATCTATCATTCGAACCGGGTATATGTGTCGCTGAATCTGGAAAACATCAGCGAAATCGAGGCTACGGCAGACGGAAAGGAGAAGAGGTTTGGCACGGAGCCGGGAAAAACTTTCGTGGTCGTGATGGAGGATGAATTTGACGATATTGTCTTTCTTACGGAGGATGGGGAGGAAATCCCGGAGAAAAAATTCTTGGAATAGAAGCATTATCGCAAGACGGATGTCGCTGTTTCGTAGGGTATAACTTCCCGATTATGCACAAAAAAAGATGTTTGATACACGGATAGTTGAAAAACCCCCACATGTAAGTTATAATTTTGGTAGTTGTGCATTATCAAGATTGTAATACTTGTGGAGGAATTGAGATGCTAAAGATAGCCGTGCTGGATGACGAGCGGGGATATATCAGGCAGATATGCAAGGAGACGGAAAAATATTTTGCAAAGACGGATACCCCGTATGGGTTTTATGATTATATAGATTACAAACAGTTGCTCCAGGATGTGGAAAGCGGGCGGGACTTCGACCTTTTTCTTTTGGATGTCGAGCTGGGGGATTGTTCCGGGCTGGATGTCGCGAGAAGGATTCGCCAGCGTGATAATGAGTGCGCGATTGTATGCGTGACGAATTATACGGAGTATGCCATCGCGGCATACGAGGTCAACGCGTTTCGTTATATCATGAAGAAGGATTTGAAAGAGAAACTGCCCGAGATGTATGATGCCATCGTCCCCAGATTGGTGGAGAGGAAAGAGCGTTTTTATGCGGCAAGGCTTAGCTCAGGAACGGAGCGTCTGTATTATAATAAGATTATGTATCTGACAAGGGATAAGAAATATGTCGTGTTCCATATGAAGGACAAGAGGGAAGTGCGTGTGCGCGGTACGTTGGGGGAAATAGAACGGGAACTGGGGGACAAGGATTTCATGTGGATTGACAAGGGCTGCATTATCAACCTGAATCAGTTGGAGGCCTGGGAAGACAGTGACTGCAGGATGCGTGACGGCACGGTACTGGGAATCAGCCGGGCGCGGAGCCGGGAGTTAAGGGACAGGATGATGGGGATAGGAAACATCAAAAGGAATGGATAGCGTCAGCATATTCCGGTGTTTTGCCAGATGACGGGACGGTCGTTCGCGAAGCGGATGGATATAAAAAACGGGGAAAAGGAAGTAGAAGCGTATGAATATCGTGCTTTGTGGCATCGTGGTGGTACTGGAGGTGGCGTTGGGATGTGGCATGTTCATCCGCTGCTATCCGGAGCGGCGGTTTAAAAATATGTTTGCACGGGTAGCGGAGTGGGTCAGCTTTTTCATCATATGCGGACTGTATACGGTGAATGATACACTAGCTTTTATTTCTAACCTTGCGGTGATTGCGGTTGGAATTTTGTGCTGTTTGCATGTGTTCTGCTTTTATCGGTGCAGATTGCATGTCTCTTTCATATGGATGCAATTTTATTTTATCATGATGTCGCTGCTACGAACGCCGTATGTGGTGGCACGGGGAATGATATTGGAATGTGATTTGGTTCATGCCAACTATGGGGCGAAGCCATGGAGCGGGTTTTTGTATGAGATGTTGCTGCTGGCCGTTGTGGCGATATTTTACGGTTGGTTTTGGAGAAGACACGATGCTTTGGTACGAAAAGTGTTAGAAAAATACAGATTAATGTTTCTATGTTTAGCAGTTGTCGCGTGGGAACTGTTGTCTTATGGGCTGGTGAGCGGGGAAGAGCGGTTTTCCAAGAGTGCATTTTACTTTTTGTTATGGGGAAGCGTGGGTTTGTTTCTCGCGATTGGATGCATGGCCATATACTGGATGTATCAAAGTGAAAAGCATGAGAAAGAGACGCTTTTGCTTCGACAAGCCTCCTTGGTGGCAAAGCAGTCGGAACAAAAGGAAGTGTATGAAGAACATGAGAGGAGGATGCATGACGCGAAACATGTGATGTTGTTTTTGCAGCGATGCATTGAGAACGAAGAATGCGACAGAGCATTGGAAAAGCTGAAAGAGTACCAGGAAGAACTGCAAGGCAAAAAGGTGTGGACGAAAAATGAATATGTGGATTTTATCCTTAACAGTAAATACCTTAAGATGGAGGAAGAGGGGATAAAGTTTCAGTTGGAAATCGATTTTTTTGAAATACCGATAGACGAGCTGGACTTCTCTATTATTCTTGGTACATTGCTGGACAACGCGATAGAGGCGGCCTCACAATGTGAGGAGGGGAGGCGGGAAATCAGGTTGTTGATCCGGATGAAATACAACGTGTTTGGCATGACACTATGGAATACGAGCAGCCGGGAGCCTTTGGTGGAAAAGGGGAAGTTTTTGACGACTAAGAAAGACAAGTGCGGACACGGCTGGGGGCTGGAGAGCGTGAAAGGCTTTGTGGAGAAGCATCACGGGGAGATGGAATTCCAGCATGACGCGCGGTCTTTTGAAGTAAAAATTATTTTTAAGGGAGGGTTCGAAAAATGAGCGAACGACAAGAAAAGGCAGGGGACGTGTTTCTCGAGGTGCTGGAGGCCGACGCATTGACGCGGGACGAAAAGCGGGAGGAAGAGAGCCAGATTACGGTTGGGAAGGGTCCTTTTTGGACATTGTTTTGCTGCTAGGGAGACACGAAAAAGCGCGGCTTAGGCCGCGCTTTTGCCGTTAAAATCCATGGTCGGTTAGGGAGCAAATTGTAACGAATCTTCCGAAAAACATAAAGTATGCTCGAAATAGACTTTTGCGATAAAGAAAAAAGTGTTATACTGTCTTTGACAATCATAGAACGGCGCAAGAAACTGTGAATAAAAATTCATGATGAAAAGGCGGGATATGTGAGATGGTTGATGTAAATAAGAAAAAGCTCCCGGTGGGAATTGAAAATTTTGAAAAAATACGGACAGAAGGTTTTTATTATGTGGACAAGACCGCGATGATTCGGGACTTGCTCCACAATTGGGGGGAAGTGAACTTGTTCACCAGACCGAGGCGTTTTGGCAAGTCCCTGAACATGAGTATGCTTCGCGCCTTCTTTGAGATTGGTTGCGATAAGGCCTTGTTTGACGGACTGGCTATCTCAAAGGAGAAGGGATTGTGTGACATGTACATGGGAAAATTTCCGGTCGTGTCCGTCAACCTGAAGGCCTTGGGCGCGGATAATTACGAAACGGCACGCAGTCTGGTCGTGAAAGAGATTAATAGGGAAGCACGCAGGCATCAGCACCTTCGTGAAAGCGATTTGCTTTCGGCGGAAGACAAACAAACGTTTTCCTCATTGATGAAAAGGGACATGAATGATGATACGCTTCATTATAGTTTACAAGAACTATCGGAGCTTCTTCAAAAACATTATGGCAAAAAAGTTATCATGTTGATTGATTAATTCTACCCCACGTGCCGGATGCCGTAAAATCAACGGTTTCCGGCGCTTTTTTCTTGCCCGAAAATGAAAAATGGGGCAGTTATGGGGCAAATACGACGGTCACATGATTTTCACGCATGCGATCCGTTCGTTGTCTTTGAAGTGCTATACTAAAGTTGTAACGGGAGTGGCTAATGGGATATAATCAAAAATACAAAGAAAGAGGTACACATTATGTCACAAAACTACACTCCCGAATTTA
>CAJTDN010000018.1 GCA_910574865.1 Lachnospiraceae bacterium | reverse complement strand
GCTGGGAAGCCCCGGTAGTTGCCGCCTGAGTCTTCCAGACAGGCTCAAAAACTTCTTTTAAGCTTGATAGGGGAAGTTTGCGCTTTTTTGGCTGCCCGGAAGATTATGTTTCACAGTAATTTGAATGTTGCCATCATGGCTCCTTTCCTGTCATGGTAAATTTATGCCCTGAACCAGGCGGCCGCGTCGAAGTGGTTGTCCTTGTTCCCCCATGCCGCGACGGCCCTGGCCTGGATGTCATAGATGTTGTTGTTGGAAATCCGTGAAAAGCAGTCCCAGAGCTGGTATACCGTCAGGTCCCAGATGTTCAAAATGTTAAGCGATGGGCTGCGGTTCGCGACGGCGGATATGATGTTTCCCAGTTCCATGTTCTTGTCCGCCTTTTCCTGCTTCTTTTTTTGCGACCGTCCCTTTTGGAGCTTTTTCGCGATTTCCAAAGCCTTTTTGTTTTTGACCTTGGAAAGATCCTCTTCCTGGCCGGGGCGGATGCAGACGCGCTGGCAGATGATGTCACGCACCTGCGGGTAGGAATCCCTCGTGATGACACCGATATTCCCGTTTCCATTTTGAATCAGGAAACATCTGTCCTGCCCGGAGTAGACGACCTCTTCCTTTATGAAAAAATTCAGGACTTTTTTCAGCAGGTCGGCGGACTGCTCGTTCGCGGTCCAGAAATCGAACATGTCCAGCTCCGATTTTTCCTCATCAGACAAGCGGCCATAGTCTTCCGCGTGTCCAATCATGGAAAGGTATTTTTCCAAATCCATCAGCAACAACTCTAAGTAAAAGTGGTAGGTGCCATATCCGATGGAAGCAATGTCCCGCAGTTTCGGTGAGAGGATGCCGCCCACGTTTTCCATGCGTATCGGTTCTGGTGACAATAAATCCAGATAATCCGGTTTCAAAGGTATCACCCCCTTGTTTTGAACGCCGGCACCGTGTACGTCATCAGCTTTCCGTAGCATTTGTCATTGGGGAAGAAATGCTCCACGGACGCCAGCTGGAGTTTCCCGATGCCGAACCCGTCGGATTCCCTCAGCCGGCGTTCTATCATGTCCGCCAGGATGTCCACCCTCGTTCCGGCGTACCCGTCTTTCGAGTATCTCATGTGTTCTCTCTGGCAACATGCCCAGATACAGACTTTCATCTCCTTGATGGTGCTGGTGGGGATTTTGGGCATGTCCACCTCGACGCAGATGTATGACGCCGCGTCCGTCTGGGTGCCGTCGGCGTGAGGGTACGGGAATATCCGTGAATACGGCAGGTCATGCACGTCGTTCGCGGTATAGGGCTGTTTGTCAAACAGCAGCTCGCAGATATCCCCGGAAGCCTGGAATGCCGCTATCAGGTTGTCTTTATAAACCCCCATGTCTTTTAAAATGCTGGTTTCCAAATGAACCGCCTCCTTTTTTTCTGGATTCGTTTTACTGACGGAAGCCGGGGACATGTCCGCCCCGGCCTCCGGATGTGATTGGTGTCTTGCCTGCGGTGAATCAGGTCCTTCCCGCGGTCAGACAGCCCGCGAGTTGTCATGCCACGCGTCAGATGAATCTGCCGTCCGGCATGACATGATACATTTATTCCTCGATTAACACCAAATCAAGGATGTTGTCGTCGCTGTCGCACAGCAGGTCGCACGTGATCGTGACGCTGCCCGGGTCTCCCGTGTTGGAGAAGGAGAGTGACAGGTTGCCCTGCGGGGCCACCTTGTAGGCGGTCAGCTTGTACGGGAGCACCTCGTCGTCCTCGGTCTTCATGACGGTGTCGCCGTACACGATGAAGTTCTTCGGGATGCTCGTGGACTTGATGTTGATCCTCTGCACGCCTTCCGTGACTTCCTTCATGTAGTAGACGACGACCTTCGCGCCGCCGGTGAGGGCGGTGGCGAGCGTCACGACCTTGTCGGCCACGGTGCAGGCAAGCTCTTCCCCGCAGTCGTCATCGTACGTATAGACTACGACGCTTCCGGCCACCGGCGCGTCAGCCAGCGTGACGGAAGTCCCGTTTTCGTCCACGGTTGTCTCGACCCTGGTCACGAACCTGGCGGACTTGCTGACTTCGCCGCCGGTGATGAGCTGCCACAGCCTGGCCGTCTGGATCTGCGTCTCGATGGTCATCGTGCCACCGCGCTCTCCGGCGAACTGCACCCGCTTCGGGTGTCCTTTGCCGCCGTAGGCGAACACGGACTCGCCGGTGAGCTCGGTTGTGGTCACGTTGGCGAAATCCAGGTTTAAAAACGGTTTCCTTGTGGCATAATCCACGAAAATAAGGTCACAGACCTCACGGTTGGTTAAATTTTTGTTTGACATGGTTTTATCCTCCGATTTAAGTTTTTGTTTGGTTCAGAAGCCGGGGGCAAAGTTGTTTTGCCCCGGCCTCGATTCTTGGTTGCTTTTTGTAATGCTGGTTGCGGTGCCGTGACGGTTTTGTCACGTGGTCAGTATCGCGCCGGTCGTAGCCGCAAAGCGGCATGATTCCTCATGCGACCGTGCGCATCACATTATGCCGGGCGGTAGATAAATCTGTTGCCCGGTATATCATGCGTTTACTCCTCGATTAAGACCAGGTCGAGGATGTTGTCGTCGCTGTCACACAGCAAATCGCACGTGATCGTGACGCTGCCCGGGTCTCCCGTGTTGGAGAAGGAGAGTGACAGGTTGCCCTGCGGTGCCACCTTGTAGGCGGTTAGCTTGTACGGAAGGATTTCGTCGTCCTCGGTCTTCATGACCGTGTCGCCGTACACGATGAAGTTCTTCGGGAAACTCGTGGACTTGATGTTGATTCTCTGCACGCCTTCCCTGACTTCCTTCATGTAGTAGACGACGACCTTCGCGCCGCCGGCGAGGGCGGTGGCGAGTGTCACGGCCTTGTCGGCCACGGTGCAGGCCAGTTCCGTCCCGCAGTCATCGTCATACGCGTAGACGGCGACGCTTCCCGCCACCGGCATATCGGCCAGCGTGATGGCGGTTCCCGCCTCGTCCACGTTTGTCTCGACCCTGGTCACGAACTTGGCGGACTTGCTCGTCTCGCCGCCGGTGATGAGCTGCCACAGCTTGACGGTCTGGATCTGCGTTTCAATCGTGAGGGTGCCGCCGCGTTCCCCGGCGAACTGCACCCGCTTCGGATGCCCCTTGCCGCCGTAGGCGAACACGGACTCGCCGGTGAGTTCCGTCGTGGTCACGTTGGCGAAGTCCAGGTTTAAAAACGGCTTCCTCGTGGAATAATCCACGAAAATGAGGTCGCAGACCTCCCTGTTGGTAAGATTTTGATTTGACATGGTTTTGTCCTCCTTGAGTTTTTTCTGCGGGACGTTTTTGCCCGCCTGGTTGAAAAGTTTTCGACGGGTCGGCTGTCCGCCGACCTCGCCGCATGTTTGAAACTTATGCCACGGCACCGCGCCGCTGTATATCCCTAGTAGCCGCTGGGCAATGTTACAGTTCAGCCAAGGCTGAACAGAGTGACCCGACAGTTACTATCTCTATACATAAAAGAAAAACGGGCGGGATGTCCTGAAAGCCTTGTATTACACGGGTTTCAGAGGTTTTTCTGTTTTCTGTGTTTTTGGGTCTGTGTTTTGGCCGGCTTTACGGTTGGCCAGGTAGTAACCGCGGTCTTGCAGGGCTTTTACGGCTTTCGCGCAGTTCTTACAGTAAAGCTTTCTGTTTCCCGTCTTTTTGACAAGACGGCCACATTTTGCGCAGCGTATGAAATTTTCCTTCCCCAGAAACTGTAAATATTGATAGCCGAGGTCGCGAAGCTCCGTTATCTTGAGGACGGGTTCTCCTTCCATGTCTATAAAATTGACACGGAGGTTCGTGTTGTCACTGCGTTTGGGATGAGAAATGTAGCCTTTCCGCAGGAGGGCGTTCAAGTATAGATACTTGTCATCCCGGTGTTTGACGGTGACGTTTGCCAGACGGTAGATTTCCGGGATTTCCGTGTTGATCCATCCGTCATTTTTATCCGAAGTGAGGTTATATGCCTTGGCATGACATAACAAGGAAAACAGTATCTTCTGGTGTTTCAGGGATTCTGTTTCCGCAATCCTGTCCAGTTCGTGCCGCGTGATGCCGACATGG
Source organism: Lachnospiraceae bacterium (assembly GCA_910574865.1). Lineage (GTDB taxonomy): Bacteria > Bacillota > Clostridia > Lachnospirales > Lachnospiraceae > Schaedlerella. The sequence continues at coordinate 78,893 of CAJTDN010000018.1, read as the reverse complement.
TCAAGCTTTCTCGGCAGGTATTTATCAGAACTTTTGGCGATGCGTTCGAGGGTGGACTCCCATGATGCCGGGACATATCCTTCATAATTCTGCCGCAGGAATTCATCCAGTTCGTAATAGGTCTGTCCGGGATCTAAATGTTTTTGATGCCGGTAATACTTTCCCAAAAGGAAGAGCGTGGGGATAATATTCTTATTGAGCTCGCCCGTTTTCAAAATGTGTTCCGCTTGTACTGTTTCGTTTAAGTAAATCATGATTTCCTCCTATGTTTTTAAACAAAATGATGTCGGGGGCAAAATGAGTTTTGCCCCATGATACCCACGAGTTGCTCCGCATTACGTGCTCCCGCAACTCTAAAACACATCAAAATATCAAGTCTTTGTCTTTGATTTTCATGCGAATCATGCGGTAGCGTGCGCCACAGTATTCGACCTCCCCGTGTTCGTCCGGTACGGGATAGGATATCGTATGGTCATTTTTCACCAGCAGGTTCCGGATGAACACGTCGCCGCAAATGTCCCATGCGAACTGTTTGCTTGCGCCAGACTTCGTATAGCACAAATCCAGAACGATGTTACAGAGGACGTTTTCGTCCGGGCACCGTTCCAGGCACTGCCGCTTGAAATGCTCTTTAAAAAGGCACGTCTGTTCTTGCTGTTCCTCCGTCTTAATACGTTCCGTCTTGGCATACAAGGCGTAACTTGCCGTTTCCTGCTGGTATTGTTTATATATTTTCTGGATGTCGTAATACATGGACTTGGAATACGTCGCGTCACTTTTCAACACGGAATAATCAAACGCGTCGGGTTCCGAAAATTTCAGGTCCTTGAAGATGTCCTCGATTTTCCGGCAGATTTTGTTTATCGTGCAAGGGGCGTTACCCAACGGCAGGTTTTTCTCGTAGTAGTATAAAAATTCCTCCTCCGCGGGTGTTTTTTCCGATTTTTCCTGCAATTCCGCAAGCGTGCACCGGAAACGAAGCAAGCAGTTATTTTTCGTGTTTTTTATGTAATCCTGGTACTTGCGTCTCTCCGACGGATAAATGCATTGCATGAAATAGGGCTTTTTGTCAGCGACAAGTCTCTGGTTGAGCAACTTGTTCTCTTGTGTTTTTGAAGAGCCTCCTTTCTTGTACCATGCGACGGGCATGCCGCCAGCCTCGATTCCCTTGGCCTTGTCAATCTGGTTCTGCTGGTAAAGCTGCCCGCACTTAATACGGTAATCCAGGATGCGGTATTCCATGCTGCCTTTTTCATACCTGGCCAGCACTTCAAACATGGAAGTGATGTTGTTCGTGATTTTTCCGATGGCGTCGCCGAAGCTCTGGATGTTCGCGCGCATGAGGTCGTCCTCGGTGGGGACACATTTCGGCGCCTTGCGCTGTACGCAGATGATGGCGGGAAGTTCCCTCGTCTGGTCGATTATCAGGGGGAGCGATGTGGTGAAGACGGTGTCGCCGTCCTTGTCGAGCCCGTTCAACGCGTCCGCGCAGGTGTCCCAGCTGTTGAAGACGGTGGGTGTCGTCATGTACCGGTAAAAACTGTCCATCTCGTCCGTATGCACCACGTCCAGAAGCCGGATGTTGTTGTGGGAAGTCATGGGGGCGCGGAAGCAGGCGATTTTGTCCACGCCTTTGTCTATCCAGTGTTTCGAGTAGATTTGTCCCGCTTTCAGCAGCCCGGTCACGGGAAGGCCGCACATGGACTGGCAGAGCGAGTATGGGTCGCCCGAAGCGAACGAATAGTTGCCGGGAATGTTCAAAATGCCGATTTTCGCGTCGTCAATCCGGTACTTCACCATGTTTTGCAAGTACTTCCTTACGCAGGGGTCGTTTATCATGTCCGGTTCAATCATCAGGGCGGTGACAGGCGAGGCGTCCATATATGGCATGCTGTTTTCGGCCAGGTTTGTCCCTTTCGCGTAAAGGATGGCCTTTCGGTAATCGTCATGCAGGACGTCCTTGATTTCCGCCACCGTCGGCGCGACCAGATCGTCTATCTGTTCGTCGGCAAAGTCATAGCTTTGCAGGAACTGGTAATTTGCCGTATGCATGTTTTCCAGGCGTTCCTCGGAAGCTTTCGTGATGGCGAAGGTGTAATGGTTTTCCCGGCTGTTTTTTACATAATCCTCCATGGAATCATAGGAGTCCCACAGTTTCAGCATGGACGTGGTCAGTACAAGCTCGACCCCGTCAAGCGGCCGCATGATGCCCCATGCGTCCGGTACGGACGTGACATGGTGTTCGCGGGCGAATTGCTGGAAATCGACTGGGAAGACGCAGCCCTTGCAGAAGGCGTTGCGGATGACGCAGCCGGGAAGGAGGTGGTCTTTTCCGATTTCCCTGCCCCAACGCCGCATCAGTTGCGGCATCGCGAGCCCGTACCCGTCGCTGTCAACCAGCTCGATTTCCTTGTCCTTTATATATTTCATGCGCGGCTGTTCCCGTCCGTCGTCATCGAGTTCGATCACGTCCGATTGGAAATGGGTGATACAGTCCTTGACGACGAGGAGGCCCTTCGGCCATGAGACAGGCGTGGAAGAGCTGCAGACGAGCGACAGGTACGCTTCCAGCTTGGCGGGCGTGAACGGCATGTGCGGGTTCCTCCCGTTGTCAATACGGCGTTTTAACTCCGGCAGCAGCGCCGCGTTCACGAACACGATGGTGCTTTTTTTCACGCCGCCGGTCGTGCCAAGAAGCCGCCGGTAGAGGATGCCGTTGATGCGAAACCCGTCCGCGTATATTTTTTCGTAATCCTTGTTGTTGTCTATGACCACGCAGACGTAATCCCGCTGGAATTGCAAAGAATCCAGTTCGTCATAAGAGTCTCTTATGAGTGGTTTGGAACGGCGCATGTCGCTTCGTCGCTTTAGTTTCTTAAGCCGTGTTTGTATCTCGGCAATTTTTTTGGAGCGGGCGGCCGGATCAAGCCCGTCGTCCAGTTCGTCAAGAAAACGCATGAGCTGGCTGTCGCTTAAAGCGACAAGCTCCTTGTTTTTCCGTGCCTGGCCGATGGCCAGATTCAGGCTCCAACCGGCCCGGCGCAGCCGGGAAGTACGGATTTTGATGACGTATCGTTGTATATTCGTGTTGTGCATAACGTTCCTCCTTAGATTTTTTCCAACTGTATTGGCCTTGTTGTTTCTACCTCTACGTTCCCTCTATCTAATTTACCAAGCTTTTCTGCTTTTAACGTCCGACAATTTTCGACCGTTTCCGACCGTTTTCGACAGTTTACGACCTCGGGCGAGAGAGACTGACAGACGATGTCCTCTTTTAAAAAGAAGTGGCGATGTCCCTCGGTTTTGGAGCAAGGAAGTTCCTTATGCCGGGAACCGGGATGGATTCGGGTGACAACAGGTTAAACTAGCTGCGTTTTTGTATTTGCGTGTTACCTCCTCGTGATGGATTTTTGCGTATAGTAGTCTCTATACATAATGAGAAAAACGGGCCACATGTCGAAAAAAGCCCCGGTTTCAGGGCTTTTTGCGGAGAGGCTATTTTCTGAAATTCATATCATATGAATCTGACTGAAAGGCATTATTGTCAATATCAGGAGTGGGGCGGGTAGTTTTTCTGGAAAAGCTGTGAAGAAGTCTCAGAATGTGTTGATAGTATTGTTTTATGATTGTTATAATAACGCGACATCAAACCTACGCTAACACGACATGAAAAGGTCAATCTTGTCATTCCTTTCTATAACATTTGAATGGCGAATTTACTATAATGATTTCATAAAATATGGTGTTGGCACAGCGAAGCGCGTGTGCCAGAGAAAGGAGTTTCATTATGGAAGGAAGAAAAATGACGGGCGCGATCCTGCCGGGGAACAGCACGGTGGAGTTGAAGGAGTTTGACGTCCCGAAGCCGGGGCACGGACAAGTGCTCATTCAGACCAAGGCGACCACGATTTGTGGGAGCGACATCCGCTGCATTTACCGGGAGCATGTGGGGAAAGGGCCGGAGGGCTACATCCCGGGCATGATTGCCGGACACGAGCCATGTGGCATTATCGCGGAAGAGGGAGAAGGATTGAAACGGTTTAAGAAAGGCGACCGCGTCATCGTCTACCACATTTCCGGATGCGGCGTGTGCAACGACTGCCGGAGGGGTTATTACATTTCTTGTACGAGCCCGCACAGGCAGGCATACGGATGGCAGCGGAACGGCGGCATGGCGCCTTACATATTGGCAGACGAGAAGGACTTGATCGCGTTGCCGGACGAATTGACGTACAAGGACGGCGCGCAGGTGGCCTGCGGGTTCGGCACGGTGTACGAGGCGATTGAGAAAATCAGCGTTTGCGGGAATGACGCGGTGCTCGTGACGGGCCTGGGGCCGGTCGGCCTGGCGGCCTTGATGCTTTGCAAGAAAATGGGCGCGAATCTGTTGATTGGCGTGGAGATGAATCCGTATCGAATTGAGCTTGCGAAAAAGCTGGGCTTGGCTGATTATGTGTTCACGCCGGGCGAGGACACGCTGCAGCAGATTTTGGACGTGACCGGTGGACATGGCGTGGAGCGGGCGATTGACGCGAGCGCCAATGACGCGGGCCGCCAGCTTGCCATTCGCGCCACCAGGGAGTGGGGCAAGATTGCTTTCGTCGGCGAGGGCGGCACCTGCACGTTCAACCCGAGCCCGGACATCATCCACGGACAAAAGACAATTTACGGTTCCTGGGTAACGTCGCTCTGGAAAATGGAAGAACTGGTGGAACGCCTGGTGCGCTGGAACATTCATCCGGAGGATTTGATCACGCATGAATTCCCGTTGGAGAAGGCGGGCGAGGCTTACGCGCTGATGGCCGAGGGGACTTGCGGGAAAGTGGCCGTGACGTTCGAGTGAGGAGTATATTTACCTGGCCGAAAGCGGGAAACGTAAGTGTTTACGAGTGCGGCATGCTGGTTTGCGGCTTCGTGGCAGGTGAACTCGTGAAAAGTATTATGGAAAGGAAAAGCGAATATGAGAGAAGTCATAGAGCAAAGTAAAATTCCGCGAAGGACGTTGTACACCGGCGCGGGCATGCCCGCCATCGGGATCGGGACGTTCGGCTCCGACAAGTATGGCGAGGCGGAGGTGGCCGAGGCCGTATACGGTGCCATCGCGTCGGGCTATCGTTTGATTGACTGCGCGTCGGTCTATCAAAACGAGGCAAGTATCGGCAATGTTTTAACACGAGTGATGGAGGAGGGCATCGTGTCGCGTAAAGATTTGTTTGTCGTTTCAAAGGTGTGGAACGACATGCACGGCGAGGGTGACGTGATAAAGTCCTGCAAGAAAAGCCTTTCCGATTTACAGCTGGATTACCTGGATTTGTTTCTCGTGCATTGGCCGTTCCCGAATTATCATGCGCCGGGATGCAGCCAGGATTCGCGCAACCCGGATTCCAGACCATTTGCGGCGGAGGAGTTCATGGTGGCGTGGCGGCAGTGCGAGGAACTTGTGGAACAAGGCCTGGTCAGGCATATCGGGATGTCCAACATGACGATTGTGAAGTTGGAGCAGGTGCTGCCGCTCTGTAAAATCGCGCCGGCCGCATTGGAGATGGAGCTGCACCCAGGATTCCAACAGAGGGAGTTGTTTGATTATGCAATCGCGCATGACATGCTTCCTATCGGATTTTGCCCGCTCGGTTCCCCGTCCCGTCCGGAGCGTGACCGCACGGCGGAGGACATTTCCGACATGGAAATGCCTGAAATCGTGGAAATCGCCGCGGTGCACGACGTGCATCCGGCCCTGGTGTGCCTGAAATGGGCCGTGCAAAACGGCCAGGTGCCGATACCGTTTTCGGTGAAGGAGGCGCAATATGTCGGAAACTTGAAGTGCGTCACCGAGGATCCGCTGGGCGAGGAGGAAATACGGCGAATCAATGCGGCGGACAAAAATTGCCGTCTCGTCAAGGGGCAGGTGTTCCTCTGGCCGGGGGCGAACGGCTGGGAAGACTTGTGGGACATGTGAGCGAAAAAGATGTTTTAAAATGCAATATTGATGCAGGGAGGGGCGTGAAGACCCTCCCTGTTTTTAAGTTGGTTGCTTTTCACGGGGTGGGTGCCCAAACAGCTGGACACGTTAATCGAGCACGGGGAAAAGTAACTTTGGTCGAAATGAATATCCGTAAAACGCGTTGTAATGTGATGGATAATGTGCTATGATAAACGTGTATTTGAAAGGACGGATTTTAAGCTGTGAGGAAGGCGAACATGTATAAGAGGTACGATTCAAATAGAGACGTGATTTCCTTGTTTTCGGGAGCGATGGGTCTGGACATTGGATTGCGGCAGGCGGGTTTGAACGTGGTGGTTGGGCAGGATTTTGAGCCGGCCTGCGTTGAGACCATGAAAATGAACGGACACGATGTTCTTGGTGGAGATATAAGGGACATTCAGCCGGAACAATTATTGGAGATGACGGGGTTGAAGGTGGGGGAACCTTTTTTGATTTGTGGCGGACCGCCGTGTCAACCGTTTTCCACCGCCGGAAAAAGAATGGGTATCAATGATCCGCGCGGCAGCTTGTTCATGGAATTCATACGAATGATAGATTATATAAAACCGCGGTTTTTTATTATGGAAAACGTGAAAGGAATCATGTCCTCACCGTTAAAACATGTACCGATTGTGGAGCGTGATGAGAATGATCCCGAGCAAAAACTTGGAATGGTATTGGACGTGATTCTTGCTGAGTTTAATAAGCTTGGATATAAAACGGTATATGGCATTCTTGATGCGGTAAACTATGGAGTTCCGCAATTTAGGGAGCGCTTTGTGTTGGTTGGAAGCAGGGACCATGAGGACGTGTTCCTTCCGATTCCTACTCATTTTCAAATGCACCAGAATCCCGCGTATCGGTGGAGGACGGTTGGAGAGGCCATCAAAGATCTTGAAAATGAAGAGGGTGAATGTGGTAAGTTGACCACCGAACGGAAAAAGTACCTTCGCATGGTTCCAGAAGGCGGAAACTGGAAATCCCTTCCCAAAGAGGTGGTTCCGGCCGCCATGGGAGGCGCATATGAATCAGGAGGCGGTAAGGTCGGGTTCTACCGGCGGCTTACTTATTCGCAACCATCGCCTACCATAACCACGGCTCCCGCACAGAAAGCCACGATGCTTTGTCATCCGATAAAGGATCGGCCGCTTAGCATCCATGAGTACGCCCGCATCCAGCAATTTCCGGAAGATTGGAAATTTGCTGGCACGACGGCGGAAAAGTACAAGCAGATAGGAAATGCCGTGCCGGTTGGTTTGGCAAAGGCGATTGGAGAAGCCGTAATTGCCGTGGCTGATAAAAATGCCGTGGTTGAAACAAAGCGTTTTAGGGGAACGGGAATACATAATCGGATTAAAAATGCCCTGGAACTTGGCTCTTGTTCTGGTGAATGAAAAGAAAAAGGAGAAGGGATTATGGCAATTGGAACGTCGTATAATGAGGAAGAGGTCATACAAGCGAACAAAAAGGGATTTTTAAGAATGTAACGTCGATATGGGGAGGGCCGTGTTGAAGGCCCTCCCCGTTTATACCTTATATCGTTCAATGATGCATTGATGTTCTTTGCTTTTTTTATCATAGTTGATTCCGACAAGCAGGATGTCTCCGGTATAGTTTTTCAGTGTTTCCACATATTCCTTGTCCTTGATTTGCCGGATTGCCGTTTCGGCGGACTTACTCCATTTTAATTCGATGAGCAGGGCGGGGACGGTTTCCGTTCTGCGAGGAAGATATACGATGTCGGCAAAGCCCTTTCCCGTTGGCAATTCTCTGATTGGTGGCATATAAAATACTTTTGCACTATAATAGGCCATAAAGATTGAGCATGCCAAAGAATTTTCATCGTTATATTTTAACAGCGATGTCGTCTCTGCATGAATTATATTCATGCCGGCTGCTACGGTATCTGCATCCAATGTAAGTGTTGCGTCAAGCAATGTTTTTGACTGCGCAATTGCCTGAATGACACCGTCCCAGGCAGGTTCGTCCATCGCATTCATAAATTCAGAAGCAATTTCCTTGTTGGGGATGTATACTTCCTGCGTCTTTTTGTCGTAGGCCAGATAGCCTAAATGAACCAATAATGTAAGAACGTCGTCCTTTGTCCTGAATGTTGTCATGTCGTTTTGAAATTTTCGGGAATTAATGGCGCAGCGACCGCCTCCCAGCATTGTAATGACGGATTCGCGCAAACCGTCATAATCCGTTTCAATATAGATTTTAAGAGCCTCGTAGGTTTCTGTTTCCGTCCAATAGCTGTCGAATTCTCCGCTTTGCATTACGTCCACGACGGATTTCGGATTGTAAATATTCCAGTGTCCTGCAAATTTATAGCCGTCATACCAATTTTGAACTTCATCAAAATCCCTATGATAACGCGCACACAGTTCCTTTACTTCGTCCTCTGTAAATCCGACATATTCAGAAAGTTCTCTCGGATTCATCATGGAATACTCGTCAAATATATTTATGGCAGAGTGTGTTCCGTATTTTTTGATGGGTAAAATGCCGGTCATATATGCCAGACAGACATAGGCACGGTCTTTGAATAACAATTTTAAAAAATCAAGATATTGCTTTTGTACGTTTTGGTCATTTTTCGCTTCTCTAAATATGCAGTCCCATTCGTCGAGGATAAAGATGAATCCTTTATTTTTTGAAGGATTGTTTTGGTAAATTTGAGCCAGGACATTTGGTAATCCTAATGTATTTTCAGTAAACAAGTTCCCATAAGTTTCTTTGAGCTCCTTGATTACCTCGGATTCCATACATTCTATAAATGAATCCAATTTTGAAGAATCAAAAATAAACTGTTGAATATTCAAATAAATTACATCATGTTGATTTAAATGTTTGGCAAAGGAGTCGTCTTTTGCAATTTTTAAATGATGGAACAGTTCGTAAGAATCACAACCACGGCTATAATAAGCGGCAAGCATTTCGGCAGTCATGGACTTTCCGAAACGGCGGGGACGGCTGACGCAGAGATAGCGTTTGTTTTTATTTAATTTACTATTGGTAAATGCTATCATTGCCGTTTTATCTTCATAGATGTCGTCATTTATGGCAATTTGAAAAGCATCGTTTCCGGGGTTTAGGTAAAGTCCCATGTCATCCACGCCTCCAATCAAAGTTTGATTCACTGTTTTGAGCATCCAACCGCACGGATGGAAATGTTTTCTGCCTTTTTATCATACCATGCGTATTTTTTATAATCAACACATTCTTTAAAATCAAGACAAAATGATTGTCAATCCTGTTACAATCCAGCCCGCGGTTGGCACGGTGCGAAATTGTAATGTCAAACCTCTTCCATGGGGATGTCTTGTGAGAGGTATTCACGAAATGCCTTGGGGGACATCCCCGTTTTTTCTTTAAATAAGTGATAGAAGTGGCTCAGATTTTCATAGCCGACGTCCTCGCTTATTTCCACAATCGCGTGGTTCGTGTATTCCAGCGCGAACTTGGCGTTGTCAATCCGAATTTCGTTGATAAATTCCGTCGGCGTCTTATTCAAGTGCTTTTTAAAAATCCGGCACAAATATTCCGGGCTTTTGCGGGAAATGCGGTAGAGCGCGGTAAGCCCTTCCTGATAATTTTGCGGCTTTTGCATCTCGAGGACAACTAAGCCGAGCCAGTTCGGAATCTCGCTTGGAAGATGCAGGACGCGTTCCAGGAAAAAATCCGCCAGTAGGTTGATGACGGTGATTTTAAGCTGCGTGTTGAAATAGTTCATGCTTAATTCGTGAGCGACCGTCAAATGCTCCAAGGTTTTGATGAGGGAAGTGGTTTCGCCTTGTTGTAATTGAACCGGCGCGATTTCCGTTTCCAGCATTTGATATATTCCGCTTTGATTGCCTAAAAATGCGAGGCAGGTATCCATCGCGGACTTTGAGACCAATAAGTTATAGAAGCTGAAATTCTTCGTACCCTTGCGAAAACAATGAACGTCGTCAGGACGAATCAAGGCGAGGGCGCCGGTGGAAATCGACTTTTCCTTGAAATTGATATAGTGGGTCGCACTTCCTGAACAGACAAGAAAAAATTCATAGTAGTTGTGCTTGTGAAAACGCGCGTCCATGTTGCTGAATGGTATCTTCGTGCAGATTCCGTCGTCTCCGGAAAATAGCCAGGTGTTTTCACTGTAATATTCTATTTTCATGTCCTTCTTCCTCCATATTATTAGAAAACTTGTGCGGGATTACACTTTTTAAATGTTTTCTTGCGTTCATACGGGATAATGTTGAAAAAGTCAAAATAGTACAATCAAAACGCAATGCAAAACAAGACATTCTCTTTTGGTTATGATACATTATTATCATGAAAAACGCAATAGAATCAAAGGAAATGACAAAAAATTCCTCGAAATGGCGGTAAGGTTTATGGTCTTTGGTTCTTCGTGCGGTATTTTCGAAGATAATATGAAACAAGTGTAGAAGGTCATGTTATCAAAAGGCCATATTATAGTGAACGACAAAATAATTTGTCGTTCACTATAATCCCTCCGGGGGATGCGTACGATTTTTGAAAGGTAGAATCTGCGTTTACACGCAGCAAAAATCAGCGCAGTGAACGCCAAAAACAAAAATTTTTGTCGTTCACTATAGAATGGAAAAGAATGAAAGGGAGGAACCATGGATTATGAATCATTACAAGGTCAAAAACCCGCGAAGGAATCTTGAGGTGGAAATCGCGTTTACAAAGGCGTATCGAAAGGCCAGAAAAAAGTATGCGAGTAATAAGTACCAGTTGGAAGTGGAGTGCATGAAAGCACAATATCCGGCACTCTTGCATCCCATTGAGGAGACGGACGTTCTGGCGGGGCGGCATGAATTCGGCCCGGTTGGTTTTGGAATCCAGCACCAGACAGGGGGATTCGGGTTTTATATCCATGAGGACGAGGTCGTCCATGAATTGGAGCATGGGACGGGAAGCCTGAAATATCGCGAAGACTTGAATGAAATGCTGGTTTTCTGGAAAAATGAAAATACGGATCGGTTCGTGATGAAAAACATGCCGAAGCATTTACAAGAGGCGCTTTTGTCCGACGCGTGGGAAAAAGTTCCGATGCCGGCCGGCCCGATTCTTCGGATGGCGGGATGTTATCTGGACTTTGACAAATTGGTGCAAATCGGTTTGCCGGGGCTTGAAAAAGAGGTTGAAGAGAGGCTTGAGGAAGATGGTCTGGCGGAGAGCCAGGTTCAGTTTTTGACGGCATCCTTGGACATGCTGAAACTGCTTAAAGATATCCTTGCGTATTATGAAAAACAAGCCCGGGAACTGGCGGAGGGCGCAGAGGGAAGCAGGAAAAAGGAGTTGCTTAGGCTGGCCGACGCACTTTCGCAAAACCAGGTCGCAAAGCCGGCGTCGTATCTGGAGGCCGTACAGCTGGTGTGGATGTATTGCCTGCTGGGACCGATTATCGATATTGGAAGATGTGACGTCTTTTTCGGAGATTTGTATTGCCATGACATAGACAATCGTGTTATCAATGAAGGGGAAGCCTTGCAGATTACGATGAACTTTTTCCGATTGATTGACCATTTGGATTGCGAGACGGATGGAAGGGTCATCGTGGGCGGGTATGGGAGACGAAACCCGGAGACGGGAGACCGTTACAGCCTGCACGCAATCGAGGCGTGCCGCAGGACGAGGACGGTTCTGCCGCAGTTTACGCTCCGTTTTCATAAAAATACGCCGAAGGAAGTCATGCAGGCGGCAATTCGGTGCATCGAGGAAGGAACCACATATCCATTATTATACAATGATGACGTGATTGTGCCTGGCGTGGAGAAAACCTATGGAGTGTCCAGAGAATTGGCGGAGCATTATATCATGCTGGGATGCGGGGAATACGAGTTTGAGCATTATAGTGTCGCCACGCCGAGCGGTTCGCTGAATGCCGGGAAAATATTGGAGATTGCCATGAACGGCGGACATGACCCGGTAGGCGGTTGGCAGATAGGGCCGCAGACCCCGAAATTAACGGAATGTAAAAGCTTTGAAGAATTTTACGGATATTACTTGCGGCATTCTCGGCATTATATTGAGGCGGAGGCGGAGTTCGAAGCTTATGAATATGAGATTACCGGGACGAGGCATCCGTTTATCATGCCTTCTCTTTTGTATGACGGGTGTGTGGCAAAGGCGAAAGCGCTGTTCGAGGGCGGTTGCGAGTATCTGGCAGGAACGCTGGAGTATTATGGAACCGTGGATGCGGCGGACGGCTTGTGTGCGATTCGAAAGCTGGTATTTGAGGACAAGAGCATGTCCGCGCAGACGATGATGGATGCCTTGGCGGACAATTTCACAGATTATCCCCGTGAGCGCAAGCTGATGCTGGATGCCCCCAAATATGGCGCGGACAATTCCGAGGCGGATGAAATGCTCGTTAAGCTTACGGACTTTTTCAATCAGACGACGGCGGAACAGGCCGAACGCGTGGGACTGAAAAGTTACCTGCCGGTATATATCAATAACGCACAAAATACCACGCTGGCCAAATGGGTGGGAGCTTTGCCGAATGGACGGAAGGCCGGATGCGCATATGCAAATGCCAACAACCCGGAGTCGGTCGTGGACACCAAGGGACTGACCCCGATGATTAACAGCCTTTTAAAGCCGTCCCATACGGATCACGCGGGAATGGTACAAAACTTCCGGTTTACAAAGGAGCTTTTACAATCCTCAAAAGACAAGGTGATTGCGGCAATGAAGAGCTACTTTGACCGTGGCGGCAGCCAGGCGATGATTACCGTGGTGGGGAAGGAGGATTTGAAAAAGGCGATGGAAACGCCGGAGGAGTATGGTGACCTGATTGTCCGGGTCGGCGGGTTCTCGGCGAAATTCGTGACACTGGAAAAGGATGTGCAAAAGGAGATATACGAACGTGCAAGCTTTTAAAATCAGTGGACATATATTTGACATTCAACATTTTTGTTTGGACGACGGGCCGGGCATTCGGACGACTGTTTTTTTGAAAGGCTGTCCGCTGCGGTGTATTTGGTGCCATAATCCGGAATCTTATGAGATGGGGCAAACCATTTCTTATAATGCTTCAAAATGCGTTGGATGCGGGGCCTGCGAAAGTATTTGTATGGAGCAGGCGCATGAGATACAAAAGGGTATGCATGTTTTGGAACGGGTAAAATGTAAAAGGTGCGGACGGTGCGTGGAAGTCTGTTGTTACCAGGCTTTGACGAAGGTCGGCAGGGTGGTGGCGGCGGAGGAGGTCATAGAAGAAGTGCAAAAAGACATTTCTTATTATGACAATAAAGAAAGAAAGGGGGGACTTACCGTTTCCGGCGGAGAACCGTTTGCACAGCCAGAGTTTCTTTTAGAATTGTTGAGAAAGGCGAAAGAAAAAGGCATAGGAATCTGTATTGAAACTTCGGGATACGCGTCCGCGGAGTGGTTGGAAAAAACATTCTCGTATACGGATCTTTATCTGTTTGACGTCAAGGGGGCGTTTGGCGATTACAAAACCTTTACCGGGGTGGAGGCGGATTTGATTTTTTCCAATTTGAAGCTTGTTGCTGAAAAACATGGAAAACTCGTGATTCGACTTCCCATGGTTCCCGGCGTAAATGATACGGAAGAATTTTTTGACGAGCTGGCAGAGCTTTACCGTGAGTATCCGCAGGTTGAAATGTTTGAGATTATGCCGTATCACGGAATGGGAAGCCAAAAGGCGGCCTGGGCGGGAATCAAGCAAGGTTTGGGAAAACTTCCCGATGCCAATGAGGAACAAAAGAAAATCTGGCTTGAAAGCTTGAGACAAAGAGGCATACCGTGTAGTATAAATTACTTCAATTAAGAAGGCGGAAAAAGGAGAAAACGAATGAAAAGACAAATGAAAAGAATGAAAAAATGGACGGCGTTATTTTTAAGTTTGTGTCTGATTGGAGGCCTGACGGCCTGCGGCGGCAATGGAGACAAAGACAGTGAAGGCAAGGGGGATTCCCAGGCGGAAGGAGGTTCCGGCGTGGAACTGGTCGCGACCAGATGGTCGGGCGGTCAGTCGGACGACCAGAAGGTGTTGGTAAAAAATTATGCGGCCGCCACGATCGTGATTGACGACATTGCATATGACAAGCTGAAGGAAAAGGAAATCCTGAACATGCAGAAAAATGGAACCGGCGATTATGACTTGATTTACGTGGCGGAAGTATGGTGCCCGGATTATGTAAAAAATGGTTGGCTGATGCCGTTAAACGATTATATTGAAAAATATGACGTGGATATGAGCGTGTATAACCAGAGCCTGTTGGATGCCATGACGGTGGACGGGCAGGTTTATTCGTTGCCGACGTTTACCCAAACCTCGATTCTCGCGTATGACGAGGAGGCCATGGGGCGGTATGGAAAAGGCGTTCCGGAAACGTTTGACGAGTTGATTGAGTGTGCGAAGTGGTTTAAAGAAAATGAGGGCAGCGGAATTGCCATACCGGCCATGCAGGGACAGTCTGCAGTTGATTTCTTCGGAGGGATATTGTACTCTTGTGGCGGGGAATTTATAGAGGATGGAAAAATTGCCTTGGATAGCGACGCGGCCGCGCAGGCGATTGAGATTTGGCAGCATCTGTGTTTGTATTCCATGGATGGAAGCTCGACCTGGCATGTGGATGACGTGGCGCAAGCGGTGAAGGACGGCAATGCGCCGATTAGCATCAGCATTTCTGGAAATTGCTCTTCCTATCTGGATCCGGAGCAGTCCGCGGTGGCGGAGACGATCCGCTTTGCAAAAATGCCCGGCATCAATGGCAATGATTACGTGGGAACCGCCAACTTCTGGGGATGGTCCGTTGCAAAGAACAGTGCGAATCCGGAAGAAGCGTTCCAGTCGATTGTATGGCTGACCAGTGAGGAACAAGAAAAGGCCGCGGCATTGGCGAATGGTTCCATTTCCGCCCTCCCGGCGTTGGCCGGGGATTCGGAAGTGTTGGAGCAGATACCGTATCTTCCGGCGGTTACGGACACGCTCGCGAAAGCACGCATTTTGCCGACGGCGGGCGACTCCTCCGCAATGCTGACGGATCTTCAGGCGGTTCTTTCCCGGATTGCGGAAAACCCGAGAGGAGTGGACGCAAAAGCTTTGCTAAAAGAATTTAATGACGCTTGCCAGGACTATGATTTCAATCCGTGACAATTGTGAGAATGAATCCGTCCCCCCGCCGCTTGCGGCGGGGGACGAGGAAAGGATGAAAGATGAGGCGAATAAACAGAAGGAATATATTGGAAAGGGGAGATTTTCTGCCTTTCCTCTTATTATTACCAGTGATGTTAGTAGTTTTCTTTGTCATGTTTCTGCCGTTGGTATACGGAATCGTAATCAGTCTGTTTGATTATCATATGGGAGACTTGGATTTCGGCAGGGATTTCGTGGGACTTGGTAATTATATCCGTATGATGCAGGACAAGGTGTTTTGGAAGTCGACCGTAAATACGTTGTATTTTACTGCCGGGGCGATTGCGGGAGATTTGTTTTTCGGAACGCTGGTGTCCGTGTGGATTCAAAGTCTAAATGAGCGGATACGTCCGATTATCAGGCCGATTGTGACGATTCCGTTACTGGTGTCCCCCATTATCATCGGATTGATTTGGAAGTATATGTTTAATATTAATGGCGGGATGGTGTATTGGATTTTAAGCTGGTTTGGCCTGGGGGCGGAACAGTTTCCGGGACTGGCAGGATCGGCCACGGCCATGCTTTGTGCCATCATCGCGCATTGGTGGCAGGTCATCCCGTTTGTCGTAATCGTGTTAAGCTCCGGTCTGGTCAGCATTCCGAACGACTACTACGAGGCGGCGGAGATGGACGGTGCGTCTTTCATCCAAAAGTTTTTCAAAATTTCGTTTCCGAGCCTGATGCCGCAATATATGGTCATCTTGCTGTTTAACGGGGTGGACGCGATCAAGGTGTTTGACATTATTTATGCATTGACCGGAGGAGGACCGAACAATTCCACGATGTCACTTAGCTTGTATGCCTATAAAAATGCATTTGACCATTTTGACATGGGTTATGCCATGGCCATTTCTAACGCGACGATGCTGATTTCGTTTTTGGTTTTTGGGATCGTGTTTGTCCGCTATAATGCGAAAGCGCGCAAGGAGGGGATAAAGGGATGAAGAAGAAAACACGCACGAGAATCTTGCAAATTATTTTCGGAGTGGTGGTTTTTGTCATCGCCATCCTGCCCGTGTACATGATTGTCAGCAGTTCCCTAAAGCCGACGCTTTTAATCCGTAAAATGCCGCCGGAATTTGTATTTGAGCCGACCTGGACGCATTATTTGAAAATTTTTAAACAAGGAAATTTTCTGTCCTATTTTAAAAATTCCTTAATCGTGGCGGTCACTTCCACGGCGGTCAGTATCCTGATCGGCTCGTTGGCGGCATATGGCCTGGCGATTATGAAGTCGGACTGGGCAAATAGAATCACGGGGTTTTTGACATTTTCCAAGCTCCTTCCGGCCATTACCATCATGATTCCACTGTACGTGATGCTGGACAAGGTACAATTGTTGGGCGGTTTTGTCGGGGTGATTCTGTCCCATATCGCGATTAACGCCCCGTTTACAACGTGGCTGGTACTGGGATTTATTCAGGATCTGCCGCAGGATTTGTTTGAGGCGGCCAAGCTGGACGGTTGTACCAGGATGAAGATTTTCTGGCGGGTCGTATTTCCGCTGCTATCCCCGGCCATTGGTTCCGCGGTGCTGCTGTCGCTGCAGTATTCCTGGAATGAGCTGATGTTCGCCATGCAATTTACAAGTATGAAGTCATATACGTTGACGGTGGGCGTTTCCCGGTTCGTGGGCGCCATATCCGTTGATTGGGGACAGTCGAGCGCGGCGGCGACCGTGGTCATGCTGCCGATTATCCTGGTCGGGTTCTTTTTGCAAAAATATTTGGTCAGCGGCCTGACGGCCGGGGCCGTGAAAGGATGAGAGCGATGTATTACGGTACACAATATTATAGACCGCCTTTTCCACGAAAGGAGTTTTGGGCGAAGGATTTAAAAAATATAATAGAATTAGGATTCAACATCATCAAGCTGTGGGCGGTTTGGAATGACGTGGAGCGAAAAGAAGGTGTCTTTACGTTCGATGAATTGGACGAATTGGTGGAGATGGCAAAAGGATACGGACTTGACGTAATGATTAACACTATCGTGGAGGGGGCGCCGTATTGGCTGTACGAGAAGTATTCGGACTGCTTTTATGAAAGCGTGAAGGGAGAAAAAATAACGCCGGGCGGGCCGGCGAACATTCCGACCGGCGGGTGGCCGGGGTTTTGCATGGACCATCCCGAGGCCGCAGAGGCAATTTGCCGTTTTATTAAAGAAACGTCCGCACATTTTAAGGATCGTGAGAACGTGGTGATTATTGACGTGTGGAACGAGCCGCATTTGGAGCCGATGTATGATTATCCAAAAGAACTTTTGTGCGCTTGCAAGGCCTCAAACGCGGAGTTTCGAAAATGGCTGAAAGCCCGTTATCGGACGCTGGAAAATTTGAACGAGGCGTGGTTTCGAAGATATACTGACTGGAATCAAATCGTGCCGCCGCCGAGGTTCGGCACGTATCCGGACATGATGGACTGGCGGCGGTTTTGGCTGTACAATCTGCGGCGTTGGCTGGAGGAAAAGGTGGCGGCGGCCAGGGCGGGCGCGCCGAATAAGTTGATACAGACGCATTGTGCCAGCGCGTGCTATATGGGCGCGGCCGGAAACGGTGCGCTGGGAACGGAGCTGGCGGATGAATTTTTGCTGGCGGAGCCGGTGGATTTGTTTGGCTTGTCAAGTTTTCCGGCCTGGCTGATGGGAAACATGCGGGAAGAACATTTCCTGGCACATATGATAAATCTGGACATGATTGGTGCGGCTGCGCGCGGAAAAACGTTTTACCAGGTGGAACTCCAGGGCGGGGCGGGAAAACCGGATGTGTTGGGGCACGTGACACCCGACAAATATGACATGCGCGTGTGGAACTGGAATATCATCACGGCGGGCGGAAAAGGAGCCGTATATTGGCAGTATGCATATGAACCGGCGGGCGTGGAATCTCCTGGCTTTGGTTTGACGGGCTTCGAGCATGAAAATACGGAGCGGAGCCTTGAGGCCGGACGGTGTGCCCGTTATTTTCAGGAAAAGGGATTGGACGAGACGGTGTCCGTACTGTCCATGAATGGCATTTGTATTTCGCGGAATGCGAGCCTCTTCTTGTTCGCGGCAGAACGGCAGGAAAAGATGTATGCGGACAGCCTGCTGGGAGCCTATAAGGTATGCGCGGATGCGGGAATTCCGGTGCGCTTCGTACATACGGACTATTTGAAGGACGCATGGGACGAGGGCTTGTGCGTGTTGTATGTGCCGATGGCGATTGCATTGTCCGGGGAAGAACAAAATGACATCCTCGCTTTTGCGGAAAAAGGCGGAAAGGTCGTCGTGGAGGCGGCGGCCGGGTTTTATGACGAACGTGGGGAGATGGACGTGCGAACGTCTCTTTTGAAAAAAGTATTTGAGGCCGAGGATTTTTCCGTTCTATATCAGGAAAACGTGGAACGTGGGAAAGAGCACATCGTGGATAAGGACGGCCGTCTCGTCTGTAAAGGCGTTTCTTACGTGCAAACGATGGAGATTCATAAAGGAGACAAGCTGGGATTTGTGGGAGACGTGTCGGAACAGGCAAAAGAAAACGGACATTGCGCGTATGCTCGAAGCCCCTATGGGAAGGGATGCGTCGAGTGGATTGGCACGTATCCGGCCATGATGGCAAAACGGGAAGCGGATGAGGCATGTACGGCATTCGTTCAGAACGCTTTTGTGCCCCAGGGTTATGACTTCCTGCGGGAATTAAAGGCGGAAGGACTGATTGTCCGCATGTTGCGCAAGGAAGGATGCGCTGCGAATGCATTGTGCAATGGGGAAAAATATGTTCTTGCCGCGGTCAATCAGCATGCAGGGGAGCGGACGATAATGGTGAATGTTCAAGGGGAAGTGTTTGAGGCGGTGGTGCCCGGATATGATGGCGTCCTGCTTGAATTATCATCTGATTCGTGTGAAAAGGATTTGTCGAATGGCTCGGGTAAGGAGGAGAATAAGAATGGCTGTTAGAGTGGGGATTGTCGGTTCCGGTTTTATTGCGATCAAACATGCGGAGGCGCTAAAAGAAATCCAGGGAGCCGAGCTTGCCGGGATGTGCACGTACTCGGACATGGATAAGTTAAAGGCCGTCAGCAAACGGTTGGACATACCGGCTTTTCCGAGTCTGGACGCCATGATAAAAAATGGCGGATTGGACGCGGCCATGATTTGCTCGGCGACGGTGGGGCATTTTGAAGAAATAAAAAGGATTGCGGCGGAAAAAATCCCCATGCTTGTGGAAAAACCCGTGGTGGGGAAGAAGGAATTGTACCCACAAATATATAAGTTGATATCACAGAACGGGATTAGATTGTTTCCCGGCCACAATTTTGTATATCGGAAATCCATTCGAAAAATGAAAGAGGCATTGGCGGGCGGCGCGCTCGGAAAAGTTTTGCAGTCTTCGTTTACCTCCACGCAATTTTTGGACGACTTCGGGTCTGGACATTGGCGGGCAAAAAGAGTATACTCGGAGGGAGGGGCGCTGATGGACAGCGGGCATCATTTGATTTACCAGATGTTGTACTTGTGCGGCCTTCCGAAGCGGATACAGTGTTATGCGGCGAAAAGAGTGCTGGCGGAGATGGAAGACGAGGACATGGCCCAGCTTAATCTTCAAATGACGGACGATTCGTTGTGCAACGTGACGGTCAGTTGGGCTTCGGACTGGTCTGCTGATTTTAACGGAATCCGTTTTCTGGGAACGGACGGCGAGATGCATTTGACGGACGCGCTGTATGTCAATGGAGAGCGGATTTGCGATGCGGAAAGCTATGAGGAAACCTTTTTGCTGGAGGACGAGGCGTTTCTGGAATATGTTGAAAAAGGGCAAAAGCCATTGTCGACATTCGAGGATTCGCAGCACACGGTACAGATTATAGACGCGGCCTACCGCAGCGCGAAAGAAGGAAGCGTGTATAGCTTGAAATGGCATTAGAGCCACTTTTCACGGGTAGGCGAAATCAGGTTGCCCGTGAAAAGTGCCCAGGGTATGGAGGTCTTATGAAACGTTCAGAGATAAATAAAGTGATAAGAGAGATGGAGGAGTTGATTCGGGAGAATGGGTTTCACCTTCCTCCGTTTTGCAACTGGACCCCGGAGGAATGGAACACGAAAGGCCATGAGTATGATGAAATCCGGGACAACATGTTGGGGTGGGACATTACGGACTATGGACTGGGGAATTTTGACAAGGTTGGGTTTGGCCTGATTACGCTTCGAAATGGAAATCAGAAAAATCCAAAGTACAAGAAGGCGTATGCGGAGAAGCTTTTATTTTTACGTGACGACATGATGTCGCCGATGCATTTTCATTGGTACAAGTCCGAGGACATCATTAACCGGGGCGGGGGAACGCTTTTGATTACGGTTTACAATGATGACGGAAACGGGGGGCTGGCGGATTCCGACGTGGAGGTGAACGCGGACGGGCGTACCTACACGGTTCCCGCAGGTACGACAATCGAGTTGAAAAACGGGGAGAGCATTACCTTGTGGCCGCACCAGTATCACGAGTTCCACGTGGTGCCGGGCTCCGGAAGCGTCTTGGTTGGCGAGGTGTCCCAGTGCAATGATGATGAAAATGACAACCGGTTTTATGAGGAGGTCGGGCGTTTCCCGAAAATAGAAGAGGATGAACCGCCATACCGCTTGTTGTGCAATGAATATCCGGCGGCGCCGGTGGAGCGTGCATCATGAAGTACAACGTTGAAATTGACGGCCTAGGCGTCGAGGCGAATTGTTCGGAAGAAAGCATAGAGAAAATTTTTCTTCCATTGCTTGAGCGGCTTACGAAAATGCGGGCAGAGAAAAACCGCCGTAAATCCCGCGTATTCCTTGAAACAAAGGAAACGGCGATTTCCCGCCGTTTCCCTTCAAGCGGAGAGAGTGGGATTCGAACCCACGCGCCCTTGCGGACAAACGGTTTTCAAGACCGCCTCGTTATGACCACTTCGATATCTCTCCCTATGTTCATTTCTTGAAAGCGTGAGAGGAATAAACCCCGTCGCTTCTGAAAAAATTGTTATTTGAGGAACTTGGAATCATTCCTCAAATAACAAAAAATCGGAGTGACAAGATTTGAACTTGCGACCTCTACGTCCCGAACGTAGCGCTCTACCAAGCTGAGCCACACTCCGATAAATGTTAGTACATCAAACAATGAATACCACCACTCCTTGATGTACCAGGAACTTGTCTGCCAAATTCCAAACTACGGATAGAGGACTCGAACCTCTACTAACAGAGTCAGAGTCTGCTGTGCTGCCATTACACCAATCCGCATTACTCGTTGCTTCTCTGTCAGACGCAACATGGTTATTATACCAGACTTGGAAGAAAAATCAAGTCTTTTTTTCATTTTTTTTTTAAAAACTCAAAAAATGGTTACTTTTCATAGGTATCCCCCGGTCAATCCAGCTTAAGTGATTGGCCGGGGGCTTAAGAGTCACGGTTCATGACTAATCAGGTATGCTCCCCAATTTTACAAGAAAATATACTTCAGTACAAACAGTACCGCGAGGATGTACATGAGCGGCGTAATCTTCTTCGCCTTACCGCACACCAGGTTGATGATTACGTAGGAGATGACGCCGACCGCGATACCTTCGGAAATGCTGTACAACAACGGCATGGCCAGCAGGCAAAGATATGCCGGAATCGCCTCCGTCAAATCATTGAAGTCAATCTGTACGACCGCCGTAATCATGAGGAATCCGACGAACAACAAGGCCGGAGCCGTCGCGAATCCCGGAATCGCCGTGAAAATCGGGGCGAAGATGATGGACACAAGGAACAACAGTCCGGTCACTATGGAAGCAAGGCCGGTTCTGCCGCCCTCCGCCACGCCCGCCGAGCTCTCAACGAACGTCGTGGTGGTGGAAGTGCCAAGCACCGCGCCCGCGCTGGTCGCAATCGCGTCTGCCAACAGAGCCGGCTTGATGCGGGGAAGCTTCCCGTCCTTGTCCAGCATGTCGGCCTTGTTCGCGCAGCCAATCAACGTTCCAAGCGTGTCAAACACGTCCACGAACAAGAAGGCCAGGACGATGACGATGAAATCCGTAATCCGAACGGTCGAGAAATCCGCCCGAAAGCACTGTCCGAAGGTTTGTCCAATCGCGCCGAAGTCGAAGGTGCTAAAGGACGGTAGCAAGGAATAATATCCCGCGTCCGGAGTCACCTGGTACAAGCCCGTCAACTGGCAGAGGATGCCGAGAATCCAGGTGGCGAAAATGCCAATCAGGATGGAGCCCTTTACCTTCTTCACATGAAGGATGACGATGATGAACGTGCCGATGATGGCCAACAGCGCGCTGATGCCCGCCGTGTTGAAATCCTTCGTGAAGTCAATGACGGTAACCAGCGTGCTGTCGGAGTTTACCACGATTCCCGCGTTTTGGAATCCGATAAAGGCGATAAACAAGCCGATGCCCACGGAAACGCCCTTCTTTAACGGGGTCGGAATCGCGTTAAAAATCGCCTCGCGAACGTTCGTGACCGACAACACGATGAAAATCAAGCCCTCCACGAATACGGCCAGAAGCGCAATTTGCCAGGAATATCCCATCTCGCCGCACACCGTGTAGGCAAAATAGGCGTTGAGTCCGAGTCCCGGCGCGAGCGCGAACGGATAGTTGGCCAGAAGCGCCATGGCAATCGTGCCGATAAAGGCAGCAAGCGCGGTCGCCATCAATATGGCGTGGCTGTCAATGCCGGACGCGGACAAAATGTTCGGGTTGACCGCCAGAATATACGCCATCGTCATAAATGTCGTGAGGCCGGCGATGACTTCCGTCTTGGTGTTCGTGTTGTTTTCTTTGAGTTTAAACCATTTTTCTAACATCACTCTCTCCTTTTCCTTTGCGTGGCATTTTTGGGGATGCCGCTTTCTTTGTCCCTGCGGCTGATTTTCCACAAATACCCCCGGTGATAATTGGTTACGTGCAACTTAGTTGCCTTCATAGACGATGATGCTGTCAACGTCGTAGCCCTTCAGGCGTTCTCTTCCCTTAAGCCCCGCCAGTTCCATCAGGAAAATTACTTTCACTACTTCGCCGCCCAGTTCCTCAATCATCTGAATGCTTGCCTCGATGGTGCCGCCCGTGGCAATTAAATCATCCACCACGACTACCTTTTGTCCCGGCTTGATGGAGTCCTTGTGCATCTCCACCACGGAACTGCCGTATTCCAAGTCATATTCCTTGGAAATGACTTCCATCGGAAGTTTCCCCTTCTTGCGAACCGGAACGAATCCCTTGTGTAAGGAATATGCGATGGGAACGCCGAAAATAAATCCTCTTGATTCGGTTCCCACGATTACGTCAAAATCAATCCCTTCCAGTTTCTGCTTCATGGAATCAATCGCCAGTGCCAGCCCGTCCGGGTCTTGCAGGACGCTGGTCACGTCCCGGAAAATAATTCCCTCTTCTGGAAAATCCGGAATGCTTCGCACGTACTCTTCCATTTTCTTCATAAGAAATCTCCTCCTTGTGGATGAATTGGTCACTCCGCGCTCTGCCGGGGTGCGGTGGATGCTAAGTATAATCTGCCCGAATTAAGCGCATTTACACTAGCCTTCAAGGGCCGTAATAGACAACCACGATTATTTTACATCAAAATGGACGATAGTACAAGAAAAATCGTCATAATTCGTTACAAGTCGCTTTTGGACGCGGGAGAGGTCGAGCTTGTCCCGTGCACGTAAACGGGAAGAAAGCGGGCGCCTACAACATCAACAAGCGGAAGGTGGAAGTCGCGGACTTGCTGGTGGAAGGCGGGAATGAAATCAAGGTGGAAGTGTCCAGCTCGTTGAATAACCGGAACATGGAAATCGAGATGGCGCCGGAAGGGGGCGGTGCCGGTGCTTGCCAGCGGCGTGCTGCTCGGGCTGGGGTACAAGCTGACGAAAAAGGATGTCGATGAGATGGCGGCGGCCATCGAGGCGAAGGAAGTGAAGTAATAAATAAAAAGCGTGAGAAAGATACTTGACAAATTTGGTTGGTTTAGGGTAAGATAGGCAACAGATAGGAAAAAGGCCGTGAAGGGAACAAGTACTCACGTTTTGGCAAAGACAGAGAGTCGCCGGTTGGTGAGAGGCGCATGAGGCCGCTCGTGACGAATACATCCCGGAGCCGCACACCGAAAGGATGGAGTGCATATGTCCAAGTAGGCCGTGACGGGGTGGTGCACGTTAGCGCACCGAGTGATTGAATCATGGATTGTTACAAATGTGGACGTGGCATGGCTGGTTTTTGTAAGCGGCGCGAATGTGCCGATACATTCTATAGGGGATTCCGATGCGTTTCTACGATTTGTGGCATGAATGGTAAGATGCACTCCGAGGCAGGAGACGTGAGTCTTCTGTGAATGAAGGTGGTACCACGAGACTAAAGAGCCCTCGTCCTTTATGGATGAAAGGGCTCTTTTTATGCACACGGGCATCCAAAGGAAGTATGCTAGCTGGAGCTGACGGATGCCCGGCGCGACGGGTGGGGGGATCTCCTCTACTCGATTAATTCTCCCGGGGAATGGCCAGGTGGGGAAGCAACTGAATTTGAGAAAGCAGGAGGTAAGAAAATGAAGATTTATGATGAATTGAAGGCGCGCGGGTTAATCGCGCAGGTGACGGACGAGACGTTGATTGCCGATTTAGTGAATAACGGGAAGGCGACGTTTTACATCGGGTTCGACCCGACGGCGGACAGCCTGCACGTCGGGCATTTCATGGCCTTGTGCCTGATGAAGCGCCTGCAGATGGCGGGCAACAAGCCGATTGCCCTGATTGGCGGCGGCACGGGCATGATTGGCGACCCGTCCGGGCGCAGTGACATGCGCCAGATGATGACGAAGGAGACAATCCAGCACAATTGTGACTGCTTCAAGGAGCAGATGAGCCGGTTCATTGATTTTTCGGAGGGCAAGGCGCTGATGGTGAACAACGCGGACTGGCTGCTCGACTTGAACTACATCGAGGTGCTGCGCGAGGTCGGGGCGCATTTCAGCGTCAACCGCATGCTGGCGGCGGAGTGCTACAAGCAGCGGATGGAGAAAGGATTGAGCTTTCTGGAGTTCAATTACATGATTATGCAGGCGTATGATTTCTACGCGTTGTTCCAGAAGTACGGCTGC
Organism: Lachnospiraceae bacterium; assembly: GCA_910574865.1. Lineage (GTDB taxonomy): Bacteria > Bacillota > Clostridia > Lachnospirales > Lachnospiraceae > Schaedlerella. The sequence continues at coordinate 53,634 of CAJTDN010000018.1, read as the reverse complement.
AACCTGCAGTTCGGCGGCGACGACCAGTGGAGCAACATGCTGGCGGGAACCGAACTGATTCGCCGCAAGCTGGGCAAGGACGCCAGCGCGATGACGATTACCTTGCTTTTGAATTCCGAGGGCAAGAAGATGGGCAAGACCCAGTCCGGCGCGGTGTGGCTTGACCCGAACAAGACGTCCCCGTTCGACTTTTACCAGTACTGGCGGAACGTGGGGGACGACGACGTGCTCAAATGCATCCGCATGTTGACGTTCTTGCCGCTGGAGCAGATTGACGAGATGGACAAGTGGGAGGGCAGCCAGCTCAACCAGGCGAAAGAAATCCTGGCGTACGAGCTGACGAGCCTGGTGCATGGCGAGGAGGAGGCCAAACGTGCGCAGGAGAGCGCACGCGCATTGTTCAGCCAGGGGAACGCGGCCGACATGCCGACGGCGGAGCTTGGCGACGCTGATTTCAAGGACGGCAAGATTGACATCCTTGGCGTGCTCGTTGCCGGCGGCCTGACCCCGACACGTTCAGAGGCCAGACGTGCCGTGCAGCAGGGCGGCGTGAGCGTGGACGGGGAGAAGGAGACAGATATTTACAAGACTTACGTGAAAGAGGACTTTGCCGGGGACGGGAAAGTGTTCAAGCGGGGGAAGAAGAATTTCCGCAAGGTGGTCGTGAAATAAAGAATGTTATATAGAGGAATGGAAAAAACCATTCCTCTACTGTTTTTAGTAGTTTTCTCTACAATCAAATGGGTTTTGGATCTCCATTCCGACCAATCAATAGGATTTGACGTTTCCTGTCCGACGCTAGCACCCGATGATTTCCCTGATTGTCAGTTCCCGCCCGCTTAGCGGTGTCAGTTCCTTGCCGTTGCCGCAGTCCGGGCATCTTAAGTCGTACTGGAAACCGTTAAACTCCAGGCCGCAGCGGTTGCATTTTACGATGCCGGGAACCACTTCTATCTCCAGCTTCGTGTCCGCGAACCTTGTCTTGTAGGCGGCGGCCGGGAAGCATTCTTCCATATAATGCGGCACCACGCCGGACAGTTCGCCCACTTCGAGGACGATTTTTTCCACTACCGTCAATTGTTCTTGTTCCATGATGTCTGCCACCGTGTGCAGCATGGACGTGATGATTCCCACTTCGTGCATGTCCTACATCCTTTCAGCCGCGCCGCGCATATCGGACGGCGCGGGGGTAAGCTTATTGTTTCATACCGTGTCAGCCGTGCCGCCCGTCATGGACGGCGTGACCCGCGTTTATCGCTTAAGATGGTATTACCCGCGCCGTCTGCCTTTCACGGCGTTTGCCGCGATGTTCGCGCTGCGCTTGACGACATGTTTCGCCACTGCGATTGGCAACGCCTCGAAACTGCCGCCCCACATGTCGTGTTTTTTAACCAGGTGGATGGCGTCGAATTTGCACCGGGTCGTGCACTGCCCGCAGCCGATGCAGAGGTACTCGTCCACCTTCGTGGCGCCGCAGCTTAGGCAGCGGGCGGTTTCCTTGCGAATCTGTTCTTCCGTAAATGACATGCGCGCGTCGCCAAACGTCCTTGCCTTTGCCTCGTTGTAACCCGGAATCTGCCTCGGCCCGCGATCCACGTCCGCCGGGGAAATCAATGCCGCATCCTTGTTTAAGGCCACGTAATGGCGGCGGTCGCGGCCGAGCGTCAGGCTCTGTCCCTCATGCACGTGCCGGTGCAGGGAAATCGCCGCTTCCTTGCCGGCCGCGATGGCATCGATGACGAACTTCTGACCCGTATAAATGTCCCCGCCGACGAAAATGTCCGCATCTTCGGTCTGGTATGTGAGCGGGTCGGCCTTGATGGTCTTGTTGGCGTTGAACGTGACCTTCGTTCCGGCGAGCAGGTCGTTTAATTCCGGCCTTTGCCCGATGCAGTAGAGAACGAAGTCGCAGTCCGCCGTTTCCGTGACGGAATCGTCAAACTGGGGTGCGAAATGTCCCCACGCGTCCTTCACGCTCGTGCACTTGCGGAAAGAAATGCCCGCCGCCTTGCCGTCCTTTGCCGTAATCGCGGTCTGTCCCCAGCCCGCGTGGATGTCGATGCCGTCCCGCTCGCATTCCGAGCGGTCTTCCTCGCCCATCGGCATTTCCTCGTAGCTTTCCAGGCAATAGAGCGATACCTTCTGCGCGCCGCAACGCACGGCCGTCCTGGCCACGTCGGCACCGATGCTGCCGCCGCCGATGACCACCACGTTTCCATGAAGCTTTTGGCCGCCTTCCAAATTCACCTTTTTAATAAACTCGATTCCCGGCATCACGCCCTCGGCATCCTCGCCCAGAATGTTTAAGGCACCGCCGGATTGTAAGCCGATGGCTATGTAAAAGCCCTTGTAGCCTTGCTCGCGCAGTTCCTTGATGGTGACATCCTTGCCGACCTCCACGCCGCACTTGAATTCCACGCCCATTTCCTCGAGAATGTTAATTTCGGCCTGAACGACGTCCTTTTCCAAACGGAAGGAGGGGATGGCGTTCATCATCATGCCGCCGGGGCGGCCCGCCTTGTCAAAGACGGTCGGCCTATAGCCTTTGGCCGCTAAAAAGTATGCACAAGTCATACCGGCCGGCCCCGCGCCGACGATGGCGATTTTTTCCTCGTAGGGCTTGCCAATCTGGTTTATCATCGGCGGGACGAAACGCGTTTCCGCCCGCAGGTCGTGGTCGGCGATAAAACGCTTCACTTCATCAATGGCAACGGCCTCGTCCACGCTGCCGCGGGTACATTCCGTCTCGCAGCGGTGGTTGCAAATGCGCCCGCAGACGGCGGGGAACGGATTTTCCTTTTTAATCAATTCCAAGGCATCCGTGTATTTCCCTTGTGCGGCCAGCCGCAAATATCCTTGCACGGCGATGTGGGCCGGACAAGCGGTCTTGCAGGGCGCGGTGCCGGTGGCGACGGTGTCCTCCCGGTTTTCCCGGTAATCCACGTTCCAGTCCTTCGGCCCCCAGGTGCTTTCCTTGATTTTCTTATAGGTGGGCTTTTCTTCCAGGCTTTCCTTGGAACATAGTTTCTGCCCCAATTTTAGCGCGTTGCCCGGGCAATTTTCCACGCATTGCGCGCAGGCCACGCATTTTTCCTCGTCCACTTCCGCCACGTAGTTGGAGCGGATGGCGTCCTTCGCGCCGAACATGAGGCCGATGCGCAGGCCGAAGCAGGAACAAGAACAACAGTTACAGATGGCTCCCGATTCCCCCAGTTCGTCGATGTTCGGCATGGAATGCATGAGGCCGTTGTCCTCGGCCCGTTTCAAGATTTCCTCGGCCTCCTCGCGCGTGACGTAGCGCGCCTTGCCAGTCTCGGCGTAATACTCGGCCGCCGAGCCAAGGTGCAGGCACATGTCCTGCTCCAGGTGCCCGCAGCCCTCGCCCATGATGCGCCTGGAAGCGCGGCAGGAGCAGTCGGACACGCTGAACGTGTCGTACTTGTCCAGATAGTAACTGAGTTTTTCGTAAGGCACGGCCTTCGGATTGCCGTCGATGGCGCTTTCAATCGGAATCACGCGCATCAGGCTGGAGCCGTCCGGCAGCATGGCTCCCATCTTGGCCGCGCTTTTCTTCGTGTACTCGTCAAACGCGCGGGCAATCTGCGGGAACTTGGCCAGCTGCTCGCGGTTTCCCACCATCCGTTCCAGGATGCCGGGGGCGAAAATCTCCACGTAGCATCGCTCCAAGCCGTCCGTCTTGTCCTTCCAAATCGTGAACACGCCCGTTTCTCCCAACTGGTGTGCCAGGCGCGTCGTCTCGTCTAAGGATTTCCCGCTTTTTTCCGCCAGATAGGCGATGGTGCGGGCTTTTCGAAGCCCCGCCGCCAGGGCGACATCCGCCATGTCGTCGGTCACCACGCACTCCAGGCTGTAGTACTCGGGCGCGTTTTCATCAATCTTGTTGACCATGCCGGGCAGGCCGCCAATCATCTTCGCCAACTGTACGATTTTTTTTCTCAAAGCCATAAAAATTCACCTCCTTACAATGAGCACTTGGCATCCGTATTTTGGATGCTCACGTGCGAATACAGTTTCTTCTTTTTATCGTATTTTCATTCTATCATAGGGGGACGGGCAAAAGCAATAAAAATATATGGAAAAATCTTCTGGATTTATACAGATTGCACAAATCAGGACACTATGTGGTTGTTTGGAAAATTAGCGTCGGTGTACAGAAGGCAACACGCCCGGGCCCATGTGATTTCAAGGGTTTTCAGCGTCACCTTCAATCGGCGTACGTCCTTGTACGCCTCATTCATCTTCCTTGGCTTGTTTCTCAAGTGCCTTTATCATACTCGGAAAATAGGAATCTGTTTATAATATTCTGTCGCTGTCTATCATGATTTCTGGTTTTCTGCAAAAAGATTTTAAATTGGAAGGATTATTTTACGTCAAAAAATGGATGGAGTGTGGATTGGCGTTTTGAAGGTTTATGATTCGAGTATCTGGCGTGCTGTCCGAGCTCATTACAATTCAGTCCCCGGCCGACCGGCATGCTGATTGGCCGGGGAGATGTAAATAAATTTGGCTGGTGTTTTATCTGCGGATGACGACTTCCCCGGTGCATTCCATGACGGGCGCCTCGCGCACGATTTCGCCCACGCTGTCCGTCGTGATGATGCCTGATTTCGGGTTTTTGACGGAAATGATGTGGCCGCGCACGTCGGCTTCCACGTCGGAGTATTCAAAGGACAAGTCCGTATCCTCCATGGTGCAGTTGATTAATTTCAGGTTTTTACAGTAACACAAGGGCTGTGTTCCGATAATTTTACAGTTAATCAGGGTGAGTCCGTCGGAGAACCATCCCAAATATTCTCCTTTGACGACGCTGTCTTTCACGGTCACGTTTTTACTGTGCCAGAACGCGTCTTTCGTATCAAGGTCACATTTTTCGATTTCCAGATTTTCCATGTACTGGAACGAATATTTCCCGTGCATTTTGACATTTTTTAATGTCACATTTTTGCTGTCGAGGAAAAGGTATTCGGAAGTGATTTCCGTGTCAATCAGCGCGATGTCCTGCGACTTCCAACCAAACTCCAAAGATTCCACCCGGCAATGCTCCAGGCGGATGTTTTCACATTCCCGTACGGCTTTGATGCCGCCTAAGCGGCTGTTTTTGATAACGCCGTCCTTGGCGTACCAGATGGCGGCGCGGGTCAATTCGTCCATTGTGGAATCGGACATGGTAAAGCCCTCGACATGCCAGAGCGGGTACCGGAGTGAAAAACGGCAGTTGTCCACGCCGACGTCCCTCGCCTCCTTGAGGGCGGACTCGCCGTCTGCGGGACCGGCAAATATACAGTCTATTACGTCCGCATTTTGCAAATGATATAATGCGCGTTCTTCGTCAAATTGTTTTCCGGTAATATGTTGTCTCATGATTATAATCTCCTCCATGGCTAAAATGATATACGGTAAATTGGTTTCATTCACGTCTCCGCGTCTTGCTCGGGTTTTACAGTATTTTACACCAAGAAACAAAAAATGGCAAATACTTATGGCGAATGTGGAAGTATAGGTAAAAAGAATAGGTAAAAACAAGCGGCATGCCCATAAAATGCAAATTGACATGAGGAACATTTTATAATAAGATAAACATGGTGCAGGCAGGTGGGCGGCTGCGGCCGGCACAATACTCACGGTAGATTTCACCGGCCGCGGGTATAAGAAAGCGGGAAGGTGGAAACCATGGGAAATTATCCGAATCCGGGAAACAGTGGATTTACCGGTATCAGGAACGATACGTACGTGGACAAGGGCGGCATGCTCCGCTTGATATAATGAAACGATTGAGACGCCAAGGCGTTTGACCTGCGTCAGCCGTCCCCGTCGTTTTGGAAAATCCTTCGCGGCTCAGATGTATTCCGTCATTCATCCAATGGAATTTGCCAAGTCCATTCGCGAGGTCAAGCGCAGGAGACGGTTCTGCGCTTGAAAGAAAGCGACCAGTTGGTTGTGGATACGGTGCAGGGAAACGCGCGGCGGTGGCGGCGCAAATTGAGAAGATTCATAGGGACGAGACCGCGCCATTATTTTATAATAACGAGCAGGCGTTGCGTGATTGAGCGGGGGTGAAGGCGGCTTAGCCCCAAAAGTTTGAAAGTGAGGAGCGACCATGATGATGTCAGATGAAGAATCTATTAGGATGCTGGAAATGAGAATGAGGCATCAGGTGAACCCGTCGTTGGAGAAGGACATTGTTTGTCAAAACATACAGTATTACGTTTCCTCCGTCATGATGCAAGAAGAGGGGGAACGGCGGGAAGCCCAAATGGAGGAAACTTCTCATGCCGTGCAGGCGGAAGATAAAGGAACGCGGGAAAATGACACATTGCCGACGGAAGAAAACGAACGATTGACGGCAGGCGCCGGGCATGTACAAAAGATTGACGAATTGCCGACGATGCCGGAAAACGTGAAAGGCTTTGAAACAATGGAGGCGCAGCAGGCAAGGGGAAAGAGCGAATACGAAAAAATCCGTCAATTAATTGAATTTGGGAATTGCCCCGACGAAAGAGGGCTTTATTACCTTAATGAAAAAGGGTAGATTGGCCGTCATCCCCTTATGTAAAAGGAACGTGAGAATATTTTGCTGGCGGGAATCAGCTATGATAAGGACAAACATCGATGTCTGATAGAGGAGCACGCCGTGAAATGGGGGAGGAACGCCCTTCTTGCGTTTGGTTGGTTCTGAAAAAAGGAAAGGAACGGCACGTCATTTGACGGGGGTGTCCCTTTCCCTTTTTTCGATTATGTCAGATGTGGAATGACTCTCGCCTCTATAGGCGGTGAGCAACATATTTGTATCAGTGGCGGGATTCAATCCCCCATCTGATATGCCTCCGCCTTTTTCTGGGCGATGTTTCTTTGTACCTCGACCATGCGTTCCTTGTCCAGTTCGTAGAACTTCATGGCGACGATATTGCATATCCATCCAAGGATTGGCATCACCGTCGACAAGAAAATCGCCATCCAGAACAGCCCCGTCGTCGGCTCGTCACCCATCTGCGGCATGGTCGTCGTGTAGCCGAGCAACGCCACGCACAGTGCCGAGATGGTCGAGGACAAGGAACTGACCAGTTTCGAGATGAAGGAATACACGCCATATACCACGGCCGGCATGTATTTTCCCGAACGCTCCAGCTCGTAGTCCACGATGTCACCGCGCATGGCCGAGCTGGCGGTCGAGAGAATCATTTTCGCTGCCGTGATGCCCATCTGCAGTACCAGGTAAATGATAGTCGGCACGGCGGCCACGGAAATCAGGCTCATGCCGTCTTTGCCGAGTACCACGTAGAACACGATGGATGCCACGGAAAGGGCGATACATGCCCATGACCATATGCTTGTCGCTTTTTTCACGCCCACCTTGGCGATGAAGATGCCGCCCGAGAATGCGCAAATCAAACCGATGATGCTGGTCGCGCCGCCAATCAGAGAGGTCGCTTTGTAACTGCCGATCAGAATGCCGGCGACCATGGTCGTCACCACCGCCTCGGACGCGACGGAGGCCGCGAACTTGTCCGTCGCGCAGGTCACGATGTACATTTGGGCCGCGCGGTTGTGCCGCAGCACGTTCCACATGTCACGGAACTTCACTTTCTCCTCTTTGTCGTCGCTCAACGTCTCGAACGTCTCCTTCACGTCAACCTTCCGCACGCCGAAACAAGTGACCAGCATCAGTATGAAAGCGAACCCGACATGGATATAACCGGCTTCCCGTAAGGCCGGGACGTTCCACTGGTTGTCATACTTGGGCAGGATGGCGAAGCTTAAGAACATGTTCATGAGAATTGGCGTCCCATAGGAAAACGCCATGTCCACGAACGCCATCATCGGCCGCTGGATGGGGTCGTTGGTCAGAACTGTGGCCGAGGTTCCGGCACTGATGACCGCCAGCGTGTAGCCTAGCGTGTAGGTCACGTGCGTCACCGTGAACAAAATCAGTCCGGCAATCCCGCTAAATTTGCCTGAAGCCCAGCTGTAGAGCAAAAGCACCGCCAACGCCTCGATGACCCAGCCCGTGGCGAACAAAACACGGATTTTTCCGTTCTTGCCAGCCGGAAAACGTTCGAAGATGGCCGCCGCAATTGCATCTGTCAGACCGTCGAACGCTTTCGTCACCGTAAGAATCAGTCCCACGACGGTGACGGGTATCGCGTACCCTTCCGTCCCTATGTAGCTGGCCCGCATCGCGAGCATGTAAAAACACATGCCCACACCGTTGTGTGCCATGCTGCAAATCATTTCCAAAAGCGACGCCGTGCGGTATTGCACGTGGTCCCTCTGGCTGCTGTTTAAGCCGGCCTTGATTCCCGCCTTCAGTTTCTCAAAATAACTCATCTTTTGGTTCTCCTTTTCCCTTTTTATCATGACTATAGCGGATGGGGGAATCTCCTTCAAGTCAAACGGAATAACTGGTAGTGTGAAACGACGTAACTGGCCACGGTTTCGCGGCAGTTCGTGTGTCTCCGTGAAAAGCAATCACGATTTTGATAATTGAAATCTGCTTTTGCTTTTTGATATTGTTTTTCGCGGCGCGAGCAGTTATAATATTTAAGAAGAAATGAGCCGGTTTAGACATCCCCATGGTATGACCCGGCCGTGTACAAATTTGTAGGGGGCCAATACCGGGAGAGGGGGAAACGTGATGATTGAGATTGCCATTATCGAGGATACCGATATCCACGCGCGGACGCTACAAGCGTATTTGCAACGTTTCGCGGATGAAAACCAGGCGGCGTTTTACACGACCGTTTTTCATAACGCCGTTGCCTTCCTGGAAAATTATTCTGCCAAATATGACGTGGTTTTCATGGACATCGCCATGCCTTACTTAAATGGCATGGATGCCGCCCACGCCTTGCGCAAGCTGGACAAAGACGTGTTGCTTATCTTTATCACGAGCCTTGCCCAGTACGCCGTGCAAGGGTACGACGTGGACGCGTTCGCCTATTTGGTAAAGCCCGTCTCTTATGCCGATTTCGCGCTTAAGTTCGTGCGCGCGTACCGCCGGCTGGCCGACCGGGAGACGAACGGCATCGTCCTCAATACCCGGCAGGGCAGCGTCAAATTAAGCCCTGAGGAAATCCTATACTGCGAGGTGTCCGGGCACAAGACCATTTTCCATTCCGTCCGTGGGGACTACGTCCAGCACACGACGCTGAGCGCGGTGGAAAAGAGGCTGGATGGCGCGCTTTTTTGTAAGTGCAACCATTGCTACCTGGTAAACCTGCGCCATGTAAAAAGTGTTTCCGGTGACGAGGTCGAGGTTTCCCATGCCGGACAAAGCCATACCCTGCGCGTTTCCCGCAGTAAAAGGAAAGCCTTTCATGATGCCCTGAGAATGATTTGGGGCAAACTGCCACAAGAAGGAGAGAATGACGAGTCATGTTAGAATCCATTGCGAAAGCCTACCAGATTCCCGATTTCGTAATCATCAACCTGGTTTCCTTCTCGCTTTCCATGTTGAAATGGAATTTTTGCATTTTGCTGTTATCGAAGAATTACCATCGGCGCGGGCATTTTGCCCTGCGTTTTCCCGGCATGCTTTTTGGCGGCCTTTTGTTGGCGTGGCTCTTGTCATTTTGCACGCCGTCGGCAGGCACTTCCACTGTCGCCGTGCATTTGTTGCGCATCGGTACCCATTCTATTACGAATTTTTATATTTTCTTCGTCATATTGGCATGTTACAAGGAACGGCTTTCGGAACTGCTTCTTTGCTGGTGCATGACGCTTTCCGTCAACAATTTCACGAGTGACAGCTATGCCTTGCTCCAAAACCTTTTGGGCATCGACGACAAGGCCACGTTTTCCCTCGTGCCCCTGGCAAGCAGGGAGTCCAACCTCGTACTGTTCGCGTTGTACCATGTGGGCTTCTTCGTATTGTTCGCGATACTTTTTGCCAAACGCTACAAGCTGTGGCAGAACCGCCGTTCTTCCATCGCAGTCGTGTCCATTTCCATCGGCCTTGTATTGTTGAACAACGTGTTCGGGAACATCAGCCGTGTTTACGAGGACATGGAGGCCGCGCCGGAACTGACCATCCTCAATAAAGTATTCTTTTTGACTTGCACCGTTTTCGTCATTCTCCTGGCCACCGAGGTGTTGCGGCAAAATAAGCTGTCCCAGGACCTTCTCGTCACGGAGCAGCTTTTGTTCCAGGAAAAGCACCAGTATGAAATGACCAAGGAAAGCGTCGAGACAATCAACATGAAGTGCCATGACTTGAAGCGCAGGCTTTCCTCGCTGGAGGGACGGCTGGACGAGCAGGAACTGTCGGACTTGAAGCAGGCCATTGAAATTTATGATTCCAACATCAAGACCGGAAATCCGATTTTGGACGTCGTATTGTACGAAAAACAATTGCTCTGCGAGAGGCACCATATTCGCCTCGGGCACGCCGGGGACGGGACGCTTCTTTCCTTCCTCACGCCTTCCCACTTGTATTCTTTGTTGGGAAACGCGCTGGACAATGCAATCGAGGCCGCCAAGCGGCTGGAAGACGGGGAAAAACGGTTGATTGACCTTTCCGTTTCTGCCAGGGGGGAAGAAGTCGCCATCGAAGTCGTCAATTATTTTTCCGGGCAACTTCATGTCGTGGAGGGAACGCCCCGAACGACGAAGCCGGACGTGGGCCGGCATGGTTACGGCATCATGAGCATGCGCTACGTGGCCGAACAATATCATGGGACGCTGGACGTTGAGACGGTGAACGACATTTTCATATTGCATGTCGTGTTACACAAGCCGAAAGGTGAAGGAATGGTCTTTCATGCGGCGAGTATCCTTTCGCGTGTTCACGAATGATAAGTTGAGAATTTGGATAAATGGAAGTTTCGAAATGGAAGTTTTTATTGACAAGCCGTGCTTGTCCATTTTATAATGTGATTGCAAGATATAAAATACGATTTCAAATATTGAAATCAAAGAAGACAAGGAGAAGGAAAATGAAAGTAGTCATTATGGAGTCGTTGGGCATTTCCGAAGAAGAACTGGATGCCCGCAAGAAGCCGTTGGAGGAGAAAGGGGTCGAGTTCGTCTCGTATCCGAGGACGCTCGACGTGCCGACGTTGATTGGCCAGGCAAAGGACGCGGATGCCATGATTATCGCCAACATGCCGATGCCGGGCGAGGTCATCCGTGCATGTGACAAGCTAAAATATATTGACGTGGCCTTCACGGGCGTGGACCATGTGGGGCTGGACGCCTGCAAGGAGAAGGGCGTGGCGGTCAGCAACGCGTCGGGCTACTCAAACGAAGCGGTCGCGGAGCTGGTCATCGGCATGGCGGTTTCCCTTTTGCGAAATGTTTCCAAAGTGGAGGAGCGCGCACGCCAGGGGAGGACGAAGGACGGCCTGGTCGGATGCGAGATTAAGGGAAGGAACGTCGGCATCATCGGCCTGGGGAAGATTGGCATGCGCTCGGCAGAACTGTTTCACGCGTTCGGGGCAAACGTACTGGCAAGCAGCCGCACGAACCACGCGGACGCGCCGGAGTACGTGCGCCAGGTTCCGTTGGAGGAGGTGCTGTCCGAGTCGGACGTCGTCGTGTTGCATTGCCCGCTTAATGATTCCACGCGTGGCATGATTGACGCGCAAAAGCTGGAGATGATGAAAAAGAACGCGATTCTCATCAACGTGGCGCGCGGCCCGGTCGTCAACGCAAAGGATCTGGCGGACGCACTGAACAATGACGTGATAGCCGGGGCGGGGATTGACGTGTTCGACGTGGAACCGCCGCTTTCGGATAACGAGCCGTTGCTGCACGCGAAAAATACGTTGCTGACGCCTCATGTCGCGTTTGCCAGTGAGGAGTCGATGAGTCTGCGGGCCGAAATCGTGTTTGACAACTTGGCTTCCTGGATGGACGGGAACCAGAAGAATGTCATTCTGTGACCGCGCGGGCTCGCAACGGGAAAGGAGAAACCATGGAAGTGAAATATTTGACGGAGCCGGAGCGCAAGACGCCGGTCGTTGAGACGGACGTGTTCGTGGCGGGAGCCGGCACGGCCGGTTGTGTCGCGGCCATCGCGGCCGCCCGGGCGGGAGCGGGCGTGGTGCTGGTGGAGCGCACCCCCGTGCCCGGCGGGACACTGACGAACGGGGGCATCGGCATCAGCAGCTTCTATTCGGCGACGAAAGAACCGGAAAAGGCAAAACGGATCGTGGGTGGTATTGCTTATGAATTGATGGAGCGTTTGCAAGAGGCGGGCGGGGCGACGGAATTTATCCCCATGCCCGGGGACCAGAATTTCAGCCCTTACCGTATTGTGGCGGATCACGAGATTTACAAGGCGGTCATTTCCAAGATGCTGATGGAGGCCGGGGTGCGGGTGTTCTTGTCCACGATGTTTTGCGACGTGTGCATGGAGGATGGCGCGGACGAAGATTCTGCCGTTCGCAATCATCGGATAAAGGCCGTGTTCATCGAGAACAAGGATGGTCGTTCGGCCGTGGTGGCAAAGCAGTATATCGACGCCTCGGGTGACGGGGACATTGCCCGCATGGCGGGGTTGGAACAGACGGAGTTGTGGCAGCGCTATCACGAGGTATGCGGCGGTCCAAACGGCCTGGTGTTCGGCATGGCCGGGATTGATTTTGAGCGGGCGGTGGTGGAGAACCCGACCGGGTTTTTCAAGCTGGGCGGGACGACCGACCAAGGTGACGGTATCGTGTCCCGCAGGTTTGCGTTTACCCATGTGAAGGACAAGGAGAAGTACGCCGCGTTTGCCGATTTGGATATCAACTTTTTCACGTCCATGCAGTCCATACATGAGGGGGAGCTGACCTACATCAATAATTCAAAGGGAGCCGACTGCAACGTCTGCGACGCGGAAAGCTTAAGCAGGGCGGAGATGGAGTCGCGCGTCATGGCCATGGAATTTGCCGACGCCATGAAAAAATGCGTGCCGGGTTGTGAAAATTCATATATTTCCTGGGCTTCCACCCAGATGGGCGTGCGTGCCAGCCGGATTACCATGTGCGACAAAATGATTGCGCAGGAAGAAATTTCGGCGGCGAAACGGTTTGAGGACGAGGTCGGTTTATACGGGTTTCATGATTTGTCGCCGAAACGGAAGGAATGTGAGATTTGCGAACCGGGATTTTACGGCATGCCGTACCGTATGTTGTTACCGGGGGGATGTGACAACTTGTACATGGCGGGGCGATGCGTGACCGGGGATATCGAGGCGCACATGTCCACCCGCAACACGGTGGGCTGTATGATTATGGGCCAGGGTGCGGGAGTCGCGGCCGCGTTGTGCGCCAGGGCGGATTGCGGGTCGCGCGAGCTTCCTTACGGGCGGCTTCGGGAGGAATTGCTGGCGCAAAACGTGATTTTGGAAGTGTAAAAATAGAAGTAAGGCGGGGGATTGGAAGATGAACGAACGTAAGACACAAGGAAACCAGTCGGGGGAAAAGCTGTTGCGCGTGCTGGAGCACTTGGTTTCTGCCGACGGCGCACAGAAGCTGCAGGACATCGCGAAGACGGTGGGAATGAATTCGAGCACGACGCTTCGTTTCGTGAACACGTTGATTGGCTGCGGGTACGTGCGTCAGGACGAGGAGACGGCACAGTACATGCCGACGTTTAAAATTTGCGCGCTGGCGGGCCGCATGCATCGCGAAGAAGGCCTGCGGCGAATTGCCCGTCCTTACATGGAACGGCTTTCCGACTTGTTCGGGGAGTCGGTCTGCCTGGCGATTGAGGAAAACAAGAAGGCCGTTTACGTGGAAGTGCTGCGGGTGAAGAACCAGTCGCTGATGGCGGTGCAGGCCGTGGGAAGCGCGGTGCAAATGTACTGTAACGGCATCGGCAAGTTATTTTTGTCGGCTTACCCGGACGAGGAGCTTGAGCGTTATCTGGAGAACGAGGAACTGACCGCCCACACCGGGCATACGATCGTGGAGAAGGAGAAACTTCGAAAGGAACTGGAACTGGTCAGGAAACGGGGGTACGCCTATGATAATCAGGAGCGGGAGCTGGGGGCGCGCTGCATTGCCTTTCCCGTGCGTGATTCCTCGGGAAAAATCGTGGCGGGCATCAGCGTGACGGGACCGTATAGCCGTTTGACGGACGAACTGATTGAACCGAGGCTGGTGGAATTTCGTAGGATTACGGACGAACTTTCCCGCCAGCTCGGGTATGGGATGTTTCGCTGAGCCGCGAGACACCGCGCATGGGAGCTGGGGAGTTTGTGCCGGCTCATGAAAGGAGATTGAGATGAATATCGTGGTTTTGGACGGTTTTACAGAGAATCCGGGTGACTTAAGCTGGGATTCCCTGAAAGAATTTGGTGATTTGACAGTGTATGAACGAACCGCATATGAAGAAAGCCCGCTGATTGCGAAGCGGCTTTCGGGCGCGCAAATTGCCGTGACGAATAAGACGCCGCTGTCGAGTCGGACGCTGGACGCTTGTCCGGATTTGAAGCTGATCGCGGTTCTGGCCACCGGGTACAACGTGGTGGATTATGAGTACGCGGCCGAAAGGGGCATTCCCGTGGTAAATGTTCCCGCGTACGGCACGGCCTGCGTCAGCCAGTTTTCGATTGCCCTGCTATTGGAAATTTGCCACCATGTCGGGCATCATGACGAATCGGTGCATGCCGGGAAATGGGCGGCCAACCAGGACTGGTGCTATTGGGACTATCCCTTGGTTGAACTGGAAGGCAAGACGATGGGCATCATCGGTTTTGGCCGGATTGGCCGGGCGGAAGGGCGGATTGCCAGGGCATTGGGAATGCGGGTGCTGGCATGTTCGCCCCACGTTAGCGAGGAAGGGCAAGAGATTGGCGAGTACGTCGACCTGGACAAACTGCTCGCGGAATCGGACGTGGTCAGCCTGCACTGCAACCTGACCCCGGAAAATGAGGGGATGATTAACAAAGAGACGATTGCCAGGATGAAAGACGGCGTCATCTTAATCAATAACGCGCGCGGGCAGCTCATCGTCGAGCAGGACGTGGCCGATGCCTTGAACAGCGGGAAAATGGCCGCGGCCGGGCTGGACGTGGTTTCCATGGAGCCGATTCGCGCCGATAATCCGCTGTTGGGCGCGAAAAACTGTATCATCACCCCGCATATTTCCTGGGCACCGAAGGAAAGCCGACAGCGCATCATGAACGCCACGGCGGAAAATATCCGCGCGTTCCTGGCGGGAAGGCCGCAGAACGTGGTGAACGGCGTTACGAACGGTCTGGGCGAGTGACGGATGAAGGAACGATATGTGCGGCAGAAGAAAAAGGTGGGGGACGGGAAAGGGGGGAGACGGAAAAGAGACGGTACGCTTCCGGGCGAAAACCGTCTCTTTTGGTGGCTGCTACTTCCTGCCTGCCTGACCCTGGCTTTTCTGGTTCAGGTACTTTTTCCTATACTGCTTTCCAATATGCCACGCTATATGGCGGAAGTTCCAATTGCCCGTTCATGCTGCATTTTTTCGCATTGGTTTTCTCGGCTGCGGGAGTTGTGCTTTTCGTGGTGGTTTCGCCGGTCCCGGCGGCGGAGTTTTTCACGGTGTCCGCGCTTTCCGTGGCGGTTTTACCAGTTCCCTTGGCCGTGTCGCTTTCTGCCGAGGTTGTGCCGTCCGACTTATCCCCGCTGGTTAACTCCACGAATTCTCCCTGCAATTCTCCGTTGTATGCCGTGAAAGGCGCGTCGGAGGCGTTGATTGCCACCAGCACCCGCTCCTTGTCGCTCTTGCGTTCGAAAATGAGCTGGTGGTTGGTGATGACCACGTTGTGGTAGCCGCCGTTACACAGCGCGTCGCTTTCCCGCCGCAGGGTAATCAGTTTTTCGATAAATGCCGTCAAGTCGTTAGGCTTTGGCGCTTCGAAACACGGGCGCAGCGCGTAGTCGTTGTCCGGGGCTTTCACGCCTTCCTCGCCCCACTCGCTGCCGTAGTAGAGGCAGGGGATGCCCGGCATGCCGAAGAGGATGCCATATGCCAGCGGAAGGTGGTTTTTATTCGTCAAAATGCTGGCAATACGCGTCACGTCGTGGTTATCGACGAAGTTCATCAAATGTTTGCCACGGTAAATGCACCACTGTTCCGGGCCGTACTGGCGGTTCAGTGAGTGCGCGATTTCGAATAGGTTCATGCTGTTAAAGCTGGAGAAAATTCCCTTGTAGCACTCATAATTCGTGCAGCTGTGGAGCATGCCGTCATTGACGATCAAGTTATAATCCCCGAACAACACCTCGCCAATCAGCGCGAATCCCGGCTTGAAGCTGTCGCAGAAGGAGCGCAGCCGGCGCATGAAATTGTGGTCGAGGCTGTAGGCCACGTCCAGGCGGAGCCCGTCAATGCCGAATTCCTCGATCCAGAACTTGACGCAGTCCAGCAAATAGTCGACGACCGCCGGATTCTGTAAATTTAACTTGACCAGTTCGAAATGCCCTTCCCAGCCTTCGTACCAGAACCCGTCATTATAACAGCTGTTGCCGTCAAAGCTGATTTTGAACCAGTCCTTGTAGGGCGAGTCCCATTTTTTTTCCTGCACGTCCTGAAACGCCCAGAAGCCGCGTCCTACATGGTTGAACACGCCGTCCAGCATGACTTTCACGTGATGCGCGTGCAATTCTTTGCAGACCGCCTTGAAATCCTCGTTCGTACCCAGGCGGCAGTCGACACTTTTGAAATCACGGGTGTCATAGCCGTGGTTGTCCGACTCGAAAATCGGGTTCAGGATGATGGAACCGATGCCAAGATCCTCCAGGTAACCGGCCCATTCGCCGATTTTCTTGATACGGGGGACGCACACGCCGTCGTTGTGTACGGGTGCGCCGCAAAACCCAATCGGGTATATTTGGTAAAACGTTTCATTGTAAGCCCACATAATTTAAGTACCTGCCTTTTCTTAAAATTGTCAATCCTACTATAACACAAGTGGGCCGGTGTTCGCAACGGCATTTGAAAGAAAATGGATTGCAAATGTTTTTAAACGGCGATATAATGATGGTACCAGGGTTGCCGTCTGTACTGTACACCGACGCTAGCGTCGGTGCACGGAGGGCAACACGCCTCAACCCATGTGATTTCAAGGGTTTTCAGCGTCATCTTCAATCGGCGTACGTCCTTGTACGCCTCATTCATCTTCCTTGAAAACCCTTGAAATCCCTATGGGTGAGGTCGTAGAGTCGTGAAGAGGCATATTTCCCCTCTTTCAAGGCACTTAAGCGACGCGTACAAGGACGTACGCGGAGGGAAAGTAACGATGAAAGAGGGGAAATATGCCCTTCATCGACCGTGTTGCCTACTGTACACCGACGCTAACATCATGATTGGGGAACAAGACATGGCCAGGGCTGAAATGGTCAAGACGGGAGGATGTGGAACATGAAATTAAGAAAATCAAAGGCGACTAAAATTTTATGCGTGGCGCTTGCGCTGTTGGCGTTTACATTGACGGCGTGCTCTTCTGCCGTGCCAAGGGGCTTGAAGAAGGAACCGGAGCAAGGTGGGGGGCAAGAATCCCGGCGGGAGGATGAACGCGGGCAGGAAGAGGATGGGCTGGCCGGTGGTGAAGACGGCAAAAAGCAGGCGACGGAGGAGGTCCGGAACCAGGGGCAAGACGATGCCGTTCGGGATGGGGAATCCTATGAGCGGGGTACCGTGAACGGAAATGTTTACGAAAGCAAATGGCTGGGAATCCGGCTGAGCCTTTCGGACGATTACGTGGTGGCGACGCAGGAAGAATTTGAGCAGGCCCGGGAAGTGGGAGCGGACTTGATCATGTCGGAAGAGGCACAAGAGAAATACGGCGAGGTGGCGGCCTCGGTTGCAATTGAGCCGGAGCTGATGGCGGTATGCGTAAGTGACGGCGGCAGGATGAACATTAGCATCGCGGTGCAGAAACTTCCGCTGGCGAACATGACGGCCGACCAGTTTTTCATGCTTTCAAAGCAAGGAATGTCAGGCGGTCTCGCGGATGGCATGGAGATGAATTTTGGTGACACGTCCGAGGTGGAAATCGCGGGAACCACTTACACGAAGATGCCGATTACGACGGCCGTGCAGGGAATTAGTGCGAATATTGACATGTACATGCGCGTGAAGGACGGCCACGCGGCACTTATTACGATTACATATTTGCCAGAACAGTCGGCGAAGGTGGAAGAATTAATTGGTTCGATTCAGAAGTATTGAATGGTTCGATTCAGAAGTACGGTTAACGGGCGGTGGGATGTTTTTTGCACATTTGCCAGTTGTTTCGTTATAATTGGTACGTTGTCATCTGTGAAAAATAAGTGACGGGGATTGCAATTGTCCCGACATGGAGATATAATGACTGGGAAAAATGCAGAGAAAATGGAGGAACATACATATGTTAAACACAAAAGTGGCGGAATTGCTAAACGACCAAATCAACAAGGAACTTTATTCCGCGTATTTATATCTTGATTTTGCGATATATTATGAGGAGCAGGCCTTGAAGGGATTTGCCAATTGGTATTTTGTGCAGGCCCAGGAGGAGCGTGACCACGCGATGCTGTTCTTGAAGTATTTGCAAAACAACGGCTGCAAGGTGTCGTTGGGAGCCGTCGCGAAGCCCGACAAGGAATTGAAGGAATATGCGGATCCGCTGAAGGCCGGGTACGAGCACGAGCAGTACGTGACAGGCTTGATTCATAATATTTACGAGGCGGCGCATGAGGTGAAGGATTTTCGGACCATGCAGTTTTTGGACTGGTTCGTCAAGGAGCAGGGCGAGGAAGAGACGAACGCGGAGGACATGGTCAAGAAGTTCGAATTGTACGGTTTTGACGCGCGGGCATTGTACATGTTGGACAGCGAGCTGGGGGGCAGGGTATATTCCGCCCCGTCGCTGGTACTATAAGGAACGGTAAGATGATAAACGCGGCCGTCGTGGAAGATGACAGAAAATCCATGCTTTTAAAACACCGTTTTTACAAAAGCAGGAGGTTCTGAGACGGGTGAATTCTCCTGCCATGGCACAAAAGGAGGAGAATGAATGGGAATGAAAAAAGGAGTGCAGAAGGTACGAAAGTCACAGAAGATGCAGGGAGTGTGAAGGCCTGGGGCGGGTGGAATCGTGATCGAAAAGCCAAAAGTAGCATCGGTGTACAGAAGGCAACACGGTCGATGAAGGGCATATTTCCCCCCTTTCGTCGTTACTTTCACTCCGCGTACGTCCTTGTACGCGTCGCTCAAGTGCCTTGAAAGGGGGGAATATGTCTCTTCACGACTCTGCGACCTCACCCATAGGGATTTCAAGGGTTTTCAAGGAAGATGAATGAGGCGTACAAGGACGTACGCCGATTGAAGATGACGCTGAAAACCCTTGAAATCACATGGGCTGAGGCGTGTTGCCCTCCGTACACCGACGCTAACGGTTTATGATATACTTATGACATGATGTTGGGGTCAAAATACATTTTGCCCCCATGATACCCACGAGTTGCTCCGCACTACGTGCTCCCGCAACTCTAAAACACCTCAAATCCGCTCATTTTCTTACGGGAAATGGCTACTTTTCGGTGTTTTGCGGGTCTCAAAGTCATGTATTGACATGCAAGCATGTCATACATGGCCTTTTGACCCTGGTATCATTCTATGCAAGCAGCCGGATATGCTCTGATTGTGGGTATCAAAATGTCGATACAAAAGATTTATCAGTAAGGGAATTGGTCGTGACGGTCATAAATATTAACCTTGGGAAAAACAAGGAATTCTCTTCACTCCGTTACGGTCGGCGTTAAACGGATGTCCGCTGGACGTCCTGCGCCCGCCGGAGGCATATCAGATGGGGATTGAATCCGACACTGATACAAATATGTTGCTCACCGCCCATAGAGGCGGGAGTCATTTTACATCTGATATAACTTTGCGTCGACATCTTATGCATGATTGTGAAAAAAATACTTGCAAAATAGAAAGAGGTATGGTATGATTTAAAGCGTCGCAAAGATGAGTGCGCTATTTTTGTGTTTTTGGCTCCGTGGTCAAGCGGTTAAGACATCGCCCTTTCACGGCGGTAACACGGGTTCGATTCCCGTCGGAGTCATCGTTGTAGAATTATGGAATATGCCGATGTGGCGGGGTTCACGAAGATTGAGCACGTCAATCGCAGGCGGAGTGCTGATTACAAATCAGTTGCTCTTAAGAAATTAAATATGCCGATGTGGCTCAATTGGCAGAGCAGCTGATTTGTAATCAGCAGGTTATCGGTTCGAGTCCGATCATCGGCTTTGTTCCTTTTAGGGACAAAGTTTGGACCTTTAGCTCAGTTGGTTAGAGCAACCGGCTCATAACCGGTCGGTCCTGGGTTCGAGTCCCCGAAGGTCCATTTTTAAAAGCTAACTTTGCACGATTAGGTTCGAAAGAACCTTGCCAAGTGCTCATAACGCCCCACCTGGTAAGTTCGGGAAGACCTCGCTAACGGCGGTGGGATGTATCGCACGTAAGCACTCAAAAGACGAGTGCCAGGTGCTCATAACGAGGCCCAGTGGCTCAGTTGGTTAGAGCGCCGCCCTGTCACGGCGGAGGTCGAGAGTTCGAGTCTCTTCTGGGTCGTTCTATGTCAGGCGTTTTTGCGTCAGGCATATGGGTTTGCCGCAGTGGCGGAACTGGCAGACGCCCGGGACTTAAAATCCCGTGGGTAGTGATACCCGTACCGGTTCGATTCCGGTCTGCGGCAGTAGGTAAAAGTGAGAGAAACGTTGGATTAGCAAGGGTTTCATAAGGAAGTTTTTTAATTTTGGATATTGCAGTATAGCATTGTCAGTGCTATACTGCATTTCCTTTCCAGAGTGTGACCTTAGACTGGTCAAATACTCCGATATGGTTGTAGATTATTTCTACTTCTTGTAGCCGTCTGCCGTTGCTCTTGTCGGGAGCATGGACTATAATCTTGTCAACAAATTCCCGGACAATTTCCACGACAAACGCATGAATGGTTCTCCTTACCCTGCTGCTACTTGTCGAGGACGTATTCATCATTTTCCATCACTTTTTCTTGATTTCCCCTGTTTCCCATGCTCTAAGTCATGGAGAATGACACGCTTTAACTTATCCTTATGCTCCCTATCGTATTTCATCTTGGCAAGTCCTTTGAGTGACTGGCTCTCTTTATAAGTGGCTTGGATTGGCGCATAGAGGGCATATATTTTTGACAGTTCCTTTAATCGCTTTAGTTTCTGCCCTTTGGAAAGATGTGCCGTTTCCAACTGCTGATATTTCTGCTCCCTGTCATCTGTGAATTTCGCAAGGCTCCCAAAGCTGTCTATCTTCCTTTCCCCTTTTTCAGTGAGGGAGCGCATGGGGTGGGAGAGTGATTTCGCTGTGGACTAAATCCTCATGGTATTTCGGGCGGTAGGTCTGCCCGTCATACTCGCTGACAAGGACGCAAATCGGTGCGAGGTATAATCTCTGTCGAGATTATACCATAAGGTTTTTTGTGTCAAACGTGTTCATGAGAATTCCCTCTCCTATATTTTCGGTAGGCGGCCGGTGACATATGGTATGTTTTCTTGAATAATCGGTAAAAGTAGGACTTGCTCTCGAAGCCGAGTTCCTGGCTGATTTTTTCAATTGATTCTGTCGTGGTGCAGATTAGCCTGGCGGCTTGTTTCATGCGGTAGGCCTGGCTGTATTCGACCAGTGTCATGCCGCTGCGTTGTTTTACGATTTTGTTTAAATAATCGGCACTATAGTGGAATTCTTGTTCCAGTTCCCTGCGGTTTAACACGCCGTTCGTCCGGAGCAGGTATTCATGCACTTGTACAAATATATAATCGGGTGAAGAATAATCCATCTGTGAAAAATAGGCTTCGTACCCGTGTTCCTTTGTCATGCTGTAAAAGAAACGGAGAAGCAACCCGTGGGCGATGTTGGCGCAACCGGGGTATTGCTCTTTCAGTTCGCCTATCAACTTCAGGAGCGTGTTCCTTGGGGAATGTGCCTTTAAAGGATTGTGATTGCCTCTGCGATCCGACCCGGTTCGTGACGAACGCGGTCAACGGGATGGTGGCGACCATGGCGAGACTGCCGGAGGTGATGTGCGATTTGGGGATGATTACCAAGGAGCAGTTAGCAGCCATGAGCCAGCCGCAGGGCGGCGAAGGACAGGCGGCTGAAAGCGCGGGCGGTCAGACAAATGGCGAAGGCCAGGCGGCGACCGGAAACGATGTGGCGGCTGAAAGCGCGGGTGGCGACATCAACGACGTGATGACGAGCCTGATGGGGCAGATGAATTACCTGGGCATCCATCCGTTGGTCGGGGAAATCCTGGATGAGACGTTTTCCGCCCTGGACACATGCGGGTACAACTACATGAACGGACGTTACCCGCTGGATTGCAAGGAATACCCGAACCGAATTTACTATGGTTCGGAAACATTGCCGCTGGATATTGATGTCAACTGGAAATACGCGAAGGAAATCCCGCAGATGATTGGGGACTTCACTTGGACGGGATGGGATTATATCGGCGAGGCCGGCGCGGGTGTTCCCAAATATGGTAATGCGTCAGGGTTCTTCAGTCCGTACCCGATTTATCTTGCGTACGTGGGCGACTTCGACATCACGGGGTACCGCAGGCCGATGTCCTATTACCGGGAAATCGTCTGGGGTTTCCGTAAAAAACCTTATGTCGCGGTACAATTACCGGAGCATTACCACGAGGAAATGCACGGCACGCCCTGGGCCTGCAGCAATGCCGTCGAGAGCTGGACGTGGCCGGGATTTGAAGGGAAGCCGATTAAGGTGGAAGTATATTCGGACGCGGAGGCGGTCGAGCTCCTTGTCAACGGGGCTTCGGCGGGCAGGCTGCCGGTTGGCGAGGAAAACCGCTACAAGGCAATATTCGACACGGTATATGAGGCTGGCACGGTGGAGGCCGTGGCTTACGCGGGTGGCCAGGAGATAAGCAGGTTCGCGATAGAGACGGCGCAAGAGGAACGAAAGCTGCAAGTGGAGGTTGACCGTGACGTATTGCGCGCGGATGGGCAGGACGCGGCGTATCTTATGATAGCGGTCGTGGACGGCAAAGGAAACATGCACACGGAGTTTGATTCGAAGGTGCGCGTCGAGGTGGAAGGCGCGGGCGTGCTGCAAGGGTTCGGAAGCGCGGATCCGGCCAGCACGGAGAACTTTTTCGATGAGGAAAGAACGCCTTATTATGGAAGGCTTTTAGCGGTCGTGCGGGCGGGAGGCAAGGAAGGCGAAATCCGCGTGCGCGTGCAGGCACAAGGGTGCGAGACGGTGGAAAAGGTGATAAAGGTGAATAATCCAGTGAGCGGGGAGGTTTGATAAAATGGAAGAAAAGCAGAGATACCAGGATACCACGTTGTCGGCGGAGGAGAGGGCGGACGCGCTTTTGCATCTGATGACGGTGGAGGAAAAATTCGCCCAGTTACAGTGTTGTTACGTGTACGAGGCGGAGAAAAAGGTGACGAACGGCATTGGCCATCTGGGGACGTTGTTCTATGAGGCGGAGGATGCCGGGAAAATGGTGGAAGACATGGAACGCGTCCAGCGGCATGTCGTGTCGAGCAGCCGTTTCGGCATTCCCGCCATTATCCATTGCGAGGCGTTGACTGGTGCAGTCATTCCGCAGGCGGACGTGTTCCAGACCGCCGTCGGGCAGGCGGCGACCTGGGATCCGCAAAGCGTGCGCGACATGGCGGCGGTGGCGAAAGACCAGTTCGTGGCCGTGGGCGTGCGCCAGGCACTGGCTCCCGTCATGGACATCGTTAGGGATCCGCGCTGGGGAAGGGTCGGGGAATCCTATGGCGAAGACCCGTGCCTGGCCTCGGCCATGAGCGTGGCATTCGTGACCGGGATGCAGGGTGAGGATTTGAAGGATTCCGTCATTTCCACGTCGAAGCATTTCCTGGCTTACGGTGCGTCCGAGGCCGGTATCAACATGGCATCGGCACCGGTGACGGAACGTTTGCTGTGGGAGGTTTACGCGGCCCCGTTCCAGGCGGCCATCACCGAGGGAAACCTGCAATCCGTGATGAACTCGTATGGGACCATCAACGGGGAACCCGTGGTGGCTCCACCTAGACGCGGACATGGCGAATCTGGGCGAGGCGGCGCTGAAAGCGGGGCTGGATGTCGAATGCCCGACCCCCATCGGTTATGGCGAAGAATTGTTGGAGAAGGTAAAGGCGGGCGAAGTGGACGAGGGACTGGTTGACATGGCGTGCAGGCGCGTGTTGACGGCGAAATTCAAACTGGGGCTGTTTGAGAACCCCTATCCGCGCAAGGAAATGCTCCCGAACGTGTTCCGCACGGAAAGGACGCAGGAATTGTGCAAGGAAAACGCTTTGAAATCATTGGTATTGTTGAAAAACGATGGCATCCTGCCATTGAAAAAGGATGTGAAGCGCATTTTGGTCGTGGGGCCGCATGCGGATTCCGTGCGGCAGCTGTTCGGCGGGTATACCTGGCCGGCCATCGCGGAAATGTACGCGGACTTCTCATCGGGAGCCATGGCGGGGACGGACACGGCGGAAGCCGTCAGCACGGCGAGCGTGGACGCGGAGAGGCCTTATTATTCGGGTTCGAAACTAAAATGTGAACTGCCGGAAGTTGAGGCGCGCACGCGCGGGGGTGCGCCGCAGAGCAAGTCCGTGTTCGAGGCGTTGCACGAAAAATATCCGGATGCGGAGGTCGTTTGTCTGCACGGGTACAATTATACGGGTGACGACCGTTCGGAACTGGAGGAATTGTATGAAAAGGCGGCCGGTGCCGACGTGGTAATCGCGACGGTGGGTGGCAAATATGGCTGGGGGGCCACCGTGACCACGGGGGAGACGATGGACGCGGCACATATCGGCCTGCCCGGAATCCAGGAGGAAATCGTGGGAAGGCTGGCGAAAATCAATGACAGGCTCGTGGTGCTGCATTTTGATGGCCGTCCGTGTTCCAGCCGAAACGCCCAGGAAAAGGCGGCCGCCATTTTGGAATGCTGGAATCCGGGAATGCTGGGCGGGTACGCCATCGCGGATGTCCTTTGCGGCGATTATAACCCGGGCGGGAAGCTTCCGGTCACCGTCGCGGCCACGTCGTCCCAGATTCCCATTTACTATAACCATGAGAACGGGAGTTCGTATTCCAGGGGGGCTTATATGGTGGACGGCTATACGGACGTGGATTCGGCACCGTTGTATTACTTTGGATATGGACTTTCCTACACCACGTTCGAGTACGGCAATGCCGGAATTTCGGCCAAAGAGGTCAAAGGAAGCGACAGCATGACCGTCAGCGTGGACGTAACCAACATAGGGGACATGGCCGGGGACGAGGTCGTGCAAATTTACGTGCGGGATGTCGCCAGCAGCATTGCCAGGCCGGTGAAGCAGTTGGTGGGATTTCGCAGAGTGTCGCTGGAACCTGGCGAGACGAAGACGGTGGCCTTGACCTTCCGCGTGAGCCAGCTGGCATTCCTGGATTATGAAATGAACTGGAAGGTGGAAGCGGGGGACATGGTGGCGGAAGTTGCCGCAACGTCCAATGACGTGAAGGCGGAACTGGCGTTTAAGATTACAGAAGATGCTTTGGTCGAAGGGAAGAGCAGGGGATTTTACGCGAGGTAACCGTTACAATCACGGCCTAATCGGCCGTGATTGTAACGGTATCTAGTAATCGGTAAACTCCTTTTTAAAATTTAATGAGATATTTGTTGTAAACACGCGAATTGTTTTGTATAATTAGAATCAGAAGGTCGCATTTGTTTTGGAAATTATTGTGAGTGAGGGGGATAAAATGGCGCAGAGTGTACCAAAGCGCAAGATAAAGGATAGCGTGTTTACAAATTTGTTTCAAGATAAGAAATATTTGCTCCAATTATATAAGGCACTTCATCCGGAGGATTCTGATATAACGGAAGATGAGATTGAAGATGTCACAATTAAGCATGTACTGATTGACGCGGATTATAATGACTTGGGTTTTTCTGTCGGCAATCGTTTGATGGTTCTGGTTGAGAGCCAGTCAACGTGGACGTTGAATATTATCATTCGCGCGTTGATGTACTTGATACAGACATACCATGATTATTTCAAGCGTACGAATCAAAACCTATATGGAAGTAAAAAGGTAAACATGCCGAAACCGGAACTGTATGTGATTTATACAGGGGACAAGAAGAGCATCCCTGATACCATATCGTTGTCTAAAGAGTTTTTTGGCGGTGAGAAAAATTCCATTGACGCGGAGAGAACAGGAGGTTGTGGACATTATGATGACGCTGTTTGACGATGAGCAGATTTTGAAAGCCTATACGAAGGATATCGAAGAGAATAAAGAAAGAGAAACGGCGAAAAGAATGATCAAGAAGGGAAAAATGACATTGGATGAAATTGCGGATTGCGTTCCGTCATTGTCACTCGATGAACTGAAAAAAATGGAAGCCGAACTTCTCCAATTGGCATAAAAAGTTTGTGTTGATGACCAGAAATGTTTCTAATGTGATTATCTCAGTAATTTCATGGTTACAAACAAAAATCCATCAGGAATTGTCTATGGCGATTTCCGATGGATTTTTAGTGTCATAGAAAGCTGGTGGAAAACACGCTTTGGAGCATGAAGGGGAATTTTCTCGACGTGCCGACGGACTGTCCGACCAGGGAGCGCGCCCCGTGGCTTGGCGACGCGCAATTGTTCTTTGACACGGGATGCTATTTTATGGACTTTACCGCGTTTTTCAGGAAATGGATGCGGGATGTCTTTGACGACCAGGCTAAGGACGGGAAAGCCTATAACATTGTGCCCAGGGTCGCGAAGCATGAGGGCATGAACGAGTTCGTGGAAGGCTCGAGCGGCTGGACGGACGCGGGAATTTTGATACCGTACCGTTATTGGAAACATTTTGGTGACACGAGGATGGTACGCGACCATTATGCGGCGATGCGGCGGCTGGCCGAATTCATGGTTTCACGTATAGGCGACACGTCAGATTCGGAACTGGATGAGAAACTGGAGCCGGGGGAATATCGGCAGTATGTCGTGACGGCGGGCTTTCATTTTGGGGAATGGAACGAGCCGGGGAGCACGCCGATGGATGTCACGCTTCCTAAGTATGAAGAGGCGACGGCATATTTGGCTTATTCGCTCGGCTGCATGGCGGAAATGGCCGACGCGGCAGGGGAAACGGAAGATGCCGGGCGGTACCGGGACATTTCCGAAAAAGCGAAAAAGGCGTATCAGCATTATTTTCTTAAAAATAACACCGTGGATTCACCGAGGATGTGTCGGTACGTGCGGCCGCTGGCGCTGGGGCTGACGGATGAAAAGTCCACGAAAAATGTACAAGAAGGACTTGTGTGCATGGTGGCGGAAAACGGATACCATGTGGGGACGGGCTTCTTGTCCACGCCGTTCGTTTTGAACATGCTTTCTGGGGCGGGCGAACATGAGGCGGCATACAAGATGTTAGAAAACGAGGAATATCCGAGTTGGATTTATGAAATCAGGCAGGGCGCGACGACCGTGTGGGAGAACTGGGACGGCGTGGCGTCCAGGAATCATTATTCGAACGGGGCATGCTGCGACTGGATTTTTAATACGGTGTGCGGAATCCGCATGCGCGGGGAGAACAAATTCGAGATTGCCCCGGTTCCGGGCGGGAGCCTGACGGAAGCGTCGTTGGAATATGAGAGCCTGTATGGGAAGGTAAGCTGCGCATGGAAAAAGGAAGGGGGAAAAGTCACGTATACGGTGGAAGTGCCGGCCGGCTGCGAGGCGGAAGTAAAATTCGCGGGGGAAGAGGCGCGTACGATGGGCGCGGGGAAATACGAATTGAGCCGTTAGGTTTCAAGCGGTGATACGGGCAACAAACGAAGCGTTTGCGAGTCGCTTTGTATAAAATGGGATAGGAATTGTCCTTCATGCCGTCGCTCCTGACCGGCTCTGACGCGCTGACGAAAGCCGTGCTGGAAAACGACTTGAAAAAACTGCGTGTGGAGAACGGGCTTAATGAAGATGCCATGCCATGTAAACCATCACCTTGTCGGGCATAATAACGCCCCCTTTTTCGTGATGATTCACGGTTACAATCACGGCTTAACTGGCCGTGATTGTAACGGCATCCATAAAACACACCTGATTGCCACTTCAAACTTCCGTCTTCATTAAGTCTATTTTCTGGGCGAATTGTAACAAGTGTCTTATAGGTTTTCCCCGTTCGTGCGGATGACATCCGCGTAGAAGTACGCGGAATCTTTCAGTGTCCGTTCCAACGTCTGGTAATTCACATAAATCAGGCCGAAGCGTTTGTCAAATCCTTCCGCCCATTCGAAATTGTCCATGAGCGACCAGTACTGGTAGCCGATAATCGGGATTCCGTCATCCACCGCGCGTTTCACTTCCTTGATGTAGCGGCGCATGTAATCGATACGCTGCGGGTCATGCACCTTGCCGTCACTCATGACGAAATCAATGTTCGCCATGCCGTTTTCCGAAATCAAAACTGGCAAGTGGTAACGCTCGTAATGGAAGCGGGGAATCCAGTAAAGCGCTTCCGGCGTGATGGGCCACCCCATGGCCGTGCGCGGCATGCCGGGAAGGATTTTCGGGTTCCTGCTACCGTCGTAAGGGTCGTTGAAATTGTTCGAATTATACAAGTTGAACCCGCAGAAATCCAATGGCTGGTAAATGGTTTTCATGTCCTCTTCCGTGAGAATGCCTTGCAGTCCCTGGGGAACGGTGCCCAAAAGCGGCGGATCCATCCACCAGGAGCAGCCAAATGGCATTGTTTCCTCGTATGTATCCTTCCTCGCCTTTTCGACCGCCTCCGGGGTGTCGCCGTCCGGGGTGAAATAGGAACCCGTGGGGGCGAAGCCGACAAGCGCACTTTTCTTGGCGTGGGCGCGGATGACCGAGACGGACTTCCCATGGGCATAAAGCACGTTTTTCGTAAGCGAGGGAATCTTGTCAAGCATTTGCAAAAACGGCGCGTGCGAACCGCCCAGATACCCCGCGCCGATAAACGCCTGCGGCTCGTTGATGGTCATCCAGTACTGCACGCGGTCGGAAAGCTCGTCCACGACGACTTTCACATAATCGGCAAACGCGTCCGAGACGCCGTCCCATGTCCAGCCCCCCTTTTCATGCGCCCACATGGGAAGGTTCCAGTGGAACAGCGTGACTATCGGCTCGATGCCGGCGGCCAATAGCTCGTCCACCAGGTCAGAGTAAAACGCGAGTCCCTTCTCGTTGACCTTCCCTTCCCCGGGAATCACGCGCGGCCAACTGACAGAAAAACGGTAGGACTTAAGGCCGATTTCCTTCATCAGCGCGACATCCTCCTTATAATGGTGATAATGATCCGCCGAAATATTGCCGTTGTCCCCGTGGACGACGTGGACGACGTGGCCGTCGGAGAGCACGTCCCAGATGCCAAGGCCTTTGCCGTCATCTGCGTAGGCTCCTTCGACCTGGTAGGCGGCGGTCGCCGCGCCCCATAAAAAATCCTTTGAAAAACCCATGACTTAATCCTCCTGGTTTTGTTTATTTTTTTGTTAGTATAGCATAAAACGCATATTTGTGCTATATTGGATTTGAGCGTGAATGGAAAGGGGAAGGGGGGAGACGAAATGAATAGGATAAAAATATATTTGGACACGTCCGTCATCAGTTATCTTGACCAGAGGGACGCACCTGAACAGATGAATGAGACGCGAGAAGTTTGGGAAATTTTTAAAAAGGGGCGATATGAAATATTTATTTCGGACGTGGTAGTTTATGAGATTAATAAGTGTGGTGTGGAGAAGCGAAAAACTCTGTTGGATTATCTGGATTAGATAGAGTATAATATAATTGAAACAGACGAAGAAACACTGTTACTGGCTGAGAAATTTATTGACTTTGGGTTTCTAAAGAGAAAAAGTTATGATGATTGCAGGCATATTGCGGCAGCGATTCTTGCGGGATGCGATTTTATCATTTCATGGAGTTTTAAGCATATCGTTAATGTAAAGACGATTCGTGGAATAAAGGCAGTTACTACGTATGGGGGATATAAAGATTTGATGATATATCCGCCATCAGCATTGTTAGAAGAGGAGGATGAGGATTATGGTAGCGATGATGAAGGATCCGGTGATAAGTGAACGCTTTGATTTGGAGGATATTAGGAAAATACGCACGTATAATGCGGTACGGTATGAACACATGACACCGGCGGAGATTGTTGCGGACACGAAAGTCGGAGCGGCAGAACTGCTGGAAATCATGAAAAAAAGAAAATGTATGAAAGCGTGATGGTTCATGGTCGTTTTATAATGGAAAGGGGAAGCCGTGGAAGAGAAGAAAGCGAGCCGGGCGAGAAAAAAATATACATTTTTCCGTCATTCGGAATGTGAATATTTCCCTTGCCACCAGACGGATGACGAGGAAAATTTCAACTGTCTTTTTTGTTATTGCCCGTTATACGCATTAGGGGAAAAGTGCGAGGGGAATTTCCGATACACGGAAAAAGGCGTGAAGGATTGCACGGCCTGCATTTTTCCGCATGAAAAGGAAAACTATGGGGAGATTCTGGAACGGTACGGGGAGATTATGGAGCTGGCGAGGAAAAAGGGTTACAATCCACGGTCTGACCGACCGTGATTGTAGCGGTATCCAACCGAGTCAATGAAAACGCCAATCCCCCGGCTATACTGGGGAGAATAGATGAAAAAATTGTGGCATGGAAATATTGTTTCAGCAGGAGCTTAAGCTCCTGCTGAAACAACGTGAAGCGGTAGCGAGGTCATGCCGCCTCCCCCACGACCTGGATCTGGCACATTTTCATCGCTTCCAGGGCCGTCTTATGGCTTTGCGGCGTGACTCCGGCGCAGCAAGACGCGTCCACGGTGATTGGCACTTCCGGCAGGAAGGATTTCACCAGCAGCGCGTTGGAAATCACGCAGATGTCGGTGCACAGCCCGACGAGGGTGACGGATTCGATGCCGGTTTCTCCGTTCTCCTTTGATTGCGTGTCCCATGTCTTTAAAAGCTCCCCGAGCGCGGTGCTGCCAAAAGTAGGCTTGTCAATTGCCTCTTCCGTGCGCAGCGCGTCAAGTTCCGAGCGGATTTCCCAGCCGGGAGTTCCCCTGACACAGTGGACGACGGGAAGGTTTTTCCCCTCTTGTGTGCCTAAGTACCCTCCGGGACTTTTTACAGTAGAGTATATCACAGTCCGGCCAAGTCTGAAGCGACAGAATAATAAAAAATTAATAAACATCAATAAACACATTATAAAAAATCATTGAAAAAAATATAATCAGGGTATATAATGTTCCCCATTAAAAGAGATGGGACCAGGATTATGGAGCATTATACGAGAGAAGGGGCGGTCAGGCGGATCTTGGACGGCTACCGCGCCTATTACAATATAACGACGTTCGAAGGGGAGCGGGAGCCCCTCGTGGCCATTTGCGAGTTTTTCGAGCACTCGGAAAAATATGTCTTGTCCAGGCAGGCAAATTTGTGGGAGGCAAACTGCGAGGAATTCGTCTATTTGTTCGAGATGGAATGTCTGACGAGGGACGTGTTTGAGAGATGCCGGGACATGGCCTATGAAGACGGGCTGAAACGGGCGAATATCGGGCCCGGGCACATGTACACCTACATCACGCCTATTTTCATTTGCGACACTTGTGAAAAGGATGCCGCCACGGCGGTGGGGAAGTGCCGCATTTACAAAAGTTTTCGATTTTCCCTGCACGGCTGGATGGATTTCCATGTCGCCGTACTGGAGGTTTCAGGTGACGACGTTTCGGAGGCGGGGCGTGTGCCATTGCTCGGCGCGTCTGCAAAGGGCTGGCCGGACGGGTGCAAGGTCGTGACCAACAAAAGCGGCCGGTGCGTGGAGGGGATTTTGAAAAATATATTATTTCCAGATAAAGGAAAAAGGAGAGGATAGTTATGAACACGTTAGTATTGGTATTGCTTTCCGTCGCCGCCCTGGTATGCGGTTACATTTTCTACGGTGGATGGCTGTGCAGGCAATGGGGCGTGGGCGAGAGCAAGGAAGAAACGCCCGCCCATACATTGGAGGACGGGGTGGATTACGTTCCCGCCAAGGCGCCCGTCCTGATGGGGCACCATTTTTCGTCCATCGCGGGCGCGGGACCCATCACGGGGCCGATCGGCGCGGCCATTTTTGGCTGGGTGCCGGTAGTGTTGTGGATTTTGGTCGGCGGCATTTTTTTTGGAGGCGTGCATGATTTTGGAGCGTTGTACGCATCCCTTCGCCATAAGGGGCAGTCGATTGGCGAAATCATATCGGCAAACATGAGCAAGCGGGCGAAAAGGCTGTTCTTGATTTTCGCGTATTTGACATTGATTCTGGTTGTGGCCGCGTTCGCCTCCATCGTCGCCACCACGTTCGGCGCGAAGTATGACGAGGCGGGCGTCCTGGACATGGCCGCGAGCGCGTCTAACGCATCGGTCGCCATGGTGTCGCTTTTGTTCATCGTGATTGCCGTCGCGTTCGGTTTCTGCGTTTACCGCAGGAACATGTCGATGGGAGTTTCCACGGTTTTGGGAATCGTGGCCATCATCGTCATCATGGCGGTTGGCATGAATTTCCACCCGATTTATTTGTCCACCAATACGTGGATGATCATCGTGGGCATTTATATCGCGATTGCTTCCGTGACGCCGGTCTGGATTTTGCTGCAGCCGCGTGACTACTTAAGCTCGTTCTTGCTTTACGCCATGCTGGCGGTGGCCCTCGTCGGCGTCATCGGCGCGCATCCGAACATCGACCCGGCGGTGTTCCCGGCATTTACGGGCTTTGCCGTGGATAATGGAAACGGCGTGCAGTATTTGTTCCCGATTTTGTTTACCACGGTGGCCTGCGGCGCGATTTCCGGCTTCCATTCACTGGTTTCCTCCGGCACGACCGCGAAGCAGCTGGACAGGGAAAAGGATGCGAAGCCGATTGCTTACGGCGGCATGTTGCTGGAATGTGTGCTGGCCATCTTGACGGTGTGCGCGATTGCCTACGCGAGGCAGACCGGCCACACGCAGGGAGCCACGGATATTTTTGCGGGCGGCATCGCGGCCATGGTGGCGGCCATTCCGGGAATGGCGGGAATGGAAAATGTCCTTTATACGCTGCTTATTCTTACCTACTCCGCATTCTGCCTGACGTCTTTGGATACGGCGACCCGTTTGGCGCGTTTCATGTTCCAGGAGTTCTGGCTGGAACCGGGACAGACGCCGGCCGATATCAAGGAAGGGTATAGGAAGATTCTGGTAAATCCGTATGTTTCCACCGGCATCACGGTGGTACTGGGCGTGTTGCTCGGCATGACGGGCTACAGCAAGATTTGGGGACTGTTCGGTTCCGCCAACCAGCTTTTGGCCGGGCTGGGGCTTTTGGCCGTGGCCACGTGGCTTGGAAATATCGGGAAGAACAATAAGATGTTCTTGTTCCCGATGGCGTTCATGAACATCGTGACAATCTGCTCCCTTGCCATCACCATCAAGAACCAGGTGGCTCTCATCGCGGCCGGCGGGGCGGACTGGGGACCGTATGCGCAGGCAATCCTTGCCGTCTTGCTAATCATCCTTGCGGTGATGCTGGTCATCGAGGGAATCCAGACCTTGTTCGGCAAGAACAAGAAGGCGGAGAAGACGGCCTGACGATTACGAAAAAAATGAAGTTACGCTCCAGCCTGCGCTGGCGCGGCGTTGAATTGTAAATAAGTGAAACGAGGTGAAAGACATCTTCTGCAAGCGAGCCGCGGGGGGTGTCTTTTTGTATTGTGGCCGACGATTACTATTCACGGGTGCGTGCGCTTCTACGCTTCCGTTTCGGTCCGTGCTAAGCGTGTGCCGCTGGCACATGGCACCGCTATACGGCCACCGTCCGATAAAGTGATGGTACCGGCGTTACAGTTCAGTCCCCGGCCAATCACCACGCTGATTGGCCGAGAGGATGCACGTAAATCTGGCCGATGCATCACCCGCTTTGCCGTAGGCAAACTAAAAATGCGGGTGATGCCCGTTACAATTCGGACCCGCGCTGGCGCGGGGCTGAATTGTAACGTACCGGCGGCCGTGAGCCAGAAAATGAAGACGATTTCATTGCCTTCTTGCCGAGAAAGTATTATAATTTAAGCGAACAAGTTCATGCGAGGTATGCGCACATGACATATTTATCGGTGGCAGAGGTTGCAAAAAGATGGAACGTGTCAGAACGCACGGTACGTATCTACTGTGCCGATGGAAAAATCCCGGGAGCCTTTTTGAAGGGGAAGACGTGGAACATTCCCGAAACGGCGCGGCGACCGGAGCGGGCTGCCAAGGGCGGCAGTGAACCCGGGACGCTGCTGGAATTTTTGAAAGTGGAAAAGGCAAGCAAAATAAAGGGTGGCATTTACCATAAAATACAGATAGAACTGACATGCAATTCGAATCGCATGGAAGGCGGCAGGCTTACCCATGATCAGACCAGGTACATCTACGAGACGAATACGGTTGGTATGGATGGGGGGCAACGCGGATGACATCGTGGAGACGGTAAATCATTTTAGGTGTATCGACATGGCGATTGACAATGCAAGGCAGACGCTGAACGAGACGTTTATCAAGAAGATTCATTTAACCTTGAAAGGTGGCAGTAGCGACTCGCGCAAGGATTGGTTTGCCGTCAAGATGAAAATATAATTCCTAAGGTGCGGGTTTGCGCCCGGGAGGAAGCGGATTCTGATTGAAGAATGAGTGAACGGGAGTAGGATAAAGAGAAGGGACGGGACAATGGCACATAAAAAGGGAAACAGCTTGTTGGAGACAAGGCGGAGAAACCGGGTCTTGATTAAAAATAGCATATTCCGCACGAAAAACGCGACCCGCACGGGCATCGCCGAGGAGCTGGGGCTGACGCTTCCGACCATCACGACCAGCGTCAACGAAATGCTTTCGGAGGGGATTTTGGAGGAAATCCCATTTTCGGAAAGCGAGTTGGTAAACGCGATGGGGCGCAGGCCGACGGCCATCGCGTTCAAGGCGGACACGGCCTGCGCCATTGGCGTGGAGTTAGGTCCCTACGCGACCGTGGCCGTGTTGTTGAACATGAAGGGAAACGTCCTGGCCTCATCAAAGGAGGACGTGGTGGACGACGATTACGAACAGATGCTGTCACGCCTGAAAAACCAGGTGGAGAAACTGGCGGGGTATGCGTTAGGGCGGCTTTTGGGCATCGGTGTCGGACTTCCAGGCTTTATCGATTGCGAGAGCGGCGTCATCCGCAGTAACCCGCGCAAGGGATGGGCGGGCAAACACCTGGCGGAAGATTTGCAAAACCTGTTGAACCTGCCGGTCATCATCGACAATAACGTCCGTATCCGGGCGATGGGCTACGAATTGAGCCGGCAGGAGTACAAGTCGGACACGTTCGCTTACCTTTTCGTCTCCAAGGGCATCGCCTGCCCCATCATGGTGGGGGACGAAATCATTTCCGGCAGCACGTATGGTGCCGGGGAGTTGGGGCATTCGGTTCTTTTCATGGAGGAAAAGGGCAGAATCGTGCCAAGATGTGTGGACGACATTGCCAGCGAGCGGGCTCTTTTTGAGAGATGCCAGAAGAAGCTGTTGGAAGGGGCCGCGCCGAGGTTGCGGGAATTTTTGGAAAAAGAAGGGCGGCTGAGCATCCAGGACATCGTGGCCAGCCAACAAAAAGGCGACATGGACGTGCAGAAAATCATGGAAGAAGTGGTGGACTGCCTCGGAGTCGCCCTGGCAAATGTCGTCAACTTGATTAATCCCGGTTTTGTCGTCGTGGACGGTTATATTATGAACGTGCAGAAAAACCGGGAGCGTCTGTTGGAAGCGGCCAAATCAAATTTTTACGGGTTGAACGAGGAGGAAGTGAGTATCTTTTTCCAACCGAACGATTCTTGCTGGGGGGCGAAAGGCGCGGCGTATTACGTGATTAGCAGGCTGTATTTGAACTGTTGAGTTACAATTCGCCCGCACTGGCGCGGGGCTGAATGGCAACATTGTTGAAAACGGCTTGTGAAAAAAGTGGTAAAATGGTATACCTTAAAGGATATTTATAGGTAGAACGTGTAAAATATGGAAAGGGAACGGGCATGTCCATGAATGATTCGAAACAAGATGAGCAGATAGAACAAATCGTGCATCTGGCAAAGCCGGCTGATTGAGTCCCTGATGTTACGCATCCCGATACCCACGTTCTATTTTGACGCGTCCGACGAGGAGCGCTGGCGTGTGATTGACGGCTTGCAAAGGCTGACCGCGTTTTCGAATTATCTGGTTGGTGAAGAGAAAGAAGGTTCTTGCGTTAGAACGAAAAAGAAACTTGAAGGATTACAGTACTTGAAAGAGTTTGAAGGGAAGACATTTGATGAATTGCCGCGCCAGTATGTCAGAAGGATAAAGGAAGCCCCGATTATATCTTTTTGCGTGGAAAACGGGACTCCGGACAGCGTCGTGTATAACATTTTCCAGAGGATTAATACCGGCGGCCTGCATCTGGAAGACCAGGAAATCAGAAACGCGATGAATCATGGAAAGGTGACGGAGCTGGCGGGAAAACTTGCGCAAGGTGAGGAATTTCTTGAAGCGACCCAGTATGCCGTGAAAACGGACAGAATGCTGGATCAGGAGTATGTGATTCGTTTCTTTGCGTTCACGGAATTGGATTATGAAAAGGAATATGAAGACGATATTGACGCATTTCTAATAAAAACGATGAAAAAGATTAATACTTATGAAGAAAAGGAACTGGAGCGATTAGAACGTAATTTTAACAGAGTCATGATTTATTGCAGGGACGTTTTTGGAAAATATGCTTTTCGAAGAATAGGTATGGACAGGCGAAGGGGACCGATTAATAAGGCGATTTTCGAATTGTGGGCGATTTGATTTTATTGGAAAATCCCGAGGCGCACATCCATCCTGCCGGACAGAGGATGCTTGGAGAACTGATAGCCGCGGCAGGGGCAGGAGGAGCGCAAATTATTGTCGAGACACATAGCGACCATGTGATAAACGGAATCCGTCTTGCGGTAAAAAATGGAAAGATAGCAAAAGAACAAACCCGGATATTTTTCTTCTATAAGGATATACAAGAGGGATATGAACATAAGATGGCGTGTCCGGAAATGGACGAAGATGGAAGAATTGACATTTGGCCGGAAGGATTTCTTGACGAGTGGGATCATGCATTAATGGAATTACTGTAGCAGGATGACGCGACGGCTCAGGATTTGTTAAATCACGCCGTTTGGATAAAAGGAAGATTGTATGCGAGAAAACATGGAAAGAGTTATGCTTTCCAGCGTACGGGAGGGAACGTGTACCATGGTTATATTGCGGATGATTTGGGGGACGACATTTTACATGAATTAAACGCCCATAAGTGGGAATGAGTACATAATGAATCGTAGGCCGTCCATGGGCAAGGAAGTGGTATGGGTAGAAAATCCAGATATATGGGTGCCTGAAACGGTGTGCAATGGATATTGTGGAAATTGCACAAATTTCAGGTGCCTTTTTTAGTACATATACATATTGTTAAAAGATTTAAGATAATGTATAATCTATATTATTAAAAGTTTTAATTAAACGAAGGGAATGGAAGTGGACTAAAAGCATCACGAGGGAACTGGAGAAATCCCAAAAAAAGAAAGAAGGAGGAAAGATTTATGATGTTGTACAAGGATAGCACGCAGTCGGTGGAGGTTCGCGTGGAAGATTTGCTTGCGCGCATGACGTTGGAGGAAAAGGCGGCGCAGCTGTGTGGGGATTTGCCGATATTTGCGGCGATGGGGGAAGTCACGGACGAGGCGATGCGGGAAAAATATCCGGACGGTCACGGGCGTTTTACCCAGTTTTCTACGCTGGGACTTGCATCTTCCGGGCAGATTGCCCATATGGCGAATCAGATTCAGAAGTATTTTGTGGAAAAGACGCGTCTGGGGATTCCGGTCGCGTTCCAGTCGGAAAACCTGTGCGGGTATCCGGCGGCGGGAGGCACGCTGTTCCCGTCCATGGCGAACGTGGCGGCCACATGGGAGCCGGAACTGGCCGAGAAAATGAGCGAGATTATCGGGGAGGAGACGCGGGCGGTGGGCATCACCTCGGCCATGAGCCCGGTCGTGGACGTTTCCCGCGACCCGCGCTGGGGCAGGACGTATGAAACGTTTGGCGAGGATCCCTATTTGATTAGCCAGATGGGAGTCAGCTATATCAAGGGAATGCAGAAAAACAAGACGGACGGGGTGGCTTGTATCGCCAAGCATTTCCTGGGTTATTCGGAAACGCAGGGAGGGTTGAACACCGCCGTGAGCCGGATTACCGATCGAGAACTATATGAGGTATTTGCCACGCCATTCGAGGCGGCGGCCAAGGAGGCGGACGTTTCCGGCATGATGGCTTCCTATTCGGAAATTGACGGCCTGCCGGTGGGAATGAACCCGAAGATTGCCCAGACGCTTTTGCGTGACACGATGGGATTTCGTGGAATGCTGACAAGTGACGGCGCGGGCGTGATGAAGATGTATGATTTTTACAAGGTCGCAAGCAGCTACGAGGAGGCCGGATATTTGGCCAAGAAGGCGGGGCTGGACACGGAAATCCCGGTGGGGAACGCGTTTAAAAAACTGCCGGAATACGTGCGGGAAGGGAAGCTGGACGAGTCGGTTCTGGACGAGTCAGTGCGAAGAATTTTGACAATCAAGTTCGAGTATGGTCTGTTTGAACATCCATACGTGGACGAGTCGGAAGTAGCGGCACACATGACCAATGAGACAAAGCGGCAGCTGGCGGACGAGATTTCCGACAAGTCCCTCGTATTGTTAAAAAATGACGGAATTCTGCCGCTAAAGGCAGGGACGAAGCTGGCGGTGGTGGGTCCGCACGCGGACAGCCTGCGTGACCCGGTCAGCGGTTACACGTATCCGGCATACATTGAGATGATTGAGGCGGGACAAAAGGGGATGGGTACGAGCTTCAACGGGATAGCGGACGAGGCGGAGAAAGCAAAATCGGAAGGCGGCAACAATCCATATGCGGCTTTGGGAGGTGAATCGGAAGAGACCTCGACGAGCGGGATGGAGCGTGTCTTGCGCGCCCTGGGGGCGACAAGCCTGAAGGAAGAATTAGAAAAACGGTTTTCCGTGCGTTATGCGAAGGGATGCTCCATAATCGGAGCGGACACGTCAGGTATTGAGGAAGCCGTACAAGCGGCGGAGGAATGTGACGTGGTCATTATGGCGGTTGGCGGGAACTGTGGTTGGTTCGGGACGACCGGAGGCGAGGGCAGGGACCGTTGCCATCTGGACTTGCCGGGAGTGCAGCAACAGTTGGTGGAGGC
Organism: Lachnospiraceae bacterium; assembly: GCA_910574865.1. GTDB lineage: Bacteria > Bacillota > Clostridia > Lachnospirales > Lachnospiraceae > Schaedlerella. The sequence continues at coordinate 14,324 of CAJTDN010000018.1, read as the reverse complement.
CGTCGCCGCCGTGGGAAAGCCGGTCGTTTTGGTACTTTACGGGCCGGGTATTTTCGCCCTCCCGTGGGCGGCAGGGCATGCGGCGGGAATGCTGCAGGCATGGATGCCGGGGGCGGGTGCCGGACGCACGGTGGCCAAGGCGCTGTCCGGCGAGTTGAATCCCGGAGGAAAGCTGCCGGTGACGATTCCGCGGAGCGTGGGGCAGGTGCCGGTCGTATATAACCAGCGCACGGGAAGCGGCTACCAGGGGAAAGCCATGAAATCCGAGAACCAGGCAGTGGCATATGGTGAGAACCAGGGGACTGTTTCGGCGGCATCTGAAATCATGAACGTGAAATATGTGGACGAGGAAAACAGCCCGTTATTTTCCTTTGGACATGGTCTGAGTTATACCACGTTCGCCTTGTCGGATTTTGAGACGGTGCAGAAGGAAGTGCCGACAAGCGGCACGTTCGAGGTGCGTTGCAGCGTGGCGAATACCGGGGAGCGCGAAGGCGACGAGGTGGTTCAGTTGTACACGCATTTCTGTGACGCGCACGTGGTGCGCCCGGTCAGACAGTTGGCAGGATTTGCGAGGGTGCATTTACGTCCCGGTGAGAAAAAGCAAGTGGCGTTTCAGGTGGATTGCGCCCAGCTCGGATATTATGACGAGGAAATGCGTTTCGTCGTGGAGCCGGGACGGCTGGAAGTGATGGTGGGCAACAGTTCCGACAATCTGCCGTTTGCGGGAGAAATCACGTTGACCGGCGAAGCGGAGGATGTGCTGCACAAGCGGAGCTTCACGAGCCGAGTGACGGTGGAGTGATTGCGAGTAGTCAAGACAAAGAACATGGTGGTTTGGCATTACCCAAGTGATAAGGGCAGGACTTAGGGTATCGCCAATTAAAAAAACAACAGATACAAGGGGGTACGAAGATGAAGAGACAGACGGAGGCGACGACTTTACAAGCATGGTGGTTTTCGGTCGGAAACATTGCTAATAATTTAATATTTATGTTGATAACGATGTTTATGATGTTTTTCTTCACAAATGTAATGGGACTTGACCCGGTGGTGGCCGGCACGTTGTTCATGGTGGCGAGACTGGTGGATGCTTTCACGGATCCGATTATGGGCATGATTATTGACCGCACGAATCTAAAACGATTTGGAAAATACCGTGGCTTTATCCATTTTGGAGCGCCGCTTTTAGGGGTGGTAGTTGTTGCGTTGTTCACGGTACCGAATTTTAGCGCGGGCGGCAAGGTGCTTTATGCGTATATTGTCTATATTTTATATAGTTTGTGCTGGACGGCGGCGGTACAAAGTGAGGGGACGCTAAACGCGTTGCTTGCATGCCGTTCATTCATACCGATTGCCGCATATGTGATTACGCTGATTGCCATGCATTTTTATCCGATTGACAAGCAAGGGGAGGCCGATTTGCAGGTGGCATTGGATGAATTGAAACAGAAAGAGACCGAGGTAGGGCAGGCGGCTGAGTGACATTAATGGGAAAATAGTGTTTAAGAGAAAACAAGCGTGGGAGTGAAGAGATGTTAAAATTCATAGTCCATAAACAGAATGAAAAACTGAAGGAGGAATATCAGCGGGCGTTGGGCGAGAATGCATCCGTGCTGGCGGCCGCGCAAGAGGGCGAGGCTCTTTACGCGGACAGCCTGGGGTGGTTGGACACGGAGGTATGGGCGAATGCCCGGGTGGTGGAAAAATTGCAAAAGCTGGCGGAAAAAATTCGGCAGGAGGCGGACGCGTTTGTTTTAATCGGGGTGGGCGGCTCGAACAACGCCGCCCGCTCCGTAATTGAGGCGTTGCAACGCCCCGGGACGCCGGAAATCATTTACGCCGGGAACACGTTGTCCGCGAACGCCCTGAAAAAAATGCTGGTGCGGCTTAAGGGCAAGTCCGTGTATATCGACTGTATTGCCAAGAATTTTGAGACGCTGGAGCCGGGCTCGTCATTTCGCGTTTTGCGCAAGTGGTTGTACGAGCGGTACGGGGAACGGGCGGCAAAGCGTATTATCGCCACCGGGACGAAGGGCAGCCGGCTGGAGGAAATTTGTACGGAAAACGGGTATACGTTTTTGGAGTTCCCTGAAAATATCGGCGGGCGCTACACGGCCATGTCCAACGTGGGGTTACTGCCGATGGCCGTGGCGGGAGTCGATATTGAAGAATTGGTTCGCGGCGCGCATGACATGCAGATGGAATTGCGGGGGGAGAGGCCACATGGCGCGTGGGCGGAGGCGCGAGCGGAACGGGCGGCGCGTGCCGTGCAAGAGAAACCGGGCGAAAAGGAGGTATGTGGTAAGCTTGCGGGAAGAAACCCGGCCTACCAATACGCGTGCATGCGAAACGTCCTTTATGGATACGGGTACCGCGTGGAAATGCTGTCGTCGTTCGAGCCGCAGTTCCGTCATTTTTACAAATGGTGGATTCAATTATTTGCCGAGAGCGAGGGCAAGGATGGCAAAGGCCTCTTCCCGGTGGCCTCGGAGTATTCGGAAGAATTGCATTCGGTAGGGCAGTTCGTGCAGGAAGGAACGCCCATTTTGTTCGAGACGTTCCTTGACGTGAAAGGGCAGCAGGATTCCCTTGTGGTGGAGGCGGATGAAACGCTGATGGCAAGCCTGGCCGACGGGTTTGATTATCTGGACGGGAAGGATTTCTGGAGTATCAATAAAATTGCCTACGAGGCGACCGTGGCGGCCCACAGTGCGCGGGTTCCCTGCATGACGTTGGAAATCGGGGCGTTGGACGCGTACCATTTTGGCCAGTTGTTCTATTTTTTCCAGTTCGCGTGCTATCTTTCTTGCAAAATGGCGGGCGTGAACCCGTTTGACCAGCCCGGGGTCGAGGCATATAAGGTGAAAATGTTCGAGGCGCTGGGAAAGGATGTGTAGATAGATATGGAAGAAAATCTGTTAATCGTGCACGGGGGCGGGCCGACCGCGGTTCTTAACGTCTCCCTTTACGGGGCGGTGCGCGAGGCGAAAAAGCAAGAGGGAATTTGTCATATTTACGCGGCCAGAAACGGCACGGGTGGTCTTTTGAAAAAAGATTTTATTGAATTGGAAAATGTGCCGGAGGAAAAATTGCGGCTGCTTTTGCAGACGCCGGGCAGCGCGATCGGCACGTCACGCGATGAGTTGGAGCAAGGCGAATACGAGCGGATGGCGGACATATTGGCGGAAAAGAATATCAGGTACGTGCTGTTCAATGGCGGTAACGGGACGATGGACACTTGCGGGAAATTATACAAGACGTGCCAGGCCAAGGGACTTGACGTGAAGGTGATGGGAATTCCCAAGACGATGGACAATGACATCGCGGTGACGGACCATAGTCCCGGTTTTGGCAGCGCGGCGCGTTACATTGCCCAGAGCGTGCGCGAGGTATGTGCCGACGTCAAAGGGCTGCCCATCCACGTAGTGGTCGTGGAAGCCTCGGGCAGGAACGCCGGGTGGATTACGGCGGCCAGCGCGCTGGCGGGGGATGGGGACGGTCTGGGGCCGGACTTGATTTACCTGCCGGAGAGGCCGTTCGACGAGGACGCATTCGTCGAGGACGTGCGCAAATTATTGGAGAAGAAGAGCGGGATTGTCGTGGTGGCGAGCGAGGGGTTAAAAGATGCCGCCGGCGAGCCGGTCGTGGAACCGATTTTCAAGGTCGGGCGGTCGACGTATTTTGGCGACGTCAGTTCCCATCTGGCCAACGTGGTCATCCGCCGCCTGGGCTACAAGGCGCGGGGGGAAAAGCCGGGGCTTTTGGGCCGGGCCTCCATCGCGCTGCAAAGCCCGGTGGACAGGGATGAGGCGGAGCTGGCGGGACGGCTTGCGTGCAAGGCGGCCTTTGACGGCGAGAGCGGCAAGATGGTCGCGTTTCGCCGGGTATCGGCAGAGCCTTATAAGGCGAAGCCGTTTTTGGCGGATATCGACAAGGTGATGTTGCGCGAGCGCACGATGCCCGACGAGTACATCAACGCAGAAGGGAACGGCGTGACGGAGGAATTTAAAGAATGGTGCCGTCCTCTGATTGGCGGGGAACTGCCAGAGATGGTGTCGTACAATTGAAAAAATCCATCTGTGCGGTTGGACGCCCCAAGGAGTATCCAATCTGACTCTCACATTCGCAAAACTCGCGCTTACGCGCGCTTGCGTCTGCTTATGCATCTGCGTTTTGCTCATTTGGGAGTAGGTTGTTAATCCAACGCCCCGTCGGCATTGCCATAAATGGCATGCTGGCAGGTCATTTATGGCAACCGCACAGTTGAAAAAATGGAGGATGTAACTATGTTAGTACCAATGAGGGTGATTTTGGAAGCGGCGGACAAGGGAAATTACGCCCAGGGGGCGTTCAACGTCAACGCGGTCTGCCAGGCCAAGGCGGTAATCGGCGTGCACGAGATGTTTCGAAGCCCCGCCATTTTGTAGGGGGCGGATTTGGCCAACGCCTTTATGGGCGGGCGCACGGATTTTATGAACGCCACGCTGGAGGACAAAAAGACCGGGGCGAAAAACATTGCCGCCGCAGTGAAGAAGTATGGGGAGGACAGCCCCATTCCGATGGCGTTGCACCTTGACCACGGCAAGAGTTTGGATTCGTGCGTGGCGGCCGTCGAGGGCGGTTATACGAGCGTGATGATAGACGGCAGTTCGCTCCCGTTTGCGGAAAACGTGGAATTGACAAGGGAGGTCGTCAAGTATGCGCACGCGCGCGGCGTGAGCGTGGAAGGGGAGTTGGGCGTGCTGGCCGGGGTGGAAGACCATGTATTTTCGGAAGGCAGCACGTACACCAATCCGCTCGGCGCGGTCGAATTTTTCAAAAAAACGGGAGTGGACGCGCTGGCCATCAGTTATGGCACGATGCACGGGGCGAACAAGGGCAAAAACGCGGTAATCCGCAAGGAGATTGCCATTGCAATCAAGGAATGCATGCGTCATGAGCACATAGAAGGGTACCTGGTCAGCCATGGGTCGTCCACCGTGCCGCAATATGTCGTGGAGGAAATCAACGGCCTGGGCGGAAAATTGGAAAATGCCCACGGAATCGACGTGAACCAGTTAATCGAGGCGGCGCGTTGCGGCATCAACAAGATTAACGTGGACACAGACATCCGGCTGGCGGTGACGCGCAACATGAAAGAATTGTTCGCGAGAGAAACGGCACTTCAAAACAGCGCCACGATTGGCGGCATTTACGAGCTGATGGAAAAGAACAAGGCGGCCTTCGACCCGCGCGTATTTCTTACGCCAATCATGGACACGGTGATGTATGGAAACGTGCCGGACGACGACGTGGCGCGGATTTGCAAATGCATCGAGGATGGCGTGAAGGAAGTGGTGGGCACGTTGATTGTCAGGTTTGGCAGTGTCGGCAAGGCTTTCAAGGTGGAAGCGGCGACGCTGGAAGAAATGGCGGAGCGGTACAAACGAAAGGGAATTTGAACGTTTCGCAAACGAAACTCCTTGTTAAAGTATAGAAAGGCATGGGCAGAAAAGAGGATATGCGATGAAACATATTTACGTGAATTTTAAACGTTTTGACGTGCCGGTTGAATATGGCGGCGTGAATAGGCTGGCGGAAGTGGATTCTTGGGCGCGGTCGGTTGTTGACGGAGTGCAAGAGGAATTGGAAAAGTATGCCTTGCGGGAAGTGGAATTCGCCATTTATTTTCCGGAGATGCACATACTGCCGGCGATTGCGGCAAAGAAGGGAAACGTGCTGAAAATTGGCTGTCAGGGGGTGTACCGGGCGGATACGTCCGTTGGCGGAAATTTCGGTGCGTTTACTACGAATAGGCCGGCATCGGTCATGGCCTCGGCCGGCTGCGAGACGGTGATTATCGGTCATTGCGAGGAGCGAAATGACAAGGAGGGGATTCTAGCCGAGGCGGGCGTGGCCGATGCGGATGCGGTGGGCCGCATTTTGAATCAGGAAATAAAGTGTGCCGTTGGGCGTGGAATGTCGGTGTTGTATTGCATTGGCGAGAAAAGTGAGGAACAAGAGGCATGGCAGGAGGTGCTCGGACGGCAGTTGGAAATTGGATTGGATGGCGTGGACACTTCAAAGGTGGTAATCGCCTACGAGCCGGTCTGGTCTATCGGCCCGGGAAAGACGCCGGCCGACAAAGCATATATCACGAAGGTTGCCAGGTTTGTCAAAGAACGGACTCATGGCATGGACGTGGTGTACGGCGGTGGTTTGAAGCAGGACAACGCGGCCATGCTGGCTTCCATCGAGGAGATTGACGGCGGGTTGATTGCACTGACAAGATTTCAGGGAGAGATTGGGTTTTATCCGCAGGAATATCTGGAAATTGTTCGTATTTACATGGAAGCAAGCCAAAATAAGAAATAGGAAGCGAGCCAAAACAAGAAATAGGAAGCGGGCCAAAACAAGAAATAGGAAGCGGGCCAAAATATAAAATGGGGATTGAGCATGGAAGGAGTGCGTTAGAATGAAAATGGAGTTTGAGTACGGGCAAGGCACGATATCGGCAGAGCTGCCGGAGAATACGGATATATTTATTCCGGGAGAAACAGTGAAGGATCCGGATTATATTCCCGAGGAAGAGCTGGAGGCGGCGTATCTGGAAAGTCTTGCGCATCCTATCGGCATGCCGGCATTAAGTGAATTGGCACATAAGGGCAGCACGGTCACGATTGTCGTTCCCGACCGGGTGAAGGGCGGGGAGCAGGCGACCAGCCATAGAAAATTGAGTATTAAATATATTTTGCGGGAGCTGTATGCGGCGGGAGTGGAGAAGAAAGATGTCTTGTTCATCATTTCAAACGGACTGCACCCGAGAAGCAAGGAGTCGGATGCCAAGGCCATTTTTGGCGCGGAATTATTTGAGGAATTTTGGCATTCAGGGCAGATTATCAGCCATGACAGCGAGGATGAAGCCCACATGGTCGACCTGGGAACGACGCACAGGGGTGACCCGGTGTATATGAATAAATATGTCTATGAGTGCGACATCCCGATTCTCATCGGCCATGTGCAGGGAAACCCGTACGGCGGGTATTCCGGCGGTTACAAGCACAGTGCGACGGGAATCACCAACTGGAAAAGCATTGCCAGCCACCACGTGCCCTCGGTCATGCACAGAAAGGATTTTACGCCGGTGAACGGCGGCAGCCTGATGCGCAACAAGTTTGATGAAATCAGCATGCACATGGAGGAAAGGATGGGACATCCGTTTTTCTGCTGTGATGCCGTGCTGGATACGCGGTCGAGGCAGATTGCCATTTATTCTGGGTATGCGAAGGAAATGATGCCGATTAGCTGGAAGGTGGCCGATCAAAGGACGTATGTACATTGGGCGGAGAAAAAATACGACGTGCTGGTGTTCGGCATGCCGCAAAAATTTCATTACGGGGACGGCATGGGGACGAATCCCATCATGATTATGCAGGCGTTAAGTGCCCAGGTGCTTCGCTACAAGAGGGTTATGAGCGAGCGATGCGTCATAATTTGTTCCTCGACATGTAACGGTTATTTTCATGATGAGCTGTGGCCGTATTTGCGGGAACTGTATGAGATGTTCCAGCATGACCACATGGACACGCTGCCGGACATGAACCGGTTAGGCGAATATTTTGCCACGAATGAGGAGTATGTCCGCAAATACCGTTTTGCCAATGCGTTTCATCCATTTCATGGATTTTCCATGATGTCTTGTGGACATATCGCGGAAATGAACACGAGCGCGATTTATATCGTGGGGGCGGAAGAGCCAGGCTATGCGAGAGGGATGGGACTAAAAACCAGGGCCACGTTCGAGGAGGCGCTTAAAGATGCGAAAAAGAAATATGTCGGTGATAATCCGAACATACTGGCTTTGCCAATGACGTTTCAAAAGGCGGCGGTACACCTTTGCATGAAAAATTTGGACGAGGACTGCATGGACGCCTATGGGCATAGGCAAGGCGGATGTTGCGGGTGATTGTTAAAAAGAGAATATAGAAAAAAGCAGGAAAGCGGGGCGACCTGCTTTTTTCAATTTATTTTGATTTTTCATGGCATCGTTGCGATTGTATTTTTGAGGAATATTCGTTATAATTATAATAGATTTTTTAAGATAATTGATTTATAAGATACCAGGGGCAAAACTTGTTTTGAACCCAACATCTTTATAAGTAAACGGGTGGCTGTCAAATTTTCTTGAATAGGGCTTTTGAGAAATGCGACATTCTACGAAAACTTTGCAAAGGAGGTATGTGTGATGTCATTGATTTACACGAAGGACAAGGAGTATCATGTTGGGTTGGATTCGTCGGACGTGGGGCGTTACGTGATTTTGCCGGGCGACCCGGGACGGTGCGGATTGATTGCCGCCCATCTTGACAATCCTCGCAAAATCGCCCAGAAGAGGGAGTTCGTCACTTACGCCGGAGAGCTGAACGGGGAGAGGGTGTGCGTGACTTCGACCGGTATCGGAGGCCCGTCGGCGGTGATTGCCATGGAGGAACTGATTCATTGCGGCGCGGACACGTTTATCCGGGTGGGAACCTCGGGCGGGATGCAGCCGGAAGTGCGCGGCGGTGACTTGGTCATCGCGACTGGAGCCATCCGGGCGGAGGGAACGACGAGGGAGTACGCTCCCATCGAATACCCTGCCGTGCCGGATTATGAGGTGGTACAAGCCTTGAAGACGGCGGCGGAGGAGCTGGGTGCCACGTATCACTTGGGTGTGGTACATTGCAAGGACAATTTTTACGGACAGCACAGCCCGGAAACAATGCCGCAGAGTACGAGGTTAAAAATGAACTGGGAGGCGTGGAAGGCTTGCGGGGCATTGGCTTCGGAGATGGAGTCGGCGGCACTCTTTATCACGGCGGCGGTGCGGCGCGTTCGGGCGGGAAGCGTGATGCTCGTGGTAGCCAACCAGACACGTCGTGAAATGGGGCTTGAGGACGTGGAAGTGTATGACACGGAATTGGCCGTGAAGACGGCGGTGCGGGCGATTGGAAACCTGATAGGTGCATGAGCGGGAGGTGGCAGGGGGAAAGTCGGGTTCATGTGTTGGGCAATTACGAGGGACGTGTGGGCATGCTACGGCCATATGAGGTGGCAGTATATGAAGAGGGGGGCATGACGCGTGGCTGCAAGGAGAGAATGGATGCATGACCCGTTAAAGAGGGAATTCTTTTGACAAGGATTATAAGTTGTTAATAAAGTTAATAAAAAGTTTTGATTCATGACACATGTAATTCATATTTTGGTAGTATCCTTGTAAATACAAACACAGAAGACGGTGGCCGCGGTCACAAGGGGGCAGGGCCATCCGGAAATGTCTCCGTGGCCACCGGACTTCGACTAAACCATGACAAGCAGATTTATTTTGTTTTTCATATATTTTTCCCTCCTTTCTAAGACGGGCGCGCGATTGTTGATTAGGGGCAAATCAATGGTCGCGCGCCCGCTGTTTTTCCACCAGATTCCATACCTTTCCTTTTCTTTCACCTTTTAATTGACGGATGACGGTTTTTCGGCTAAAATAGGTATGTTAAACATATAGAAAAGAGGTATTGTGATGAAAAATCCAGTGGTTACATTTAAAATGGAAAATGGTGACGTGATGAAGGCCGAGTTATACCCGGAAGCCGCGCCGAACACGGTGAACAATTTTATTTCCCTCGTACAGAAGGGCTATTATGACGGATTGATTTTCCACCGTGTCATTCGCGGCTTTATGATACAAGGCGGTTGTCCGGACGGGACGGGGATGGGCGGTCCGGGCTACCAGATTAAGGGAGAGTTTTCGCAGAATGGATTCAAGAACGACTTAAGCCACGACCCGGGCGTGCTTTCCATGGCGCGGGCGATGCACCCGGATTCTGCGGGTTCCCAGTTTTTTATCATGCATGAGAAGTCCCCGCACTTGGATGGAGCTTATGCGGCGTTTGGGAAAATCACGGAAGGAATGGACGTGGTGAACAAGATTGCGGAGACGGCGACGGATTATCAGGATAGGCCGCTTGAAGAGCAGAAAATGAATACGGTGACGGTGGAGACGTTTGGCGCGGAATACGAGGAGCCGCAGAAGGCGTAAAGCGCGGGGGGTGCCGGAGAAAAGGGCGTGGTGGCGGAAAGGCTGCCCAAAGAAAGGGCGAGGTCGGGCGGCCAGCCATGGACGGCGAAAGGGCGGAGGGATTTCCAGATGGAAATGATACGGGCGAGGGAGCTTGTTTATGAATATGAACAGCGTGATGACGAGGGAAACGTCGTCGGCATGAACCGGGCGTTGGACGAGGTCGGGCTGGATGTGCGCCAGGGGCAGTTCGTGGCCATTCTCGGGCACAATGGTTCGGGAAAGTCGACGCTGGCCAAGCACATGAACGCGATTTTGGTGCCGAGTGGCGGCACGATGTGGGTGAACGGGCGCGACACGAGGGATTCCGGGGAACTGGTAAACGTGCGCCGGTCGGCAGGGATGGTATTCCAGAACCCGGACAACCAGATTATCGGGACCGTGGTCGAGGAGGACGTGGGATTCGGCCCGGAAAACCTGGGCGTGCCGACGGGGGAAATTTGGCGGCGCGTGGAGGACGGCCTGCGTGCGGTCGGCATGATTGAGTATCGTGCGCACTCGCCGAACAAATTGTCGGGCGGGCAGAAACAGCGCGTGGCAATCGCCGGGGTATTGGCGATGGAGCCGGAGTGTATCGTGCTCGACGAGCCGACCGCCATGCTTGACCCCGTTGGACGCAAGGAAGTGTTGCGCACCGTGCAGGAGCTTCGAAAGCGGAAAAACGTGACGGTAATCTTGATTACCCATTATATGGAAGAAGCCATTGACGCGGACGCGATTTACGTGATGGAAGGCGGGCGCGTCGTGATGCAGGGAACGCCGCGGGAAATTTTTGGCCGGGTTGACGAACTGAAAAGGTATCGGCTGGACGTGCCGCAGGTGACGATGCTGGCGGAGGAACTTCGGCGGCGCGGTTTGGACGTTCCGTGTGGAATCCTGCGGAGAGAGGAACTGGTGGAGGCGATATGTCGATTAAGCTAGAGCATGTCAATTATGTATATGGCGCGGGAACGGCTTACGAGAAGCAGGCCTTAAGGGATGTTTCGCTGGAAATACCGCAGGGACAGTTTGTGGGAATCATCGGCCACACGGGTTCTGGAAAGTCCACCCTGATTCAGCATTTGAACGGGCTTGTCAAGGCGGATTCGGGCGCTGTTTATTTTAACAGGGAAAATATTTATGTGGACGGGTATGACATGAAGGGGCTGCGCGGCCAGGTGGGTCTGGTGTTCCAGTATCCGGAGTACCAGTTGTTCGAGGAGGACGTGCTTTCTGATGTTTGTTTTGGCCCCAAAAATCAAGGGCTGCCCAAGGAAGAATGTGAAAAGAGGGCACGCGAGGCCTTGGAACTGGTCGGATTTCCTGAAAAATATTACCATCAGTCGCCGTTTGAATTGTCCGGCGGGCAGAAGCGTCGTGCGGCAATCGCCGGGGTACTGGCGATGAAGCCGAAGGTGCTGGTCTTGGATGAACCTACTGCCGGGCTTGATCCGGCGGGACGTGACGACATTTTGGACCAGGTCAAATATTTGCATGACCAGACGGGAATGACGGTGGTTCTGGTCTCACACAGTATGGAGGACGTAGCACGGTACGTGCAGCGCATCATCGTGATGAACAAAGGAGAAAAGATGCTGGACGGGACGCCGAAGGAGGTGTTTGCCCATTATAAGGAATTGGAAGCGGTCGGGCTGGCCGCACCGCAGGTGACGTACGTGATGCACGACTTGAAGGCGCGTGGCATCCGGGTCGAGACCATGGTGACGACGGTAGAGGAGGCGGCTGCAGAAATTCTGCGGGTGCTGAAGGCGTGACGCACGGGTGGATTTGCGAATGCCTGGCACGTGACGCGCATGGTAGACAAGGAGTAACACATGATTAGGGAGATTACGATTGGGCAGTATTATCCTGCCGACAGTTTCATACATCGTTTGGATCCGCGGGTGAAGATTGTCTGCACCTTGCTCTTTTTGATTTCTTTGTTCGTGCAGAACAGTTTGCCGGGGTACGTGGTGGCGACGTTATTCCTGGCATTCGTGATTCGTGCCAGCAAGGTGCCATTCAAATTTATCGTGAGAGGATTGAAGGCCATTATCTTGCTTTTGATGTTCACGGTGGTCATGAACTTGTTCCTGACGAAGGGGGGGGCGGTTCTGGTACGCGTGTGGATTTTCCAGATTACGGAAGCGGGCCTGCGTATTTCCGTGTTCATGGCGGTGCGCCTGATTTACTTGATTATCGGCTCGTCGTTGATGACGCTCACTACGACGCCGAACGCGTTGACGGACGGCATCGAAAGTTTGTTGAGGCCATTGGACAAACTACACGTTCCGGTGCACGAGGTGGCGATGATCATGTCAATCGCGTTGCGTTTTATTCCGATATTATTGGAGGAAACGGATAAAATCATGAAAGCACAGATTGCCCGCGGGGCGGACTTGGAGAGCGGGAACATCCTGCAGAGAGCGAAGGCGATGGTGCCAATCCTGGTGCCGCTGTTCGTTTCCGCTTTTCGCCGCGCCAACGATTTGGCGTTGGCGATGGAGGCGAGATGCTATTTTGGCGGGGAGGGCCGCACGAAAATGAAGCCGCTTGCATATGGGCGGCGGGATTACATGGCATATTTTGCCGTGATGTCATATGTGGCCGTGGCGTTCGCGGCAGGGCGGTTCCTACCATTCCACGTTTGGATTTTTTGACCGAAAGCAACTTAATGAAAGCGAGCTGTAAGCGAAGCTTGAATTTAGTGCGAGGTCGTTCTTTGAGATTGGCGAGACTGAAAGTCGAGCCTGGCGAAAAGAACTTCCTTATGGATAAGCAACTGGCATTGAACGCTTAATAAGCGCGGGAAGCGCGAATTTGGCGAATGTTGCAATGATAATGGAGGCTGAAATGAGGCGAATCAGGCTGACCGTGGCGTATGACGGTACGAATTATTGCGGCTGGCAGGTGCAGCCGAACGGGATTACGATAGAGGAGGTGCTAAACGCGGCACTGTCAAAGATGCTTGGCGAGGCGGTGGCGGTCATCGGGGCCAGCCGTACGGATTCGGGCGTGCACGCTTCTGGGAACGTGGCGGTTTTTGATTCCGAGACGCGTATTCCACCGGAGCGGATTTCTTACGCGCTCAACCAACATTTGCCGGATGACATCGTGATTGTCAAATCGGAGGAAGTTCCCCTTGACTGGCATCCGCGTTACCGCGATTGCACGAAGACCTACGAGTATCGCATATTAAATGCGAAGGTGGGGGATCCTACCCGCAGGTTGTACACGTTTTTCGTGTCCTATGATTTAGATATGGAAAACATGCGGCGCGCGGCAAAATATTTGGTCGGCAGGCATGATTTTTCCAGCTTTTGCAGCATCCACGCCAACGTGGACGACATGGTACGCACGGTGCATTCCCTGGAAATCGTGTCAGTAGGGGATGAGTTGCGGATTTGCATTACGGGAAATGGTTTCCTATATAACATGGTTCGTATCATCGTGGGGACACTTTTGCGAGTGGGAAGGGGGTTTTACGCGCCGGAGCGTGTGAAAGAAATTCTTGAGACGAGAAATCGCAAGGCGGCCGGAGTGACTGTGCCGCCGCAAGGACTCAGGCTGGTGGAAATCAAATACTTTTCGGATGTGAGAAAAACGGGGGAAGGTCATCAAATCAAGCCTAGGCAAGGCGTTTTGATGTCGAATGACAAGCCGGATTAAAAAAAATGCAAAAAAAAGGAAAAAAGTACTGGACAAGTAGTGATAAATCGTGTATATTAAATAACGGACATTTTGGAGAAGTACCCAAGCTGGCCGAAGGGGCTCCCCTGGAAAGGGAGTAGGTCGTTAATAGCGGCGCGAGGGTTCAAATCCCTCCTTCTCCGTTTGTCCCACGTCAGGTTCCAAGCCGGTAGCATGGACGACGGGGGACGGTTTGTCAGGAAGCAACAGATTTTTACAAAAAGTGTAAAAAATGTCTTGACAGATAAAAGTTAAAGTGGTATCATATTTTGGTCGGTCAAAAAAGACCAAAAAGATGCCGAAAAATAATTAAAAAAAGTTCTTGACAAAGCGAAAAGGTTGTGATATCATATTAAAGCTGTCGCTTGAAACAAGAACAACACGGCAGAAAGAACCTTGACAACTGAACAATAGACAACAACAATCCTTGAAAATTTCTTGAAAAGAATTTTTGGGAACGGCGGATTTTCCGAAAGGGAGGTTCGCGGAACACCCGCCACTCTGCGGAGTGGCAAGAACGGTAAAAAAGGAAAAGAAAAGCGTACAGCGATTCTTGACC
>CAJTDN010000017.1 GCA_910574865.1 Lachnospiraceae bacterium | reverse complement strand
TAAAAATTTCAACCTTTTTTTGAACAATTTTTCACTTTCGGCATTTTTACTAATAACGGGTGGTGTTTATTGTAGAATTTAACTATACAGATTGAAAGATAGCAGATATGCTACCCTTACTATACCAGAATGTACCCGCCTTGTAAATCCCTGCGGGCAGATGCGGGCGCAGTTTTAAGGCTGCCACTGCTGCCAGCCTCTCAAAGCCTGCGGTATGGATATTAAGCCAGCTTTTCTATCTCTGCCTCGAAAAGCTCCCCTGCCGATTTATACCCATGTATCCTGCGTGGGTATCCGTTTATCCAGCCCTCTATTTCTGCTATTTCCTCGTCGGTCTTGTCGTCAAAGTTTGTACCCTTTGGCACTTTGCGCCGTATCATTTTGTTTGTTACCTCATTCGTGCCACGCTCCCAGCTGCTATATGGGTGGCAGTAATATAAATGCGTCCTCTTTTCCCCCTCATTCAATATGGAACGCTCTAAGCCCTTTACGTCCGCAAACTCGCTGCCGTTATCTACTGTAATGCTTTTAAATACCTTGCCGAACAAATCAGCGCCCCAGCGCTTTTCTAAAGTATCCAGTGCGGCTACTACTGCCTCGTCTGTATGGTCTGGCAGCTTGAATATGATTTCTTCCCGTGTCTGCCTCTCTGTCAGTACCAGCAGCGTATTTTTAGATACTCCCCGCTTGCCTATCACGCTATCCATTTCCCAGTGTCCGAACTCTTCCCGCTTGTCTATCTCTTCTGGGCGTTTCTCTATGCTGTCGCCTGCTGCCGCCCTTTTCTGCTGCTTGCGCACTTTCTTATATTTCCGCTTTTTATTCTTCTTTACTGGCAAGTCCTTATTTGTCAGCTTAAGAAAAACGCCCTTATCAATATAGCTGTACAGCGTTGCCACGCAGACAGTAGTATTAAATTCCCCCTCTCTGCCCTGCGCCTTAAGCTCCCCCAGCACTGCTGCTGGGCTGTAATCCTCATTTACTATTTTGTCCTCTATGTAATTTGCATACGCAATATCATTGCCTATTTTAAGCTGTGTGCCTCTTACCTTTAAATTTTCCTCTGCCCGCTCCTGCGCCTTGTCTGGGCTGTACCTCATTTCTGTAGTCCAGTCACTATTACGGTGTTCGTATTCTCCCCTTTTCAGCTCATTATATATAGTGCTGCGGTGTACTCCCAGATGCGCCGCTATTTTTGCCTTGCTTAATCCCTCTTTAAGAAGTGCCTCTATTTTTATCCTATCTGCCCTTGTCAGCTGGTGGCTGCCTTTCTTATTTGCCATTGTTTCTGCCTCTCTTTCGTTGTGGTCTATATACGACGAAAAGCCGCAAACTCTTTTACAAGTCTGCGGCTCTTATTTCATAGCTCATTTACAGCATTTCTTACAAGCTGTGTATTTCTTCTTTGCTTGGCTTAGTGGTATGCCCTTTGGGTTTTTCATTCCAGAACAATTAGGCTTACTGTGGTACTTTTTACTGCTACGGTCTATATATACTACCGTTTCGCCCGCTGTATGCTGGCTGTGTTGCTGCTCTTCTACAATAACGTCAAGCTCTATATTGCACCCAAACGTCTGTACCCCCCCCCAGAAATTTCCAGTATTTCTGCGGTGTAGCGGGCATTAGGATACCTTGCCGCTAAATCTTTTGCCAGCTCTGCCGATAAATAGCCCAGTATTTTATTTCCCCATTTCACATATACGGCAGGCTCTCCGTTATATGTGGTTTTCTCTATCTCTATTTCCTCGTCGCCAGTCATGCGGCTTAATATATCCTGCCTGCTCTCCCCGTCGTCATTCTGGAAAGTTACGCCTACTACTTTTGTGCGTATCGTTTCCGCAATCCTGCTGCCAGCCGCAGGCGTTCCCGTTGCCCTCTGTGCTGGCTGCTGCGCCGCTGCCTCTTTCGCTGGTCTGCGTCCCAGCAGAAAACATACGGCAGCAATCACTATGCAGCCGATACCGCCCGTAATATTTCCAGACGGCAGCGCCACTACTCCGCTTACTGCGAATAACGCAGCAATCCCATAAAGTACCACTTTCTTTTTACCCATGATAATAAACCTCACTTCCTAATCTTTTGCCATTTTCTCCGCTATGGCAGTATTGATATATTCGCTTATGCTCTGCCCTGCTGCTTTTGCCCGCTGCTTTATTACTTCTTTTTGTCCCTTTGGCATTACCAGCTCAAACCTATCATAATTCTTTTTCTTAAACTCATTCTGATACTTTATCTGGTTAAATTCTTCTTTCTGCATTTTACCTCTTTCTTTCCCTTGCCTTATGATGTATAATCCTTTTAAACAGTCTGGGCGGCTTTGGCAAGTCCACCGCCCTTTCTGTATCCCCGCCTTACTTCTTAAGTAAGGCTCTTACTTTTTCTTTAGCCTCTTCAAGGTCTTTACACTCGTTTAGAATTTCCAGTATCTTCCTTGTTTGGTTTTCCTCGGCTGTTTCCTTAAGCAGTTCGCCTACATTCATTTCCTCGTCCATATTTTCTCCTTTCCCTGCCGCCCAGTTATTGTTACGGGTTTTATGTATCTCCCTTAACTGTCTTTATTATACTGCATATTCTGGAATATGTCAATACATATTCTGTAATATCCTCAAAAAAATAAGAGGGTAGGCAGCCCGTAAGCCGCCCTCCCTCAATCTCCCTACGCCAAACGTGTAGCATAGTCCAAACTTATCCAGCCTGCGCCGCTTTTCAGCTTGCCCCAGCCTGCCGTACTCCCTTTGCCCGCTTTCACTTCCGTAATGGTAAATACTCCCTTGCCCGTATGCTCTCCCGTCTTTGCATAGTTCGTGCCTGCGCCCGTCCTTATATTAAGGTCTAATATGTCTACCTTAACCTTAAACGGCACACTTGCCGCCGTCTGCGGCTTTTTCTGCGGTACTGCTGCCTGCGGCGCTCCTGCATACTTTTTATAATATGCCTCGCCATACTCTGCCCGCTTTTTCTGTACCGCCCCGCTCTGGTCTGCTGGCTTTTCAAATCCCAGCAGCACGGCATCAGAGGCAGCCCGCACGCTCTCTGCGCTCTTTAAGGTATTGATAACGGTTTTATATCCTTGCAGCTCGTCCCACAAAAAAGCAAGCTGCATATCCAGACTGCCGATAGATGCACCCGCCTTTTTCGCATAGTCAAAAAGCGCCTGCTTTCTGGTGTAGTACGTCCACTGCGCCAGCCCGTAGCCCGCCTTATCCTTTACAAAATTACCGTAGCTGCCATTATCCACGGCAGCCGTATACTCTGCATCTGTCATATTAAGGCTCTTGTTATAGCTGTTTTGCAGATTGCAGGAATTAAGCCCGCTTTCCGCATACAGATTACCCATTAAGCCTGCCACGGCATAGGCATTTAAGCCCTTGCCTGCCAGATAGTCCCAGATAGCCTTTTCTGTGCTGGTATTCTGTACCATGCTGCCTGCTGCCGCCTTGCTGTATACTGCCTTGCCGTCCCAGTCGTACACGGTGTAGCCGTCCGTGCAGGCTTTCTTTGCATTATCCAGAGAAGAGTAAGCCCCTATCTGGCTCTTTGCATCTTCCCAGCCCTTGCGCACACGGTATAATCTTTCTGTCTGGCTGCTGCCAGCAGATGCAGCACCACTTATCAGCTGCTTAAATTCGTCCCATGTATGCCCCGTGGTATTATATACATACGGGTTAGGGCAAATCTTCCCCGTAACGTCGTAATGCCGTATTACGTGCGACGCAGGCACATTGTACTTATCCATTAAATACCGTGTCAGCTCTGCCGCAGCCTCTACCGTTGCGTCCTCAAAATACCAGTCTTTATCTGTGGCGTTCTGCCTGCTGGTGTCTTTCTTCCTTACGCATAGCTCAATACCGATACTGTTAGCATTCCTGCACTCTGCGTGCTTGTAGCTCTTTGCGCCGCAGTGCCACGCTATGTTAGCATCTTCCACGCTCTGCCATATTTCCCCGTCAAAGCCTACAAAATAATGCGCAGAGGCGCTGCGGTCGCCGCCTGCAAAGTATTTGCAGTTTTCCTTTGCCCCGCTTAAGCCGCCCACATAATGAATTACAATGTACTTTATGCGGGAAACGTCGCCCTTATTATGGTTAAACTTGGAAATCAGTTTGTTTATTGTCCTTTTGAAAATACCCATGCTATACCTCTTTTCTGTTAAAAACAAGCGCCTGCGGTTTCCCGCAAGCGCCCTGCTGCATACTGTCTGTGTTTACTTATTTTTCCTGCTGTCTGTAGCCCTCTACGCTGCCCGTGGTGCTGTTTCCGTCCAGCTCGTCCGTGTCTGGCAGCTCGTCTGTGTATTTCCCCAGAAACGCCCGCACCGTTGCCCAGACTTTCTTAACGGGCAGCCCGCAAAGCGCCATGTTCTTAAAGATACTCACTACCTCATAGGCAATATAGAGAAGTGCGAAAAATTCAGCCACGCCCACGCTTGTAAGCCCCAGCTGGTTACGTGCTGCCTCTGGGATAAAGCCGATAAGATTAACTTTTATCAGCATATCAATAGCCAGCATGAATACAAGGGAAATCAGCATACCCACTTTACGGATAGCGCCGTCAATCCCTGCGCAGCTGTTAAACTTCTTTTCACGCACTGCCCGCAGCACTCCAAAGATTGTATCAAACACAATCGCAAGTACCACCAGCTCAATTACCTTGTTGTTTGCCGCCATGTTGATAAATTCCATTACTTTCATTTCCATAAATCCTGCCTTTCTGCTTTTGCAAATTTAATGCCCGCTCTTTCAGTTCTGCGCCGTCGTACCCTGCTACGCTTTCCCAGTTTTCCAGTGTGGCTGTCAAATCCACAATAAGCCTGCTTTGCTGTTCAATGATGTTCTGCTGCTCATGCAGCACTTGTAGCAAATCGTTACCCATGTACTCAACTCCTGCGCCTGCTGGTCTATGCCGCCTTTTGTATGGCTGCATCTGCCAGCGTTTTTATTTTCTTCCGTAAGTGGTAGCTGTCGGCGTGTCCTGCGTGTCCCGTCCAGCTCTGTATACTCTTTTGCAGCTGCTCTTTTGTGATTTTCCCGCTCTCGCACTTCTTAATTGTCCTCTTGACACGCTTAATGCTGTCTGGTCTTACTTTTCTGTGCGTCGCCCTGTGCTTGTAGCCTACAAAGTCTATGCCGTTCTTTGCTGCCAGTATCGCAGTCTTAGGGTTAAGCGCAAGCCGCAGCTCGTCCCCTAAGAATACCTCAATATCTGCCAGCCAGCGCCGTAGCTCGTCCTTGTCTGGGCTTAATATTATAAAGTCGTCCATGTACCGTATGTACTGCTTTGCGCCCAGTGTGTGCTTGATGTACTTATCCAGCTTATCCAGATAAATATTAGCAAATAGCTGGCTTGTAAGGTTTCCTACGGGTATCCCTACGCCCTCTGGCATATTGCCGTTGTGGTCTATGATTTTATCCAGCAGCGCCAGTACCCCAGCGTCCTTAATAACCTTTCTTATTTCAGCCTTAAGTATGCCGTGGTCTATGCTCTGGAAATAGTGGTGTATGTCTGCCTTGATAGCGTAAAGCGGCTCGTCTGGGTGGAATTTCTGCCACTCATAAAGCCAGTTTTGCAGCGTATCAGATGCAGCGTGCATACCCTTACCTTTACGGCAGGCGTAAGACTGGGATATAAAGCGCTTGTCAAATATAGGCTCTAGCACGTTGTTTATGGCGTGCTGTACCACTCTGTCATAGAATGGCAGCGCCATTATCTGCCGCTCTTTCGGCTCGAATACCTTAAAATAATGGTACTCGCTTGGCTCATAGGAAAGGTTTAGAATGTCGTCCCGCACCTTTTCTAAATTGCCCTCTTTGTCTTTGGTAAATATCAAAACGTCTTTGCGGTATCGCTTGCATTTTCTAGCTTTGTTGTAGGCTTTCTGCACATTCGCATAATCAGCCATAGCCTCTGCAAGTGTTACCCGCTCGCCGTTCTGGTTCGTGGTATACCCTGCTCGTTTCAAAATAAAAGCTCCTGCCTTTCGCCGCAGCTACTAACCAGCAGCCCTGCTTTTTCTCTTTGCCTTACGGCGGGACAGCCGCTCTGACTCTAGGTTATTAAGCATCTGCTTAAAATCCTCTTGCTAGTGTTCCGTAGATACGCTAAGCCTATAATGCTCTCACTAAGTCACACGCCCCACGCCCGCCAATGTTGCTGTTGACGTTCCACGGGTAATTGTTGCAATTCACGGCACGTGCGCCCGCATTAGCGCCATTGTTCCAGTTGCCGCCCGCTATCAGCGCCGCCAAAGGGCTGTAGTAAGCAGCTGCCCCATATTCTTATTACTTCTTTGCTTTTACCTCTTCTATGAGTTCCCCCAGCATAACGCCTATCTCTTTCAGTTTGCGGCTGCTTGTGCCGTAGTGCTGGGCGTTCATTGCGCTATACTTCAAATCGTTTGCCAGCCGCAGCA
Organism: Lachnospiraceae bacterium; assembly: GCA_910574865.1. Classification (GTDB taxonomy): domain Bacteria; phylum Bacillota; class Clostridia; order Lachnospirales; family Lachnospiraceae; genus Schaedlerella. The sequence continues at coordinate 84,283 of CAJTDN010000017.1, read as the reverse complement.
GCTCCTTACTCTGCTGTAGCGCCGTATCCGCTGCGTATAAATGGCTTTTCGTCGCCGTCTTGTCCCACTTGATTACCTCTTGCAGCATTTCCAGTATGGCGTTTCTGGTCGCTGTTTGCAGGCTGAATTTTTCAAATTTTGGGTACTTGCTTAGCAGCGGGTATATGTATAGCAGGAAATCATATATTTTCTGGTGTAGTTGGTCTGTTTTTGCCTGCGCCGTCATTCTGCACCCCCGTAGTAGTCGGCTGGGCTTTCGCCCGCCGTCTACATGGAGTCACACGCCCCACGCCCGCCAACGTTGCTGTTGACGTTCCACGGGGAACTGCGGCAACTCACGGCACGCGCGCCCGCATTAGCGCCATCGGTCCAGTAGCCGCCCGCTACCAGCGCCGCCAAAGAATATGCGTAATACTGATAGATATTGCCAACGTCGTAATTTTTCTCGCCTGCCTTTAACGGGCTTGTCAAATCCCAGCCCCACGCCTCGCTTGCATGGTACGTGGTATTTTTGGCGTGTTCTGCCCTTGTGATAAGGTCGTTAAGCCATTCCCAGACACGCCCCACGGCATCTACGCAGCCTACGGCAGAAACGGCATTAACCACGCTGCCCGTAACGCCCCTGCCCGTGTTCGTGGTCGCCGTCCATGCGTTTGTATTTGCGTTATCCAATCCCTGCGGGCTGCCAAAAGCATAGGCACAAAACTCGCTGTAATCTGGCAGGCGCTTACCGCTCTTTGTCAGACGTTCTACAAAGTTGTACCAGTTCAGCCCCTCTGTACCCGTGGCGGGTGCGCAGTTGTAAGAGGATTTTAAGCCCTTTGCGCCGTCGTCGCTGTTAAGGTAAATGTCTACCCATGTGCCGCCGCCCAGATATACCATACCCTCTGGGCTGCATTTCGGGCGGTGTCCCAGCGTCCATACAGAACGTGGCACAATGCCGCTGCTTACTGCGCTTTCCCAGCCAGTGCCAAAGATAACGCCGCTGCTGTTCACGGGCTGTAAATTTGCATCTACCTTGCGGCAACGCCCATAATGAAAACCGCCTATTTTGCGGCTGTTGCTTGCGTTCCAGCCGTTAGGGTACGTGGAATTAAGGGAAATGATATACTGCTCGTCTGCCGCATCAATCCTGCTGTCGCAGATATACACGTAGTAGTCGCTGCCCACGGCAAAAGCGCTGCCTACGTCCAGATTAGCAGCCGTAAGCACCGTGTTACCCGTCTTAAAGATACCAGCGCCGCCCACTGCGATAACGCAGCCCTCTACTACTGTCAGCTCGTTTGCGCCGCTGGCGTACATATACTCATTACTTGGCGCTACAATGTCGCTTATCATAGCCATTTTGTTTACGTTCAAAAGCGCCCTTGCGTCGGTCTTTGTCACGTCGTCAACCATTAACCTACTCATACTGTTTTAATACTCCTTTCAGTGCCTTAATGTCGTCAGTTGTCATGCCTGCCACGGTTTCTGCCGTTTCCAGTGCAATTACGGTACAGTCTGCCGCCACTGCCTTAGACAGTGTAAGCGCCGTGCGGTCATTCGCCGCCTCTCCCGCCGCCTGCGCCTCTGCGCTCTGTACGTGCGTCACTGCCTGCACCGTCCCAGATACGCCGCCCGCCGTAAACTTCATGCCTACTGCTGCCTCGTCGCAGTAAATAAGCGTTACGGCTTTCTTTTCTGGCTGCGCCTCTGCTACTGCGCACTGTATGTAGCGCTGCGCCTCTGCACTCTCAATCTTTGCCAGCAAATCAGCCGCCGCCAGTTCCCCAGCCGCCACCATAGCAAGGCAGTTGTAATAGTCCTCTTTGGTCTTTAAAGTCTTTGGAAATCCTTTCATGGTCTGCCACCTTTCCTAAAATGTATTTGCAAGATAGGAATTGCCCGCATAAGCAAGCCCTAATACTGCCGTGTCTACCTCTCTTTCGTAATGCTGGCTCATGTAGGCTGCGCCCATGTAGCAAAGCCCCAGTACCGCATCATGCTTATAGTCAATGCCCCAGCCGCTTTCTATCCTTTTTACCCGCTCTTCCAGCCCCTTAAGCGCCTCTTTGGTTTCTGCCGTGCCTGCTGCCGCCTGCTGCGTAAGCTCCTGCACTGCTGCCGTAAGCCCGTCTATTTCAATCTGTAGCTGCCCTGCCGCATCTTCCCCCAGCTGCCCCTTGATAGCCTCAAACCATGTGTAAAAATCATTTTCTGCCTCTGTCTGGAAAAGCTGCATATTCGCCATAAAAGCAGTGTAGGCTTTCAAAAGCTCTGCGTCCCAGTTGTCTAACGTGTTCTCAAACGTAGTGTAACGCTCGTTAAACTGGCTTTCATACTGCGTAAATAAGCTCTCTGTCTGGGTTACATAGTTTTCGTAGATACCCGCCAGCTCTGTAAGGTATGTTTCCATGTTCTGCTTATATACGCTAAATTCGTCCAGCACGGCTGCGCTGTAGGTATTGAAAAAGTCGGTAAACTGCTTTGTAAGCACGCTTGCGTCTATTTCCTTTACCGTCCCTACCACAATGCCGCAGACGGCGCTATTAAAGCGCTGGTCTGTTATGTTCTGTGTCAGTATCTTTGTAACGCCTTTGCCTACGTAAATATCTGCAAGCGCAAGCTCCCAGACTTCCGTATTACGGGTTAAGGCTGCTGCCACTGGCTTTGCAGACGGCACGCCCTTAAGCACGTCTATGTAAATGTCCCTCAGCACTAAATCCCAGCGCACTACCACTCTGTCTACCCTATTTAGCGCCCCCTCTGCCCTATCCAGCGTTACGCCCTTGCTTACTGGGTTTCTAAATGCGTACCCGTTTATAAAGGCGTATCCCATGTTTACCCTTACTTCCATACCGCTGTATGCCACTACTTGCAGCCCGTCGCTCGGCTTTGGGAATACGCCGCTTGCTAAGAACGTGGCAAAATACCACGCCCAATCCTCGGCTTTATATACCCTGTCGTATTCTTTATCTACCTTTATGGCGTTAAATGGTAAGCTGTCTGCCATTCCCTCTACCTCACTTTCCTTATCTGGTCTACCAGCGTAGGCAGGCTGTCCCCAAAAGTCGCCTCTATGGTTTCCTCGCCTTTCTGGTACGTTTCTGTCACTTCCGTTATGCGTGCGTCTATCTGTATCCCCCACTTTTCCTCTTTGCAAGTGATACGGTCGCCTAAATCAAAGTCGCTCTTGAATTTCAAGTTAGAATTTGTGTTTATGGTACTCACAAAATTTATGGTTTTCCCGTAGTTTTCCAGCTCTGCGCCGCCCCTTGTCTTAAGCATTGCCAGATAGGTATTAAGCGGTATTGTTACCTCTGTTTCCCCGCTCTGGTACTTCCTTGCTATGTCTGTGGCATCACAAAAAACCTCTTCCAGCTCTAAGCCCGTTGCGCCCTCTCCGTCCACGGTAACTACGGGCTGGCTGCCGTTGTCGTCTGCCGCCCCCTGCACATAAATAAAGTTCCCGCAGTTCTCTATACTGGCGGTATATTCCTGCTCATTCACGTTATCAAAGTCACGGGAAAATATGCAGGGCGTGTTACCGTCGTTGTTTGCCGCTGTAAGGTCTTTGCCCTTATACAGATAAAAACCGTATTTCTTCTCTCTTTCGTTTACCAGAATGTCATAGCCCAGCTTGCCAGCCTGCGCCCTTGTCTTTACTTCAAGCCCCAGCTGTGCGTATACCTCGTTTGCGTACTCAACGCTGCTGCCCTCTATGGTATCCTGCGGCAGCATAACGAATTGTGGAAAACGGCGCTTTACGCTCGCCCCGCTGCCGCAGTTCTTTGTTACCATAGTGTTTATAAGGCTCTGGTTCGTAGCCGTCGCCACAATCTGCGGGCAGATGCAGCGCTTGTTAAGCCAGCGGCTCAACATATAGCCTTGTGCCTCTAACTGCTCTAGCCCGTTCTCGTCTTTGGTTATATGTACGTAGGTAATCTGTGCAGCCCTGCGCCATATCCCGCCGTCTGCGGTCTGTACTTCCTTTTTTCCGTCGTGCTTGGTAAGTATATTGCCCTCTACCAGCAGGCGGCTGTTATTGTCCGTAATCGGCGCAAGCAAGCTGAATGTACCCACGTCAAAGTATTTCGTATGCCATAGCAGGCTTGCCATTTCGTCTATCGTCCCCAGCGGTTCTACCGTCTTGTCAAATACCCTTATCTCCATGCCGTCACACTCCTAAAAATTCCTTGCTGTAGAAAATCGCCACTTCCAGCGAATTTACGCCGCCTGCTGCATCATACCTAAAATTATTGTCGCCTATGGCAAGCTGCATAAAGGTACTGTCTACGTCGATATAGCGGAAATAATCTATTTCTGCCCCGTCCCGTATCAGCTTAGCGCCCTTGCTGCCGTATTTCGTGTTAATCTCTATTACGTCGCCCGTCTGCATCACTGCATTTACTTGTATAAATTCCTCGGTATCCACGTTTAGCAGTATAGGGTGGCTTACCGTCCCCAGCGCCGTAAACCGTATGCGCATACCCGTTGATACGTCGCCCTCGTTGTAACAGTCCACTATCACGCTCTCGGCTCTGTATCCAAATACCATGCTTTTACTGTCGTCCTTGTCAATCACGCAGGGGAAATGCCACGCAGCCACCCAGCTTGCTATATCCTCTTTTGTTTCGTCCTCTTCACGCCAGAACGGATTAAGGCACTCTAGCTGGAAAGCAAACTCATACAGTACGCTTTTTTTCTCTATCTTCGGCTCTCCAAATATCCTGCAATTTATCACACGCTTAAAGCCGCCGTACTCATAGGTCAGAGTGCCGCCCAGCTCTGGGTTAAGTATTTTAAGCATCTGGCGGCGCAGCTGTAATGCCTGCGCCTTGTCCCGTGTGTTGATATGCCCTAAAATATCCATGTCCCGTGCCTCTATGCGCTGCCCTACGTATGTGTCGCCGTGCTGCCCCATGCTGTTTGTGCTGTAAATCACATTCGTAACACCCGCTATGCCGCCTACGTCCTTGCTTATGTTGCAGAAAAATATACTGTCCGTCCCCAGCTCTAGGCTCTCGCCCCGTGAATTTGTAAAAGTCAGCTTTTCATTTTCCATGCCCTACACCGTCCTTGCTATCATTCTGAATTGCCTTGCAGCCTCTTTCTGCTGCTTTGCATAGTCCGTGGTATTTGCATAGATATTCTGTATCACGGTAAAGCCGCCTGCTGCCCCGCCGCCTTTCGGCTTTGGCTTTTTCGGGTTTCCGTCGCCGTCCCAGTCATACGTAAAATCTTTGTCTACGTTGACTTTTGCGCCTATATCAAACTCCTGCGGTATGTTGTCCTCAATCTGCTTGTTTACTTTCCCCATTTCATCAGAAAAGCCCACGCCTATACCCTGCGCCATGAATACGCCTACCTCGTCCCTAAACTTCTTTGACGGGCTTTCTATGCCTAAAGCGCTCTTTGCCGCATCTAGCAGGCTGTTTGCAAGGCTTGAAACTTTATCTTTTAACCAGTTCCAGCCGTTGCTTATACCGTTCCAGATACCATGCACAATGTTACTTCCTATGTCTGCAAAAGAGCTGCCGATATTCGCAAACGCATTTTTAATGCCGTTTACGCAGTTATTCATACCCTCTACTGCCTTATTCTTTACCTCTGTACCCCACTGGGCTACTTTGGATATGGCGGCAGAAATGCTGTTGTAAATCTTCTGCGGCACTTCTTTTACAATGTTCACAATGCCAGTAACCATGCTGTTCATTACCTCTTTGGCTTTGCTTATCATGTTGCTGCCCCATGTAGCCACTTTGGTAACTGCGCCTACTATGGCGTTCCAGATTTTCTGCGGCACTTCTTTTACAATGTTCACGATACCCGTAACCATGCTGTTCATTACCTCTTTGGCTTTGTTCAGCATATTTGCGCCCCATGTTGCCACCTTTGTAACCGCACCTATGATGCAGTTCCAGATTTTCTGCGGTGTTTCTTTTACAATGGTTACAATGCCCGTAAGCATTGTGTTCATTACCTCTTTGGCTTTCGCCAGCATATTTGCGCCCCACGTAGCCACTTTAGTAACCGCACCTATGATGCAGTTCCAGATTTTAGCGGGCGTTTCTTTCACAATGGTTACAATGTTCGTAAGCATTGTGTTCATTACTTCTTTGGCTTTCGCCAGCATATTTGCGCCCCATGTGGCTACCTTTGTAACCGCACCTATGATGCAGTTCCAGATTTTAGCGGGTGTTTCTTTCACGATAGTTACGATTGCCGTAAGCATTGTGTTCATTACCTCTTTCGCTTTGGTCTGCATATTCAAGCCCCATGTGGCTACCTTTGTAACCGCACCTATGATGCAGTTCCAGATTTTAGCGGGTGTTTCTTTCACAATGGTTACGATATTTGTAAGCATTGTGTTCATTACCTCTTTCGCTTTGGTCTGCATATTCAAGCCCCATGTGGCTACCTTTGTAACCGCACCTATGATGCAGTTCCAGATTTTCTGCGGCAGCTCCTTTACAACGTCTATAACCTTTGTTACAAACTCTGTAATGACAGTGCCGCCCTTTTCTTTCATGCTTGCGCCCCACTCGGCTATTTTTTCCACGCCTGCCGCTATCGCCTGCGGTATCCGTGCTGGCAGTTCCTTTAGCTTGCCTAAAATCGTCGTCACAAGCTGCCCTGCTGCCGCCACGATTTTAGGCAGCCCCGTTACCAGTCCCTCTACAATGGCTACTATAATCTGCGGCACTGCTGCAATAAGCAGCGGTATTGCATCTATAATGCCGTCCACAAGCGCTACTATAATGTCGCCTGCGCTCTCCAAAATAAGCGGTATGCCCTCTACCAGCGCATTTATTATGCTGGTTATAATCTGCGGCAGTTTCTCTATGATGACTGGCAGCGCCGCTATAATCCCGTCTGCAAGCCCCGTGACAAGCTGCAAGGCTGCATCTATCAGCATAGGCACGTTGTTTATCAGCGTATCCACTATGGTAAGCACTGCGTCTATTACGCTTGGTATCAGCTCTGGCAGCGCCTCCCCCAGCCCTTTTGCCAGCCCCGCAACAATCTGTACTGCGCCCTCTGCCAGCGACGGTATCAGCTCCACAATGCCGTTAATCAGCGTTGTTATTATCTCCGTTGCGCTCTCTGCCAGTGTCGGTATCGCCTCTACAATGCCGTCCACAAGCCCCGTAATCATGCCTACGCCCGCCTGCACGATTGCTGGCGCACTCTCTACAATGCCGTCCACAAGCCCGCTTACAAGCTCTACGGCAAAGCTGGTAATCTGCGGCAGCATTTCTGCCAGCCCGTTTACCATGTTGCCTAATGCGTCGCCAAAGCTCTGCGCCAGTTTCCCCATGTCGCCGCCCGCCTCTGCCGCTCCCTGCGCCAGCTCGTTTGCAAACTGGCTGAAAATCGGTAGCGCCTGCTCGCCTATCGGCATGATAAAGCTGGTCTGTAGTATCCTGCCTGCGCCCTGCATAGCCTCTGAAAATGTGTCGTATTTTACGGCGTTAATCTTCCCCATAGCGTCCGTGGTCTTGCTTATCTGCCCCTCAACGTCCATAAGCGACGTGCAGGCATCAGCGCCCATATCTTCCCACATAGTACCCATTAAGCCCACGCCCGCCGTATACTGTAGCGTCTTGTCGTCGCAGTTCTTAAGCGCCTCGCTTACTTGGCTCATAGCCTCTTTTGCACTGTCGCCGCCCTTTTGGAATTTCCCTACTACCTCGTCCGCATTAAGCCCCAGACTTTCAAGGTATTCGTTTGCCGTGCCGTCATTCATGCGGATACTAAACTCTTTAAAAGCGTCGCCCATTTTGTCTATGCTCCAAACGCCAGTAGCAGCGCCATTAGCGATAGAGTTAAACATATCCTCTGCGCTTAGCCCTGCCTGCGAATACTGGTTACTGTATTCGTTGATAACGTCCAGCAAATCCCCGTTCTTGTTAAGCCCGTTCTGTGCGCCCTGCGCAATAAGGTTATATGCCTCGTCAGAGGATACGCCGAATTTTTCCATAAGCTGCGTTGCGGCTCTGGTGCTTTCCGCTACGTCAAAGTCAAACGTATCCCGCAGCGCTAATGCGTTGGTCGTCATTTTTTCCAGCTCGTCTGCCCCTAAGTCGCCTGCCTGCTGCCGTACCTCTGCCATAGCTGCCGCTATGTCCTCAAAGCCTTCGCCAAAATTAGCGTTATAGATGTTCTCCATAACCTGCTTGTACTGCCCTGCGTCCTCTGTAGCCGTCCCCGTGGCTGCGCAGAAATCATTTAAAGCGCCCTTTGCCTCGTCCGCTTGGCTTACGGCATAGCCCAGCCCCGCCACTACCGCCGTACCGATTGCAGCCGCAGCCGCCCCCACTGCCGCTATGCCTTTCGCCATAATGCCGCCCAGATTTCCCATAGCAGACGCTAGCCCGCTATGCCCCTGCTCGGTTTCTGCAAGCTGGTTTTCTACGTCATATAAGGCGGCTCTTTCATTGTGCAGCTGTGTTTCAAGCTCTTTAGCCTCGCTGCTGGTTTCCCCGTACTGCCTTACCATGCTTTCATAGGCTCTTTCTGTTTCCGCTACCTTTTTTGCCTGCTCGTCATACGTCCTTTTAAGAACTTCCTGCTTTTCAGCCACGGCTTTTGCGCTGTTCTCATTCGTCTTGTATTTTGCATTTACTTCCTGCAATTCTGCGCCCAAAAGGGATAAATTTTTATCTATCCCCTGGCAAGCCGCCTCATACTGGCGCTGTGCCTGCACGCCCTCTGATAATTCATTTTCTACAGCTTGTAAAGCTGCCTCTGCGTCCAGCAGCGTAGCCCGTTGGTTATTAAGCTCTGTTTCTAGCTTTCTTGCCTCTTCGCTGTATTCCCCGTTTTCTTCCTTGCATTTTCTTAGTGCCTCTTCGGTTTCATTCAGCTTTATTCCCTGCTCATTAAAGATTTTTGCTAAAATTTCCTGCTTTTTCCCTAATGCCTCTACGCTGGTTTCATTTCCTTTGTACTCCGCTGCCACCACCTTTAATTCAGACGATAGCTGTGTTATATTTTCATTTATCTGTTTGCAATGTTCTTCATATTGCTTTTGGGCTAATGCTGCTGCGCTGGTTGCTTTTTCTGCCTCCTGCTGCTGTCTTGCATTTTCTTTTAAAGCATTATTTGTATTTTCTAAAGCTGCTCTTTGGTAATTTAACTCTTTCTGTGCTTTTTGGATTGCATCAGCATTTTGATTTTCAGCGTTTTGGTATTCTTGTAATACTTTTTTAGCCGCCTCAACTTTCTTAGCCTGCTCGTCATATGTCTTTTGTAAAATCTCCTGCTTAGCCTTTAGCGCCTCAATGCTGTCTGCATTATCCTTGTATTCAGCCGTTACAAGTTTCATTTCCGAATTGAGTAGCGCAAGGTTTTTGTTTATATCTTTGCAGGCTTCTTTATATTCTTTTTCACCGCTTATACCTACTCTGGTTGTCATATTTACATTTCTGTCAGCCATTTGTTACAATCCCCCTAACGCTATGTCAATGTCGTCCAGTCCCTCTGCCGCCTGCGGTACTGCTGCCCGCTCCTGCCTAAAAATGTGCGGGTTATATTCCTTGTGGTATCCGAATAGGGTTACAATCTGGTACGGCGTTTTTCTCCACGCCTCACGCTCCCTATACCCCAGCAGCACCATAGCGATATACAAAAGCCGTGCAGTGTCTAACTTTCCTGCACGGCTTTCATTTCCCCCGCCTCTTCGTCGTCCTCTGTTTCGGTATCTCTGCTGCCCTCTCCGTCGCCTGCTGTGCCTGCTGCAAACGACGCAAAAATAGCCCGCTGTACCTCTGCCAGATTTCCCATATGTATCAGCCTGCCTATCTGCTGCTCTGTGAAAAGCTGGGCGTTCTCGTCCTCTTCTAAAAGCCCCTCATTGATAAGCATTGTAAGCAGCCATTTTGTATCCTTTACCCAGTCTGGGTTACTCTGGTTAAAAGCCTCGCCCAGCTTGTCATAGCCGCCGAATTTCGTTTGAATTTCGTCCAGTGCGTTAAGGGTAAAAAGAAGTCTGTACTCTTTCCCTTTCAGCGTTACTGTATAGCCGCCGTCTTTAATTGCGCTCATATCAACAAATTAAGGCGCAGCCATGCGCTGCGCCTTTTCTCCTTTCCCTTTTATTCTGTTTTATACTGTGGGTATCGTTTCTGCTGGTTCTGGCACTTCCGTAAACCATGTTTTAGCTGCGTCGCTGTTCTCTGTGCCTACAAAGTCGGCTTTCCAGCGTCCGTCTTTTTTCCTTGCGGTAAAATCCGCCTCAATGTCTGGCGTGTTAAACTTGATGCTTTCGCCCTTTGTTTCGTACTTTTCAGACGGTACTTTAAACTTAGCCTTAAGCAGCCAGACGTAGCGGAAACGCCCGCCCGTTTTCTTTGCCCTAAAACCGATAGCCACATACGGCGGCTCGTCGTCTTTTCCAGCCCATACTACGTTATTCTGGTCTACTTCCTGCCCCAGTACCTCTGCCAGCACTTCTGGCGTAAGGTCTTTTACGCCCAGCTTAAGCGTGCCGCTGGCAAACTCGGATACGCTTTCACTCAACGTATCATCTGCGTATAAGCTGCCGTCTGCCGTCTTTACGGATAAGTCAGCCGTCATAGCCTCTGCCATTTTCTTAGGCGTTCCGTAGGTTTCTGCGCCGTCTGCCTCTGTGCATACTGCATAAAATAAATCTCTTAATCCCAGTGTCATTGTCTTGTCACTCCTTTAATATTTCGATTGTGATAGGCACTAACCAGTACCCCGTTTCTGTTTCGTAGTTCTCTGTATCAACGCTGTTAATATAAACGTCTGCCTCCCGCAACACTTCCAGAGTTTTGTTAAGCTGTGCCTCATAGTCGCCTTTATGGAAAAGCGTTACCCTATACATTTCCTTGCTTTCGCTCTCTGTGTCGTCTGCATTTACGGCAGCGCCGCCATTTATCCGCAGGAAAGTATAATAGGCTTTCGGCTTGCATCTGCCAGTATATACGCCCCGCTGTGCTGGCAGCCCTGCGCTCTCTAAAATCTCTTTTATGCTGCTCATTTTCCCTGCTCACGCTCCCATACTTCCAGCTCTGCGTCTATTACTTTTTCATGTGCCTTTTCGTTTGCAACGGTCATATATGGTCGTGCCTGCTGGCTGCTCGTCCCGTATTCTGCTACAAATCCGATAGTAGCATTGCGCACGTTGCTTTTGTCGCCTTTTCTGTCGTTTCCATGTTTTGCCCTGCCCTGCGGGTAAACGTCTACATATTTCTCGGTATCGTTTCCCTTTACGGCAGTTGCTTTGATTGATTTCACAAAGCCGCCCGTTTCATTTAATCCCATAGCCAGCGCCTCTGCCCTTTGTGCCTCTACCAGTACGTCTGCACCCGCCTTAAGCATTTTAGGGACTGCTGTAACTGCTGCCTCTTCCATTCTCAAAAACGCTTTTTCTACCTCTTCCAGCCCTACCGTAGTAAACTCTGCCATTTTATTTGCCCCCTTTCTGTTGATTTTAAATCGACATTGTTCTATAATTTTCTTTAAAACGATAGAAAGGTTGTGTTTTATATGAAAAAGAAAACTATAGTCTTTTCCTGCCTTGCCGTCCTATTCCTTTTATCCGCTTTTAGTGGATTTGCGGGCGGTCTTGTTTCTGGCGGCGTTGGCTGCCTTGTTATCTGCGGCGTTTTTGCATTTCTGGCTTTCCGTTCCGCTAAACCAGTAGTAGAAACAAGTAGCGAAACGCCACAAGCTCCAAACCGTTTTACCCCCCCTGCGAACAAAAGTTCTGTTCCTCGTCCCTTGCAGGATAATACGGTAAATCCCAATACAGTAGAAACGCCCGCCGCAGTACCAGTACCCAATATCCCTGCGCCACATATTGCAGAAACAGCCCCCACTATTTCGCCCGTTTCCACAAGTGAAGATAAAACGGCGGCTATCCAATCTGCTACTGTTTCAGATGCGCCAGACTTATCAAAACAATTTGAATATCTGGAAATAAAAGTAGCTGGTGTTACATTCAAAAACGAAAAGGGACCCACACGGCAAACTATTTTACGCAAAATACATTTTAACGACAAACCTTTTGACGAATACGTTGAGCTTGGTCTGCGTGAGTATGAATTTGACGGAAAGCCCGCTTTCGGCGTTTATGCTAACAATATGCAAATAGGCAATATCCCTGCCGATTATGTGCAGTTTATAATTGATAATGATGCACGCTATGAGGGAATATGCGGTATTAATGTATATGGCGGTGGTCGTAACGAAAACGGTTATGCTATTTCTTATGGTTGCAAAATCACATTGAAATACCGAAAATTAAATAATGAATAATTTTAACGGCGGGAAAACCGCCGTTTTTATTCCCCGCTGTCCTTATGCCGCAAATCAGTTAGCGTAAGCTCTATGGTATCGTCGTCTATGTCGTAGGTCTTAAGCACGAAAAAGCGCCGCCCGTCCATTTCTACGGTGTCCTCGCCCTCATAGTCTGCCTTATGTACCTCGCATTTTGCCTCTACCACTTTGCCCGTCTGCTGGCTCTTAAAATACTCGCTGTAGCCTACTTTTTTCTTGTTACAGAAAACAGTACGGGCGCTCTCCTGCTGCTCATTCTCAAAGCCGCCAGCATTTACCCGCTCGTCTGGCGGCTGCTGGCTGATAAGTTTAAGCTCGTCTGCCCATGCTGCCATATCATGCCCCGCTTTCTGCGCCCTCGGTGTCCGTTTCGGACACTGGCGGCGCTGTGTTGTACTCCTGCGACAAGGCAAGCCGCATTTTCAGCGTGTCGTATGACTGCCTAAACTTCTCCGCTTTGTCGTTGTAGCCAAATTCTGCCTTGCAGTAAAGCGTTACCGCCCTTATAATCAGTGCGTCGCCCTCGTCTATGGCTTTTACCCCGTCATTTGCAAGGTCAGCTTTGCAGGCGGCTATACAGTCCTCTATTTCTGCCGTTATTTTCTCGCTGGTGCTGCTGATACGCAGCGCCGCCCGCATTTTCTCTGTTAATGTTGTGGCATCTGCCGCCATGCGCTGCACCCTCTTTCTGGTTATCCCACAATCTCTGCCACGCCTGCTGCCACCAGCTCTGCCGCACGTTTCCCGCTTACGCTGTAAGCCTCTCCTGCGTCCTTAATCTGGTTAAACTGCTTGTCTAAAAACCTTGTGACGGCTTTTACCTTTACCAGCCCTGCTGCCTTTCCTGCCTCTTCCTGCGGCTTTTTGGCATCTTTGGTATTTTCCTCTGCTGCGCCCTCTTCCGTCGTTTCCTGCCCCGTCTGCGGCTCTCCTGCGGTGTCCTCTGCCTCTTCCACTGTCTGCCCGCCTGCTGCCCGTTCCTCTTCCTGCCGTGCCGCCTCTTCCTCAAAAAGCGCCTTTTCCTCTTCTGTAAGCTCTCCCTCTGGTACGTCCACCTCTACTGCTACAATTCTGGCTATAATATCCTCTGCCTTTCCAGCAGCGCTTACGCCCATATCCTTTGCCAAAGCCTGCAAGCTCTTATAATCCATGCTTTTCAGCTGCTCTGCGTCTAAATGTCCTTTCATGCCCTTTACCTCATTTCTGGCAGCCAGCGCAGGCACGCCAGCCGCCGTATTTTTATTACACTGCCTTGATTGCCTTTTTGATAAGAATAATACCGTTGGTGTCTGCCGCCTTGCCGTCTACTACCATTAAGCACTTATTCTTAATCTTGTTGTTGTCGTGGTCAGTCCACTTAGTTACCTGCATTTCCATGTTGGTGTTAATCACATAGTCGGACAGTTTCATAAACACTGCGAACACGTCGCCCGCTGCTGCGTCGTCCCAGCTCGGTAAAATCTCGTCCTCTACCGTTTCCACCGTCTTACCCATAAAGCGGTAGCTTTCCTCTCCGTTAATGCCGTAGTTCGTGCGTCCTATCGGCTGCCCGTTCTTATCTTCCATGCCGTCAATGCCAGCGTCAAAAGTAGACTGGTTCATAATAAAGCTGCCGTTTCTGTAGGCTTTCTTAATCTTTCCTTTTACCTTGTGCCAGCCTTTCCAGCTTGCATATTCCTCTTCTGTCAGTTCCACCACCGCCAGCACTCTTGCATCTTTCAGAACGCCCAGCGGCTGCCCCTCGCCCGTTCCATTGAAAATTGCAATCTCAATAGCCTTAACCATTGCCTCTGTCGCCATAGGGATAAATAAATCCGTGAACATTTTCAGCGTAACCACGTTTGCTAAGATGCTCTGGGAAATCTTGCACTCTAAGCCGTAGTAATTGAATGTCACGGAATTTTTGGCGCCGGCTTTCTGGTCGTCGCTGCTCTCTTCCTCTGCAATCCAGTGCGCTGTAGGCTTTAAGTCGGCAATAGGGATTGCTACGCCGCCCTGCACATTGATTTTACGCACCTGTGCATAAATGCTGCCGTAGCTTTCCAATTTCTGAATGATTTCATTCATAATGGACGTAGGGATAACCGCCCCACTGTCTGCCGTCGTGGTCGTTTCCGCAGCCCTAAACTCTGCGGGGATTGCTGCACCCCTGCATACATAATTCATAAATGCTTTTCGGTATGCTACCGTGTCGTATCTGTCCTCTGGCTCTTTCGCCTGCGGCTGTGCGCCTCCTGCCCCCGCAAAACTCCTAAGTAACGTAGGCTGCGTGCCGCTGCCCTCGCCCTCGTCGCCTACGGGTTCGCCTGCCGCAATTCTGGCAAGCAAGGCGCTACGCCTTTCTGCCGCCGCCTGCAATGCCGCCCGCTCTTCCTGCAATGCCTCTACCTCTTTTTCCAGCGCCTCAATTTCTGCCGCTGTCAGTTCTGCCGCCCTTGTGGTAAGCTCCTGCTTAATCTGGGCTAATCTTGCCTCAATCTCTTTCAATCTCATTGTTTCTGCTCTCCTTTTCTGGTTTTGATTTTCTTATAGGCTTGCCATAATCTTTAGTAAATTTATACGCCGCTGTAGCAACTCCTGCCGCTCCTGCTCATAACTCCTATGTGCAAAAGCACGGGCGCTTATTTCCGTATCGCCGTTTGCTGGTATGCTTACTGCGGATACGTCATAAACCTTTTTGATTTTTAATATTGTTCTGGTGTGCGTGGCTCTTTCGTAGCTTTCCTCTGCCACTGTAAATGCCCATGACATTTTAGTTATCATGCCTGCCTCTATGTCTTGGTACAGCCCACGGGCTAAGTCTGTCCTGCCTAAATCGGCTGCTATCATAAGCCCCTTTGTGTCTGGCTCTAAGATAAGCGTTTTATTTGACTGTCTTGCAAATACCCTGCCCTCATGGTCGTACTGCATGATAACGTCGCTCATGTCTGCGCCGTCCAGTGCGTGTGCGTCTATTCTTTCGTAATACTTCGTGCCGTCCTCAAACTCATAAAGCAGATACGGCACGTTAAACGTGGTGGCGTATCCCTCTACGTAAAAATCCGTCTGTATCCGCTTTTCGGCAGCCCCAGCGGTCAGCGGTGCTGCCAGCGTCCTATATTCCCGTTCTTTCTTAATCGGCATCTTTTACACCCTCTTTCTGCCCGCTGCCGTCCTGCGGCGGCTCTGTCTGTGTTTCCTGCGTCTGTCCGTCCCCTGCTGGTTCTCCCGCCTGCTGCCCCTTGCCGCTCTCCTGCGGCATCTGCTGTATGATTATCTGCGGCTTTTCCTCTCCCTTACCCAGCTGGCTTACTTCCGTGTATTCCTTGCGGATATAATACTTGTCGCCGTCCTCAACGTGCGCCATGTTCCATATATCCATCACGCCGTTACGGTTCAATAATGCACGGTCAAAAAGCTGCGTGCTTACTTGCAGCTTTGTTGCGTTGCTGGCATATTGCAGGCGGTTAGCCGAAAACGTAATAGCGTTACCGCACGCCCTCTCCCTCTCGGTAAAGCTCATGTTTGTCATTACAAGCGATAGCTGTATTGCAAACTGTTCTATCTTTCCCTCATAGTAGGCGTTCCACGTTTCCTCATTGAATTTGTTTTGCAGAATATCCATGTTTGTACCAAAATGCGTACATACATTGTCTTGTATAAGCTGCATCTGCAAAGCGTTTGGCGTGTATGGCTTGCTTTCCACTTGCTTAAGCTCGCCGAATTTATTGTCGTAAATAATCATGCCACTGTCATTCTCTGCGCTTAAGTTTTCCTCTGTAAACCTCTGCCGCTCTTTTTTTATGTCCTCTGGCTTCAGCATATTTGCCACCTTTGCCAGAAAACGTATATTTGCAGAATTTTTGACGGCATTTATAATGCCCTCATTCTGCGTATGTATCAGCTGCATTGTTGGCTGTAGCGTGCTGTTGTCCTCTCCGAAAAGGTCGTCTTTATATTCAAAGTCTGTCAGTATCCCCACCTTTTCAAATTCAATAGCGCCATACTCGCCATTTGCAAAAAGATAGCGTAGATATATGCCGCCGTTTACTTCCCTTACCTCGCACCGTTCCGCTCGCAATGGATACCAGCCGCAAAGCGTCCCGTTCTCGTCCTCGATAGGCACAATAAAAGCGGTGTGTTCCACCGCTACATAGGTCGCCAGCCTTTTTATGAATTTTGTAGTATCCATGAAATAGTTAGGTTTGTACTGTAGCGTCTTTTCCAGCCGCTTTAATGCGCTGCCCTCTATCTCTGGCTTTAGCTTGCTGCAATGCGTTGCAAAGCTGTTTATTGCCGTTCTGGTTAAGTCCATTTCATATACGCCGCCGCTATAGCTGGTAAATGTAGGGCTGTACCCGTTAAGCATCTTGAAATAATTTCCCAGTGCTTTTAATTCTTTTTTGTGAAAAAGATAATCTAAGAATTTGATACCGTCCACTCTCCTTTCTATGCGGCGTTTTTAAGCAGCTCGCCGCACTCTTCCCAGTATTTCTGCCGTACCGTCATAGCGTCTATGACGGATACAAAGCCGTCGATATGCGCCCGCTGCTCTATCTTTATCGGTCTGAATTTCCTTGTTTCCATGTTGTGCTTAAGCGCAACATTCAAGAAATGTGTCTTTAGTAAATTGTTGTCTGCAATCTTGAAATTTCCGTCCTTTATGATACCCTCAAACTCCCGTATGACTGGCGTTAGGTTTTCCCCTTGATGCACGTCGTCTGTCTGGAAACCATAATCTTTCAATTCCTCAATCAGATATTTTGCCATGTATCTATCATACCCTATTTTGAGTATGTAAATGCCGTATTTTTCCACCAGCCCCGTAAACCATGCGTATACGTCGTGGTAGTCTACGTAGTTGTCGCCGCTTAAGGTTATCAGCCCTTTTTTAACAAATATGTCATACGGCACGCCGTCCGCAGCCTGCAAGGTTTCCACCCTGCCCCGTGGCATAAAGAATTGAGTGAACGCATAAAGCACGCCGTCCTTTTCAATTACCACGCTTGCTGCGGTCAAGTCCGTTGTCTGGCTTAAGTCTATGCCGCCTACGGCGTAGCAGTCCCTAAAGTCCTCTAAGGTCTTTTCAACGCCTGCGCCGTCCACCGTCGCATATTCCAGCCATGCTATAGAGCTGTTCTGCTTGATATTGCAGTATTTTGTTAAAAATTCTGCCCGCTTGCTTAAGCTGTTTTCTGCTACTGCTATCTCGTCCATGAAAAAGCTCTCTGGTACAGATACGCCCATGTTAGGGTTAGCTTTCTTAAGCTCTTCTATATCGTTCCACTTTTCCACGTCGTCTATCATGTATAAGAACGGCAAAAGCCGCCTTTCCTTGCTGTTGCCCTTTAAAAAGCTGGTGCTTCGTTTCATCAGCTCATCATAAATGCTGTCGTTTATGTATCCAGCGGTACTGATAGATAAAATCATAGGCTGGCGGCGTGCGCCTAAAGCGGATTTCATAACCTCATACTGCTTTAGCCCTGCGTCGCCGCTCCATGCCGCCATTTCGTCACATACCACCAGCTGCGGGTTAAATCCGTCAGACTTCTTGGCGTTAAATGCGATAGGCTTTACAAAGCTGTTTGTTTCCTCGTAGTAAATATCGCTGCGCCGCTTTTTCGCCAGCTCGTTTAGCTCGTCCTCTGCCTGCACCATTTTATAAAATCCGTCATACACAAGCGTTGCCTGGTCTAACTTCGGCGCTAAACAATAGATTTCCTGCCCGTACTCTGGCTCTAGGTACACCATGTATGCAATAATCGCAGATGCAAACAAACTCTTTCCATTTTTTCTGCCAATTACTATAAAAATCTCACGGAAAATGCGTGTTTTTTCTGCGTCTTGTATTCCAAAAATTACAGAAACTATGGCTTTCTGCCATAGTTCCAGCTTGATTAAATCGTTGCGCCCCTTGCTGTGGTGGCAAAAATTTTCTATAAACTTTATAGCCTTGTTTGCCGCCTTTGCATTAAAAAAATACTCCTGCTTTTCCAGCCCGTCCACAATGATTTTATAGATTGCCTTTATCCATTTTCCCGCTACAATTTCGCCGCTTGTAATCTTAGCGTGGTACTCATAGATATAGTTTTTATACGGCACTTTCGCCTACTCTTCCCGCAGCGCCTCTAGCCTGCTTTTCTTCCGTTTTGCAGCTGGTACTAAATCGGTCAGCTGCTTTATGACTGCTGCATAATTCTTGCTTAATGCTATGTACGTGTCTGCCTCTGGGCTTTTCTTTGTCCCGTACTGGTTCTCGCCGTTCTTATACTCGCTCGTCCAGCCGTCCTGCTCTATGATTTCCTGCAAGTCGTCAAGCTCCACGCTCATAAATGCAGCCTTTTCTATCAGCGGCGTTACTAAGTTTTTCTTATTCTCGTCTAAGTCCTTGAAAATCCTTTTAAGCCTGCTCTTTTCAGACTTAATACGCTGTTCTTTTGTCTTTTCCGTCTTTGTCGCCATTCCTTTTACCCCGCTTTCCTCTCCTGCACCCCACCACACCCCCTACACCACGTATGCGCACGCCCGTAGGGTAATTTTAGGGTATCCCCCTCGGTATCTTCCCCCTTTAATTATTTTTCTGAATAGGGGGGACTATGCGCCCGTCTGCATCAAAACCGTACCGCAGTTGCGGCGTGCGCTTATGATGCTCTTTGTTGTGGCAGTCTTGGCACAGCGCCTCTAGGTTATCCCAGTTAAGCGTTATGTTCGTGTCGTTAATGTTCGCTCTGGTTATGTAGCGCTTGTGGTGCGCCACCTTTGCAGGCTCGCCGCAGCGCTCGCATATATAATCTTGTGACATTAAGTAAGCGGCTCTGGTATTCTCCCATGCCGCCGATAGATAGAAACTCTTAGCCCATGCTTTCATACTTTCCCCGCTCCTTTCTCTTTGTATTCCCAGCGCCCTAGATTTCATGCGCTGGGTAGAGGCTAAAGAATGAAAACAAAAAAGAGTAGGCTACTGCTGCCGCCTGCTGCGGTTTAAGCTATCGCCTACTCTTTTCATGTTACCATTATACAGCTTTCAAATTCCCATGTAAACACCACGTTTTTACCACGGTATTACCACGCCTGCTGCCAGCCTGCTATTTTAGCTTATCCTCGTCTATGCCCCATAACAGTACCGACAACTCATTGATTATGCCAGTTACCCAGCGCCTCGGCGTGTTCTTCCCCGTCCCCAGTTTCTCTGCTATTGCCTCATAGTCCCAGCCCTGCATAAAGTACAGTTCAAAAGCGTTATACTCTATTTCCCTGCCAGCCATTCTGCGCCTATGCTCTATCTCTTCTACCGCCTTGTCTATGTGCGCTGTCATAATCATAGTTTTAAAGCGGCTGCGCCTCACGCTCTCTAAGTACGTCCTCTGCTGCTCGTCGGTCATTCCCTTAAGCTCTAACTGCTCGCCGTCGCTTATGGCGTTCTCGATATGGAAAGCGGCATCACGGTAGCATTTCATAAGCGTAAAAGTATTGTGGTACTTATCACGCTTGCGCTCTTTTTCTTCCTGCCGCTTATACTCGGCTACTGCTGCCTTTGCCGCTTTCTGTATCAGCTGCTCTACTTCTGGCGTTACTTCAATCGTTATTTCCTGCATTTTCTTTGTCCTGCCTTTCATTCATTTTCTTAAGCTGCCCGTAAATATCCACCAGCAGCAAAATTGCAATAATCAATAAAATATTAGTCATGCCCGCCCTCTCCTTTCTGGCACGGTGGAAACGGACATTGCCTACAGTCCCGCTTTTCGCAAGTCCCCTTGTAGCTCTCTGCGTATCTCCGTTTATCTTCTGCACTCCAAAACACTACCCTTGTTTTTATCCCCGCATCTTTCAGACGCTCTTGTATCCCTCTAAGCTCCCGTCTATAAAAATCTTCTCTATGGCTCATACCCCGCCTTGTGTAATCTAATGGCGCTGCCTCTGTATCCAGCAATTCTTTTAAAATCATTGCTGTTGTTTCCCCGTACCGTCTGAAATGTCCCAAAACTATAAAGCTCTTTTGCCATGTAAATAACTTAAATCCTAATGCCGCCTCAATATGCTTAAATAATTCCTCGTATTCTGGGTAAGGATTTACATAAATCCAGCCGTTGCCTTTTTCGCTCATTTTAGCACCCCGCTTTCATACGCCGTAATGACTGCTGCCCGTAAGCCGTCTGCTGCATCATTCCTGCGCTGTATCCTATCTGGGCTTGTCTGCCTTATATGCTCTAAGTGGTCGCTCTCTAATATCTCCGCTATCTTTTCTGCTGCCTTTTGGCTATATGTAACGGCTCTAAGCTCGTCAGCGCCGCCCAGTGCGTTTATCTCATACACTGCATAAAGACCACTGCCGTACTCTTTTACTTGCCAGCTGAATACACGCCCCTTAATCTCTATCGGCTGCACATTATCCGCAGCATTCCTGCATACCGTCCCTGCCGTATCAAAAGCCCCGCCAAGCCCCCGCATAACAGATGCAAAAGCGTTTGTAAATGCCTCTGCCGCTCTTGTGGCTATAGATGCAAAGTCTATGCTGCTTATATTCTTAATTGCCTTTTTCGCAAACCTGCGCTGCTTGCGCTTATCCAGTTCTAAAGGCGGGTTTACTCCATGCAGTTTTTTATAATTCTTTTTCCACTGCCTATACTTCATGCTGTTTTACCTCGCTTTCCTGCTTAATCTCAATACGCCCGCTGCTGTATAATTGCCTCAACGTGCAGATAGGCAGGCAGCACTACTACGCTGCCCGCTCTAAGCTGGTACTCTATACTGTTTTTCATTTTTCGGTAGTCCTCTGCTCTGGCTACCTTTCGCAGCCTATGAAAATTGTTATTTCCTGCTGCTTACTCTTCTTTTTCCGCTGCCGTCTGTTCATTTCCTGCCTGCCCGCCTTTCTGGTAATCTTCAATGCTCATTTGTCCCGCTATCTGCTCTGCCCCCCCGTGTCCGTTTCGGACACCATTCCGCTAAACGCTTTCACATCAATTCCCAGAATACAATAACCCTCTTCCAGCCCTGCGTAATCTTCCAGCATATAAATAATATCCGCATCAATTATGCGCCCCGTGTGCTTTCCGTCCTCAAATTCCAGCATTTTAAGCGTATCGCCCACTTTGTAGCCTCTATCATTTTTCCGCAGTTCAAAGCGTTTCCTGCCGCTTGTAACGTCGTCATAGTAAGACGCTGCTATTTTTATCTCATGCACTTTATCCGCTGCTTTTCCAGCACTCGGCAGATTTTCCATTTTTTCCTTGTCTGCCCGTTCCTGCAATTTCTTTCTGGTCTGCTTGTCTATTCTGTCCTGCTCTTCGTTATACCGCTGTTCTTCTGTCTTTTCTGCCTCTGCTTTGTTTATGTACTGGTCGCACTTTTCGCAAGTTCCAGTTTTTACGTTGCAGTCTTTGTATCGCTGGCATGAATAGCACAAAGATGTTATACTCTCTGGGTGCGGCGTTTCGTAATTGTCGCCCGCCTTTTTCTCTGCCACCTTTGCAGCTATTTCTTTTGCCCTTATGTCCTCGCCCGCTGCCACTTTGTCTGCTATGGCTTTCTGCTCTTCTGGCGGCAGCTTTGCAGCCTCATAAGCAGCAGTGATACCGATATTGCCGCTCTTAAGCTGCTCTTTTACCTCTGGCGTGGCGTTATTGTTTATGCTCTCCATTCTGGCTACATTCGTGGGGCTTTCATTCAGCATAGCGGCTATCAAATCACGCATTTTGCCTTGTATCTCTAGCCCGTCCTCTTTTTTTGCCCGCATCAGCGCCGCTTTGGTTCGCTCTACTAATCTTGTTTTTTCATAGGCTGTAAGCGGCTGTGTATATCCATTGCCAGCCAGTAGCCGCAGCTCATACATAGCCTCGCTCATATCCATATAGCGGTAGAGGACTTTTTCATACTCTTTGTGTCCCCGCTCCAAATTCAGAATATTAGCGGCGTTGCGTCTGTGTCCGTCGATTATGAAATACTCGCCCTTTATCCTCGCTAAAACCGTTGGTTGCTCTTGCCCTACGTGTAAAAAGCTGTCTGCCAGTTCCTCTATGTTCTCTAAGCTCTGGTGCGTGTTCTCCTGCGCCGCCTTTACCTCATACGGGCTTAAATAAATCTCTTTGTATCCCTCTGCCGCTGTTGGCGCTCCCGCTGCCTTTGTCTTTGCGTTCAAAATGTCATTTATACCAAACTTTGCCATATTCTTTACCTCGCTTTCATCTTTTCACACAATGTTATGTCTTTTTCTTGTACGTGTATTTTCTCTTCGCTTTCTTCCCCTATATGCCTAGCCCACCAATCATTTTTTAACGCTTGGCAGTACCTTACCCCTGCACCATTTCCACCACGCCCAGCATTATAACGTTTCCCGCATAATATGCACTCAACAAATCTATATCCTGCTATCTGATAATCTTTTCTATAGTTTTCTTTTCCCATTTTCTTTACCTCGCTTTCCCCGTATATGCCGTCACAAATTTCTTGTACCCCTGCGCCGCCCCGCAGCACGGGCTATACTCATAGATAGGCTTTTGCAGGAAAGAATTTTCCGCTACTTTTTTTGAATATCTTACAATCCCCAGAATATTATATATTCCCTGCTCTTCCAGCCACTCCACGCCTGCGCTCTCCCCGTCCGTGTTCTGGTATGACGTAATCAGAACGCCCGCCAGCTTAATTGCTGGGTTATACTCTTTTACGTCCTCTATCTGCTCTGCCACAATGTCCAGCCCCTCTAAAGCGTAATTATCCAGCTTTACGGGTACTATAACCTCGTCCGTTATTGCCAACGCATTTATCACGTTAAGCCCTATGTCTGGCGGGTTATCTATGATGCAGTAATCATAGTGCCATAACTTGCAAGCGCTATACCGCTCCGTCTGGTTTTCGTTTTCCTCTTTGGTTAAATTCCATGTAGCGCCGAAAAGTGACATATTCGCCGTGATAATGTCTATGCCCTCATACTCCGTATGCTGTATTATTTCCTCTGGGTTTAACCATTCCCCGCTAAGCAGCTTTGTTATCGGCGCTACGCTCTCTGCGTCGTATCTTCCGTATGCCTTGCTTAAGTTACCCTGCTTGTCATTATCCAGCAGCAGGACTTTATAGCCCCTGCGGTAAAGCTCATACGCCATATTTGCCGCTGTAAAGGTCTTGGCTACGCCGCCCTTTAAGTTCAAAATGCTTATTGTTTTCATTCTCTGCCTCTCTTTCTGCGCCGCCTCTAGCGCATTGTAATTGTTTCCTGCTCTTGTGTAAGCTCTTCTGGGTGCAGTAAATACCGCTCTATCAGTTCTGCCGCTGGCTGCCAGCCATAGCATACCGCCGTATAATATCCCTGCTGCCGCAGATACTCTAACCAGCGTTTCTGATTGTCCGTTGTGGTATTCTTTCCAGCCTTAAGCTCTATGTACAGCCCGTGGTATCCTGCCCGTACTGCTGGTAGCACAATGTCTGGCACTCCCGCCTTAACGCCCTGCCTCTTAAGCGCCGTGGCTGTCGCCTTGTCCCTTTTGCCGCCGTTTGGTACATGATGCAGATACTCTAATTCTGGCATACGCCCTTGCTGGTATGCCGCCCAGCTAAATAGCGCCTCTTGATGCCCGCTCTCGTCGTCCAGCCTAAAGTTTCTCATGTTCCCGCTCTCTCCTTTCCGTGCATATTTTTTTCAGTATGCGGCGCTGTATCTGCCGCTCTCTTTCTGGCACTGTTTTTATGGCTATTCCTCTGCCGTCTGGCAGCCTCGCTTTATATGTCTGCCGCTCCTGCTCTATCTGTCCGCTGCATATGCTGAAATACTCACACCATAGACAGCAGTGCTTACAGTTCTTGCCTCTCTGGAATATCCAATACTTAAGCCTCTGCCTCATTCCCTTATACCCCTCTGTCGTCGTTATCGTTCCAGCGCTCCCAGTTCCTCATATCCTCGCTGGCGTGCTGTATGGCTACTGCCAGTGCGCCTGCTGCCGCCAGTCCTGCACTCAAAAGCCCTGCCCCTATGACTGCTGCCGCAATCCTTATAACCTTTACCGCCTGCATCTTATCCCCCCTCTCCTGCCAGTTTTACAAGCGTGTATCTGAAATACCCATAGCCGTAATACTCTGGGCTGTGTACCCCCTTGCTTACGCTGTCCTTGTCTACGTAGTAGCCCTTTATCGGTCTTGCCTCTGCCTTGAACCATTCACGGCTTGAAATTATCCGTATCTCTGGCTCTGGTCTTACTAAATTCCTGCTACAGTTCCAGCGCTTGCCTTGCAGTGCCCCGTCCTCTGTCTTTCTGTGTGTGTCTGTATATTTAATCAAATATGCTGCCAGCTCTGCATACTGCCCGCTGTCGTCCAGGGGAAACACTTTTACTCTGTTATGCCCCTCATATGCCTTATACCAGCACTGCTGCAATATCTTTGTGTCTATCTGGTTTATAACTAAGTGGTGGTGTCTTGCCCCTTTGCTGCCTATCTCCATTACGTGTATGTATTTAAACTCTAACCCAGCCTTTTTGTATTCTTTGCGGCACTCCCGTAGGAATATATCTATGTCCCGCCGCATCTCTTCCCTTGTCCTCTCTGGCTCTCCCTTTTTCCGTATGTAGTCCAGCACTAAATGATAGTCCCCATACCCGTAATTAGCATTTATCAGAATACGCAGCTTTCTTTCTGCCTGCCTTGTGTTTATTTTCTCCTGCTGCTCTGTGGTGGGCTTAACCTTATCCCCCCTCTTTATCCCCTGCTTTTTATATCTGCTCGTAAAATAGCGTTCTATCTCTATGGTTTTACCCGCCCTTGTAATCCTCTCAACGTATGGCATATACTTTTACTCCTTTAAGGTCTACTTTGTCGGAAAGCTAATAGTTTTATCAAGTGATAAAGCAGGCTCAAAGCCCGCAATTTCCTTGATTTTTTCGCCATACAGTGATATACTGGGTTTAGGTTGTAAAAGCTGTATAGCTTAGCCCCTATGGTATTCCCGTACCGTAGGGGCTTTTTCCTTTATCCGCTTGTAAAAAGTGCCTCTGCATACTTGTAAGCCTCTCTGTATGGCTGCTGGCAGCGGTAGCCCGTGCAAGTGTGTATCCTGCTGCCCCTGCAAAACTCGCAGGCGTGCAGCTTTGCGTACTCTTCCAGCCACGCCCTGCGGTCATGTTCCAGCTTATAGCGCAGCTTGTCTGCGTTCACTACCTCTATGCCCGCCGCATCTGCCGCCGCTATTTCGGCGCTCATTCCCTCGCTTATCCCGTACTTAACGCCCACTATCACAAAGTCGCATCTTTTCAGCAGCGTTAAGCCTGCTGCCATGCCTGCCGCCCGTTCCTCTGGCTTGTCCTCGTTTAAGCACTGCGTCATATATAAATGTGGCGTAATCGGCGCTAATCCCGCCTCTATCGCCTGCTTTGTAAGCGCCTGCGCATAGTCTATGTTTCTGTCAAGCTCTGCGCCGTCCTTTGCCCTATACGGGCTGCATATGTATACTTTCCTCAATTCTAAAGCTCTCCTTTCAACGCTGCCGCTATCGCCTTATATTCCCGCTCTCTTTCCCTTATCTCCATTTCCAGCTTGTCAAGCCGCTTAAATAGCTTATTTACCGTGCTGTCTGGCAGCTCTTCCCTGCCATGCACTAAAACCTTGATTATTTCCAGACTGTCTACGCCGTTCAGCTCTGCAAGTATTTGTATTTGCTGCGCCTTATGCTTTGCACTGCGGTAGCTGTAGCAGATTTCACGGGCTGTCATTAGCTGCCACTCTTGCAAGCTCGTTTTCTACCAGATGCTCTACCATGTGCATTAAGTCATTAGTGCTTTTTTCCGTCATAAATCCGCACGTTTCGCAACAACTGGCAAAACCGCAGATTATATGGTAATGCGTTACTATGTCCTGCTCTGTTTTCATGGATTTAAGCCCACTTATAAGAGAAGTTAAATTTATAACTGCTCTCTTACCCAGTTCGCCGCCTGCGCCCTCTATCGGTATTGCTATCTCTGTAGCCTGCGGCTCTCCCTTGCTGTTTACTATTGTTTTAACTCTCATTTCCTGCCGCCCCTTTCTGTTAATCAGCTGTACTGATACCTCATAAGCCGTGCGCCGTTCCCTGCTGCCGCTGTCGGTATCAATAACCTTTTCATACTGGCGGCTTTGGTATCTCCCCAGCAGTTCTACCGTGTCGCCCTGCTGCCAGCCCGCCACCTCGTCTGCCTGCTCCTGCCAGCAGATGCAGGGAATAAAACACTTGTTACCCGTCAGCTCATTTTTAACAATTACTGAAATATCAGTAATGCGCTTGCCCCTCGGTGTCGTCCTATATATAGGCTCATGCGCAATAATTCCCCGTAGCGCTACGTCGTCCTGCATCATAGGGCTTTTTGCCGTTCTTATAAAATCTGCCAGAATGAATACCAGCACCTTACCGCTCTCAAAGTCCTTAAGCGTCTGCACTACGCCAGCTGCTATAACTTTGCTGCCTATAAGATTTTCCCTTATTGCCTCAATCGTTATATCCCCCTTTGCGCCTGCTGCCTCTCTTGTAAAAGCTACTATAACCTCGTCCAGCGTCCCCCGTGGGCGTGGTGTTTCAATCTTTGCCAGATAACCGTTAAAACGCAGCCCGCAAAGCTCCGTAACCTCTTCTATCTCTTTCAGTTCCCCTGCCAGCCCTGCTGCATTGTCCTTTATGCCGCCTGCCGTCAGTTCTTCCATAATCGCCGTGTTTATGTCCCGTACAAAATCTGGCTTATTAGCCTGCCCTTTTCCCATGTCTTACTATTTCCTTTCCGCTGTAGCTTTCCAGCATTTCTATTGCCCGCTGGTAGCACGCTATCTCTGTGTCCTCTTTTACTTTGCAGATGCAACGCCCTTTTCTGTCGCCCTCATACTCCCAGATTTCAATAAGATTATTGCCGTATATGTCAAAGTGGCTATGCTCTCTTAAGCTGTGCCTCTTCTGTAGCGGTCTGTATAGCTGGTAGTATTTATGTATAAGCGCCCTGCGTTCCTCGTCGTTCTCTTTCATGCGCTGCCCTCGCTTTCCCAAAAGTATTACTTATTCCTGAATAGGTATTACTTTTTAGACGCCAGCCCGTCATACTTTAACCGTCTGTACTCTGCTGCCATGTTCCGCACTTTATCAGAAAAGCTGCGCCCCTCTACGCCCTCTATAACTTCCAGCGTTTCAGCGTCTATTTTTATGCTTTTCTGAATATTTGCGCCTACGTGCTGGTAGTTCCCGTTTTTCCATGTATACATATTGTTTGCCCCTCTTTCGTTATGAAAAGAAAGCAGCGGGTATAAGCTCGTAGCCGTCTATATCCTCATTTTGTAACGGCTTATCATACTCAATATAGCCCCATGCAAGCCGCCCTATCTCCGCTACATATTGCCGCCTATCAAAATTATGGATATGCGCAACTCGGTTATCCTTTGGCTTTGGGTATGTCCCCGCCGATACTGGGCGCTGTGTGCTGTAATATTTGTATTTCATTCCTCTACCCCGCTTTCTGGTTCTCTGTGCTGCTGGTATCCCTCTAAATATCCCGCACACTCTATATCAATCTGCCGCCCGTCCCTGCCGTCGCTGTTTATCTTGATTTCTCCATAGTATGCGTAGATACAGCAGCCGTCATAGTCATATACTCTTATACTGCCCTCTGTAGTCGGCTCTGGTGTTTCGATAACCAGCGGCTCTGCCTGCTGCCTCTGCATCAACGCCGCTACCTCTTCGTCCGTCGTCGGCTCTGCGTTCTGCGCCCGCCACCAGACGAACATAAAAAACAGTATCAGCCCCGCTATGCAGGCTGCCACGCCTGCTGCCGCCAGCAGCAGCCCTTTAAGTATCTGGTTTTCCCGTTTGTGTCGCCTCATTGTCTGCCTCGCTTTCTGTGTGCCTTTTCCGCTTGTATTTGCAATAATGCCACACGCAATTTACCTTATAGCTGTTTTGTATGTAGTCCTCACTCTGGCAGCCACCATTACTGCTGCCATAAAATACACATTCCTTACAATAATCTGGGTGGCACGGGTGTAAAATGATTTCAGCCATACTATTTCACCCCTATAATGCCCCTATATCAAATAAGTTTATTTGTGCCTGTTCTTACTGCAGCCGCCTCTGGGATTTTTCGTAATATTCCTTATCAATTTCAAAACCGATAAATTTTCTGCCCGTCTTATGTGCCGCTACCCCAGTTGTGCATGAACCAGCGCAATTATCAAGTACCAAGTCGCCAACGTCCGTATATGTCATTATCAGATATTCGCATAAAGAAACTGGTTTTTGTGTGCTATGTATGCGCCCGTCGTTCCTATTTCCATTAGAAAATTGCAGTATGCTTGTAGGGAAATACTCATTGTTTACTTTTGAATATGCGTTAAAATCCCCGTAGCAGCTTTTTCCATTATCTGTATTTCCCTTATTTCCTTTTTCTCTCGGTCTGCCCCTCGTTTCCATAATCGGGTTATACTTTGGCGCTTTTTTGTAAAATATACAGATTGTTTCATGCGTTCTTAACGGCATCTTGTGTGCGTTTAAAAATCCGCTTGATAGCACTTTGTCCCACACCAAATCATAACGGAATAATTTTCTATTGCTGTTTATCAAATCCGTAGTAAATGGCTGTGCTGAAAACAACGCAATCACTCCGTTATCTTTAATAATGCGTTCGTACTGTTTCCACAATTTTTCAAACGGTATTACGCTGTCCCATGCGTTCCTTGTCGTCCCATACGGCAAATCACAAAGTATCATATCTATGGTTTTATCCTCTATAAGCTCCATGCCGTCTAAGCAATCCATGTTATAATACCCACATTCAATCATTGCCCGCCTGCCTCTCTTCTGTTTCAAAGTAATAGTCATTCACTACCAGCTTTTTCTTGCTGAATATCAGCGCCAGCCCCAGCGGTACTGTGATAAGCGCTATGGTAGCGTCGCTCTCTAAAATCCATACCGCCAGCACGGTAAATATCAGCGTTGCTACTCCTAGCGCCCTCTGCTTAAGGAAATACCAGCGGCGGGCTTGTCTGTCCTGCTCCCGTTGTTGCCTTGCCTGCTGCCAGCGCCTCATATCCTCTAAGGCATCTGCATAGCCGTTTATATAACTGTCCTCATACTCCTTATATGCTGCTCTCATTTCCTGCCTCTTCTGGCGGCAGCCTGCTTTTATCACGGTATCCAGATACAGCTATTAGCCTGCTGCCCTCTGGTACAGGCTCGCCATGCCTGCTGCCAAAACCGCCCTGCTGGAATTGAACCAGCGCCCCGCTATAGGCTTGTACTGCTATAGCCAGTTTCAAGCTCGGTATTCTGCCATTAAATTAAGGGCGGGTGCTGGCGGCGCTGCCGCCTACCTTATAAAAAATCGTATACTGTCATTTGTGCTTTTTCCCAGAATAGCCTTTCTTCTATTTCGTGAATACTCGTTCTGTTTCGTGTATTCCATACGTCGCCTATTATGTCTGGTATCTCTTCCAGTCTTAGCAGTTCGTCCCATAATTCCTTATAATTATTTCTTAGGTGCTTTAACTCTTGTATGCTAGCATTAGGGCAGAACCAGCAGCCGCCCCTTGTGCTGTACTCATAACACGGGCTTAATAGTCCGTATTCTTCCGCTTTCGCTTTTGCCATTTCCTCTGTGTAGTTATATTTTGCAAGCAATGATACTTTGCCCTCGTCCAGCCGCTCTAATCTCTTTGGCTCGTCTATCGCTATCCCTATGTACTGTGTTAATTGTGTCTTATCCTTTGCCGCTATATAATCCCGTATAGCTTTTACCTTGCAGTCCCGATTTACCGCACATTTTCCAGCCATAGGAAAGCCCGCCTTTTTGCCTATCCTCTCTGGATACTTACTTTTCTTTAAGGTATGGTAAAACAAATCTAAATACGTTTTCTCTGCCCGTAATATCTTTGTTTTATAGCCCCAACTTTCAAATAAAGGAAAAGCTACATTTTTTACAAAGTTTATATGCTCTGGCAGCTCGCCGCTTATGGTTTCGCTATACATAACCTCACTGAAAATTATTTCGTTTAGCGGTTCGCCGTGTTCTTTTGCTAATATCACTGTCGCTGCGCTATCCTTGCCACCGCTAAAACTTGCTATATACTCCATGCGCTTTTACCTTTCTTTTGTTATCATTCTTATATACAGTCCTTATACTCTGGCTTTCCGTCCCAGTATTTCAAATAATCGGTAAATGCACTGCAGCCATTTCCCAGCGCTGTAAATGCCGCCTCTGCCTCTTCATTGCTGGGAAAAGCAAAGCTAAAGCGGTGGCTCTCCCCTGCTTTCGGTGCATAGCTCCCTTTATGCGTCGCCTTGCTTTTTGGATAAAAGGCAAGTGTGCTGCCATACGGCATAAAGCTATAGTTTTCGTGCCATTCCTCAATCTGAATATCTACGCCGCTGGCGCTTTTCCCTGCTTTTAATACTTTCATGTGTTCTGCCTCTCTTTCGTTGCCCCCTCTGGGTTTATAGTGTCGCCTGCGCTACGTCTGCGGTGTATGTGTGCTGGTCTGTGCCGCTGCGGTTAAGTTCCTTGTATATCGTATCTCTATGCACTCCCAGCGCTCCTGCAATCGCTACTACGCTGTCGCCAGCCTTAAGCATCTTTTCTATTGTCCGTCTGTCCTCGTAGCGTAACCTTTTATACTTCCTTGCCACTGTCCCCGCTCCTTTCTGCTTAATGGTAAAAAAATAAGCGTGCCAGAGTTTTTACACTCTGCACGCTCTCCTTTTTCTCTGCTATTTCAATAAAAAAAGAAATTCGGCAGAGGCTTAAAACCTCTTGTCGAATTTCATTCTAAAACTTATCAATTTTTTCAAAAAAGTTATCATAGGCGGTTACTTCTCACGGAGTGGGAAACAATGAATGAAACGTTGCAAGCTTGCTTGCATAACGCCAGGTTCCTTATTTCCCACAAGCCGAAAAGGATGCCGCCCCCACAGCGAGAAACATAAGCCTTTGAAAAGGGCGACGTGCGCTCTCAAGCGCACGGTTTCGCAGCTGTTTGGGAGTCTCCCGTGAAAAGTAACCATGGGCATACCTCCTTGTACACTTTATTCATGCTCCCTTATCGTCTCTTGTATCTCCTTTTGCACCTTGGCCGCGATTTCCGTGCTCTTCATCCCTTTATATTCCTCATGATACATCGGCTTCAGGAAATGTACCTGCACCTTTACCTTCTTTATCGTGTTGCTGTCAAACGGCTTGAAACAGTCAATCAATGCGACCGGCACGATTGGGGCTTTCGCATTCATGGCCGCCTTGAAGCTGCCGCCCTTGAACTCGCCCACGGTATTTCCATTCTTCGATCGGGTTCCCTCTGGAAATATGACATAATTCCTTCCCTTTTTCACTTCTTCAGTCACGCTTGCAATCACTTTCAAGGACTGCCTGACATTTTCCCGATCCATCATGAAGGACTTCGTGCAGGCAAATACCTGTTTCAAAAACTGTATGTTTTCCACTTCCTTCTTGGCCACCACGGCAATGGGAACGGGACTGGCCTCCACCAATGCCAGCACGTCATACATGCCCTGGTGGTTTGGATAAAGCACGTACCCGCTCTTTTCAGGCAAGTTTTCCTTTCCGTGAATGTCAACAACGAGATTTCCACCCGTGTTGGCCATATGGTCAATATATTTCAATAATTTATAATGTTCTTCCTCCGTGTACTTGTCCACGTGGGCGGCATGATACAAAAGTCGGAACCACGCGAATGGAACCCGCCAAAAGTTTCTCAAAACCATCAATATAATTCGCTTCATTTTTACATTTCCTTTTCTTATAGTAAGAATCGTCCTTTCACGGCCGCTTTATACATTATATCCAAATCGCCGTTTCAGGGATTTTCTTCATAATATTTCAAACGTTTTTCCGATACTCCAAAATCGCCGTCTCATAAAGGTTGTTCCCCTCGCAGTCTATCACCACGATGACGGGAAATTTTTCAACGGTAAGCTTTCGAATCGCCTCGGTTCCCAAGTCGTCATAAGCAATCACCTCGGAACCCATGATGCATTTTGAAAGTAACGCGCCCGCGCCGCCCACTGCCGCAAAATACACCGCAGAGTTTCTCACCACCGCGTCCTGCACCTCTTTCGTGCGTTTCCCCTTGCCTATCATGGCGCCCAGCCCCAAGTCCAAAAGCTGCGGCGCGTACTTGTCCATCCTCCCGGCCGTGGTCGGACCCGCGGATCCAATCGGCCTCCCCTCGCGGGCCGGGGACGGTCCCATGTAGTAAATCATTTCCCGCTCGATGTCAAAAGGGAGCTTCCCTCCCGCCTGCAGCGTCTCCTGCATCCGCTTATGTGCGGCATCCCGGGCCGTGTAAATCGTCCCGCTGATATAAACATAATCACCCGCATGCAACATGCGGGCCTCCTCCTTCGAAATCGGAGCCGTAATGTTTTTTTCCATGATTAACCTCCCTTACTTATGAACACTTGACGATTCGGCATATTTATGTCCATCCTCCTGGCCAGTCAACGCGGTGATTGGCCGGATCTTGAAACGTAACAGCATTTCCCTTATATCCACCTTACCACGTGCCGGTTCACGTGGCAGCATATGTTCACGCCCACGGGCAGCCCGGCGATGTGTGTCGGGTACGTGTCAATATTTACCGCAAGTGCCGTCGTCGTTCCACCCAACCCGCCCGGACCGATGCCGAGGCCATTTATTTTCTCCAGCAATTCCTCCTCCAATTTCTTCACGTAAGGAATTTCCGAATGCCTTCCCACCTCGCGCGTCAGGGCCTCCTTCGCCATCAACGCGCATTTTTCAAACGTGCCTCCAATGCCGACGCCTACCACCATCGGCGGACAGGCATTCGGCCCCGCGTCCTCCACGGCCGCGAGCACGGCCTCCTTCACGCCCTCGATGCCCTGCGCCGGTTTCAGCATGAAAACCCGGCTCATGTTCTCGCTTCCAAATCCTTTGGGAGCAACTTTTATCTTTACTTTGTTACCTTTCACAATCTTTGTATGGAGGATTGCCGGCGTATTGTCCTTCGTATTTTCCCGAATCAGCGGATCGCCTACCACGGATTTTCTCAAATACCCTTCCACGTAACCCTGGCGCACGCCCTCGTTGACCGCGTCCTCCAGAAAGCCGCCCTCAAAATGGACGTCCTGCCCGATTTCCAGAAAAATGACCGCCATTCCCGTGTCCTGGCAAATCGGAATCATGGCGTCAGCGGCGATTTGCAGGTTTTCCTCCAACTGCGCAAGAATCTGCCCACCAAGAGGGGATACTTCCTCCTTCCTCGCTTTTTCAAGTGCCGACTTCATGTCGGGCGAAAGAAAATGATTCGCCTCGATGCACATTTCCTTGATGTTCTTCGTAATTTCATCCACATTTATTGTTCTGAGCATGATAAAAAATCCTTTCTGTCCATTTTAAGTACACCTGCCACTTGCGGCCACCCCATCCTCCACCCAATCAATACTTTTTTCCTTCAAACGCAAACCCATAATACCAGAATTAGTATAACATGCTCAAAGTCAAAAAAAAAGAGCAAACGCTCTTTTTTAATCAGACTCACACCCTCAATCTTGAAAAGTCCGTCACCGCCTCCAACCGCCCCGCGACGGCGCGCAGTCCCTCCTCGTCCTCCTCACTGAAGCGGTTTTGCCTCGGGCTGTCGATGTCCAGTACGCCGACCACCTCGCCATCGCGATGCAGGGGGACGACGATTTCCGACTCGGACGCGCAATCACAAGCGATGTGCCCGGGAAATTCGTGGACGTTGGCAACCCGCAGAACTTCGTCCTTCACGAGCGCGGTGCCGCAGACACCGCGCCCCGGCTGGATGCGGATGCATGCCGTCTTTCCCTGAAACGGCCCCAAAAGGAGGCTGCCCTTGTCCATCAGATAGAATCCCACCCAGTTTAAATCCTCCAACGCTTCATAAAGCAGCGCGGACACGTTCGAAAAAAGTGGCACGAAGTCATTTTCCGTGTCAGCGAATGCCTGCACCTGCTCAACGAGCAGCTTATAATCTACTTCGTTCATTTTTTGCCTCCTTATCAATATGTTCGCATGACCTTTTGCCCCCATGATGCCCATGGATTGCTACGCACTTCGCCCTTTTCAAGGGCTCATGTTTCTCACTGTGGGGGGTGGCCACCCTTTTCGGGTTATGGGAAACAAGGAATTAGGCATTATGCAAGCAAGTTTGCAATGCTTAATTCCTTGTTCCCCCCGTGAAAAATACTCATCATGACATTTTT
This sequence comes from Lachnospiraceae bacterium, assembly GCA_910574865.1. GTDB lineage: Bacteria > Bacillota > Clostridia > Lachnospirales > Lachnospiraceae > Schaedlerella. The sequence continues at coordinate 49,830 of CAJTDN010000017.1, read as the reverse complement.
TTATACAAATGGTTTCCCAGCATTTGTATCAACTGGACGAATATAATCAGTATGATGGAACAAATGACCAGGTAGTCCGTCTTGTACTGCTGATACCCGAACCGAATGGCAATATCGCCGATTCCCCCGCCGCCGACGGTTCCCGCCATGGCGGAATACCCCACCAGGGAAATAATCAAAAGAACGACGCCGTTCAACATCCGGGGAATGGATTCCTTTATATACACGTGAATCATAATTTGGAAATTGGACGCGCCAAACGAGCGCGCCGCCTCGATTACGCCGGGGTTCGTCTCCCGCAGGCTCGTCTCGAAAATCCGCGCGATAAAGGGAATCGCGGAAATCGTCAGCGGGACGATTGCCGCCGTCGTCCCGATTGCCTTTCCAACGACCATCCTCGTAAACGGGATCAGGATGACCAGCAGGATGATGAACGGAAAGCTGCGGAACACGTTTACGATAAAACTTAATACTTCATATATCATACGATTTGGCCTAAGGCCGTCCGGCGCGGTCAACGTCAGCACGATGGCCGGCAAAAAGCCGAGAATGACGGAAAACAACGTTGACCAGAACACCATGTAAAGCGTCTGCATCAACGCGTTGATGATAATGTCCTCCATGCCCGTGGTTGATACGATTCCTCCCATATTAACGCAATGCCTCCCATGTCACTTTTTTTTCATTTAAAAATGCGGAAACCCGTTCAAAGTCCTCTTCCTTCACGTTTATGACAAGGCTGCCATAAACATTGGTGCGGAAATCCTCGAGCTTCGCCCAGCATATGGAGAAATCCAAATCGAGGTTTCTCGCCATCTGCGTGACGATCGGATCCATGTTATTGTCATCATTGAAAAATAATTGAATGTTGGTGCCCGTCTCGGGCAGCCTCTCGCTTCCCTCCCGCAGGAAATCCTTGATTTCTTGTCTTTCTGGCCTTACGAACAATTCCTCCGGCCGGCCTTCCGCGAGAACGCACCCTTGGCTTAAAAAGGCGACTCGCTCGCAAATCTGCTTCACGACCTCCATCTGGTGCGTGACGACGATAATCGTGATGCCAAGCTCCTTGTTGATTTTTTGCAAAAGGGCCAGGATTCCCTTGGTAATCTCCGGATCCAGCGCGCTCGTGGCCTCGTCGCAGAGCAAAAACTGCGGATCTAAAACCAACGCCCTCGCGATGGCGACCCTTTGTTTTTGTCCTCCAGAAAGCTCCCTCGGCTTCGCGTGGAGCTTGTCCTCCAAGCCAACCAGGCGCACCAGCCCAAGGATTTTTTCCCGCGCCTCGCTCGTATTGGTGCGCATGCCCCAGAACTTCATGGGAAGCGCGACATTGTCATAAACGTCCAGACGCTCCAATAAATTAAAACTCTGGAAAATCATGCCCATCCGCTTTTGCAAATGCCGTAACGCGTCCTTGTCGCGAACGGAAACAAGCGTCCCATCCACGGTGATTTCTCCTGAATCATAGGGTTCCAGCCCGTTAATACAACGTAGCAGCGTAGATTTTCCCGCGCCGCTCTGTCCGATAATGCCATATATTTTGTGGTCTTCGATTGTCATGGAAATTCCTTTCAGAACCTCCAGATTCTGAAAGGATTTCCTCACGTCATTTAATATTATCATTTCACTCTTCCTCAATGAAGGACGCGATTACAGAGCCTTTGTAAGTGTCCTCAATATACTGTTTCACCTCGTCGGACTGGACGGCCTTGATCAAGGCCTGGGTCTTCTCCGATTCCTCCTCGCCCTGCCGCACGACGATGAAGTTCGTCCGGCGAACCGCTGTCTCGTCGTCAAATTCCTCGATTTCCAGTGCCGGATAGTTCGACGGAAGGTCGGCTCCCAGCGCGTAATTTCCGTTTATTGCCGCCGCGTCCAAGTCCGGCAAGGACAACGGCAGGTTCGCAGCCTCCAACGGCGTAATCTTGTATCCGTGCGGGTTTGCTTCCTTATCGTTCGAAAGAGAGTCCGCCGTATAATTTTCATCCCGTCCGTAATCCCCGATGGAATTTAAAAAGCCTTTCTGCACCAATAACTGCAATCCGCGCTCCGCATTGTCCGGATCGTTGGGAATCCCGATTTCGGCCCCGTCCGGAATCTCCTCAATCGAGGAATATTTCTGCGAATAAATTCCCATCGGCTCGATATGCACGCCGGCCGCCGCAGCCAGGTGGAGTCCCGCGTCCTCGTTTTGCTGGTTCATGTAGCCGAGCGTCTGGAAATAATTGGCATCCAGTTCTCCTGATTCGAGGGACGTGTTGGGCAGCACGTAATCCTGGAATACCACGACCTCCAATTCCCAACCGTCCTTGGCAAGCACGTCCTTCACGACATTTTCCAGAATGTCCGCGTGCGGCACCGGATTGACGCCGACGGTGATTTTCTTGTCATCGCCAGAACCCGCCGTCTTGTCCGCGCCGTCCTCTTTCTTGGTATCACCGGAATCGTCCCCCGCCGGCGAACCGCAGCCGGTGAACAACGCAGCCGTCAAAACGCCCGCCAATACAAGGCAAAATAGTTTTTTCAAAATGTTTTTCTTCTTTTTCATGATTTTTTCCTCCCATCACGTTTTCACACGGTCAGCGCGGTAAACGCGCCGACCTGACATCGCTGCCATGGGTGTTATTATAACGGCTTCCTTTGAAAATGACAAGTATATAAAAATGAGACTTGGTTATCGAAAAAATCGAATGTTACAATTCACGACCTAACCGGCCGTGGATTGTAACGGCATCCAGCCAAGTCAAGCAGGTATTTGCAATCCGCTTAGAAATGTTCTTTCACAAAATCTATAGATTTTTCTATGAAAGTGTGGTATAGTGTAAAACAAATTTTCGCAGAGAGTGTCAGAAATTCATTACAGAATTTAGTCTCATGAACTGGAGGATGAAATCAGGAAAAGTTAGGAGCGATAGGGTCTGAAATATAATCTCCCTGAAAGGGTTATAAAAGCCATTACCGTATTTGCGGACAAGCATGGCGTTGAAAAGGTGATATTGTTTGGCTCCCGCGCAAGAGGTACGCATTCGGAAAGAAGTGATATTGATATTGCCGTGAGCGGCGGTGATTTTGACGCTTTCTATTGGGACATAAAGGAAAATGTCCACTCTCTTCTGTCCTTTGATATTTTCGGTATTGATTCAGGAGCATCCGAGGAAATCAAAAAGAACTTGAAAAGGGCGGTGTGACTATAGATGTTGGGGTCAAAACAAGTTTTGACCCTGGTATCTTAGAATATAAATCAATATAGGATAAATTAGGAAAGAACGATGACTTTACAACAGATTTTTTATACCCTCACAATTGAAGAATGCGGTTCCATGAACAAGGCCGCGGAGAAATTGTACATTGCCCAGTCCACGCTGACGAGTTCGGTCCAGGAGCTGGAGCGGGAGGTCGGCATTCCCATTTTCCTGCGCACCCACAAGGGGGTCATTCCCACCCCGGAGGGCGCGGAATTTTTGGCCGACATCCGCTCGCTGCACAACCACTACGGCATGGTAATGAAAAAATACGAGGGCGAAGGAGATTATAAAAGAAAATTTGGCGTTTCCACGCAACATTATTCCTTTGCCGTGAAAGCCTTCGTGGAAATGGCAAAGCACTACGACATGAACTTATTTGACTTTGCCATCCGGGAGACGCGCACGCGAAACGTGATTTTAGACGTCGCGACGCTCAAAAGTGAAATCGGCATTCTTTATATGAACAGCGTAAACCGCAAGGTACTGGGAAAGCTTTTGACCGAGCATGAATTGGAATTTCACTCGCTGATTCACTGCCGCGCCTACGTATATTTGTGGGACAAACACCCCCTGGCGAAGAAAAAGTCCATCTGTTTTGACGACCTCTCGCCCTACCCTTGCCTCTCTTTTGAACAAGAAGAAGATGGATATTATTTTTCCGAAGAAATTTTAAATGAAAATGTCTATCCACGAACGATAAAGGCCTGCGACCGGGCCACGATGCTAAACCTGATGGTCGGCCTGAACGGATACACGCTCTGCTCCGGCATCATTTCCGGCGATTTAAACGGCGATGATTATGTCGTCGTGCCGTTCCAGGAGGACGAGGCACACCCGAACAGTGACATGGAAATCGGCTACCTGACAAAGAAAAACAGCGTATTAAGCCAGATGGGCAAACGGTATATTGAAGAATTGAAAAAATACCTGAACGGCGTGAGAGAGGAAAACAAAAGAAGAAGAGGAAATGATAAAAATGATTTCCTCATCCTATGACATTTCTGATAAGAAATATATCGAACCAATTTTAGAGTGCCTTGATTTTTAAAGTTCATAGAAAGCCCTGCTTGAAAAACAGGCTGCCTTTAGTATAATACGTTTATGTCAGAAGTATCCAGCCATGGGTAAACCGTCAGATTGCAACCGCACGGCTGGAAATAATTTTAACAAAGGAGACTTGATTAGGATGGCAATTGAAAAGGTAAAAGAATATTTTAGATTCCATGGCATGGAAGGACGGATTCAAGAATTTGACGTATCCAGCGCGACGGTGGAACTTGCCGCCGCGGCCTTGCACTGCGAACCGCAACGAATCGCAAAGACGCTCTCCTTCATGGCAAACGGGCAAGCGATACTCGTCGTGGCCGCCGGGGACGCAAAGATTGACAACAAAAAGTACAAGGCGCAATTTCACACGAAAGCCAAGATGCTCTCTCCCGAGGAGGCAAAAAACTTAGTAGGACATGCCGTGGGCGGTGTCTGCCCCTTCGCGGTAAATGAAGGCGTGACGGTTTATCTCGACGTGTCACTGAAACGCTTCGAGACGGTGTTCCCCGCCTGCGGAAGCGCGAATAGCGCGATAGAGCTTACGATTCCCGAACTGGAAACCTATTCCGGGTATATGGAATGGATAGATGTATGTAAGGACTATTGATTAGTATTAAAACGCAAAAATTATTACTATAGCCGCACACAACGAAATAAGCAGCCAATGCAGAATTTTTCTTCTGGTAGTTTTTCTTTGTGCCAGTTGCAAGTTTATCACCTCCAATTTTTCGGAAATCGCTTTTAAATTATCAATCTCCGTTTCAACAACAGTTTCTCCGAGTAATGTACTTACGGGTGTTTCCAGTACTTCTGAGCCTTATCTTTCTTGCCACACAAAATTGGCGTTACAAAATTCTGTTCCATGCAGCCATTCAAAAAAACTCTATGAGGTGTGATAAACACCCGTGAAATTCTGAGTTTCTAATTACAATTGATTTTCCCCATTATCACGACATATGCACGAGTAAAACAATTATGAACACTCCTTTTTTTGGTAAAAAAATGATAGGCTTTTAACCCGTAAACAAAGAAAAACGCGAGTTAAAGGCCTATCAATTTCAATTCTATACGTTCAACCCTTAAAATGCTTCATCCAGCCTCACGCGCACGACTCCCACGTCCGGCGTTACCCAGAACCCGTAATCCGCCTCGTCTCCATTGCGCCGCACGGCCGGGGTGAACTTCCCGTCCTCGTCCAAATGTCCCTCCTCCACGGAAAGGAACGGCTGGCACCTTTGATTGAGAAAATCCGCGCTGTGCGCGGCATTGGTCGCCCACTCGACGTGCTTCTTCGGGAACAACATCAACCGCCATCCGCTGCCTGCAAGATAAAATTCCCCATGACCCTCGTAACAAATGATTCCTTTGCCTCGAACCGGCGGGCCGGCCGGCGCGAAGAGCGAACCGTGCCGGTTGTCCATGTTGCGGTCGGTATTCTTTGCCATCAAGTCACAATTCCTGTCACTAAAACGGACACTGCCTATATAATCGCCAAAATCAATGAATTTCTCCGACATTCCCTCGTACTGGGCGACCGCGTATAATTTTTCCGTACCCTGGTATTTCTCGATTAACGGCTTCATTTCCTTCAAGACCAGCATGCCGTCGGCCGCTTCCTTGAAATATTCCGTTATCGTCCCGTCCGGCAGGCACATCATGTCCACGCCGAAGAAATGCACGCCGCACATTCCATTCTCCACGACCGCCTGCATGGAACGGGTGATGGACAACGCGCCCGGTATGGACTCCGGCAAATAATACGGATGCACGCCGTCCTGGTACGCTTCGTTCAACACGTCCCACGTCTCCTGGTCCTGCAAATAAATGTCCGGCGCAATCGCGTCCAGATGGGGCGCGCCGATTCGAAACAGCTCAATCGTCTTCGTCACCGCGCCGCCCGACGGGTAATCCACACCGGCAATTCGGTTGTGCATCTCGCCCAGCCACACGTTGGTATAGATTGGCAGCTTCGTAATTTCCCTGGCGGCCACCACGATTTCATCGATATAGCGAGCAATGGCGTAGGACGAGAAAAACTCCGCCCCGTCAAACCCGAACACTTCCTCCCAGGTCCCGCCCTTGCCGGCGTATTTTTCCACCGGCTCCGGCACCGGCTGCAGGAACAATTCCGTCGCAAGTTTGCCGTAATCCCTTGCCGAGCCGATGATTCCCGGCTCATTCTCCACCTGGAGGGCAATCACCGTCTCGTCCGTGTTCACCGCTTCCACATGCTCACAAAGTTTGATAAATGCCCTTTTGTCCGCCGCCAGCGTGTTTTTACAATGGGGGGAAATGGTCCGGACCGGCGTACCGTCCGCCCCACAAGCCCAGGTGAACCTGTCATGGTCAAGTTTCACCCATTCCGGCACGTAATGGGAATTTCCATTTTTCCACGTCCCAAACCAGAGGATAACCAAATGCATGTCAAATTTCCGGCTCATTTCCACCAACATGTCCACCTGTGAAAAATCAAACACGCCCTCTTCCTTTTCCAAAATCTCCCAGTACGCGGGAGCCGCAATCGTGTTCATCCCCGCGTTTTTCGCCGCGGTCAACGCGCGTTCCATATGCTCCGCCTTATATCCCGTCGAATTGTTCGTCTGCCCGCCGATGGAAAAAAACGGCTTGCCGTTTACCGTAAATAATGAATTCACCATAATAAATCCTCCTTACTATGAGCGCTTAACTTCCTTAATCATAAATTTTCAACCGCCTCGTCCAATTTCTTCATTTCTTCCTCGTCCATTTCCCATGTAAACGTGTCGCAATTTTGCCGCGCATGCTTTTCCTTGCTGACCCCGAGGATGGCCGTGTCCACGAACTCCTTTTTCACGCTCCACTGAATCGCCACCTGCGACACATTTGCCTGGTGCGCGGCGGCAACCTCGTCCATCACGCCCAACAATTTCTGAATCCTGCCAAACATCGGCTCCTCAAAGAAATGATAAAACGAGGCCCGCGCGTCCATCTTATCAAACGTGGGAACCGTTCGGTACGCTCCCGTTAAAATTCCCGAGCCAAGGGAACCATAGGTCATCGTGCCGATTCCCCGCTCCTTGACCGCCAAGAGCATTTTCTCACTCGCCTTGTCCACCATGGAATACGGCAATTGTACTGCCGCCACGTGCAGCAAGTCGTCCGCCTTACAAGTGTCCTCCAGTGTAAAATTGGACAACCCATAGTGCAATATTTTTCCCTGCCGTATCAACGTTTTCATGGCATCCGTCATTTCTTCCAAGGATGTCTTCATATCCGGCCAGTGCACGAACAGCAAGTCAATGTAGTCCGTTCCCAAACGTTTTAACGACCCCTCGCACCCGGCAATGATTTCTTCCCTGGCCATGCTCTTGTACATGCTCCTTGGCCCTTGCGCGCGGTCATAATTCAGCCCGCACTTGGTCACGAGAAAAATGTCCTCGCGCTTATCGCGAATGGCTTCCCCAATGACCTTTTCGGCATACCCGTAACCAAAATCTTCCTCGTCCGGCCTCACGAACCCATAAATGGGAGCAGTGTCAATGGCATTCACTCCACATTCCAGCATCCTGTCAATTGCCGCTTGCGACTCTTTCTTGTCCACCTGGTCCCAACCGGCCCCGCCAATCCCCCAGCTTCCCAGTGTGATTGCCGAAATTTTTTTCCCGGTGTTTCCCAATTTTTTATACTGCAATTCTTTATCCTCCTTTCATTACTAATGCCCCTATGGACATCCCTTCATACATGCCCCTCCCGGGCTGGCGAACTCTCACGCGTCCGACAGGGTACACCCTCCGGGCATACCGCATCAAATGCGCTCCGCGCCGACGGACTCTTACGAGTCCGTCAACGTATACCTCACATGTCCCTCCTGCACTTGTCCCGGCTTTAGCACCATCAACCCGCTTTTCTCAAATCCTTTTTCATGCATGTTGATGGCATCCGTGCAGCAAGTCTGGCTTTCCACACAGAAGGCCTCGTAACCCGTCTTTTCCATTCCCCTGTTAAACGCGGTAAACACAACCCCCGCCATAAATTCCGAGGACTGGGAAATTTTAAGCCGGTATCCCCGATCCTCATAACAAATCACCATCTCCCGCCCCCGGGTCAGGTACACCGTGTCCAAATCCAAATTTCTCACCGGACGAAATTCATTCAAGTCAAACTCCTTATTTTCGCTTACCGCAATCATGCGGCCGGTGGGAAGCAAATCCGGCGTCGTCTCATAGCAATAGTCCGCAGGCACGCGCACGCTGATTTTTTCCGGTTTTTTTGGCAGGAGAAACCACGGGTGCAGCCCGAATCCAAAAGGCATGGCGTCATTTTCCAAATTCTTTACTCCATACCGGCATGTCAGTCCGTCTGCAGTGAGCACGTAGGTTACCGTCAGCCGCGATGCATAAGGAAACGCCTGATAATTTTCATCCCCCGGGCAAATGCAAAATTCCGCGCTAATGAAAACTTCCCCGCCCGCCTTTGAAAGGTTTGTTACGCGCCAGAATCCACTCTGCGCCAAACCGTGCTGGGTTTGCAAAATGCCTCCCTTTCTCATTTCCACGCGCCGCCCCTGAAACGTGAACACGCCGTTCCGCACCCGGTTCGGCGTGGGAAACAAAACCGTGTTTCCAAAGGTTTCTTTTTGAAGCAGGGGCGACCAGCCGGGCTGGTAAGGCTGCAGCCATTCACCCTTGTAACACAAGCCCGCCGTTTTAAATCCCATGGACGGGTATACGTCCACGCTCATCCAAGGCTTCCCCTCCTTGTCGCACCCCAGCCGAATAAAACCTTCTTTTTCAAATTCCTGATACCAAAAACGAAATCCCATGCCTCTCCTTCCTATAAGTGCGCCGGAACATCATTCACGCTGTCATGGGTCACGTTGCCAATATATTTACAAGCCTCTTTCAGCACGTCCGCATATTGCCCATGAATGCCGCAAATATGGTGGATGTAAGGGCCATACATGAATTTCCGCTCCCACTCTGGCCAGTCCGAAGTCTCCACCCATACGTAATTCCCATTGGTGGCGGGACCGTCGATGCCCACCGCCTGGTCGGCAAACAACTGGTAATTTCCACCCACCTGGTCCATTCTCGCCAAAGTAATGTCGCCGCCCTTGATTTCATAAAATCCCTTACAATTGCAAATGGAGCCTTTCACGCCTTCCTTCATCAACGAAGCGGCAAACGGCCCGCAATGCCACAAGAGCTCCCCGTTGTCATTGTCCGGATGGCGGATGGTCATGTCGGCGACGAACGGGCAACTTTGCTCCCTGGACGCGGCCTGCAACATCCGCGAAGTGATGGCGGCATGCAAGTCCGTTTCACAAGCGGCCACCAGGCCGCGGTCAATCAAATCTCCCAAAATGAAGCACGCGGAAATGCCAAACTCGTCCGCCAGATAGGACCAACAGTCAAAGGCGATGGCATCCAGCTCGTTGATTTCCGCGACACGCTCGATGGCCAGTTCGATGACGGCAAACTTTTCCAATGTCTCCTCGGAAACACCGGAACAATCCACCTTTTCCCGAATGTCCTCCATCCGCTCCTTGATGGCCGGATCCGGCTCCCTTTCTTCCATCTTGATGCCCGCCATGGCCATCGCCATGGGCAATTCCATCTTTTTCACCACGCCTATCAAATGAGCGTTGCCCGTCCGCAGCTTATGTACCGCCGAAGTAATTTCTTCCGTCCAGATTGGCGTAATCTCTATGCCAAACTTTTCCAGAAGTTCGCTCTCGTTCACTTTTACGGAAAGGAACTGCCTCGGACGCAGGCCCACCTGCCCCACGCGCATGTTCTTCATGGCCCGAACAACCGCCGCCACCCGGACGAACTTGTCGATTCCCCGCTCCAAAACGGGCGAATCCAGCGCACAATTTTCCAAATATGTGAATGTCACCCCGTAGCGGGAAAGCGCCTTGGACGTGGCAAACAGCCCGCACTGCGTGTCATATACGCGAAATTCCATCCCCTGCGGCGCGGGATCCCTCGGCCCCCACAAAAGTACCGGTTTTCCCACCGCCTTTGCCAACATGGCAACCGGCTCCTCCTGCCCGAAATTGCAGTGTGGGAAGAACAATGCATCCACTTTTTTCTCCTGGAAATATGCCGTCAATTTCGGCACGTCCGCATTGTCCCACAACATCCCGTCCTTTATTTTGTCATCGACGGCCACGAGTTCCACTTCAACCAGGCTGGAAATAATTTCCTCCACCCTTTTCCTGATTTTGTCCCTCAATTCCGCCGCCGGCCCTATCGGAAACGTGTCCCGCATCACGGGCACATAACCCAATCTAATCATTCTCTCTCGCATGATTTACCTCCATTCAAAAATTCCATTTCGATAAAATTCTTTTCTCTGCGCGATATCCCCCTCCAGGATGATTCCTTCCTCCAAAAACGTGTCCACCATCTCCAGCGTGGGAATGCCCGGCCTTCCGCCCAGCGTCGTACAATTAATATAGGAAACCGCGCTGGCAAATTTTGCACAATCTTTAATCGTATATGAATACGTCCCTGACTTGTATCGGTACAAATATGCGTATAAAAATCCTCCATGGAACACGTCACCGGCGCCGGTCGTGTCCACGATATCCGCGCCGGAAAAAGCCTCCATTTGGAACGTCCCTTCCTTGTCCGCGCCCGCGCATCCCTTTTTCCCCAATGTCACCACCGCTATTTTCGCTCCCTTTTCCACCAACTTCCGGCAGTTTCCACAATAATCCTTGTCTTCCCCGAACAATCCTTCATAAAAATTTTCCGACATGATTAGTATGTCCGTCTGGTTCACCAGCTCCCTCGCACCCGGAAACAACGCCCCCGCGTCCAGGGAAATTTCCACCCCGTGCTTCTTCGCGAACGTGACGGCCGCGACTTGGGCGGGAGACGGCATGCAGCTCAAATGGATGGCTTTGCAGCCACGGATGAAGTCCTCCCCCACTTCTTCGGGAGTCATCATGCCCCTTACTCCCACCTTGCCGAGGAAACTCCTCCCCTGCGTCTCCGTCTCCGCCAGGCAGATGCACAATGTCGTGTCGCCTTCCACCTGCTTGACATGTGAAACGTCTACCTGGTTTCTTTTCATGTCCTCCAGGCAGAAGTTTCCATAAGCGTCATTTCCGGTCGTTCCCACCATGGCGCATTTCGCCCCCAGCCGGCAGAGTGCCACGATGGCCGACGAGGCGTTTCCACCCCCGGCCCAGCATGAGTCCTGTATCATGGACATCCCGTCTGTTTTCGGTATCCTATTGATTTGGAGTGCAAAATCCATGATTAAATCTTCCACCCCGATTACGTCAAATGTCTTATCCATTTCCATCAACCTCACACTTTCATCTCGCACAACTCCAGCTTTTTCGCGATATATTCCGTCAAACCTTTACGGATGGACGTGATTCCCGCGAACGGATTTTTCAGCAATTCCTCCGACGTGTAGGCCTCCTTGCAAAGCTTCGTGTTCAACAAGAAAAACTCGGTTCCCACGTTAAACTTGTTGATGCCCATTTGAAATGCTTTTTCAAGCTGGTCCGCCGGAATTCCCGATCCGCCATGCAATACCAGGGGAACGTCCACCGCCTTGTCGATTTCCTGAAGCCTCTCCAAATCCAGGTTCGGCTCCGCCTTGTACATGCCATGGCAGCTTCCGAACGCCACCGCCATCGACGCCACTCCCGTGCGCCCGGCAAAAACGGCCGCCTCGTCAGGCCTGGTAAACGTGTCGGCATTCTGATAATCAAAGCCGCCCGCCACTTGTCCCACGTGGCCGATTTCCCCTTCCACGTCCACGTCAAATATTTTCGCGATGTCCACCACCGACTTCGTAAACGCGATATTTTCTTCCAACGGCATCGCCGAACCGTCCGCCATCACGGAAGTAAAGCCGTCACGGATGGCCTCGATGATTATTGGAAGCTCGCTGCAATGATCCAGGTGCAGCCCCACTGGAACCGACGCAGATTTCGCCAAATCCTTGACCGTGGCCGCGAACGCCCCGAACGAAAACACGCTCCGCATCGTCGGATAGAGCATCACGATGACCGGACGGCGCGCGACCTCGGCCCCCTTGATACAAGCATAAATCGTGTTATAATCGCACGCGTCAAAGGCAATCACCGAGGTGTTGGCCTTCTGCGCGGCGCAAAGCAAATCCCTTACTTTTTCCAGAGCCATATTATCATCCTCTCTTTTACTATGAGCTTGTTATGAGCACTTAGCACCTGCATTTTAGGTGCTTACGTGCGAATTGTAGTTACCTGCAACTTAGCGAGGTTCTATCGAGCTTAATGCAACGTAACATCTTTAAACTATAATCGCCACCCGCTCTTCTTCCTTCAAAATGTGCATCTCGCAGTCATTGGCATAGGTGCGCTCCGGCAGCACGTTCAACACGTTTACCACTTCCGTGTCCACCGTAAACGGCATGCAGTGCCACACGCCGGGACGGATGGTCAACATCACGCCCGACGGCACGCGAAACGCGCAGAGTTCCTCGATGGCATGCGCCAAATCCGCTCCCGCCGGGGCAAAATACACCAACATGTCGTTATCCAGGGACATGATGCCCTCGCCGCAGTGAGAATGGTTTTCCAACGCCAAGACCACCGGTTTTAACTGGTTTGTGACCCGGGTCGTGGAAAATGCCGCCGCATGGGCGCTCCCCATTTCCAAAACCTCCAAGTCCGCGTGAAACGACATCCCGCCGATTCCGTTTCCCCTGGCGGTCGGATTCACCATTTGTGAAAACGACCCGAACGGCTTGAAATTTTCCAGTGTCAATTCCTTTACTTTAATTTCTTTCATCGTTATTTTCCTTCCTATTTTTCCCTGACTTCCACGATTACCGCGTCATATCCGTCCAGTTCGACCGAAATCAATCCGTCGTATGCCATTTCCCCGCCGCCGTGAATGTCATCATGAATATCGCAAAAAACACCCTTTTCCGGTAACCTTCCGCGCTTTGCCGCAAACGACAATGTCCTTCTTTCTCCTGCAAAATTGAATATCGCCGCATAATACTTTCCTTCATGGTTTAACGTATAAAACGGCGTGGTGCCGTCCCCGATTTCGACCGGAACGAACGCCTTTCCCAGACGGGCAATGGCATTCACGCAAGGGTCGTTGGCAAACTGCCTCGTCCGTTCCCTGGACATGCGAATCACTTCCGCGTCCCCCTCTGGACCGTAATTGTCCGACAACATCATCACCGTGCCAGAAATCACGCTGGCGTAATACCTCGACCGGGCTTCCACCTCAGTGGTGGCTCCCCGCCCGTCTATCACGGATAGGTACAGCGGCACATGGTCGGGATCGTTATATTTGTAAATCCTTCCATTTGTCCACCATGCAAAATTCAACGCGTTCAACACGTAGCGCACGTCCTCGTGATGGCCGAACGTGTCACAACAGCTGCGCCTGGCATTTCCCAAAAAATAAGGGAATAGCGGCGCGATGGACAAGCTGACGAAGATATCCCGTTTTGCCGCGTCGATTTCCTCCGACAAGATGCGGTATGCCAGGTTCAAAGCCATTCTTCCGGTATAATCCTTCTGGTAATGCGCCCCTTCCACGGAACCGTGTGACAAGAAATCCAGTTTCAAATAATCAATACCCAGGGCGGCCAACCTTCGAATCGTCGCGCGGGTCATTTTTTCCCAAGCCGGATGAGTCACGTCCAATGGAACCGTGCCGTCTGCCGCGGGCATCACGTTCCCCTCAAGGTCTTTCAAAAACAAGTCCCCAATCCGCATCTGCGCCCAATTTGCAAAATCCCCTGCCTCGGAAAATTTCTCCGCATTTTCGCTTGAAGCGCCCTCGGCCTTTGAATCTTCGTCCGAAAATGCTTTCGCGTCCTCGTCCGAACTTTTTTCCGGAACCGCCTCGCCGGCTCCCGCGACCATGCCTGCCGTCATGTTGCCCCCGGCCGGGAACCAATTACAAGGATTCGCATACCACCCGGCCTTTTGTCCCCTTTCATGAAGCATGTCGATGGTACGTTTGATTTCTTTCGAATCCAACCCGAACGCCCCGTCCAAGTTGACATAAGTCACCCCGTCTTCGTCACAATAATTTGGCAGCTCTTCCTTCATGAAATCCCCCGCCTCCCGCCAATGCGACAGCCTAAGGCCCAATCCCAACGCGGAATAGCTGTTCCAGCCAAAAGGCACCTTTCCGCTTTTCCACGGTCTTGCCGGCACAAGGGAGGCACACAAGTCACCATACTTTTCCATGCCGGCACGAACATCCCTTGACCAGAAAAACACGAACGGGGCGGATGCCACCCATTCCCCTGATACCGGGGCATGCAAACAACAATCGTGAGTCCCCTCGTCCGCCGCGCCACAGTAGGCGACCAGACTGCGGGCATCATGCGAATTCCACTTTATCGCGTTTTTCCATACGTCAAAATTTAACGCGCCGATGATGAATCCTTCCAAACTATCCTCATCATAAATGGCCGTCACGTCATAACTTTTTCGCCCACAAGACGGAACCGCCGACTCATAACGCGACCACATGTCATTGTCATAGGGCACCAGCAGCATTTTCTGATCCAATGACAAAAACAGTTCCTTCCATTCCTTGTCCGGATAAGGAGTTCCAAAGGGCACCAGGTAACGGGTGTTCGCCGGCCCCTTCTCATCGTGCAAGAAAACTTGCGACGTCGCCGCCCCGTCCTCATAGACAACCAGCTCCTGCCGAAGCTCAAGTTGCCCCTGCCGGTACAACAAACGGACACCCTTTTTTCCCGAAAAAGCGCCGCTAAACGCCGAACCACCGGCATCCTCCCCTAAAATCATTTCCGAAGATACAAGTTTGGCACGCCGCGTGTCAATTTCCCTTCCGTCCAACGTCCTTGCCGCCGCATACCCCTTGCATACCTGCTCCCCTTCCATAAAATAAGTAAACAAGCCATTATCCAGTACGGTGATTTTTGCCCCTTTTGTCTGAACCTCCGTCAAAACAGACGGAGGTTCTTTGTGCAGGGCTGCAAGCAACGCTTGCAAAGCTTTTTTATTTTCCATAACAAGCTCCTTCATATTAATCATCCAAGGCCCTCGGCCATGATTTTCTGTTACAATTCACGGCCTAACCGCCGCGAATTGTAACGGCATCCAGCCATCTTAAATTGCCTTCGCCAATGGGCTGGATGCCCACTGGCACCATCACTTTATCGGACGGTGGCCGTGCTGCGGGGCGCACAACCCCGTGAATAATAACGATTTTCTTCCTACTCCCACTCTTCCCCGGTAATATTGTTCATGTCGACTCCCTTCGTCTCATGTACTTTGAACATGACCAGCAAAAGGCTTAACAGCATGAACGGGATGCACACCACCAGGCAAAGCATGCCAATTGATGTCACGAAACGCATTGCCACGGAAATGACCAGCGTGGAAATGATGGATCCCGCAAATAAAATCAAGGACAGCGTTCCCAACACGGAAGCGCGCAACTCGGTCGGCGTGGACTCTCCCGGGAAAATCAGGAACAAAAGGTCGCTGACGCTCCAGAAACATCCCACGAAAATACCGTAGCATCCGCCCACGATATAAGGATTCCAGCCCATTCCGGCCGACATGATGAACATTCCCAGCATGACCATCGCGATAATTGCCAATGTCGCCAGCGAACGCTTCCGTCCCAGACGGTCGGTCAAGAACCCGCCAATCAGGGTAAACAAAGCGTTCATCAACGGGAAGATGAACAACGCCTGCGTAACCGCCGCCGTATCCATGCCGCCGGTGGTCATGATGGACTCGTAAAATCCCGTCACGGCGATGGAGCATGCAAAAATAAACGCACAAATGGCAATATAACGCAGCTGCTTATGGGTAAAGATAAACTTGATGGCATTGAACACGCCGCCCTTGGGCGCGTTCTTCTTGCTTTCGGCATTCCCATTGTCCGCCAATTCCTTTTCCAGATGATTGATCCTCTGGCTCATGAACACAGGCGACTCCTTTACCAGAATCGCGCAGAGGATACTTACCGCCACGCCCATGATGACCGGGATGATAAAGATTTCACGCCACCTGGTCGAGTCGTTGTCCATCATGACCAGCCTAAGGAGCGGGATACAACTTACGCCCACGTAACCGAACGCCTTGGTAATCGAGCACAATTTTGCACGGTGCTTTTCCGGCGCGGCCTCCATGATATACATGACCTGCATGTCATTGGGGATAAAGAAACGAATAATCAAGCATCCCAAAATGTACGTATAAATATTGGGGGAAATCCATATCGTGAACATGCCAAGCGCCATGCCCAGCGTATTCAGGACGAGGAACATCTTCCTGCCAAACTTGTCCGCCAATGACTTATAAAACGGCAGGATAAAATAAAACACGTAGGCCGGCATCATCATCAGCGACATGTTGGAAAGCCCGGTATTGAAGTCCACTCCCTGGCTCACGAAAAAATCATTCACGACAGATGACTGCACCGTGCTGGTGATGTTCGAGGTCAACTCGTCCACGATGTAGACCAATGCCACGATGACGACCAATATGACCAGATAATTGGCCGGCGTCGCCTTTGATGCCCTCTCCTTCCATTTTGACAATTCCGCCTGGTTCTTTTCCTTTTTTTGTTGTGTTGTCTGACTCATACTTTTCTCCTTCCTTTTGTAAACCGTATTCCCTCATACTTTGAATACGGTTCTGACTTCTTTTATACCTGATTACCATTTCATGGATGCAGCCAATCATCCACATAAATTAACTTTCCGGCAAATACCATCCCTCCACGTAGGGCATGTCCGGAACCCACTCCGGCGGCTGCACGATTTCCATTTTCAATGCCTTCGTCTTACAAGTAACGACGCAGTTTCCGCATCCCAGACATTTTCCCCCAGCCACGACGGCCTTTCCGTCAACAACTTGAATCGCTTCATACGCACAGCGTTTTTCACACATTTTGCAACCCACGCAACGTTCCTGCCTTACCTTCGGCCTGAATCGGCTTGGCTTTCGCACCTCAAACCCTTGTTTCTCATACTCTGAAAGTCCACAACAATCCGCGCAGCAAGAGCAAATGAAGGTGGTGTCCCTGGTATTCGGCGTGGTGTAAATGGCAGTTGAACACTCGGCCTCCTCAAACAGTTTCCATGCCGCCTCCTCATCAGGACAATACGCCCCCCTCTGGGTGGCAAAATATTCCGCCTGGCGGCTGATGGAAAAGCAATGCCCGTCCTCCGACCCATGTTCCTGCAAACAATTACAATGGTTTGGATTATCCCTTCCTTCCGCCATGTAGGACGCATAGCTGCGACAGACGCAGCGTGCGGCGACAAACTGTCTTTCGCGCACCGCGCTTTCCACGATTTCTTTCATGTTCTCACAGAACATCACTCCCGGGACATTTTTGACGGACTCGTATTTTGGAATGACACGCATTTCATGCTTTACGGCCTTAGCCAGCCTTTCGTCATATTCCATCTTCACCCACAAGCACATCAGTCGGATTGCCTTGATGTGTGGCATCCAGTCCATCTTGTTGGCATTTAACCCCACGCCAATGCTGTCCCGAAACGCAATGGCGTTCATATGAGGACTGTACGTAAACGGCGGTCTTCTGGAACTGATGATACGCCCCAGGCTTACCAGCCGATTTAGCATTTCCTTTGTCTTTTCCGTCTCCATGCCAAATTTTTCCGCCAATTCCTCGCCGGTTGCCGGCATCGCCAGCACCATCTCCATCTCCAGTGGCGTGAACAATTCCCGCAACAAGTACGGCGTGACAAAACGGTTCATCGTCATCTTGTCAAAAATGCCGTGTGCCGCCTCATAATAAACTTCCTTCGGCTTCGGCGACAAACTTCCCACTATTTCTTCGACCGCTTCTCTCTGCTTTTCTTCGTTCATAAATTTCCTCCTCTTTCTTTTGTAATTGCCCTCATATTTCTTCTGATGTGGGTCACCTTTTATATTTCATCTGGGCCTCGTCCAGCATCATTTGTGTTAACACGCCTGCCGTTTGATGGCAAAATTTTGGGGAAAATCCATGTCCCCTCATGTTTAGCGAACGTATCTCTTTTTGATTTGGCAAAGTTCCCAAAAAGCGGATATCCATCTGTGAAAGGGCTTCTTGTAAATATTCCTCTTGCTCCTCGTCCTCCACTTTGTTGAGAACGGCGCGGACACGCCGTATTCCCAGTCCTCCTGCCATATACTTGATTTTTCCGGCCAATTCGATAGATTCGTCAGACGGCTCCACCGGTATCAACACGGTATCACACAAAATCTCGATTCCCCGACCGAAACTTTCCACTCCCGCCTCCTGGTCCACGAGAATCATTTCCTTTTCCAACGGTACTATATGGCGAATGATCTCCTTCGCATAATCTCCCATCTCCCTGGCATCCCCCTCCAAAGGATTTTCGATTTTTCCAATGGATACCAGGCTCTTCAATCCCTTATTCCTTACATATGGCTCCACAAAATTTGTGGATATCATGGGAGATTGGTTAAACCACTCCCCGTCCGGCCCGCTTTCATCCATTTGGCTCAATGGCTTTGGTGGCTCGTCCATCCCCAACTTCTTCCAGAGTCCCCCGTTGGAAGAATCCGAGTCAACAATAAACGTGGCATACCCTAACTCCTCCAGCGCGCCTGCAAGCAATGCGGTCAGCGTGCTTTTCCCACTTCCCCCTTTTCCACAAATCGCGACTTTAAAAATCGTGATGTTCTTGTTTCGCTCCTTTTCCGTCTTCTGCAACCATTCCCGTATGACTTGTGTGGAACGAATCCGCTCCTCTGCCGTACCCGCACTGCAAAGCCCGCAATGGATACATTCCTCGTCCCCCCGCGTCATGGCTCCCACGGGACAATGAAACAATCCCATCTGCTTTCCTCCCTTCCAATTTTTTTCCATTTTTCCTTTTGTACCTCACTCGTTTTACACTTTCGCTTTTCCGACATTTTTGATTTTTCTTTACTTGATTAAAATTTTAACCGGCATTCTTAATTTTAACTAGTAAATTCTACTATATTTATTTTTTTGTTGAAATTATGACGATTTTCTGGTATATTTCAATCAAGCATTTGCTATTTTACTCATATATTGGTTTTAGTATAAGAATTTTTATTGCTTATCACAATAACAGATAACGACCAACCTTTTATACACTAATTGCATTTTCCGACCCGAAAGGAGTTTATATATGAATGATTCTACAAAGACCAATATTGAAATTGAAAGTCTTTTCAACAAAGGCCTCTCCCTGAACGAGATGGCCGACATCGTCATGAGACTGAACACGACTTCCAACCGCCACACCCAAAGTCCGTTGTCATTTTCCTTTTTTGTCAACATGCCGAACGAACGGACCGTGGAGTTAAGTAACGGGAGAAAACACTACCACATTGCAATTCCCCAGACTTTGCAAAGTGTCACCCACGCTCCCATTCTCCATAATCATGACTATTTTGAACTGATGTTCGTCCGAAACGGAACCTTGAAGCTACAGATTGAAAACACGGTTTATACCTACCATGAGGGCGACGCATGCCTTTTTGACCGAAATATCCATCACGCGGAGATAGAACAGGCGAACACCTCCATCCTTTACTGCTGCATTACCAAGAATTTTCTTGACAACTGGCCGGAATGCGGCATGTCCTATTACCCGAAGGAGAACAAGCTGTTCCAGCGCTTTTTTCATTCCCAGGACCAGGATCCGTGTCCCTCCAGCAGTTTTTTGGAATTTCATCACATTGGATCGAAAGAATTCGTCCCGGAGGTTTTTTCCTGCTTTCTCGCCATTCGCAAGGAGTTGGAGAGACAGTCGCCCGGCTACTGGCTGATAATTTATGGCTTGTTTTGCCGCCTTCTTTATATGTTGATTGACCCGAAACATTACAAATGTAACTACATCACGCTAAAGCTGGAAAGCCTGGTGGACACCGTCCGCAATTTTATCGAGTGTTCTTCCTGCCGCCTGACGCGGGAGGATATCTCCACCGCGCTCCACTACAACAGCGACTACTTAAACCGCCTTTTCAAGGAGAACATGGGCATGACGCTCTCCGCCTACTGCAGCTACACCTACATAAAAAAAGCCGCCAGCCTGCTTCTGCAGACCGACGACACCGTGGAAAAAATAGCGGAGGCGGTGGGATTTAAAAACCCGTCCCAGTTTTACCGACAGTTTCAAAAACATTTTCACATGACCCCGCAAGAATATCGCAACATGTGCATGAACCTTTTGGAACCGAAGGATATTGACAAAGAATAAGAAATAAACAAGGGGCTGTCGGATAATGCGGAAAACCCACAATATATGGTGGCAAATCCAGATGCGCCACGACATATATTGTGGGCCTGCAGTCATTTCCCGGCAGTCCCTCATTTTTATTTCGGACTCTCCAATTTTTCCACGTCCTCCGCCCCAAGCGGCATGTTCGCGGCCACCACGTTCTCCCTCATGCGGCCCACGTTCTGGCTGCTCACCACGGCAAACACGTTCATCGGCGTGGAGAATATATAGCGCATCGCCACCTGCGGCACGCTGCATCCATCCCTCTTCGCCATCTCTTCCGCCACTGCCAGGCGTTTCATGTTGGACTCGCACAAATATCCTTTCTGCGCGTTGCCATCCATCACTTTCTTTGCCCCTTCATAATCTCCGCTTGTAAATCTTCCGCTGAAGAATCCCCTACCTAAACTGGAATAAGCAATCACCGGCATCTGCTCCTTCGCGTACCATTCCCTGGCTTCCTCGTTTTCCGGGCCTGAAATGGTGATGCACTCGCCGCCCCACGGGTCTGCCACCTGCTCGGCCAGGCCAAAATTCGGGCTGGAAACAGAAAATCCTTCCAATTCATGTGCCTTGGCATAATCATTGGCTTCCATGATTCTTTCGTGCGTCCAGTTGGACACGCCGAAAATCTTGATTTTCCCTTCCCTTTTCGCGTCGTTTAGTGCCTCTATCATTTCTCCGACCGGAGTATTCGGATCATCCCGGTGAAGCAGGAAAATGTCAATATAATCCGTATCCAGCGTCTTAAGGCTCTTGGCCAGCTCCTTCTCAATCACTTTGCGGTTGACGCAAACCTTGCCGCCCAGGCCGACATTTCCACACTTAGACAAGACGACCACCTTGTCACGGTTGTTTCTCTCCTTTATCCAGCTTCCCAACGATTTTTCCGCCATGCCATATCCCCTGGCCGTGTCAAACGCGTTGATTCCCATGGAAAACACGCCGTCCAACAAGGCATTGACTTCTTTTCCCATCATCATCGGCATAAACGCCGTTCCAAAGAAAAGGCGGGAAACAAGAATGTCAATCCCTTCCATTTTCGTATACGGAACCTTCAAAACCCTTCCTTCCCATGCAGACCGGATATAGTCACAATAAGGCTGTACCACCATCGCGTTGTCCATCCCGTGCACATTGCCCGGCTTCGCATATTCAATGGCAAGACCCTTGTCGTACCCGTCCTCGCGCAATCTTGCAATCAGCTTTTCCATCGGGATGACACCGCTGCCGGTGACAACCGCCTTGATTTTTTGGCCGTCCGTACATTCCTCACCGTTTGAAAAATCACCAATCACAACGTCCTTCAAATGAACGCGGATGATATATTCCTTGAGTTCCTCATAAATTTCCATCTCGTCGCAGTCCGTGTCGGCAATCCGAAAATTCCCCGTGTCAAAAATGAGTCCCAATCCCGGCACTTCTTGTAGCACGAACTTACAATCCTTGGCGGATGCCAGCGGTTTATAACTATGCGGCGTATTTTCAAAACCAATCTTGATTCCATATTCTTTCGCCTGTTCCACCGCGTCGCGGAAAAGATGAACGGCAATCCTTAACATTTCCCTCTTGTCCATCTTTTTGCATGCGGACTTGTCCGCAGGCGTGGCCTGCCCAGGAATGACCATCAAGATGTCCGTTCCAAGTTCCCTGGCAATCTCAAGCCTCTCCTTGATTTCTCCCTCCACCTTGCCTGGTGCACTAAAGAAAGGCGTGCTCATAATCAGGCAGCCACAATGAATGCCATGACGCTTCATGGCCTCCATCAATTTTTCCTTACCATACACCTTCAAGTCAAAATCCATCAAGTCCAATGAGGAAAGCCCGTTCTGCTCTGCCACCTGGCATAACGTTTCCGCATCCATCTTCTTCATGCTCGCATCCATCAACATGGAGAATGTCATCAAAGATAATTCCATTATTATTCCTCCTCCGCGTCCTCTGAGATTTCCACTTCTTCACCGTCAATCTCCGCCTGCGTCTTCCTTACCTTCGCCACGCTCACGACGCTCTCCTTACCGCCCAGGTTAATCAACTTCACGCCCGAAGTAATCCTTCCATACTTGGAAATCGTGTCGCATGCCATTCGGATGATGATGCCCTCACTGTTGATCATCATGATTTCATCATCCTCGGAAACGGCCTTCATGCCCACCACGTTTCCGGTCTTCTCCGTAATCTTATAGCACTTCACGCCCTTGCCGCCACGATTCTGGTTCGTAAATTCTTCCATGGCGGTGCGCTTGCCCATACCCTTTTCAGATACGATCAACAGACTGTCTCCCTGCGTGTTGACCTGCATGCCTATCACGACGTCACGGTCACTTAGGTTGATGCCGCGCACGCCCATCGAGATTCTTCCCGTGGAGCGGACGTCATTTTCATCAAAGCGAATACATTGGCCATATTTCGTGACGAGAAGAATGTCCTTTTCATTATCCGTAATCTTCACCTCGATCAACTGGTCGTCATCACGCAACGTGATGGCCGCCAATCCTTTCTTACGGACGTTAAAATACTCCCTAAGCGGCGTTTTCTTCACCAGGCCTTGTTCCGTCGCCATGAACAGATACTGGTTGTCATCATATGTCTTAATCGGTATCATGGCCGTAATCTTTTCCTCCGGCATCAACTGCAGCAAGTTGATAATCGCCGTTCCCCGCGAAGTCCTGCCCGACTCTGGTATCTCATATGCCTTCATCCGATAAACACGTCCCGTGTTCGTAAAAAACATGATGTAATTATGCGTGGATGTAATAAATAGCTCTTGTATATAATCTTCCTCCAGCTTCTGCATGCCTTTGATTCCCTTGCCGCCGCGATTCTGGCTCTTGAACGTATCCGTCGTCATGCGCTTGATATAGCCTAATTTCGTCATCGTGACGACAACGTCCTCCTTCGGAATCATGTCTTCCATGGAAATGTCGAACTCGTCAAAACCGATGCTCGTCCTTCTTTCATCCCCGTATTTATCAGAAATGACCAAAATTTCCTTCTTGATGATGCCTAAAAGTAACTTCCGATCTGCCAAAATGGCTTTCAATTCCTCAATCCGCTTCATCAGTTCCGCGTATTCGGCCTCGATTTTTTCCCGTTCCAAACCGGTCAGCGCGCGCAGACGCATGTCCACGATAGCCTGTGCCTGCACGTCGGACAATTCAAAGCGGGACATCAATTCATCCTTCGCCAGCTGCACGTTCCTGGAACTACGGATAATGTGGATGACCTCGTCAATATTGTCCAGGGCAATCAGCAATCCCTTCAAAATATGGGCGCGCTCCTCGGCCTTGTTTAATTCATACTTTGTCCTCCTGGTCACCACGTTTTCCTGATGCTTCAAATAATAGTTCAGCATGTCAAGAATGTTCATGACCTTTGGTTCATTATTAACCAGCGCGAGCATGATGACCCCGAACGTGTCCTGCAGCTGCGTATGTTTGTAGAGCTGGTTCAAAATAATGTTCGGGTTCACGTCACGGCGCAACTCGATACAAATACGCATGCCTTCCCTGCTGGACTGGTCGCTCAACTCCGTAATGCCGTCTATCTTTTTATCCCTTACGAGTTCCGCGATTTTTTCAATCAACCTCGCTTTATTCACCATGTAAGGAAGCTCCGTCACGATAATGCGGTTCTTTCCGTTCTGCATCGGCTCGATATTGCTAACCGCCCGTACCCGGATTTTTCCACGTCCTGTCCGATATGCTTCCTCGATGCCGCTCTTGCCGAGAATCTCCGCGCCCGTCGGAAAGTCCGGCCCCTTGATGATGTCCATCACGTCCTCGATGGTCGTCTCCCCGTTTTCATCAATCTGGTCGTCAATAATCTTGACCACGGCACCAATGACTTCCCGCAAATTATGAGGGGGAATGTTGGTCGCCATGCCGACCGCGATACCATTCGTCCCATTCACGAGAAGATTGGGAAACCTGGAGGGAAGTACCGTGGGTTCCTTTTCCGTCTCATCAAAGTTCGGCGTAAAATCCACCGTGTCCTTGTTGATGTCGGCTGTCATCTCCATCGAAATCTTGGAAAGGCGCGCCTCCGTATAACGCATGGCGGCGGCCCCGTCTCCATCCACCGAACCAAAATTCCCGTGACCGTCAACCAACGGATAACGGGTGGACCACTCCTGTGCCAGATTGACCAACGCTCCATAGATAGAACTGTCACCATGTGGATGATACTTACCCATCGTGTCACCGACGATACGCGCACACTTACGGTGCGGCTTGTCCGGCCCGTTATTCAGCTCAATCATGGAGTATAGGATTCGTCTCTGCACCGGCTTTAGACCATCCCTGACGTCGGGAAGCGCACGGGCGGCAATGACGCTCATCGCATAGTCAATGTAGGAAGACTCCATCGTCTTCTTCAAATCGACTTCGTGAACCTTGTCAAAAATATTGTCTTCCATTCTTTGTCTCCTTTACAATGAGCACTTAGTGGCCGTTATTTGGTCACTTACGTGCGAATGTAGTTGTCTGTCCACTTGACGAGGTACTATCTTTCTTACCTCCGACATCCAGCGAGTAAATCATAGATTTTCTCGCTGGGTTGGCATTTCATATGCCAACCCACAAAGATAAAACCTCAAGATTTTCCAAGCTTGCTTGGAAAATCTTTCTCTCATCTTTCTTACCTCCGACATCCAGCGAGAAAATCATAGATTTTCTCGCTGGGTTGGCATTTCAAATGCCAACCCACTCCAATAAAACTCAAAGATTTTTCAAGCAAGCTTGAAAATCTTTTCTTTTTATTGTCCTGGATGTCGCTCTCAATCGCTAGATATCCAAGTTTTTAACAAACCTGGCGTTTTCCTCTATGAACTCCCGTCTTGGTTCCACTTTGTCGCCCATAAGGGTCGTAAACGTCAAATCCAGCTCCGAGGTACTTTCCGGATCCATCGTCACCTTCAGCAAAATCCGATGTTCCGGATCCATCGTCGTCTCCCACAACTGATCCGCATCCATTTCTCCCAAGCCTTTGTAACGCTGAATCTTATTGTTGGTATCACGCCCCACCTCTTTCAAGATGGAATCCAACTCCTCGTCACTATACGCATACCAAACCTTCTTGTTCTTTTCCAGCTTGAACAGCGGCGGCTGCGCAAGGTACACGTATCCCTTTTCAATCAGTTCCGGCATGAAACGGTAAATGAATGTCAAGAGCAAAGTACTGATGTGCGCCCCATCCACGTCGGCATCCGTCATGATGATAATCTTGTGGTAACGGAGCTTGTCAATATCAAACTCCTCATGGATTCCCGTCCCAAACGCCGTAATCATCGCCTTAATTTCCGCGTTTCCGTATATCTTGTCAAGTCTCGCCTTCTCCACGTTCAAAATCTTTCCACGAAGCGGTAATATGGCTTGCGTGGAACGGTCACGTGCCGTCTTGGCGCTACCACCGGCGGAATCCCCCTCCACGATGTAAATCTCGCAATTCTTAGGATCCTTGTCCGAGCAATCCGCCAATTTCCCCGGCAATGACATCCCTTCCATGGCCGTTTTCCTTCTCGTCAGCTCGCGGGCCTTCCTCGCCGCCTCCCTGGCTCTTTGTGATAATAATGACTTTTCCACGATAATCTTGGCCACACTCGGATTTTGCTCCAAGAAAATCTCCAGCTGGCTGCTCACGATGGCATCGACCGCCCCCCTTGCCTCGCTGTTTCCTAATTTCTGCTTCGTCTGTCCCTCAAACTGAGGATCCTCGATTTTCACGCTGATGATGGAGGTCATGCCTTCCCTGATGTCCTCCCCGCTTAGGTTTGCCTCACTATCCTTCAACAACTTATTTTTCCGCGCGTAATCATTAAACGTCTTCGTCAGGGCATTGCGAAAACCGACCACGTGGGTTCCCCCCTCGGGAGTCGTAATGTTGTTCACGAACCCATACGTGTTGTCATTATAAGAATCGTTGTGCTGCATGGCCACTTCCACGTACACGTTGTCCTTCGTTCCTTCGCAATAAATAATCTGCTCGTAAAGGGCCGTCTTACTTTTATTCAGATACGTGACAAACTCCTTGATGCCCCCCTCGTAATGGAACGACTTTTCCACGATTTCTTCTTCCCGCTCGTCGCGAAGGATGATTTTTAATCCTTTCGTGAGGAATGCCACCTCGCGCAGCCTTTGCTTGAGCACATCATAATCAAATACCGTCTCTTCAAAAATTTCCGAGTCCGGCAAGAACGTAACCGTCGTTCCCGATTTTTCCGATTCGCAGTCCCCTATCACGCTTAACTTTTCTACCACTTTTCCTTTTTCGTAACGCTGCTTGTATATCTTTCCCTCGTGGCAAATTTCCACTTCGAGCCATTTTGACAAGGCGTTCACAACCGAAGCCCCAACTCCGTGGAGGCCGCCGGAAACCTTATATCCGCCGCCGCCGAACTTTCCTCCCGCATGGAGTACCGTAAAAACTACTTCCACCGCCGGAAGTCCCGATTTATGATTAATGCCGACGGGAATTCCACGCCCATTGTCAACGACTCTCACGATGTCTCCCTTTTGAACCGTCACCACAATTTTGTCACAATATCCCGCCAACGCCTCGTCCACGGAGTTGTCCACGATTTCATATACCAGATGATGGAGTCCCCTTGACGAGGTGCTGCCGATATACATGCCAGGCCTCTTCCTCACTGCTTCCAAACCTTCCAGAATCTGTATCTGGTCAGCCCCGTATTCCGCATCGAACTCTGTATTTGTTGCACCCATTAAAAAACCTCCTAAGCTTATCAGCTCTCTGCTAGTTTTCTTTTGCCACAGTTCCATTTTTCACATGAAAAATTTTATTGACAGAAAATCTATGATTCACAAATTCATCCAATCCCGTACAAGTAATAACGGTCTGTATGTCATGAATACTATCCAATAAATAGTTTTGCCTATGTTTGTCCAGTTCAGACAACACGTCGTCCAATAAAAGAACCGGAGTATCCCGGATTACTTGTTTCACAATCTCTATTTCCGACAATTTCAAGGACAATGCCGCCGTCCTCTGCTGGCCCTGGGAACCAAACTTGCGGATGTCCAAGCCATTGCTCTTAAAACACAAGTCGTCCCGGTGCGGTCCCACCGAGGTACTTTTGAACCTGACGTCCCTTTCCCGATATTTCTTCAGTGCTTCCGAAAGCGGCATGTTCCCGATGGAAGACTCATAACCTAAAGAAATATTTTCCTTTCCCCCAGTCAGTCTCAAATGTACTTCGGAAATTATTTCGTTTATTTTTTTTATAAAATCTTTCCTGCTCTCAATAATCTTTTCCCCATAATCCGCCAGCTGCATGTCCCAGACATCCAACGTGTCCAGTAACCCTTCCTTGTATCCAACCTCCTTGAGCAATGAATTTCTCTGGTTCACGACACGGTTATAGTTAAAAAGGTTGTTCAAGTAAATCTTGTCAAGCTGGGATAATTCCAAGTCCATGACCCTTCGCCTTCCAGAAGGCCCTTCTTTGATCACGTTCAAGTCTTCCGGGGAAAAAAAAACGAAATGTATGATGCCGAACAACTCGCCCGCCCTGCGGATGGGAATCTTGTTAATCGCGATTCCCTTCGGACCGTTTTTTTTCAAATGCATGTCAATCTGGAAATCAATTCCGTTTTTTTCCACGATGGTTTCTATATGTGACTCGTCATGTTCAAATTGAATCAAGTCCCTGTCCTTCGTACCCCGATGTGACTTGGTCGTCCCCGAAACAAACAAGGCCTCCAAAACGTTCGTCTTTCCTTGTGCATTGTCCCCATAAAGAATGTTCGTGCTGGAATCAAATGTCAAATTAAGCAACTCATAATTCCTATAATTTTTGAGTTTTAAAGATTTTACAAACATAAATTCTCCGCTGCCACTTCTCTATTTTACACTCTTTTTCATCATTTTTCAATTTTTATTTGATTACCGTCAAATTCGGCCACGTCCCCGGCATAAAGTTTCCGGCCGCGCCTTACGTCCACTTCCCCGTTCACCGTGACTTGTCCGCCCACGATGACTTCCTTTGCCTCGACGCCGGAATCGACCAGGCCGGCCACTTTCAAGGCCTGACCCAGCTTGATATATTCATCCGTTTCCCTAAGTCTCACGATTTCCATTCTTCTTCCTCTCCTCTTAAGCCACCACGTTAAAATTGACCGGCAAAATCAAATAAATATATGATTGTTGCTCGTTGCGGATAAAGCAAGGCGCTTTCGCGTTCATGAAATAAAGGTCAACCTCCTCATCATCAATGACTCGAAGCGCGTCAATCATGAATTTCGGGTTAAATCCAATCAGCAGGTCCTTTCCTTCTTTCTCAATCATGATTTCCTCGTCCATGGAGCCAATCTGCGATTTTATCTTCAACTCCATCGCCTCATCACCTATGCTAATAATAATTGGTTTTTTGTCACCTTCCTTTATAAGCAACGTCGCCCTATCAATACAATCTAACAACTCCCGCTTGTTCACTTTGACTTTCGTCTCGTAATCACTGGAAATCATCTGGTCAATCCTGAAGTAATCCCCTTCAATCAAGCGGGAAACGACAAGAGTCTTATCAAATTCGAACACGATGTGGTTTTTAGTAAAGGAAATTTCCACTTCCGCGTCGGATTCCCCACTGATAATCTTGCTAATCTCCTGAAGGGTCTTCCCAGGAACGATGACCTTCCTCCTCTCATAAGAATTCTTTAGATTAATCTTACGGATGGAAATACGGTGACCGTCAAGAGATACCACTTTCAACATGTCTTCCTCAATTTCAAACAACTCGCCCGCCATCATCTTGTTGGTGTCATTGTCTGCAATCGAAAATATCGTTTGTCTTATCACTTCTTTCAAAGTAAACTCAGATATTTCTATGGAATCTTCTTTTTCGATGGCCGGAAGATAGGAAAAGTCTTCTCCTGATTGTGCGGCAATCGTAAATTTCGCTTTTTCACAAGATATCATCGTCTGGTTTGACGCATCCGTGTCGATGACGACTTCATTATCAGGAAGCTTTCTTACAATCTCCGAAAACAATTTTGCATTCAAAGCAATAATCCCGTGTTCTATGATTTCTCCTTCAATAGTCGTTTCAATTCCCAACTCCATGTCATTCGCCGTTAATTTTATAATGTCAAGGGAAGCGTCAACTAGAATACATTCGAGGATGGGCATCGTCGTTTTGGTGGCTACCGCCTTTGACACGATGCTGACTCCCTTTGCCAGGTTTGATTTGCTGCATACGATTTTCATTGTGAATAACTCCTTTCATGTTTGCTGGTGAGTGCCAAAAACTTTTTTCACGCGCTTTTATGTATATATAAAAGAAAAGATTTCAGTAGCATTCTTAATAGGGGGTGTGAATAAGTGGATAACTATCCGTAGCCCTTATAAAATAAGGCGGTTCTTATGTTGATAACCTTGTGGAAGCAGTTGGGATAGTATGTGGATGAAGTGTAGAAAACTATTATGTTATTTTAAGAAACTGTTTTGTTAACTTCATAATTCACATTGTTTCCACATGTTGTTTAAAGGTTATCCACATGATATCCACTTTTCATGCCCATAACTGGGTTTAGCCCAGTTCAAATCCTATTCATATAGGATTCATCTTCTTCTTAATAATGCTTACCGTATTGTTTAACGCTTCGTCCTCTTCAAGAGCCGCGGCGATTTTGTTAACTCCATGGCTGATGGACGCATGATCCTTTCCACCCAGTATGGAACCTATTGTCTTCAAGGGCGTATCCGTCAGGTTGCGGCAAAGGTACATGACAATCTGCCTTGCCAGCACGATTTCGGAATTTCTTTTTCGGCTCTTTAAATCAGAAATCGGTATGTTGAAATGTTCGGAAACCGTGTCTATGATAAGATCCGGAGTGATATCCCGTTGGTCGTCCGCGGAAATCATGTCCTTCAAAGCTTCCGCCGCCAGTTCAATGTCTATCTCCCTATTTTCAAGGTTGGCAAGGGCAATCAATTTGTTTAAAGAACCTTCCAGTTCTCGAATGTTGGATTTGATGTTGTTTGCAATGTACTGCATGACATCATCCGGTATGTTATATCGTTCCAAGTTGTCCAACTCCACTTTCTTTTGCAGGATGGCCATCCTTGTCTCGTAATCCGGAGAGGAAATGTCTGCAATCAATCCCCATTCAAACCTCGTCCGTAGTCTTGCTTCCAACGTTTCAATGTCCTTTGGAGGCTTGTCACTGGAAATGATAATCTGCTTTCCAGACACGTGAAGATGGTTGAACGTATGGAAAAATTCCTCCTGCGTGCTTTCCTTTCCTATGATGAACTGGATGTCGTCTATCAAAAGGACATCATTGGAACGGTACTTCTCACGAAAGGCGGTGATAGCCAGTTCATTCCCGGTCTTACCCATTTTCAAGGATTCAATCAGTTCATTCGTAAAGGTTTCGCTTGTCACGTAAAGAACTTTTTTGGAAGAATCTTTTTCCAATATGAAGTGGGCGATGGAATGCATCAGGTGTGTTTTTCCGAGTCCCACTCCCCCATATATGAAGAGCGGGTTGTAAATTTCTCCCGGTGATTCCGATACGGCGATGGAGGCCGCATGGGCAAACTTGTTGTTATTTCCCACGACAAAGGTGTCAAAAGTATATTTCGGATTCAGATTGGCGTTCTCAAACACGGCGTTTAATTTCTTGCCTTGCGTGACGTCCACCTTTTTTTGTTGGATGACCACGTGATCCTTCGTGACGAAGGATACTTCGTACTCATGCCCGGTTACTTCCGCGATGCATACCTTAAAAGGAAGCTTGTACTTGTTTTCAATATGCTCGAGGCTCCCTTCCAGTTCAACAAGGATGTAGACGGTGTTGTCTGATACCTCGTATACTTTCAGAGGTTCTATCCAAGTCGAAAAGGCGAGGTTACTGGAAGAATATTCCAGTTTCATCTTATTAAGAATAAGGTTCCAGTTTTCTTCTACAACGTTCATCCCAATGCTCCTGACTTCTATAATAGTATAGGTGATATATTTTACCATGGGCATACGCTCCGTTTTAGAGCGTTGTCCTTAAGCGTGAGCCTTTTATGACACAAAAACACTCTCCGTTCTATTTTACATCAAAATGGGCTTAGAATCAATCAAAAAGATGTGTATAACTATAGATTCGACTTATTAACATGTAATAAGTGCCAAAAATCAATAAATTTTGAAGCTCGGAAATATTTATCCACACCAATTTTGAGAGTTATCCACATTGTTTAAGCGAGTTATCCACATTTTATCCACAAGTTATTCACATTAGGTGGAAAAGTGTCATATTTACGGTATCTGGACATGTGGTGGTGGGATAAACTTCATGAAAAGAAAAAAATACGAGAAAATGAATAAAATAGGTAGTATTTACTTGACTTCAACACATTTTTTGAATATAATTAAGAGCAGTGTCTTTCAGTAATTATATATAATAAGAAAGAACGAATCATATTCTGACGTATGAACCCGTTGATTTTAATTAAATGACGCGGGGAGGATTCGTACGCCAGTATGGCGAACCATGTTTGCCACGTTATGATAAGGACAGGCATTCGATTAGACGGTGTCATATAAAGGGAGGTGTATGGATAATGAAGATGACATTTCAGCCGAAGAAGAGAACCAGGGCGAAAGTTCATGGGTTCAGGGCAAGGATGAGCACACCGGGTGGAAGAAAAGTACTTGCTGCCAGAAGAGCAAAAGGAAGAAAGAGGATATCAGCCTAGGCCGCATTTTTGTGGCCTTTTCTTCTATATTTTTCTTCTATAATTAAAAATTAGGAAATGGTGCAATGGAATTTTCAGAATCTTTAAAGAAAAATAAGGATTTTCAAAACGTCTATCAAAACGGCAAGTCCTATGCGAACCGTTATTTGGTCATGTACGTCTTGAAGAATGAGACGAAGGCAGGAAAAAACCGCGTAGGCATTTCGGTAAGCAAGAAAGTGGGCAACAGCGTGGTAAGGCATCGGGTTACCAGGCTGATAAGAGAGAGTTATCGAATTTCGGAAGCACACTTCCAAGGTGGATATGATATGGTTATTGTGGCAAGGGTCAATGCGAAAGGAAAGAGCTATTCAGATATGGAGGGCGCATTGCTCCACTTGGGAAGGCTTCATAAAATATATAAATAAGGAAAGCAAAGCGGATGAAAAAGATTCTTATAGGGATGATTCGGTTTTATCAGAAAAACATATCTCCCATGGGCGGGGCCAAGTGTAAGTATTACCCCACGTGTTCCCAGTATGGCTTGGAGGCCATAGAAAGGTACGGGGCGTTTCGGGGAGGCTTGATGGCCGTGTGGAGGATTCTGCGATGCAATCCTTTTTCAAAAGGCGGATATGATCCGGTACCTTAAGGAGGATGGAAGATGTTGGTTTTATTAACGACGGGAATGGGCAGGTGGCCCATCATACGAGAGCTGGCTTGGCTGATGGGAAAGATAATGGATGGCATATATTATGTCATGAGCCATTTG
The DNA here is from genome assembly GCA_910574865.1 of Lachnospiraceae bacterium. GTDB lineage: Bacteria > Bacillota > Clostridia > Lachnospirales > Lachnospiraceae > Schaedlerella. The sequence goes on along the minus strand of CAJTDN010000017.1, from coordinate 16,845 downwards.
TTTGACGTGGAAAACATTGGGGCGTGTATCATTATTTTCACGATTATCACGTTTACGTTGTTGATTCCGTTGACAATCAAGCAGCAGAAGTCAGCAAAATTGATGGCAATCGTGCAACCGGAAATCACGAAAGTACAGAAGAAATATCAAGGAAAGACTGACCAGGCATCCCAGCTGAAGATGCAGGAGGAGATGCAGGCGGTATATGACAAGTATGGGACTTCGATGACGGCGGGATGTCTGCCCTCATTGATACAGACGCCGTTTCTGTTTGCCTTGTACCCGGTCATTCAGAACATTCCGGTTTATGTGAGCGGAGTAAGGGAATTGTATAAGCCTATCGTGGAAGCGATTACGGCAACCGGCGGTTATCAAAAAATAATGGAAGAAATTGGTTCGGTAAGTCCCATCCTGATGTCGGCGAAGGATTTTGATTATACGGACAGCACGGTTTTGACGAACGTTTTGTATCATTTTCAGGATGCGACGTGGAACACTTTGCTGAAAGAAATGCCGTCCATTGGATCGGTAGTAGAAACTACCAGGACATCTATTACGAATATTAATGATTTTTTTGGAGTAAACATTGCCGAAACTCCTTGGAACATGTTGCAGGCTTCCTTGCATCCAATGGCGATAACAGGAATCATTGCCGCGGTATTGATTCCTGTGCTTGCAGGCTTGTCACAGTTCGTCAGCACGAAGTTGATAACGGCGACAACGCAGCAACAGCAGACGAACAATGGAGGCAATGACGCGATGGGCAATTATATGAAGTCCATGACGTACACGATGCCGTTGATGTCCGTGTTTATTGGATTCACGTTGCCGGCCGGACTTGGTATTTACTGGATAGCCAGCGCAGTCGTAAGATGCATCCAGCAGATTGCAATTAACAAGTATCTAAGCACAAAGAGCATCGAGTCCATTATTGAGGAAAACAAGCAGAAGGCCGAGAAGAAAGCAAAGAAAAAGAAAAACAGCGTTTCTGCCGAAACGATTAATAGAATGGCCACCGCCAACACGAGAAATATCGAGAAGACCTTCGTGATGAGTGAGAAGGAAAAGGAAGAAAAGATCGCGAAAGCCGCCGAGTATCGTAAGAATGCGAAGAGGGGCAGCATGGCGGATATGATTAACATGGTAGATCGTTATAATAATGGACAAGTCGAGCCTCCTGTACCGGTGGAAGAAGAACCGACGGACAAGAAGGGGAAGAAAAAGAAGAAATAAGTACGAGAATAGGAGCATAAATGAAAGTTTCTATCTTTTATTGGTGAATGAGAAAGGAAGGGCTTACAATGGAAGGAAGTATCAGGGTATCAGCAAAGACCGTCGACGACGCGATTACCGAAGCATTGATTCAATTGGGAGTGACCAGCGACAGGCTAGGATATAACGTGATTGAAAAGGGGAGTGCCGGATTTCTTGGAATCGGCATGAAACAGGCCGTGATTGAGGCGTGGAGAAAGAAGGTTGAGAAGGAAGACAACATTGACGAGAAAAAGGAAGAACTGGTTGAAGACTTCAAGAAGGAAGTAGAGAAAGAGTTGAAGAAAGACTTTAGCGAGGACTTCAAGAGAGACTTTAACAAAGATTACGACAAGGACTTCAACAAGGATAGAAGGGATTTCAAGAAAGATAGAAAAGATTACAAAAAAGATTATAAGAAAGACTACAAGAAAGATTATAAGGCAAGAAATAATTTTTCCACGGAATATGCGGAAGACAAGGTAGCCGAAAAAAATGCGGCAATGGAAAGGTCCTTTGAAAAGAAAGAAATCGAAAAGAGGGAAAATCCACGCGGAAGGCATACGGTTGAGATTGTCGAGGTGACGGAAGAAACTGTTCAGGCTGTTGAGAAATTCTTGGGTGACACCTTGAAAGCCATGGGAATGGAAGTGGAAATCGTATCCAAAGTGGAAGAAGATGGTTGTCTTAGCATGGAGATGAAAGGGGAAAATATGGGAATCCTTATCGGAAAGAGGGGACAGACCCTGGATTCCCTGCAGTATCTGTCAAACAGGGTGGCGAACAAGCACCAGAGCGGTTATGTGAGGGTGAAGCTTGATACAGAGAATTATCGGCAAAGAAGGGAAGAGACGTTGAGGCACCTGGCTAAAAATATTGCCTATAAGGTGAAAAGAAATAGGAAACCGGTGGGATTGGAGCCGATGAACCCATACGAGAGAAGGATTATCCATTCCGCGTTGCAGTCCGACCCATATGTTACAACACATAGTGAAGGAGAAGAACCTTACAGGAAAGTAGTCGTAACATTGAAACGATAAATAATGGAAACGATAGAAAATGTAACAGGACATTTTATACTTCACGTAAAATTATGGAGTGTAAAATGTCCTTTGTTGCCATTTGCACAAGGAAGCGAATGCCGGTTTACAGAGATAAGGAGCAGTGTACACCGACGACGCTACATGGGGGAAAATATATTTGCCCCGCATCAATGTATTACGGAAAAATGATAGAAAAAAGAAAAGGGAAGGAATTTTGAATGGAAAGCAAGGAAACCATTGCCGCGATTTCCACGGGAATGACAAATTCGGGGATTAGTATTGTTAGAATTAGCGGGGACGAGGCCTTTTTGGTGATTGACAAGATTTATAGAGGAAAAGCCACTTTGTCCGGGGCGATGAGCCATACCATCCATTATGGGTTCATCGTGGACATGGGGGATACGATTGACGAGGTACTTGTCAGCATCATGCGCGCGCCAAGAACATTTACCGGAGAGGATACCGTGGAAATCAATTGTCATGGCGGCATGTTCGTTACACAAAAAATTCTTGCAACGGTTATAAAAAATGGGGCAAGACTTGCACAACCTGGTGAATTCACGAAAAGGGCTTTTTTAAATGGAAAAATGGACCTTACCCAGGCGGAATCGGTGATGGATGTCATACAGTCACAAAACGAGTATGCCCTACATAGCTCAATTGGCCAGTTAAAGGGAAACTTGAAGAGGAAAATCGAAGGCATGAGGGAAATGATTCTCTACCATACCGCTTATATAGAAACTGCCTTGGATGACCCGGAGCATGTCGACATGGAGAATTATGGGAAAGAATTATTGCCGGTCATAGAAAAAATTTCCGAAGACGTAAGAAGGCTGATTGAATCGGCAGATGCGGGACGACTCATGAAGGAAGGTATCAACACGGTTATTTTGGGAAAACCAAATGTAGGAAAGTCTTCCTTGTTAAACGCCCTCTCAGGGTATGACAGGGCAATTGTCACGAACATAGAGGGAACGACCAGGGACGTCCTGGAAGAACAAGTAAGGGTAGGCGGTATTGTTCTAAATCTTATGGATACTGCGGGCATTCGGGAAACAAGTGACGAAATTGAAAAAATAGGGGTGGATCGGGCGTTAAAGTATGCGGAAGATGCAGATTTGATTTTATACGTCGTGGATGCTTCCAGATCATTGGATGAAAATGATGAAAAAATATTGGATTACATTTATGACAGAAAATTTGTCATTTTACTTAATAAAAGTGACTTAAATGTACAAATTACGCAGGAAATCTTGCAAAATAGGATAAAAGAAAAATACGAAGAAAATTTTATCATAAATATTTCAGCAAAAAATGGAACGGGTATTGAAGAATTTGTCGAAATGTTGAAAAAGATATGTTTTCGTGGGGAACTTCGTCTCAACGAGGAAGTTTATATCACAAACCTGCGGCAGAAAGAGGCATTACAAAGGGCACGGGAAGCCTTGGGTAAAGTGGAAGAAAGTATAGGGATGGGAATGCCGGAAGACTTTTATTCGATTGACATGATGGATGCATACGAAGCACTTGGAACGATTACGGGAGAAACGGTGGGAGAGGATTTAATCAATGAAATATTCAGCAAATTCTGTATGGGAAAATAGAGATTGTTATGATGTCGCGGTGGTAGGGGCCGGACACGCCGGATGCGAGGCCGCCTTGGCAACGGCCCGCATGGGATTTAAAACAATACTTTTTACGGTGAGCGTTGACGGGATAGCCTTGATGCCGTGCAATCCAAATATAGGAGGAAGTTCAAAGGGGCATTTGGTCAGGGAAATAGATGCCCTTGGCGGGGAAATGGGGAAGGTGATAGACAGAACCTTTATCCAGTCAAAAATGTTGAACCGCTCGAAAGGCCCGGCGGTACATTCTTTGAGGGCGCAAGCGGATAAGGCGGATTATAGCAGGACGATGAGGCAAGTCTTGCAAAATCAAGAGAGACTGGATATCCGTCAAATGGAAGTGACCGATATCCTGACAGAAGAATTAAAAACAACTAATGACGAAAAAACAACTATAGTTGAAAAAAAATATGCTGCTAAAAGAGTAATAGGTGTTCGTACTTATTCAGGTGCAACTTATAGATGTAAGGCTGTAATTTTATGTACGGGAACATATTTGAAGGCGCGATGCATTTATGGGGAGGTAAGCATGCAGACGGGACCAAACGGACTGCAGGCGGCTAATTATTTGAGCGACAGTTTGAAGTCAATAGGAATTGAGATGTATCGATTTAAGACGGGGACGCCGGCCAGGATAGATAAGAATTCAATTGATTTTAGCAAGATGGAAGAACAAAAAGGAGATAAGAGGATTGTACCTTTTTCCTTTGCGACAAATCCAGATGATGTTCAAATAGAACAAGAATCCTGCTGGTTAACTTATACGAATGAAACGACACATGACATCATAAGAAAGAATTTGGATCGATCGCCATTGTTTTCTGGGATGATAGAAGGTACCGGACCCAGGTATTGTCCGTCTATTGAAGACAAGGTGGTTAAATTCGCTGATAAAAACAGGCATCAAGTTTTTATAGAGCCGGAGGGTCGTGAGACAACGGAAATGTATGTGGGAGGAATGTCCAGTTCGTTGCCGGAAGATGTCCAATATGCCATGTATCGAAGCGTCCCTGGATTGGAACATGCGAAGATTGTCAGAAATGCGTATGCCATTGAATATGATTGTATTGATGCGAGGCAGTTGAAAAGTACGTTGGAATTTAAAAATGTGGAAGGGCTTTTTAGCGGTGGACAATTTAATGGAAGCTCAGGTTATGAGGAAGCGGCAGCCCAAGGATTGGTTGCCGGAATAAATGCTGCCAGAAAATTACAAGGAAAAGAAGGCATTGTAATAGACCGTTCACAGGGATATATAGGAGTATTGATTGACGATTTGGTCACGAAGGAAAGTCATGAACCATATCGTATGATGACCTCACGTGCAGAATATAGATTATTGCTTCGTCAGGATAATGCAGATTTGAGGCTTACAAAGATTGGGTATGATGTAGGACTGATTGATAAAGAGAGATATCAAAAACTTCTGAAAAAGGAACAAATGATATTTGATGAAATAGAGAGGGTTAATAGGACGAACATAGGCACGTCAGAGGAAGTTCAGAGACTTCTTGAAAATCATGGAAGTACTCCTCTCGTTTCTGGAATTAAGTTGGCTGAATTAATAAGAAGACCTGAGTTGTCATATGAATGTTTGGAGTCAATTGACAAAGAACGCCCAGAACTTCCTTTTGACGTGGTTGAACAAGTAAACATCAATATAAAGTACGAGGGATATATAAAAAGACAAGAACGCCAGGTGGAACAATTTAAAAAGTTGGAGAATAAAAAAATACCTGAAGATTTGGATTATGAAAAAATAAAAAGTTTGAGGATAGAGGCCAAGCAAAAATTGAATGCCATGCGTCCTATATCCATTGGACAAGCATCCCGTATATCTGGCGTATCACCAGCGGATATCTCAGTGTTGCTCGTATACTTAGGAGGTGAAAGATTAAATTGAAAAAATTTGAAAATCAATTAAATCAGTTTGATATTTGTTTGAATGAAGAACAGAAGATGCAGTTTCAAAAATATTTTGAATTGTTAATTGAATGGAACAAAGTGATGAATTTGACCGCAATCACGGAGAGAGAGGAAGTTAATGAAAAGCATTTTGTGGATAGTTTGGCTATTGCAAAAGATTTGGACATGAACAATGTGAAGCAAGTGATTGATATAGGAACGGGGGCTGGTTTTCCTGGAATACCATTAAAAATAGCATTTCCACATTTGGAGATTGCATTGCTTGATTCTCTTCAAAAGAGAGTAAAATTTCTTAATGAAGTAATATTCAAATTGCAGTTAAAAAAAATATGTGTCTTTCATGGGCGGGCGGAAGATTATGCAAGGAAGGAAGAACATAGAGAAAAGTATGATTTGTGTGTGTCCCGTGCGGTGGCAAATTTGGCATCATTAAGTGAATATTGTATTCCTTATGTTAAAGTGGATGGAAAGTTCGTGGCATACAAAAGTGGTATGATAGACGAGGAAGTAGAAAAATCTTTACGAGCAATTCAAATTCTTGGCGGAAAGGTGGAGAAGATAGAAAAATTCGAATTACCAGACAGTGACATAGGCAGAGCGTTTGTTTATATAAAAAAGGTGAAGAATACTTCAAAAAAGTATCCGCGTAAGGCTGGAATTCCTGCAAAAGATCCGTTATTATAAAAATGACGAAATGCAAAATGTTTCACGTGAAACATTAGAAATATGGATATAAATATCAAAAGGAATGTTTCACGTGAAACATTCCTTTTTAATGTAATGGAAAACTCCCCTCCTATGACACAAAAATTTCCGAGAGATGCGTACTTTGCACTTATGGAAAATGGCTGCTGACACAGCCACACTCCGGCGCGAGAATCTGGTTTGGTGGATTCTTTGTCCTGCTAAAACTAGCAATAATAAAAAAAGATTTTTTGGAATTTTGCAAGCACGCAGAGTGTAATGAATTGATGTTGGTGTCAAAACGAGTTTTGACACCATGATACCCACGGATTACTCCGTACTGCGTGCTCTCGTAATCCTGGTGTCATGAATTGCGAATATCACAATACCAAAATGTATTTTGATTCCAACATCATGTCATGTAGAGTTTTATTTGAGAAAAAGAGACAATTTGCCGATAAAAATAATGATTTCAAGCAATAAAAAATGCAAATAATGATGAAAATGACGAAAAATGTTTCACGTGAAACATTTAGTGGATTATATTGTCAATTGGTGATATAATAATAGAATGAAAGAAAGGGGTGCACTTATGAGTAGAATTATTGCGATTGCAAATCAAAAAGGCGGGGTTGGAAAAACTACCACCGCAATTAACTTGTCATCTTGCTTGGCGAGTCTTGGAAAAAAAGTATTGTCTTTGGATCTTGATCCGCAGGGCAATATGTCAAGTGGATTGGGGTTGGACAAGGAAAATGTTGAAAATAGTATTTATGACTTGATTATTGGTGAGAAGAATATTGAGGAATGTATTTATAAAGATGTTATTGAAAATGTAGACGTGCTCCCCTCGGATGTAAATCTTTCTGCCGCAGAAATTGAATTGATTGGTGTGGAAAATAAGGAGTATATTATAAAACAAGAAGTTGAGAAGATAAGGGACGAGTATGACTATATAATCATTGATTGTCCTCCTGCATTGAGCATGCTTACTATCAATGCAATGACGACGGCAGATTCTGTTATAGTACCTATCCAGTGTGAATATTATGCCTTGGAGGGTTTAAGCCAGTTGATACATACGATAGAATTGGTAAAAGAAAGGTTGAATGCCGCACTGGATATAGAGGGAATCGTGTTTACCATGTATGATGCCAGGACAAATCTTTCCTTACAAGTGGTGGAAAATGTAAAGGATAATTTGAACCAAAACATATATAAGACGATTATTCCGAGAAACATTCGATTGGCGGAGGCTCCTAGTTATGGAATGCCAATCAATTTGTATGCACCTAAATCTGTCGGGTCACAGAGCTATTTCTTGTTGGCAGAGGAAGTTATAAATAGAGAAAATAGTGTGGAGGAAAAGTGATGGTCGCAAAAAGAAAAGGCCTGGGAAAGGGATTGGATAGTCTGATACCGGCGAAAAACGATGCGGGTGCAAATACGGTTCAGAATACAGAACAAAAGATAGAATCAAAGATTACAGTAAATGATAAAAATGGTGAGGAGAAGAACGGGGAAACATTTTTAAAAATCAATCAAGTGGAGCCAAACCGTGACCAACCAAGAAAAGAATTTGATGAAGATGCCTTGATGGAATTGGCAGACTCTGTCAAGCAGTTTGGAATATTGCAACCTTTAATTGTTCAAGAGAGAAAAGACTATTATGAAATCATAGCAGGTGAAAGAAGGTGGCGTGCCGCAAAAATTGCAGGACTGAAAGAGGTTCCAGTTATCATTCGGGATTATACAAAACAAGAAATCGTGGAAATTTCTCTAATAGAGAATATACAGAGAGAAAATTTGAATCCAATTGAAGAGGCAATGGCATTTAAGAGGTTGTTGGAAGAATTTAACCTTAAGCAGGATGAAGTGGCAGAAAGAGTGTCAAAGAGCAGGACAGCTGTTACCAACTCGATGAGACTTTTGAAATTGAGTCGTCGAGTGCAGCAAATGATTATAGATGACATGATTTCAACGGGACATGCCAGGGCCTTGCTGGCAATTGATGATGAAGAATTGCAGTATACGATTGCCACGAGAATATTTGACGAAAAGATGAGCGTACGTGATACGGAGAAGCTTGTCAAGTCATTAAAATTAAAAAAAGAACCAAAAGAGGAACCCAAAAAAGAAAAATTAGAACACGCGTTTGTGTATGATGATATCGTTGAAAAAATGAAAAATGTAATAGGGACAAAAATCAGTATTAATGCAAAGCCGAATGGAAAAGGAAAAATAGAAATCGAGTATTATTCAGAAAAAGAATTAGAAAGAATTTATGATTTGATTATGTCTATTCGGGAAGAATAGAAAGGTGAAAATTGAAAAGGGGGTATTGAAGTAAGCGCGGTCAAATGAAATATGTTGCCGTTTGCATACCGACGCCGGTGGAAAAAATAACGGGAGATAAATAGGAGGTATCGGAATAGAAAATGGGAATATTTGATTATATAGAACCATATTCCACTTATTTTATTCTGGCATTGGTCGTGATTCAGATTGTCCAGACGTTTTTCTTGATACATGTGAATATGAAATATAATCGATTGAAACGGACATACTCTTCATTTATGAAGGGGAAGGATGGAAAAACCCTGGAAGAAAGAGTAATGGAAATCTTTGGAAAGATTGAAGAGGCGAGAAAAGAATCAGATAATATTCGGGAAGAAATTAGAAACATAGAAAAGAAAATAAAAAAACACTATCAAAAAGTGGGGATTGTGAGGTATAATGCTTTTGAAGGGATGGAGGGAAACTTAAGTTTTGCATTGACCGTGCTTGATGAAAATGACAATGGATGGCTTTTTGATTCGATGAATACGGAAAGGGAAAACCACAATTTTATCAAAGAAATTATAAAAGGAGAAAGTTACATTGAACTGACAGATGAGGAAAAGGAATCATTGGAGCGGGCAATTTTTCAAGAAGTATATGACATCAGATATATGGACAACCTTCCATGACAAGTAATCCATGGCATCATCGGGATTAAAACAACTTTTGTCCCAACATCATGACATTATAAAATAATGCAGTAAAAATAGTATGAAAAGGATATGGAGGAAAATAAAATGTTAGATTTAAAGTTTGTAAGAAGTAACCCGGAAGTTGTAAGACAGAACATCAAAAATAAATTTCAGGATGAGAAACTTCCGCTGGTAGACGAGGTATTGGAATTAGATTCCAGAAACCGTGAAATCAAGCAGGAGGTGGAAGCGCTTCGCGCACAAAGAAACAAGATTTCAAAACAGATTGGCGCGTTGATGGCACAAGGAAAGAAGGAAGAGGCGGAGGAAGTCAAAAAACAAGTGGCAGAAAATGCGGATAGGATAGAGGTGTTGTCCGCAGAAGAAAAGCAAGTGGAAGAGAAATTAAAAAAGGACATGATGACGATTCCAAATATTATCGATCCGTCCGTTCCGATAGGAAAAGATGACAGTGAAAATGTCGAGCTGGAGCGATATGGGGAACCGGTCGTGCCAGATTTTGAGATACCTTATCACACGGACATCATGAAACGCTTTGACGGGGTAGATTTTGAAAGTGCGGGAAGGGTGGCAGGAAACGGATTTTATTATTTAATGGGAGACATTGCCAGGTTACATTCGGCCGTGATATCCTATGCCAGGGATTTCATGATCAACAGAGGATTTACTTATTGTGTTCCACCTTTCATGATTCGAAGCAATGTGGTTACCGGAGTAATGAGTTTTGCCGAGATGGATGCCATGATGTATAAAATCGAGGGCGAAGACTTGTATTTGATAGGTACGAGCGAACATTCCATGATTGGCAAGTTTATTGACACGATGATAGAGGAAAAAGAACTTCCCAAAACCCTGACAAGTTATTCTCCATGTTTTAGGAAGGAGAAAGGGGCGCATGGCATTGAAGAGAGGGGCGTATACCGCATCCACCAGTTTGAAAAGCAAGAAATGATTGTCGTCTGCAAGCCGGAGGACAGCATGCAATGGTATGATAAATTGTGGCAGAACACGGTAGACTTGTTCAGGACTTTGGACATTCCGGTCCGCACGTTGGAATGTTGTTCGGGAGACTTGGCGGATCTGAAAGTGAAATCGGTGGACGTGGAAGCGTGGTCCCCAAGGCAGAAGAAGTATTTCGAGGTAGGAAGTTGTTCCAATCTTGGGGATGCACAAGCGAGAAGGCTTGGAATTCGCGTAAAAGGTGAGAATGGAAAATATTTTGCCCATACGTTGAATAATACTGTAGTAGCGCCTCCAAGAATGCTGATTGCATTTTTGGAGAACAACCTACAAGAAGACGGAAGCGTAAAAATTCCAGAAGCACTGCGGATGTACATGGGCGGCAATGAAGTAATCGTACCCAGGCATTCGTAATTAGAGCAACAATACCAGGATGAAGGGTTACTTTTTACGGATAAGAAAATAATGATGTGGCATTTGGCTGTTTTTAGGCATAATTTATGATTGTAAATAATAATGGCCGGATGCCGCACTAGAGGTCATCGGAGAGAATATGCATCAATATTTAAAGGCAATTGGGTTTGGCGATGTTTTGACAAGGAAAGAGTTGAAAAAACTGCTCTGGGAAATTGAGGATTCTTTTGATTTTCAATCAATCGTTACTTATAGCACGTCGATGGACGTGACTCGTCCGCTTATACAAAAAGGGGCAAAGACCATACAATCCCAAAGGGAATATATGGTTGATTTTTGTGAATTACAGAAAACGTTTGGACAGGGAATCGGAATCAGCGTATGCGGGGAGCTTGATGAAGAAGAAAATTTTGATTACAACTACTATTATCCCTATTTTGAAGGGAGTGGGGTCACAACTTGTGTGGATGTCACTGTTGAAAGGAGAATTGACAGAATGCACTATGTTGGTATCTGCGAGGATCCGAAAGTTGGAATCAGCCTTATATTTTTTCTGCAAAACGGGGCGGAATATATAAGTGAAAGTTTGATGAAAAGGGTAAATCCACATAATGTGACGGTAACGCTTTCCGGATTGTCATTATCCGGGACAATTCTTTTTCCCGTCCAGAAAAGCGAGGAACAAAAAAGAAATGAAAACAAGCAGGCGGATATCCGAAAAAGGCTGACGTTCGCGGCCAGAAACGGAGATCCGAATGCTCTTGAGACACTGACTTTGGACGACATGGACATTTATACGCAGGTATCGCACCGTCTAGCTGACGAGGACGTGTTTTCCATCGTGGACACTTATATCATGCCATATGGCGTTGAATGCGACATTTATTCCATCATGGGTGAGATATTGGCATATCGGGAAAGGGAAAATACAATGACAAAGGAGAAACTGTACCAGATGAAACTGGACGTCAACGCGCTCCAGTTTGATATTTGTGTTCCAAAATCAAGGCTGCTTGGAGAGCCTGAAATAGGGAGAAGGTTCAAAGGAAAAATATGGTTGCAAGGATTTATCAATTACTAGACACATGTTGGAAAAATGGAATCAAAATTTGAAAGACATGGTAGAATGTAAATCATGATTTTGATATTGGATTAGTTGCTATTAGGACAAAGAGTCCGGCTTGCCGGACTCTCGCGCCGTAACGTGGCTGTGTCAGCAGCCATTTTCCTTAGGCGCGAATTGAGCATCCTCTAAAGGGTTTTGTGTCATAGGGAACGAAGTTTCGTATGATATAAAAAAACAAGCGATGTGTAAGGTTTGCCTACAAATCGCTTGTTTATACGTCGCTAAGAGGATTCGAACCTCCGGCCTACCGCTTAGGAGGCGGTCGCTCTATCCTGCTGAGCTATAGCGACATAGTGTGTACTTCCATGACATCAATGTCATTTACTCGTACCTACATATTCTACCATTAGTTGTCCATAAAATCAACTATAAAATTAAATATTTTGATGTTTTGATGTTTGATGGTTACTATTCACGGGGCTGTGCGCCCCGCCGCACAGCCACCGTCCGATAAAGTGATGGTGCCAGTGGGCATCCAGCCCATTGCCGGAGGCAATTTTAGATGGCTGGATGCCGTTACAATCCACGGTCGGTTAGGCCGTGAATTGTAACGTTTGATGTTATTGAAATGGGTGGAAATAAAATGAACAATAATAAAATGAGTAAGAATAAAATTGACCGGGAGGACATGCTGGAGCTGACGCGGAGGATGACGGTGGCGCGAACGTCGATTACGCGGGTGGCGGGTTGTTACGTGGACGCGGACGGGGAATTTGACGGGAGCTTTAACACGAATTTTTTGAAGCTTTCACCGTCGGAAAGGACGAGAAACCTGGGACTGGCAAAAACAGTTCCCTTTTCCGGCACGAACACCAATTTAAAAAAGTACGAGTTTTCGCCTGATTCGCAAAAGCCGGGGAGCATGTGGCAGCTTCTGATGGCGATGCGGGAATGTGGGCTGAAGAACGACGCGTTGATGGACACGTTTTATGACATCGTGATGGAGCATTACCAGACCGCGGGCGAGTATGCGATATTGGTGTTTCACGACTGTTATGACATTCCGGCAAAGGCTGCGGACAAGGAGAGGTTGTGGGAGTCAGAGGAGATGTTCGAGTACTTGATTTGCATCATTTGCCCGCTTAAGGGAGAGTATGAGCCGGGAGAGCCGGAGTGCGGTTTTTTATTTCCGGCGTTTACAGAAAGAAGCGGGGACTTGAACCATGTGAACGTGTACCAAAAGGACGTAAAACGGCCACATGGGGAACTGGTGGAGAAGATTTTAGGGGTAAAATAATTTTGGAATGGAGCAGATTTGCAAATTAATTTTTAAAATAATTTGAAAATTTCATTTTTTTGTTGACTATCTCAAAAATTATGATAAAATAAATAGTAATGGAGACATAGCTCAGCTGGGAGAGCATTTGCTTGACGTGTAAAGGGTCGCAGGTTCGAGTCCTGTTGTCTCCATTCTGTTGAAGAAGGTTCGGGAATCCTCTTTTTGGGTTTTCCTGAACTTTGGGCATAGGTTATAAAATATAAGCTGGTGTCATATCGACACCAGTTTATTTTATAATAATGCAGTGAGTGAGAAGTCCGATATCCTCTTTTGTCATGGAAATATATTTCAATCTGATTATCTTCTTTCGCCTTTTCTATCTTTATTTTACTATAAATACCCTAAAATGAGAATGGAAAAGATTGAAAAAAGCAGATACTTTCATATCTGCCTTTTTCAATAATACCCAAAGTTCAGTAAGAATCTCTTTTTGAGGATTTCAGACTTTTTCATTTCTGTCGTATCATCCATGTGGAACACGGCATTCCACTCGTCTAGTACGAAAGTGAAATACCCCGCAGCAAGCTACGGGGCATCATAGCTTGAACGCGCAGCAAGCTGCGGGGTATTGCACCCTCGCGGCAGTCGCCAAGGTCATGCAAGCATGACTTTGGCTCGTTGCCCGCGGGAATAAAGTGGTCACCACACTAGTATCATTTTTCCATGTTCGGGCTCAATTTTCAAGTGATGTTTTTGTTTTTTGGCGGTTTAGATGTTTAAAATAGAAATTTTTGCTAATGATATGGATGAAATACAAAGGCACATAGTGCGAAGTAATCCGTGGGTATCACGAAACATTGGCATTTTGTAGAAGAAAATATTTATGGAAGGCAAAGAACTTCGTAACAATTTTTCAAACAATATTAAAAAAATTTTTTAAAAATTACGAGGGAATCGTCTTTATAATATCAACATATCGAGACGAAAAAGGGAGTGGCATGATGGAAGACTATGGAAGAGAACAACACTATTACGCCGATAGCAAGAAACGGAGAGAGCGACACTATTACGTCGATAGCAAGAGACGGAGAGAGAGATTGCGTAGAAGAAGACGATTGGAAATTTTTTCAAAGGCGGTGGCGACGATATGTGTGTTCATCGTTTCTTGGATGATTATAGAAATGGGAATGACGGTATATGATGCCGTTACGGATAAGAGTATCCCTACGTTTAGCACGAGCATGGCAGGAAATTCGACGACCCTGGACGGGGTGGAAATTGAGGGGGAGACCACGGTTGAACGTATTCGGTTCATGGCAGGGCTGGATGAGCGGGCGCAGGCAATTTTCGAGCATTATGACGAATATCCGCAAGACTTGTTGGACATGTTGGCACGTAATGTTGACATGCTTGACTTCGTGGAGGGGTATCCGGAAAAGAACGGGAACGTGTATGCGGACAGCGTGGGCGAGGTTGAGAAGGGAAAAATCCCTTTATTGTTGCAATGGGATGAGCGTTGGGGATATGGGGAGTACGGGGACGGAATCCTTGCGGTTTGCGGCTGCGGGCCGACGGCCTTATCCATGGTGGTATCGGGCCTGACGGGAGACGCTTCGGTTACCCCGTATGTGGTCGCCGAATATGCGGACGACAATGGTTATTATGTACAAGGGACGGGGAGCAAGTGGAGCCTGATTTCGGAGGGATGCCAGAATTTTGGTGTCGCGGCGGAAGAACTGCCTTTGTCGCAAAACGTGGTATATGACGCGTTGGAAGCGGGAAGACCTATCATTTGTAGCGTGAGACCGGGTGATTTTACGACAACAGGGCATTTCATCGTCCTGGTCGGCGTCGAGGACGGAAAAATCAGGGTAAACGATTCAAACAGCCGGGAGAGGAGCCAAAAGTTGTGGGATTATCAGACGCTGGAACGTCAGATTGACAATTTGTGGGCGTTTTCAGTGCGGTGACTATTCTGGAAGTAAGGACGTGGAAGGCTGTCATTTGTATATCGGCGTTATTCACAAGTTATCAACAAAAAAGTCAACGTTATCAACAATAAACACGTTGACTTTTTTACATTGTCGTTGTTATGCTTGTTACAAGGAAGCCAGACCTGAATTGCAGATGGATTGCGAGAGCACGAAGCGCGTCGCAATCCGAGGGTATCGGGGGTGTAAAAGACGTTTTGCCCCTGACTATTTTTTAGAAAGGATTTGCATGGCCATCCATGTCTTCTGTACATCGACGCTAAGAAATACCATGTGACAAATGACATTCAAGATTGCGGCGGAAGGAATAGTTCCGGCATCTGGTCGGCGAGGGCGTTTATTTCTTTTTCAATCGTATGGATCTCTTTTTGAAGGCGCAGGCGTTCCTCGTTCGGAGTCTCTTCCCTTGCGGCCAGTAAGGCCAGGCGTTTCATACGATAGAGCAAATCCTCAATTTGTGCGAGTTTTTCATTCATATATGTGGCAAGTTCTTGTTGTTCCTCCGGAGTGAGTAGTTCATCATCAAAAATTTCTAACACGTTTTCTCCTTTCAAATAGGGGTGTAGTCATCTGTATACCGACGTTGGCATCAGTGTATAAATGGGTCGGGACGTGCTGTTATCTGTACACTGACGCCACCATCAGTATATCATATGGGCACCGTCACATGCAATTAGATAAATTGGTAATGTGGACAAATTTTTATGAATCCGATTTGGAAAATTAGGAAGATTGTAGGTAGGATTTGTTTTTAGGCTTTGCTATAATATTAGCGTCGGTGCACGGAAGGCAACACGGTCGATGAAGGGCATATTTCCCCTCTTTCATCGTTACTTTCACTTCGCGTACATCCTTGTACGCGTCGTTTGAGTGCCTTGAAAGAGGGGAAATATGTCTCTTCACGACGCTAAGAATTTTGAAAATAATTTGGCAGGTTTCCATTGGCGGATGGAACTTAAGAAATATTTAAGAGTTAGGTCATTTGTTTTTTAAAGGCAGGAAGATAAAGTATAGGATGTCAGAGGGAACTGCTCATGAGATATAAGGAGCTTCCTGTATAATACAAATATAGGGAATTCCGAGAAAGGTGGTTGAGAAAAAAATACCTCAGTGTAAAATAAGATTACTGACTTTGCAAGGTTGGTAAAAAATCTTATTAATACAGAGAGGTATCTGAAATGAATTATAACACACAAAACGCAAAAATTGCATCCATTACTGAAAAAACTTTGATTGTTGGTATTGACGTTGGCAGCGAGACTCATTTTGCCAGAGCTTTTGACTGGCGCAACTTTGAGTATACCAGGAAACCGCTGAAGTTTAGCAATACAGAAGCCGGCTTCCTGGCTTTCAAGGAATGGATGGAGGATATCGCCAAAAAGCATGGTAAGGCCGCTGTGATTCCCGGCATGGAGCCGACCGGACATTACTGGTTTGCGCTGGGGAAATTCCTGCAGGACAACGGAATGAAGCCGGTGCATGTGAATCCGCATCACGTAAAGAAGTCGAAAGAACTGGACGATAACAATCCCAACAAGAATGACCGCAAGGATCCAAAGACGATTGCCGCATTGGTCAACGAAGGGCGCTTTTCTTATCCATATATACCGACTGGC
>CAJTDN010000016.1 GCA_910574865.1 Lachnospiraceae bacterium | reverse complement strand
GCTGTCCGGGTATGTGTATAGGCCCTCAGCCTTCGTCTCGCGATGCGCCTCTGCCGCCTCCTCGTCCGGAACCAGGTAATATTCCACCGTGGCCCCGCTCTTCGCCAGGCCGTCCGCGAAAATGCCGTCAAACGTCAGTTTCCCGCTGACCGCCTTTTCCGTCATCGGCCGCAGCGTGATAGTCGTGTCGTCAAGCGACAAGTCGCGCAGGAACGGGTCTTCCGCCGGCGACCATTGCACGGTCAAAGTCGGCCCGTAGACGGAGTTGCGGTTGTTTAACACCTCGCACTGCATGGCCGCGTCCAGGCCGGAAGCCTCGTCGATGGCCTTTAGCACCATGCCGTTGTTGGCGTACGTCCCCTGCACCCAGTCATTGACCAGCTCCTTCACGTTGTACTGGATATACTCGTTCGCCCTGGGGCTGGCGTTCTGCACGTCGATGAACGTGTGGTTGCTTGGCTGCGTCATCCACGTCACGCTGCCGTCCCACGCGTCATCCACGCGGTACAGCCCGAACTGCGAGCTTCCCTTGCTGAAGTTCGTGCGCTGGCTGACGGAGAACGTCGCGCCGTCAATCTTCACGTCGGCGGGAATGGACTCCAGCCCGCCCGTGATCTTGATGTACGTGCGGCAAATCTGGTGGATTGAGCCGAAGTCAATGTTGCCGGACACGATGCCGTCGTCGTAGCCGACGTACGGGTAATTGTTGTCACCGATGTTGACGTTGGGGCTGCCCTGCTCCACGCCGATCATGCTGAACGACTCGCGCCCCACGTTGACCGTGCTGGGGTCGATGCGCACCGGGTACTGCCGCGCCTCGTCGGCCAGCCATCCCGCGTCCGGCGTGACCGTCAGCAGCACGCGCCCGTCCGCTTCCGTGCGAAGCCCCATCCCGATGTGGACGCTCACCTCGCCCGCCGCGTCCTCCATCGACGGCGCCTCGAGGATGAACCGCGCCTCCTCGCGCGCCTCGCCCTCGTCTTTCTCTTCCGGGTAAATATATATTTGATTCTCTATCAACTCGGCCTTCAGGCCGGGAATTTTCAACTCATAGGTGAAGCTCTCCTGCCCCATTGGCTTTCGCAGGATGATGTCTTCCTTGATGTTCTCGTTTAAAACCGTGTACTGCACGTCAATGCCGTCGTACACCTGGTTGTAGCGGATGGCGTTGTCCTTCACCACGGAGTGGGAAAAGTCGCCGCCCTGCGGCACGATTTCCATCGTGTCTCCGCCGCGCACGAGCACCATCCCCGCCTCCGGGGTGATGTTCTTCGGGAGCACGACCAGGTAGTCGTTCTGCCTGTTGTGCACGAAGCCCGCGTCGGCCGCGCCGTTTTGGCCGTTGGCCGCGGCGGCGTTGTCCTGGCCGGCCGCGCCACTTTGGCCGTTGGCCGCGCTGTTTCGGCCGCCGGTCGCGTTTGTTTCTGCTGCCGCGCTGGCGGCGTGGGCGGTCGTCTCCGGCTCCACCAGCGTGTTGTCGGCCAATTGGAACTCGCCCCCGTCGTCCTGGTATGTTCCCACGTAGCCGCCGATGACGGTCGTGTACTGTCCGTCGCCCGTGCGGTACGTGCGGGAGCCGCCGTCGAAGCTGACCAGCTCGCCCCCCGGCTCCTCCGGTATCGGGTAGAAATCCTCCGGCTCCCTGCCCTCGGCCTCCGGGTCGGAAGGGATTTTGCCTTCCTCGGAATCGGCATCCGTATCCGCTTCCGCATCGTTCGAGTCGACATCCGTGCCGGAAACGTCGGTATCCCAATCAGCCCCGTCAGCGGCCGCATCACCCGTGTTGGCATCCGGGACAGTCGCACCCGCACCGAAGCCGTTGTCTGTTCCGGCCTTGTCGGCATTCATGCCGTTCGCGCCAGCTTCCGTACCGGCCTTGTCGGCATTCATGCCGTTCGCGCCAGCTTCCGTACCGGCCTTGTCGACATTGGTGTCAGTCTTGTCAGCAGCCCCGCCAGTGCCAGACGTATCGACGTCGGCCTTGTTACCGTCCACGCCAACATCATTCGCGCCCGCCCCATTTCCAGTTGAATCACCCGTCCCGTCCGCATTACCGGTCGCTCCGGTCGGGTTTTCCTTGTCATCCGTGCTTGTTTTATCGGACGCATTCGTTTCGTCCGTCCCCGCAGGAGTCCCCTCCTGCGGCTGGCCGCCTTGCGATTCTTCAAAACCGTCCCGGCCGCCTTGCTCGCCCTGCCCGGATACCGTCCGCCCGGACCGCGCGCCTTGCGGCGTGCCCTCTTCCACGCCCGCCTCTTCCAGGGACCGCAAGGCCTCCGGCCTTGAAAAGTCCACCGTCCTCGGGGTGTTCCCCATCACGTCCTTCGCCTGGACGAAAAGCGGGCTCGTCCCCTGCAGGGCCAGCACCGCCGCCAGCAAAAGGGCGATGGAAGTCCGAAAATACCGTCTCCTGGTTTTCTTCTTTCGTAACATGGGTCATTCCTCCTCGCATCTATATGTATGAACGTAATTCATGATGGAAAAATATCCCACCAGCTCCTACATATAATTGTAACGGATTATGCGAGAAAAATCATTCAAAAGAAGTCGAATCTTTTCGAACTCCTGCCAGGCCCCGTTTTTCCCTTGTTTTCGGGCTTTTCAGGAATTTTGTCGAACTTTTTCGAACTTTCTTGCGCCTTTTGTCGAACTTTTTCGAACTTTCAACAGACCTCCCGTCTCCCCTGGCCGTCGAAAACCAGCCGCACGGCCTTGGTAAACATTTGCCCTTTCGGAAAATCTTGTTCAAGCATGAAACTAATCTTATAGAACCCTCTTCGTTTCCAAAACCGCACTTCTTCCCATACATAACTACTGCCATTCTAATGATGTAGGGAGCAAAATCCGTTTTGCCACCACGACACTCACGGATTACTCCGCATCACATGCTCTCGTAATCCATTGTAACAAGGATACGAAACAAATTCAATCGACCTTTTTTATTCTTTTTTCGGCCTTATTTCGAGCTTTCTTCAACCTTATTTCGACCGCTTCGACCTTTTGCGACTTTTTTCCGACCTTTTGTTCGGTACAACATCTGTGGCAATATGACAGAAATCGTCCCGAAAAGCACGAACATGCCAGCCCACGCCCCTACCGGATAACGGAACGTGAAATAGTACAGCTTCTCTTTCATATAATCCTGCAACAAAAACAATAGCCCGTTTCCCACCGTGAGAATCAAAATGATGCTTGTCCCGAAATAAACCAGGCTTTCCAAGGCCAACATCCTCCGTATCTGCCTCTTCGTCACCCCGATATTTCCCAATAACTCGAACTCCCGCCGCCTCGACGTTGCATTTCCCATCAACATGCTCGTATAATTCACGATTCCGGCAAACACCAGGAACAAGCTGACGACGAACAACAGGATGCGGCTACCGATAATGTAAGCCTCGTTTTCCGCCATTGTGTCCGAATTACAAGTAATGGAAAACAATTCGAGCGGTGAAGGCTGATTCGTCTCCAGAAATGCGATGTTTTTCTGGTTCACCCAGTTTTTCAATACCTCCTTGGCCGTCGGCTCCTGCCCCTCCTCCACATTGAAACGGATGGCGAAATTCTGCACGGACATACGCTCCGCCAGCATATTGAAGGTGTCCTCGCCCACTGCCAGGCAGATTGTCTCATCGTCCGGCCACGCCAGCCCCAAGTGCGGGAACGCCTCGTCCTCCACGTTCAGGTAACCGCAATTGACCAGTGTGAATCTCTTTGCGGGGTCTGTCTGTACGCCCACAATCAGCTCGCTGCCACCAAACTCAATCCCGATTTTCTTCTCGGCCTCCACCTCCCTGCCGTTTAACATGTTTTTATGCAAGATAAACACGCCGTTTCCCGTCCGCATGACTTCCCGCAAGTTGTCTTTTTCCATGATTCCCGTCTGGCCGACACCCGGAGCCCCGCTTGCCAAGTCCCCTTTTTCTGAATTCGCAGGTTCTAATCTCCCTGCATCTGGCTTTATGTTCCCGGTTTTTTCCGCATATTCTAACAGTTTCCCCATGTCCTCCCCGTCAAACACCTGTATGATGATACATGCGTCCCGGTAACCGTTCAAAACTTCCAAGCATGCCAGACCCTTGTCGTCCAACCCAGGGATGAAGCCCCTGATTTTTTCCGCCTCGCCCGCCACCTTTACCCGCGCGAGCAACTCCTCCACGTCCCGGTCGGGGAAAAACTTCCGCCCTTCCGCGTCCTGGTTGGAAAAAACCTCCTCCATCCCCCATGGCATCGTAATCACACGCATCGTCGCACTCTGCATGATCCCGATTGTGAAATCCGGGTTTGTCTCCAACTCGTTCATCTTGTCAATCCCATCCGAAATCACGCTGGCACACAAGACGATTTCCCATCCTAGGGCAAGCGCGCACACGATGCTGATAAATTTTTTCTTCGAACGCAGCGCGTTCATCCATGCCAGTTCCGACAACACGTTCCTTCGGCTCTTTTTTTCGGCCAGCCTGTGAATATCTACCTTCTTCTTCACCTTGCCCTCAGTAAAATCAATCGCCTCCCGAAGCGAAAGCCTTTGCATCTTCCGCATGGCCGCCTCCAAAGACACGGCCATCGCGAGTCCCGTCAAAGCCACGGTAACAAGCAGCCACTTGAAATCAAAGGCCGAGACCGCCACCATTTCCCCGTCAACTTTTGTAAGCCCGCCAAGGTACAGCCTGCCGATGATTCGCGGGAACACGCCGCACACGACGACGCTTCCGACCGCCACGCCGAAACCCGTTCCCGCCAGCCAGACCCCCCATGCCTGCCTCTTATAAATCTGTCCCACTTCCTTGTCCGTCACGCCAAGTGCCTTCCATAGCCCGAACCCTCGGACATCCGACTCCAGCGAGACCAGCTTCAAATTATAAAGAATGAAGAACAAAAACAAGAAAAGAAACACGCAAAAAACGACCGCCATGCCGTAGCTTCCCATGGAGGCGCGCAGCGCCCGGTATCCGGGCGAATCATTGGCGATGATATATTGGCCATCATTCAGTTTGACGCTGGAAGTAAGCTGTTTGGCCACCTGCGTCCCGTTCAGATAATCCTGATCTGTCTCCAGCATGATTCTGCAAGGATAAAGCATCATTCCCGCCCTGCCTAAACGCTCTTTTGCCAGGAATGCCTTCGAACGCCCGCCCACGCTGCTTGAGGCTTCCTCAAAATAACCCGACAGCACGAATTCCTGCTCGCCCTCTAGCTTTCCGACCGTAAAATCGTCCCAGTAAAACTCCAGCGTAATCGTCATCCCAACCTCCGGCTCACGAATGCCGAGCTGTTCCAGCACCTTGGTGGACAGCATGATTTCCTCGCATGTCTGCGGATAGACCCCTTCCATATGGAGCAGCGCGGGCAGAATCATCGTCTGAAACGTCTCCTCCTCGCAAACGACGCAATCACAAAACGGGCTCCCCTCCACAAAAAGCTTTCCCGCTTGTTTCTCATATCCGATACGACTCGTGAGCGAAAGATTCTCGATTTCGTCGCTTATGTCTTCCGTCCCGTTTTCCACATAGGCGTCCGCCGTCATTCCCGCAGCACAGACAAAATTTTTCACGTCCGCGTTTAATTTTCCCTGAACCAGGCTGAACACACAGAACGAACTGAGGGTGACCATCGCCACCGTGCACATTAAAATCAGATTGAAAACCTTGTTTTTCCGCCAGTACGCCCTCACCAGCAAGCGCGCCGCCGAAGTTCTCCCCGCCCCCTTCATGACAGCGTCCTCCCTGACGCGGATTCCTCTTCCCCGCCGGAAATACTCAGCTTCCCGTCCTTCATGTGGAAAATCCGGTCTGCGACCCGCGCGATACGCTCGTCATGCGTCACGAGCAGGATGGTCTGGTTGTAACGCTCGCCCAGAGTCTTCATTAACCGGATAACGTCCTCGCCATTTTTCGAATCCAGGTTTCCTGTCGGCTCATCGGCCAGGATGACCGAGGGACGCGTATACAACGCCCTCGCGATTGCCACCCTCTGCTGTTCGCCGCCCGACAAGACACCCGGCATCAGGAACAATTTATCCCGGATACCCAGCTCGTCCACTATTTCCAGGACTTCCTCTTCCTTGATGTCACGCCCCACCAGCCTGGACGGCAAGATAATGTTGTCGAACACGCTCAACTCAGGAATCAAGTTGAACTTCTGGAAAACAATCCCGATATGCTCCCGCCGGAACCGCGTGCGCTCCTCCTCCGACAAGGTCTGCAGCTCCACCCCGTCAACGTCGATGTAACCCCGATCCGCTTTCTCCAGCCCGCTGATGACATTAAGCAACGTCGTCTTCCCACTGCCCGACGCGCCGAGAATGACGATGAACTCGCCCCGCTCCACCTCGAACGAGACCTCGTCCAAAGCCGCCAGCGTGTGCTCCCCGTTTGAATATAACTTCCTCAGACCATGTGCCTTTATCATAGGTAACCTCCTCGTATAATCACCTTTGATTCCCGAACTGCCTTCTCATATGCACCAACCATTTCTATTCCAGATTCCAGTACTCGTTAACTGGTTTTGTAGAACTCCCTAAAAACTCAAGGATTTCGATATCATCAAAATAATAATTTACCACCTCATGATTGTCAAACTCAACCAACATCGGTACGCCTGGAATCACAAAATTTTCTGCACTCAATTCCATTATGATTGGATGTGTCGAAATCGCATAGATTTTTCCTTTCTCTTTTCCTTCATTCATCTCCGCAAAAGCTTCTCCTGCCAAGACAATCTTATATTCCACTGGCGGATACAATTCTACAATATCCTCTTCTGTCGTATCATTGTAATACATTATCGAACCATCGTCAAGTAACTGACCAATTTCCACGTCATACAGTTTCCTATGTTCAAACCAATCATATGTTTTACTATCGGAAAGTTTGGATGCATCAACCACAAACAATTCTACCTCTTTCGAAAACGCATTAATATCATCTTCAATGCTCTCGCAATAACGGCATTCATCTCGCATAAAGTACACGTAAAAATTTCCATCTTTATCAAAAAACTCTTTCACTGTGGGATGTGCTTGCGACATTTCTTCTTTCATTTTAGGATACAAAATCACGCAACATGCCACCAATACTGCAATAATAAGACCAACTGCCACTAACATTATCCTTCTTTTCATTATACACTCTCCTCCATATACATTTTTCTATATAAAACACAGTTATCCATAAGTTCCAAATGTGTCCCCTGTTTTACGATTCTTCCGTAACTCATAACACAAATCGTATCACACGCTGAAACATTTGACATATTATGTGAAATCATAATTAACATAAGTTCCTTGTCTCCCCTCAAATAATTCAAGATTTTCCGCTCACTCTCATTATCAATATTACTCGTTGCCTCATCCAATATCAGAACACGAGGTTTTTTTAATACCGCTCTGGTAATCGCTATTTTCTGTTGTTGTCCTTTGGACAAATTTGCTCCTCTTTCTTTTAAAATCGTATCATATTTGTTTGACATATTTTTTACAAAATCATCAACCCCAAATCTGATAGCCATCTCAATCATCTGTTCCGCATTAACATTTTGACTCCCCATAAGCAGATTATCTCTAACACTTCTTGTGAATATAAATTCTTCCTGCGAGACATAAACAATCGCTTGACGAATGCAATCCTTTTCAAATGAGTTAATCCGCTTCCCGTTTACGTATATATTTCCGCTTTTCAGATTATAAAATCCTACCATCAATTTTGCCAACGTAGTTTTACCTGACCCATTTTTTCCAACTAATGCTAGCTTTTCACCCTTACTCAATTTTATATTTATTTTTTCTAATACAAGCGTATCTTCTAAAAATCCAAAATCCGCATTAACAAATTCAATTTCGGATATATCTTTTAATTCATCATTACTTTTTATATTTACCGTTTCTCTTTCGATTTCCAGAATGTTTTTCAACCGCTCCATTGAAACCATAGCCTCCTGAACTAATGACTGTAGATTTACCATGTCCGCTATTGGCCTCAACAAATATCCTACCAACAAATTGTATGTCACTAATTCTCCAACCGAAAGTCCTTCTTTCATAATAATAATTGCGCCACAGAAAAGTATCAAAATCCCACCTTGTTCATTAATAATCGCTTTAATTGCCGCTTGCCAATTTTCCAATATCCCCAGATTTACAATGATTTGTAACAATTTCGTCACCCTATATTTTCCTGATTCATATATCTCATCGGCACATGTATTACATTTTATAGTCTGAACTCCCTCCACAGAATCAACATAACACGTTGTCACACGTCCAGACTCTGCCATTTTTAACGCATTTAAAACTTCATATCTATTTTTAAATAACATGATAACCAACACATATAGTGCACACATTATTTCTACAATTCCAAACAGCTTCATACTTTTTGTCGCCAAGACCACCCCAACCACAATCACCAGAATCAAATCTACGGGCAACAATAATATCCCAGTAATCAACGCCTCCAAAAGTTGATTGACATCCTGAAATCTCGCGATAATCTCACCACTTTTATAATTTTCAAAAAATGATATTGGTAACTCTAAGACATGTCTATAATATTCCAAACTGAGTTTGGAACTAAAAGAGCGACTTATTTCAAGCACGTTCTTAGCTCGAGTCCAATCAAAAACAACTTTCAAAACAATAAAACCACTCATTACACACGTATAAAAAAATAATGTGTAATATAACCCATCTGGAATAATGCTATCGATAATTATCTGAAAATAGAACGTGCTTACTATAGAAAGTGTCATAGAAAAAAGTGATAGCAACACTGTTATCACAACTTTTCTCCACTCTGTTCGTAGTAACTCAAGAATCCACTTATTAGCACCACTCTTTTCCTTCTTATTTTTTTGAAACTGTTCTGTAATTTCCAACAAAATCAAGTTTCTCGTCCATATATATGGGGAATTGTCCGTATATATAGAAGAAAAAAAATCTTTCCTATTAACCTTGATAATGCCTATCGCCGGATCTCCTATTATCACTTCTTTCCTATTCAAGGCATAAACTATAACAAAATGAGATAAGTCATCCTCTTGATACACATGTGCAATACACGGAAACGATAGCTCCTCTTCATTAAACCTTTCATTACATTTAAACGCATTCGCATTAATTCCCATTCGACTCGCCGCAACGCACAAATCCCAAATACTAACTCCTTCACCAGACACTTCCACCAATCGCTTCACTTGGCTTAAAGTCACTTTTTTGCCGAAAAACCACGATACACTTGCAAGACATGCAAGTGCACAGTCTTTCGAATCATACTGCTTTATACATCTGTATCTCATTTTTACCGTACCTTTGTTGTTTAAATATTTTTATGGACTGATGGGGCAAACCCTTTTAAGTTCACCCCATGCTTTGAACACAACCTTTTAATTCATGCCGCAATCTTCATAACAAAACTTCACAAAAGCGGCAGCCATGTCCGTCCTTCCAATTCGTTGCATATACTCTACAATACCTTGTAGTTCTTTTTTGTTTCCCGGACAACAAAACGTAGTGCCCTGATAAGACTCACGTTACAGATTCTCCGCTCACTTGTTCTCTTTCATACTTATCCAAGTGATTGCAAAACCTTTGACCTCGGAATATCTCCCATCAACTTTCATGTCTATTGTAACAAATCACGCAAAAAAAATCATTCAAAAAAAATCGAATCTTTTCGAACTTCCAAAACTCTCCATATTTCCCTTATTTTCGAGATTTTTACATATTTTGTCGAACTTTTTCGAACTTTCTACCCCTCTGCTCAAAAAATGGACGCCACTCTCACTCTCCCCGCAAATATTCCCCCGCCACGTCTTTCGCCCTGGCCATCCCGTAATTCCACTGCCTAAGCGACATGTCCTCCTGCAAAATATATTCAAAATACTGCCTCTTCTGCACGTCAAGGAAATTCTCATCCGACTCGCTCCAGTTTGCGTAATCCTCCTCCAGGTTGACGACCATCTCCGGCTCTATCCGCGCGACGTAAGGAGCCGCGTCCTCCGACAGCGACATCAAGTACCACACGTCGTTCATCCGCATATATTCCATATTTTCCATATTGTAAGAGGCGATCACCGCGTCCACCCGCACGAAGGAAAACGCGATATAACAGCATGTAAGCACAGCCACGCTGTACTGGAACAGAGGAAACCCCGTCCGGAAAATGGCCACCATCATCCCAACCATGACAAGTGCCAGCACTCCCAGGAACCATAATACCAGAATCCGCAAAAACGTCAAATGGTACGCGTCGACATAAAGTACCATCCGATAAGCCGCCGAAGCGGTCATCACGCACGTGCAAAGGGAAATCACCAGCAACAAACCGTTCAGCACCTTGTGCTTCTGAAATACCTGCATACAAATCAGAACCATCACGATATTGATGACGCTCACCATGACAAGCTGCCAGAATCCTTCATGCGCGTACTGCGAATACGTCAAATCCCCCGGCAGCGTGCCCGCCCGCAAAAACAAGTAAATAATCTGCACCGCCGCGTAAAACACGTACACGACCGCCAAAATGGAAACGAACGTAATCCCGGTCAAGGACTCGGCTCTCTTCCCGTTCCCTTTCATCTCCCCGGAGACATTCTGCCGAAACAAACCGGCAAAAAATGAGTAAAACGACACCATGCCCACGAAAATGTCGAACGTAGGCAAAACACCCTCGGCAATGTTGATATCCTCCAAAGCTTGTTCCAACATTTCCACGATAATCAAATCCGAACTAATCAGCAACGGCAACACGACGACGAGCACCAGGCACGCCATTCCCACACCACGCATGACCGCCATCGTTTTCTTCCTCCGTTCGGCTCCTTGCGTTTCTTGCGCCCGGTATGTCGCGGCATGGGAAAACACCTTTCCAACCGACGCGATGCAGCTTCCCCACAAGACGAACAGATTCCGTACGTACAACGGAAAACTCCACTTCCCGTCCTCATAAAGCTGATGCAACATCGCCGCGCTGAACAGCATCACGATGGCCACCTTGTTAAAAAAATGAAAAAACTCGTTCGCGGTCAGGCAGGTGGAAATCCCCAACAAGGCGATGGCAGCCAGGTACGGCAACGTGCATGTCCGAAACCACCTGCCATCCTTCTTTCCATCTTCGCCCGTCACCCGGGCTGTTTGAGCAGCCTCCCCGTCCCCGCCTGTCATTCGGACAATCTCGCCGTTCTTTCCGCCGCTCACCGAACGAATCTTTTTCAGGCACAAGGCCGCGAACGCGAGCGTCAGCGCCACCAGCAATGGGAACGTGATTCCCGCCGGATTGCGATACATGCAGAACGCGTAAATCATCCCGTACAACACGCTTAATCGGAAAAAATATAAATAATGCTCCTTCAACCCCTTCGTATACGCGCTCTCCTTGGGCAGAATCCGCTCCGAAGCCACGTACCGCGTCCCCATAGGTATGTCTTTTGTAGGTTCCGCCTGCGCCTCCGTTGGCACGTTTTCCGTATATTCCGCCTGCATTCCCGCAGGCACGTCTTCCGTATGTTCCACCCGTGTCTTTGCCGGCACGTCTTCCGTATGTTCCACTCCACGTCCGCCGTTCTCCATTTCCATGTTCATGTTCAACCTCCATCCTTCCACAATACTTTACATCTAACCGGCATCCCGCCACGCCACGCGCGAATCACTTTTCCTCCTCGTCTTCCTCGTCCTCTACATACTCCAAAATATCTCCGGGCTGACAGCGGAGTGCCCGGCAAATCGCGTCCAGCGTGCTAAAGCGGACGGCTCTCGCCTTGTTATTTTTCAAAACCGAAAG
This sequence comes from Lachnospiraceae bacterium, assembly GCA_910574865.1. Lineage (GTDB taxonomy): Bacteria > Bacillota > Clostridia > Lachnospirales > Lachnospiraceae > Schaedlerella. The sequence continues at coordinate 101,936 of CAJTDN010000016.1, read as the reverse complement.
ATTGGCCATCGTGATGTCTATCTCCGCGGAAAGCTCCTTCACGCCAATCTTTCGCTTTGCCATCATCACGTCCAAATTCACAACGATTCCCATGATTTCCTCCTTTTACCCTCCACCTCGCTGTTTCGCGGCTCCCAAAGTCATGTATTGACATGCCTGCATGAAACGCATGGTCTTTCCCATTTTTCGACACCCACGGATTGCCACGCCCTTCGGGCTCACGCAATCCGTAAAACATTCAAAATCCGCCCTACCGGGCTCCTTTTTCATGTTTTAGCGGCTCCCAAGGTCATGTATTGACATGCCAGCATGAAACGCATGGTCTTTCCCATTTTTCGACACCCGTGGATTGCCACGCCCTTCGGGCTCACGCAATCCGTAAAACATTCAAAATCCGCCCTACCGGGCTCCTTTTTCATGTTTTAGCGGCTCCCAAAGTCATGTATGACATGCCAGCATGAAACGCATGGTCTTTCCCATTTTTCGACACCCACGGATTGCCACGCCCTTCGGGCTCACGCAATCCGTAAAACATTCAAAATCCGCCCTACCGGGCTCCTTTTTCATGTTTTAGCGGCTCCCAAAGTCATGTATTGACATGCCAGCATGTCATACATGACTTTGGGAGCCTGGTGTCTCATATCGTCAGGTCGTTCTCTTCCTTATAGCGCACCGCCTCGCTAAAGACGCACGCCAGCACCTCGCTGAACAGTCCCGCGACAAAGAACGTCAAAATAATGATGAACGTCGCGGGTGACGGGACGACGAAAATCTTGGTTCCATACAGCAAGGCGATGACGACGCTGATAATCCCCATCCGCTTCAGGCTCGCCACGTTTTCATTCACAAAACAATTCTTTTCCAACACCGTGCGCATCATTTTCCGCAACTCACGCAAAATCAACAACCCAAGCAAGCCGGAAAACATCAATATCACCAGAATGAGCCAATAGTGCTTCGCCAGCTCGCTCTGATAGTAAAGCCCGGCCAGCCTGAGCGTGAACGGCACCGTCGCGATTACGAAAATGCCCGACACGAACATAAAATCCAACACCCACTTCGTCCATTTTATCAATCTTTGATTTTTCATTTGCCCCGCTCCTTGTTCCATGTTCCTCGCCGCCATGCCGGCATGCTCTCTCAATATGCCATACATGGTCATTCATACGCCGACACCGCGTCCGTTTCTTTGCTTCTCTAATACAATAACACATCTTCTATCATTTTTCAATATAAATTTATTGTTTTTCAATAATTATGTATTATTTTTCCATTTTTTTTCAAATTTCCTCTTGACCTTCACACGGTGTCAGGGCGTAATATATCCTTATCAAGACGAACACCGGCGTACGGACGGCCACTGCCGATCCATACACCGATGCCAAAGGAGGTCACATGAGGATGAGGACGATAAAGGAAATGTCAGACTTGACAGGTATCAGCGTGCGCATGCTCCGCTACTACGACCAGACCGGCCTTTTAAAGCCTACGGACAAAAGCGAAGCAGGATACCGGCTTTATGACGATAAGGCACTGGAAGATTTGCAGCAGATTCTGTTCTTCCGCGAATTTGACATTCCCCTGAAGGAAATCAAATCCGTCATGGAAAATCCAGCTCTTGATAAGAACCGGATACTCAAAATGCAGCGGAACATGTTGCTTGAAAAAAAGCGGCACCTTGAGCATCTCATCGAGAGTATCGAATACATTTTGAAAGGAGAACATCAAATGAATCAGGAAATATGCAACCAAACCGACTTCAATCAAAAACCGTTCACGCAAGAAGACGTCGAGCACTTGTACGAATCCCTCATTTCAAACATGTCAAAAGCACAACGCCATGATTATATAAAGACGTTCATAAAGACAAACGAGGCATTGTCCACGGAAGAAAAAAAACGACTTCTCGAAAACTGTGACATGGAAACCTTCCACCGGCTTTTCGTCCAAAGTGCCTCCGGCGAGCGGGCGCAGAAGAATTTCCAGAAAATGGTGGAATGGTACGGGGACAAGGAAAGTGCCATGGCGGCCGGGACGACTCCCACCGACCCGCAGATTTTCAAGGCGTACCAGAACCGCCTGGATAACGTCATGAAAAAACTGGCCGCGAAACGTGGCGCGGACGTTTCCTCTTTCGAGGTCAAGGAACTCGTCGGGGAATACGACTTCGTGTCAAAACAGCTCTACCAGGTAAGGGACGCGAAAAAACTGGTACAAGACCTGGCCAGATTTTATGAAGAAAATGAAACGGCGGGTGCCGCGCTGGACACGCAATACGGGGAAGGAACATCGGACTTCTTCGTGCGGTCGGTGAATGAATTTTACAAAGATTAATCCCAAAGGCGACCTGCCCGCAAAAACTGCATATTCTGACCAGTACATGTCAAAATATGCAAAAGCAAGCCCGAGGCATCCTGCCCCTTTCCGTCACATCGGCGGCGGGGGGCAGGACCTCCAGGAAGCCTGCGACTGATTGGTATGATCCGCGCTAATTAGTGTGGACCATACTAGCACCCGAACAATTCTGCCGCCTTCTCCATCTTGTCCGCGATTTCCACCCCGAACGGGCATCTCGACTCGCAGCCCTTGCACCCGACGCATTCGGAAGCCGTATGCGAAAGAGCCTCATAATGGGCCTTCACGCTGTCCGGCACCTTGCCCTGCTGCACCGCCAGGTCGTAGAACTTGTTCACCATGGCAATGTCAATGTCCACAGGGCACGGCCTGCAGTGCCCGCAATATGTACACTGGCCCTTATAGGAATGAAGCGGGGCCGAGGCAATCACGGACGCGTAATCCTTCTCGTCGTCCGTCGCCGTTTCATAAGAAACCGCCTCGTCCACCTGCTCCTTCGTGTCATACCCGCAGAGAATCGAACTCACGCCCGGCCTCGTCAACGCGTAATGGATACACTGGCAAGGCGTGAACGCCACGCCGAACGGCGAACTTTTCGCGTCAAACAGCCTCCCGCCGCAAAAGCCTTTCATGACCGTGATACCGACATCGTTCTCCTCGCAAAGCTGGTACAGTTCGGCTCGCTCGCGGTCAATGCCCGACAGTTCCTCACCATAATCTTCAAACATGTCGTCCAGGTTCTCCGTGGCGGGCTTCATGTCGAACGCCGGGTTGATGGAAAATAGAATCACCTCGATGATTCCGGACTTTGCCGCCAGCTTCGCCATCCTCGGGTTATGCGTGGACATCGCGATATGCCGGATGATTCCCTTTTCATGAAGCTCCTTGACATAGTCGAAAAACTCCCCTTTCATGCTCCGCTCCCATTCCTCCTCGGAATCCACATAATGAATCATTCCCAAATCAATATAATCCGTGCGCATCCTTTTCAACAAGTCCTCGAACGCGGGCTTCACGAAATTCATGTCCCGCGACCTGACATATTGCCCGTCCTGCCAGGTCGAGCCGAGATGCCCCTGCACGATCCACTTGTCACGGTTTCCTTCCATGGCCTTGCCGATAATGTCCCGTGACTTCGGGTCGGGCATCCAGCAGTCAACGATATTAATTCCCTTTTCGGCCGCATAGCGCATCAGTTCCACCGATTCCGCTTCCTCGTGCCGCTCCAGCCACTCGCCGCCAAAGCCAATCTCGCTCACCATCAACCCTGTTTTTCCCAATTTCCTATATTTCATAGTCTGCCTCCTCCATTTTGCAGTGATTGACATTCGTCCCTTTCATCACTATAATAAACTATATTATATGATAAAAGCACACAGATAGCAATGTAATATTTCATATTTTTATCACGCCATCCCACCAAAGGAGCGACTAATTCATGCGTAATTTAAAATTGACCTTATCCTACGACGGCACCCGCTACCACGGATTTAGCAAGCCACAACCCAAGGGAAAAAAGCGAAAACAAGAAAAACCGAAGTCCTCGGACGCAGCAGCGCCTAAAACCATCACGCCACAAAACACCATTTCCTCCAAACTGGCAGAAACCATAAGCCGCCTGACGGGAACGCCTGTCGAGTTGTTTTGTGGCGCGAAGACGGAGCCTGGCGTACACGCGCTTTTACAGACCGTCAATTTCCAGACCGCCTGCCCGATTCCCATGGACGAATTATGCCGCTCCTTGAACCACTACCTTCCGCAGGATATTTGCATCCACACCGTCACGGAAGTACCGGAGCGGTTTCATGCCGACTTAAACGCTCGTGCACAAGTTTACGAATACCGGATTTTCAACGCACCGGTGATGGATCCGTTTTTGCGCAGGTACGCGCTCCATGTGGCAAGGCCGCTTGATATCGCCGTTATGGAAACGGCCGCAAAAACATTAACCGGAATACATGACTTCTTTCCCTTTTCATCTGGTAAGGGCAAGAAAAAAAAGTCCACGATAAGTGAACTGTCTTCCATCCAAATCGTCACCGCGAAAAACACGGCCACGACGGACGGGGATTTCCCTTGCGAAATCCGCATCCTCATGACCGCGAACCGTTTTTTATACCAGATGCCCCGCCTCGTCGCCGGAACACTCATCGACATCGGGCTTGGAAAACGCTCCCCCGCCTGCATCGGATACATCCTCGCGCAGGAAGAAGCCGTAAGCCCTCCCTGCCCCGCGCACGGGCTCTATCTGAAAGAAGTCTCATACGAACAGTGATGCCAGGTGGTACACGAGGAAGCTCACCACCCAGGCCGTCCCTAACTGGTACGTGATGATGGCCGCGGTCTTTTTCACGCTGCCGACCTCGCGGTGTATCGTGGCAATCGTGGCCGTGCATGGCACGTACAACAAGCAGAACGTCATCAGCGCGTAGGCATTGGGAATCCCAAAACCCATCTGGCCAAGCACCGCCGCGAACGCGCTCATCCCCCCCGCCGTCGTGATATTCTGCACGCCAAACAACACGCCGCAACTTGATACCACGACCTCCTTCGCCGCGATTCCAGAAATGAGGGCGACGATAATCTGCCAGTATCCCAGTCCGACCGGGTCGAACAACGGCACCGCCGCCCTCCCGACCATGGAACCGAAGCTTTCCCCGATGTCCGTCGTGTACCCTTGCGGCCCGAAATTCAGCACCACCCACATGATGATGGAGGCCACGAAAATTACGGTTCCCGCCTTCGAAAGGTAATCCTTCACCTTCTCCCACACGTAAACGGCAATCGTCCTCGCGTTCGGCGCCTTGTATTCCGGCAACTCGATTAATAACGCGTGCCCCGCCTTGCTCCCGTCCACCTTGGAAAGGACAAACGCCGTCGCCACGGCCACGACGATGCCGAGCAAATACATCGAATAGCAGGCCAGCATCGCGTATTTTCCAAAAAACATGGAAGAAAACAACACGTAAATCGGCAGTCTGGCACTACACGACATGAACGGCGTGACGAGGATGGTCTTCAGCCTGTCCTTCGGATGCTCCAACGCGCGCGAGGCCATGATGGCCGGAACGGAACAGCCAAAACCCAGAAGCATCGGCAAAAACGCCCGCCCGGACAAACCGATACCGCTCATCAGGTCGTCCATGACATAGGCCACCCGCGACATGTAACCGCTGTCCTCCAAAAATGCCAACGCCAGGAACAAAATGAAAATGTTCGGCAAAAACGTCAATATCCCGCCAACCCCGGAAATAACGCCGTCCACAATCAAGCTTTGCAACATGGGGCTTACGTTCCACGCCACGAGCGTGTCCCGCGCGCCCCCGGAAACCACTTCCAACGCGATTTCGAAATATCCTTTCAGCCAGTCTCCCACCGCGAACGTGAGGAAAAACACCAATGCCATGATTCCCAGGAAAACGGGCAACCCGAGCCACTTGCCCGTCAAATAGCGGTCGGCTTTCTCCGTGCTCTCCTCCTTGCGCGCCTTACCTACCACCACGTCGTCAATGACCTCCTCGATAAAGTCATATTTCTGCTTAATCAGTTCTTTCTCATAACTATGGTCAAGGACTTGTGGCAGTTCAAGCGGGTACTTCTTCACCACTTGCGCGTCTTGTTCCAGCAGCTTAATCGCGTGCCAGCGGGGATTCTCGATTTTCGGCCATTTCTCCTTTAATTTCTCCATCACGCCGTCAATCTTGTCCTCAATCTCGTCCGTGTACACCATCGCGTACTCGCTGTGATGGTCATGGGCGTGCGCCGACCGCCCCGAATGATGGTGGATGAACGGCCCCTGACCCTGATTATCCTTGTGATGGGCCACGGCATGCAAAAGGACTTCCAGGCCGCTTCGCTTCCTCGCCGAGACGGGAATCGTCGGGATACCGAGCATCTCCGGCAGACGGTGCAAGTCAATCTCCATGCCCCGCTCCTCCACCACGTCCATCATGTTCAAGGCCAGCACCACCGGCTTGCCCAATTCAATCAATTGCAACGTCAGGTAAAGGTTACGCTCCAATGATGAAGCGTCCACCACGTCCACAATCACGTCCACGTCGTCGCTCATGATGCACTCCCGCGACACCTTCTCCTCCATCGTGTAGGAAGTCAGGCTGTAAATACCCGGCAGGTCGATCAGCTTGAACTCCTGCCCCTTGTACCGGGCGCGCCCTTCCTTCCTCTCCACGGTCACGCCCGGCCAGTTGGCCACCTTCAGGTTCGCACCCGTGTAGGCATTGAAAAGCGTCGTCTTCCCACAGTTCGGATTGCCGATGAAACCAACACTGATAACCGGGGCTTTCATCCCCCGTCCGCTACCGCCTTGCCCGTTCGTTCCATTGCCGCTCATACATATGCCTCCTTCACGATGACGTTGTCCGCGATGTGCCTGCCCATGGCGAACCGCGTCCCGCGAAATTTCACAGTCATCGCGCCCTTTTTGTCATTATTGAGCACTGTCACCGTGGTTCCCGCCGTCAGTCCCAAGGCTTCCAGCCGCCGCTCCAAATCATGCTCCACCCGTATGTCCATCACCTCATATGAACCCTTATTCCTACCTTCTTTCAAAGTCATGCCATCTTACTCCTTAAAATCAATACTTCTTGCCACGCATGAAATCTGGCCGCTTCCGCCGCCGTTACAATTCAGCCAAGGCTGAACCGTGACCCGCCCCCCCGCCTATGTGTTTTTACAACCTTCCGTACAATTTCGTCATCTGGTACATCTGGTCAAGCGCCTCGTCGGTCACCTGCCATTTTTTCAGCCGCCAGGTCCAGTTCCCGCCCAACGTGGACGGGTGGTTGATGCGCGCCGCGCCGTCCAGGTTCAAATAATCCTGCATCGGAATCATGCACAAGTCTGCCACGCTTCCCATCGCCAACGCAACGAAATCCCACGCCAGGGAATCCTCGTCCAAGGCTTCCTTCCGCATATATTCCCTGGCAAACGCGCGGCACTCCTTTCCCGCCGTGTGATACCAGTCGCGGGTCGTCGTGTTGTCGTGCGTCCCCGTATAGACGACGCAGTTCGGCGTATACGTGTGCGGAAGGTAGTTTGCGGATTCCCTGGAATCAAACGCGAACTGGATGACCTTCATGCCCGGGAAACCGCTGTCCTTCAACAATTCGTACACCGCGTCCGTCAAAAACCCCAAATCCTCGGCAATGATATTTTTCCTGCCCAACTTCTCTTCCACCGCCCGGAACAAGTCCATCCCCGGCCCTTGCATCCAACGGCCGCCCACCGCGTTTTCGGCGCCATAGGGAATCGCGTAAAAGGACTCAAACCCTCGGAAATGGTCAATGCGCACGATGTCATACCATTCGAAACAATAGTCGATCCGCTTCAGCCACCACTCATACCCCGTGGCCTTGTGGTACTCCCAATTATACAACGGGTTCCCCCACAGCTGCCCTTCCGCCGAAAACGCGTCCGGCGGACAGCCCGCGACGGATGTCGGGACATTCTCTTCGTCCATCTGGAACAATCCCGGGTTCGCCCACGTGTCCGCGCTGTCAAGAGCCACATAAATCGGAATGTCACCGATAATCTCAATGCCCTGCCGGTTGGCGTACTCGTGCAGGTCTTTCCACTGCCTCGCGAACTCGTACTGTAAAAAACGGTAGAAGTCCATGTCCCCGGACAACTCGTTTTTCGCCCGCTCCAGCGCCTGCGGCTCCCGGTTGCGGTACTCGTTCGGCCACTCCAGCCAGCTCTTCCCCTGCTGGCGGTCCTTGATGGCCATATAGAGGCAATACTCCTCCAGCCATTCCCTGCTTTTATTCAGGAATTCCCAATAATCCTGCCCCGGCTGGAAACGCCCGTGGGCAATGCGCAACACCTTGAAGCGGTTAAAATACAATTTCTCATAATCAATCTCGTCCTCGCGCTCCCCGTACTCGAATTCCTTGCACTCCCGCACGCTCACAAGCCCTTCCTGGACCAGCCGCTCCAAATCAATGAAATACGGGTTTCCGGCAAAAGTGGAAAACGACTGGTAAGGGGAATCCCCGTAGCCCGTGGGTCCCATCGGCAGGATCTGCCAGCAGGCCTGCCCCGCCCTTTTCAACTGGTCCACGAACTCGTAGGCCTCTTTGGAAAAACACCCGATGCCATAATTGGACGGCAAAGAAAATATCGGCAATAAAACTCCGCTCCTCCTCATCTTCGTAAAGCTCCTTCTCTTTTATTCATGAAACGAGGCGGTTTTTACGCCGCCCCGCCGATTACCATTTGTTACGATTCACGGCCCAACCGGCCGTGATTGTAACGGCATATGGCCATTAAAATCGCTTCGCGATGGGACATATGCCCTATCCCTTCACGTTTCCGTACGGTCAGCGCGGTAAACGCGCAGACCTGACCGAACTGTAACCGGTATAATATAGTTCCACCGGGTCTATCGGGTCTATCGGGTTCTCCAGTTTCGTCTTGTTCCTACGTCCCCAGGCCCTCGCCAACTGCCCGCTCTTGTTATAGCACCAGAACGAATAGGCGTATATTTTGTTAATCTTGCCCAAGCGCTTCAACGTCGTCTTATTGTAGGCCACGCCGCCAATCTCCAGTTCCTTTTGCTGGCGGAACAGAGAAATCAGTTCGGTCTCGCATGTCACCGGCTCCGGCAAAATCGTGTACGCCCGCCCCACGCAGTCCGGCCTATGGGCGTCGCTGCCACCCGTCATGACCTTGTCATGACGCCTCGCCAGGCTCTCCGCCCCTGCGTTGGACTCTGCCGACTCGCAGCAATTGTACCCCTCCACGAAGTCAAAACGCTTCATCAGCTCCGGCTTCTTATAATAACTCCTCGTATTCGTGAAGCTCAAATACTTTTCCCCGCACGGATGGGCGGGACCCAAGATACCCCCATTCCTATGTACCAAATCGACCAGCGTCGCCACCGACATCCCCCGCAGCTCCAGCAGGCGAATCTTTACGCCTTCGGGCATGATTACCAAAATGTGCCCGGCGTCCCTCGTGTCATACTCGATGCCCTTAAGTACCACGAAGTCCGTATGTCTCTTTCCCTTTATATGTTCTTTCCAATAGCGGTATCCATTATACGTGTTATGATCGGTGATGACCATTCCCTGGAAGCCCTTGCGCTTTAGGAGGCTGATGTACTCCTCCACGCCGACCTTGCTGTCGAGAGAGCCTTCCTTCACATGACAGTGCATATCGATCTTCATCGCCAAACCCCTTTCCCTTTTTTCTAATCGTATTGCCGAACGATATGACCCATTCCTGCATTTCGCTCCCTAAGTATACAACTTTTTGCGCCATATGGCAATATGGGCCGCCATTTTTCAAATGTTTTCCTACTATTTTCCTATTGCCTTTCACGGAAAAGTAATAAAGGGACAAAAAGAAGTGGATGCAAATTGACCGTCCAACTTACATCCACCTCTATTCACTTATCGCCTCCATGTCCATGGAACCATACCTCTCTTTCATCAAACTCTCCGTTTTTTACTTAAGTCTTCGGTGGCCCGTACCTCCTCTCCTAGATTCCCGCCGAACCAGTCTCGAATAAGAACTTCCCTGGAAAGGAATTTTTGTTCTCGCACGACTTTCTCGTCACCATGCTCTTTCTTCCTTCCCCTTCTTACCAAATATGAGATTGTTCCCTGCGAGTCAAAACCTCATGAAACTTTATGATGAAAAAGACAACTATTTATCTTTTCCATATTTGTTCATTCAGTTTTATTTGTTGAGTTAATATTACTATATATTTCTCGATTTGTCAATATGTTTTTTTAAATTTCCCACGAATTTTTTAACATGATTTATAATAAAAATATATTGTTTGTTTGTATTTGATATTATCGGATAAATTTGTAAAATATTCTGATAATTTATCGAAACCTAAAAAAGAAACCGGATGAAACAATCCGGCCCGCGCCGACGCAGGGACGGAATTATAACGAAACCAATCGGTTGGTGTTGACTTTTCCACCCGCAGTCTTTAAAATAAAAAGAGTTTTGAGCAGCGTAGGCGTACGATGTCGCGCTCCCCCCCGCGCTAACAACCATTAAATCTATCATATAAAAGGAGTTCACGATTATGGAACATTTCATCATCCCGGAGGGTTACCGCTCTCCACTGACCATCCGCGAGACGGAGGTCGCCATCAAGGAAGTAAAGGATCATTTCGAGCGGTCGCTTGCCAAGTCGCTGCACTTGACCCGCGTGTCCGCACCACTCTTCGTCCGCCCCGAATCGGGTCTCAACGACAACTTAAACGGCATTGAACGCCCGGTGTCATTCGGCATCCGCGAGCAGGACGAGGCCGTCGCGGAAATCGTGCATTCCCTGGCCAAGTGGAAACGCCACGCCCTCATGCACTATGGGTTCCACTCCGGGGAGGGGCTCTACACCGACATGAGCGCCATCCGCCGCGACGAGGACACGGACAACGTCCATTCCATCTATGTCGACCAGTGGGACTGGGAGAAGGTCATCTCCAAGGAAGAACGCAACATGGAGACCTTGCAGTATACCGTCCGCAAGGTATTTTCCGCGCTCAAGGAGACGGAAGAATATATGGCAAGACGCTACAATTACATAGAGCCCCTGCTGCCGGATGACATTTCCTTCATCACCTCGCAAGAATTGGAAACCCTTTACCCCGGGCTCTCTCCCAAAGAGCGGGAAAACAAGATTGCCAGGGAACGGCAGGCCGTGTTCATTTCCCAAATCGGAAAGACGCTTGCCTCCGGCCAAAAACACGACGGACGCGCACCGGATTATGACGACTGGGAGCTGAACGGTGACATCATCGTATATTATCCCGTCCTCGGCTCGGCACTGGAACTGTCCTCCATGGGCATCCGCGTGGACGAGGAGTCGCTTGCCAGGCAGTTAAAGCTCGCGGGCTGCGAGGAGCGGCGCGAACTGCCATTCCAGAAAGCGCTGTTAAACGGGGAACTGCCCTACACGATTGGGGGCGGCATCGGCCAGTCCCGCATCTGCATGTATTACTTGCGCAAGGCCCACATCGGGGAAGTACAATCCTCCATCTGGCCGGAAGAAACCTGCCGCCTGGCGGACGAACACGGCATACGGTTATTATAACTTACTCAAACTTCCCACATTAAAAATGGGATTTGCTCCTTGAAAAATCAATACTTTAGCTCACAAAATAGCGCTCAGGCAGCCGCTGAACGGCACTCCAATGCTTTTTGCATGTACTTCGGCAGTCTCTGAATAAAGCTGGCGGTGAATTCCTTTCGTTTTTCCAGCATTACATTTGAAAAGAAGCTTTCCTACTTGGAATTTGTTCATAAAATTTGTGACAGAGTTAGAAATCTCATTCCCGTTTTCAGCATTATATGGTATACTTGACATGGCATAAATCTCCTTGCTGTGTGATTGTTATTCGCAATTCAATTATACCATCAAGTGCAGGTTTGTGCCTTTTTTATGGACTAAAGTATTGATTTTTCAAGGTTCAGCACACCAATCGGTGTGGGAAGTTTGAGTAATTGATATATATCACAGCTATTACAAATGAATATTGCAGACATGGCGGTATCCTCCTATATACCGCCCCTGCTAATTGCTGAGGGTCATCTAAGGTTTTCTTTTCATGTATAGGTGTTGCTGTCGTCGATCAGCAGTATCTTTTTCATGTGTCCTCACCCCCAATATTGATTTACCACAAGCATAAACTACAAATGTTACACAAATGTCCGAGGTGCCTTTGATTTCGACAGAAAAACAGGCTGAATAGCTACAAAGCTCGGGCATTTCAAAATATTTTGTCAAGGGATAGCAAAAAATCAGTGGAGCAGCTAATGAACCGCTCCACCGATTTTCCCAAATTTCCAATTTACTTTTGTGTTTTCTTCCACTTTGCATATTCATTCGCAGTGGCATTTGTTTTCCCTTTTATGGGGAGCCATAACAGTAACACCATGATTAAATAGTATTTGTTCCTATTTCTCAAAAACTACAAAACCACATTCGTAAGGATGGTCGCAATACACACTTTCTTGCTTATCAGTGCGGTATAGCATACTTTTCAGTATAATTAGAAAATCTCCACCACCTGAAATAATCATAAATTCTGCCAGAATAAATAGCAGTAATTGATTTGTCATTACAGAAACCACTGCTGCTCCACCGCCTAAAACTAATGTAGGCATAGCAGTTCCCAGCAAATATTGCCACTTTTCCAACGATTCGGAGCAAGTACAGTATGGAGAAAAACTACTCCAAATAAATCCAAAATCAATCGAATGAAAATGATTCTTTGCAAAAATACTCCAGGTAATTCCATGTATTAACTCATGCAGAATGGATAGACATAAAAAAGCATAAGTAATACTACAAGAAATCCCCACGAAAGACAATCTAAATCAAAACCATTCACATTATAGTATATCCAAAATGCTAAAGCCATAAATGGCAGCATAATTAAAAGACATAACGGTTTTGCTTGTTGAGTATTGATAATTACATTATACCAAATATAGGCGGTGATATCTACTTTTTCAGCGGCCTCCCAGTCAACGTGGTGGCTGGCTCGGGGCCAAACAGTAACCGGCTTTTTATTTTTCCCACGCCACCATATTTTTAATCTTTCTCATACCCGTTTTTCTTATAAAGAATCAGGAACACCAGCACGCTGATGATCAATTCTCCCACCAGCACCGCGACATCCAACGGCTTGACCACGTACCTCGTTTCATTGGCAAAGCAATCCGTCATTTCCGTCAGCACCCCGGTAAACAAAAATCCTGACACCTTGCGCACCGCTTCCGACATATTCCCGAGAATGGGAATCATCATAAACACCATCAACAACGGATAGGCAATCAGGCTCGCGTTCATCTGGTTGCTGGCACAGATTCCCACAATCATCCCGAGCACGCAGCTAATCAGCGAAGCGGTAACGCTGATCAGGAAAAATGCCGGTATCGACACGTATTCTATGGAAACCTGGCTGATGAGCAATACGACAAAATTGACGGCTACCGTAATCACGAACGGAAAAAGGATGCTCCCGACGAAATACTGCGCTCCCGTGACGGACGAAGTCATCAGCACGCGCAGGGTGTGCTTCTCCTTTTCCTCCGCAATCGCCATTCCCACCATCATGAAACCGTCCATGCAAATGTTCATGCTGATTCCCAGGCTTAAAATGATCCCCGTCAGTATCGGAGGCAGTTCCCCGTCCACCATCGAACCATATAAGACCTTGTACATCCACACCATGCCCACCGTCAGAATTGGTCCCACCATGATCGACGCGTTCCGGATGATGCAGGTCCACTTGATTCTCGCCACCGCGAACAATTTATTCATGTACCCCGTTGTATTTCCCATAATAAGACTCCTTTCACAATCCCAATGTTTAACCTGAATCTCTCAGGCGCTTAACGCCTTTCCCGTCACTTGCAAGAACACGCTCTCCAACGTCGGTTCGCAGGAATGGATTCGTTGGACTTGGTTCTTCCTCATCCAGCCCGCAATCTTATCAATATTCTCAGGATTCTGCTCCAGGACAAGCTCCTCATTGCCGTCAAGAAGCACCTGGTAGCGCTTGTTCGTGTTGTATTTCAAACAAAGCTCCTGCGGGGAACCGAATTCCACGATTTCCCCCTTGTGCAAAAGCGCCACGTTGTCACAAAGCTTCGTCGCCTCCTCCATGTTGTGGGTCGTCAGGAAAATGGCCATCCCCTCCGCCTTCAGGTCCAGAAGCATCTTGTGGATTTCCACCGCCGTCGCCGGGTCGAGGCCGCTCGTCGGCTCATCCAAAAATAAAATCTTCGGCTTGTGCAGCACCGCCCTGGCAAGGACGAGCCGCTGCGTCTGCCCTTTTGACAATTTACCCGCTTGTTTTTTACGATGTTTTGCCAGGCCGACCTGGCGCAGCACTTCCTCCACCCTAGCGTTCGAAACGCCCCATATCTGCGCGAACATGACAAGGTTTTGCCACACGGTCATCTTTTCATAAATGCCGCTATTGTCGGATACCACGCCGATTTTCTCGTAAATGGACGCGTCGATGTTCGTGGAATCCGTCCCAAGAATCCTCGCCTCGCCGGAGGTCTGCCGAAGCTGCCCGGTGATAATCTTGATGGTGGTCGTCTTTCCCGCCCCGGACGGCCCTAAAAATCCGAGGACCTCGCCCGGATGCAAGGACATGCTGATGTCCACTAGCGCAAGGTCCGTCTTAAACCGTTTGGAAATGTGTGATAATTGAAGCAATACGTTTTGTTCCATACCATAACCCTCTCTTTCTGAATGCCGGCATCACAATCTCGTTTGACAAGGGCATTCTAACATTTTGTATGGAACAAAAGGAAAAATGTGCCTGAACGGCACGACTGACTGCCTGAAATGACAAAGAGTCCGGCTTGCCGGACTCTCGCGCTGGAGCGCGGCTGCGCTAGCAGCCATTTTCCTTGGGCGCGAAGTGCGCATCCCCCGGAGGGTTTCATAATCATAGGGAACGGAGTTTCCTATGATATGAAAAATGCGGGTCATAACGAGAGTAATTTCGATTTCATGTTTCTGGAAAACATGCATGTTTCTCCGTTTTTCATGCGGATTTCCCGATGTTTTAAATCCAGCTCCGCAATTTGTCCCACGTTCACGAGGTACGCCCTGTGAATCCGCAGAAATTTGTCCCCCAGCGTTTCCTCCAGCTCGCCCATGCTTCCGATAAAGTCAATCCGGTCATTCTTCGCATGAAGTTCCAGCCGGTGCGTCCGCCCCGTCGTCTCGAAAAACATGATTTCGTCCATGGGTACATGCTTGACGACATCCAGCACTTTCAAGGAAAAGTATTCGCGCTCCTCTCCCTTCTCCTTGTGCACCCGCTCCGTAATAATCTCGAGACAATGTTTCAGGCCGTCCTGAAGCCTCCTTGGATCACCTTTCACGATATAATCCAAGGCCTCCAAATGATAACGGAACGTCTCGAAGGCAAGGTCAGAAAACGCCGTCACGTAGACGAGGAACCCTCTGGAATCCAGTTTGCGAATCTCCTGGCCGAGGGCAAACCCGTCCATCGGTTCTCCTTTTAGCTCCACGTCCAGAAAATATACCCCGCGCCGCGGATTTTTTCGCACGGCCTCTATGATTTTTTCGGGATGCCCGCTACATAATACGATTTCCATGTCGTACCCTTCCACCAGAATCTGTTTTTCCAGATATTCCTTCTGTACGGCAAGTACAGAAGCGTCATCCTCACATATGTATACTGGCAGCATGTCTCTTCCTCTCCTTCTCGTCTGCTTAAATTCGGCCTTTGCCCTCATCCCCCGGATTTGGGCCGGTTCAGGCCTCCTGAATTTTCAGTTCCTGGATAAAGTAGCCGTCCTGAATGGTCGTAATCGGCAGCACCTTGTCGTACTTGGCCAAAATCCCCTTGTAATTTACAAGCCCAATACCACGGTCCTTCCCCTTGGTGGAATACCCGGAGGTTCCCAACTTGTGAAAATCCACCGCCGAATGTAGCGTATTTTTCACGCGAAACGTCGTATAGCCGTCCCGGCTGCTAATCATGACGTGAATCTTCCCGCCATCCTCTCCCCGCACCTCTTCTACCGCGTTGTCCAAAAGGATGCCCAAGACACGGCACAAATCCGTGGTGCGCAGCTTCGTTTTCTCAAATGGATATAACACCTCCAGCTCGCAGTGCACGTCCGCCTCCTGCATCATCTTCATTTTTTCCAGGAACAACCCCTTCACTTCCGTAACGCGTATGTTGGCAAGCTGGTTCATGATACGAATCCGGCTGCCCACTTGCACGTCAAAATCCTCTGTCATTTCCTGGATATAGCCTTGAACCGCCTCCAGGTTCCCCTCCTCCGCCTGCAAGTACATTCCCGACATCATATTTTTAAAATCATGTCGGAACCTGCGCGCTTCCTTTTGCAGTTCCTCCAGATTCTGAATATAGGCCATCTGCTGCCGCAAGCTCACCGTCTGCTCCTCAATCCGCTTCCGCTGCATTTCCTTTTGTCCGACGTACAAAAAGATAATATAAAGAACCAGAAGGAAAACGATGGCCGCCGCGGGATTGTACCCGACATCCTTCTCGCTTCTTTCCACCCATTCCTGAAAAATCTGTGATAAAATCGGACAAAGCGACATAAAAAACAAGAAAATCTTATTTTGCCCATATTCTTCCCACCGCCATAACGCCTCTCCGACCTTCATCTTATATAGGAACAGTAACACAAGCAAAAAGCAGCACGGAGTCATGACCCACTCCTGGAACAGATATTCCATCCGCTCTTCCAAAATCTTCAAATGATAAAACTTGTTTGGAGTAAATATATCCGCCAAATACCAGCCGAACTGGCGTAACAATTCCAAAAACACGGCCGCTGCCAGACAAGTTCCGCATGATTTTCCATATGCCGCCCTTAAAATCAGCAGGATACCGACTATTTGAATATACTCGATTATGATTTCCCCGCCGTTATGCTCCCATGCAAATAGGCCGAATTCATAAAAAATCGCGCCGATCAGAGAAAGCAGGAATACATATAGCGCCAGCAATCCCATGATGGCAGCATCATGTCTTCTTCCCTTACGCGGCATGCCACAAAAAAGCAGGATTGACGCGCAAGAAAAAAAGACCGCGTCCATCCCCACGCTCACCATATTTCCACATGCCACCTCGAAGAATGACATTTTTTCACCTCCGTTTTATCTGTCCGACACCCACAATGCCGTGCGATCAGCGCACGGCATTCCTTCACTCCCCTATTTTGATTCCCACCGCCATGTCATACTGGGCGGCATGCCGATTCTCCACCACCGTCCTGGGATAACAAATCAGCCCATGGTTCTCGAACGGATCATTAAAATAATACGCTTCCCCGTCATAACCGACCAACAGCATGCAGTGCTCGTTGGAAATCCAGGTAAATTCCTCTCCGGTTTCATATAAGTTCCAAGTCGGGCCGACAATCGGCTCCCGCATGTCAATACATGCCCAATAAAGCACGGGAAGCCCCTCGTCAATATAATCGCGCAGAAGCCGCTCTGTCGGTGTGCCCGTCTCGTCCACCACGGCGTAACGCCCCTCGCCCGCCGATTCCGTAAGCGCCTTCTCCAACGCCTTGCAGATAACCGGCGCATAACATCCGAACGAATCCGCGTCATAAGGACTTCCACAAAAACATTCCCGCGGATTCGGTCCATAAAAGCGGCCATCCCGCTCCGTCATCGCTTTCTTCTCCAGATAACGCCCGATAAACTCGTCAACCGTTATTTCCATGCCCAAAAATCGAAGTAACATGACCGCCGACACGCTCTCGCATCCGGTCGGGTAACGCACGCTCTGGTCTATATACGGAACATGAAGAACCCGCGCCGTCATTTCGCCGCGTCCACGGCCCTGGCTTCCTCTTTCGATTCATCCTTGCCGTCCGTATATTTTCTCATGAAGCTCAATACGATAAAAAGCATCGCCAGGCTGATTGCCAGAACAATCCACCACACCTTCACGAATCCCGCGATGAGATAGCCCATGAAGCAGACCACGGCGACCACCACGGCATATTGCATCTGCGTGGACACATGGTTAATATGGTTACTCTGCGCACCCGCCGAAGACATGACCGTCGTGTCGGAAATCGGGGATACGTGGTCACCGCAGACCGCCCCTGCAAGCACCGCGGAAACGGCGATGACCATCATCTCCAAATTGCCCGGGAACAATGCCACGACAATCGGCACTAAAATGGCAAACGTTCCCCAACTCGTGCCGGTGGAAAACGCGAGGAAAATGGCAATCGCGAACATCACCGCCGGAATCAAGACGCTCGCCGAAGCATTTCCCTCCAGCAGGCCGGATACGAACACGTCGATGCCAAGTGCGTCGCCGACCCCCTTTAGAGACCACGCGAAGACGAGAATCGTCACGGCGGGAACCATCAGCTTAAAACCGTCCGCCAGACTGTCCATGAAGCCCTTGAAGGTGACAACCTTCCTCGGCAAATATAACAGCATCATGAAGATGACCGTGACCAATGTGGCAAATATCAGGCTCGTCTCCGCGTCACAGCCCGCGAACGCCGTAACGACGTCGGTCGCCCCGTCCAGGTAACCCGTATAAACCATGCCGAAAATGGCCGACACGATGAGCACCAGCACCGGGAGTGCCAGGTCGACCACCTTGCCGTTGGCGGACGTCTTTTCCGGCTCCACCTTCGTGAATTCCTCACCGCCCGACGTGAACAAGTCCCCCTTCGCCGCGTTTTTCTCATGCTTCTTCATCAACCCGAAATCAAAGCCGCTGATGATGATGTAAAGCACCATCGCCAACGTTAATAGTGCATATAGATTGTACGGAATCGTCCGCAAAAACAACTGGAATCCCGTAATTCCCGCATCCTCCGGCACATAGGAATTAACTGCGGCCGCCCAGCTGGAAATCGGCGCGATGATGCAGACCGGGGCAGCCGTCGCGTCAATAATGTAAGCCAGCTTCGCCCTCGACACCTTGAAGCGGTCCGTCACCGGGCGCATCACGGAACCGACCGTCAAACAGTTAAAATAATCGTCCACGAAAATCAGGATACCCAGCCCGGTCGTGGCCAACAAAGCACTTCTCTTAGACTTGATTTTCGTCCCCGCCCAGTTTCCATATGCGGCGGAACCGCCCGACTTCGCCATCAGGACGACGATCATTCCAAGCAATATGTCAAAAATCAGGATGTTCAAGTTCATGCTGTCCTTCATGATGTCGAAAAACGCCACGAACGCGTTCCACGGGTGAAACCCGGTGTATAACAACGCGCCGACCGCCACGCCGATGAACAGCGAACTATAAACTTCCTTCGTTACCAAGGCCAAGACGATGGCCAAAACCGGCGGTACGAGCGACCACCACGTGCCAATAAACATAGAACCGTCCATTACACTTTCCCTCACTCTCTTATGTATTTATCCCAACGCCCCCTTAATGGCCGTTTCCACTCGGCCGACGCATGCCGCGCCGGCTTTCTTCAATCCAACGCCTCTTTGATGGCCGCAAGCAGCTCGTCGTACTCCTCGAACGCCTGCAGCTCCGGATGCGCCGCCTTGATGGCATCCGTGCTGCGGAATAAAAAGCCCGCCTTGCTGGCCTCGATCATCGCCAGGTCGTTAAAGCTGTCCCCGCTGGCAATCGTCTCGAACCCGATGGACTGCAACGCTTTCACCGTCGCGTATTTCGAATTTTCCACGCGCATCGTGAATCCCGCGATGCACCCGTCATCCGCCACCTCGAGCGAATTGCAAAAAATGGTCGGCCACCCCAGCTTCTTCATCAAAGGACCCGCGAACTGGGAAAACGTGTCGCTGATGATGACAACCTGCGTAAGCGACCGCAGCTCGTCCAAAAACTCCCTGGCTCCGGGAAGCGGCTCGATTTTCTCGATGGTCCTTTGAATCTCCTTCAGTCCCAGGCCATGCTCCTTCAATATGCCCAGCCGCCAGTTCATCAGCTTGTCATAATCCGGCTCGTCGCGCGTCGTCCGCGTAAGCTCCGGTATCTTGCTGGCCTCTGAAAACGCGATCCAGATTTCGGGCACCAGCACCCCTTCCAAATCCAAACATACGATATCCATACTTTTCCCTCCGATGTCATTTCATTAAGTTGCTTTCACTAAGTTGCTTTCAAACGACCTCGCACTAAGTTCATCCTTCGCTACGCTCGGATTCACTAAGTTGCTTTCAGCGGAAGTTCTTTTCGCTAAGCTCGACTTCCGGTCTCGCTAATCTCAAAGAACGACCTCGCACTAAGTTCATCCTTCGCTACGCTCGGATTCACTAAGTTGCTTTCGGTCAAATCCCCACGGACTGCAGCAAAAGCGCGACGAGCATGACCGGCGCCACCACCTTGATCATGATAACGTAGAGCATCTTCCTCTGGAACTTGTAACCGCCAATCGTCACCTCGTCTATCACCGTCTTCGGCTTGACCACCCAGCCAACCAGCAGGCACGTGAGCAAAGCAACCAGCGGCATCAGGCAGTTGTTGCTGATATAGTCCATGATGTCCAAAATCTGTCCGACCGTCCCGTTTGGCAGCGTGAATTCAAAATAAAGGAAATTATAACCAAAGCATACGACGAGACCGAAAACCAACGCATAAACGGTTACTAACATCGTGCTTTTATGCCTGGTAAACTTGAACTTGTCCATGATGCTCGACACGATGGCCTCCTCGACGGAAACCGCGGAAGTCACCGCCGCGAAAAATACCATCACGAAGAACAAGGTTCCGATGACGTTTCCAGCGAAGCCCATCGCCCGGAACACCTTCGGCAGGGACACGAACATCAGTCCCGGTCCGGCCGACATTCCCTCCGTACCCATGAACGTGAACACCGCGGGTACGATCAACATGCCGGCAAGCAATGCCACGAGCGTGTCAAAAATTTCGATATGGTTGATGGACTTCATCAGGTTCGTGTCCTTTTTCGCGTAGGAACCGTACGCCACCATGATGCCCATCGCCACGCTGATGGAGAAGAATAATTGCCCCAACGCGTCCATGATGACAATCATCAGCTTGCGCAACGTCATCCCCTCGAAATTGGGAATCAAATAAATCCGAAGTCCCTCCAGACCAGTTCTCGTGACGCCGCCCTCGTCCGTATGGCTAAGCGTCAGGCTGTAAACCGCGATACCGATAATCAAGGCCAAAAGAATCGGCATCAAAATCTTGCTATAATTCTCAATTCCCTTGTTGACCCCGCTATACACGATGAACGAGGTCGCGGCCAGGAAAATGACCAAAAACACGATTGGCTGCCAGTCCCCGGTGATAAAGCCGGTAAAATATCCGTCAGCCGCCGCGTCCGTCCCCCCGCCGGTCAGAAACGCGACCAAGTACTTCAAAACCCACCCCCCGATGGTACAATAATACGGCAGGATGATGATTGGCACCAGGCATGCCAGCACGCCGATAAAGCCCCATTTTGGGTGAATCACCTTGTACGCCGTCAAAGGGCTCTGCCCCGTCTTTCGCCCGATGGCAATTTCCGTCGTCAACAGCGCGAAGCCGAACGTCAGCGCCAACACCAGGTAGCATAAAATAAAAATGCCCCCGCCGTCCTTTGCCACCAGATAGGGAAACCGCCATATGTTCCCCAATCCCACCGCACTTCCCGCGGCCGCCAAGACGAAGCCCAGCGAACCCGTAAAGTTACTTCTCTTTCTTTTCTCCATCCATAAAGTCCTCCAATTCTCCAATTCCTTTTCCAAGAAACAAGGTTCTCGCGGATTACCACGTTCTTTCCCCTTTTCGTAATCCTAATTGTTTTATTTTATCCTATATGGCGCGATGCGTCAATTAGTTTTTTCAAATGCAAAAGCTCGTGAATACAAAAACGTCCAAAGAGCCATAAGACACCAATGCTCTTTGGACGCGTTCCGCCGTACCTTCACCGTGGCCACGCACGGCCACGAGTCATGCGTGACATTCATTCACTTCATCCACTTCCTACGCTTCTACGAACACTTCTTTTCCCATGCCGCAAATCGGGCAAACCCAGTCATCCGGCAAATCCTCGAACGCCGTGCCCGGCTCGATTCCCGCATCCGGATCGCCCTTCTCCGGGTCATACTCATAGCCGCATGGCTCGCAAATGTATTTTTTCATAACCACTTCACCTGATCCTTTCCGTCCCTTTCCCCATGTTTCCCATGGAGGACAATAAATTATGAGGCTTCAAAACAGTATTTCCATTCAAAGCTTTTTTATCATACCAAATTTCCATGTCATCCGCAACGTCCACATAATAAATTTTATGATATTTTTACAATTCAAGTTACAGTTCAGTCCCCGGCCAATCACCACGCTGATTGGCCGAGAGGATGCACGTAAATCTGGCCGATGCATCACCCGCTTTGCCGTAGGCAAACTAAAAATGCGGGTGATGCCCGTTACAATTCGGACCCGCGCTGGCGCGGGGCTGAATTGTAACCAATTCAAGTTCCTTTTCACGGGGCTGTGCGCCCCGCCGCACGGCCTCCGTCCGATAAAGTGATGGCATTGATGGAGCATTTCGGCCATCTACGCTTCCGCTCCGGTCCGTCCTAAACAAGTGCCACTGGCACTTAGGACCGCCGTAGGCGATTTTAAATGGCCGAATGCCGTTACTATCGCGGCCGCAGGCCATGAATAGTAACCAATTCAGCGGTATTTCGGTTTCGGCCGGTAAAATTCAAAAATCACCGCGTCATTACCTTCTTCATTTTTCGAATCATGGGAAGTCCAGGCCACTCGCATCGCCCCCAGCCTCTCCGCCACCTTTACGGAAAACGGCTTTTCCCCGATGCAATACGCGATAAACTGAGGCCTGCCGATGAAGTCCAGAAGGCACCCCGCCGCCATGCGCATGGCAAGGTTTTTCTTTCCCAGGCTTTCGACCGGTGCGGCAAGCTGCCCGCGCAGCACCTCGCGCGCATGGAACCGAAACCATGCGACGATGCCGGGATGAAAACTCTCGATGCAGTAATCCCCCTGGTAGCCCTTCAATATCGCATAGGTCTTTTCACACAATTCGTCGTTCCTGCCGCCGCCCTTCAGCTCCACGATCAGGGGTTCCCTGCCGCCGACGCACGCGAGCACTTCCGTAAACAGCGGTATCGTCTGATCCGTCCCACACAA
This sequence comes from Lachnospiraceae bacterium, assembly GCA_910574865.1. GTDB lineage: Bacteria > Bacillota > Clostridia > Lachnospirales > Lachnospiraceae > Schaedlerella. The sequence continues at coordinate 78,954 of CAJTDN010000016.1, read as the reverse complement.
ACTTAGCCCGCAAAGCTCCTCGTACGTCTTTTCCTCCACCCGGGCATCCACCCCGCAGACACGGTTCAGGGTATCATCGTGGAACACGACGACCTGCCCGTCCTTCGACAATTGTACGTCCAGTTCGCTTCCATAGCCGGCATCCGTGGCCGCGGCAAACGCCGCCAGAGAATTCTCCGGGACGCTTTTGTCCTCCGTGTGCAGGCCCCGATGCGCAAAATTTCGATATAAGAAGGGAGCCTTCTTCTCCTTCGAGGCCCTATACGGAGCCGCCAAAAACAAGGGGAACGTCAAGACTGCCGTCCCCGCCATCCATAAACCTTTCTTTTGTTTCGCCATGATACGATACCTCCCGCCAATTTTACAATCGCGAATCTTCGCTATTTCGTAATACGAAATTTTCAAACCACGAGTTCTTCATACTAATATATCCCTTTTCTTTCCTTTCGTCAATTTCTCCGCTTGTTTAATATATAAAAATATTGTAAAATAGTATTAACTATTCTCCCCGGACAATCATCACACCAATTGACCGGGAGAACACGCGTAAACCCAACCGTGGCATCGTCCGCGGAACAAACTAAAATTCGGAGGTGTAACATGAAACTAAACAACAAACGTACCATCCTGGTCGGACTGGCGTTCTTGTCCATCTCGGCTTTCTGGCAGATGTATGACAGCATCATCCCCCTGATTCTGACCAACACGTTCCACTTGAACGAGACGTTCTCCGGCGCGATCATGGCCGCGGACAACATTCTGGCACTGTTCCTGCTGCCACTGTTCGGCTCCATTTCCGACCGGACGAACACGCGCATCGGGAAGCGCATGCCTTTTATCTTGTTCGGAACCGGTTGCGCCATCATCCTTGTCAACATCCTGCCCCTTTTGGACAACGGCTACGCCACGGCGCCTTCCCCGTTTAAGACGGCATCCTTCATCATCGTGCTGGGGCTGCTTTTGATTGCCATGGGAACGTACCGTTCCCCGGCCGTGGCCCTGATGCCGGACGTGACCCCGAAGCCCTTGCGCTCCAAGGGCAACGCCATCATCAACCTGATGGGCGCGGTGGGCGGCATCCTTTACCTGATCGTCGCCGCCGTCATGTATCCAAATTCCAAAGTACAAGGGCTTGACCACGTCAACTACCAGCCGCTGTTCATCGTCGTTTCCGCCATCATGTTCCTCTCCATCGCGGTCTTGTTCATGACGACGAAAGAACCGGAACTGGCAAGGAAAAACCATGAGCTCGAAGAAAGGCACCCCGAATGGGACCTTGCGCAGGACGACGGTTCGGGCAACGAGGTCCTGCCCGCCCCCGTCAAGCGTTCCCTTGGATTTCTTCTGGCTTCCATCGCCCTCTGGTTTACCGGCTACAACGCGGTCACGACCTGGTTTACCACCTATATCGGCCAAGTCATGGGAGAAGGGCTCGGCGGCGCCTCCACCTGCCTGATGGTGGCCACGGCGGGAGCCATCGTCTCCTACATCCCCATCGGCTCCCTGGCCGCCAAAATCGGCCGGAAGAAGACCATACAGTTCGGCATCATTTTGTTGGCGTGCTGCTTTTTGCTCGGATACATACTGACGATTACCTTCACGTCGATTAACATCGTCATGTATATCGCGTTCGCCGCCGTCGGACTGGCCTGGGCGGCCATCAACGTCAATTCCCTGCCCATGGTGGTGGAAATGTGCAAGGGTTCCGACATCGGGAAATTCACCGGCTACTACTATACCGCCTCCATGGCGGCACAAGTCATCACGCCGATTGCCGCCGGTTCCCTATTGCGCGTCAGCTACCACACGCTGTTCCCTTACGCCACGTTCTTCGTGGCATGCAGCTTCGTCACGATGCTCTTCGTAAGGCACGGGGACGTAAAAGCCAAGGCCAAACGAGGACTGGAAGCCTTCGAGGAAATGGAAGACTGACGTACAAGAAAATGACCAACATAATACCTTCTTACCAACACTCTAAAAGCCGATAACCATATCCTTATTTTTAACTATGCGTTATCGGCTTTTATCTAAGTCTCCCTCATTTGTCGCTATTTCGAATATTTTCGACACCAGACGTTCCGGCTTCGGCGTCTCAAAGAGCTCCTTATTGTATAATTACGAACCATCCTATTGCAAGCATCCCCCGTTAATCTCGTAGCAGTTTTTCCCACGCTCCTTCGCCTTGTACAGTGCCTTGTCGGCCTCCACGTACAACCGCTCGAACGTCATCTCGCCGTCCGACGGCATGTGCAGTCTGCCGCCCACGGAAACGTGGACGTACCTCTCGTCCGCGTCCGCCCGGCCTTCCGCCTCCTTGACCGAATCCAGGTGCCCGTTCTCGCGGCAAATCCGGTTGATGCGCGCGTTCAGCCGCTTGACGACTTCTTCCACGTCGGACTCGCTCTCCACGTCCACGAGCAGGACGGCGAACTCATCCCCGCCCATTCGACCGACCACGTCAAGCCCGCGCACGCTTTTCTTCAACGCGTGGGCGACCGCCTGGAGCACCTGGTCGCCGACAAAATGCCCAAACCGGTCGTTAATCGACTTGAAATCGTCCACGTCAAGCATCAGCATCGCGATGCCATGCTCCCCAGAAAGCTTTTCCGTGGCATACTGGGTGAACGCCCCCCGCCGCATGGCTTTTGTCAACTCGTCGTAATACAGTTCCGCCTTGCCATATTTTTCTTTGAAATCGTAAAGCTCCTGAATGACCTCGTCCGTCGTGCTCCGTCCGTCATACCGGAACACCTGGTATCTTTCCCCCGCGTCGTCCCCATGTTTTTCCAAGGCGAAAACCTCGTCCAATTTCCCCGCGGCCTTCGCGCCCTCTGGAAGTAAAAAGGCGACGCAGTAATCTGCAAGTTGAAAATTGACCGTCTGAAAACGCTCCGACATATAGGCCACCGCCTGGCTGACGCTCTTCCCCGCCACGCCCGCGTTCCCGTAATAGACATAGGCCACGAGGACGAATTCTTTCTTCCAATAAAGCAGTTCCCCCGCAAACTCCCGAAGTCCCAGCTCGCTGTAAAATCCCGTCCTCCGGTTATAATATTGGTACGGGCTCTCCGCCGTCATCATGATGCCCATCAGCATCATTGACATGCCAAGTCCCGTCACCAGGATATAGGGAAAAACAATCTGGACCACCGCAAAGGTGGCAAAAATGGCCGCCGACATGCAAATCACGTTCCGCTTTTCTGGCGCCACCGCCTTGCCGTAGCGAAAAATGTTGTATGCGACCAATGCGAGCGTGTAAATGGTACCGGCATAAAGCACGTACACTTTCCCCCCCAGGGAATAAGAACCATGGATGGTATCGACATACCTTATCGGCAACAAGAGGATTCCCAGGGCACAAACCGCCCAAACAACGGCAGTCCACCTTTTTTCCCAGGCTTTCTTGTAACTTCCGACCCTCTCTATATAGGAAACAACATAATAATACATCAAAAAACAGACACTTAACATCGATAGCAAAAAAATGACATGCCACACGTAGTTAAACGGTTCTGGAACCACGTCCCGGTTATTCACGGTAAACTCCGTGACCACGTCCGCAACCAGGTTGCAAATCACCATCACCACCATAATGACGAACACATCGGAAGCGCGCGTGCGCAACTTCTTGTTTTTCCAATAATAGAAAAAGGAGTATGCCACCAGCAGCAAGCACGCAACCGGCATTTTTAACATCGTATACACTCGTTTTCCCCCTCGTTTTTCAATGTATTAGAACAACAGCCTAACGCATCCGTACATTCCCGCGTCATTCCCCAGCGTGGCCAATGCCATCTTCGCGTCCTTGCAGGCGTGGAACGCGCTTTCCTTATAATACCGCTCGATTCCTTCAATCAGAATCACGCCCGCCCTTGACACGCCGCCGCCAATGACGAACACTTCCGGATCCGCCACCGCCGCAATGGAAGCCAGGGCCTTCCCCAGCACGCGGCAAAGCATGTTCACCAGTTCTTTCGCCATCTCGTCATGCTGCTTGGCCGCGTCGAAAATATCCTTCGCCGTCAATTCCTTAAAAGTGGACAGCATCGTCTCGCGGTTTTCCGTCGCCATCTTCTTCTTTGCCATCCGTACGATGCCGGTCGCCGAAGTGTACTGCTCCAAACATCCGTGAAGCCCGCAGCCACAAGCATCCTCCTCGTCCTCGTTGACCACCATGTGGCCGATTTCGCCGCCCGCGCCGTGCGCGCCGGCCACAATCTTGCCATTTATGATGATGCCGCCGCCGACCCCGGTTCCCAGCGTCACCATGACCATGTCCTTGCAGCCTTCACCACCGCCCTGCCACATCTCGCCAAGCGCGGCCACGTTCGCGTCATTGGCCACCTTCACGTACATGCCGGTCTTCGCGGAAAGCTCCTCCGCCACGCTCACGACGTCCCAGCCAAGGTTCACGCACTTATGTACGACCCCCTCTTCGTCCACCGCGCCCGGCACGCCAAGACCGATGCCGCGCACGTCGTCCCGGGAAATCCCCCGCTCTTCCATCTTAGACAAGACGGCATCCGCCACGTCGTCCAAAATCGACGCGCCCGCGTTGTCCGTATTGGTCTTAATCTCCCACTTTTCCACGATATGCCCGTCCATCTCGAACAAGCCAATCTTGCAAGTCGTGCCGCCGACGTCCACGCCAAAACCATATTTTTCCATTTTAAATTTGCCTCCTCCCATACCCCATCCCACGGATGCAAGCCTGATTTTCTTTTCCTTAAGTATACCTGATTTTGCGATACATTACAACACTTTTTGTTCCAAGTTGCTCTCCCCCAAGTTGCTTTCGTTACTTTTCACGGGGGCCGCCCGAACAGCTACGAAACCGTGCGTCAAAATCGAAACACGACCCCGACCACGGCCGAGAGCAGGATAAAATAAATCGGATGCAGTTTTTTCACCTTCGGCACCCAGTTCGTCAACGCCAGGATTGCCGCTGCCAACAGTAAATGCTTCAGCTCCAGGTGCGCGCTGGCAAATTCAAACACCGTGTTAATCCGAAATACCGACATCAGGACGATGCCGACCCCCGCCGCCCCGATCAGCCCCACGGAAGCCGGACGCAGCCCGTAAAACGCCCCGTCCACGTAACGGCTCTTGCGAAATTTGTCCAGGAAATAGGCGACGACGATAATCACGATGATGGACGGGGTCACCAGTCCCACCGTGGCCACCACCGCGCCCAAAATACCGCCCAGCATGCCATATTCCTGCGTCCCGACCGTGAAACCGACGTAGGTAGCCGTGTTCACGCCCAAAGGTCCCGGCGTGCTTTCCGCCACCGCGATCATGTCCGCGAGCTGCGCGGAAGTAAACCAGCCCGTGGCCCGCGACATGTCCTGCAGGAAAGGAATCGTCGCCATCCCGCCGCCGACGCTGAACAGCCCCGTCTTAAAAAATTCGATGAACAATCGAAGATAAATCATTTCCCGTCACCCCCGTTTTTCTTTTCTGCCGCCGCGGGCGAACCCTCTTTTTCAGCAGCCACGCTTCCATCCTTGGCCGCGCCTTTCCCCGGCTTTTCCTTGCGTACCCCCAACAAGGAGAGCGCGATGCCCGCGATGCCCGCCACGATCACGTACAAGACCGGCGACAAGTCCAAGATGACAGAACCGACGAAGACGAGCGCGAAGACGATGAACGTCCATACGTCCACCACGGCCGACTTCCACAGCTTCAGCACCGCGTTCAAAATGAACACGCAGACGCAGACGCGAATCCCGGCAAACGCGTGCCCAATCCAGACGATGTCCATAAAATTGTGCAGCACCGCCGCGATGACCGTGATAATCAGGAGCGACGGGAACACCATGCCCAACGTCGCGACGATGCCACCTGGAATTCCCTTTTGTTTCTTCCCGATGAAGGTCGCCACGTTGACCGCGATGATGCCCGGCGTGCACTGCCCGATGGCATAATAATCCATGATTTCCGAATCACCGGCCCACTTCTTCGTCTCACAGACCTCCCGCTGCAAAATCGGCAGCATCGCGTAGCCGCCGCCGAACGTCATCACGCCAATCTTGGCAAACACAAGAAACAGTTGCAAATACTCGCTCATACACAAAACCCTCTCATTTTTTATTAGTATCGCTAATTCCCTAGAAAATATTAGCACAAGACGGAAACAAGGGCAACAAGAAATTTGAACTTTCTCGTGGTTACTTTTCGCGGGGCGGAAAAACATGGAATGAAGGTTAATTCTGATAATGGCATTCTATGATGTTGGGGTCAAAACAAGTTTTGCCCCCATGATACCCACGGATTACTCCGCACTACGTGCTCTCGTTGTCTCCGCTCCGCTACGGTCGGCACTAAACGAACGTCCACTGGACGTTCAGTGGTATCATTCTATTTGACATGCCACCGACAAAATGTTACCATAATAAATACACGGAGTGCCAAAAGGCACCTTGGCACTCACGATGCACGCAAAGGAGCCGCCATGAAGAGAAACGATTGCATCCTCGCCGCCGCCATTTTCCTGTTTGCCGGTTTGCTTTCCGTCATGTTCTTCCTTTCGGGGAACGAACAAGGAAATTATGTCACCGTCACCGTGGACAAGAAGGTTTATGGGACTTACCCGCTTGACGAGACACAGGATATCGAAATCCTTACCGAATTCGGCCACAACAACCTCCATGTTGAAAACGGAACCGTTTGCATGACGGAAGCCGACTGCCCGGACGGTTATTGTAAGCGGCAGGGCGAAATTTCCACCGAGAAAGAAACCATCGTCTGCCTGCCGCACAAGCTGGTCGTGGAAATACAAGGGGCGAAACCGAACGGCGGACGAACAGAGGAACAAACCGACGGGCAAACTGGCGAGGATTACGACATTCTCGTGAAGTGAACGCCCATTGACATCCTTCTTTTACCGGCCAAAGGCCGTATGATGGAACCTGCCGCCCCGTAAATAGTACTTGATTTTCCCACGAAAAGAAAGGAACTTTTCATGAACAGATCCGATTTCCTGAGCAAAAAAATTTCCGCTTGTGGACTCTTGGTCGCACTGGCCATGATTTTCAGCTATATAGAAACGCTGATTCCCATCAACGCGGGACTTCCCGGCATGAAGTTAGGAATTGCCAACCTGGTCGTCGTCGCCGCCCTCTATTTGTTCGGGCCGCCGGAGGCGTTGCTAATTTCCCTCGTGCGCATCCTCCTCGTCGGCTTTTTGTTCGGCAGCGGCATGTCCATCCTCTACAGCCTGGCGGGCGGGCTTGTAAGCTTCCTCGCCATGGTGCTTTTAAAGCGTACCCAAAAATTTTCCATCGTCGGGGCGAGCCTCTTTGGCGGAGCCATGCACAACGTCGGGCAACTGCTTGTCGCGGCCGCCGTCGTTGAAAATGCCAAGATTTTTTATTACCTTCCGCCGCTTCTGTGCGTCGGCTGCGTGACCGGCATCCTTGTCGGACTCCTTGCCTTACGCATCCTGCCGACGGGGCAGAAAATCATGCGGAATGCGGGAACTCTATAATGCGCTGGAAAGCATGTCTGAAATAGACTTGTAATCTTTTTAGAAATTGTTATACTAATAATGTAGCCTGATGACAACAAATTCAAAATCACGGGAGGTTCACTTATGGGCGCGGCAGTAGCAAGACAACCGGAATTCCACACGATGGACGACATTTACAAACTGCCGGATGGACAACGGGCGGAATTAATTGACGGTAAATTATACATGATGGCCTCGCCAAGCACGAGACACCAACGAATCGTCATGGAATTATCTTACCGAATCAGGGATTATATCGGGAACAAAGGGGGCGATTGTGAGGTTTTTCCCGCTCCCTTCGCCGTATTCTTGCATGCCGATGACAGTCTTTACCTCGAACCCGACATTTCCGTCATATGTAACAAGGACAAACTGACGGACGAGGGCTGCAACGGCTCCCCGGACTGGATTATCGAAGTGGTTTCATCGTCAAGCAGGTCTATGGACTATAATAAGAAATTGTTCAAATACCATGAGACGGGAGTCCGGGAGTATTGGATCGTGGATTATGAACGCAATCTAATCACGGTTTATAATTTTGAAACAGGAGAAATGATGGACTATACCTTTTTAGACAAGGTACGGGCCGGTATTTACGAGGATTTGGAACTTGATTTTTCCGGCATAACGATTGATTAATCCCCTCGCCACAAAGGCATACTTTATTATACTGCGGAGCAAAAACATTTGCCCCGCAGTATAATAAAGTATGCGCACGGCCACATAAGGAAATATACCGCTTTGTGCCAGCCGCGGTCGACCATGTGTTCTTACATGGCCGTCTTTTTATGCATACGGGCATCCAACGGAAGTATGTCAGCTGGTGCTGACGGATGCCCGGCGCGCGAGTAGGGAAGATAAATCTCCCCTACTCGATTTCCCATGACGTTTCCTCACGCCACTTTTTCCTTCTGTCCCGCATCCTTCTCCAGCTTCGCGAAGAATCGAACCAGCACGATGACCGCCGCCACCGCCAGCACGAGTTCCGCCACGAACTGGGAATATGCCAGCCCGTACATCGGGATGAAGTAATTCAAAATATAAATCGCCGGTATTTCCAATAAAATCTTGCGCATGATGGCAAATATCAAGGCATGTTTTCCCATGCCGACCGCCTGGAACACGCCGACCGCCATGAAGTCAATGCATAGGAACGGCAGTCCAAGGCAGAACGCGCGCAAGAACCGCGTCCCATAGGCAATGATGACCTCGTTGTCCATGAACATCCGAATCAGCGCGCCCGCCCCAAGGAAATATCCTACCACCACGGCCACGATAAAGCCGATGCTGATGCTCCCGGCAAACACAAATCCCTTCTTCATCCGCTTATGGTTCCCGCTGGCATAGTTATAGCTGATAAGCGGCATGATGCCCTGCGAAAATCCCATCGACACGTACATCGGTATCATGTTGATTTTCTGCGCGATACCCATCGCCGCCACCGCGTCCGACCCATAGGAAGACATGAAATTGTTGAGAATCGTCATGCCGACCACGTTGAGCAAATTCTGGATGGAGGCCGGGATGCCCACGCCAAACACCTCACGAACGATGCGCGAACGAAAGGCGAACTTGCGCGGGTCGATACAGACGTACGTATGTCCCCGCTTGTGCCAAATCAAAACGAGGAAATAAAGGCACGCCACGCAGTTGGAAATGAACGTCGCCAGTCCCGCTCCCGCCGAGCCCATGCCAAGTCCCTGCGGCAAAATGAAAATCGGGTCGAGCACGATGTTTAACAAGCACCCGCTCATCGCCCCGATGCTGGCATGCATGGCCGCCCCCTCGGAGCGCACCAGGTAGCTCATCACGACGTTCAAAATGGCCGGAACCGCCCCGCATATCACCGTCCACTTCAAATATTCGCTCGTCGCCGCAATCGTGTCCGGCTCCGCCCCCAGCATATGCAAAAGCGGGGTGTGGAAAATCAGGCTCAAAAGCGAAAATACCACGCCGCTTACCAAGGAACAGTAAAACACGAAGGCGGAACTTTGGCTGACCGTCTCATAATCCTTGCGCCCCAACGCCCGGCTCATCATGCTCGAACCGCCCACGCCAAACAAGTTGTTGACCGCGTTGAACGCCAAAAGCACCGGCGCGGCCAGCGTCACCGCCGCGTTCTGGATCGGGTCGTTTAGCATCCCCACGAAATACGTGTCGGCCAGGTTGTAAAGCACCATCACCAACGTTCCCATGATGGTCGGTATCGATAGCTGCAGCACCGCCTTCGGAATCGGCATCTGCTCAAATAATACGGTCTTGTTGTCATCCTTCATCGTAAATCACTCCACTTTCTCATATCTTTTTTATTATTAAGCCGGCTATTTCACGAATAGCAGTTCTTTATAACTTTCTTTCAGCACTTTTTTTCAACCTTTTTCTTAAAAGGAAGCGTCAGTATCGTCCCTTCGACATCATCTAATTTTTCCTCGATTTGGGGTTCTTCCCATCCTTTCTTCTCCCGCACGGCAAAAAATCGGGCACGCCGCTTCCCGCCCTCCCGCCAAGGATAATGACTCCGCCATAACAATTGGCAAAGGACGAATAGGTATCCCATAAGGACACCGGCAGTCCCCCCTCTCGCCTTCTTCACTTCCCGACGGTTGTCTTCTTTTATAAGAATCAAATTTCGCAATGTCAAGCAATTGTTCCATCCGTCATCACCTCGCCTCATCCAAAAGGCATTAAAACCTTTTGACTCCAATGATACCACGGATTACTTCGCACTACGTGCTCTCGTAATCCACCAACACCCTCATTATATACCATCCTTCCAAGATTTACAACGTAGAAAAAGCACCCCGCAAAATCTTTGGGTGCTTTTCGTTACAGTTCAGCCCCTGCACGTAAATGACGGGAATATTTTCCGCCCAATCCTTTCGCAGCTGTTCCACAAGTTTGGCGAACTATTTTCCATAAATTCCGCAATGGCCCACGTCGCTCTCGCAATGATACCAAAGCACGCCCTTTGCCGTAAAGCCTGCCACCTTCGAAAGCATCGTCTCGTACAGCCCGCACGAACGGTTGGCGTCGCGCGATCCCACCATGGAAAAATCTGCAACGGACGCTGCCTGGCCGTTTCCAGCCGACTCCGCCTGGCCGCTTTCGGTCGTCACACTTGCCGTCTCTTCCGAAGCAGCCTGGCCGCTTCCGCCTTGTCCCTGCTCCATCATTTTCTCCACGTCGATTCCCGCCTCGCCGTCCTTCACGTTATAATAACCCGTACCGCCGCCAAAGTATGATGCCAGGTCACCTTGCAGGGCATAGTCCATGTATTCCACAGTCGTGCAATAGGCCATGCTGCTATCCAACCAGCCCCTTTCGTCAAGCGCCTTGGCAAAGACCTCGAACATCCACTCCCAGTCACTAATCGTCAACGGATTCTCGGTTCCGCTCGGGAAAATCACGTTGTCCTCATAATCCTCGTCCGGGTTTTCCCCATAATTCGCCTCAAATTTCATGACCTCGTTTTTCTTCCAGCCGTCCAGGTTCTTTTCCTCCACGGCCTTTTCAAGCGGCGTCACCGCAGGATGGCCGTTTTCCTTCACCACGTATAGAGGCTTTTTCACAACGTTCTATCATCAATGTTTCATTTTTATCATGAATATGCATGCATTTTCATTTTTCTATTTCCTTTGACCACCTTGGTCGCTGCACGCCCCAACTCCTTCACTTTCTTTTTTTCCGGCTGCGTTGCCGCACGCCCCAACTCCTTCACTTTCTTTTTTTCCGGCTGCGTTGCCGCATGCCCCATCTTTTCCATTATCGGCTTTGCCGGCTGCGCCGCCGTGCGTTCCTTCGGCATGAAGAACATCAGCACCGCCAGCACGCCGTATCCGACTACCGGGCAGCCGACCGCGCCGAAGGTGAAGAAGCCCTGCACGAGCCCGCTCTGCGCCGTGATGACCTCCATCATGGACGGGGCCTGGTAGCCGAAACCGGTCAGGCAGGCGTTAAAGACGCACAACGCCACGCCGCTGCTCAACGTCGCCACCACGTTGTATACCGAGGAGGAAAATCCGTCGCACCGCTCGCCGCTTTGCACCTCCACGTCGTCGAGCGCGTCCGCCAGCATCGCCGAAAGCATGAACGTGGAAGGAATCAGTCCAACCGCCTTGATGAACTGCCCCGCCAGCACCAGCACCAGGTTCGTCGGGTTAAGTGCGCACAAAAGGCATCCTGCCGTCGCGATGACGAAGCCGCCGCCCATGGCCTGCTTTCTGCCAAGCTTTTTGCAAATCGGCCCGCAAAGGAAAATCCCCAGGCCAAGCGGCATATTTCCCAGCCCGTAAAACAATGCCTGCGTGATTCCGTCGTTGTAGCTGCCTAAAACCCAGTTGCAGTAATAAAAGGTACTGGCGCTTGACAAGGCCGAAAAGAGGTCGATGACGATGACGTAGACCATCACCAAAATCCAGTAGCGGCTCTTGAGACAAGCCTTTAACTGCTGCTTCATCGAAGAGACCTTCCGCGTGGCCGCCTTTTCCTGCCTCCCGGCCACATTCCGCGCAGTCGCCCTTTTAGACGCTTTCGCACTCTTGCACGCATCCGCCCTTGATGCCTCGGCCCGTTGCGCGGCACGTGTTCTGCGCGCCGCCGCGCTTTCCCGCTTTCTGCCCACATTCCACGCGGCGGACATTTCCGCCTCCGTCACCCGCTCCCTCGTGTAATAATATTCGAAGAGCAGCATCGGGCAGCAAACACAAGTCACGATGGCAATCGTGGTAATCCAGGCCTTTTTGTCCACACCCATCAACGGCACGAGGAAGCAAGGGAAGAGGATGGCCAAAAAGGAGCCCGACAGCATGAACTGCGCGTTGCTGAAAACGGACAGCTTCCCGCGCTCCACACTATCTTTCGTGGACAATGGCACCAGGAGCGTGTGGCTCGTTCCATATGCGGTGTAACCAATCGCGTAGAATAAGCAATAACTGGAAAACACCCAGACGACCCGAATCCAGTCCCGCCCTTCCGGCACCAGAAACAACAAAAGCATGCTGATCAACAAAATCGGGGCCGAAATAAGAATCCACGGCCTCGCCTTCCCCTGCGGGGACGAAGTGCGGTCAATGATTCGCCCCATGGCGACGAAGGTGATGGCATCCAAAATCCGGCAAACCAGTGGGAAGGAGCTCAAAAACGCCCCGCCCCAAATACTGGCCACGTCCACCACGTCCGTATAATACACGTTTAAGTAACTCGTGAGAATCCCGCTCATCAGCGTCACTCCGATGGGACCGAAAAAATACCCCAGCCATTTCTCCTTGCCGCGCACATGGTCGCCCTGCACGCGCGTGTTAAAAATACGAGATGATAATAATTTCATGATATATGCCCCTTTCTTGGTTACTGTTCGCCCCCGCCATTCACGGAAGTCCGTTTGGCAGTAAGGCCGAATCCAAAAAATCCAACATTTGTTTTATTTTTGTGATTCTAATTGTAATATTGAAATTCAAAAAAATCAACAAACAATTATCAGACTTATGTTGGATTTTTAAATTGTCCTTGCCTTTATTTCGGCATAACGGTATACAATACGAAAAGGGCAGAGCCAAGTGGACGAGATGTAGCTGCCGAGCTTGCTCGTACAAGTGCATCGTCGTACATTTGGCGAGCAAAGCGACCGAAGAAAACCGAAGGTTTTTCGAGGCGCTCTGCCCGCAAGCCGACGACATGACATAAGGAAGTAACGAGGTGAACAAACATGATTATAGAAGATTTATCACGGACGAAAAAACCATGCACGACGTAATAGAAAATGAAGATGCCTTGAACATGAGAATTTTCCGATTTCCCACCTCCGCCATAAAACAAGGAGGCCGAAAGATTAATTACTACGATTTTCTGAGCAAGGCCAATATCCTGATTGTAAGAAAGCGATAGAGCGAATTTACAACCGATTAAATTTAGGAGAAATCTATCGTTTCATAGAAAGCACGCCTTATCTTAGCGACCTGCAAAAAGATTTTTACAAACGATATCTCGGCGCAAGGATTTCTCTGGTTCTTGAACCCGCATATAAAATGACGTTATGGAACATATCCTGACATAGGTACGGCGTGGCCAGAGGGCAACACGCCCTCTGTATACCGACGCTATTATACCGTTATTCAACCTTCACTCCCGCCGCTTTACGCCTGCGCGTTTTCCTGGTTCTCCAGACGCTTCTCCTGGTTATGTGCCTGCACCTTGACCAGCGTCTCCGGGTCAAGCGTATAGTTCTTCATCGCCAACAGATTGCAGACGAAGCCCAGAATCGGCAATCCGAAAGACAAGAACAACGCCAGGGCAAAAATCGGAACCGTCACCGGGTCGCCCTTCTGCGGCACGGTGTTCATGTATCCCACGAAGGAAATCGCCACGGTGGCCACGGTCGAGCAAATCGAGGACATGCCCTTGTCAAACAGCGAATAGACACCGGACACGACCGATGGCAGGAAATTACCAGAACGGTATTCCTCACCGTCCACCACGTCGGCCCGCATCGTGTTGGCCGTCACGGAAAGTAACATGCGGGTCGCCGTCATGCCGACCGTGCAAGCTACCCATAACATGAAGCACCAGGAAGCGGTATCGCCAATCTGCTTCATGCCGTTCGGCCCCAGAATCAAACATACGACCAACTGGATGGCGGACACGCCGATGGCTGCCCAGGAAAACCACACCGTCCCTTTCTTAGAACCGATTTTTCCGATAATCATGCCGCCGACGAAGGCAAATACCAGTCCGATTGCCGAAGCAAAGTTGTTGGCCACCTGCGATGCCTCGTAACTGCCAATCAAGACACCCGCCAAAAGCGTCATGATGACGGACTGCGTGGCCGTGGTCTGGGCAAATTTGTCCGTCGCGCAGGTCACGATGTAACGCTGCACGTCCTTGTTCTTTGAGAGCACCTCCCACATTTCCTTCAGGGACGCGGATTTTTGCTTCTTACCGACACCCGCCGCCTGCGCGGCCGCCCACACTTCTTCCTTGTCGCTTCTCCAGATACCTATCATGGAGACGATGCAGCAAACCAGCGACACGCCTATGTACAACGCGGTCATCTCCTGCAGGGCCGGAATGTCATACTGTCCGTCATGCCTCGGCAAAATCGAAAAGGTCACGATATTACTCAGCAAAATCGGCGTGCAGTAAGAAAAAATGGTGGATACGAAGCTCAGCATCGGGCGCTGCTTCGGATCGTTCGTCAAGACCGAAGCGATAACGGCGCCGCCCATGTTGTTCACCGTATAACCGATTACGTACACGATGTAAATCAGGATAAACACGAAAATTCCGGCAAATCCCTTAAAATGGTTCACGCCCGCATGGTACATCAAAAATACCGCCAACGACTCAATCGCCCAGCCAATCAGCAAAAATGGCCGGCATTTTCCATACTTAATCGGAAATTTCTCAAACACGAACGCGATTCCCGCGTCCGTCACGGCATCCAAAATACGCGTGGCCGTGATGATGATGCCCACCAGCGCGGTCGCAATACCATACCCCGCACTGCCCACGTAGCTCGCGTAGACCATGCACATGTACATGCAAATGTTGTTTCCCGCACATGCCGGAGCCATAATCAGTTCCCAGATTTTTGCGCCGCGGTACTGCACCGCCGCACTTCCCTTTTTCACATCGCTCATAATCCCATTACTCCTCCGTTTCTCCAGTGTCCCTCCGCCCGCTTTACGTTCACCCACGTTCACGAAAGAACCATGTTTTAAAATACCTCTTGTTTCCAAATGGAATTATAAAGGATTTATAAACTATATAGGAACCATGATTTTGTCCAATCAACCATTTTCTTGTCTTTTCTCGAAAAATCATGACCCCGAGAGCAAAATAAAGATAAAACAAGCCACTTCAAAAGTTTGATTGCATCCAAAGGACATGACATGGTATAATATCCGCAAAGGGCAGAGCCAAGTGGGCGGGATGCAGATGCCGAGCTTGCTCGTGCAGGTGCATCATCGCACATTTGGCGAGCGAAGCGACCGAGGAAAACCGAAGGTTTTTCGAGGTGCTCTGCCCGCAAACCGACGACATGCCATAACACCCGCAAAGGGCAGAGCCAAGTGGGCGGGATGCAGATGCCGAGCTTGCTCGTGCAGGTGCGTCATCGCACATTTGGCGAGCGAAGCGACCGAGGAAAACCGAAGGTTTTTCGAGGTGCTCTGCCCGCAAACCGACGATACCACGAAGGAGATTGAAATGGACGTACAGTACAACCTCGACCTTTTTAAGCAGATGGTTTCCTGCAATTATCCGATACATTTTACCAGTTATGACAGTGAGTTGAACCCCCTCACGCCCCAAAACGAGACCGACTTTTTATTCGACCTCTTCATTTCCATGGGCAAGCGCAAGGAGCACTTACATAAAAACATGCAGCGTTTTGACGTACCCGTCCTATTTGACAATTCCCTGGGACTGACCTGGGCGGCGGACTTCGAATGCCAAGGCCAAAAACCCATGATTTTCCATGTCATGGGTCCAATCTTCATTTACGAGAACTCGTCCCACTTGATTGAGAAGGCATTAGACGACTACCAGCTTTCCATCCATACAAAGTACCAGTTCATCCAGACGCTGCACACGATTCCAATGGTGCCGGTAAACATATTTTATCAATATGTGGCAATGTTCCACTATTGCCTGACCGGGCAAAAAGTCACCTTCACCGACTTTGACATCAAAATGCAACAAGGCGGCGAAAAGCATGCCGTAAAATCCTCTTCGGTCAAAAAGATGTTGGAAACCAATCCCGGCCATTTGGGCGTGTACAAGATGGAAACCCGATTGATGAAGATTGTCGAGGAAGGGCGCCTTGACTACCAGGAGACCCAGGCGAGGGCCGCATATGCCAGCAACGGCATCAAGGCGGACCTTCCAGACCAATTGCAGCGGCTCAAATATAGCAGTTCCTCCCTTTTGACCCTCGCCAGCCGGGCCGCCATCCGCGGGGGAATGCCCGCCGCCACCGCCTACTCGCTCAACGACACCTATTTGGAGCAAATTGATTCCTGCGAAACGGCAAATGAGCTGGCCAACCTCAACCACCATTTTTACCACGATTTCGTCCAACGAGTACACGACCTGAAACGGCAATCGGAAATTTCCCGCCCCGTCCAGACGTGCATCGATTACATTTCCATGCACATCACGGACAAAATCGACACTTCCACGCTCTCCTCGCTGGTCGGCTACAGTGATTGCTACTTGTCGCGCAAATTTAAAAACGAAACCGGCTCCAACGTCAAACAATACATTTTGTCCGCCAAGATTGAATACGCCAAGGTACAGCTAGCCTCCACCGACTACAGCGTCTTGGACATCGGCTCCGCCCTCGGGTTTTGCTCGCGCAGCCATTTCAGCAACACCTTCAACCGGCAGGTCGGCATGTCGCCGCAGCAATACCGGGAAACCCACGGTCGGCATTGACTTGTATTTTTCGTCATTGTCCACCCACGAACCGCACACCGCGCCGATGCGGCGTCAGACGGCTCGGAACATGCACGTAAATTTCGTGAATGAAAGAAAGGATTTGAAGATGAACAAAAAGGAAAATTCCGGGTACGTGAAAACCCATCAGAACATACAAAAAAGCCTTCTTGCATTATTGGGGCAAAAAGACTTGAAAAAAATCACGGTCAGTGACGTTTGCGTGCTCGCATCCATCAACCGTTCCACGTTTTACGCCCATTTTCAGGACTTGTACGCCGTAATGGAAGCCATCGGGCAGGAACTTGAGGGCAAACTAACGGCAACCTACGCAAATGTGTATTTACCAAATGACAATTTTATGTCCACGGATTATCTTTCCATCATCATCGAACACATTCAGGAAAACAAGACGTTTTACCATGCGCTTTTTTCCGACAGCAATTCCACGATTCTTGCAAATAACATGAAATTGCTGCAGTCGGAAATCGTCGCTCCCTTCTATCAAAAGCTAAACGTGCCGGAACGCCAAGGTGCCTATTATTTTACATTTTTTAGGACGGGCTTTGTCGCCATCCTCGGAAAATGGCTCGACGACGGTTGCCCGGAATCCCCGCGGGAACTGGCGAAAATCATCTTTTCCTGCCTGCCGGCCCTCACGCCCGAAATCACGACAAAGTTTTTAGGACGTGACGCGAATGCATGAGGCGCGAAGATTTGGGAACACATATGTGCACGAATCGCTCCGCGCCCACTTGCCCCCGTCATTCCACAACTGCACGACGCCGTCCATGTCAAGGTTGCCGCCCGGGGCCGCCCGTCAAATTCATTTTTTCACTGCTGGTACAATTGCCGGTATCATGATTTTCCTTCTCCCTTTCTATCGCCTTCGTCTCTTCTATACCCCGTCTTCACTATCGCCTCGTCTCTTCTATACCCCGTCTTCACTATCGCCTCGTCTCTTCTATACCCCGTCTTCACTATCGCCTCGTCTCGTCCAGACCCTTGACCCTTCTACGACCTTATCTCTTCTATCATTTCCTCAATCATCGCCTCGTCCATGACGCCTTCCAGTTTATTTCTCACGAGCCTGCCAATCACGTCCAAAAAATGTCCCATGCCGGCCGCGCGCGCCTGGTCGACCATCGGCTTCCACTCCTTGATGATGGCCTCTTTCTGCGCCTCGCCCTCCAAATCGACCTCGTCCATGGAATAATGCCGGACGCCGTCCTCGTCAAGAGCCCGCATGTGTTTCGCACACCGTTCTACAAATTCCCCATAATCCGCAAGGCCGTTCCAGGCCGCCTCCGCCACCGCGAACAGGCGCGGAAACGCCAGCTTTTCCAGCCTTTCACGATCCTCGATGCGCTCGCTCCAGAACGCGGCCTCCACCCCCAGCAGGTTTTTCGCCGCGACCTGCGAGCCGTCCCGCAAAACGGGCTTCCAGTTCCGCATCCTGCGCATTGGCGTCAGCATCGGCTCATAATCAAAATAAAAGGCGGGCGTGTAGGAGTAGATGCATTTGCGGTCTCCTTCCGCCAATTCCCTGCAATACCCGGCATCCTCTTCCTCGTCCCAGTACTGCACGACAGCCCGCGAATCCAGCATGCCGGACTTCATGCACTCGTTCCAGCAAATGGCGGTCCTGCCCTTCTCCTGCAAATGTTCCACCACTTTCTTTATAAACCACGCCTGCAGTTCTTCCTCGTCTTTCAAGCCCTCGGCGCGAATCCGCTCCTGGCAGGCGGGACATTTCTTCCACTCGGACTTCGGCGCCTCATCCCCCCCGACATGGAACCACGGATAGGGGAACAGCTCCATCGCCTCGTCCAGCAAAATATTCACGCACTGCAACGTCAAGTCATCTCCCGCGCAAAGGATATGCTCGTGAATGCCGGGCATGTTCTTGACTTCCATCTCCTCCTTGCTGCAGCTCAGACGCGGATAAGCCGCCAGGATGGCGCCCACGTGTCCCGGCACGTCAATCTCGGGGATAATTTGCATCCCCCGCGCGCCGGCGTACGACACGATGTCACGTACCTCGGCCTTCGTATAAAATCCGCCATACGTGCTCCCGTCCGGCTCCTTGCGCCAGGAGCCGACCTCGTTCAGCCTTGGAAACCGCAAACTTTCCAGGCGATATCCCTGGTCGTCGCTCAAATGCCAGTGCAGACGGTTCAATTTCCGCAGGGAACACTGCTCAATCATGCCCTTTATGGTTTCCACGTCGAAAAAATGGCGGCTGGAATCAATCAGGATTCCGCGATACCCGCAAGCGGGCGCGTCCGTAAAGGTTCCGCAACCGCACGCCCCGCCGCCTTCCCGCAGCATCCAATAAAGCGTCGTCAGGCCGTTCGTGAGTCCTTCCGGGTCATGTGACGTCACTTTGACTTGTTCCGGGGTGATATACAACACGTACGCGCCCTCGACCTTTGCAAAATCCGCCTCCGGCTTCTCCTTTGGGAGCATGTTGAAGCAAACCGCCGCCGTCTCGCGCTCCTTCCACTCCACATAATTCCACTTCCGGCGAAGCCCGATCTTGGCCAGACGGTCCTCCAAGACCGTCACATAGGCCACCGCGCCAAAGACACGCACCTCGCCCTCTGGCAGGACAAACCTGCCTTCTTCCCTTCTCTCCTCACCGTTTATTTTCGGAATCATCTCAACCATTTTTCGTCTCTCCCTTCTTCTCATGATAACCACGTCACGTGCTCGTTCGAGATGACCGCCCGAAGCCGCAGCGTTTCATCCATAAGCAGGCAATCTGCCCACGCCCCCGGGACAAAGCTGCCAATTTGCCCCTCCAAGCCGATGCTCCTCGCCGGGTTCACCGTGGCGGCCTTTACCGCCGACTCCAACGGAACGCCAAATGACACCGCGCAACACATACATTCATACAAATTGGAAGCCGAACCGGCGATTACCTCGTCCGACGGGTTCGGCGCTTCTGCCATGCCCGACAATTTCCCCCCGCCCGGCACCGCCTTCCCGTTTGGCACATCCGGCAATCCCGCCACGCCAAGCCGTTTCATCCCGCCCGATGCCGCCAACGTCACCTTGCGCCCGTCCTTCAAAACGGCCTGCCCTCCAAGCACGTATTCCCCGTCCGGCATCCCGCAGCTTGCGGTGGAATCGCTAATCAACACCACGCGCCCGTCGCCAAAGAGCCGGAACACGTCGCGAACCGCCGCCGGGTGCACGTGCATCCCGTCGCTGATTAATTCCACGAAAACGTCCTTTTGCCCCGTGGCCGCGCCGATAATGCCCGGATTCCTATGATGGTATGGGTTCATGGCATTGAATAAATGCGTCACGTGGTTCGCCCCCGCCGCGAATCCCGCCTCCGCCTCCTCGAATCCCGCCGTGGAATGCCCCAAGGAAACGTTGACCTCTCCCGACACGCGGCGGATGAACTCCAGGTTTCGCGCCTGCTCCGGCGCCACCGTCACGATTTTCAACAAACCGCCACCCGCCTCGTTCAAGCGGCAGAACATGTCGTAATCTGCCGGCACGATATCCTTCGGATTTTGCGCCCCGCATTTCTTTGTCGCCAAAAAAGGTCCTTCCATGTGGATGCCGACAATTCGAGAGAAATTCACCGCTTCCGCGGCCTTTTCCTTTGACACGCGTTCTCCCCCGCCCACGCTTTCCATCTCCCTGAGCAGCATGGGTACGGCGGCATAAATTTCCGCCAGCCTCGCCTCCGGCAACGTCATCGAAGTCGGGCAAAAGGACGTCACGCCGGAACGGTATTCGTATTCCGCGATTTTACGCAGTCCTTCCATGTCCCCGTCACAGAAATCATGTCCCACGGCCCCATGCGCGTGCACGTCAACCAGGCCCGGGATGACGTAAAAACCCGCGGCATCCAGGATCCGGCTTGCCGTCCTACAAACCGTTCCAGGCGCGTCCTCCCCTTTTACGACCTTCCCGCCCACACTGTAAAGCGATGTCTTGTGAAATTTCCCGCCAACGCCAAACACCATTCCATTTTCAATAATCATCTTCCGAACTCCCACTCTCCCGCCGCGCCAAGTACGCCACCATTCACGGCCCGCGGCCGCGACAACACCCTTCTTCTATCCCTTGCCGGACGCGAGAGCGTCCGGCCACCCAACCGGGGCATGCGTCAAGGGATGCCCTTGGGTATACTATAACGGCTTCAAGTGAAAAATACAAGCCTTTGGACAAATACTGGAAGAGCAATCACATTATCAATAAATATGGGTAAACGCAAAATTTCCTGAAAGTACTTTCAATCCTCCCGTAAAAATGATATCATGGTCATAAACATTACGCGCAATCCCTATGGTTTGCACACAAACGACAAGAAAGGATTTTTGCCATGCCGGATTCCGTCATTTTTGCTTCCCTGGAAAAATATTACCCCTATTTCACGCCGACCGAGAAACTGATCGCGGACTTTTTTCTCAAAAATAAACATGCGGGAAATTTTACCGCCAAAAACATGTCCCGGAAGCTGCACGTTTCCGAGGCTTCCTTGTCGCGCTTTGCCCAGAAAATGGGTTATCACGGCTATCGGGAATTTCTCTATCTCTATGAGGCGGCATTGGAGAAGGGGGACGGGTCGGCAAACGACCCACATTCATACGGAATCTCTCCAGATGAAAAGAAACAGGCGCCAAACGGCCGGACATCCTCGGACGAAGTATTTTCCACCTATGGAAACATCTTGTCCAAGGCGGCGGCCACCGTCGATGACAAACGCTTAAGGAAAATCAGCGCCATGATTTGCAAGGCCGGACAAGTCTTCGTCTACGGGCTCGGCAGTTCCGGCCTTGCCGCCACGGAATTCGAGCTGCGGATGCTAAAGGCCGGCATCGACATCAAGGCCGTCACGGACTACCATCAAATGGTAATCAACGAAACCCGCCTGAAAAGAGAAAGCCTGGTCATCGGCATCACCTTGAGCGCGCAGACAATGGAAATCCGCGACGCGCTCCTTTCCGCCGCCGCGAAAGGCGCCAGAACCGTCTGCGTCACTGCGGGACGCGGCAAGGGCTGGTTCGGCAAGCTCGACGAAACACTCCCCGTCTCCACCGTCAAAGGGCTAGAATATGGGAACATGGTTTCCCCGATGCTCCCACTCCTATTAAGCCTTGATTTACTTTACGCGTCCTGCCTGGCAATGAAACAGATGCCGAACGGGCACGGTGTGGAAGACGGATCCACGCTTTGGAAACGATTGAAAAAATATCGCGGCTAAAGGTAATGAAACACCCCGCGGCAAACCGCGGAGTGCATCTTTGTTTTTATGGTGGTTTCTATTTTTGCAACAGCTCCCACATTTTATAATGGCTTCATTCTTTACAATAACGACATCGCGTCCTCGTCCCCGACCAATACCACGTTCGGGTGGAGCTGCAGCACCGATGCCGGAACCTTCGGCGTGACAGGTCCTGAAACGGTGTCCTTCACCGCCTGCGCCTTGGCCTTGCCGGAAGCAACCAGGAGAATCATCTTCGCCCGCATGATGGAGCCGACCCCCATCGTGTAAGCCGCCGTCGGCACTTCGTCAAGGGAAGAGAAAAACCTGGCGTTCGCCTCCCTCGTCCCCTCTTCCAACGTCACCATATGTGTCCCGTCGGCGAAACTCTTTGCCGGTTCGTTGAACCCGATATGCCCGTTATTCCCGATTCCCAAAAGCTGCAAGTCGATTCCGCCCATGTCGGCAATCACCTTGTCGTAGCGCGCACATTCCGCGGCCGCGTCCTTGTTCAGACCGTTCGGGACGTTCGTGTTTTCCTTGGCAATGTTGACGTGGGAAAATAAATTTTCATTCATGAAATTTATGTAACTCTGTTCGTCTCCCGCGCCAAGCCCCTTGTACTCGTCCAGGTTTACCGTACGCACGGCGGAAAAATCCAGTTTCCCCTTCTTATACTGCTTCACAAGCCTCTTGTACGCCCCGATGGGGGTCGAACCCGTCGCCAGCCCCAGCACGCAATCGGGCTTCAAAATCACCTGCGCCGCGATGATGCTTGCCGCCCGGCGGCTCATTGCCTCATAATCCTTTTCCTTGTAAATACGCATCTCTTTTACCTCGCTGTCTTTTTATCGTCAGGAGAACCCGCCATGCCGCCCGCCGCCCATGCGGCACACACCCGAACGGCCCCGTTCCTCCCACAAAAACCTCACACTTAATACTATACTTGTTTTATAACAAGAATGCAAGCATGGAATTGTTTTTTCTCCACCAACAAATAACCTTTACGCTTCAACGTCGGCATCCGGATTCCACAGGCCGTCCTTGATCAGCAGTTCCCAGTTGGCACGGACGGTCCTTATTTTGCGGTTGAAGGCCACGGGGGTTTCTTCCTGGTAAACATACCCCTTGTCCAGCATTTCCTGGAAAACCGCCCGCACCACGTCCACCGGTGCCTGGTTGCGCTCCGCAATGACCTCCACGGTTTTCAGGAAAGTCGGATTGATGTTTTTATTGGAAATATAATCGAAATGCCGTATGATCATGTCATAATACCCCGGAACCAGTTCCTCCTGGTAAGGATACTCGATGCATTTTGAGGCGGAAGCTTTCAGCCGGCTGCTGAAAGCGCCCCGAACCCCATAGATGACGACACCTTTTTTCTTTACTTGCGTGAGGTATTTTGTCACGGGCTGGAAGTGGCCGTCGCCGGTAAAGAGGATGTAAGTGTCTATGTCCTTGTTTTCGGAGACCATCCGGTACAAATAGTCCAACATGATAAAATCCGTCATGTCTTTTTTAAATCCGGGATGTGCGGTTTCTATGATGGTGTTGGTCGCCTCCCGGATTTTGCAAAGTTCCTGGTTTATGGCGGGTTGGGAAAAGTCGCCAAATACCAGGATGTCCAGGAGCTCAAATTGTGTTTCCAGTTCTTTGCGCCAGGCGGATATCCCGGGCTTGATCCCATATAGGTTGTGGTAAGAATAATACCAGTGCTCATAGTCCACGAAAGCCACCGCTTGTTTTGAAACGTCCGCCCGTCTCCGAAAAATCGTCCGAATAAATTCCAATGGGTTCCCTCCTTATGCTCGACTTATTGTCACGGCTTTTATCATGCGCCGGCACGTCCATGTCAGATATGTAAAACCATACTGAAATTATCATTATTACTTTACCATGATTTTTTGTATTCGGCAACCACATATCAAAAGAATCTTCGTCAAGATCTCCCAAGCAACAATCCCGGGCGCACCAAATCCAGTCATATTTTGCCCCTCCCCCGCATATTTTGTTAGAAAAACGAATATCGGTGGTAACATGAACCTTCATTCCGATTCTTTTCAAAAGTTGCGTTATTTTCTAACGCGCACCGTCACGTTTACCCTGCTGTTTACTTTCGCCTTCCTGGCGGGCAGCCTCGCCGCCAGGTTCCGGGAGGAATACCTTCCGCCGCACCAGGAGGCTTCCGGCACGGCCACGCTTGCCGAGACGGAAAATTGGGGACTGAGCTTCCAGAAAGAGGGGGAGCGTCCCGTCGCCAACGCGACAGCCGAGTCCTTGAAAAAATACAACGCCTATTATGCCGACATGACCGACGAAAAAGTCATTTACCTGACCTTTGACGCCGGATACGAAAACGGAAACACCCCGGCCATTTTAGACGCCTTGAAAAAACATGAGGCGCCGGCCGCGTTCTTCGTGGTCGGCACCTACATCGAATCAAACCCGGACTTAATCAAGCGGATGGCCGAAGAAGGACACGTCGTCGGCAACCATACATACCACCACCCGGACATGTCGCAAATCTCGACCACGGAAAGTTTTATAAAGGAACTACAAGACGTGGAAAACGCCTACCAGGAAATCACCGGCGGCGAGATGCTGAAATATTATCGGCCGCCGCAGGGCAAATACAGCGAAAGCAACCTGCAGATGGCCGGGAATCTCGGTTACACGACGTTCTTCTGGAGCCTCGCCTACGTGGACTGGTACGAAAATGACCAGCCCACCCACGAGGAGGCCATGCAAAAACTGACAAAGCGCATCCATCCTGGAGCCATCGTCCTTTTGCACAGCACGTCGAAAACCAACGCGGAAATTCTGGATGAATTGCTGGCGAAATGGGAAGAGATGGGATATACGTTCCATTCCCTGACGGAATTGGCCGAAAGCTGATGGCTTAACCCGTTATTGAACGAAGTTTCCTATGACATAAGAAAAAGTGGGATGGCCGCGCCAGTGATTGAAACAAGGGCGCGCCATCCCGTACTATTTTTATCCGATCAATACCTTCTTCCCATCGAACGCGAACCCATATTTATGAATCCGCTCCGGCGCGATTCCCACCGTTCTTGCCATGAACCACCCCCCACAATCTGTCACCATTCACGAACTTCGGCCACGCATGGCAGCCATAAGAGCCATAAGTTTATAGATATCCTTGTAGCGTCGGTGTACAGTATATACGCCCCGGATAGCAAAAGTCAATACTATTTCTGCGTCACCATCATCCCCAGCGCGCATGCGCCGCCGACCGCATATAGGCAATTGATGACCAGGCACACCTTCATCCAGTTATTTTGCACTTTCGCCCTGACATACAAAAAAACCGTGAACATCCCGCCCAGAATCATGAACACCGCGTAACAAGAAATCATAATCTCGGCAACGGGGGATTTCAACGCCCAATCAAACGACCTCAATGGAAGAATCGTCCAAGGAACGAAAAGCAATATGGTACTGACAATGGTTAAAATTTTTTCTTTCATAACAATATTATCTCCTTTCCGCCCGCCCAAAACAAAGGCAGGAAACACACAAACAAGTCATGCTAATCACGACGGCCACGGGAATCCATGGCACGAATTCTACTTGCGCCGTATCCAGGTTCGTCGCCAATTTGCCATATTCCGCCACGATTACAAAAAAGGAATACGACATGGGGTACGCGAACCAAATCTTGGTATTAATCACCAACACGGACGGCACGATTGATGCCAAACCGATACCGATGGAAAAAATCGGGGTCTGGATGCACACGGACAACATCCAGAAAAACGAAAGCATCGGTATGGCGGACAAAAATAGGATGCTGATTTTTCCCATGACGAACAGGGGCGGCAGGATAAAATCATAGTCCCGCGTCACGGAGCAAATGGCCGCGCCGATATAATACATGCCCGTCATCATGAGCACCTGCGCCGCCGAAAGCACCAGCAATACGACGAATTTGGCCAGGCAAAGCCTCACCGTACCAACCGGCAGGGCAAGCATTTTCAAAATTCCCTTGTTCATCCTCTCCGTCTGGCTGACAAGAACCGTCCCGACCACCATGCTGGCCGGAAACATGAACCAGGACATGGCCATGAAGCCCTGGATAAAAAAATTATGTTCCGGGGAAACTCCCTCCGCCTGCATGTAAAAATTTGATTCCGAATTGACGATGGACGGTATCCATAGGATGACCGTCGAGGCGAACAAGATGATAAAAATCCCCGAACGCCGTATCTTCTGAAATTCAACGCCAAGAAGCGGTAAAAAATTCATTCGAATGCCCCCTTCCCCCTCACTACGAGTCTCTCCACCCCACCCAGCACGACAATCTCCACGACGGCCGCGCAGGCAAAGCGCGTCACCCACGCCGCCTCCATCCCGGCAAACACCTGGAAGGGCATCGCGAACGGAAAGAGCGACAAGACGAACGAACTTGTCGGCAGCATGGTCGCGGTAAAAACACAGACGACGCCGATTCCGAGCGAAACCCACATGTTCTTGCACGCTTCCGCTATCAAAAACGACAAGACGACACATGGCAGTATCAACAAAAACGCGTAGCCAAAGCTTTTGCACAACTCTATTGCAAACATGTTCCCACCTTCGCCTCTCCATTGACCGCCACCCGCTTGGCCTTTGAACCAATGCCACGAACAAAATGAAACCGACGCGGCCTCCATTGCCAGCACCAAGACACACATGAGCATCATCACGGCCACCTTCCCGAAGAAAACAGAACCTTCCCGAATGGGAAGCGACCGCATTTTTTGCAGGCCGCCATCGGCATGTTCGACATGATATAAAAGACAAGCACCCGACACGACCAGCAAAACGTTCAACATCGCCATCATTTGCCAGTTCGCGTCCATCAGAATTTGAATGGCAGTCCCTTGCAGTCCCAAATACATTTCCGAGCGAACCGCCATGTTGACGATGGGAACGGCCGCCGCCAGGATGCCGCCGCCGAAAAACGCCGGGAAAAATCCCGTCCGCTTTATTTTCCTCCCTTCCAGCAAAATGCCATTGCATCCTGACAAAACACCATTACATTTCGGCAAAACGCTCCTACGTCCTGAAAAAGTACGCATCATCCGGCTCCCCCTTTCCGCCGATGTTCTCCCGGCATCCGTTTCTCCGATGTCCAGTTCTTTGATGACCGTTTCTCCGGCATCCGTTTCTCCGGCATCCGGTTGTCGGCATCGATGAGGGCGAGGAACATCTCTTCCAGATTATCGGTAGGATATCCCCTTGAGACCGCGTTTTCTTTTAGCTCCTCTAGCGTCCCCTCGAACAATAGATGCCCATGGTTTAAAATGCCGACATAATCCGCCATCAGTTCAATCTCGGACAACAAATGAGACGACACCAGTACCGTACAGTCAAATTTTTCCGGCAGGGAGCGAATCAGCGTCCGGATTTCGTGGATGCCGACAGGGTCGAGCCCGTTTGTCGGTTCGTCCAAAATCAAAATCGGCGGTCTCCCAATCAACGCGCCCGCAAGGCCCAGCCGCTGTTTCATGCCGAGCGAATATTTTCTCGCAAGCCGCTTTTTAAATGGCGTCAACCCCACGGTTTCAAGCGCCTCCGGCACGGAAGATTTCGGAAGCCCCAATATCCGGCGAATGATTTCAAGGTTTTCCTCGCCGCTTAAGTTTCCGTAAAATGCCGGAGCCTCGATAAACGATCCAATCTCTCGCAAAATTTCCACCCGGTTTTCAGGATAGCGCTTCCCGTCAATCGTAAACGACCCGCTTGTCGGCTTCGTCAACCCCAAAAACATTTTCATCGTCGTGGACTTGCCCGCCCCGTTCGGCCCCAAAAAACCGTAGACCGCCCCCTTGGGAACGTGCAGGTTCAAGCCCGAAACCGCAACGAAATCCGCATAGGACTTCGTCAGGTTTTTCGTTTCCATGATATCCATCCTCGTTTTCTCCTTTCTCATCAAGTGTTCCAACTGCGGCAAATTCATCGCTCCACGCTTGCCAAACCCGGGAACTTCCCTGCCGCATGCTTGCATGATACCACGCCGACCTTGCGCCAACCTTCTCTCAACCTTACATTTCCCTTACAATTCTCCAAAAGCTTAGAAAAAAGAGAAATTATATGTTATAATGCAAAGCGCAAATACAAGGGGGTATCCACATGGATTTTGATTATTTGAAACAGAAACGTATTTTACTTGTCGATGACGAACAAGAACTTTTGGACATGGTATGTTCCATTTTAAGCGAGGATGGTTTTCAAAAGATTGCCACCGCGAAGACGATGAAGGAGGCCGTCGCGCTTTCTTCGGCCTACCACCCGGAGCTTGCCATCCTCGACGTCATGCTCCCCGACGGCAACGGTTTCGACCTTATGGAACAGTTAAAGCGCACTTCGGATTATCCCGTGCTGTTTTTGACGGCCCGGGGGGAGGACGAGGACAAATTCCGCGGATTCGGCCTCGGCGCGGACGACTACATGGTAAAACCGTTCTTGCCCAAAGAACTCCTTTTCCGTGTCAATGCAATCCTCCGCCGGAGCTATAAAGGCGAAAACCCGCTTGTAAGGTTGTCCGGCTGTGAAATCGACTTTGAACGCGCGGAAGTGATAAAAAACGAAGAACGCCTCCCGCTCACGGCAAAAGAGCACGACATTCTCACCTGCCTCTATCGGAACGCGGGACGAATCGTCACCATTGACGCGCTCTGCGAGGCCGCCTGGGGCGACAACCCATATGGTTACGAAAATTCGTTGATGGCGCACGTGCGCCGCATCCGGGAAAAAATCGAAACGAACCCATCCCGCCCCGTTTCCCTGATTACGATGAAGGGACTCGGTTATAAACTTATCGTGGAAGGCAGGTAAATCATCATGAAAAGCGTACCCAGGCTCATTCGGCGTTTCATCGGCATCCTACTTTTATCTTTTCTTTTGCTCGCCGCCTTGAACATAACCTTGCTGTTCCTATATACCAGAAGCCAACTGCCCAACTCCTACCCTTGGAAAACCGCCGAGGAGGTTGCCGGGCAATTGTCGCAAGACGAAAACGGATATCACTTGTCCGAAAAAATGACACGCGAACTGGAAGATTTTGACGTGTGGGCCATCCTGATTGACAACGACACGATGCAGGTGGCCTGGCAGACAAACGACTTGCCCGAAAGCGTGCCCATGTCCTATTCCATATCGGACATCGCAGGCCTCACCCGCGGCTACATCGACGGCTATCCGACCTTTACCGGGGAAATAGAAAACGGCCTCGTCGTGCTCGGCTATCCGAAGGATGGCTTCTGGAAGCACATGTGGCCGAGTTGGGATTACAAGCTGATTGCGGACTTGCCAAAAACGGTCCTTTCCATCCTGGTCATCAACGTCACGCTGGTTTTCCTGATTTACGTCGTCGCCAATTCCAAATTGCTGCGGTCCGTAAAACCCATCGTGAACGGCATCCAGGCCCTGCCCAGCGAGGACGCGGTTTACGTGCCGGAACGGGGTCTATTGTGCGAGCTTGCGGCGAGCATCAACAAGACCTCGGAAATTTTGCAGCACCAAAAAAGGCAGCTTTGCAAAAAGGAAAACGCGAGGGCCAACTGGATTGCCGGGGTGTCGCACGACATCCGCACCCCGCTGTCAATGGTGATGGGATACGCGGGCCAGCTAAGGGAAGACGCGGGCTTAAACGACGCGCAACGGCAAAAGGCCGCCGTCATCGTAAAACAGAGCGAACGGATGCGAAATTTAATCAATGACCTGAACCTGACTTCCAAGTTGGAATATAACATGCAGCCAATCCGTTCCCGAACCATCAACCTGGTCGCCCTCGTCCGGCAGGTGGTCGTTGACTTTCTCAATTTAGACGTTGACGGCCGGCACCCGATTGAATGGGAAACAAGCGAAAATCTGACTGCCTGCCCGGTCAACGCGGACGAGAACCTATTAAAGCGGGCGGTGGGCAACCTGATTCAAAACTGTATCAACCACAACGGACAAGGCTGCACCATCCATGTCGGCGTAACAAAGGACGAGGACAAATGCACCGTGTCCGTCATTGATGACGGCTTGGGAGCCACCGACGAACAAATCAAGCGGCTGAACAACGCCCCCCACTACATGGATTGTGACGAAACCACGGCTGAACAACGCCACGGCCTGGGGCTTCTGCTCGTCAGGCAAATCGCGGCGGCACACGGCGGCACCGTCACAATCGGCCATGGGATCCGCGGCGGCTTTTCCGTTACATTCACACTGCCGATGGCGGACGGATGAAGCCGCCGTCAGCGAACAAGTAAACCGTCATCAAAGCCCTCTCCAGATACGGATTCGTCTTCATTTTCTCAATTACCGATTCCCTGCAATATTTCTGACTTTTTCCGCAACGCGCGCCATTGTCCCCGCCCCGTCCTTCTGTTATGATGAAACTACGACTGAATATTTCAGAAAGGAGCCAGACACCATGAATGAAAAACACGCTGTTTTTTCCACGTCCTCTTGGATGGAACCAGCACAGACCCCTGAAAAACCTGACATTTCCGACTCGTATTTCGAACCCTACGTGATGGACTATGACAAGCAATTTTTCCAGGACTTGCGCCCCGCGCAACTCGTATGCTGCCCGCTTGGGATTACCAAACCGGTTAAAACGGCCGTGCTTTACGCGACCGCCCACGGAATCTACACGTTATACTTAAACGGGCGGCGCGTTGGCGACCATGAATTCGCTCCGGGATTTAGCCCTTATCAAAAATGCCTGATGTACCAGGCCTATGATATCAGTTCCCTTCTCAAGATTTCCAGTCCCGCCGAAGAAACATGCAACCTTTTCTCGATGATTGTCGCCGGCGGCTGGTGGTGCGGCCATATCGGCCTCAGCGGTGACAACTGCCAGTACGGCGACCGGCTGGCGGTTCTGCTGGAATGCCACATCAAGTACGCGGACGGCGATTTTGAAATCAAAAATTTCTCCGAAGCCAAATCAAGAACTTCGCACATTCGCTATTCCGACCTGTCCGTCGGGGAATACTACGATGCGGCGGCCGCCCCCGATTGGGCGCGCTGCGCCGATATTGACGGTATATGCGGCGGCCTTGATGATAGTATGCAAACCGGCGCCGACGCGGGCTGGTCGCCGCTTAAAAAAATCGACCTGCCCAAGGACAACCTCGTGCCGCAAACCGGGGCCGGGGTGCAAATTGTCAAACGGCTTACGCCCCGCTCCATCACGCGGATGGCAGACGGCTCCTGGCTGTTGGACGTGGGGCAAAACATTGCCGGATACCTGGAAATAAGCCTCGAAACCGGGGCGGGGCACAAAATCACTTTGGAGCACACGGAAATGCTCGATGAAAACGGGCATTTCCTGCGCTGCATCAAGGGCCGCCACAAGGAACAACTGGATATTTACGTCACCCGCGACGGGCGGCAGCGCTGGCACCCGTCCTTCACCTACCACGGTTTCCGGTACGTAAAAATCACCGGCTGGCCCGGCGTTCCCGACATCGGGCAGTTCCAGGCCTGCGTCCTTTCCACGCCGCTTAGGCGCACCGGATTTTTCGAGTGCAGTGACGCGCGTCTCAACAAACTGCACGAAAACATCTGGTGGAGCCAGCTGGCCAACACCGTTTCCATTCCCACCGACTGCCCGCAGAGGGAAAAGGCCGGGTGGACCGGCGACGCCATGATTTACTCGGAAACCATGTGCCTTATCTCCGATGCGGAAGAATTCCTGCGCCGCTGGCTTTCCTACTGCCGCGCCGAGCAACGGCCTGACGGCGGCATTCCCATGGTCGTGCCGTACTTGCGGCAATATGAAAAATTCGCCGCGAAAATCGGCTCGCATACATCGGCAGGGTGGGGGGACGCCATCGTCATCATTCCGTGGAACCTTTATTTCCATAGCGGGAAAACGGAAATTCTGGAAGAAAACTACGCCGCCATGAAAGCGTGGGCGGCCTACGCCGAGTCTCGCGCGCAAAACGGCATCCCCGCCAATTATTCCCAAATGGATTCCGGGCGTAAAGCGCGCCAGCCATACCTCTGGAACACGGATTTCTGCTTCGGGGACTGGCTGCTGCCCAGCGTCATGAAGCGCCCAGGCGCGGTTCCGACGGACAGCGCCGCCGCGACAGCGGAACTGATGGCCTCCGCCTACTACGCGAACACCATCCGGCTCATGGAAAAAACCGCGGAGGTATTGGGAAAAAAAGAGGATGCCGCCCACTACCACGGCCTGCATGAAAAAATCCGCACGGCCTTCATGGAAGAATACGTCCGTCCCGACGGCACCTTGACCCATGAATTCCAAGGCGCCTACGTCGTCGCCCTCAAATTCGACCTGGTTCCGCCCGAATTGCGCGCGAAAACGGCCATGCGGCTCTGTGAGCTCATCGCGCAAAACGGCGACTGCCTGGACACCGGTTTTTTAAGCGTGCACCTGTTGCTCGACGTGCTCGCCGACACCGGCCACGCCGACACCGCTTACAAGCTGCTGTTTCAAACAAAATGTCCCGGATGGCTTTATATGGTCGAACATGGCGCGACCACAATTTGGGAAACGTGGGACTGCGTCAAGGAAGACGGAAGCGTCGGCACATACTCGTACAACCATTATGCCTATGGCTGCGTCGGGAAATGGCTTTACACGAGGCTTGCGGGAATCACCGCGAAAGCTCCCGGTTACAAGGAAGTGCAAATTTGCCCCGGCATCGACAGCGGACTCACCCATGTAAAAGCCGCCGTGGAAACGCCCCGGGGAGCATTAGAGGTGGCATGGGAAATCGAATCCGGCCAATTACACGTTGAAACCGTGATACCGAAAGGAGTTACCGCGCGGCTAATTCTGCCAGGGCGGGAAATCAAGCTTGAAATCGGTGTTTCCCGCCATCATGGCCTTTGCCGCGCCAACCATAAATTCACCCTATAATCCAAACCTGATATAATTAGTACCACGTTCTTCATAAAATTCTCCTTCCCGCAGATACGGCAATAGGTTGGATAATCCGATGACTATCCAACCTATTATTGAAAATCACATAAAAACACATTTATCATCCCGGTCACGGCCATGAATGTCAAAGCCTTTTATGCCCGCGCACGCGCCATTTTTGCAAATTCCCGGTCGGCCTTGATTTTGTCAATCAGGCCGGTATTGGCCGCATAGCTTAGCAGCACAAGCAAAATCGTTCCCTGGATGATTGTCTGCATATTTGAGTTCAGTCCCACGATGGTAAGGCCGGACGCCAAAAGTTTCATCGAGAACACCCCAACCGGGACGCTGATGGCCTTGTTGACATTTTTCCCGAGGAACTTGCCCAAAAACATTCCCGTAAAGGATTCCATCTGCACCGGCATGGAACCCATCGCCGCCACGTTATCCACGCTGCCTTTTGAAACATACATCAACGCGCCGATAGAAAAAAACACGCCCGTCAAGATGAAACTCATCAGCTTTACCTTGTCTATATTCAGGCCCGCGCCCATGGCAATGGCAGGATTTTCCCCGATTGCCTTCATATTGTGTCCCAATACCGTGTACTCGGTAATAATGTAAAAGGCCACGCACATCACAATCATGATAATAAAGCAGTACGGGCTTAACGCCAGTTTCGTCATGTCAATCGGTAACGTGCAGCCCTCCGGATAAAAAATCCTCGGCACCGCCTCATAGACCATCGTCAGTCCCAACGACAGCACGACGCAGGGAACCCGAAACGCATTGTAAAGCCCGCCTTGTATCGTCATCAGCCCGACTCCAATTATCAGGCAGAAGAAAATCAGACCCGGAACCCCACTTCCCGTGGCCATGGCAAGGTTTCCACCGATGACCGCGCCGCAAATCATCGAAGCGCCGCCGGCAAAATTCATCATGCCCATGTTCAGGTTCAGCGTCAGCCCCAGACAGACGATTGTCCCCATCACCGACTGCCGAAGCGCCGTCATCAAAATCCGGCTGTTTATGAATGCCCCATTTGTCGCCACCGCGAACACCGCCAGCAGCGCGATGGGCAAAATCAAGACTTCCATGAGATTTTTGATATAAACCATTCCTTTTTTCATATTGCACTCCTCTTAATAAGGCTTGACAAGCCCGTGCTCCAAGTGGTAAGGCGGGGGATTCCCCGGCAAAACGCCTCCTCCCCCGCCAGCCTTTTTTCCTACTTTGAACGGCGGGACATCAAATCGTCAATGGTATAGTTATTGCAGATTTCCGCAAAATCACCGGCTGTAAATTCCTCGTTAAAATAATGCACCATGTTCATCATTTCTTCCGCGTTATACGGCGGCACGTCGCCAACCACGTATTTTTCCATCGCCTCGAAATCCTCAACCGACTTAATTTCCATACTATTACGCGTAATCAGCTTCGTCTCCCCGTCAATCATCCCGCTTTCGTCCAGCAAATGATTATACAATGCAAGGAAACACGTCATGGTAATGGCCGCCTTGCCGCCGGTGCAGTATACCAACGTACCGTTTTCCAGCAATTGTTTGTCTGATGACGCATACCCTACCGTCGCCAGCTTCACGGAACCCACAAGCCCCTCCGTCACCATCGCCTGAGACACGCCGTCATTGGCAATGACACAAAAGATTCCGTCCATTTCCGGGAACGCCGAGGCAAACGTCGCCACGGCATCCGCATACTGCCCGCGGCTCTGGTTGTCCGCCAGCAGTTCCATGTCGTCATGCTCTGCCACGAAATCAAGAAATCCCAGCCCCCTATTGTCAATGGACTCGCTGATACCCACCGTCATCCTGGCAATGCAGACCTTGCGGCATCCGGCCTCATAAAGCGCCTTACCCGCCGCGTATCCTTGCGCGTAGTCATCCTCGCAGACACTGCCCAGGTAATTTTCTTTCCCTGCCAGTTCCTTGGTCATCGCTTCCCCGATATCCGGCTGGTTGACCATCGGCACGTCGCCCGCCGCCTGCACGCAGGCCGCCGTCTTGACGCAGGCCCCGATAATGCCGTCCGTGTCCGAAGCGACCGCCGTCTCAATCGCCGCAATCGTGTTTTCCGTCGTATTGGACGTCTCCACATAATTGAAGGTCACATTAAAATGCTCCTCGATATATTCCAGTGCCTTCTTCGTCTCCACGCCCTGACTGTCCGTAAAACTGCCCAACATGACGGTAATGTTAAAGTGAGGAGCCTTGGCCAACGTCTCGTCCACGTCTGCCGCCGTCGTATCCGTAAGTTTTGTCTCATCCTCCTGCTTTTGCCCGTCTTTTTTCCCGTCATCCTTTCCGTCGCCTGCATTACCGCACCCCGCCATCACGAACACCATCGCGACACAAAGTAACAACGCCGTCCATTTCTTCAATTGCTTTTTCATAACGTTTCTCCTTTTCAATTTTTTCATCTCACATATTTTCGCCTCACGCCATCGCCGGCCTTTTTCATCAGGACACCAGTTTCCCCGAACTCCTGTCATACGACAGGCCGACAATCACGATAAACAACAGCCCCTTGATACCGTTAATGATATTGGCATCCAAGTTGCACAGCAACAACCCGTTGCTCAAGATACAGACCGTCATCGCGCCCAGAATCGCGTTGATAATCCTGGAACGCTGTCCGCCTTTCAGCGGGAAACCGCCCAGCGCGATGCACGTCATCAGGTTGAACTCCGTGCCGGAGCCGCTCGTATTGGAAACGCCGGCCGCCCGGAAAAGGGAAAAGATTCCGGCAATCCCCACGCAGACGCCCAAAAACACGTATCCCCAGATAACGTATTTACTGACATTGACCCCGGATTCGCGCGCCACCGTCCGATTGCCGCCGATAATTTTGGCCTTCTTACCAATCCCGGTATACTCGAACAGATAATATCCCGCCACAATGACAGCGACTAACACCAGCAGCTTGACCGCCACGTTGTCGATAAAACGGTAGTCATTATACGAAATGTTGAGCTGCCCGTTCGCGGAATTGGTCATCACCATGTTCAAAACTCCCATCAGCACCATCCGGAGCCCGAGAGACCCGACAAACACCGGAATTTTCAAGTACAAGGCGCAGCACGCCACGCCGACCGACGACGCCACCGGCACCAGCACCCCTGTCAGCAAGGCGGCAGCCAGCGGAACCTTATCGGACAAAATCATCGTCA
This sequence comes from Lachnospiraceae bacterium, assembly GCA_910574865.1. Lineage (GTDB taxonomy): Bacteria > Bacillota > Clostridia > Lachnospirales > Lachnospiraceae > Schaedlerella. The sequence continues at coordinate 42,701 of CAJTDN010000016.1, read as the reverse complement.
CGATGACAAATTCCGCCAGTCCCATCGACGCTCCCACCGTGAAGTCCATCCCGCCGTGCGCGTATACGAACGACGCGCCCACCGCGACAATAATCATGACAAACGACTGGTTCAAGATATTTGCCAGGTTGTTCGCGGAGAATAAGTTTCCGCCCGTCGCGATGGTCAGTGCCACCACGACAAACACGAATCCGGCATATGGAATCAGGTTCATGATCCGCTCCTTTTGCCGTGCCTTCTTGTCGAGCTGTTTTTGAATCTGCACGTTCTCCTCGCTCGTTCTTGACACTTGCTTACCGTCCATGCGTCCTCTCCCTCCTTCCTAAATAATGTATTCAATCACGTCGTGCTCCCCAAGCTGTTCCTCACGTCCAAACTCCTTGGAAATCACACCGTCCTTAAACAACAGCACCCGGTCGGACATTCCCAAAAGCTCCGGCAGTTCTTCCGAAATCAGGATAATGGCCTTGCCCTCCTTCTTCAACTGCTCCATCAGGCGGTACATGTCCACCTTGACACCGATGTCAATGCCCCGGGTCGGGCAGTCCATGATGAACACGTCGCAGTCATTTCCCAGCCATTTGGAAAAAGCCACCTTCTGCTTGTTGCCGCCGGAAAGCTCCTTGACCAGCTGCTTGCCATTGCGGCACTTGATGCCCAGCTTGCCAATTTGCTCCTGCACCACTTTCCGTTCCTCGTCCGGCCGGATAAAGCCGGCCGCTTTTTCCAGCTTGTCCCAAACCGGAACCAGAATATTGTTGGCGATGGAACCTGTCAGAACAATGGATTCGTTGTCCCTGTCCTTCGGAATATAGGCCATCCCGTTTTTCACGGCCGCCTGCGGGGACGTGATTTCTTTCCCCTTCCGCGGCAATGTCACCGAACCGGTCAGCACCTTGTCAATGCCGAACAACGCCCGGCCCACCTCGTGCATGCCGCTGTTTGAAAGGCCGCCGAACCCGAGGATTTCCCCCGCGTGCACCTCCAGCGAAATATTTTCAAACCACGGCCTGACGGAAATACGGTCCGCCTTCAAAAGCACCTCGTCCCCGTGCGTGCCATCCTTGTCGGCACGATAATATTCCCCGTTAATCTCGCGGCCGACCATCAGTTTGCGCATCAATTCCACCGACATTTCATCCTGGTCAAGCGTGTCGATAATGACCCCGTCCCGCAGAACGGTAATCGTGTTGCAGACCTCCATCAGCTCGTCCAAATCATGGCTGATGAAAAACACCGCCTTGTCTTCCTCGTGCATCCTGCGAATCAGGTTGTAAATGATGGTACGCCCTTTTTGGGCCAGCGCGGTGGTCGTCTCGTCAATAATGAGCACGTCCGGGTTCGTCGACATCGCCCGCGCGATTTCCACAATCTTGCGGTCCTCAAAATTCAGCGTGGCCGTCATCATGTCCCCCTTGATGTCCGGCGCGCCGATATCGGCCAGCACGTCGTCCGCCGCCTTGTTAATCTTTTTCCAGTTCAGGATGCCAAACCTGGAAAACTCGCCCAGCCGCCCCGCAAAAATATTGGATGCCACCGTGATTCCCGGTATCGCGCCCATCTCCTGCACAATCATGCTGATTCCGTGCCGCTGCGCGTCCACCATGTCCTTCGGGTCATACGGCTCGCCCTTTAAATACATTTCCCCGCTGTCGGCCTTCTGCAGGCCCGCGGCAAGCGAAGAAAACGTGGACTTTCCAGAGCCGTTCTCGCCAATCAGCCCCCGGATTTCACCGCGCCGGATGTCAATGTCCACGTCAATCAGCGCCCTGGTCGGCCCGAACGACTTGCAAATCTTCCTGGCGGTAATCAGGTTTTCCTCATACATCGGGTGTTCCCTCCCTTCTATCCTAATTTATCCATATGCCTTTATATATTGTCAGCAATCCATGTTGCGATTCGCGCCCACGCCAACGCGGGACGAATTGCAACCATGTCAACAATGCGTAAACAATTTGGCAAAAAACGCCTCGCTCTCCTGCCACAAATCATCAAGCCGGTGACGTTTTAGCAACTCCTGCCACGGCATGTAACCGTCATGTAGTCGTACCTCGCCGGCCAACGCCTTCGCCATTTGTTCCCGCCGCCCCTGCCAGGCCGGGTCATCCACAACGTCGCGCATCTGAAACGGGTCATTCTTCGTATCATACATACACACGGCCTCTCCCGCCTGGTCCGTCACCAACAGCCGCTCGCCGTCCGTCAGCGCCCTCCACGACGGCAGTTTCCTGTACTTTGCCTGATGGCACGGCACATAACTGTACAGATACACATAGTCCTGCCCCGGTTGCTCCGGATTTTTCATGACATCGCTCAAGTCACGGCCGTCTACTTCGCGTTCGAACCGTTCCCCGACCAGCCCTGCCAAACTCGGCGCGACGTCAACCAACGACAACAATTGTTCCCTCTCTCCCGCCGGAATATGCCCCGGCCAGCTTATCACGAACGGTACCCTGCTACCCTCGTCAAAATACATCTGTTTGTTCAGATATCCATGGCTGCCCAGCATGTCGCCGTGGTCGGACGTGTACACGAAAATCGTGTTCTCAAACAAGCCATGCCCGTCCAACCAGTCTGCCAGCCGCCCAACCTGCTTGTCAATCAATTCGATATGCCCATAATATCCCGCATAAAATTTCTGCAAATCATATGGCTCGATGGATATCTCGCCATCCCGCGGCGGCTCCGCCACGTTTTCCCGGAATGTCACGTTCCGATGCAACGCCCTTTCCCTCTCCGGCTCCGGCAGCTTCAGGTACGGGTCGTGCGGCGAGCCATAGCCAAGGAACACGGCGAAAGGCTTCCTCTTCACCCCGCCATCTGACTCCCCGCCCCGTAAATCCCCGGGTTGGCGTTTCCCGCCATCTGGCTTTCCGTCCCCAAGCCCCGCGGCCTGCTCCATGAACTGTAACGCCAACGTCGTCTCACCTTCCGGCGCATAACCGTCAATCGGAAACCGCCGGTTACTGTTATCGTCATAATAGCCCGCCAAATAATCATGGTTACAATTATTGGCCCTCCAGTACTGAAATCCCAGCCGGTTATAATGTGTGATGAACTGGTCGCGCGGCGCGCCGCCCAGATGCCATTTCCCGATATACGCCGTGGTGTAACCCGCTTTGTTTAACACGTCCGCGATGGAAACGCACTGCGGGCGGATGGGCAAGTCGTTCGCCGCCGCCCCGTGGCGCAAGGCATGTAGCCCCGTCAGAAGCGTCCCCCGTGCCGGCACGCAGACCGGGCAGTTGGAATACGTCGTCCGAAACACGGCCCCCCGCCTTGCCAGCCGGTCCAGGTTTGGCGTCCTTACCTCCGAATTCCCGGCGTACCCCACGTCACAAAAACGGTGCTGGTCTGAAAATACAAAAACGATGTTCGGTAATCTTTCCTTCATCCTGATTTTTCAACTCAACTCCTTTCCCTTGTCCTTTTCCTTTCCAAAAACCGCCAACCATTGCAATAGTCCCTTAAGTACTTGCGCATAATCATATTCTAATATGCGCGCCATGGTTTTTCAATTTCTTGCCTTGCCCAAAAACTACGATATCTTGCCACGATTTCTCCGCGAAGCGAAATTTCCCATAACATAAAAAGAGAACGGCCTGTCTTCCTCACGGATTTCCGTTCCCTTTGCAGATTCTTATCCTTTATTATTTTTCCGATATTTTAATGGCGTGACGCCTTCCATTTTCTTAAAAATGGAAAAGAAATAATTCGGCGTGTAGCCAACCTCGTAAGCGATTTCCTCCACCGGCAGGTCCGACGCCGAAAGCAGCAGCTTCGCCCGATTTAACCGAACCGCCGTCAGATACTCCACCACCGTCTGCCCCATGCACTTTTTAAATTCCCGGCAAAGATAAAACTTGCTCATGTAGCAGGCCTCGGCAATCTCGTCAATGGACCGGATGCCGGCGAACTCCCGCTCGATATAACGGCAGACATTGGCCAGCCGTTTCGGAAGCTGCACCCGCGACACAATCTGGTCGCACGAGATAATCTTCGTCAAAAGCTCCCACAACAGCAAATTTAAAAGCAGCTCGTTATTGACGCGTTCCGCGTTGCAGGCTTCGGCAATCTCCATGAACAGCACGAAAACCTTCTCCGACACGCCAAGCGACACCTTGACCGAGTGCTGGTCGTAAAACCACTCGAAAAGCTCGCCCAACTGGTGCCCGCGAAGCTGCAGCCCGTGGTGCACCCAGTCGCCCGGCCCGACCGTATAATAATAATGCTCCTTCCGGCAGTCGATGAAAAAGCAATCGCCGGGGTAAAAGTCATATTCTTTGCCGTCATATACCAGCCGGCCATGCCCCTGCGTCGTATAACAGACCTGGAACGAGTCATAATCCTTGCGCCGCATGTAAAACCCGTCCGGCGTGTTCAAATTGACCGTCATGGACTCCAGATAGAGCAGGTTCTGCCTGGCAAACTCGCCCGTGACCGGGAGAACCCGCCGCAAGTCATGGCTTTTACTCAAATCCATTTCCCAATTTTTCCCATGTTCCTTAAAATACTCCCGATAAGAATCCACGTCGTTTTCGCCCGGAAGCGAATCACGTTTTTCCATCCCTCTCCTCCCCGGTTTTCCCGACAGCCCTTTTCCTGAAAAGTTCCGCCCCGCTATGACAGTGTCCATGTTTTCCCGCAACATCATACTACACCCCGACAGATTTCGCAACTACAATCCAATACATTTTCTCTTTTCATCCCGATATATTTTGTCTAATTACTCCAATATAATTTTCCTTTTCACTCCGACATATTACATTTTAAGGAAAATCTAAAGTCAACTTTATTTTATCCTAAAAAGAAAGGGCCTATCAAGCCCTTTCCAGTGAAATTCCTTTAAAATTCTCAAAACCTCAAAACCCCTTGTATTCCCCCGCGAATTCCGGCGCCATCCTCTTTTGAAGCCATTTGTCCGCCATATGGATCCACCGCTCGATGTTCGTGTCGAGGTGTTCTTCCTGCGCCGCCGTCGCGTACGTGCCCAGCACCATGCCGTGCTGCCCTTCCTCGAAAATGTGCAGTTCGTACGGAATCTTATGTTCGTTCAACGCCAGCGCCATCCGCATGGACTGCTCCGGGTTCACAAGCTGGTCCTTCGCCGTCGCCCAGATAAACATCGGCGGCGTGCCCTCGTTCACCAGGCGGCACGGGCTCAGTTTCTTTGCATACTCTTCGTCAATAATCTCGTCCTTTCCCGTCAGCGCGTGGTTCATCGCCCTTGACAAAGGCGCCTCCATGGCTTCTTTCGTCATCGCCGCCGAATAGTCGCTCACCGTGTAGCCCAGAATCACCGCGGCCGGACGGATTCCTTCCGCCCCGACTCCCAGAAAATCCGTGACGATTGGACGGTTATAATATACCGAATACATCGCGCTGTTGTGCGCGCCCGCCGAAAACCCGCACAAGGCCACTTTTTCCATGTCGACGTGCCACTCCTCGGCGTGCTCCTTAATATAAAACATCGCCTTGCCAACATCCCGCACCGGCCCCGGGAACACCCCGTCCGGCTTGTCCGCCCAAGTTTCTGACAAGTCCGGCAAAATGTGGTCGAACGTGTTGATTCCTTTGTTTTCATTGTACACGGAATAGCGCAGGACGAACGCGTGGTATCCCATCGCCGCGAACGCCATCGCCACGGGCTCGCCTTCCCGGTCGGAGCAGTAAAGGTACGCGCCGCCCGGACAGACTAAAACCGCGCCCTTCTTCCCGCCATTTAACATTTCCACGGAATCATCAAGAATATAGGACGACAGCCTCACGTCCTCCCTGCCCTCGTACAATGCCACTTCTTCGTAATGCATGTTTTACTTCTCTCCCTTCTTTTCCGTAATTTGCAGATTCTCAAAATACGCCGTCCCTCTCTCCGCGAACATCGCCAGGTACACGCCGGTAAAAGTCATCGTCATCGTTCCCTCCGTACAAAGACCCGCCGTCGCGCCACTTCCAAGCACATGATAGTTTTCGCCGTCCGTACTATAAGAAAACGTGTACGTATCGCGCCCCGTCCGTATCCGCAGCGTCACCGCGGACGCGTCCCCGATTTCGACCGCGTCCGTCTCCACGAAGATGTCATGCACCTTTTTGGCCAGTGCCACGAACATCCTGCCGGCCTTTTCAGTAAGGTAAATCTCATAATGATAATTCTCATTATAATATGCCGTCAGCCCCGCTCGCGCCCCTTCGGCCGCCTCCGATAAACCGACCGTCACGTCCGCTTCCATCTCGAACGCCTTCTGGCGGACACCAATCCAGACCGGGGAGGCCGTCTCGTTCAGCGTCACGTCCGACCCGTGCAGCACCAGCCGCTTGTTTTTCACGTCCCTTATGTAGCGGCCGTTTTTCGGATTGCGGATGTAATTATAATGAAGGCTCATGATTTCGCTTGAAAAATCGTCATAAAAATCATTGCCATCCGCCTGGGCAATGTCAGCCGTCCCCTCTTCCGCCTGCACGCATCCCGGCAGAACGGCTTCCGTCAACGTTTCCACATGCCCTTCCTTTCCCACGACCGGCCAGCCGTCCTCCCACCGCACCGGCGCGAGAAACGTCTCCCTGCCCAAATTGTGCAGCAGCAAATCCAGCTGGAACTTGGAACAAGTGCGGATGCCGAGACAGACCATCCACCAGTTCCCGTTCTGATCCTCCACCAGATCGCCATGCCCGATGCAATGAATGTTGTCCCTCGTCTGGTCACGATGCGTGACAATCGGATTGTGCGGGCACGGCTCATACGGCCCATACACCTGCTTTGCCCGCTGGATGGTTTCCGAATGGCAGTACTCCGTCCCCCCTTCCGCCAGCATCAGATAATATGTTCCGTCTATCTTGTACAAGTGAGGGGCCTCCGGATTTTTCCCGCCGCACCCCTTGCTCAAAAGCCGCGCCTCGCTTAGCATTTCCCCCGTATAAGGATTCACCTCGCTGACCCATATCTCCACGTTTTCCCCGTCCGGGCAAAGCGATGTCGTATAATACACCTTCCCGTCATCGTCAAAAAACAGCGACGGGTCAATCCCGCCCTGCTTCACCCATACCGGCTTTGACCATCCCTTTTCCAGGTCCTTCGTGTGGATGATAAAGTTTCCCTTATCCGTGACATTCGTCGAAGTCACAAAAAACGTTCCTTCATGATAGCGGATTGTCGGCGCGTACACGCCGCCCGAGGCCGCGCACCCGTCCAGCGCCAACGCGGACGCGTCCTCCAGGCAATATCCCCGCAGTTCCCAGTTCACCAGATTCCTGCTATGGTAAATCGGAATCCCCGGAAAATACTCAAACGTGGAAGTCACCACATAATAATCCTCTCCCGCCCTGCAAATCGAAGGATCGGGATTGCATCCCGTAATAATCGGGTTATAATATTTCATCTTCATTCTCCTCTCTCTTCACCTGCTCACAGTACGCTCCTTACAACAGATTTTCCCCGCCATGCAACTCAACTTCCCGTCCGTTCGGATACACGAACGTGCCTCCCATTCCTTCGGGAATCGTCACCTTGCCGCGCAATATATTTACCTGCCGCGTTGCCTCATCGTCCGGCCATCTTTCCTTCGACCGACTTTTGTCCGACAGCTTCCCGCCTGCAAGATTTCCGTCATTTTGTCCTTCTTCCACTTTCTCATAAACAAACGTAATCTCGCCCTTCGGAGTCGATGCCACGCCTTCCAAATCCGGCAAATATTCCAGATGCGGCGCGATTCGCACCGTGTTCCAGGTCCCGTCTGCCGGGCGCACGCCTGCAAACACACGAATAAATTCATATAACGGCAACGCGCTCCACGCATGGCATTCGCTTCGCCCATTTGTCGGTTCCTCCGGACAAGTGGTGCATCCCTGCCCCGGCAGGGCGGCCCAACGCATGATGTTCTCTTCCGTCTCCTCGTACATCCCGGCCTTTTCCAAGGCTCGGAACCACTCATATGCCGTAGAAAAAGAACACTGCAGCACGTCCTTTTCCTGCAAGGCATTTTTTAACGCCCTCCGTTGCTTCTCCTTGTCGCCCAGACCGTTTAGCACCGCCCAGGCTTGCGCGTGCTGGCTGTATTGTGAAAATGCCGGGCCTTCCCGATACATCCCCCGTTCCTCGTCCCAGCATGAACCGTCCACGATATCCACAATCTTCTTTTGCCGCGCGCGGTACTCCTCGGCCATGCCGGGACGCGCCGCCTCCTCGTTCAGCCGCGCGCCGCATTCCAGCGCATAAGCGTACATCAGGTTGATAATCGTGGACGGCCCCTTTTGCAATGCCGCCGGCATGCCGCCCGTTTCCTTCCACGCCTCCTGCCAGTCGACAAACTCCCAAAAGCCAATCCGCCCCAATAGGCCGTCCTCGCCAATTTTTCTATCATAATATCCCAGAATGATATCCATGTCCGGCAAATAACGGCGAACCGTTTCCAAATCTTTCGTCTGCTCATAATACTCCCACATCATATAAATATAGTGCAGGGAAAACGTCGAAATCACCTGGCAATATGCCGACGGGTATTTCCCGTGAATCAGACCGTCCGGGAGCATGGAATAATGAAAGTCCTTCAAAGCTTTTTTCGCCATCCGCACATCACTGCCCGCCACATAGGTAAACATCGCCTGCAGTCTGGTATCCATTATAAACTGCATCTGCTCATAATACGGACAATCCATGTACGTCTCCATCATGCAGTTTTCCAGCGTGCGCACGCTCATGTCCCACACTTCGCGCACCCACGGCTTTGAGGATTTCACCCACGACTTCGTCTGCAAGGGGTAGCCGGTCTTGCGAAATGTCGGCGCTTCCATTTCCAAGGCCTCCTCGGCGGTTTCCACATGAATCCGCAAGAATCGAAACGTCCGATACCAGAACGGCTCGTAAGCCAATTCCTCCCCGTTCAACACGATAGTGTCCGTCAAACCGACGATTTCCCCATTTTCCACGTCATCCCTATGAATCGGCCGTCCTTCTTCCTTCGCCTTTTCATTTACAAATTTTTCAAAATAGGTAAACGACACCTTGCCGCCCGCGCCTCCTTTGAACACATAGCGCGGATAGGCATTTTTTATCACGCCCGCATCCAAAACAATGTCCAGCCCTTCGTTTTTTGGCACCACAAGTTTCTTTTCTTCCAAGATTCCGCTCGGCTTCATTTCCCGTTTGCACAATTCCTTCACAAAGCTATCTTCCGTCTCATATAACAGCGGAATCTCCCGCTCCTGCACACGAAAACGCGGCAAAAGCCCGACCATTTCGTGAAGTTCACACACCACCACGGATTCTAACAATCTCGGCACAACCCATTCCGCCTGCCGTCCGCCTCCCTTTTTCCAACCGCCCGGGGTCTTTCGGAAGTCAATCTCCTCGCATACCGCTCCCAGATTTTCCGTAACCTTGTTCGACTTCAAATAAAAGCTTTCGTCCAGATAGACCCGCCAGTCGGCCCTGCCTGTCGTCAAGGTCGCCAGCACGCTCCCGTCCGTGCTTTGCACGTCCCCTTCCACGGCCAGGCGATGGCCGCCGCCGGGCGTGTATACGCCAAAAATGGCCGCGCGCTCCTCCCACTGCGTCACAGCCAAATTCGGATCGTTATACAAAACCTGCACCGCGAACACATTTTTCCCGATTTTCAGATAATCCGTCACATCCGCCGTCTCATAATAACAGCGATGCACGTCTCCCTTACAGGGTCCGGACAACACCGGCCTTTCATTCACCCACAAACGATAACGAGAGTTCGCCGTAATGTCCAGTTCCAATCTTCCCTTCTTTTCCAGGTTCACTTCACAAAGATAATAAGCAAACCGCCCCGTCAGGTCTAACTCACGCCCCTTGCCTTTCTCCGGGCCTCCCAGCCACACCGCTTCTTTCCACATCTTTGCCAATCTCCCTTCGGTTCTTACCCGGGCAAGCCGGGATCAACATCCATTTTGCATCCACAATCCTATCGCCCGTTTCCTAACACTATCCAGTCCAGCCGCATGCCGTCGGCCTCCACAAACCGCAGCTTCAATTCGTATTCCCCGGCCTTCGCGGCAATGTTCTCATTCAGTTGCCGGCCGTTTTCTACCACGATTTCCCCGGCCTTTTCCTCATCCATCCACACTTCCATGCAGCCGCTCCCCTCCGCCTTGACCGTGAGCGACTCAAACTTGCGCGCGTCCTTCACGTAGCGGAAAACCACTTCGTCCCCGGGCTTAATGTTGACCAACGCCTCCCGCGCTTCGCCGCCATTTCCCGATACCGCGTCGATATAGACGCTTCCCTTCAGTCCGCACGCCTGGTATCCCATGATAACTTCCCCTTGTGAAAATGCTTCTCCTGCCCCTTGGGACGTCATCTTCACTTCCGGTATCGTGCCGTCCTCCAAAATCGTAATCGGCTCCGCACACAACCGGCGATATAGTTTTGAATTGCGGCTGCTTCGGTGATAAAACACGTACCACCGCCCTTGAAAGCATTCGATAGAACCGTGGTTGTTCCAAGTAGACGGGTCGCATCCCGCATTGTCAATGATAATTCCCCGATATGTAAACGGTCCCAACGGGGACGTCCCCGTCGCATACCCCAGCGCCGTCGGCCTTCCCCGCTCAACGTCGGCAAACACGCTATAGTAAAGGTTCCCGATTTTCCTCACGGATGACCCCTCGTGAAAGAAATGTTCCTCCTCCGTAAGAACGCGGTTTCTGATTTGTTCCGTTTCAAAAGAAACCATGTCATTCTTAAGCTTTACCGCATGGGAACGAAACTGCCCCCAGTAATAATATGCCTGCCCGTCGTCATCCACGAATATCGCCGGGTCGATTCCGCTGCAAGGAAGCCGCACCGGGTCGGCAAACGGCCCTTCTGGCTTGTCGGAAACCGCCACCCCCTCGCTTGCGTCCGCCATGCAAAAATACAAATAATACGTTCCGTCCTTCTCAATACAATCCGGCGCGAACAGAAGCGGCGGCAACTTGCTTACGTCCTGGCTTAACACGGAATCGACATCGTCTTTCTCATCCACTTCAAACATCTTCCTGGCAAATTCCGTCATTTCCTCCTCTTCGGTTTGATACGACGGATTCTTCGAATCGGGAAACCACGGAACCTGATGCCCCGAAAACATGTTTTCATAAATGTTCCAATGCCTCATATCTGCCGTCGACACCACGGCATATTTCTCACTGCAATACATATTTCCATAGTCGTCATAACTGCCATATAGATACAATTTCCCGTCCGGCATCACATGTGCCTCGCTGTCCGGAATGTGAATATCAAGCGGTAAAATTGGGTTTCTGGAATTTTCATGCTCTCTCATCGTAAACCTTCCTTTCCCGGAACGCGCCACGGATTTCCAGAACCCGGCTGCCCTGTCAAGCCATCCCTCGGCCGCCGTTTGAATTCCAAGTCCCCAGCCATGCGCGTTACCTGGAAATGTTTCATACACACAAGAAATGTCTTTCTGCCGGAGCGCCTCCACCAGCATCCGCGAATTTTCGACTGGCACGCTCGCATCCCCCTCGCATTGCCAGACATAAACGGGCGGATACTTGTCCGTGACCTGCTTTTCAATTGAAAAAAGTCTCCTCAGTTCCTCGTCCTTGACATTTTCCGCTCCTAGCAAAAATTCCCTGCTTCCCTCATGGCATTTCTCACCCATCGTTATCACCGGGTAGCCTAACATGATGACCCCCGGCTTCGGCAGTCCATACCTCACATAACCAAGCGCTTCCGTTCCAAAGCAGCCCGCCAAATGCGCCCCGGCTGAGAACCCCATGAGCGCGTAATCATCCACGTCCACGTCAAACTCCTCCGCATGGGTGAGTATGAATTGTAGCGCGCGGGCAAGATCCTCCAGTTGCTTCGGCTGCCGGATGTCCGTGCCAACCCGGTATTGCAAAATGAAGGCGGAATAGCCCATTTCATTTAATTCTTTCGCGATTCCATATCCTTCCGCAATCGTACATACGGACGCATAAGCACCACCCGGACAAACCAACACGAATTTTTTCTTTCCCGGCACGATGAACGCGGAAAGCCCCGTCCGCTTTCTCGAAGGTTCTTCTTCCTTATCTTTTTCGTCCCAGATATCGTAAAAAACATGTCCCTCTTTCGTCCTTCGCAAAAGGTAATCCAGTCCGTCCGCCAATGATGGCATGTTCCAATCGGACAACACGGTCGGTATTTCTTTTAACTTAAGTTCCATGAACGTTTTTCCTCTAAAAAACGTATCATAATCCTCACCCATCGTAGTCTTTAACAAGAAATCCACCCCCGGATCCACCATATATTCTCTTCCTTTTAACTCCGGAACCTTTATAATCTCTTGTAGCGTCAAATCTGTCGTAATCATAGACTTTTTTCCTTCCCTTGGTATCATCATAACCTTTTTCCCTTGATTTTCCTCCCACAAAAGCGACCCGTTTTGCCAAAAATCCGACCAAATCATTTCGAATAACGGCTACCGCGTAAACCCGTGATTTTTTATCACTTCCTTGTACCACCCCGCGCTTTTCTTGGGAATCCGCTCCAGTGTCTGAAAATCCGTATAGTGCAGACCGAAACGGAACGTGTACCCGCCAGACCACTCGAAATTGTCCAAAAGCGACCACACATAATATCCCTTGACCGATATGCCGTCCGCCATCGCCTTGTGAAGCCACGTTAAAATCTGTTCCAGATATTCAATCCGTTCCCCATCGTCCAGCAATCTCCCCACGTCGTTCGAATCGTCCTGCGGCAATCCGTTTTCCGTGATATAAATCGGGACGTCCACCTTGTATTTTTCCACCAGCATGTGGAGCACCTGATAGAGCGCCTCCGGGTGCGCTTCCGGCTTGTCCTGGTAATTACCGCCCGCCTTCTCCACTTCCTCCTTGCGCTTTATCTCATCCGCATTGTCATAAATGCCATTGTAAAAATTCAGTCCATAAAAATCAAGACGCTGGTTTATCGTGTCGAAATCCCCCTCGCAAATCTGCGGGGTCATGTCCTTTTCTTTCATATAGCGAAGCAATTCCTCGGAATAGCCATGCAAAAACAGTGGATGCAAAAATATCCCGTATCCGGCAATTTCATTGTTGTACAAAGCAATTTCCTCGTCCGCCGCACATCCCGGCCTGGCCGGGTAATGCGGCCAGACGTCCACGACAATCCCGATTTTGGCATGCTGCAAATTCTTCTTGCGAAACAACTTCACCGTCTCCCCATGACACACCAGGAGATTGTGCAAACATTGCCTGGCATATTTCTCATCCTTCAAGCCCGGCGCGAAAAATCCATAGGCATGCCCCACATAAACCGCGATTGGTTCGTTAAACGTCGCCCACATCTCCACGTCCTCGCCAAAATTATCCAACAAAATGTTCGCATAATCGGTAAACCATCGTACGATTTCGCGGTTGCCGAACCCGCCCTGTATCTGCAGGGTGTACGGTAAATCCCAATGATACATCGTTGCGTTTGGTACAATCCCGTTTTTCTTCAAGCAGACAATCATCCGCTTGTAATACGCGATTCCCGCCGGGTTCACCTCGCCGGTTCCCTCCGGCAAAATCCGCGACCAGGAAAACGAAAAACGATAGCTCTTGACGCCCATGTTTTTCATAATTTCAATATCTTTTTCAAACAAATGGTACTGGTCGCACGCCACATCCGGCACGTCCCCGTTCGCTATCTTCCCCGGGATATGGCTGAACACGTCCCAGATGGACGGCCCGCGCCCGTCCTCAAAGGCCGCGCCCTCCACCTGGGTCGCCGCTGTCGCCGTTCCCCACAAAAAATCGTCTGGAAATTCATATTTTTTGTTCATCCGGTTCCTTCTCCTTCATCAGCCTTTCACGCCACCGGCCGTCAGACCCGCGATAAAATATTTCTGCGTAAAGATAAACAATATGTACATTGGAACGATGACCATGCAGATGGCCGCCGTCATCTGTCCCCACTCCGTGGAATACATCCCCTTGAAATTCAGCAAGCCAATCGAAAGCGGCAGCCCGTCCGTCCTCGACAACGTGGTCAACTGCGCCCACATCAGCTCGCCCCACACAAAGCAAAAGTCAAATACCAGACAAGTCGCTACCGGTGCCTTCATCAGCGGCACGATAATCTTCCGCATGGTCGTCATCTCCGTCGCCCCGTCGATTCGCGCGCTCTCAATCAATTCCATCGGAATCGTCTTAAAGAAATTTGACAAAATGATAATCGTCCCCGGCAGCATCCAGCCAATATAAGGCAGAATCATCGCGGCATATTTCACGTTCAAAAGCCCCAGCCGGGACACAATCATGTACTCCGGAATAATGAGCGACTCCGTCGGCAACACCTGGATTAAAATCAGCATCACCAAAATCAGTTCCGCCCCCTTGATTTTCAGCCGGGCAAGCGCATACGCCGCCAGCACCGCGAACACGATGGTAACTGACAAGGACACGACCGCGATAAAAATACTGTTCAATGCGTACTCTCCCACTTTTCCGGCGACAAACGCATTCGCATAATTTTCCACGCGCAATTTTTCCGGTAACGCCCATATATTGGCATAGAATTCCTGATTATTCTTAAAAGATGTCAAAATAGCGAATACCAACGGAAAAATGCTGATTACCGCCATGATAATCAAAAAAACACGGATGACCCATACGGACACACTACTTTTTTAGTATTCATAAGTTTCCCCCCTTAATGCGAATCTTGCCACGAGTACGAAAAATGAGGCCAAAAGAACCAATACCGTTCCCAACGCAGCGGCCGTGCCATATTCATTAAACGTAAAGCCAAGCTGGATAATCTTCATCGGAGTCGTATAGGTAAATTCACCCGGGCCGCCCTTCGTCATCGCGTATATGATGTCATAGGACTTGAAAGATGACATCACCGTCATGGACAACAATAATTTCAACGTCGGCTTGATAAGTGGCAGCATGATAATGCGCACCTGCTGCCAGTAATTGGCTCCTTCCAGCCTCGCGCATTCATACAAGCTGTCCGGCAAGGCAAGAATCGCCGTCGTGCACAGCATCATCGTCACGCCGCAGCCCTTCCACCCTTGTACAATTCCCAATACCCACAAGGCAATATTGGGATCCGCCAACCATGCGTGCTGCAAACTCTCCAGCCCCAGAATCGACAAAAGCGCGTTCAACAATCCATTAGACGACAACACGAACACGAATAAGAGTCCCGTCACCGTCATGGGAAGCATCGCCGGGCTGAAAAACACGAAACGGAAAATCTGCTGCTCCCGCTCCCGCAACCGATATAGTAAAAACGCGTACAACATACCCAGTAACATGGAAACTGCCGTCGCGGTGAGCGCCAAAATAACCGAACGTTTTAAGGTCACTAATGTAGTGGCCTCTGAAAAAACAGAAAGATAATTCGCAATTCCTACAAATTCCGCGCTGGAATTCCCATTCCAGGAGCAGAAGGAAAGAGCCACGTTCCAAAGCAACGGCACAATCATGAACACGATAATCATGATTGCCGCCGGAGCCATAAACAAATACCCCGTCAATCTTTGATATCCTCGTACTTTTTTCTGTTTCATAACCAATCCCTTCTCTATCTTCAAATGATGTTGGGGGCAAAACAAGTTTTGCCCCCTGCATTCTTTTTAGTTTACTTTTTGCTTTATGAGAAACAGCAAATATTTTTTCCAGTTACTACAGTTTCTGCCGCATGCCCTCTAATTTCTCCAAAACAGCCTCTCCGTTGTAAATATACTCCGAATGTGCTGAAACATTCAAATAGTCAGCGATTTCATCTGACAGATGTACCGGGTCAAGCACATGTACCCTGTCCAAATCCTTTGACACCATAGCATAAAACTCATCGGAGGTATCCACGTTCGCATTGGCAACCACGGCGCCGCCGTCCACCATCGCCTGCATCACTTCGGTGCTCGTCAAATACTTCAGCACTTCTACTGTCTCCTTCTCGTTCTGCACGTTTGCCGGTACGAAATAGACATCCGGAGCGCCAAGCACGTTATGCAGCCCCGTGTTACTGAACGACGGCATGCCCACGATGCTATAGTTTTCAATCCCGGTCGTATCCAACACGTTCTTTGCCGCACTGTTGGTTGAAAACATACATGCAATCTTCCCGTTTGCAAAACCGGAAGTAATCTCATCAGTCGTTGCCGCCAAAGCGCCTTCATCCAAATAGAAATAATTCTCTGTAAAAACTTCCGCAGCCTTGTCAAATGCCGCTTTCACCCGCGGATCCGTGAACGGGATTTCGCCATTGCAAAACGCCACCACGTCTTCCTCCGTGTCAAACCCGTTCAAATACGCCTGCCTTAAAACCCAGGGTGCCGTGCCTCCCTCGATACCAAACGGCGCATACCCTTTATCCTTTATCTTCTTGGCTGCCGCCATCAATTCGTCATAAGACATGTCATCCGTCATCGTCACTCCCGCTTCTTTTAAAATATCATTGTTACAAATCATGACCGGATAGGCCGCCTGCCACGGTATCGCATAAATCTTCCCGTCGATTGTGGCCGCCTCCCACATGCTATCAAATACCGAAGCTTTCCACTCCGGATCCTCCTCCAGATACGGGGTCAAATCCAATAACATGTCGGCATCCTTATATAGCTGCAATTGCCTGCAAGCTATAAAGGCAATATCAATACTCTCATTTCCGCCTGACGCGAAAGTCGTCTTAATCGTCTTTGTAATATCCTCTCCCGGCCACTGCTTCGACACGATATTGTACTCCGGGAACTTGTCGAGCGTCATCTGCGTCGCCGAATTCAACGGCGGGAATCCCGTGATGTCAATCATCAACGTGACCGTCGGCTTATCCGCGTCCTTTCCCGCGTCCGCGCCGGAGCCGTCATTTTTCTCCCCGTCGCCATCCGAATTTCCGCATCCCGTCAGTGCCAGAGTTCCCATCATCGTGACCGCCAACACCACGCCCAACATCTTCTGTAGCTTTTTCTTAAACATCTTCTTTCTCCCTTCTGGAATATGATTTTTACAGTATTCGTCGTCGCCTTCAAATCTGTTAAACTTATTTTATAAGAAAACAAAAAGGCCGGGTATTGGAAAAAACTGATATTTTATTAGTTTTTTCCAATATCCGGCCGTGATGCCTCACCCCACTGCCTTTATTTGCCATTACGCGCGCAAACTGTAACCTATGGCGGATGTCACCCGTTTTTTTCGTCTGTCATCGTCTCCTTGCGCACTTCCAGGGGCGTTTTCGACATCACATTTTTAAACACCTGCGTAAAATATAGGTAATCTGGAATCCCCACCCGCTCCGCCACCTCGTACACCTTCATGTTCGTAGTTTGCAAAAGGTACATGGCCTGGTCAACCCGCACCTTGTTGATATATTTTTTCAGGGAAGTCCCCGTCTCCGCCTTGAACATACGGCTTAAATGTCCGGCGGACATCTCCAGCTCGTCGGCAATCTGTTCCACGCTCACCCGCTCGGCATAATGCGCCCCGACATACTGCAGGATTTTTTGCACGTCTTTGGAATAACCCGAAATCCCGTCCACGTCCTCCTTCAATTTCAGCAGGCATTTCCGCCAAATGGAAAACATTTCCTCAAAATACGCCGCGCGGTACAGCGACTCCCATCCGCCTCCCTGAATGTCGCCCCCATATTTGTGCAGCAATTCCGCCGTATTTACCTTTATATAACTGTGCACCTCGTCCTTCGTGCAAGGAAGCATCGCCTTTCGCACGGCATCAAGCCAGCCGTCCAGTTCCTTCGTGTCAAATAAATGAAACCGCTCCACACATTGGCCATGCAACCGCGCCAATTCCTCCGTGCCTGTTTCCACGGAATTTTTCTCACCCACGCCGCGGATTTCCCCCTCATCCAGACAGCTCCCCGCCCCCTCGAAAAATACCCGTTCCAGCAATTTACACGCCCGCTTGTAGCTCCCTGCCAGCCCCGCCACGTCAAGCGGGCCGGTGACGGCCGCCGACACGCTCCGCCCTCCGGGCAGCCCCTCGTTTATCTTCTCCAGCATCCGCCTTACTTGTACGCGCAAATTGAACAAATACAGCGCGGAATCTGCCGTGTGAACCAGAAGATACAGCTCATCCCTTCCGATTTGAAAATAACGGTGCCAAAAACCGCCCATGCCTTCCGTTATTTTTTGAATCACCACCTTGACACATTCCTCGTCCAAAAACAATCCGTCCGACACGTCGCTTCGCAGCAGGACACCCAAAAACACGCCCGTTTGGGGGAAACCGCAATCTTTTGTCAAGAATTCTTTTACCTCTTTTTCCGAAATTTGCACGCCATGGAACAATTTCTGCATGAAAGCATTGCGTCCCGTCTCCTCCACGATGCCCGCGTCTTTTTGCTCCTTCCGGCATTTTTCCGCGACTTCCGCAACCGTCTTTGTCAGTTCGTCCAAATGAATCGGCTTGGAAATATAGTCGATGGCCCCGTAGCGCATCCCCATCCTCGCGTACTCAAATTCTTCGAAACCACTGATTAAGATGACCGCAATCTGCGCGTCCAGCCGTTTCAATTCCTGCAAAAGCTCGATTCCCGTCATGCCCGGCATGCTGATGTCCAAAAGCGCGAGGTCAAACGGTTTCGCTTTCATCCCCGCCAACGCGTCAAACCCGTCCTTGAAACAGACCGCCTCGTCAATCCCTAAATTTTCCCACTGGATTCCGTACGTGATTCCCTCCCGAATCTGCACGTCGTCATCCACCACCATCAGTCTCATGCCACTTCTCCCCTTCAATCGCTTTTTCTCGCATTTTCATTTCCCCCGCGTCTCGTCTCCCACGCCCCCGTCGCCCAAAGACACGGGCGCAATCTGCAAAACCGCTTCCTCCGCTGCCCTGATTTCCACCTTGCATCCCTGGTTTTTCCTACTATGGATAGAAAAACGCACATGCTCTTTATAGTATAGGCGCAAACGCGTAAACACGTTTTTTATGGCCAGACTCCCCGGAAGCGTTTCTACCGCTTCGTTTTCCAGGTCAATGTCTTCCGCAAATCCGACTCCCGTATCCTCGACACGGACATACACGTCCTCTTTGTCCCGGCAAACACGAATGCTGATTTTCCCGCCCTCCACTTTCGGCTCTATCCCGTGAATCATGGCGTTTTCCAAAAGCGGCTGAATAATCAGCTTGGGAAAATACACTTCTTCCAGATCTTTATCCAGCTCCCGCTCATACGCGAGCCTGTCACCGAAACGCATCTTCATCAGGCATAAATATTTCTCCTGGAACTCAAATTCCTCCCGGAACGTGACAAACTCCTTCCCCTTGCTCAAAACATAGCGGTACACGTCCGACAACAAAAGCACCTGCTCCGCCACATCCCCGTCCCGGTTTAATACCGCCTTCCAGTGGATGGAATCCAGCGTGTTATAGAGAAAATGCGGGTTCATCTGGGAAATCAGGGCGTTTAGCTGGGCTTCCTTTTTCTGGTCACCAATCTGGCGGATTTCCTCAATCATTTCCTCCAGCCGGAAAATCATCTTATTGTAGGACTGCTGCAGGATTCCAATCTCGTCACGTCGGCCGTCGTACGCAATCAGCGGCCTCTCCCCTTGCTCCATTCGCCCGAACTTGTCCACCAGCTCGTAAATGGGCTGCACGATATAGCGTTTCTGCATGATGACGTACGCGAGCACGAAAAGCATACAAATCAAAATCGCCCCGCCAATCACCGTGCAAACCAGAAAAATGCCGGAAAAATAGGTCACATAAGAATACACGCTGACCAGATAGCCGTCAACCACCGGGCTGTATTTGTATATATAAAGGCACCCGTCCTGCCAGAAACTCCCCTCCCCGTTTTTTTTCAGGTTGTCCGAAAACATTTGCACCTGTGCGGCACAAGTTCCCACCTTCTCTTTATCCTTCGCGGACAATATATTCCCCTGCGAATCCATCAAAAAAACGTCCTGCGTCCTCTCCGACAGGAAGTCCCCGTACACCTGGCACAATTCCTCCTCCCTGACGCTCACGTACAAAATTCCTATCGTCCCGGAAAACCCTTGGGAAAAATAATTGTCCACCAGACCGCAGTACGTCAGCACGTCTCCTTCATATGCATATTTGACAAAAGGCGACCTCTGGATTGCGTCAGACAAAAACCACCCCTCGTACGCCTGGGGATTGTCCGCGAAATATGCTTCCACCTCCTGACAAAGCCCCTCTTCCATGTGCTCGGCAAACGCCCCGCCTTGTGCCAGAATACGACCGTCCGCCACCACGCAGACATTTTCATAAATATCGTCCCCTTCGACGAACCCCGTCAAAAACTCCTTGACATCGACGTAATCCTTGCGTTTGGCTTCCCCGTTTCCCATCCTTTGCAAGGGCTGGTTGACAATGCATGCGTCCCGTATCGCCGCCGTCTTCGTCCAGCACGACTCCACTTCCTCCAACGCGCGGTCAAGCACCTGCCAGGTGCTTTGGTAAGACTTTTCCAGGGAAAATGAAGAGAAATAAAGGCTGATACCAATTCCCGCCAAAAAGAGCGGCATGATGATAATCAGTCCGCTCATCCATAACATTTTCTTCGATAAGGATAAATCCAAAAACCGTTTCTTCATAATATTTACCCTATCAGCACTTTCTTCCCCTCGAACGCGAACCCATATTTCCGAATCCGCTCCTGCCCTATCCCCATCTCTTCCAGCTCCGCCGCGTACTTCTTCTCCTCAATCTGCTTCAGTGCTTCGGCCACGGCTTCCTCAAGTGTCTGTTTCCTCGCCGCCTTGCAGACCTTGAACTCGATAATGATGGCATCGTCTTCCTCCTTCAACGGCACGAGCATCACATCATACCGACCGTAACCGCTCTCCCGGTTGGAGGTGATTCGATACCGTTTCGATAAATCAACCATCAGCCCCAGCACGAAACCATGGTAAAATCTTTCTGGTTCCGATTTTGGCTTCTGTACTGATTTTGCATCCTGCGTTTCTTCCTCTTCTTTCAAAGCACCTTTCCCGGTATCAAAAAAGCTAAACGTTCTCCGGGCGATTTCATTCATATATTCGTTCATCCCTTGCACTTCCCCTGAAAGCAAGGCCGCGATAAAGGCATTATACTCCTCCGCGGATGCTTTAAACCACCCGCTCACCATGTCCTCAAACATGATGGCGACTTCCTTGTTGGTGAGCTTCAGTTCATATTCCCACTTCCCCTTCTCGTCTATCTCATGCGACTCCACACGCAGATAACCGCTTGCCAGAAGCAGGCTCCAGATGGCGTCATCGTCCTGATCCAGTTGCCCGTACACGAGCTGCTCGTCAATCTTCGTGCGAAGCGTCCCGCCCTTCATCAAATCTTCCATGATAACCTTCAACCGCGGTTTTCCCTCCCGGACCAGCTTTCCCACCAGGCTGTTGCTGCTCGTGTTCGCCCAATATGAGGTAAACTCGTGCTTGTCTAAATAATTAATGATGGACCATGGGTTATAAATGTCCCGTTTCCTGCCGAAAGTGAACCCGTCATACCACGCCCTTACCTTCTCCCGCTCATCATAAAGCCCATATTCCTTCAAGGCTTCCCAGACTTCCTCCTGCGTAAAACCAAAGGCATCCTCGTACTTTTCCGAAGTCGTGGTTACCACTTCCGGATTGTTAAAATCTGAAAAGATGGATTCCTTGCTGACCCTCGTGATTCCCGTCATCAATGCCTTTTTCAGATACGGGTTTGTCTTGAACGTGGCATTGAACAGCTTTCTCATAAAAGAAACCATTTCGTCCCAATACCCGCCCACGTAAGCCTCCTGCATGGGCGTGTCATACTCGTCCAGCAAAATAATCACCTTTTTTCCATAATAACGCGCCAGATAACCAGCCAATGCTTTCAGGGAGCTTGCCGCCAAGGAAATGCCCATGTCCGCGGAAACCTTCTGGTAATCGGCCTTTTCCTTTCCGTTCAACAAGTTCCCCTCAAGCAAAAAATCATGCTGGTTGTACACGTCCGTGATAATTCGGTTTATCGTCTCCCGCGTGTCAGAAAAACACGTATCCTTCACGCCCGCGAAGCTTAGGAATATCACCGGGTACGTCCCCTGCAAGTCCCGGTATTTTTCCTCCCGCCAAATGGACAGGTTCTCAAACAAGTCAGCCCGGCCCGCATACTTGACGGAGAAAAACTTCTCCATCATGCTTAAGTTCAGCGTCTTTCCAAACCGCCGGGGGCGCGTAATCAGGGTCACCTCGTCCTTGTTCTCCCACCATTCCTTGATAAATCCCGTCTTATCCACGTAAAAAATATCTTCCGTAATCACTTCTTCGAAATCCTGTTGGCCAATTCCGACCGTTCTCGCCATGATTTTCACCTCTTCCTCACCATTCTTATCAACCATATATATCAGCGTCGGTGTACAGATATACTCACGGTCGATGAAATCTGCCGTGAGTATCGCGCCAGCCGCAGCCGCAAAGCGGCATATTTCCTTATGCGGCTGTGCGCATCCTCGTATACTGAGGAGCAAATGTTTTTGCTCCTCAGTATAACAACACGCCCTCTGTAAACCGACGCTTCCATTGTATGATGTTGGGTTCAAAACAAGTCTCGCCATTCAAACCTCATTCACGCCACTACCATTTTCTATATTTTAAAGCAGTTGAACCCCAAAGTCAACCTTGCCTTTCCGATGTCTCCCGCTATTTTCACAATGGTAAGTTTTTGCGGTTAAAGCATACCACTCCTGCCGCCATACATGCAGCCCCCGCCGCATAAAATATCACGCATCCGAACCAGGCGGCTGCCGTCCCCGCCACAAGACCGTCGATGTCAAACAAGGTCAGCGGCGTCAAGTAGCGCAGTTTTTCCAGGCTCTCCCCCACTTGCGAAAGCATTTGCAATAAAATCGCGTACACGACCACGGCCGCCGAACAGCCGACCGCGTGGCGCGACTGGTTAAATATGCAGGAACACAAGAAACAAATTCCGCCAAAAAACACCAATACGCCAAGCCAGCACACGTTCACCCGCAAAAATCCTTCCATGTCAAGTTCCCCTGGAAACAGCCCTTCTGCCAAAAATGCCATCGCCGCCGCGACCACGACCACGGTCAACACACATGTGACAAGCATCACCACACCTTGCGTCCACGCAATCCGGGCGCGCTTTTTCGGCGTGGCCAGAAGATAGGCCATGGAACCGTCGTCCACGTACCCGGCAACCAGCCGCTTTCCTAAAATGACCAGGTGCACGGCGGGAAACGCCAGAAAAATCATGCCGTAAAGGTAGTTCGCCACAAATTCCAACAAATTTTCCCCCACCGTCGCCATGCCAAACGCCGCGAACAATTCCGGCATGCTCTCCGTCATCTGCCGCAGGCTGTCCGCCATCTCGGGGTCAAACATATAAATAATCGTCGCCGCGTACATCAAAAGCACGCCGACAAAAATCACGAACAGCAAAAAATTCGATTTCATTTCTTTCTTGAAAAGTACCCCGCTCATCGCGCTTCCTCCTCTCCATCCACCGGCGCGTCCCCGGCACCGCCATTTTCTACTTTCGCCACGCTCTCTACACCATTCTTTTCGGTTGCTGCCACGCTCTCTACGCCGTCCTTTCCGGCTGCTGCCACGCTCTCTACGCCGTTCTCTACGGCTGCTGCCACGCTCCCGCCGCCCTTCCCGGCTTTATCTTCCCCATAAAAATGCAGGAACAATTCCTCCAGGCTCTGGCTCTGCGTCTGCAAGTCCAGCACATGATATTTGCTGACCATCTTCAAAAACGCGTCCATGCTGCCATGCACCTGCAGGCCGACAACCGCTCCCTTGCGCCATATCGTCCCAACGGCGCTTTGCCCCGCATGCGGCCGCCCGCCCTTTTCCAAATCCTCCCCTTTTGTCGCACCATGCACGATGGATATCTTCCCCCCGTTCGGCACGACGCGCACGGCGGACGTTTTTGCCTTGTCTGCTTTCATTTTTTCCGCGAAGCTTTCCGCCTGCGCCTCGTCGGCAAAGCGCACCTCGATTTTCTTTCCCCTGCCGTCCCTTAACCGTTCCACGTCCTCCACCGCCACGAGTTTGCCCGCCTTGATGATGACCGCCCGTTTGCAGGTTCGCTCGACTTCCTCGAACATGTGCGAAGACATGAGGATGGTTTTCCCCCTCTTTCGTTCCTCCAGAACCAGCTCCGTGAAACGGTTTTGCATCAACGGGTCCAGCCCGCTGGTCGGCTCGTCCAAAATGAGGATTTCCGGATCATTCATAAAGGCACAGACGATTCCGATTTTCTGCTTCATGCCCTTGGACATGCGGCTGATTTTCCCGTCCGCGCGAAGCTCCAGACGCTCCATCAGCTCCTTCGCCCGTCCCAGGCCTTCCATCTCTTTCATCCGCGCCACAAACCGGATAAACTCCATCCCCTTCATGGAATTGATAAACGCGATTTCGCCGGGAAGGTACCCCAGCGACCGCTGGATTTCATCCCGCTCCCTGAAACAGTCCTTCCCCCGGATTTGTAAGCTTCCCTTGTCCGGACGGATAAACCCCATCAACTGCCGGATGGTCGTCGTCTTGCCCGCCCCGTTCGGCCCCAGAAAGCCAAGGACTTCTCCCTCGTCCACGCTAAAACTCAAGTCAAACACGCCCCGTCCCAGGCCATAATCCTTCGTCACGCCCGTTACTTCCATCACACCCATTTGTCTTCCTCCCTCCAATATAATTCCTTGTATGCCTCCCGCCGCAGCATGCGAATCCAGCCGTCATATTCTTTCTTTATCTCTTCCATGTCCCACCCGTTTCCCCACATGTTCACCTCGCGCAGATACCCGTCCGACATCCACACGAGCAGCTTCAGTACATGGAACGGGTCGCATCCTTCCCGGAACTTGTACGTGTCCACATGGGAAAAGCACTGCCGGTACAACACCTCTTCCAGCTCCTTGTACGTTTTCTTTAAAAAGGGGGACACCTCCTCTTTTTCCGAAAAATATGTCCGCATCGCGAAATCCAGCAAATACGGGTGCTTTTGCCAGATTTCCATTTTCTTTTGGGTGGAATATTCCAAAAGTTCGAAAAAATCCGTAATCTCCATGAACTTCTTGTCAACCACCAGCTTAATCAACATTTTTTTTAAATAGTCAAAAAGATACAGGTACAAAGATTTCTTATTGCGAAAATAGTAAAACAAAAGCCCTTTGGAAATCCCCGCCCTGGCCGCGATTACGTCGGTCGAGGCACGCCGGTAGTCGTTCTGTGAAAACACCTCGAATCCCGCGTTGATAATCCTCTGCCGCTTCTCCTTTGATAACCCTTCAAATTTTTCTCCCATTCCCATGCCTCCCGCATTCATTGACCGGGTCGGTCAATTCTTGCCTCTATCATACCGCATTGACTATTTTTTTCAACCCCCTTTGTAATATTCTTTGATGTTGGACTACCATAGTTACTGTTCACGGGGCTGTGCGGTTAGGCCGTGAATTGTAACCTACCATACACCCGGCTGCCAATTCCCGTATGAAAAGCATTGTCAAACTTCTTGTTTCTTGATATACTATGGATGTCGGGGAGAGTCATTCCACATCTGTTATAAGCCAGAACGGCATGGAATATGTTCATGTGGGGTTCCCATGGACAATACCGCCACGGAGGTCATCATGAAAAAAACAATCGCGATTGGAGTGCAGGATTTTAGCACCTTAATAGAACGAAATTATTTTTATATTGACAAAACGTCCTTTATTAAAGAATGGTGGGACAACGGCGATACCGTCACGCTGATTACCCGCCCGCGCCGTTTCGGCAAGACCCTGACCATGAGCATGGTGGAGCAATTTTTCTCCGTGGACTACGCAAGACGGGACGACTTGTTCCAAGGGCTCGCCATCTGGGAGGACGAGGATTACCAAAAATTGCAAGGGACGTACCCGGTCATCAGCCTGTCTTTTGCCAACATAAAAGAAACGAATTACGCCAATACACGTAAAAAGATTTGTCAGATGATTGCCAAATTATACACGAAATACACGTTCCTTTTAAAAGACGATTCCATGGAAAAAGAAGATCTTGACTTTTTCAAACGCGTAACGGTAAACATGGACGATACGGACGCGACGATGGCCCTCCATTATCTTTCCAACTATTTATACCGTTACTATGGCAAGAAAGTCATCATCCTTTTGGACGAGTATGACACGCCCATGCAGGAGGCCTACGTGAACGGTTACTGGCAGGAGCTGGTGGCATTTACCAGGAGCATGTTCAACTCCGCCTTCAAGACTAACCCATGGCTGGAGCGCGCCATCATGACCGGCATCACGCGGGTCAGCAGGGAGTCCATCTTTTCCGATTTAAACAACCTCGAAGTGGTGACAACCACCTCGGACAGTTACGCCACCGCCTTCGGCTTCACGGAGGAAGAGGTGTTTGCCGCGCTTGAGGAAAATGGCATGGCTTCGGAAAAAGAAGAAGTAAAACAGTGGTACGACGGCTTTATTTTTGGAACGCATTCTGACATTTACAACCCGTGGTCCATCCTGAATTTTTTGAAAAAAGGAAAATACGGCACTTATTGGGCCAACACCAGCGCCAACGCTCTGGTAGGAAAATTGCTGCGTGAAGGAAACCGCAAAATCAAAGAGAAATTTGAGATGTTGCTGCAAGGCGGAATTATCAGGACACCGATTGACGAACAAATCATTTATAACCAGCTTGATGACAACGAGTCCGCGATTTGGAGCCTGCTTCTGGCCAGCGGCTATTTGAAAGTGTTAAGCTATGAACGCCCGGAGCGGTTGGAATTTGACCAAAAGACGATGTACGAACTGACCCTTACCAATTACGAGGTGCTGCGGATGTTTAACGCCATGGTGCAAGGATGGTTCAACCGCGCGGACGAAGATTACAACGACTTCGTGGAGGCGATGTTACAAGGTGACCTCGATGCCATGAACGTTTTCATGAATGACATGGCATCGGAACTCTTCAGCTACTTTGACTCGGGAAAGAAACCGTCCCGCCGCACCCCGGAACGTTTTTATCATGGTTTCGTCCTCGGATTATTGGTTGATTTACGAAGCCGCTACATCGTCACCTCGAACCGGGAAAGCGGCTTCGGACGTTACGACGTGATGCTGGAACCAAGGAACAAAGACGAAGACGACGGCCTCATCCTGGAATTCAAGGTGCACGACAAGACGAAGGAAGAAACGTTGGAAAACACCGTGGCGGCGGCATTGCAACAGATTGAAGAGAAAAGATACGCGGCAGAATTGATGAAACGGGGAGTCCCCGAAGAGCGCATCCGCTGCTACGGATTTGCATTCGAGGGAAACAAGGTATTGATAGGCGGCAAGGCATAATACAGCGGATATTCGCAACCCTAAAAAAATCAAAAAAATTTACACACTTTACTTGACAAACCCCAACCCGCTTCGCCACTTATAGATTTATGCTTAATCAAAAAAATTTTCCGTTGTACGGTTGGACGCCCTTTGGCACAACCGTACAACAGAAAATTTCTTTAAAAGTTACATATTGTTTGCAGTAAGAAGCAAAGAATTCGATAATCTTCATTTTGAAAAGGGGTACACATATTTGCATTTAGGTACTCTGGCTTCTTTGAAACCTCCTTATCGATTTCCACTCCTAGTTTTCTTAAGTTTGCAATTTCAACGTCATCCTCTATTTCTAATAAATATTCACATGTTTTATTAGACCTATAAAAACGATCTAAAAATACTTTGTTTAAAATCGCTCTTCTCTTTGCAACAAACCCGACGCCCATACATTGTTCAAAATCTATATCTTTTATATTTAAATATTCCACTTCTTTATGACAAGTAATATCATCTATTCTTGTTTTTGTTACCCTGACAATGCTTTGCTTAAGATTTATCAAATCAAAAATAAGTTTTAATTTAGTACTTTCTAGTCCGTTCACTTTTTCAAACCATTGATAAATAATAAATTCCTTTTCCCAGTTTTCTTTCTTTGTAACTGATTTTAGTAAATACTTCCGTTCCTTTTCTATCAGTTGAGTTTTTTTCATGTCCGTTTCCTTTCCACTTTTTGTACATTAACACTTTCTTAGCAAATTATAATTCACATAATCGTTCAACTTATCTGGTTCACTCCCGTTTCTATCATAAATAACTGTAAAAATAAAGTCCGCATTAGAATAAAACCCTCCCTTTTTTTCCGGGTGCAACTCGTTTGGAATCAATACGGATTTCCCACATATTTTTTCAATTTTCTTTTTACAATTCAACAAATCATATTCTACTGGAAAGCAACTTTCATTATACACATAATCCATTACCAGATTCTTTTTTTCAAACTTCATTTCCGGGATTTCTCTATCACATATTAAATCAATATATTTCTCCATTAAATCCGTATTTAAAACCTTGGAAATATATTTCTTAAAATACACACCGCCGCCAACGCCAATATCCATTTCTATAAGA
Source organism: Lachnospiraceae bacterium (assembly GCA_910574865.1). GTDB lineage: Bacteria > Bacillota > Clostridia > Lachnospirales > Lachnospiraceae > Schaedlerella. The sequence continues at coordinate 14,344 of CAJTDN010000016.1, read as the reverse complement.
TTTATTGTCTCATCATCTACTATAACATCATACTTTATAATTGTATTTCTTATTTGAAGTTTCTCTATGAGTTTTTGCGCATGTTCTCTGAGCCTGTCATAATCTGAAAAAGACACTTCCAGACGTCCCAGGAAAAAAGTTTTCTTAAACGAGGTTCGACGAACCGGCGCGAGTAATTTTATTTTTCCGCCTTGTACCATTAGCAGCATTCTATATTCCGTACCACACATCATGGTCTGTATAATGTCTCCCGACCCTAATTGCTTATCCCCTAATTTTTTTATAATTTCTTTTCCAGTTACAATCTCAACGCCATTACTCCCCCTCCCAATTGCCGGCTTTATTATATAGTTTTCCTCTGCATGCAGCAAATTCGAATCCCGCGTTATTTCATCGCATGAATATGTCAATATGTCAGACAGACCGTATTTTACATACATCCTCTGCTGTTCTGCTTTATTCATCCCTATAATCAATTGTTCGGGAATTGCCGTAATCAAATTATAGTAATTTGCAAGAATCTGCAGTGTTCTTATGGCAACGCCTCCCGCATAAGACCCAATTGCGGTTATCGACATATTTAAACCATCCAGCCAGTTGATTGCCCCGTCAGCATCCGCCGTATCAATCTCTTTAAAAAAATCACACAGTCTAATTGCTTCTTTTGAGTTTTTACCTTTTCCAAACGCCGCCACCACATATCCACGATTTTTCAATCGTTCAATAAAATCATATTGTAAAGTCCCCGCCCCTACCGAGACAACGACTCCTTTATTCTTTTCCATATCATTGCCCTCACTTTTTTGTTTTGTACAATAATTATTTCCCTGCCATGAACAGTTCCCTTGTATCAGTTCGCCGATATATATCATGTCTGACCCATTCGTCATACTTTTCAAATAAACTTTCTTTTCCATGATTAAAATATTGAATTTGTTCGTCATTTCCCCATGTTTCATAAACCCCGCCATTCCAAAAATAAAAGGCTTCATTTTCACAAAATCCTACATGCTTTTCCAACAAACCGTAATCTGCCAAAAAAGCCTCAAAAAAATTACATCCAGCATCTACAAAAAGCTGAGAAGGTCCCCACAATCTTGGATTTGCCTCTATCACATAATAACATTCCTTATCTTTCCGTAATTCCACCATTACAAGGCCGTAAAAATCCAACTCTCGAAACAATATTTCAAACTTTTTCCCGACATCAGTTTTATGAATATCTGACGTCCTTGCCGCAACCATTGATTTACCATATGCCTGCTGAGCAAGATTTTCTTGTGAAAACGTATACACGCTTCCCTTTTTCCCAAAATAGTAGAGCAAATAAAAATTTTGTCCGCTTACAAATTTCTCATAGAAAAAATTATTCAGCGGATACTCTGTTTTTAATTTTTTATAATCATTTTCATTTCTAACAAGAATAGGCGAGTAAATTTTTCCATCCATTGAAAAATATCTCTTTGGTTTTGCCACAAACGGCGCTGAAAATTTTTCAGGAAACATAAATTTATCCGGAACACGAATGCCATGATTCTCACAAAGTTTATTGAAAGACTCTTTATCTGAAACAGCTTCATATGTATCTTTATTCACCAAGGGGATTTCACAGCCCAGATTTTCTATATTTTTTCTTTCACGTAATAAAAATCTATTAAAATATTCACTGCTTGGAATCACAAAAAAATATTCGTTTTCATTTCGAATACTCATTATTATTTCCTCGAATATTTTGATATCTAATTTTAACGATTTTCTAATAAACGCCACTTTGCCTGCATATTTCGTTTTTAAAATATCATCTTTTTCAGATAAGGCGACAATCAAATAACTTGAAATATGATTACATTCCAAAGTTCTTAAAAATGCAATAATTGCTCTTTGATTATATCCTGAAAAAACCAATATTTTCCTTCGTTTCTCCATGTTTAAATTATCTTTCTCCCTTATTTATCCTTTTGAGGAAACTCACTTATCAGCGTAACAATCTCCTCCGCCTTCTCCATGTAAAGCCCCTCGTATAGCGGAAGTGTCAAAACTCGCCCTGCCAAATCCCTTGCGTGCATAAGTTCCACGTCGGCATAGCTTTTCCCGAAACACGCCTGGTCCGCAGTCAGCGGATAAAAATATTTTCTGGCATAAATGTTTCTCTCCCTAAGCTGACAATACAATTCATCCCTCGTTTTCCCGTACCCGTCTTCCACCAGTATCGGGAAATACCCATAATTCCTTTCCGTGTCCTCATTTTCTTTAAACAAACGGATTCCCTTTACCTTCGAAAGTTCACGCCTATAAAATTCATATCTTTCTTTTCGATTCTTTATGGCCTCCTCTATATGGTTCAAATTACACAGCCCCATCACGGCGCAAAACTCGTTCATTTTCGCGTTCGCGCCCACCTCTGTCACAATTTCCTCGCCCCGAATCCCGAAATTTTTGAGATTGTAAAGCTTCTGCGCGTATTCCGGGTTTGAAAACGCCACCGCGCCGCCCTCTATTGTATTGAAGACCTTCGTGGCGTGAAAGCTGAACATGGACGCGTCGCCATAGCTTGCGATTCCTTTCCCTTTGTAGCGAACGCCAAAGGCATGCGCCGCGTCGTAAATCACTTTCAAGCCATGCTCGTCCGCAATCCTCTGTATTTCCTCGACCTGACAAACATTTCCATAAATATGTACCGGCAGGATTGCCACCGTCTTTTTTGTAATAAGTTCTTCAATTTTTTTCTCGTCTATCGTCCCGTTCTCCGGCTTCACGTCACAAAATACCGGCGAAAGCAGATTGCGGACGATGGCGTGCGTCGTAGAAATAAACGTAAACGGCGTGGTAATGATTTCCGCCCCCGCCGGAAACCCCATCATCTGGATTGCCAGTTCCAGAGCCATGTGCCCATTTACCATCAAGGAAACTTCGGGCGTTCCAAGGTATTCCTTAAGCCGCGCCTCCAACTGCCCGTGACAGACGCCCATGTTCGTAAGCCAGCGCGTGTCCCACAAAGGCTTGATGGCCTCGATATATTCTTCAAACGCCGGCATGGAGGGGCGCGTTACAAATATTTTTTCCCGCACTTCTGCCGAACCTCCTTCGCTTTCAGCTTTTCACGCAAACCTATAACTTCCCCATGCTCCCCGACCCCCATTTCTTCCAACTCGTCCAGCAATTCCCGGCAATCATCCAAACGTCCCGCGCGCAGATTCCACTCTGCCAGACGTATCTTCCCAAAGACAAACGCCGTCTCCTGCCCTTCCAGCGCCGCCAGGGAAAGGTACAATTGAAGATACAATTCTTCCATGTGCCGTTTCCGCCCATATAAAAGGCGGCCCGTCATCTCATCCAACGCTTCTGCCCGCTTTCCCCACAGAATCTGCCGACAAAGTTCTGAATGTCTTTTTAAGAAATGTATGTCTTTTACCATATGCAAAAGAGAATCTTCGGGCAAAATGTCATGCAAAATCTTGCACAAGTCAGGCCGAGTGTCATATACTCTTTCTTTCACAAGCACGAGCAGCATGTCTGCCAACGCCGTTCGGTCATCATTCCATAATGCCTCCGACATTCTCGGCTCCCTTGCCAAAAAGGCGATATCTTCCTCCGTCATTCCACTGCAGCAATTCGGTGCCATGTTCCGTATAATGACAGCTAATTCCGCATTACCATTTTCAAGCTGCCGCCCCGCCCGCACGACCCGGTTTAAAAGTATTCGACCACTGTTTCGTATTTCCTCATGCGGCTGCGCATAGGCGCTTCGCGTAATGGGATGTTCCAAAATCCTTCTATATTCCCGCAGTTTTCCCTCTGGTTCAAGAGAAGATTTCTCAATCACCCCGGAAGTGTCCACCAACGCATTCGCATAGACACGCCGTATAAACAGAAGGTTCTCACAACTAACCGAACCAAATCCCGCAAGGAAGTCCACCGCGTCCTCATAAAGACAAACGTCCGCGTCAAAACGCTTTGGTGAATATTGGTAGGATTGTGATTCAGGATGGATGCGATAATGATGCAGCACCGCACTATCCACGCCAATACGCTCCGCCTTTCTAAGTATATGGAACAGTTGAAGCGTATCCCCCCCATAAGAAAGGGGTGGAATTTTTGATCCGTCCATGTCAAAAAGTAATCTGGTACGGATTACTTTCCCCCAATTTGTGCGCAAAAAAGTGTGGTAATAAGGATAACCTTCCGCAAACTTTGTTCTGGGCAATACAAAGGGGCGCGGCGTACTTCGATATCCCACTCCCCCGGTCGTCATGTCATGCATGCAAGTCCCGGCACATCCAATGTCCAAATTATTTTCTTCCGCAAAGGCAAGCAGCCGCTCAAAAAATTTCGGTTCTAGCCAATCATCATGGTCAAGCACCGCGTAAAAATCCCCTTTTGCATATTCTTTCAATATTCCGACTCTGATTCTCATCTGATTTTCCGAGTTTTTAATGAGTCTGATACGGGAATCCACTGCCGCGAAATGTTCCAAAAGTTCCCGTGACCCATCCGTGGATGCATTATCCACAATAATGTACTCAAAATCGGAAAATGTTTGTGCAAGGACGCTGGAAATACAAGGTTCTAAATATTCTCCCGCATTATGAACCTGCGTATAAAGTGTTATCTTCGGCATCTTTCACCTTCTCTTTCTAGTCCTCTTCCATTAGCCACGCCACCTTTTGATACGCCCCGCTTTCTTTCAACGCCGCCACCGCCGGGTCGTCTGGCGCGTAATTCTCCAAAACCGCCTTTACCTGCCGGGCAAGCGCCAGAAGTTCCGGCGATGCGTTTTCTCGCCGCCGTCTTTGAACTTCTTGAAGCTGCGGGGTATGGTTCAACAAATATTCCGCCACGTACCTCGTTTCCGGGCTGTCGCCGAGGGCTTGTCGAAGTTTTTTTACATATCCCGTAAAATCACCCGCGTCCAACGTTTCAAACGCATCCGCGCAACGGCGGCCAAAACGATGTTCGCTTTGTAAAAGCATGAAATTTTCTTCTTTCATTGCCTCCACGCTATATACTGTTTCCAGAAATTCTTTTTCCGCCCGTGCAAAATAACGCACGACCGCCAGGCCGTCGCCATCTCCCTTCCAGTCAAACGCGTTCAATATGGCAAAGGCAAACCGCTGCCCCCACACAATCTGCTGATACTTCCTTGAAATACCCGATTGGTTTCCTTGCAGCACTCCTTTCGCAAGTTTGGCCAGTTCCATGTTGTCATGCCCGGCAATGAGCGTTTCAACCATCTTGTCCATTTTCTCCGAATTCAAAGACAAATCCTCAACCGGAAATCCCAATCCACATGTCAGCGCATGGAACAAGACATCCGCCGGAAACCTTGCCCAATCCTTTATCTTGGAAGTGAGCCTCTCTATTTCGCCCAAATCTTTCGTTTCAAGTAACGCGGCGGCACGTCCCAGGTCACACGCGTCCGCAAGCGGAAGGAACAAGGTATACGCCGGTCGGCAATACTTTTCTGATTCCCGCTCTTTTTCGCGATATTTTTTTGTAAACATCTGAATACTTTCCCGCTCGAATGCATTCCAAAATTGTTCGCCCCGGCTTTTTTCACCCATACTTTCTTGTTCAGAACCAGAATCCGTAACCACCCCTGGCGAAGAACCCGCCCTCGATGTCGACGTCTTGTCCGAATTACAACTTTCAAAAACCTGTCTTACTACAGGCGAGGTATCGCACCCGCCCTCCGACTGTATCCGTGACAACGCGAAACGCAAATGTCCCACATGCGTCTGATCCGTTAATTGTCCCCCAATGCCTTCCAGGACTTTCAACGCTTTTAAATGTTCGCCTTCTTCGGCCAAGGCCTGCGACATGTAAACCCGCACCTGCTGCTCGTCATGGACGGACGAAAACATCAAGGCGCTGCTCATCAGCGTAACCCTCTCTCCCCGATTGCCGCGATAATCCTCGATTGCCTGGAGGTAACGTTCTCCCCTCACTATGCATTCCACATAATCGCTTTTCTGCCAACTGTCTCCAAAGGCAAGGTATTCCACGTCAATACGCGTAAAAAACGAATCTGGAAACCACTCGCGCGAGCACGCAATCCTCTCGTCCAATTTGGAAAGATTATGATTGTATGCGTCCATCACGGCATGGCGAAAAATCACCGGGCCTTCGTAATTCCACTGGCGGTTCTTTTGTTTTACCAGTCTTACCGCTTTCTCCAACATATCCTGATAATCCGGCGCGCTCTTGCCACTCTCTATGTATTGGAGCAAGAGCGTCAAATCCTTCGGTTTTTTCTCCAATTCGTTTCTCAAAAGCGTCAGGTTTCGTTCTACCTTATCTTCCCCGCGTCCTTCATTCATGCACACGTATCCGTCATGGTGCAGCACTGTTTTACTGAGAACCGTAATGTGCCATCCACGTCCCTCTGGCAATTCCAACCTTTCATGAATACTTCCCTCAAAACGTGTCCAGGGCATGCGCCGTACCAGCCGAAGCCCCTGGATGTCCGCATACTCCGAATCCGAATCCGAAAGGTAATAATTACGAACGGTCAGCGAACAGATTTCCGCGCTTTCCGCATAAGATGTATAAAAGAAACCGGCCAATTCCGACACGTCCTTATCCAGCCACTCGTCCGCGTCTATGCTTAAATACCATTTTCCTATTGCCTTTTCCAGCACTGCGTTCCTTGCCGCCGCAAAATCATTCATCCATGGGAAATCAAATAAAACATCCGCATAACGGGCGGCAACCTCCCGGCTTCCGTCATCTGAACCGGTATCCGCCATGATTAACTCACAAGGAACTTTTTCCCGCAAAGGAGCAAGCGAGGCAAGGCAACGCTCCAAACACCGAATCTCATTTTTAAAGATAATCCCTATCGACAACAACGGCCGAACCAATTTCTTTTTTGCCATACCACATACATCCGCCTTTCCCAACGATATTCCATCCTTGCGCTTAAGCATAAGCATAAACAAAAGCCGAGGCGGACATATCTGTCTCGGCTTTTGTTTATGTTTATACTCACGACAGATTTTATCTGCCGTGAGTATTGCGCCAGCCACAGCCGCAAAGCGGCATATTTCCATGTGACCAGAACGTAGCATTCACTTACTGAAGAAGCTGCAATACGCCCTGAGGAATCTGATTTGCCTGTGCCAGCATGGCCTGAGCCGCCTGCACAAGGATGTTGTTCTTCGTGTAAGCCATCATTTCCTCGGCCATATCCACGTCACGAATCCGGCTCTCGGCAGCGGTCATGTTCTCCGCCGTCACGCTCAGGTTGTTAATCGTGTGCTCCAGACGGTTCTGAAGTGCTCCCAAATCACCACGGGCGGAGGATACATAGTTGATGGCATCCTTGATTCTGGCAACCGCGTCAGACGCTCCCTGCTGGGTACTGATGTCGACATCACTGATTCCCATCGCCTTCGTGTGCATGTCGCTTACGGACACGCGCATCTTGTTGAACGAATCGGACGTGTCGCCAATCTGTAATTCCAGACCACCGCCGTTGTTGTCTGGATTCCTGCTGATACGGATACCTTGTCCCGCAGACGGTCCCTTGTTTCCTCCTGCTTCCGTAATCGCATCCGTTACCTTCAGCCCGGTAATCTCGGCTATCTTGGCAATATTTTGCTTAAAGTTCGCATCGGCTGATGTCAAGCCCTTGTTTCCATCTTTGTCGGCAACCAAAATCGTAACATCTGACCCCAGTCCTGCAGCCGCATTCATATCCGTGCCGCTGGCGCCCAAGCCAACGCCAGCCAAACCACCGGTCGCAACCACAAATTTATGCCCGTTGATGGTAAACACAGCGTCTTCATAGTTTTCACCATTGTACAACGTCAAATCATCGGCTTTGATTTCACGACCAGTGTCCATCGGCGCGGTCGTAATGGTAACACCCATCTGTACATTACTTCTTGTCGCTCCAATCGTCCAATCCGCATCCACCGCTTTAATCTCCGGTGTCATCGTTCCCTCGTCAATAGCCGTGAATGTGAATGTTCCAGCATCATCGGACGTGATATTATACTCTTTCGCCACATTCGTCTTAGTCAGCTCCGTCAAGATTGCATTATCAATTTCCTTTATAGTTGCTCCAGTCGTGGCGTTAGCAATCTTATACCTCTGTCCACTGTTTCCTTCCAACCAAACCTTGTTATCCGCATCTTTCACCGCTTTCAAGGTAATTGTATGCGATGTTCCGTCCTTTAAGGCAACTGTGAAATCCAATTTGTCGCCCTCTTCAAACACCTCATTATTTGCATTCAATGGCGTTTGATTTTTAAACACGCCTTTTGCGCCTTCCGACTTGTTGCTCGGCACGCCATTAATCGTCACCTTGGTCGCTCCGCCCGTGGAAGACAAGGAACCGTCCAACAGGTTGATTCCGTTGAAGTTCGTGCTGTCCGCGATACGGTTAATTTCCTCCTGCAGAGACTTCACTTCTTTCTGCAGGTTCTCACGGTCCACTTCGTCCTGATAGGTTCCATTTGCGGACTGGTCAGCCAATTCCACCATACGATTCAGCATGGAGTGAACTTCCGTCAACGCGCCTTCTGCCGTCTGCACGAGAGAAATACCGTCGTTTGCGTTCTTCTGAGCCGTCTTCAAACCGGTAATCTGCGCACGCATTTTCTCAGAAATGGCCAATCCGGCAGCGTCATCGCCCGCACGATTGATTCTGTAACCGGAGGACAGTTTCTCCAGGTTCTTGGAAACCGCGCTGTTATTGTTTGATAAGTTCCTATAAGAGTTTAATGCCGCAATATTGTGTTGAATTCTCATGATTCTACCTCCTTGAATTTGTGTTTAGAGTGCTTCCGCTTCCTGCTTGGCACTTTGTTTCCCACGCCCCTGGTTTTGACCGCCATGGCACTTCATGTCCTAACCATCTGACGCAAATTTATTTCAACCGGCTCGCGATACCGGGTGAAACCCACATACTTTAAGTATCTTCCTTTAATGCCGGCACCTTCCATATCGTGCCCTTATTGCCCCTTTCCGTCTGAAACCTCCATGTCCTTTTAGCCGCTCTCCGCTCCATTTGCATGTTACGCGTTCTTTCTCTGCGCGGCTCTTTCACCGGCTCCGCCATTCACGACTTTGCCACTCACAATCCCGTTATTCATGATTCCTTCGTTCAGGCTTTCCCAGATATCGGCCAGTTCCCGCATCTGCGTCCGCATAAGTTCCAGTTCCAGCCGCTTCAATTTGTGCTCCGGGTTATCCAGTATCTCGCCCAACTGATGCAAAATCCCCGCGCAAATCTCCTGCCCGCTTCGGTAAGTTTCCTGCCTCTTTTCCACCTTTTGCAGGTACTGCGCATAATGCTTCTTATCCGATGGGGAACGTTTCGGTTTCTGATCCAACAACCCCTCCGGCCGCTGCTCGCCATCCCGCTCCAGTACCTTTCCACGCACAATGGGAACCTCCTTCGGCGCTTTGATGGAAACACGAAACTGCGGCCCCGACTCCTTAAACACTTGTACAATCACCTGATTCCCTATGGTGACATAATCCCCTGACTTCATCTGTAATGAAAGCATATTAGAAACCTCCCTATTTCCTCATATTTTGCTTGTCAATGGTCCGCAAAGTATACTTTAAGAACCAGTAAATTTTTTTTGCAATAACGACTTAATTTCAAAGGATTTTTGCCGATAATATGATTTGTAAGCTAGAAAACATTAAAAAATGGAAATGATTGGCGCGGTTCAAAAAGTATACTTTTTGGACCGTTTTTTATTTCATTCATCTCGTGCGCTTTGTGCGCCGTATTCCCGGCATTCATTTTCCCCATGAGGCTTGCGTATCGCCCCTCTAGTACTACATTCCCTCCGCTTGGTAAACGGACATGGTTTTCATTTTCCGCATGAATGTCTGATGGGAAATTCCCAGGTTCCTGGCCGCGCCCCTTCCTGAAATTTCCCCTTTCCTCCACATTTCCGCCTGCCTTTCAAATGCCTCCGTCCACTCCATTGGCCTGCGCCCGAACTTAACTCCCCGTGCCTTTGCCTCCCGGATTCCTTCCTCCTGCCGTTTCCTGATATTCTCCCGCTCATTTTCCGCCACATAGGACAAAAGCTGGAGCACGATGTCCGCAATCAGCGTACCCGTCAGGTCATGGCGGACGCTCGTGTCCAGTAACGGCATGTCTAAAACCCGGATGTCGGCATGAATTTCTTTCGTGATAATCCGCCACTGCTGCAGGATTTCCTCATAATTTCGCCCCAGCCGGTCAATGCTATGCACGACCATCAAATCCCCCGACCTCAGTTTTTTAATCAATTCCTGATACGCCGGACGTTCAAAATTTTTCCCGCTCTGCTTGTCCGTAAAAATCCGATCCGTCGGGATCTCGTATTCTGACAACGCCGCCATCTGGCGCGCCTCGTTCTGATCGCGCCCCGACACACGGACATAGCCATACACTTGTCTTTTTTCCATAATCGCTTCCTCCTTGGTAAAAAATTTCTTCCTATGGAAATATTTTACCATACGTTACTGTTCAGCCCCGTGCCAATCAACATGGTGATTAGCACGGAGGATGCACATAAGCCTGGCCGATGCATCACCCGGCTGCCGATTCCCGCATGAAAAACATTGTCAAACTTCTTGTTTCTTGATATACTGTAAGTCAGAAAAGCCGCAGTGGAATACCCCGCAGCAGTCGCCAAGGTCATGCAAGCACAAGGTGAATTGCCGCTTGCGGCAAGAGAATGTGCCCTGGGGCATGACTTTGGCTCGTTGCTCGCGGAAATAAACAATCCATCCCTACAAGGAGGACACTATGGGAAAAACAGTCGCGATTGGAGTGCAGGATTTTAGCACCTTAATAGAAAGAAATTATTTTTATATTGACAAAACGTCCTTTATTAAAGAATGGTGGGACAACGGCGATACCGTCACGCTGATTACGCGCCCGCGCCGTTTCGGCAAGACCTTGACCATGAGCATGGTGGAACAGTTTTTCTCCATGGATTATGCAAAACGGGGCGACTTGTTCCAGGGGCTCGCCATCTGGGAGGACGAGGATTACCAAAAATTGCAAGGGACGTACCCGGTCATCAGCCTATCCTTTGCCAACATAAAAGAAACAAATTACGCCAATACACGTAAAAAGATTTGTCAGATGATTGCCAAATTATACACGAAATACACGTTCCTTTTAAAAGACGATTCCATGGAAAAAGAAGATCTTGACTTTTTCAAACGCATAACGGTAAACATGGACGATACGGACGCGACGATGGCCCTCCATTATCTTTCCAACTATTTATACCGTTACTATGGCAGGAAAGTCATCATCCTTTTGGATGAGTATGACACGCCCATGCAGGAGGCCTACGTGAACGGTTACTGGCAGGAACTGGCGGCATTTACCAAAAGCATGTTCAACGCCGCCTTCAAGACCAACCCGTGGCTGGAGCGCGCCATCATGACCGGCATCACGCGGGTCAGCAAGGAGTCCATCTTTTCCGGTCTGAATAACCTCAAGGTGGTGACGACCACCTCGGACAGTTACGCGACCTCATTCGGTTTTACGGAGGAAGAGGTGTTTGCCGCGCTTGAGGAAAACGACATGGCTTCGGAAAAAGAAGAAGTAAAACGGTGGTACGACGGCTTTATTTTTGGAACGCATTCTGACATTTATAACCCATGGTCCATCGTGAATTTCTTGGATACGGGCAAATATGACACCTATTGGGCCAACACAAGCTCCAACAGCCTGGTAGGGAAATTGTTACGTGAGGGCAGCCGTCAAATCAAAGGAAAATTTGAGACATTGTTACAAGGAGGAACCATCAAGACACCGATTGACGAACAAGTCGTCTACAACCAGCTTGATGGTGAGGAATCCGCAATCTGGAGCCTGCTCCTGGCCGGCGGCTATTTGAAAGTGCTGGGCTACGAACACCCGGAACGGTCGGAATTTGACAAGAAAACAATGTATGAACTGACCCTTACCAATTACGAGGTGTTGCGGATGTTTAACGCCATGGTGCAAGGATGGTTCAACCGTGCGGATGAAGATTACAACGACTTCGTGGAAGCAATGCTTTTGGGAGACCTCAATGCCATGAACGTTTTCATGAATGACATGGCAGCGGAACTTTTCAGCTACTTTGATTCGGGAAAAAAACCGTCCCGCCGCACCCCCGAAAGGTTTTACCACGGTTTCGTTCTCGGATTATTGGTTGATTTACGAGGCCGCTACATCGTCACCTCGAACCGGGAAAGCGGCTTCGGCCGTTACGACGTGATGCTGGAACCAAGGAACAAAGACGAGGACGACGGCCTCATCCTGGAATTCAAGGTGTGCGACAAAGCAGACGAAGAAACCTTGGAGGACACCGTGGCAGCGGCATTGCGACAGATTGAAGAGAAAAAATACGCGCTTCTGGCAGATTTGTCCCTTCTTAACAACCGCTTGTTCGTGTCCGTCCTCCGCTCTTTTGGATGATATTTTCGTACCAGATACGGAGAAATGTCCAGCTCCTTGGCTCATTCATCTGAAATATTAATATTAAAATTCCTTGATTTTTTAAGGAAAACTTGCCGCCCCCTACCGCCGCACCACGTTCTGGTTGCGCCACTCCCTCGGCGACACCCCATATATCTTTTTGAACGCCCGGGAAAAATGCAGCTGGTTCTCATACCCGACCGCCTTGCTGACATCCCCGACGGAGAGCGTCGTCAGCTTCAAAAGTTCCGTCGCCTTTATCATCCGGTAATTCAGCAGAAATTCCTGCGGGGACTTCCCCAACCGCTGCTTGAATATCTTGCCGAAATAACTACGGTTGATGCCGCACACCCCGGCAATGCCCTCCACTGAAATATCGTTCTGGAAATTCTGCTCGATGTAGGACAACGCCTCCTTGATATAAAAATCCTGCAGCTTGTTTCCCTTGTCCACGGACATGTTTCCCAACGAACGCACCATCGCGTCAAGGAACAAGTACAAATGCCCAATCAAATGGAACGCCGTCTGATTCCCATGGTTCGCGATATAGAGCATCTCGTCTTTCATGATTTCCCGCAAATCCTTGTACTGCGCGTGATAGACCGGCGCGTCCACGGAAAATCCGGCCGAGTCCATCGCCTCCTTCACCCGCAAGCCGTCAAACTCGACCCATGTGTACTCCCAAGGAAATTCCTTGTCCGCGATATACGTGGCAATCTGTCCCGGATAGAGCAAGAACCCCTGCCCGCTCTTAATCTGGATTTCCCTCGTCACCCCGCCGTTCCCGGTCGCGAAAAGGGTTCCCGTCCCCGCCAAAACGTAATGGAACAGATAATGGTTACGGGCCGCCGGCCCGTAAGAATGGGACGGCGCACATTGCTCCCACCCAAACTGGTATAAGCCCAAATCCACGAAATTTTCACTCGGAAATACGGAAAATAGATGATTATTCATAATTTTGCCCGCCCTCTCGTATATTCTCACATGGCCGCGCGACCCATTTGGCCATGAAGCTTTGGCATGGCCGACCCGGCCCCTCCGTTTTTACATGAATATACTTAGTATACACCAAAATATACCCAAATGCTACACGACTTTTTCTATATGCAAAAAATATTGCATAATGGTATAAAACAAGTAAAATTAGGTTATTTTAACGAGCATTTTGCTATGTTATAATTTTTCCACAAACAGATTTCGAAATCTTTTTATCACGCCCGACATTCGTGCCACGAATGCCAGGCGTCCATACCCAGCAAGAAAGCAATGGCATCCATCGCTTTCTTGGACGGCGGCCGTGCGGCAAAGCGCACAGCCCCGTGAACAATATTAAGAAAGGGGCTATACTTTATGAAAAACAAAAAAAGATGGCTATGTCTTGGCATGTCGGTCGCATTGCTGCTCGGCACGTTACTTTTACCCGGCTGCCAGGGCAATCCTGATGCCGAAGGAAAAATCGTAATCGAGATGGTACAGTACAAACCCGAGGCGGTCGAGATTTTTAACGCGTTACAAGACGAGTTCAACGCGACCCATGACGACATCTACTTAAAGATTGACTCGCCGAATGACGCGATGACAATCATAAAAACGCGCTTCGTCCGCGAAGATTATCCGGACATTATCGGTATCGGCGGCGATATCAACTATTCCTATTTCGTGGATGCCGAAATCCTCTCCGACATTTCCGACTATCCGGGTCTTGACAAGGTGAAACCGGCATATCTGGACATCCTGGAGGGACTGGAGTTCGTGCCGACCGAAGGAACCTACGGCGTGCCTTACGTGGCCAACGCGGCCGGAGTCCTCTTAAAGTGCTATACTAAAGTTGTAACGGGAGTGGCTAATGGGATATAATCAAAAATACAAAGAAAGAGGTACACATTATGTCACAAAACTACACTCCCGAAT
>CAJTDN010000015.1 GCA_910574865.1 Lachnospiraceae bacterium | reverse complement strand
TGGCGGCGGAATCGTGACCTGGAGATGCGATTCCGCCGCTGTTTCTGTTTGGGTGGATAAAATAATGTGCTGTTGGTGGCGACCAGAATTCGCCGTTCAACACCTATACCTATGAAAACATGGACTTCCGCATGTTCCCCGGCATCCAGAGGGATTCTTCCGAGTGGAACGACCTTTATAAAATCAGAACCAGCATTGAAAGGGCAATCAACCATTTCAAACTGAACATGTGCGTCGCGGGCAAGCGAACCAGAAACCATGCGACGACCAAGGCCGACGTGTTCCTGGCTGGAATTGCCAGCCAGCTCACGGTAATCGTGGCCCACCGGATGAACCAACATGAGTACATACGGAGCCTGAAGCCACTAGTTGCTTGAAAAGATATTCGATTTTCATGGTACATTTCAATTTCGGGCTAAAAGTGCGCCCAAAAATCTGACGTTTCTGTCAGTCCAGCTTTCACCTGAACGACAACATGTTTTTTCTTCTTACCTAAGGAGCCGTCATCCTCATAATCTTGCCATAAAAACATTTAACAATTACCTATACCTTCACCTGGTTGAAGGCCTGGCGCAGATTTTCCACGCCAAAAGACTTGTCCTGGTCGTAACGGATGCTGTTCTGGTCGTTCAAGTGCACGGTCATAAGCTTGCCCATGGCCATCGCGAAACCAATCTCGTGCGCCGGGTCGAGTCCCGCCAGAACGGCATGCGCACTTTCCAAATTGCCTCCGACACGGGAGGGGTCGGTAGTCGCGGCGGAAATCGCCATGACATGTCCCATTGTCCCGCAAATGCTCCGGTCAATCGGCTCGTTCGGCTTCGGCTCGATGCAGACGCGAATCTTCGGGTCATACGCGAGCATCTTGTTGATGGCCTCAATCAGCATCTTCGTCGCCCATACCGGGGACTTGCTCTCCGCGCAAAGCGTTCCCTCGCGTGCCAGCCATAACACTATCATATCACATCCCAGCTCATTTGCAATATCAATCGAACGATATGCCCTCCACATCGCATATTCCCGATCCTCCTCGGACGTGCTCATGAAACCGCCATCGTGCGTGTGGGAATCCATCCAAAGCCTCGGTGCCACGAACTCGGCCGCCAGCCCGTACTTGTCCAGCGTCTTTTTCAATTCCCGCGCCTTTTCCTTGATTTCCTCTTCCGTATAATCGTTGATGTTCGGCACCGCGTCGTCATCATGGAACTGCACCGCCGAAAATCCCAGTTCGGCAAATCTCTTATACTTCTCCTCATTCGAAATCGGCTCCCTCGTGGCCGGGCCGTAAGCGTCCTCCCCGGTATTCACGTTCCATGGCCCTACAGAAAACTTAAATTTTGTCATGTCTGTTCCTCCTCCTATGAGCACTTGACATCCGTCTTTTGGATGCTTATGTGCGAATGGACTCCGCGCATCTTGGCGAGGTCTTTTCGAGCCTAGCCAAGCGGAGTTACCCGGCACTTGACATCCGTCTTTTGGATGCTTATGTGCTCAAATGCGTGTTGTGTGTTCCTTTAAAGTTATACCAGGTTTCCACGCACAAAAAATGACAATGTTGCGATTTTCCCATGCCAAGCTTGTGACTTTCCATTGAAATGCAAGGAAAAAATTGAAATGCAAGGAAAAAAATGATACACTTTAGGAAAAGAATTTGGAACAAGGAAACACCCTTTTCCAAACAAGAGCGAAATAACGTCGAAAAAAGGAGTACGCAGGAAACACGCCATGACAAAACAGAAAGAATACGAAATTGTCCACCATAGCGCCATGAACCATTTGGAATTATTTCTCGTGGAAATGAAGTCCCGCAACCCGCACGGGCACTCCGACTTGGAAATCGGACTCATCCTGGAGGGGGACGTGGAACTGATTCTCGAACAAGAGCGAATCGATTTACACAAAAATGACATTTATGTGATAAACCGTTACCAGATCCATTCCTTCCTAAGTGCCGGAAAACGCAACCTAATTCTGGCATTCCAGATTCATGCGGAATTTTATAAAAACATCAGTCCCGAAGTGTCGCGCATCCAATTCGAAAATATCCTCACGCCCGGGACGCCGCTTCACCAAAGCCTCCACGCGGACCTGCTTTCCTGCGCCAGGACCTATTATGCGGAAGATACACGCTACGAATTAAAATGTGCCTCCCTCCTCTTCGACGGCCTCTACCATCTGGCGACGGCGGGGGGCGGCGTTTTAATCAGCTCCAAGGAATACGAACTGGCGCGCGCCAGCACGCTACGTTTAAACCGCATCACGGACTACATCGCGGAGCATTATACCGAACGAATTACCTTGGACGACATCGCCAGGCTGGAAAACATCTCCACCTTTCACGCCTCCCACTTTATCAAGAGCACGCTGGGCGTTTCCTTCCAGGACTACATAAACCACCTGCGTTTCGAACACGCGCTGCGGCTGATTCGCAAGACCTCGCTAAACATCTTGGACATTTGCATCGAATCCGGCTTTTCCAGCAGCCGCTATTTGAACCAGATGTTCGAGAAACAGTTCGGGATGAGCGCGTCCGCCTACCGCAAGGAGGGAAAGTGGCAACCCATGCTCGCCCCGCCCCTGCCCACGGGCGACGTGCAAAACCGCCTGCCGACGGAAACCGCACGGGAAATCCTACTCGCGTAATGTTGCTTTTCATGGAGGGATGCCGTTACAATCCACGGCCGGTTAGGCCGTGAATTGTAACGAATCATAACCACGGGACTGAAATATCGTTGTTTTTCTCTTGCATAAATATGCAAAATGGTGTATAGTAATCCTTGGTTCGGCGAGGTGCGCGTGGTTTCATCCCGCCCTGCCATTTTAAACGTCGCGCGGCAAGGTGCGCGGCTTTCGCAAAGTATGACTTTATACATTCAGGAGGTATTACCATGAGTAAGGAAAAAGTAGTCCTGGCCTATTCCGGAGGTCTGGACACGACGGCCATCATCCCGTGGCTGAAAGAAAATTTTGACTACGAAGTCATCTGCTGCTGCATCGATTGCGGACAAGGCGAGGAACTGGACGGACTGGAGGAACGGGCCAAATTGTCCGGCGCGTCCAAATTATATATCGAAAACATCATCGACGAATTCTGCGACGAGTACATCATGCCCTGCGTGAAAGCGGGCGCCGTATATGAAAACAAATACTTGTTGGGAACTTCCATGGCACGTCCGGTCATCGCCAAGAGGCTGGTCGAGATTGCCCGCAAGGAAGGCGCTTCCGCCATCTGCCACGGCGCGACGGGAAAAGGAAACGACCAGATTCGTTTCGAGCTCGGCATCAAGGCACTGGCTCCCGACATCAAGATCATCGCCCCGTGGCGCATGACCGACGTGTGGACCATGCAGTCCCGCGAGGACGAGATTGAATATTGCCGCCAGCATGGCATCGACCTTCCGTTCGACGCGAAACACAGCTACAGCCGCGACCGCAACTTGTGGCACATCAGCCACGAGGGACTGGAGTTGGAAGACCCGGCCAACGAACCGAACTATGACGACCTGCTGGTACTCGGCGTGTCCCCGGAGAAGGCTCCGAGCGAGGGCGAGTACGTGACCATGACGTTCGAGGCAGGCGTTCCGAAGTCCTTAAACGGCAAAGAAATGAAGGTTTCCGAAATCATCGCCGAGTTAAATAAACTGGGCGGCAAGCACGGCATCGGCATCATCGACATCGTGGAAAACCGCGTGGTCGGCATGAAGTCCCGCGGCGTTTACGAGACGCCGGGCGGCACCATTTTAATGGCCGCACACGAACAGTTGGAAGAACTTGTACTCGACCGCGCCACCTACGAGGTGAAAAAAGACCTTGGCAACAAGTTCGCCCAAATCGTGTACGAAGGAAAATGGTTCACGCCGCTGCGCGAGGCCATCCAGGCGTTCGTTGACGTGACCCAGCAGTACGTGACCGGCGAAGTGAAGTTCAAGCTCTACAAGGGCAACATCATCAAGGCCGGCGAGACCTCGCCCTATTCCTTGTACAGCGAGTCGCTTGCCAGCTTCACGACCGGCGAACTGTACGACCACCACGACGCGGACGGCTTCATCAACCTCTTCGGGTTGCCGCTGAAAGTGCGCGCGATGAAGATGCAGGAGTTGGAAAAGTGAAATAAGAACAATCACTATCAATACCAAAAATTTCGCGAAAGAAGTTGTGCTCACTTCGTTGCACAAAACGCTTCGATGAGCCTTTAAAACAAGAACGCGCCAGCATCGGCTGACGCGTTCTTTCGTCTCATCTATGCAGTGCAAAAGTCGTTCGCACAATCTTCTTTCGTGAAATTTTACCGCATCCACGGCAATCCTTTATTTCTCCATTTCGCTGAGCGAAAAGTCATGGCAATTTACAAATACCTTGAAACTAAGTCGATGTAGCAACTTGCAAATACCTCTTAATTCATTACCTTATTTCTTTTTTGGCAACATCCCAATTAGCATAGACAGTACGGCCAGGGCGATTCCCGCCCCGCACGCGGCATTGACCGCCAGTATGATTTTGTCCATCAGGCTCTTCGCTTTCTTGTATGTCACGCCAGGCATCGCCCCGTTCATCACTTTGGAATTGGCCACCGTGTACAAAAGACGGTGCATGGCTTCCCGTGCGTAGTAATAATGTGCCTTGTCCCGACTGTTAAAATCAAAGCGGGCCGACTCCGGCAAATTGGTCAGCTTGATGTCCGCTCCCGCCTCAATCATCTGGTAACCGTCCATGAACACGCCGGTATTGGCATTGTCCGTGATAATCAGCCCCTTGAAATCCCATTCATTCCGAACGATTCCCGTAATCAGCGCGTAAGAACCGCCCACCCACGTATGGCCGACCCGGTTGAACCCGGTCATGACGGCCTGGCAGGCGCGAATCTTTTTGACCGCGTTTTCATAGCCGTCCGGGGTCTCCTTCAGGTACGCGAGGTCAACGTCCCCCGCCTTCATGCACATTTCAAACGGAAGCAGGTAAATCTCCCGCGCCGCCTGCTCGTGGAGCCACGTGGCGATGCTGAACTGCCCTTTGCGGTCCCCGCGGTGGTTCTCCTGGTCGTTGAACGCGAAATGCTTGATATAGGCATAAACCCCTTTCGATGCCACGCCCAGCACGGTTTTCGCCGCCACGGTTCCCGATAAGAAGGCGTCTTCTGAATAATATTCGCCGTTCCTTCCCGAATACGGGGTTCTATGAATATTCATCGAGGGCGCGTACCACCCGGCCAGTCCGCCAAGTACCGCCTCGTTGCCAATCATCACGCCATATTCGTAAGCCAGCCCTGGATTCCACGTCTGCGCCAGCGTCATGGAATTGGGGAAAAACCTTCCGGTTCCGCCATAAATCAAGCCGGACGCGGTATCCCCGTCCACGCAGTAAGGCATCCCGACGGATTCAATTGCCTCGATGCCGTAGCCGGAAACGCCGATGGTACGCTCATATTCCTCCTCGGTCAGCTGGTCAAGCAGTTCTTCCCACAACGGGTCGTCGTATTCCTTGCCACGCAGTTCAACCAAGGTCCGCCCGTTCTCCTTTCCATAGACGATATTATCGTCAAAATCCGACCGATCCGCCGGATTTCCCGAATCAAACGCGTCCAATTTTTCCAAGTCCTCGTCCGATATCGTCTTTCCATAGACAAACGACGTGGGAACGCCGTCGTCCGTGACGCCGTTAATTTCATTTCCCCATGTGCTGATTTCCCACATCGGCTCCCCGTCATGCCCCGGAAACGTCCCCGACCAGTCCGCGCGGCTTAAGTAACGGATTTCACCCCTCGCCTCGTCCAGCCGGTTGGTGACTTCCACCTTCCCATAACCATCCTTCGAATACCTTTTCTTGTCCACCTTCGTGTTCTCCGGAACGTAAGAGACCGCCATGGACGCGTCGCCATCCGCCGTCATCCCGTCGTCCACGCTTCTTTTCTTGGCCGCCAGCACGTTATTGACCGCGTCGTGGGCATTCCTCGCCACGGTGATGAAATATTCCCCCGCATCCAGGACATAGGTGCGGGCATGATCGGCGTCATAAGCCTTTAACTGCTCCTTGGCAAACGTGACCGTCACCTTCCTCGTCTCTCCCACCGCCAAGAGCGGGGTCTTCACATAGCCGGCCAATTGGACGGCCGCCTTCTCCACCCCGTGCTTCCGGTCATACTTCGTGTAAGGGCTCTGTATGTAGACCTCCACCACGTCCTTCCCCGGCACGTGCCCACTGTTCGTCACTTCGACGGACACCCCGCACTCTTCGCCATTCCAAACGACGGACGGCCTGCCCCATCGAAACGTCGTGTAAGAAAGCCCGTACCCGAAGGGATACACGACTTCCTCCTGATAATGAAAGTCCCCCGCATTGCCTTGTTTCAGCACGACGTCCTCGTAGCGCGTTTCATAATATTTGTATCCCACGTAAATGTTTTCCGCGTAGCTGACATAATTGTACTTGCTCTGCGTCCCGTCCTCTTTATAATACGCGTAATCCCCGAAATTCTGCGCCGCCGGGGAACGCAAGGTCCTCGCGGCGAACGTGTCCACCGTGCGGCCGGAAGGATTCACCTTCCCCGTTAAAACGTCCGGCAACGCCTCCAGTCCGTCCGGTGCCAAAATCACCGACGTGATGTTCGGAAGGTCCGCAAGCCAGCCAAGCTCCAAGGCCGCATTAGAATTGACCACCAGGACGACATTGGAAAAATGGTCATTCAAATACCCCAAAATCTCCAATTCCACCGAGTCCGGCTCCAGGTAGCTTTTCACCTTGTCCTCCAAGACGTCCGTATGCCGATACATGGAACGGGGCATGTCGCGCCCTTCCCCGGCCACCCGCTTCAACACGTACACCGGCACCGTGCCATGGACGCTTTCCAGCACGCCCTTGTCTTCCAAAACCGACAACGGGCACTCGTTGATTCGAAAATCCTCCCCGTCGCCAAAACCGACCGATCCCTTGCCCAGCCCGTAAGACTTGCCCGCGCCCTTACTATAAAATTTCCACAACGTCTCGTTCACGCCCATCCCGGCATTCTGGAAAAGGGTTTTCAAATCACGGCCGCCCGTCAACGTGTCACGTGTCTTCACGGTCACGGCGTTTTTACTAAACAAGCTGACCGTGCCCTTCCCGGAAAGCGGCAACGCTTGGTTCTCGTTTTTCAAAAGCACGAGGCCTTCCGCCGCAATCCTGGCACTCAAGTCCGCCTCCGCCGGCTTGATGCCCTCCTTGGAATATTCGGACTTGTAATAATCCAAATCCAGGCCCGCGCAATCCACGTTCGAATAATCCGGCCGAGACCCGTTCCCCCCCAACATATTGTCCACCATTCTCTTGTTTTTCCTGGCCGGCCCGTTCACCGCCGCCATGATTCCCGCGTTCGCCCCTACGGACAGCGCGGCCGCCGCTACCTTCCATCCTCTTTTTGCCATCGCAACTCATCCTTCCTTTCTCTTTTATCCCTTATCCTTTTGCTTTCTCTTCCACCTCTGGTGCACCCGCCTCCACCGCCCCATGGGAAACGGTACTTTCTTTAACTTCTCCACACTTCCTTCATCACCCGCAGCGCGTTTTGCGATTGAATTTTCTCAATCTGCCGCGGGGTGATTTTCTCCTCCACGAATGCCTCCCAGACGGATTCCATCTCCCCGACGTGGGAAATGTAGCCGGGAACGTCTTCTGCCACGAACCCGTCAAAATCCGTGCCGATGGCCACGACGTCTTCTCCGGCCACGTCTATCATGTGCCTCGCGTGCCTGGCAATGTCACACAAGGAAATCGCGTCCTCTCTTGCCTCCTTGTTTTTCCCGCCGTTCTCTTTTCCTTTCCGCTCCTTCCCCAGTGCCTTAAGAAATGCAGGGTAAAAATTAAGTCCCGCCACGCCGCCTTTCTCCGCCAACGCACGCAGCATCTCGTCAGTCAGGTTGCGCGGGTGGTCGCACAACGCCCTGCAATTGGAGTGGGAGGCCACGATTGGAGCCTTGCCATGCTTGACGCAGTCCCAAAATCCGCCGTCCGACAAATGCGATACGTCCACGACCATGCCCAGCTCGTTCATCCGCCGCACCACCTCAAGCCCGAAAGGTTTCAACTTCCCTTGCATCACCCGCGCGTTTCGGCTGTTTGGATACGCCAGGCAATTCTCATAATTCCATGTAAGCGTAATCAGGCGGACGCCTTTTTGGTATAACTCATCCACCCGCTCGATTTTTTCGTTCAGCACGCCCCCCTCTTCCAACGTCGCCACCGCCGAGATGACGTTTTTTTGCCAATTTTCTTCTAGCTCACGAAACGAAGACGCTTGCCGCAATTCATCACTTTGTTCCTTGCCAAGCCGCTTGAGCATCTCAAGCACCCTCGCATATGCCCGCTCCCAAACCTCTTCGGTCAGTACCCGTTCGCCTTCTGCCACCCACTCCTTCGCGTCCACGAAGCACGCGAAAAACTGCACCATCGTCCTCGCCCGCCGCATTCCCTCCATGTCCACGCAAAGATGGTTGTGAAAAAGCGTCTGCGCGTCCGTCTCCCGTAACAATTCATAAATCGTGTCACAATGCATGTCAACAAGTTTCATAATCGTTCCACCCGTTTCCAGGCCTTCGCGAACCAGGCCGCATGCCGCCAGGACACGAAGACCGCTCCTTTTCTATTATAAAATACCATTCCATAATAGAATATCAAAATCCTGCCAAAATATGTATAATTCTATCCCTTCGTCCATATCATGATGATACCAGGGTCAAAAGGTCATGTATGACATGCTTGCGACGCGAAGCTAGTCCTTTAGGGCATGTCGATACATGACTTTGGGACCCGCAAAACACCGAAAAGGAGATTCCCATGGAACCTAAAATCGGCATCATCGTCTGCGGCTTATCAGACGACCGGCAATTTGTCACCAACACTTACGTCCAGGCCGTGCGTTATTCCGGCGGCATTCCGCTCATCCTGCCCCTCGTCCGCTCCGACCACATGCTGTCGCAATACATTTCCCTTTGCGACGGCTTCCTCTTCTGCGGCGGGAACGACATCACGCCCCTGCTTTTCGGACAAGAACCGAAAAACGGGAACGGGAAAACCAACATCACGTTGGACCTGTTCCAAATTCGCCTGATGAGGCAAATCCTGAAAACGAAAAAACCCGTCTTCGCCATCTGCCGCGGCATGCAGGTCTACAACGTCGCCTGCGGCGGCACGATTTACCAGGACATCTCCCAGCAGCCCGGCAAGCACTTGGACCACATGCAACAATCCTATGCCCGCAGCGAGGTCAGCCACCGCATCAGCGTGACGCCGGACAGCCAGCTGCGAGCCTACATCGGCCGCCACCTGTTCGTCAACAGCTACCACCACCAGACCATCGACGCGCCCGGCAAGGGCCTCTCCGTTTGCGCGCGCGCCTCGGACAACACCATCGAGGCATTGGAAATGCCCTCGCACCCCTTCGCCATCGGCGTACAGTGGCACCCCGAATGCATGTACCGCAAATCTGCGGAAATGCGGGCGCTGTTCAAAGAATTCGTGTTGCACGCGGCACACACGCCATGACGCACGCCGGCATTACCGGTCGTTCGTCAAATTTCCGTCCCCGCTGACCGGAATCGCCTCCCCAAGGAACGTCGGTTCCGGCTTTACCAGCGTATATCCAAAATCCTTCAGCCGCGCCAACATTTCACGGCATTTCCGATACGCGTCCCCATGGTAGACCGCCGTGTCGCAAGGCACGCCCGCCACTTCCATGCCGAACGCCCGCCCGTCATAGACGGCGCGATAGAGATGGTACTCCTGCGTGACCACGACCATGCTCTCCACCTCGAAAATGGCCTTCGCCCGGTACATACTCTCATAGGTGGAGAATCCTGCGTGATCCATGAAAATATCCTCCGAAGGAACCCCTTTGGAAATGGCATAATCCTTCATCGTATTCACCTCGTCATAATCCACCCGCCCATGGTCCCCGCTCATAATCAGCTTCTTCACGATTCCCGCCTGGTATAGCTCAATCCCTGCGTCCACGCGCTCCCTAAGCATCAGGCTCATCTGCCCGTCCGGCTTCACCTGCGCCCCGAGCACGAGGGCGGCCTCCGCGGGTTCCCTCCCGCCCGCCTCGATCTCCCATGAGAGCTCCTCCAGCGTCGTGAAATCCTTCGCGGCCACGCGGCCCATATGAAAATTGACGAGCAGCACGAGCAAAACTCCCGCCAGAACCAACAATAGCAATCCCTTTCCAATTACAATCATTTTTTTCCCCGTAAACTTGACTACTCTTTTATTCATTTTGATTCCCACCCATGAAAAGAAAGGGAAGGCATCACTTACCTTCCCTATAGTGGTTCCCGTTTGTCATTACAGTTCCCTCAGGCCGCTGACGGTCTGGCTAGACTGTAACCATCACGAAATTGATAATCTTCTTCGGCACGTAAATTTCCTTGACGACGTTCCCCGTCAACTTGTCCGCGACCGCCGCCTTCCCGGCCGTGAGCGCGTCCTCCTTGCCGGCATCCACCGCGATGGAAATGACCGCGCGCGTCTTGCCGTTAATCTGCACCGGCACCTCGACCGTGTCGTCCTTCATCTGCGACTCGTCATAAGTCGGCCAGCCAGCCCGAAACACCGTCTCATCATGTCCCAGCCGCTCCCACATCTCCTCCGCAAAATGCGGCGCAAACGGCGACAACAGCACGGCAAACGCCTCCAGCGACTCCTTGTCAATCCCGCCGCTCGTCTTCGCCAGTTCGATAAACTTGTTGTTATACTCCATGAATCCCGAAACCACGGTGTTGAGGCTGAACCCCTCCAAACGCGTGGTAATGTCATAAATCATCCGATGGCGCAGCCTCACCATCTCCTTCGTCGGCCCCACGTTCGCGTCCTTACTTTCCATCAGCAGGTTCCATAGCCGCTTCAAGAAACGGTTCACGCCGTCAATGCCGCGGTCGTCCCACTCCGCGTCCAGCTCCGGCGGCCCCACGAACAGCTCGTACATCCGCAGGGAATCGCACCCGTAGTCGCGCACGAGGTCGTCCGGGGAAACGACGTTCCCCTTGGACTTGCTCATCTTGATGCCGTTCTTGCCGGTAATCATGCCCTGGTTGAACAATTTCTGGAACGGCTCGTCGAAATCAATCACGCCAATGTCGCACAAAAACTTCGTGTAAAAACGCGAGTACAGCAAATGCAGCACCGCATGCTCCACGCCGCCGATATACATGTCGACCGGCAGCATCTCGTCGGCCTTCTGGCGGGACACCAGTTCCGCGTCGTTATGGTTGTCCACGTAACGCAGGAAATACCACGAGGAACCGGCCCACTGCGGCATGGTGTTCGTCTCACGTTTCGCGGCCGCGCCACACTGCGGGCACGTGCAGTTCACCCACTCGTCAATGGCCGCCAGCGGCGACTCGCCCGTCCCGGTCGGCTCATACGACTCGACCTCCGGCAGACGAAGGGGCAGCTCCTCCTCCGGCACCGGCACGTTGCCGCACTTCGGGCAATGGATAATCGGAATCGGCTCGCCCCAGTAACGCTGGCGGGAAAACACCCAGTCACGCAGCTTGTAATTGACCGTGGCCTTTCCCAGCCCCCGCTCCTCGATGATGTGCGGGGCTTCCTTCTTCAACACCGCGGACTCCATGCCGTTCCACTCGCCGGAATTAACCATCATGCCGCTCGCCTCGGTATAAGCCTCCGTCATGTTCTCGATTTCCTTGCCGTCCTTGGCGATGACCTGGACAATCGGGATGCCGAACTTCGTCGCGAACTCGAAATCGCGGTCGTCATGCGCGGGCACGCACATGATGGCCCCCGTACCGTAATCCGCCAACACGTAGTCGGACAGCCAAATCGGCACCTTGGCCCCGTTTAACGGGTTTATCGCGTAGCTCCCGGTGAACACGCCGGTCTTTTCCTTGTCCTGCAGCCGGTCGACGTTGGACTTCATGGACGCGTCGTAAATATACTTGTCCACGGCCTCCCTTGTTTCTTCGGTTGCCAAGGAAGCCGCCAAACCATGCTCCGGGGCCAGCACCATGAACGTCGCCCCGTAAAGCGTGTCCGGCCTCGTCGTGTAGACCGTGATTTTCTCGTCACGCCCGTCCACCGCGAAGTCCACTTCCGCGCCGTAAGACTTGCCAATCCAGTCCGTCTGCATCTTCTTGACCTTCTCCGGCCAGTCCAGCTTGTCCAAGTCATTTAACAGTCTCTCCGCATAGGCGGTAATCTTCAACATCCACTGGCGCAGGTTCTTCTTCGTCACCTCCGCGCCGCAACGCTCGCACTTGCCGTTGACCACTTCCTCGTTCGCCAGGCCGGTCTTGCAGGACGGGCACCAGTTAATCGGGAACTCCTTCTCATAGGCCAGCCCTTCCTTGAACATTTTCACGAAAATCCACTGCGTCCACTTGTAAAACGCCGGATCCGTCGTGTTGACCTCCATGTCCCAGTCGTACAAGGCGGCAATCTCGTTAATCTGCTTCTTGATGTTCGCCACGTTCTCGGCCGTGGACTTGGCCGGGTGCACGCCCATCTTGATGGCATAGTTCTCGGCAGGAAGTCCGAACGCGTCCCATCCCATCGGATGCACGATATAATATCCCTGCTGCAGCTTGTAGCGGCTCCAGACGTCGGAGATGACGTATCCCCTCCAATGTCCCACGTGTAGCCCGTTTCCGGACGGATACGGGAACATGTCCAGACAATAATACTTCTGCTTCTTGTTGCCTTCCCCGTCAAACTGCGGGTTCACCGGGGTCTTTGCCCACTTCTCTCGCCACTTCTGCTCGACGGCCTTGTGATTGTACACAATCTTCGTTGCCATTTTCTTCTCCTGCCTTTCCTCTTAAAAAAGCCTTTTCTTCTCTTGATTCGAGTCGAAAAGGCTTTGCATTTATCGTCTTTCCTTACACACAAGTTATTATAAGGAAAATCAAATTATAAGTCAAGTAAATTGTTGCAGAATGCCGCCCCTTGCACCACTTTATGGGACGACGGCAGGACGCGCGGTTCCGTAAAAATCAACTTGCCGCGACCTTCTACCCCAGTGCCACGTCCAATATCATCATGATCAGGAAACCGACCGTCACGCCAATCGTCCCGAGGCTTGAATATTCCCCTTCCTGTGACTCCGGGATTAGTTCCTCCACGACCACGTAAATCATCGCCCCCGCCGCGAACGCCAGCAGGTAGGAAAGCACCAGCGACACCAGCCGCGTCAAAAGGAGCGTGAAAAACGCCGCAATCGGCTCGATGACCCCCGAGGCCGTCCCGTAAAGGAACGCCCGTTTCCGGCTCATCCCCCTGCTCGTAAGCGGCATGGAGATAATCGCCCCCTCCGGGAAATTCTGCACGGCGATGCCAATCGCCAGGGCGAAGCACCCGGCCAGCGTAATCCACTCGTTTCCGGCCAGCAGCCCGGCAAAGGTAACGCCGACCACCATCCCCTCCGGAATATTGTGGAGCGTGACGGCCATGATCAGCATCCGGTTTGACTTTAACTCCCCCTTCCTACCTTCCTTCTTGTTCGTCAACCGCATTGTCAGCGCGTCCAACGCCATCAAAAACACCACGCCCAGGAAAAAGCCCACCGTCGCCGGAACCCAGGCGATTTTCCCTTGTTCCCGCGCCATGTCGATGGCCGGCAGCAACAAGGACCAGACGGACGCCGCGACCATCACTCCCGCCGCGAACCCGAGCAGCGCCTTTTGCAGCCGCAGATTCATTTCCTTCTTGAGGAAAAAGACCATGGCCGCGCCCAGCGTGGTTCCGACGAACGGAATCATGATACCGGCAAAAACATCCAAATTCATGTCATATCATCCTGATTTCTAAATTCATCGTCGTTTTATCATATGCCGCGCGGCCATTTTCGTAACCAGCGCATTTTAACGCCAATTACCGAATCACATGTACCCGCGGGAAGTAAGCCATCCACAAAAAATTTCATCTTTTATCCTTTTTTTAGTTGTTACATCGGCCACTTTCGTGTATAATGGTCTTATAAATTTTGAGCGGAACATTTTTGGAAACTCAAAACTACATCTACTTACATAAAGGAGAGATTCGCTATGGTAAATTTAATCACAGGTCCTAAAGGAAGCGGGAAGACACAACAAATTATCGCACTTGCCAACGAGAAGGTAAAGTCATCAAACGGCAACATCGTACTAATCAAAAAGAGCCACAGGGACACCTGCAGCGTGAACTTCAACGTGCGCGCGATTTGCATGGATGACTACAAGGACATCGCGACATTAGAGGAACTGGTTGGATTTTTATATGGAATGGTCGCCGGAAACCATGACATTGAGACGATTTTCATTGACGGCGTGTTAAAACAAGCCGACATCACCATCGACAGCCTCCCCACCTTCATGCAGAAGCTGGATAAGATTTCAAAGCAAAACAACATCGAGTTCTATATCAGCGTCAGTGCCGAGAGAAACGCCATCGCGGACATCGACAACCCGGCGTACAACGTACTAAGCTGACTCATCTTTTCATTTACATACCTCTGTTTAACGAAGGGACGGGTGAATCACCCGCCCCTTCGTTTTATAACCGGCCTTGGCCATTTACTCATCCTCCACGTCACCTTGTGGCGCGTCCCCGGCTGTATTGTCCTTCAAGCCTTCTGCTGCCTTGCTTCCCGTCAGGGAAAGCACCATGTTCGTATTCGCGTTCTCCTTGTACTCCACCTTCACCGTGTCGCCCACGTCATAACGGATGACATCGATAAACTCCACCACCGAAATGTCATAAATCTGGTCGTCATCCTCCAGCATGATATAATAATGAGAGTTTCCATCGACGACCCCTTGCGCGATCTTGGCAATCTTTCCTTCCGCCGTCAACACTTCCCTCGTGTCGGCCGCCTCTTCCTTGATGCCGCTTTGGTACATCAGCTTGGTGTAAGCATCCTCGCACTCGCTGACCGAATCACCGATGGCCACGATCTGGTAACGCTGCACGTTCACCATGGCATACTTCTTCACCAGACCCGCGTCGTCCTTCAGCGCAATAAAATATGTCGGCTCGCCGGAAATGTTAAGAAGCAACGGGAACGTCGCCTTGTATTTCAGGTTCTGCACCTGGCCCTCGGCAGAAGACATCGCCGAAGCCTCCGTCGCGCCCTCCACCTTGTAATACTTCGCCTCCATCGTCCTCTGGTTCATGAGCACGAATCCCACGTTGGACTGGTCGCCCGTCACGCTCGTCACGCCGGTGTACACCCAAACGTCATCCTCTAGCGCCAGATAATTGTACCCGCTCGTCGTCATCAGGCAATCCCTCTGTCCGAGGATACTGTTGAAATACCCGTGCTTGAGCGTTCCATAATAATTGTAAAGTTCCACCAGCATGTCCGCCGAATACGCCCGGTCAATCCACTGCGGCACGTCCTCCACCGCATAATCCACGCATTCGCCGGTAATCGCGTTGCACAACACCACGCGCCCAATCGTCACGCCGCCGAACAGCCCGATGTTAAACTTCTTGACCGGGCAGACCCAGTATGGCGTTCCCTCCTCGTCAATCTCGAAACTGAGTTCATTGAAAATATACGTCGGGTACTTGAAACGCAGGTGCCGGTAAATGTTCCTGTTGAAATGATCGCTCGTCGTATATTTCATCCCCTCGGACAACTTTACGAGTTCCGTCTCCTGTGTCGCCATGTCAATCTTTACATAAGCCGGAATTCCCGTGCCGACATTGGTAAACCACTTAATCAGGCTGGCATAGCGAAGCGGCGAAACCCGCACGGGCCGATCCTGGTAATTAATCTGGCTGTACAAGTCGTCCACCTCGTACTGCGACACCATGTCCACCATGCTGCCCATCTTGCGGTTTCCCAAAATCATCGCCGAATCCCGATCCAAAAGCGGAATCTGGTCAAACGAACGCTGCTCGACGTCCGCCGCGAAGTCGCCCTCCTCCACGGCCAGAAGCTCCTGGTACTTCTTGGCGTTGATAATCGGCGAGGACAAGAGGCTCCCCACCAGGTAAATGACGACCACCACGACCAGCGAGCCGAGAATCACCTTCAACGGCATCGACTTCTTCGCCTCGTCCCTCGTCGGCTTCTTCTTCCAGATATACGCCGCCGCCACCACGACAATCATCATCATGATAAACATCCACATGTCCGCGGAATGCAAATTTATCGCGGGCAGTGCCAGATAATAATAAATTGCGGCCACCAAAAGAACCCCCAATACCGCAACCAGTTTCCATGTTCCCTTTTTCTTCATAACGTCCTCCCTAATGGAACCGTCCAAACACGAGCCCACGATTCGAACCGTTCCCAAATTTTGTCAACTGCCTTCTTTAGAATTGTACCACTTCCGAATAGTATCTGCAATAATTTATTTATTAACCTTTCTATGAACCATTATACGTTACTGTTCATTCGGGGCTGTCGGGAAATGACTGCAGGCCCACAATATATGCCGTGGCGCATCTGGATTTGCCGCCATATATTGTGGGTTTCCCGCATTACCCGACAGCCCCAGGATGCACGTAAATCTAACCGATGCATCGCCCGCTTCGCCGTAGGCGAATTACAAAATTGCGCAATGGTTACAATCCAGCCCGCGCCGGATTGTAACCATTGCGTAATTTTGTAACATATCCAAGCAATTTCTTATATTGCCATACGGTATACATTTTAGTATAATGCACATGGAGAAACAACAAAATCTTCGACCAAACATAATCAAGGAGGGAATCACGATATGAGAACGACATTTCACGCAAGACAGCCCTACGCGGAGCTATTTTTAAGGCTGGCGAGGGAATTTCACAACGAAAGTCCGGCCAGGCCGACCCGTTTCATGAAAATGATGGAGACAAACCAAGGCTCCATCGCCGGCATCACGGGCGGCAGCCTGGATGAGGACGGGCTGGAACGCAAAAACCCGGTCATCGTCGGGCTGGGGGACAGTGTCACCGCCGGACATTTTGAAAGCCTGATTACCATGACCCCGCAGGAACTGATGGACGCGATGAAGGAACTGATGGCAAACCCACAAGCGGCAGGCGAACGGCCGAAAATGGACGTGGAAATCACCGATGCCAGGGAAAGTTACCTGGAAAAATTCCGCCTGCGCCTGATTGACAAATACGAACGCACTTCCGTGAGCACCATAAACGCCGGAATCGCCGGGGACCACTTAATCCAGATGGCCAAGCGCCTCGACCGCGACGTGATTCGTTACCAGCCGGACCTCGTGCTCATCAACGGTTCCCTGAACTGGGACTCTTCCATGGGAACCGCCGGGGAATATAAGGAAATCCTGCGGCAAATGACACGCCGGATCAAAACCGAGACGGATGCCGACCTCATTCTCCTGACGCCCAACGGCGACCTGCCAAACCGCATCTTCTTCGGGGACGCGGCGCCACAACCCACCACACCGGAACGCGTGGAAAAAATCCGCGAGCTGGCGGCCGAGGAAAACGTCTGCCTCGCCGACGTTTACGCGGTCTGGGAACTGGCAAGAGAGAACAAATGCCCCTGGGAAGAACTGCTGGCCAACAAAGTCAACCACCCCGGCATCGAGGGACACGAGGTATATGCGGAAGTGCTGATGAAACTGTTCGAGTAAAATTCCTTGAAAACGGGGGTTTTGCGAGAAATATTCCATAACGGTATCCATTCGTGCATCTATGATAATCCTCATGGATTGACTGAACGTGATGTCATCCAGTTCATCCATGAGGCAGAAAAACAGTTCGCAAATCGTTTTGTCATCAGCATTGCATCGCCGTGTAACTGCAAGCATCATATATCGTGCAAAAACAATGGATGCATGAGCAGTCAAAGCATCATAGGAAAGGCTCCGGCACTCCTTTACCAGATGCAGATAGGATTTGCAGGTCTTGAAAAACACTTCAATATCCCAGCGTTTCCCGTAAATGCGGATGATTTCTTCCGCCGAGAGAGTTGTATCCGTGCTGATGATAGCAAGCTTTGTATCATCTTATAGGTACCCGACCCATCTTCATTTTATATGACATTAGTCAAACTCACCAAAAATGAGAATGACACCGCAAGACCTCCTATTTTCTTATTTTTCGTTTCCTAAGTGCTACAACTTCTTTTCAAATCCCATTCCACTCCCTAACATTTTCTTAACAATTCTAATCTTCTATTGCCTTTAAAAGTACCTCTTTTATCCTATTCTCTGTTTGCTTATTCCTATAAATCAGCAAGAACCATATATAGAATAAAGATATACTTATGGCACCTCCATATAGTGGCACTAAATACTTTATAACTTTATCACCCTCTTTAATTAACTCTAATAGTGAAATGTCAATGCTTAAATATATCAAGGAACACCAAACCATCAGCCAAAAAAGTGCTTGCATAAATACTATAATTCGTGGCACTCTGAACTCCCCCTCCAAATATGTATCACCTCCAATTTCATAGATATTACCATAAAATTTTCTCCACCCTGTTTTCCAAGGAAAATCTAGTAATATTTTATTTCCTTTACTTTTATACAACACAAAATCCCCTTCAGTTATAACGTTTTTCAAATTATATTCTTTAGTATTTTTTTTCAAGTCACACATAATGTTGGAAATTTGTTTCTTACTTTTAAATACTGGCTTTTCCTTTTTTCGTATCATTGCCATATCTATTCCTCGCTTTCCGAATCCACTTTCAAAGTTTTAGTATATCCTCTTGTCACATGCATATCCAATATCAAATCCATAACCAAAATGCAATGTCCCGTTAATGCCCACTTTTAAGGTAATAGTTCCATTCTTCCTGGCTTTCGCTGGAGCAACTTTTATGGTACTTTCACATAAGATTTTTTGTCTGCTCAACAATTTTCACAGCTCTTTGACATAAACTATTATCAAAAACTAGAATACCCCTCACCTAAGCCACTTTCTTCATTTGCATTTGAAATACTTTCAAATTTTCTATCCCCAGTTTTATTAACAGTTGACGCAGATGTGCCTCTTTCTCGTGCACTTCCATTTTTCTGTGCCTTTGTTATCGTGGTAGTCGCTTGATTCATAGCTTTGGTAATCGCCTTGCCCATCATTTTACCAACCGCACCAGATGTCACGCCAACCGCTTTCCAACTGGTTTCATTAACCGCCTTGCTCTTATGCCCGGTCGAATCCTTGTAATTCAGCGGATTGTTCAACGCATACGTGTATCGGTTCCGCGTTGTAGCCGTAATAGTTCACCGCGTCCGCCGTGCCTGATGTCAAGATGCCGTATGGGTCGTAGGTGTAGCTGTTCGTGAGCGTCCCTTCGTTTGTCATGAGCCCGGTCACGCTGCCACGCCCATCATACATATAGTAACTCGTTTCCGTGGATTTATCAACCTTGTCCACGCCGATTCGCTCGCCGTTTCCGCCCTCCCCGTAGGTGTAGGCCTGGTGAACCGTGCCGCCGGCCTTGTACTCGACCAGCACTTCCGTGTTCTCCCGGTTCACGTCGTTGACATACTCCGTCAGGGTGTAGCCCTTGGCGTTCGCGCCGCCTTTCACGAGCGAGGCCAGCTCTTCCTGCGGGCTGTCGCCGTTCTCCGTCCGCTCGGACTTCGGAATCAGCACGTCGTCACCGTAGCAGTCTTCCCACTTGTAAGTGTTGTCTATCTGGAAGACGCGGTTGTTGTCGCCGTCGTACATCGCCGCCATCAGAACCGTGCCTCCCTGGCTTGCGACCGCCAAACGGTTCTCCGCCGTGTACTCGTACTCCACCAAGTCGGCATAATTCGTGCAGTCCTGCTCCTGGACCAGGTTGCCGTCACCGTCATACTTGTAGGTCGTTCCCGGGTCGCCCCAGATGCGCATGTTTTGTCACAGTTCAGCACTGCCGAACTGTGACGGCACATGGCTATTAAAATCGCTTCGCGATAAGCCATAAGATTGCGTTTTATTAGGAAAACACACTGCCAAAAGGATTTTATGCTTTGGCGGGGGTCAGCCCGCCTCGGCGGTGTCAGTGGTATTGATTTCAATGTACTCGGCAATCCGGCGGAACTCGTCCGCAAACTTAAAATGAACGCTGATATTGCCGTTTTCGTAAACCTTGATAGCGTCGGTGTACAGAAGGCAACACGGTCGATGAAGGGCATATTTCCCGGTATTCCTGCTGGGAGATTTCCCCGCTCATCACATCCCCTAAAAGTCGCTGGAAACTTTCGCGCTCCGTATCGGTTCCCGTGTGGCCGTCGTCCACATACTCGGTGTAGCTTTCAAACTCGTCAATGTGGTTATGGTGAAAATCGTTGAGAATGTCGCGCTGGTTTCTCACACTGTTGCTATCGTCAAGGCCACGGATGATTTTCTGTAAATCCTCTCGGGAAAGCCGGATGTAGCCGCCCACGCTAAAGCAGTACGGATTGACGGCCCGTTTCACAAACCGGGCCAGCCGCCATCCAACGGTTTTTTTATATGCCGTTTCCGTTGGCGGCTGTGGGATTGGTTAAATTGTTATTAAACGAGATATCTTTTTTGCCAAGCAGTCCATTCGTTTTCTCTCAAAAACATTGGTTTTCTGAGAGATATGGTTATAGGACTTAATGCTTGAGCTTATTTGGGTAGTTTGCAAGGTTTCTTTTGTTGCATCTGTGAGCATCAAAACATTTGCGCCATCATCAAAAGTCGAGTTTTTGAATGTGTTATCGAAAACCTTTTCCCACCCTCCCCGGATTAGTCGGATTTTTGGTTCTCCTTGAGCACGCTTGCTTGTAAATTTAGCTCCTGTTATTTCTAATATTTGACGTATTATTTCTTTGATTTTTTCTTTTTCAATAAAATCATTAAAATATAATGCAATTCCTTTTCTGATGCCAAACATCGCTTCAGATTTCTTATTTTTCATCATTTGTCCTCCGTGGACTTCATCAAGTTCGGGACATTTTGTCCCAAAGGAACGAACAATCCCAAACAAAACTGTCCGCCATAGCCCGCGCCGCCTCGTCTGCGCTTTTGGCTCACTCGCCACGGGTGGGGAAGTCGTGTTCTGAAATCACCTCGCCGCTGTCAGCATCTTTCACGGTCACATGGGCGGCCCACTCATCACCGGGGACACCGCATAACACTTGATACCTCCCCAGCATGACCGCTGGTGCAACCGTGACCACAGCAGAGTACCACATTTCCATGGAGTAATAAGTCTCGGCATCCACCGAAACGGTAAGCCCCCAAGGAATATCGTTTTCATCCCAATCGGTATAATCCGCCGCCGTTACAAATTCCTGTGAAATTTCAGCGGTAAAAGGGTCACGCAAACAGCCCAGCCAATAATATGCCGCTTTCAGTTTTGGATACTGTTCCATTGTGAGATAGTAGCTAAACGTGCCATCCTCATTTGCCAGCAGCGCATTGTAAACCACCTGTTCCAGTGTTCCCTCTTTGGCCGCTGTCTGGCGTTGCTCCTTATCTTCTGTTTCCAGTTCCTCGGCGGTCTTTCCCCCCAATAGCGTTTTGGGCATGGTAATGACAATCTGGCCGTCCTCATTCACCGGGGGCGTGTATGTATTTGTCGGCCCGTCCGCGCCGGACGCATCCTCCTGCGGCTTGCCCCCACAGCCTGCCAGCGAACCGAGCAGGAGCAAAAGCGACAAGGCAAGCGCGGCCCCCGCCACAAAGACGATTGATTTTAGTTTTGCCATACGCACCTCCGGGGACTGTCAGCCGCCCCACTTCGGGACATTTTGTCCCAAAGGGCGGGGCTGCTGTTTCACAACAAAGTTGCATTTTAAGATTTGGACTTGTCCACATCCCACGAAGCACTAAATCCAGTAATCTCAAAAAACGGCATATAAAAATGGAAGTAGCCGTTGTGCTCATCAATGTTCCAGCCGCCTTTGAGAGCAATCACCGGTCCTCGGTACATCCAGCCAGTTTCGTCCTCAATCCCAACCGGGTAGCCGTCCCGCAGATGATACCACACCGGCAGAGTGATGGTTTCGTTGTTTGCCCAGTCCATCTCCTTTTCCTCCCAAAAGTCATAGGAAAACTCGTAGGAATGGCCGTCCACGCCGGTAACGGTGAAGTGCTCCGCCGTCCCGTTCACATCAAACCCCAGCCGGGTCAGCAGGGTGTAAAGGCCGCCGTAGCTGATAACGCCGCTTTCCAGACCGATGCCGGCCGGCAGTTCTGGTGGCAGGATCTCCTCCCCTTGCCGGACGATGGGCTTTGGGGCCCATGGCCAGGTTTTCGCCGCGTATTCCTCCAGCTCTGCTTGAGAAAATTCATCACAGGGCAGACAGTAAAAGGCATAATATTTCTTTACGGAACCCTCAAGAGCCTCCCACACCGTCTCCGGTTCGTCCTGGGGGCCGTGGACAGCCACCTCCTCAAAATTGTGGAACTGGGGCGAGTAAGTCCGCCATGGCAGCTCAGGCTGGAAATGATACCGTCCCTTTGGTGTCAACTGAGCCAAAGGTTTGCCCTCGAGCCAAGCGAAAAAGGCAGATAACTGCTCAAAAGCCTTTTCTGCTTCGGCCATAGAAGTGTATCGAGTATATAGAGTATCATCATACAGTTCCCAAGTGTCTAAACTGCCGCCCTCCGCTTGATATTGCTTTTGATAATAGGCCGGGAGCACCTCGGTTTCATCGGAAACCAGCTTAGAGTAGAGCATCGGCACCGGGTCGCCGCCGCCCTGGCCCACCCAAACATGGAAAACTGCGTCCGGCAATTCCTCAAACCAGCACTCCCAAGTCTGAAGCCCGCTGTGGCGAATGTGGATTGTTTCATCCGGGTACTTTCCGGCCAGCCCCTCCTCTACATCTGCCGTGGTATAGGGGCCTCGATATTCATAACATCCCGCCAGCGATAAAGCCAACAAGCAGGCCATTCCAACAGTAGATATTATTTTTCTAAATATTTTCGTCACCTCCCGACCGATTGAAATATTAAGTATTTACTTCGGGATATTTTGTCCCAAAGTACAGGCCGCCGATATTCAAAACAAAAAGGCGCTCCCCGCCGCGCAGGTTCCTACGGGCAAAAGAACACCAGTTTTGACAGCATGAAATTGAGTATGACAAAACTGCGGGGCTATATAGTTATAGCACCGCTTGCTTGCTTTAGGATGGCAGAAGTTATCATGTTTGTCAAGCCCTTTCTCCGAAACTTTTGAAAAAATATACCAACGCAATTATAACAGAAAATCCCGCACCATGCAAGGTGTGGAATCGGTCTAATTTTAGCGATTTATAGGGAGCGCACAAACGGCAAACAAGCGATTATCGTACTCTAACGTTTCTATTTGGCCGTATTTATAAATTATTTCGTATAGGTGTTGCCCCTCGGGCAACTGAAAAATTCCGACTGGCTGGAGATAGTTGTCCATTTTTCGACTGTAACAATGTGGTAGTTTAGCGTCGGTGTACAGAAGGCAACACGGTCGATGAAGGGCATATTTCCCTAAATGCCGCTGTTCTGTGTCCGGGGTGTCATTTCTAAGTAAATACAAAAAGAAGCGGCAGTTCTAAAAATCAAAGCCACCGCTTCAAAGACGCATGAAAATGTATCTACTGGACGACGGCTTTTTTCTTTTGCCGTCGTCCGGCAGAATGAGAAGTATATTTAGATTTTAATTATAGTATCGGCAAGAGAAGCCATATCAGGGTCATGCGTAATAATAATACAGGTTTTTTCTGCAAAAATAGTATGTATTGATTGCTTTACCAAATTACTTGTTTCTATATCCAAGTTTGATGTAGCTTCATCAAAAATCATTACGTCCGGGTTTTTTATAATCATTCTTGCAAGTGCAATTTTCTGTTTTTGTCCTCCCGACAGGTTTTTACCATTTTCACTTATCACTGCTTGAAGTCCGCCTGCAAATTCAGAAATATCCAATCCCGCTTTACTTAATGCTGCTATAATTTCATGTTCATCTAACTGTGGTGCAATAAATCTAATGTTGTCTAATAAAGTACCCGAAAAAAGAACAATATTTTGTGCTACAATCCCAACTCGATTTCTCAAATCTAATAAAGAAACATTCTTGATTTCAATATCGTTAATGCGAATAGAGCCGGAATAATCTTTATAAAATCCTAAAAGCAATTTTGCAATCGTTGTTTTCCCACTTCCATTTTTCCCTAATAGTGCAACTTTTTCATTTCTGCTAATTGCCATATTAAAATTATCAATAACTGTTTTTTCACTATAACCAAACGAAACATCTGAAAATATAATATTTTCTATCTTTCCAACCTGCCTATTTCCACATATTTCATCTTCGGTTTTTAATTTTAGCAATTCGTTAATTCTTGTTAAAGCTGCAATACCGGGTTGTACCATAATACTAATACTTGCTAAAAGTTGCATAGGTGCAAAAATCAATAAAGCATATTGAGATACTGCCCAATAGTTTCCTAAAGACATTTTTCCTTTAATGATAAAGATACCGGAAAAAACAATAAGCAGAACGGAAGCAATATTTGTAATTCCCACTATACCCTCGGAAGCAATATTCATCATCTTACCGCGTTTAACGGATTTATCTGCAACTTGTTTAAGTTGACGGGATATTTCAGATGAGCGTTGATTTTCCATTTTTAATTCTTTAACTGCTGAAATACCGCCTATATTTTCTTGTACTTTTCCCGATGTTTGGGCTGTTGTTTCAAGCAAAGCCTTTGACGCCTTTTTTATCTTAATGCTTGAATAATTAGTGAAATAATATATAACAGGTAAAAACAGCAATAAAATCAAAGATAATTCCCACCGAATTGAACATACAAGAACCAATGCGCCAACAAACGAAACTATACTTGTTACAAATTTCAAAAATACAGGGGAGAAAAATACATTTAATGACTCAGTTTCTTTTATTCGTTCAAAAATATATCCCGTTTGTTGCTTGTCAAAAAATTCCATAGGCAACTTCAATATTTTAGTAAATAAGTCGTTTTTCAAATCGGCAATAAAATAGCTGCTTGTCTTTGTTAAAGTTTGACTTATAAAATAATTGACCGCAAAACTGCAAATATATACAAATCCTAAGAAAATACTGCAATATGTGATTGTTTCTATTGAAGTTTTAGCGACACCCTCATCTAAAATATAACTAACAAGATATGGTGGAAAAAGTGTCAATACTGATGAAATAATCATCAAAAAAAATAGTGAACGTATTTTTGCTTTTTTGAAATAAGAAAATAGAAAAGAATATTTTTTCATGTGGTAACCTCCTTGTTCAGCATTGTTATCAACTGTGCAAAAATTAACGTATCTCTTATCAAATCAAATGGCTTAGCTGAAAATCCGGTTTTATATACTTGAAGAAGAACACTATCATCAATCGACTTTTTCCTAAGCAGATTAACAAATTTTTCAACTGCCTGTTCTGCATTTTCTTTTTCCTTTAGCAGACAATATAAATGTGAAACATTCATATAGAGCATAAAGTAAACACTATGGTCTAATTCCAATAGTTCGGCAAGAGTAATCTGATTTTTAGTAACAGCTAAAGCTCCTTGCAAATCATTTTCTTTTTGCAAATATGAAATTTTATTTCGCAGCTCATGTAATAACTGTACCCCTAAAGAAATTATTGCGGTTTCAATCTTATTTATGGCATGTTCATCAGTTCGTAATAATAAGCTGTTTGTCATATCGACAGCCGCAAAATTTTTCACTTCACTATTAGAAAAAGAAAATGGAAAATGTTTATACTGTCCTATCAACATAAACAAATGCCCTAAAACAAAATGTTTTTGTGCCTGCACATTTTCAGACGCACAATTTTGACAAAGAGCTATCATTTGATATACTACTTTTTCTCTTATCTCCACTTCTTGAGCCAATGCAATATATGGAATAACGGCAATTATTAAATCCAGTTTCAGCCTATCGTTTGTCGGAAACAGATAACATAATGCTTTTATTTTTTCCATTCCATTAAAATACTGTTTTTGTGCGAATAATTCCGTACATTCCTCTTTGAAATCGTTGTATTCTTTTTCTGTTAATTCATTTGAAAATCCAAACAAGCAATCTATTGAAACATTGAAGTATCGTGCAAGAATAGGAAAAAAACTTATATCGGGATACATTTGCCCATTTTCCCACTTTGAAATTGCTGCACATGACACTCCTAATATTTCACTTAATTGTTCTTGTGTAATACCTTTTGCTTTTCTCAACCCTTGCAATATTTTTCCTACCGCTAATTTTTGCATAAGTAATCCCTCCATATATATATTGTACTCTAATTGTTTTACTCGTTCCATGTACTAGTAGTTAACTTGTGATATATATTTTTGTAACCTATTGTTAATATAATGTGTTTTAGCAAAGTAATCAACACTTGAAGAACAAATAGTGAAAATATTTAAGCTAATGGTTAGGTCAGTTTACAAGGAACTACACGCAGACCGTGAAACGGGCTGCTGACAGCAAACGGCACTATGCTCCCGGCAAGGGGCATAGTGCCTGTTTGTTGCGGGGGTATCCAAAGGGGGCAGCGCCCCATTTGGCACACGACTTTGCGAAGCAAAGTGTAGTGTGTTATACGCTCTGTCGGCGTTGCCGTGAAAATGCCGTTGCCGCCGGGGAGGGCAATGGCATTTGAAGCGGCAGGAAAATAGGGCTTTGTTTGGGGCTGGGAAGCCGGAAACAAAGGGCTGGTTTCAGCAGCAGACAGGGCGTATATGAAAGCCCCCGTCCCTCGTCCACCGTTCCCAGCCTATGGGACAAAATGTCCCATACCTCTGGACACCATGACTATATTTGTGGCCACTCATTCATTTTAGGGGCTGTTCTTTTCTCAAAATTGAAATGGGGGCTGTCGGGTAATGACGTTTTTCAGCCTCATTTCCCCCAAAAGACATCTCCCGCAGAATTCCGTGCCTTTCGGCATGGACTCTTCTGCGGGAGATGTCTTTTCCCTTGTTGTTCTTCCCATTTTAGGGCGCAAAAGCCCCTTGTTGCCGATTTCGGAAGTGCTCTTTTCTCTATGCGGCCTTCTCCCCGGTTTTCCCTTCGAATTTATGTATTTTATCGTGCAGAAAACGGTGGTATTTATTTATGTTCCGGCCAATTGCATACAGCATGAATTCCTTGTACACCTTTTCCGCGGAACGGTAATTGAACCGCCGAAATTTTTCGTTTTCCTTTATGTCCCCGAAATGTCCCTCCGTCTGTATGGAGCGGATTTGGCGGTTCAGTATCCCTTTCTCGCTCTGTATGTTGGCATGGGATTCCTCCCTCAATTCCCGTCCGTCATGGCATATGTAATAATGCCCGTCCTCGGAAACCTCGCGCTTCATGTTGTAATGCTTCCCAATGTCCTCCTTTTGGGCGTAAAAAAGACGCATGGTTTACAATTTACTGTTCCATGCGCCTTTACGCTGTTTTATTGATATTAAATTATTTCTCTGATTATGCTAACTGCATAACCTCGGCTTCTAATTCTTTTACATCACTATCAAGCAAATCAGGAAAACAATCAGATACTTCATCAATTCTTATTTTTCCTAATTTCAAAAGTCTGCGTGCATTTTCTTTTGTTGTTTTCCTAACCGCTTCCCTTGCCGCTTCATTTCTCATATCTTCCATAATTTTGCACATGGTAGCAACTCCTTTCTCGTCTTGCTTAAAATATCGTGCCCTTTTAGCAAGCGTTTCATAGTTCATATCATCGGGGTTAGTGCACGCAAAATCATGCATTAGCTTACCAACTTCATCATTGCCCCTATATTTCCCATTAACATATATGATATGCGAACCATCACCAAACAATTCATTTCCTTCGTTGAATTCCACATACCGTTGTATATGATATATGGCTTGGTTTTTTCCCATAACATCATTCTCTGTAATAAAAATAACATAACTGTCGGGAATATCTTCTGTATCATCTCCGGATTTTAATATATGTGCATCTAATAAACTACTGTTGTGCCTTGCCTTTTTGCGCCTGCTCCTGCATCTGACCTTTGAATTTCTACGTCAAACTCTTTCTTAGTGCTATCTATTGCATGAACATCTAAAATAGCAGAACGCCCCTGCAAATTCTTCAACGGCTCTTGTGTCCTAATCGATTTGATTTTTATATCTTCTTGCCCTAAAACAATCCGTAGTATCAGTTCCACACCCTCAAAATTATCTGCAAGGCAGACAGTCATAAAATCATCGTCCATATATCGGAGTGCTTTCAGACGTTCTAAGTCCTGTTGATGTGTCTGCTCTGTTGTACTCAAAATATCACCTTCTTTCGCCATTTTTATTATACATCAGAGAATATCTTTTGAAAACTGAATTTTTCGTGAAATTTTCCTACTTCAATTCTTCCTCTCTCCGCTTAGTCCTGCTCTGTTGCCTGTTCTGCTGTCGGCTCTCGTTCTGAAGCTCCCTCTCAAGGTTCTTTTTGTTGTAGCTGATTACCTCGGCATAAGCTAATTCTGTGGCGGTCTTGGTCTGCTCTTTACCGATACTGTCATATTCAGATTGCAAAGACTGTATCTCGGCTTTCCACTGTTTCGGCGTTATCTTCTCGCCATTCTGTAAAAGGCTCTGCATACGCTCCTTTAATTCGGGGTACTTCGATAAGCTGTCCTTATGCTCCCTATCGTATTTCATCTTAGCAAGTCCTTTGAGTGACTGGCTCTCCTTATAGGTGGCTTGGATCGGCGCAAAGAGGGCATACATTTTTGACAGTTCCTTTAATCGGTTTAGTTTCTGCCCCTTGGAAAGATGTACCGTTTCCAACTGTTGGTATCTCTGTTCCTTATCCGCTGCAAATTTTGCAAGGCTCTCATAGCTGTCTATCTTTCTTGTCGTGATGAACTTCTCCGCATTGTCGGCTGACTGCAAGGCGGTTCTGTTGGATATTCTTCTTAGGTGCTTTCGCTGACAATCGGCAAGTCAAGTCTGCCTTTGCGCTCCCTTACTTTTGCAATCATCTCCATAACTTCATTCTTCACGCTGACCGCCGTATATTTAATCTTTTCATACTGTGCGCTGTGTACTTCCTGCTTGGCAAGCATGAGCATTTCTTTCGCCTGTTCTAACAGCATATTATTTTTGATGATTTCCCGATTGATATTGCCCCTCTCGGTCTGTATTCCCTTGCGCTCTAAAGCGTTGGCAACCGCCCCTATATGGATTGTCGGCTCTCTGTCAATGCCTTGTTCCTTAAAGGAACGGTGTTCCCAATGTAGCGCAATCCCCAACTGCTCATTGGTGGCATTGATTGTGTCGGCTAAATCTTTTCGCCACATCTTGGCGTTTTCTTGGCTGTTCCAGTCGGTGCTGTCTGCGGTGTGGCATTTCCATTGTTTACGGTTGCGCTTGTCAACTTTCTGCTGTCCTGTCTTTTTGTCAATGACGGGAATACGCTCCCCGCAGGAGTCCATGCAAGTGAAACTTGCCCCTCGGAGAGCGCACATACCACCTCTGGTGGTATATCTGCGCGCACCCCGTAAACGGGGTGGATATGTTACCTCGGCTTTCCAGTGTCATCGCCTTTGTCATTCCGTACCGCCCTCGCTTTCATTTTCGGCATTGGGGAGAGTGGATTGTGGGGGAGTGGTTTCTCGGCTTTCTGACTTGATTTTAGATATAATCTGCTGACACTCCCTTGTCTGCAAGGCAACCGACAGGATACGGTTTAACTCGCCCTCGTCATAGCGGTAGCAGTCGGGGAAATACTTCACAATGATACCGCCCATGATGTACTTGTGGTGGTTCTCGGCTTTGCGTTTCTTCTCATTCTGTTTTTTCTTTTCGTTGGCTACACGCTGTTGCGCCTGTTTCAATGCCTGCAATGCTTTTTCTAAATTTCTGCTTGCGTCATTTTTGTTCTCAATCATTCCTGTTACCTCATTCTTTCTTTGCTGTGTTGATAGCTTCTGAAAACAAAAAGGACAGCTAAGACATTTGTTGCTTTTATAGATCTTGTAAAGACTTTTCGGATCGTAGGATGGACGTCCTTCTGCTGCCATAGGTTTTACACCATATTTCCCTATATCAAGATGGTTCACAAACGCATCAATTATCCTTGCAATGCTTTCTTTATCTACAAATGCATCCCATGAACAGCACATTAGCTGGTCACGGTCAAAACCTGAAACATACGGCATCTCAACTCACCTCGGAACAAAATTTTTTCTCTGGTTTCAT
This sequence comes from Lachnospiraceae bacterium, assembly GCA_910574865.1. Lineage (GTDB taxonomy): Bacteria > Bacillota > Clostridia > Lachnospirales > Lachnospiraceae > Schaedlerella. Next base: position 92,589 of record CAJTDN010000015.1, on the reverse strand, counting down.
TATACTATATTTGAACTATAGATGCATGATTTCTGTGTACTTTATTCAGTTTTCAATGTGCAATTTTAATTTATATTGAACGCTCGCAAGAGCATATCAATCTTTATCTCATTAGATTAGATCATCCGAGTTTTCGGACAGTCTCCCCTATGGGCCGGGCTATGCTGAATATCTGTATCGTATTCGCACAGTTGGAACGGGAAACGATACAGAAGCGGGTGACGGATGCCTACTATTCCCGCAGTCAGCGGGGCTTTAAAATGGGCGGGAAAGCCCCCTACAACTTCCATACGGAGCCTATCAAGATGGACGGTATCAATACAAAACGGCTGGTGGTAAACCCGGAGGAAGCGGCGAATATCCGGCTGATGTTTGAGATGTACGCCGAGCCGACAACCTCCTATGGGGATATTACCCGCTACTTTGCGGAGCAGGGCATTTTGTTTAATGGCCGGGAACTGATACGCCCCACGCTGGCGCAGATGTTACGCAACCCCGTCTATGTGCAGGCGGACTTGGATGTGTACGAATTTTTCAAGAGCCAGGGAACGGTGCTTGTCAATGACGCCGCCGACTTCACAGGCATGAACGGGTGCTATCTCTATCAAGGCGGGACGTGAAACCTGACAAGGCCCAAAGCCTGAAAGACCAAATGCTGGTGCTTGCGCCCCATGAGGGCATTGTCCCCTCGGACATATGGCTGACCTGCCGCAAGAAGCTGATGAACAACATGAAAATCCAGTCCGCGCGGAAAGCCACCCATACATGGCTGGCGGGGAAAATCAAGTGCGGGAATTGCGGGTATGCCCTTATGAGTATCTTCAATCCCTCCGGCAGACAGTACCTCCGCTGTACGAAACGGCTGGATAACAAAAGCTGCCCCGGCTGTGGGAAAATCATCACGGCGGAACTGGAAGCGGTTGTGTATCAGCAGATGGTGAAAAAGCTGGACAGCTACAAGACGCTGACAGGCAGGAAAAAGGTGGCAAAGGCTAACCCCAAAATCACCGCCCTGCAAGTGGAACTTGCCCATGTGGACGGCGAGATTGAAAAGCTGGTGGACAGTCTGACGGGCGCAAACAATGTGCTGCTCTCCTATGTGAATGTGAAGATAGCCGAACTGGACGGACGCAAGCAGGAACTACTGGCGAAGATAGCGGAGTTAACCGTGGAAGCTATCAGCCCGGAACAGGTCAGTCAGATTTCCGGCTACCTCGACACTTGGGAAGATGTATCCTTTGACGACAAGCGGCGGGTGGTGGATTTGATGATTGCCACCGTTGCCGCCACAAGCGACAGCTTGAACATCACATGAAAAATCTGACGGGCATATCAGCGCTCGTCAGACCGTTACCTTGTGTAGTCCCTTGTAAACTGTACTTTGGAGTTGCGTAGACATATCCAAGCAGAAAGGGGAACAGTATCAAGGCGGCGCAGAGCAAGGGCTACGAACAGTGGGCGAAAATCCACAATCTCAAACAGGCGGCAAAGACCATGAATTTCTTGACGGAGGATCCTTCTTATCATCATCATGATTCAAAATATAGTCATTTGCTTCCATGATGATTTCAGGAGACAAGCGTTTCCGGAAAAGGACAAGGGTACTTGCATCAAATGGTGGTTCTTCCTGATAACCTGGAAGCCCTATGAAGTATTGCAGATATGGATTCTCTGTAATCTGGGGCTTTTCTCGAATTTAGTCAAACTTTTTCGAACTTTCTCAACCCCTCTCGGATCCTTCGCAAATCTCTCGTCTTCCCTGGCAGTCAAAAATCAGACTTACAGATTTTGAAAACATATGGCCAGACGGAAAATCTTGTTTCAATATAAAACTGATTTTATACTTGTCCGCAATCTCAAACACGTCGGCCAAACCATGTCCCGTGCCGCCCGTTGTCACGCCCCGTTTTCCTAAATGCTTCAGCACATACGCCGAAAACGGCCGCCCGTTGTCGAGCACGGATACCTCGTATTCATTTTGATTATAGCCCATGCAAATCACAATTCTTCCCTCGCCGCCCCGCTCCAAGGCGACCTTATGGGCATTGCGATATATGTCCCCCATCATCTGCAGAATCGGGCCGATTTCTATTTTCTGTTCTTCCATGATATGTTTCAACGGACTTCGTACAATAATCTTCAAGTCTATCCCTTGCCGCATTGCCTCCTGCAAATACCGCTCCAACATGCCGTCCAACACGGCATATCCGGTCGTGGCGAACATTTTGGCGGCAAGCACTTCTTCCCGCGTCAGCCGTTCGTTCGTGTCACAGATTTCCTGCACTTCCTTCCTGATTCTGTCCGCCTCCTCCGATTCCTTTGGCAAAACGCCCAACTTCTTTACCGCCCTTCCCATCGCGGGAACCAGCTCACGCGTGCGGTGTTCGTATCTTATGAAATCTTGTATTTTTTCATTTTCCCTAAGCTTATCGGCTATCCAAAAACAACAAATGGCAAACGCGAACACGGCCAAAACCACATAAACAAGATTCGAAGCCGTGTCCTTTCCCTCACTTCTAATAAACGCAAATGCAACACATTTCACAAATAATAAGATAAGCGAGATACCTGCGCAAAAAAATACAGAAGTTATTTTACCAATCCAATGTTTCAAAAAACTCATCATTTTAGGATATATAAAAATTAACGTAGCATATAACACTAATATCATTGTGTCCCCAAAAAGTGGATAACTTTTTTCCGAGAAAAAATTTGTGAAACAATACGTTGCCCAAGCCATTGGAACATATGCAAAATCCACTGCTACATAGACCATAATCATATACGTCAGATGAAGCCATCGTTCTTTTTTATAACAGATGAATATGTATATAGTTAACAATTCCATTTCGAATACAAAACGGACAATCAAGTCTGACAAAGGTATGGCTCGCAACGACACACAAGCCATCATTAAAATTATTGTCACAATCTGGTGCTTCTGTCCTCGCTCTAAAAGCCGCTCCTCTGCCAACGCAAAAAAGCCAACTAAAATCACCATTATTCGCATTCCTTCTATTGCTAAACTGATTATCATTTGTTTTCCTCCTAAAAAACGAGCGACAAATTTTCTTGCCGCCCGCTTTATGCAACTTACCCACGTCTAAGTAAATACCTAAGCCATTCCCAAAAAGTCATCCAAATCCCTCCTTTGATATGTTTTCACACAACATATCATTTTGGAGGTAAAAATTCTGTCAAACCACGTCGGACGAATTCGATTTATTTCGCCACTTGTCGTGGATCCATCCCCGCCGCAGTGAACTTCTCACATCCACTTTTTGGCCATACGAGTAAGGAATTCCGCATTTGTCGGCCTTTTCCGAATGCCGAATCGACTATATGGGTACATCCGGCGAAGCGTCGCCATGTCGTCTTGCGACCATACTTCCCCGATGACACACCGAATGTTTTTTTCCACGCTCTTTTCCCCGGTGCCACATACGCGCGCGACATGCGGGTACACATCTTTCGAAAGGCTAATGACTTTCTTCCCTGACAACACCATGAAAAGAAGTGCTTCCACACATTGGTTCGTTCCGCGTTTTTTCGATGGAAAACCGTTTTCTTCCAACACGGCTTCAATTTGCTTTCGAAGTACCAGTTTCCGCGAGTCCGCCTCATCTGCTGGAAGCGTTTCACCCGGCAGGCCCGCCTCACCGAACGGAGACGCTTCACCCGGCAGATCCGTCCCATCAACCGAAAACGTTTCACTTGTCGGACTCGCCTCATCCGCTTGGGATGCCCCGTCCGCCAATTTTTCGTTTTCGCATCGCTTTTCGCCTTTCGAAAACCTCCCGCTATCCCGGCAAGGGCAAGCGGCTCATCAAACGTGAACCCCTTACCACTTTTTGCACAAAACGTATCTACTCCCATTTCACGAATCCCTTCCATCAACGAAGTGGAAACGACTTTGGTAACTACTATGATAAATGGCTTCTCTATTGATAATTCCTGCATTTCTTTCAAAAAAACGGTTCCATTGTCCCCTTGCAGTTCTAAATCAAGTATAATCACGTCCACGGACGTGTTCTGCAACAGCGAAAGAGCCTCCCTTCGATTGTCCGTCTCCCCCGCCAGACACAGTTCTGGATGTTTTTCTTTCATCAGCCTTTTATATTCTTTCCTGACTTCCACCTCGTCCTCCACGATTAAAATCTTCCTCGTATCCAAAACTGCACCTTCTCTCATGTAAAATCCCACTGTTTTCGGAACCGTATAAAAATTATTTACGACCCTATGTAACAAGTCAAACGGCCACACAAACCGTATATAATTTTAACATAATTTCCCATTTCAAACAACTGCTTCTATACGCAATTATAGAGTAAAACCACACTCACGACTTGGCACCAGAACGTAAAACCGCCTCGCAATCCATATTTCATTGTACGGGTCGCAAAAGAATCACAAAAAGGGCTGATCACTAATCAGCCCCCTTGTCCATCCTATTGTATAATGATACCAGAATCAAAAGATCATGCACGACATGCTCGCGACGCGAAGCCAGTCCTTTAAGGCATGTGTCACTCTTCCGCCGCACGTGCCGCGATTTCCTTCTCCTGCACGTCGGACGGTGCCTGCTCGTACCTGGCGAATTCATACTCATACGTGCCACGCCCTCCCGTCATGGAGCGGAGAATCGTACAGTACCCGAACAGTCCCGTCATCGGGATGTCGGCCTCGATTACCTGCTTGCCCCCGGCAATCGGGTTCATGCCGAGCACGCGGCCGCGCCGCTTGTTCAAGTCGCCCATCACGTCCCCGGTATAGCTGTCCGGAACCGTCACTTTCAAGGAAGCGATTGGCTCGAGCAGTACCGGCGAAGCCTCCATGAAGCCTTTCTTGAACGCCTGGATCGTCGCCGTCTTGAACGCCATTTCAGAAGAATCCACCGGATGGTAGGATCCATCGTAAAGGACGGCTTTCACGCCCACCACCGGATATCCGGCCAAGGGTCCCTTCACCACGGAATCCTGCAGGCCCTTTTCCACGGCCGGGAAATAGTTCTTCGGCACCGCGCCGCCGACCACCATTTCCTCGAACACGTATGGAACGCTCATGTCGCCCGACGGTTCGAACTTCATCTTGACATGCCCGTACTGGCCGTGTCCACCCGACTGCTTCTTGTACTTGGTATCCACGTCGGAATTCTTGCGAATCGTCTCCCGGAAAGCCACCTTGGGCATCTCCAGCGTGATTTCCACCTTGTACCTTGCCGCCAGCTTGCTGGCCACGATTTCCAGATGCTGGTCGCCCATGCCGTACAACAAGGACTGGCGGTTCTCACCGTCGCTGACGACCTTAAGCGTCATGTCCTCGGCCATCATCCGCGCCAGGGCCTGGGACACTTTGTCCTCGTCGCCCTTGTTCTTCACGGAATACTTCATGTATGTATAAGGAACGGAATAATCCGTCTTCGTAAACAGGACCTGCGTGTTCTTGGTGGACAGCGTGTCGCCCGTGCGGGTATTCGTCAGCTTGGCAATGGCACCTATGTCGCCCGCGAACAGCTCGCTCACCTCGGACGGCTTGTTTCCCGACATCACATACAGCTTGCCCGGCTTCTCTTCCGCGTCCGAACCCGCGTTATACAACACGTCATCGCCCTTCAAAACGCCGGAGCATACCTTGACGAAGGAATATTTTCCGATGAACGGATCGACCATCGTCTTGAACACATACGCGCTCTTCGCCTTGGAGAAGTCATAATTGGCCTCGAACATCTCGTTCGTGGAACGCTTGATGCCGACGCAGGGCTTCTTGTCCGGACTCGGGAAGAAACGCACGATGTCAGACAACAAGTTGGCCGCGCCTTGTGCCTGGATGTTGGATCCCATGGCCACCGGCACGATGGAGCCATCCATCACCTCGGTACGCATGGCCGCCCGAATCTCTTCCACCGAAAACTCCTCGCCCTCGAAATAGCGATCCATGAACTCCTCGCTCGTCTCGGCGACCGCCTCCATCAAGGAACCGCGGAGCGTCTCCAGGTTCGGCAGGCAGTAGTCGGGAATCTCGCACTCTTCCCGCTGGCCGATGCCGGTGTAACGCCTGCCGGCGTTCTTAATCACGTTAATGTACCCGACCAGCTTTTCATTCTCGCGAATCGGCTGGAAATGCGGGGCAATCTTCTTTCCGTAACGTGCCGTCAAATCCTCCACCACCTGGCGGAAACTGGCATCGTCCACGTCCATCTCGGTAACGTAAACCATGCGGGGCAGGCTGTACTTGTCGCACAACTCCCACGCCTTCTCCGTCCCGACCTGCACGCCGGCCTTCCCGGATACCACGATGACGGCCGCGTCCGCGGCACTGACCGCCTCTTCCACTTCGCCAACAAAATCAAAATATCCCGGCGTGTCCAGAATATTAATCTTTGCCTTTTCCCATTCGATTGGCACGATGCTGGTGCTAATCGAGAACCCGCGCTTCTGCTCTTCCTTGTCAAAGTCGCTGACCGCGCTGCCGTCGGCCACCTTACCCATGCGGCTCGTCGCGCCGGAAACGTACAACATCGCTTCAACCAGGCTCGTCTTCCCGCTGCCGCCATGTCCGAGCAAAACCACGTTCCTAATCTCATCTGTTCTGTAAACCTTCATACTAGTTGCCTCCTTGTGTCTTTTATGCATGGAAACCCGGATTCGTCGCCCCCTAGTGTTCCCCGTCCGTGAAAAGAAGCCCTTGTCCACCTGCTTCCCCACGCGACCGCCGGCCATATGCAACGACCAAATCCTTGCCCCATGCACGCCATGTAAATATTGTACTAAATATTCAAGAGCATTACAACCATTTTATACATTTTTCACATATTTTTTTCACCGCTGACCTCAAATTTCGCACAAATACGCCATTTTGTCGCAATCCATCATCAAAAATCCATGAAAGTCTTTATTGCCATTCCCCACTTCTTGTGCTAGTATAATTTCATGATACCAGGGTCAAAAGGTCATGTGTTCCATGCTTGCATGGAAAAGCATGATTTTGGAACCCGCAAAACACCGAAAAGTAGCCATTTTCCGTAGGAAAATGAGCGGATTTGAGGTGTTTTAGGACACTGAACGTCCAGCGGACGTTCGTTTAGTGCCGACCGTAGCGGAGCGGAGACAACGAGAGCACGTAGTGCGGAATAATCCGTGGGTATCATGGGGGCAAAACTTGTTTTGACCCCAACATCATTTCAAAGCACATTTTAAAAAGCACATTTTAAAATAACAGGGGTTGAAATCATGGACACGACTAAGATTGGCTTTGTCGGCCTGGGGCTCATCGGCGGCTCGATTGCCAAGGCAATCCGCCAGTATTACCCGGACTACGAGCTCGTTGCATTTGACAAGAATCGGGAAACGCTTGCCCTCGCCGTCTCGGACGGCGTGATTCACACGGCATGCTCCTCGATTGACGACAATTTCCAGGGTTGCGCGTACATTTTCCTCTGCGCCCCCATTTCCTATAACAACGCCTACCTGAGCCAGTTGAAGCCATACGTGGGGGGCGGTTGCATTTTGACGGACGTCGGCAGCGTGAAGACGGCGATTTGCGAGGAAGCCGCCGCCCTTGGCCTGGGAAAATATTTCATCGGCGGGCACCCGATGGCCGGCTCGGAGAAAAGCGGCTTCGTCAACGCCAAGGCGCACTTGATTGAGAACGCGTACTACATCCTCACGCCCACGGCGGAGGTTCCCGCCGAAAAGGTGGAAGCCTACAAGGAATTCGTGGAGTCCTTGAAGGCACTGCCCATCATTTTGGATTATCGGGAGCATGACGCGTTTACCGGCACGATCAGCCACCTGCCGCACATCCTTGCCAGCAACCTCGTGAATTTCGTCAAGAACGGCGACAACGCGGACGAGATGATGAAGCGTCTGGCCGCCGGGGGCTTCAAGGACATCACGCGCATCGCTTCCTCCTCGCCAATCATGTGGCAGCAAATCTGCTTAAAGAACAGGGACAACATTTCCCGCGTCCTCGGGGAATTCATCATGCATTTGCAACGTTCGAAGGAATTGATTGACCAGGGCGACGAGCAACGGCTTTTCTCCATGTTCGAATCGTCCAAGGATTATCGCGATTCCATGCCGGACGGCTCGGCCGGACCAATCAAGAAACAATTCGCCCTATACTGCGACATTGTCGACGAGGCCGGGGGAATTGCCACGATTGCCACGATATTGGCAAGCAACAACATCAGCATCAAGAACATCGGCATCATCCACAACCGGGAATTCGAGGAAGGCGTGCTGCGAATCGAGTTTTATGAGGAAGACTCGTCCAAGAAAGCCGCCGCCCTGCTGAAAAAATACCGTTACGTCGTATACGAGGTTTGACATGCGGCAATGTTGGAAATGCTTTGGCACGGAATGAGACGGCAATACCGGAAACGCTTTGACAAGAGGCATCCGTGTACCATGAATGGAAAGGAACGCATTATGGAACTTACGAATATCAGCGGACTACGCGGGGAAATCACCGTTCCCGGCGACAAGTCCATCTCGCACCGTTGCGTGATGTTCGGCTCGATTGCCAACGGCATCACCGAGGTGACGAACTTTCTCACGGGGGCGGACTGCCTCGCGACGATTGACTGCTTTCGCAGGATGGGGATTGACATCGAACAAGACGGGTCCCGCGTGCTGGTGCACGGGCGGGGTCTTCGCGGACTGCGCGCGCCTTCCCTGACCCTCGAGGTCGGCAACAGCGGCACGACCACGCGATTGATTTGCGGCATCCTCGCCGGGCAGCCGTTCGAAAGCAAGCTCTCCGGCGACGAATCCCTGAATTCGCGCCCGATGCGACGCGTCATGGAACCCTTGGCACAGATGGGGGCCAACATTTCCAGCGTCCTTCGCAACGACTGCGCCCCGCTCTACATCACGCCCGGACGGTTGCACGGCATCGACCATGTGTCGCCGGTTGCCTCCGCCCAGGTCAAGTCCTGCATCCTATTGGCAGGTCTGTACGCCGAGGGGACGACTTCCGTGACGGAGCCGTCGCTCTCCCGCAACCATACCGAGCTGATGCTGAAAGAATTCGGGGCCGACGTCCGCTCCTTTGTCGCGAACGAGGCGGGGGAACGCGCCCTTTCCGAGACCGGCAAGACCGAACGGGCAACGGCCTCCCTTCGAAATGCAGGTGGCAAGGCCGACAACGTTCCCCCTTCCCTGCGCAATGGCGGGCGGGCAACGGCCTCCATCCGTCCATGTAAGGAACTGTACGGGCAAAAAATCATGGTACCTGGAGACATTTCCTCCGCCGCCTATTTTATCGCCGCCGGACTTTTGGTGCCCGACTCGGAAATCCTCATCAAAAACGTCGGCATCAACCAGACCCGGGCCGGAATCATCCAGGTATGCGGGAACATGGGCGCGGACATCACGCTGCTTGACGAGAGGGCCGTGGGGGGCGAATCGGTCGCCGACATCCTCGTTCGCACGAGTGCCCTGCACGGAACCACGATTGAAGGCGGCATTATCCCCACGCTGATTGACGAAATCCCGGTTATCGCCGTGATGGCCGCCATGGCGGAAGGTACGACCGTCATCCGGGATGCCGGGGAATTGAAGGTAAAAGAAACCGACCGCATCGAGACGGTCACGGACAACCTGAAGGCCATGGGCTGCGACGTCACCCCGACGGACGACGGCATGGTCATTCATGGTGGGAGGCCGTTGCACGGGGCAACAATCCACACGCTTTTGGACCATCGGATTGCCATGGCATTTTCCATCGCCGCGCTGGTCGCGGACGGGACGACGAAGATACTGGACAGCCACTGCGTGGACGTGTCCTACCCGACATTTTATGACACGTTCGAGGGGCTGCTTTCATAAGCGGCCCTTCTTTTTATACCGGCTACACGCCTCCCAATTGGGCCAACCCCTCCATCATCGTCCAACCATACACCGGGTGCCGCATGTAAGGGGCAATCTCGCACATCGGGACCAACACGAACCGCCGGTTGTGCATGTCCACATGGGGAATGCACAGTTCCTCGCTCTGCATCACGAGGTCGTCATAAAAAATAATGTCCAAGTCGAGCGTCCTCGGCCCCCAATGGACTTTCCGCACGCGCCCGGCATCCCGCTCAATCCGGTGCAGTTCCTCCAACAATTCCTGCGGGGCAAGCAGCGTCTGCAGTTCCAGGCAGCCATTTAAGAATTCGGGCTGATCCGTCACCCCGTAAGCTTCCGTCTCGACCCACGAGGAAATTTTTGTCACCCTGCATCCGTGGAGGCCGCTCAATTCCTTTACCGCGCGGCTTAAATATCCTTCCTTGTCACCCATGTTGGAACCCAGCGCGACGTATGCCGTATGCCATGAACGCACGATTCTGACCGACACGGATTTAAGCGGCAACTTGATGGGAGCCCACGGCTTTTCAATCTCCAATTCTATCCTTTTCAAATTCGGCGTCATTAATAAAAGCTCCTCCGCCAAAGTTTCCGCCGCCCTCTCAATCAACCGGCACGCCCGTTCTTTCATATGGGACTCAATGAAATGGCAGGTTTCCCCATAATCAATGGAATCGGCCAAGTCGTCCGTCCGCCCCGCTTTCCGAACATCCGTATACAAAGTCGCCGAAACCAGGAATTTCTGCCCTAAATGGTTTTCCTCCGGAAACACCCCATGGTTGGCAAACACCTCCAGATTCTTAATTTTTATTTCATCCATCGTATTTCTCCTTTTCATCGTCCCTGCCCTTTCATGCCCGCCCACGGACGGCCTCGGCCATTTTGATAGTTCGCAGGTTTTCTTTCACGTCATGCACCCGCACGAACGCGTATCCCGCCCATGCGGCCAGCATCGTCGTCACCAGTGTTCCCTCCAGCCGCTCGGTTACCGGCAAGTCGAGCGTCAGTCCGATGACCGATTTTCGCGACGCGCCCAGCAAAAGCGGATAGCCAAGCGATTGCAATTCACCAAGTTTTCCCAACATTTCCAGATTCATCTCATACGTTTTGCCAAAGCCGATGCCCGGATCCAGCATGATTTTCTCCCTGGCAATTCCCGCCTTCCCGGCAAGCGCGATTGTCTCTTGCAAATCCATTTTCACGCCCGTCAGAAACTCATCATATTCTGCCTTTTCCCGATTGTGCATCAAGCAGCAAGAAACACCCGAAGCGCCAATCACTCCGGCCATCTCTTCATCGTATTTCAGGCCCCAGACATCATTCACCAAGTCCGCGCCGGCATCCACCGCGGCACGCGCCACCCCGCTCTTGTAAGTATCCACGGAAACCGGCACGTCGAACCTTTTCTTTAACGCCTCGATAACCGGAACGACGCGCTCGATTTCCTCCCCCGTGCCAATTTGCACGTGCCCTGGCCGCGTGGACTCGCCTCCCACGTCCAAAATATCCGCCCCTTCCGATATCATTTCCTGCGCATGGAACAACGCCGCGTCCATTGATTCAAATTTCCCGCCGTCCGAAAAAGAGTCCGGAGTCACGTTCAGAATCCCCATGATGTATGTGTGATTCTCCACGTCAAACGTCCTGCTGCCAATCTTCATGCCCATAGCCATACCTCGCCGTTCTTCCTTATTTTATTCCGCCACCTTGTCCCTGCGTTTTCACGACTTAATCCGGTCGTTCTTTTCTTCCTCGCTCCAGTCGCACCCCTCTTTTGCCGCACACGCAAAGCAACTGCGGGACTGCTTGTCGCTGACATACAAAAGCTCCTCCAATACGCCCATCCCTCCCCTTCTCTTGCGATGCCCCAAAATCGCCTGTAGGATTTCATCCCGCTCTTCCCCGGAAAATGTTTCGCGCCGCCGTTCTTGTTCCGACCCGGCAATCTCCGCCGATGCCGTCCCCGTTGCCACGTCATTTAAAATCTGTTCGGCAATCTCTGCCGACGCCCGTTCGTGCGGAATTTTCTCCGTATATTGCCTGTCTTTGCCGATGTCATGCAGAAGCGCCGCCGCATAAATCACTTCCTTGCGGATTTTCAAATCCCGCTCCAAATTATGGATATGGGCGATGCGCGCCACGTCCAGGAAATGTGCCATGTCGTGATGGCAGAAAACGCGCCCCTTTTCCAATTCCTGCAACTTCCCGTAATGTTCCTTATATAATGGATGTTTGCGAATGGTATCGATAATCTCCATTTTTCTTTCCCTTCATCAAAAAGCCCCGTCATCTGTCGCGCGGGGACTTTCATTCTCCGTCATTTGGCGGCTACCGTCCAATCATCCTGAAAAACGTGTCCGCCAGTTCCTTGTCTTCCGCGAAAATGCCACGCTTGGCGAGCGTTACCGTCTGGCTGCCCGGCTTCCTGATTCCCCGCATCGTCATGCACATGTGCTCCGCCTCCACCATGACGAGCACGCCCCGCGGACGAAGGTGTTCCATCAGCGCGTCAGCAATCTGGGAGGTGAGCCGCTCCTGAAGCTGCAGCCTGCGGGCGAACACCTCCACCGTACGTGCCAGCTTGCTCAGTCCTGCCACCTCGCCATTCGGAACGTAGGCGACATGCACCTTTCCATAAAACGGCAGCATGTGGTGCTCGCAAGTAGAATAAAACGTGATGTCCTTTTCCACCACCATCCCGTCGTCCCCGACTGGAAATCGTTTGCCCAAATGCGTGGCCGCGTCCTCTTCCATCCCTCCATAAAGCTCCGCGTACATCCTGGCCACCCGGTCGGGCGTTTCCAGAAGCCCTTCCCTTTGCGTGTCTTCCCCGATGCCCTCCAACAAAAGCAATACCGCCTGCCTGATTTTTTCTTGATCCACCATGTTTATTTCCATCCCTTTTCTTTTACGATTTCCATCACGCGTCCTAAGTAGGAAAGCGAGCCAAAGGCCAAAATCACGTCCTCGACGCCCGCCTCCGCCAACGCCAAGCGTACCGCCCGATCGATGTCTTCAACCGCCTCGACACGTACCCCGCCGTTCCCCGCGCCAGAAAACACGTCGTCGCCGACACCACCTTCCGCATCGAAAAATGCCCTCGCGTCGGTGCCAGTTCCCACGCCGCAAGACGCCAGTTCCTTATCAAACGTTTCCTTCAAGTGCTTCGCGCTTAGCGTCCGTCCCGCATTCGGTAAGTCTACCGTGTAAACCCTTGCCGCCAACGGTGCCATGATTTCCACGATTTTTTCATATTCCTTGTCCTTGAACACGCCTATGATATAGAACAATCGTTTTTGTGGAAAATACGTTTCCATCGAACGCCTTAGCCGCACCGCGGCGTCCACGTTGTGCGCCCCGTCCACGATAAAAGTCGGGCGCTCCCCGATGCAGGTAAATCGTCCCGCCCAGGCGGTCTTTTCCAGCCCCCTGCGGATGGCCTCTTCCGTAATGCCACGCGTCCCCGAATCCTTCCCGGCCGACATGCCTTGCACCGAAAAACACGCCACATCCCCCATGTCCCGCAAAACCCACGCCGCCTCTATCGCCGTCACCGCGTTTTCAATCTGGCATTTTCCCGCCAAACAAATTCTTAAATCCGAAAACGCATGCCCCTGAGGGGCGGGCGGACTCTGCGAGTCCGTCAAGGTATACCCTTCCGGGCATCCCGCATTTGATGCGCTTCGCGCCAGCGGACTCTGCGAGTCCGTCAAGGTATAGGAAAACCGCATCCCTTTATAATCCTCTTCGACGACCCGCGCGTTCTCCGGCCTTGCAAATGTAATCGGGCAGCCAAGTTGCGCCGCCCTCTCTTCCAGCACCTTTCGCACTTCCGGCTTTTGCTCCGCCGAAACCACCCTGCACCCCGGTTTCATGATGCCCGCCTTCTCCCCGGCAATTTCCGTCAACGTGTCGCCCAGGATGCCCATATGATCCCTGCCAATCGACGAGAATATCGCCAGGACCGTGTTTTCCACGACGTTGGTGGCATCCAGCCTGCCGCCCAGTCCCGTCTCCAGCACCACGTAATCACATTTCTTTTCACGGAAATATAAAAAGGCCATTGCGGTTTCCATCTCGAACACGGTAGGGTGTCCCCTTCCATTTGTCTCCATACACGCAACTGCCTTCTGCACTTTTTCCACTAATGCCGCGAATTCGTCTTCCCCAATCCATCTGCCATCGACTTGGATTTTCTCCAGGTAGGAAACCACCGTCGGCGAAACATATCGTCCCACCAAGAACCCCGCCTCGCGAAGTATCGTCGAAACATAGGCCAGAATGGAACCTTTGCCATTCGTCCCCGCGACATGGATGAACTTAAGCCCATCCTGTGGATTTCCCAATTCGCCCAACAGAGCCCGAACCGTGTCCAGGCCAAGTACACTTCCGTATTTCGACATGTCGTCCAAATATACCCTTGCTTCTCTGTAGGTCACTTTTCATCCTCTTTTTCAATTTTTTGCTTCTTCCTGATACAATATGCAGTCCCCGCCGTGGTAATGGATTTCCGTAATCGCTTTCCTGCCATCATCCAAAAACACTTCCGCCATGTAATGATCCAGCAGGACCTCCAACGACAGTTTCGACCCTTTCACGGTACACGCTTCCCGATAAATGCCATCCCGTTCCACAAACACATGCACCACGCCATCCCGATGACGCATCTTGAAACGTATTGCCGCATGGCTTTGCTTATCTTTCAAAACAGTAATATCATACTCCGATTTTTCGGAAAAGTCCAGTATTTTAGAAATATATCCCGTTTGCGCCCCCGACCATCCATCTCGTCCACCAGCTTGTCTTGCAAGGTACGCCAAAATTTCCCGACACGGCCTCACGACCAGATGGTGGCTTTCATCCAGGGAAAGTTCACGCGGAACCGTCATCGTGCCCGCCCATCCGTGGGAAGCCGTGCCAATCGGCTTTCCCCAGGCGTTCGCCCAGGCCAGCATGATACGCCTGCCATCCTCCGCGCGAAACGATTGCGGGGCATAAAAATATTCCCCAAAGTCAAGCTTGTCCTGATACAATTCGATTCCGCCATCAATCGGCATCTTGTCATAAACATAATATCGCACGTTATTCGGCTGACTGGCAATCACGACATACCTGCCGTCAAGTTCGAACAAATCCGGACATTCCAATGCACCCATAATTTCTGGACAAGGAAATAAACCAACATAATCCCAGTCCGCCAAATTCCGTGACTGAAAATAATATATCACCCCGTGTCCGTCTTGTTTTCCGCCGGTCACCATCAAATAATGATTCTTATAACGGATTACCTTGGGGTCACGAAAATTTTCCTTGTCCTTTTTTACCGGCAGCTTGTCAACTGGAATAATCGGGTTCTTCGCATATTTTTCCGCCGTTCCTCTGGCAAAATCATAGCGGGCCAGGCACTGCTGCTGTTTGATACTGTTTCCCGTATAAAAAAGATACATCCTGTCATTTTTCACAAGCGCGCTGCCACTCCACGCGCCGACCCAGTCATACTTCCGATTCGGCTTCAACGCCACCTTCTCATGCTGCCAATGGACCAGATCCGTGCTTGTCGCGTGTCCCCAGAACGTTCGTCCCATGCGGGGAGCAAACGGGTTGAACTGATAAAACAAATGGTATATGCCCTGATATTGGCACAACCCGTTCGGGTCATTCATCCAGCCTGTCGGCGGCGTAAAATGAAACTCGGGGGCATATGCCATATCCTTTTCTGCCATTTTCACATACTCGTCCGCCATCTCAATTTTTTTTGACATCTCCTACACTCCCGTTCTAAATTGTACCCTTTGTCAAGGACATTTTTAAAAATTTGTTTTCAGGAACGGATGTTCTCGTTGACAATTCCCTTTAGCGGGTATATTCCGCTTGGAACTGTCCATAAATGAAAATATGCTTTGTGAATATATTAGCACAAGAACAAAGGGATGACAACAAATAATTTGTTGACTTTTTGCCACGTGAACCTTATAGTGGTACACAAAGGGGGAACTTCCAGCCAACCCGAATAAAAGAATAGGAGCACGCTTGTGGAATCTTTTTTAGAAATCTCAGATGAATGCCTTGAAGAACCCGACAGACCCTGCCTGAAGCTTTTTTACATGCTTGAGGGAAACGCCCTTGCCAAGGTTTATGAAAATCCAATCCCCCTGCAAGCCGGGGACGTGTTGCTGGTTTCCTCACGAAAAAATGTACATACGTTGGAAAAAGAGGCAGGCTCCAAACTATTATTCCTCCTGCTTGACGAGCGCAAGACGGAGGAATTCCTGGGTCCGCTTTTATTCACCCAAAACGCGCTCACGCGCTTCCTTTTTCAGGGAATTTATGGTGACGATTTCCAGGATTTTTGCCTTGTCCGAACCAGGGGAGACGAATTAATCCGCCGCCTCTTCCTTGAGCTTTGGGAAGAATCCAAACGGCAGGAAGAATTCTTCGCGTTCGCCCTCCAACACCGCTTCATCCTGTTGATGACGGAACTGATCCGCCGCCACATGTCGCACGTCGTGCAAGACGTTCCCGCCTCGTTGACGGCGGAAGGCTATGAATTGTACAATTATATTACGAAAAGTGACTTCCGGCTCACGCTGGACGATATCGCGGAACGTTTTTACATCGCACCGTCCTACGCCTCGCGCTACGTCAAGAAACTGACCGGGATGCCGTTTTCCACCCTCATGAAAAGCTGCCGCTTCTACGTGGCCACGTTGATGCTGTCCACCACCAACAAAAGCATTTCTGCCATCAGCGAGCAGGTCGGCTATGACAACCCGGAAAACTTCATCCGCGCGTTCAAAAAGGAATACCGCGTCACGCCCACGCAGTACCGCCTGCAAAACCAGTAACGCGCCGCTACGCAGGCGCATGAATGCGAAAGAAATCTCCTCGCACATGCGACCGCGCCCGGCGCGAAAGTTTTGCAAACGAAACTCGTTGTTCTTTATCCCACTTGTTCAAACTTACTTTGTCGTTTTTGCCGTGTTCGCCAAATCTACATATTTCTGCAGATATTCTACCGCCGAATCCGGGTCGATATTCTCAAACCCTTTCACGTAATCATCCCACGACATCGTGCCTTTGATGACTTGCGGCACGTTCTGGTTCTGGTAATCTTGTACCGCCGTGGAAACCTTGTTGTAGCTTTCGGCCTCCTCGACGTTTAGCAAGCCCGTATAATCCAGGGCACTTCCGGTATTCAAGTACAGATTCCACTGTTCGTACGTCGCGCGGCTGATAGCCGGGGCCCCCGTGTCCAGACGATACTCGTCAGTATACTGCATTTTCAGGCCGACATCCATTCTCTGCGCGTTCAACGCATTTACGGCCGGATCGGAAGGATCGATGGTTCTTGTATAAACGGTTCTTCCGTCCTCGTCCGTCGACGTCGTGTACCCGCACTTCACGTCCCTTTCCGCATAAAAATCCGGTTCGAACTCCATGGACGCATACTGTTCCTCGTTCAATCCGTTTCTCAGCACCATCCCGCCCTCGTGCGTGTAAGTCCAGTCCAAAAACGTGAACAATGCCGCCAAATCCTTGTCCTTTGCCTTGGTCGTAATGCCTAACGCCGCGCCTTTCCGGCTAGACTGGTACAATGCGTCCGGTTCCTTGTACATTTGGTCGTCCCCGCCATACACGTCGTTAATCGGCAGGGCCGCGCCCAGCACGAACGCGTCCTTGGCATCGTCCGCGTTCTGGCAGCTGGTGCGGATTGCCGTCCCGATATTGCTAATTGATCCGTTCCACAAACCGACCTTTCCCTGGTTGACGCCGGCAGTGTTAATTCGGAAGAACATGTCAGACGCCCTGGTATTGAATTCCGAATCCAGCCAGCCTTTTTCATACCATGTCCCGATACATTCCAAATAAGTCTTGAAATTCTCAGAATCACCGTCAAAGGAAACCTCGCCGTCCTTCACGTAGTATTGCCCGGTTCCGCCGCCAAACGAGGATACTAAAGAACCCGTCTGCAAAAATCCCGGATAATACACGGTCGTACAGTAAGAACTACTGTCGTTCCCCCAGCCTCTCTCGTCAATCGCCTTCTCAAACGCCTCGAACATCCACTCCCAGTCACTGATGGTCAGCGGGTCGGACTTTCCGCTCGGAAAAACGATGTTGTCCTCGTACCCGAGCTCGTTGTCCGCATTATAATTTCCCTCGAAAGAGGTCACGTCGTTTTTCTTCCAGCCTTCCATGTTTTTCTCTTCCTTCGCCTTGGCAAGCGGGGTCACTTCCGGATGGCCGTTCTCCTTCACATAATCGCTTTCCCAATCCCACACGTAATCCGTCGGCTCGGCATACTTCGCGACCCAGTCCCTGCGGTAACAAGTCCCCTGGAACGGATCCTCCATGCCTTCCAGCAACGCGTATAACGCATAATAATGGATGCTTCCGTCATCCTCCTTGACCTGCACGAGCGGCTTGAGTTCCGGGTTGGCATCCAGGTACGCCATATAATTCGGCATATATTTCTCAACATACTCCGTAATGTCCATCAAGACCCCGTTCGCGTGCATGGCCTGCGGGCTCTCCGTCGACACGACCAGGTCAATGATTTCCGGATATTCCCCGGTGCCAATCATCGTGTTAAAATTCTCATTCTCCGAACCACTAATCGGCACCAGATACGAAAAGTTAAGAGTCCTTTCCGTGTCCTCCTTGCTGATGCCGCCATTTTTCACGTCCCAGCTCTGTGCCCGAAGCCACTGCGCCGTCACGCAGTCTTCATAATTCTCATAATATTGTCCTTCGCCATCCGTCTTGTAAATCCACCATTTAAAATTGTTGTCCTTGCCGGCGAACTCGTCCGTCTCTTCGCCGCTGACCTCGCCTCCATTTCCCTTGTCGCCGCCATCGCCCTTGCCGCCGCAGCCTGCAAGCAGGGTCAGTGCCATCGCCGCCATCAGTCCCACGGACAAGACTCGCTTCACCACCTTGTTTTTCATGCCTTTTCCTCCTTTATCTTTTTCAACACATTTCTCAATGTGTCGAAATATTTTGCTTAGCATATCACATTATCAAAAGAAGGCACAACCATTTTTTTTACATTTTGTTCGTTTTTTTGTCCAAAAAGAATCGTGTTCTTTTCTTCACGTAACGAAGCCAGGAACCGATTTTCGTGATTCCTGGCTTCTGATATCCAAACGTTATTTTGCCTGCGCCTTCAAGGCCTTTTTCTTCTCGGCAATGTCTTTCTGGATTTCCACCATGCGCTCCCGGTCCAGCTCGTAGAACTTCATGGCGATAATGTTACAAATCCACCCCACGACCGGCATGCCTACTGACAAAATCATCGTCACCCAGAATACCGCCCACGTCGCCGTATCACCCATCTGTGGCATCACGCTCGTATAGCCGATTAAGGCCACCGCGAAGGTAACGATCGTGGAGCCAAAAGAGGAAATGAATTTTTCAATAAAAGTATAGCACGCGCCCACGGTACCCGGCATGAAATTTCCGCTGCGATCGAGCTCATAATCCGCGATATCGGCACGCATCATGCCTTCCGCCGTGTTCAAAATCATGGTAGCCGCGTTCTTGCCCATCATCAATGCCACGTACAGCATCATCGGCAATCCCATCACGCCAATCTTTGACATCCTGGTTGGCCCGAGAATCAAACAGTACACGAACAACACGGCTCCCAAGGCGATATTCACATAAGACCACACGATGGTGGAAGTTTTCACGCCATACTTCGCGATGAACGCGCCGCCAAGGAAGGCAAATACTAGGCCGATAATCGCGCCCGCGTTATTAATCATCGTGGAAGCCTGGTAATTGGCAATCAGGATGCCGCTCATCATGACCATGACGATGGAGTCGGTACTCATCTTGCTGGCAATCTTGTCCGTCGTGCCCGTGACGATATAGCAACGCAGCGGCTTGTTGCTCTTCAGCATGTTCCACATTTCCTTGAACCCGATTTTCTTATTTTTCCCGTTAAGGGACATCAACTCGCCCAACACTTCCTCATTGTCCACCGGGGCCAGACCGATAAAGGACAGCAGCATGAACACCACGGCAATCACGATGTACACAAGGCAGGCCTCTGCCAGGCAGGCCGCGTCATACCTGTTGTTATGTGCCGGCAAGATGCGGAACGCCAAAATCGTGTTCAACAAAAGTGGCGCGACATACTGGTACAGCGTGGCCGTGAAGTTCAAGAACGGCCTCTGCTTCGGGTCGTTCGTCAGGATGGTCGGAATCGACGTCCCGCCGATACTGAGAATCGTATATCCCACGACGAACAGTGCAAAAATAGCGCAAAAAACAATCAGACCCACTATACCGTCAAACTTACACGCTAGCAACCTATACATCAAAAGTGCCGCCAGTGACGTGGTTCCATAGCCTATCAGCAGGAACTTGCGCATCTTTCCCAGCCTTCCGACCGGCATCCGGTCAAAGATGGCCGCCACGACCGGGTCGCACGCCCCGTCAAAAATCGTCTTCACCGTCATGATGATGCCGGTAACCGCCACGGCGATTCCATATCCCTCGTTCGCCATGTAGCCCGCGTACATCATCAACACGTAAAACACGTTCTTCCCGCCGCTCGTCGCGCTGGCAAAAAGCATGGAAAGCGGACTCGCCGTACGGTACACGCCGTTCTGGCTGCCTTTCGCCCCCGCGATAATTTTCTTCATGTCCATGATAGATTCCCTCTCGCCCTCTCTTTTTTATCTTCCGATTTGAATGTCCGCCAGGTGCTCGTAATACTGCGCAATCGCACTGTGATCCTTCTGCCCGCCTTCGTGGTTGTGCAGCCACTGCAAAATTTCCTGCACGGCCGCCGTCATCGGCACCGGCGCGCCCACGCTGTGCGCGCAGTCCAAGGCATTGTTCAAGTCCTTGATATGTAAGTCAATCTTGAAGCCCGGCTTGTCGTTCCCGGCAATCATCATCGGTGCCTTCGCGTCCATCACGGTGGAACCGGCAAGGCCGCCGCGAATGGCCTCGAACACGAGCTGTGGGTTGACCCCCGCTTTCTGCGCCAATGTCATGGCCTCGGCCAACGCCTGGATGTTGCAAGCCACGATAATCTGGTTGGCCAGCTTGGTCGTATTTCCCGCCCCGACCGCGCCGCAATACACCGCGGAACCACCCATGACGAGAAGCATTTCCTTCATCTGCTCAAACACCGCCTCGTCACCACCGACCATGATGCTAAGCGTGCCGTCGATTGCCTTCGGCTCCCCGCCAGATACCGGCGCGTCCAGCATCTTGACCCCTCTTTTCGCCAACTCCGCCGAGATTTCCTGGCTGGCCGTCGGGTTGATGGAACTCATGTCGATAAAAATCTGTCCCTCGTGCATCAACGCTCCCAAGCCTTCCTTGCCACACATGACTTCCTTCACCTGCGGGGAATTCGGAAGCATCGTGATGACCACCTCGCAGTCGCTTGCGATGGCCGCATAATCCGCCACCTTGGCGCCCGCCGCCACCACTTCCTCGACACTTGCCTGGTTGCGGTCTAACACCAACAACTCATGTCCTGCCTTCAACAGATTTTTCGACATCGGTTTTCCCATGATGCCAAGTCCGATAAATCCAATCTTCATCGTTCCTCTCTCCTTTTTTATTTATTTTTTTCCAGATTACCGGGTCACAAGACCCGGATAATCCGGTTGTTCACAACTGTCAAAGCTCTTTCCTCAAAACACATTTTGCCCCATAATACCTATGGGCCGCCACGCGCTTTGCGCTCCTGCAGTCTTAAGGAGCCTCACATAATCCGGTGCTTCTCCCGCCACTGCGTCGGGGATTCCCCCGTCCATTTGCGGAACATCCTGCTAAAATAGCTGCTGCTCTCAAATCCCAGTTCCCCGCTGATTTTCTCCACTTCCTCCGTGGATGTTTCCAGCAGGGTCTTCGCATATTCCACCTTGCTTTTCTGTATGTAGTCCACCAGCGAGCACCCGACCTCCGCCTTGAACTTCCTGGACAAGTGCGACGTGGCGTAGCCGCATTTTTCCGCCATCATCTGCAACGTGATACGCTCCTCAGGGTGCGTGTCAATATATTCACAACACAAGCGGATTTTCGTGGAACAATGCATCGTCTCCTTCGCCCGCTGCACCCGCTGCGTGTAATCCAGCACCATTTCCTCGCTCAGCATTTGAAGCTCATGAAGATGATTGCTTTTATTAATTTTCTTCCGGTAATCCGTCACCAGGGAAAATGCCGTCTTTCGCGACAAGCCGCCCTCCACCGCCGCCCGCGAAACCAAGGTGAGCAACACGTTGAGACTGTTTTTATACTGGTCCGGGGTAGTCGTATAATTCCTATATTGATCCGGCGCAATGACCGCAATTTTATCCGTAAATTTCACGATGCCCATGTCGCCCCTCCGCACCTTGTCAAGCAAAACTTGTTCGACCTTCCAGTACCCGCTGCTGTCGTCAAACTGGTCCGTCTGAATCTGCCCTCTCAGCCTCTTGCGCGGAAGCTTGACGTTATAAATTTTCACGTCCTTGATTTTGATTTTTTCCTGGTGAACACAGTAATGAAGCATCACGGCGTCCTGCATCATGCTGGACGCGGTCACCATCGGAATCTTCCACATGAGCTTGTTCATGTGCGCCTTCTCTTCCTCGTCGAGCTTCAGCATGCGAAAAATCACTTCGCAGTTCTCCTCGTCCTTGTACCCGCTAAAGAACGGCCCGATTGCATAAACCGGACCCTCATCAAAAACAAAAATCCAGGACAGCATCGTTCCCACGCTGCAAATCATCGGCATCTTCCGCCCCTCCGCGTGCGCGCTTACGTGCTCCGTCACGGCATTCTTGCACTCCGGTATCTGAAACAGGCGCTTGAACAGCTCTGCTTCCGGGCAATCGGTCTTCTGCACGTCCAGTCCCTCATCAAGCTCCCAACTCCATAACAGGTAACAGCAATTTTTCAAAGTTAAAAATGTTTCCAACAACCTTTCTTTTTCTGACATCTTGTCTACCTCCCGACTCACATCCTTCAGGCAGCAACAACGTTCATTTCTCTTCCGAATTTAGCGTCGGTGTACAGAGGACAACACGCCCGGATCCATGTGATTTCAAGGGTTTTCAGCGTCATCTTCAACGGCGTACGTCCTTGTACGCCGACGCTGTCTTCTCTTACTTCGTTTGTTGCTGTCATTTTAGTGTAACATGCATTTTTTCGCAAGCACTATTTTAATGTGTTCCGTCTTATTTTGATACTATAATACCATGAACGAAAAAATATGACACCCCCAAAGTAGATGTAAATCGTTACCAAACCCTACCTTGAAAGCGTCATATAATCAAAAATATACGTTTCCTAAATTTCCATGGCAATGGAAAAGCCCATTTTCACCGCGTTTGCCAACGTCCCGCCTCCCACCGCACAATCCCCGACCAAATACGTTTCCGGCACGACATTTACACGATTCATTTCCACGTCCCCGACCCATGCCGCCTTAGAGGTTTCACTGACCGAGAAACGGGGTATAATCGGGCGCGCACCGACTCCAGGCAGTACCACGTCTGGCTTTTCCGAAAGAATTTGTTCCTTGTCGGCATATGTATGCAAACGAATGTCGATATCCGGATTCTCCATCACGGTACGGACGAACCATTCCCAAAAACATACTGTAGCCATTAATGGAAAACGCATTCTTCCATGAATTCGACAGCAACGCTGAAAATGTGGTGGGAAATATCGATGTCATGATTTATCGCAGCGAAAATCCAAAGTTCCCCGGGATACGGAACTACCATAATTGTCATAATCCCCATGGATGAGGAATCTGCCGGGGGCGGCATCTGAACCGCCGTCCCCGTGATTCCTGCCGCTGGCATTCATTCCTCGATTTTTCCACGCCTGAATCATTCCGCCCGTTTATCGAAAAACAGAAAGAACAAATCTTTTAGGCATTTTCCGAGTTAAGACAACCATTATTTTCTCTTTCTTCGTTGAAAATGCCTGTTGATTTCTCTTAATAATCTATTTATAATTCTGTTGGTACTAAGGTCAAAATGCATTTTACCCCAGCATCCTTTGATTATATAAAGATGTTGGGGTCAAAACAAGTTTTGCCCCCATGATGCCCACGGATTACTCCGCACTACGTGCTCTCGTTGTCTCCGCTCCGCTACGGTCGGCACTAAACGAACGTCCACTGGACGTTCAGTGCCCTAAAACACCTCAAATCCGCTCATTTTCCTACGGAAAATGGCTACTTTTCGGTGTTTTGCGCACTTCCAAAGTCATGCTTTTCCATGCAAGCATGGAACACATGACCTTTTGACCCTGGTATCATATAAACAATATAACAAATAGGAGGTCTTTATCTTGGAATTTGATGTGATGAATATTGTATACGACTGCGCGATTATCCTACTTGCCACAAAATTACTGGGCATGGCCGCGCGGAAGGCCGGACTGCCACAAGTGGTCGGGATGATCCTGGCCGGGCTCTTAATCGGCCCCGCCATCGTCGGACGGCTGGGAATCGGCTTTCCCGGCATCATCCACCCCACCGGGGCGGAAATGTATGTTTTGGACAGCTTTTCCCAAATCGGCGTTATTTTCATCCTGTTTTCCAGCGGCCTGGAAACGGATATCAAGGAACTAAAGCATGTCGGGATTACCTCCACGGTGATTGCCGCCGTCGGCGTGATACTGCCGGTCATCGGCGGCACGTTTGGCGCGCTTTTATTTATGGGCGGCCCGTCCGCCGCCACCAATCCCGGGAAGCTGATGAACGCCTTGTTTATCGGCACGATTCTGGCCGCCACCAGCGTCGGCATCACGGTCGAAACATTGCGCGAACTGGGAAAACTGAACACGCGCATCGGCACCACGATTCTGGGGGCGGCCATCATTGACGACGTGCTGGGCATCATCGTCCTGAGCGTCATCACCAGCATCGGCGGCGGTGGAAGCATTATTTTGACATTATTGAAGGTCATGGCCTTCCTCGTGCTAAGTGCCCTCGCCGGACTGCTATTGAGGAAATGTTTCCGCTGGCTGATTCGAAATTACCCGCACAAGAGGCGCACGAGCATTTTCGCTTTCGCCATGTGTTTCTTGTTCGCGTACTGCGCGGAGGAATTCTTCGATGTGGCCGCCATCACCGGCGCGTACATGGCCGGATTGATTTTAAGCGGCCTGGACGACGCCTCCTTCGTGGACCGCAAGGTCATCGTCAGCGGCTACATGATATTCACGCCGATGTTTTTCGCCCATATCGGCATCAGCGCGGACTTCAGCAACTTCCAGGCGGGCGGCCTGGTATTCGCGCTGACCTTCGTGGCTATCGGGGTTCTCACAAAAATCATCGGCTGCGCGGCGGCGGCAAGGCCGTTCGGGTACAAGCCGAAGGACTGCATGGCCGTCGGCTGCGGCATGATTGCGCGGGGCGAAGTGGCGCTGGCCGTGTACGCGACCGGGCAGAACCTGATTTATTATGAAAATGGCGCGCTGGACGGCATCGACCCGCTGGTCGCCACCATTTTCCTCATCGTCATCAGTTCCGTCCTCTGCCCGATCCTGCTGAAGCTGATGTTCAAGAACGCGACGTACGCGCAGGAAGGAACCGCCCGCAACATGTCCATCCATTCGGAGGCAATTGAGAATCTGGACCCGATAGGATCCACGCTGAAGAACCGAAAATAATCAGGGAACACATTTTCCCATTATTTAAATAGAAACGCGGCGTTGATGCATGGCTTTACGCCCCATACGCCAACGCCCGTTTTCTCACTGCTTGTTCTGCAGGCTTTGCAGCAAATCCAGGTCACTTTGCTTGACTTTCAGATTTGTCTCTATCCGCTCCCCCTCCGGGGTCGTGACTGAAATCTCAATCACGCTGTCCACCCGTATCCCTTTGTTCAATACCGCCTGGCAGAATGCCGGGAACTTGGGATGGTTTCTCTTGAACGTGTTCCACGCCATCGTCATTTTTATCATGTTGTTCATGTCCATTTTAAATGTTCCTCCTTAAAACCGTTTTTCTTAAAATTGTAACAAGTATAACATATTCCGAAGTGATTTTACATCTTTTCATCAATTTTTTCAGCCTTGCAATCTCCCCCTTCCCGTGCTATGATATTTTCATGTCATGGTAATATCCGGGGCAACATGTCATGCGTTCCATGCTTGTATGAAAAAGCATGATTTTGGAATCCTGGTATCATCGTATTTACGGGAGGTGCATAATGGGAATTTATTTGAATCCGGGAAACGAAGGCTTTGCGGAATCTGTCCGTTCCGAGATTTACGTGGATAAAAGCGGACTGATTGCTTGTACGAACAAACTTCTTGGCACTAAAAGAAAATATATCTGCATCAGTCGTCCACGCCGCTTCGGAAAGTCCATGGCACTAGAAATGCTGGCGGCTTATTATGGACGCGGCTGTGATTCCAGGGAATTATTCGCGAATTTGAAGATTGGACAAGATTCTTCTTTTGAAGAACATTTGAACCAATATGACGTGATTTACTTGAACATGCAGCAATTCCTTATCGGTGCGAAAGGACAAGGGATAACGGAATATTTGGAACAAGAAGTTATCAAGGATCTTCGAAAAGCCTATGGGGAACTGTTTCCTGCACAAGAAACCCTTCTTGCCACCATTTTAAAACAGATTCATGCGGAAACCGGGAAAAAATTCATTTTCCTGATTGATGAATGGGACTGCGTGATGCGCGAACGTCAAGAATCCGAAAAATTGCAGAAACAATACCTCGACTTTTTGCGCAACCTCTTAAAAGACCAGACTTTTGTCGCGCTTGCCTACATGACGGGCATCCTTCCCGTGAAGAAATATGGACTGCACTCGGCATTGAACATGTTCTGGGAGTATTCGATGACCAATCAAAAGATGTTTGAGGAATTCACGGGCTTTACCGAAGATGAAGTAAAGGCACTGTGTGAACAATTTGACATGGATTTCGCGGAAATTGGCAGTTGGTATGACGGATACCAGTTCAGGAAATTCAGGCACATATATAACCCCCGGTCAGTGGTGGAGGCCATGATATGCCAGGACTGTTCCAACTACTGGACATCGACCGAAACTTACGATGCCTTGAAGCCTTACATGGACATGGATTTTGACGGGCTTCGCGCCGACATCGTGACAATGCTTGGCGGCGGGCGCGCCAAGGTGAACACGCGCAGTTTCCAGAACGACATGCGTAATTTCCGTATCAAGGATGACGTCCTGACGCTGCTCATCCACCTTGGTTACCTCGGATACGACTCCGAGGCAAAAGAAGCGTTTATTCCAAACAAGGAGATTATCGAGGAATTTGAAAACGCGATGAGCGTCGGCGGGTGGTCTGACCTCATGCGGGTATTGCAAGCTTCCGAACGGCTTCTTGACGACACGCTCCTCCGTGACGAGAAACGTGTTGCCGAAGGACTCGACGCGGCCCATATGGAAGTGGCATCCATACTGACTTACAATGATGAGAATTCACTTGGTTGTGCCATCGGCCTTGCCTACTATAGCGCGAGGAAGGATTATAAGATGATCCGGGAACTGCCGACCGGCCGCGGCTTTGCGGACATCGTCTTTCTCCCCTTGCCATTCAGTGACAAGCCCGCGCTCGTGGTGGAATTAAAATATGATAAGTCCGCCCATGCCGCTATCGAACAGATTAAAGAACGGCAATATACGAAAGCGCTCGAAGGCTACGCGGGTGAGATTTTGCTGGTCGGCGTAAATTATGACAAGGATGACAAAAACAAGCCACATACCTGCATCATTGAGAAACTGGAAATCGCATGACAAGGAACGAAATGGATAGACTTTTCCCCCCGAGGCTTCTTATTTGAAATCCCTCCCCTCACTTTTTTGTTGTAATATCAATGCAATGAAGTTATAACAGAAGCCGGTTCGATAGATTGCGAGGTGTAGATATGGCCAGAACGGTTGCTATTGGCAAACAAGATTTTGAAAAATTAACCAGGGAAGACATCTTCTATGTGGACAAGAACGGGTTCGCGTTCGAAGGGAAAAAAGTGCCGATTGGCCCCGATTCTTGAAATTTGAAAAACCTTAAAGACCAGAGATGGCATGCTACCGCCATCTCCGTTACGGACAACGAATTCACGATACCCTTTTCAAAGTTTTCTTCTTCCCTCCCTCTTCTAATTTGAACAACGTTCCGTCTTCCCGTGAAACAAGCGGCTTTCTGCCGCCCCGCTAAAAATCTTATCTTCTCTTCCACCCGCTCCGCGTGCAGAGTGCCAGTATCGGGAAAATCTCCAGCCGCCCCGCCAGCATGTCCACGATCAGCACCAGTTTGGAAAACGTGCCGTACACCGAATAGTTGCAGACAGGGCCGACCGCCTCCAGACCCGGCCCGATATTGTTAAAGCAGGCCAGCATCGCCGAAAGGTTCGTCGTCACGCCAAGCCCGTCCGCGGAAATGAGCACGAAACTCAATATCCCGATCAGCACGTAAGCCGCCAGGTATGCGTTCACGTTGGCCAGCACCTGCTCGTCCACGGGCCTGCCGTTGTTGCGCACCACCTGGATTTTGTGCGGCTGCAGGACCTGGTGCACGTTGCGCCTGAGGCTCTTGAACACGAGCAAAAGCCGCCCGCATTTCAGGCCTCCCCCGGTGCTGCCCGCGCAAGCCCCCACCACCATCAGGCAGAGTAAGATTGCCTTGGAAAAGCTCGGCCACAAGTCAAAATCCGTCGTGGCAAAGCCCGTCGTCGTAATGATACTCGCCACCTGGAACGCCGCATGCCGCAGTGTTTCCTCCACCGTCGCGTACATGCCCCTGACATTCCACGCCACCAGCAGCACGCTTCCGGCCACGATGCCAAAATATAAGCGAAGTTCCTCGTCCTTGAACACGCTTTTGAAGTTCTTCAGCAGAAGCAGGTAATAACAACTGAAGTTCACGCCAAACAGCAGCATGAACACCGTGCAGACGTTCTGCAAATACGGGCTGTACCCGGCAATGCTGTCATTCCTGACACCGAACCCGCCGGTTCCCGCCGTGCCGAACGCCGTACAGAACGCGTCAAACAACGGCATTCCCCCTATCAAAAGAAAAATGACGTTCAAAATGGTCAGCACGATATACAACAGATAGAGAATCTTTGCCGTCTCCTTGATGTGCGGCACCAGCTTCCCGACATCCGGCCCCGGGCTTTCCGCCCGCAAAAGGTGCATGGTGAAACCGCTCCCCCGCTCCTTTCCCGGAGCCATGGCCAATAAAAACACGAGCACGCCCATGCCGCCCACCCAGTGGGTAAAACTCCTCCAGAACAATATCCCGTTGGATAACGGTTCCACCTCCGGCAAAATGGAGGCTCCCGTCGTTGTGAAGCCGGAAACCGTCTCAAACAGCGCGTCCACGAAATGCGGAATCTCGCCCGACACGTAAAATGGCAGGCACCCAAAAAAACTCAGCATAATCCAGCACAAGCCGACACACACCATTCCCTCCCTGGCGTAAAACGTCTTCTTCGTATTCCGGCAGAGAACATGCAGAACCATCGCCGCCGCGAAGGACGCGCAAATCGCCACAAGAAAGCCCGTAACCGCCCGCCCATGCCCTTCGGCCAGGCTGATACCCAAGGGCGGAACCATCAGGATGGATTCGATTAACAAAATATGGCCGATGTATTTTCCTATTACTTTATAATTCATTTCCCTAATCCCCGAAAACGTCAAAAGATTTCCCGGCCGCACGGCTGAAATACCCTTCACATTCCAGCCAGGGCCGAACCCTCAATTACTTAATATTCGCTGTACTAATACTCAAAAATGTCATTAAACTGGCTTATGACCTCCTGGCGGCTGTTCACCACGATGACCGTGTCCCCCTGCTCATAGCTGGAATCGCCGCTCGGAATTACCAACTCCGCCCCGTGATTGATGCAGACAATCAGCACGTTCTTCTTTAAATTCAGTTCCTTCAGGGGAACACCGCAATACCTGGATGCCTTATCAATGCGAAATTCCTCCGCCTCCGCCTGCCCGTCGGCAATCGAGTGCACCGTGATGGCCGCACAGTCCTGGTTGGTCAAAGACCTCACGTACTTCACGATAAGGTTGCTGCACAACTCCTTGGGGTCGATGATGCTGCCAAGCGGCAAATCACCCAGCACGCTGCTCTGCATGTGCACCAGCTTGGTAATCACCTGCGGCACGCCGCTTTTCCCCCCATAGAGTGAAATCACCATGTTCATCTCGTCCATGCCGGTCAGGGCGACGACCGCGTCATAATGGGAAACGCCCTCGCTCTCCAAAAAAGACCAGTCCGTGGCGTCCCCGCACACGATGTCCGCCTTCGGCAACAGCTTCGCCAGCTCCACGCTGCGCTCATAATTCTTTTCCACGAGCTTCACGCCCATGCCGCTCTTCTGCAGCATCATCGCCAGATAATAGCTCAGGCGGCCGCCCCCGCAAATTATCACCTTCTTGACCTTTCTCGGCAAAATGCCCAGGTTTTTCAAAAGGAGCGAGAGGTTGTACGTGGGAGCCGTGACGAAAATACGGTCGCCCTCCTTCAGGACGAAGCTCCCGTCCGGCGCCACGGCGTTGCCATTACGCAAAACCGTGCAAACCAGCACCTTGCACTTCGCCACATTTTCCAGGCTGCTCAGGGAAAGGCCATCTAGAACGCTGTCCTCGTTCACCCTCAGTTCCACGATTTCCACCCGGTTCCTGGCAAACGTGTCCCGCTTCAAAAACCCGGGAAACCGAAGCAGCCGGTCAATCTCGCGGGCCGCCTGCATTTCCGGATTTACCACCATGGAAAGGGCGAACGCCCCCCGCATGCGGGAAATCTGCCCACTGTACTCGGGGCTGCGAATACGCGCGATGGTGTGAATCTCCTTGTTCATGTAATGTGCCGTCAGGCAACAGAGAAGATTCACCTCATCGGTACCCGTCACGGCAATCAGAAGCTCCGCTTCCTCCACGTTCGCTTGTTCAAGCACTTCCACGGACGCGCAGTTCCCTTGTACCGTCATCACGTCGAACTGGTTCACCGTCTCTCCCGCGACTTTGCTTTTGGAATCAATCAAGACAATCTCATGTTCCTCCGCGGAAAGCATGCGCGTCAACTTCGCGCCCACCTTGCCTCCGCCCGCTATAATGATTTTCACGATAATCCTCCTGGGCCAAGCGTTTTTTCTTGTATTTTTATTTCTTACATGTCTTAAGCGTAAGAAATATGGCTCGATGCCATTTTCATAAACATTCTTGCCCGCTACTAATTATAGCACCTTTTCTGTAAAGAACAATTAGATTTTTGCCGAAAAAAAAAGGATTTGGCAGTTTTATTTGTCACAATTGCTCATGACCCCTTCAAGCTTCCCATAATGGTTCGCCGCCATGTAGCCGCCTGCCACCGGCAAGTCGTAATACTTATTTGCCAGCCCCCCATGTTCACCCCTTCCGAGCATAGTTCTCGCCCATAGTACAGATAAATGCTTTTTGTTTTAAATCCGCTTTATTCTTTGTTTAATTTGCACAAAAAATAAAAATATCAAAAAAAGTGTTGCAAAACAGGAATATTTATGGTAAGATAAGTAACGGTCTAAGAAATGTATTGATTTGTAAGACCCTTGCGGATGTGGCGGAATGGCAGACGCACAAGACTCAAAATCTTGCGTAGGTGACTACGTATGGGTTCAAGTCCCATCATCCGCACTATATGGCGCGAGTTTGAATCACATCGGTTCAGGCTCGTGTTTTTGTTTATGTCCAGGAATACCGAAAAGTTATTTTCATGCATATTACATGGCGCGAAACCAAATCATGCCCATTCGCGTTTCGCGCCATCCCCACATTCCATTACTTTTCCGACGACAACAATTTCTTTCCGACCTCAAAGCAGTCAAACGTGGCAAAATAATCCGCCGGGGTCTCGGCACGGCGAATCAATTGCACGTCACCATCCTCGCAAAGCAACAGCTCCGCCGACTTCAATTTCCCATTATAATTATAACCCATGGCAAATCCATGCGCCCCCGTGTCATGGATTACCAGATAATCGCCTTTCTCCACCTTCGGCAGCATCCGGTCGATGGCAAACTTGTCGTTATTCTCGCACAAGGAACCGGCAACGTCATACATGTGGTCGCACGGCTCGTTTTCCTTCCCCGCCACGGTAATGTGGTGGTACGCCCCGTACATGGCCGGGCGCATCAGGTTGACCGCGCACGCGTCCACGCCGACATACTCCTTGTGCGTGTGCTTCTCATGGATTGCCTTCGTCACCAGGCATCCGAACGGTCCCGTCATGTAGCGGCCAAGCTCGGTATAAATCGCCACGTCGCCCATTCCCGCCGGAACCAATACTTCCTCATAAACACGGCGCACGCCTTCCCCGATTGCAAAAATGTCGTTTTGCTCCTGCTCCGGTTTGTACGGAATGCCAATGCCGCCAGACAAGTTGATGAAGCCTATGTGTACGCCCGTCTCCTCCTTCAGCCTCACCGCCTGCTCGAACAAAATCTTCGCCAGCACCGGGTAATACTCGTTCGTCACCGTGTTGCTCGCCAAAAACGCGTGGATGCCGAACTCCTTCGCGCCCTTTTCTTTCAATATGCGAAATGCATCCGAAAGCTGCCCCGTCGTCATGCCATACTTGGCGTCGCCCGGGTTGTCCATGATGCCGTTGCTGATTTGAAACAACCCGCCCGGATTATAACGACAGCTGATGGTCTCTGGAATGTACCCAATCGTCTTCTCCAAAAAATCAATGTGCGTGATATCGTCCAGGTTGATAATCGCCCCCAGCCGTTCCGCCAGCTTGAAATCCTCCTCGGGCGTGTCGTTGGACGAAAACATGATGTCGTGCCCGTCCACACCGACGGCATCCGACAACATCAACTCCGTATAGGAAGAGCAGTCGCAGCCACAGCCTTCTTCCTTCAATATTTCCATCAGGAACGGGTTCGGCGCCGCCTTCACCGCAAAATATTCCTTATATCCCGGATTCCACGAAAACGCCTCCTTAAGCGCCTTTGCGTTCGTCCGGATTCCTTTCTCGTCGTACAAATGAAACGGAGTCGGATAGACTTTTGTAATCTCTTCCAACCGTTCCTTTGTCACAAATGGTACTTTCTTCATCGTACAGCCTCCCTTTTCTTCATCGTCTCGTCACGGACATTATGCTACTTTACCGCGTAAAAGTCAACCATTAATCTCAAAACTCGTAAAATAATTATTAGTCTCGCACACAGTATACGTTCCTCATCAAATCAAAGGCATGCGACAAAGCGCATGCCTCCATGAAATCCAACAAGACCATCCTGCAATTCATTCCGCAAACAACGGCGTGGAATAATAACGGTCGCCGCTATCCGGCAACAAGGCCACAATCGTCTTCCCCTTATACTCTTCTCGCCCTGCCAACGTAATCGCCGCGTGAAGCGCCGCTCCCGACGAAATTCCGACCAGCACGCCCTCTTTCTTTGCCAGCAATTTGGCCGCCGCGAACGCGTCATCATCCTCGATTGGCATAATTTCGTCATAAATCTTTGTATTCAGCACCTCAGGTACAAAACCTGCCCCAATCCCCTGAATTTTATGCGGCCCGCTCTTTCCCTTGGAAAGCACCGGTGAATTTGATGGTTCGACCGCCACGACTTTGACGTTTGGATTCTGCGATTTCAAATAAGTTCCGACACCGGTGAGCGTCCCGCCCGTGCCGACGCCTGCCACGAACACGTCCACGCTTCCTTCCGTGTCTCTCCAGATTTCCGGTCCGGTCGTCGAAAGATGCGCCGCCGGATTCGCCGGATTTATGAACTGTCCCGCCAAAAAACTTCCCGGAATCTCCTTCGCAAGTTCTTCTGCCTTTGCAATTGCGCCCTTCATGCCCTGGCTTCCTTCTGTCAACACCAGTTCCGCGCCGTATGCTTTCAAAATATTTCTTCTCTCCACGCTCATCGTCTCCGGCATCGTCAAAACCAGGCGATAACCCTTGACCGCCGCGATGGAGGCAAGCCCAATCCCCGTATTTCCCGAAGTCGGCTCAATGATGACGGCCCCTTCCTTTAAAATGCCTTTCTCCTCCGCGTCCTCGATTATCGCTTTTGCAATCCGATCTTTCACGCTGCCCGCCGGATTGAAATATTCCAACTTCACCAACACCGTTGCGTTCAAGCCAAGTTCCCGCCCCACGTTCCCAAGCTCCACGAGCGGCGTATTTCCAATCAATTCCAATGCTCCCTTATAAATCCTTCCTGACATGATCCATTTCCTTCTTTCTTTGTTTTATTTTTGACTGTCGGCATGCGAATGACGACAAACCAAACACATGTCCATGATATTCTTTCTTCTTCAATACATATGATTCTATGAGGCTCATACCCCCGTCAAATCCCTAACCACCTCGCCAGCGATAATCAATCCCGCGACGGATGGGACGAAAGCATTGCTGCCCGGTGTCTGTCTCTTCGGATGCGACATCGGCATTTCCTCGGTCGTATGAGAGGACGGCGAGTCCTCTTTTCCCATGTGCCGGGACGAGGAGTCCGCCTCGGCTTGAGGTGGACTTAGCGGTTTCTCCCGGGAATATACGACCTTCAACCTTGGAATGCCACGTTTTTTCAATTCTCGGCGCATGACCCGCGCCAAAGGACAGACCGACGTTTCATAAATGTCCGCGACCAAGAACGCTGCGGCATCCATCTTGTTCCCCGCCCCCATGGAACTGATGATCCTGGTTCCCGCCCGATATGCCTGCTCCGCCAATTCCAGTTTCCCGCTCACCGTGTCAATCGCGTCCACGACATAGTCATATCGCGAAAAGTCAAACCGGCATGCCGTGTCCGGCATATAAAACACTTTGTGCGTCACGACTTCCGCCTCCGGATTAATTTCCAATATCCGCTCCTTTGCCACGTCCACCTTATAACGCCCGACGGTCTTTACGGTAGCGACAATCTGCCGGTTCAGGTTTGACCATGCCACCTTGTCGTCATCAATCAAATCCAGGCTCCCGATGCCGCTGCGCGCAAGCGCCTCCACCGTGTAACCGCCGACGCCGCCGATTCCGAACACGGCCACCCGGGCCTTTCCAAGCCTCTCCATTCCCTTCCCGCCAATCAGCATTTCCGTTCTCTCAAATTGTCTTCGTGTCACGAACCGATCCTGCATCCCGTCCCTCCTCGTCTTGTCGCGTCCGGCAGACATGTTTTTCCATCAAGTCGGCCAGCGTCACGCCATCCATGTACTCATTCACGACACGCCATAATCCTTCCCAAAATTCCAACGTGGCACACTCCTCCTGCCTTGGACATCGATTCGGATTGTCAGTGATACAAGCCACGGGAGCAAGACTGCCTTCTAACGCCCGGATAATCTCCCCCACCGTGTATTCCTCCGGCCCGCGCGTCAGCATGTAGCCGCCATTGTTTCCCCGACAGCTCCTGACCAGCCCGCTCCTGGTCAACTGCGGGATAATCTGTTCCAGATATTTCAACGTGATTTCCTGGCGGATGGCGATATCCTTCAAGCGGATGTATTCACCATCGTCATGTTCCGCCAAATCTACCATCATTCGAAGCGCATAACGCCCCTTTGTCGAGATTTTCATGTCCGTCTCCCCCTATACGATTTACTACACTACATATCTGTACGTTTTACTATACCATCATATATACTATTTTCCTATATGTTTAGTATGATATCACATTCCCCTCCCCTTTGCAAGCAAAATTATCAATAACGCAAAAAGGATGCCGCCCATATATGACCTTGCGACATCCTATCTTTCCTTTATCGTACAACAACAAATAATTGACATTCAACGATTAAGCCAAAGGCAAAGCTTCGTCTTACTAACGTACCAGCAATGACTTCCCGCTCATCTCGGCCGGCTGTTCCATGCCCATCATCTCAATCAATGTCGGGGCAATGTCGGCCAGACAACCGCCCTCGCGCAACTTGTAAGCCGGGTCGGCGTTAATCAGGATAAACGGAACCGGATTCGTGGTATGTGCGGTAAACGGCGCGCCCGTCTCCTCGTCAACCAGCTGCTCCGCGTTTCCATGATCGGCGCAGAGGAACATCTGCCCGTCCACTTCCTTCAAAGCCGCGACGGCCTTTCCAACGCACTCGTCCACCGCCTCGATGGCCTTGATGGCCGCCGCCTGCACGCCAGTATGCCCCACCATGTCCGGATTGGCAAAATTGATGATAATCACGTCATAACCGCCCGATTTGATGGCCTCGACCAGCTTGTCACACACTTCGTAGGCGCTCATCTCCGGCTTCAAGTCGTAAGTCGCCACCTTAGGTGAATTCACGAGAATCCGGTCTTCGCCCTCGTTTGGCTTTTCCACTCCGCCATTGAAAAAGAACGTGACATGTGCATACTTCTCCGTCTCCGCAATACGTGCCTGCCTAAGTCCGTTTGCCGCCAAGAACTCACCAAACGTGTTGGTGATTTTTTCCTTGACAAACGCCACCTGCTTGTTGGCGATCGTCACGTCGTACTCCGTGAAGCATACGAACGTCGTCTTAATCCGCCCGCCACGCTCAAATCCGCTAAACTCGTCATCGCAGAACGTCCTCGTAATCTCCCTTGCACGATCCGGACGAAAATTATAGAAAATGACAGAATCGTTTTCTTTTATCGTGGCCACCGGAACCCCGTCCTTCATCACGACGGTCGGCAACACGAACTCGTCGGTCGCGTCCTTGTCATAGGATGCCTGAATACCTTCCGGCCCGGACGCGGCTGTCTCGCCGATTCCCTTCGTCAGCGCCATATATGCCTTCTCGACTCTGTCCCAACGATTATCCCTGTCCATCACATAATAACGCCCCATCACGCTGGCCACGGCCCCGACGCCAATCTCCTGCATCTTCGCTTCCAGTTCCTCCACGTAGCCTTTTCCCGATGCCGGCGGGGTGTCCCGCCCGTCCAGGAAACAATGCACATATACCTTTTCGATTCCCTGCCTCTTTGCCAACTCAAGCAGGCCATAAATGTGCTCGTTGTGGCTGTGCACGCCGCCATCCGAAACCAGTCCCATCAGGTGGAGCGAGGAACCGTTCGCCTTGACATTTTCACATGCCGACAAAAGCGCCTTGTTTTCAAAGAAATCCCCATCCTGGATGGCCTTCGTGATTTTGGTCAAATCCTGGTAGACGATGCGTCCGGCTCCCATGTTCAAGTGTCCCACCTCGGAATTGCCCATCTGGCCGTCTGGCAGGCCGACCGCCATTCCGCTCGCGTTGCCTTTCACGAACGGGCACTCCGCCATCAATTTGTCCATCACCGGCGTGGCCGCCTGCGCAATCGCGTTGCCTTCCGCCTTGTCGTTCAGGCCATATCCATCCAGAATCATTAATACGGTTGGTTTTTTGCTCATCATTACTTCTCCTTACTTATAGCAGACAATCTTTCCGAAATCTGCTTTCAAGGACGCGCCGCCGACCAGGCCGCCGTCGATGTCCGGCTGTGCGAACAGCTCCGCCGCGTTCGACGCGTTCACGGAACCGCCGTACTGGATGCGGATGGCCTCTGCCGTCGCCGTATCATAAATCTCCTCGATGCAGGCGCGGATTCCCGCACAAACCTCTTCCGCCTGCGCCGTGGTGGCGGTCTTGCCGGTTCCAATCGCCCAGATTGGCTCGTACGCGATTACCGTGTTCTTCGCCTGGTCCGCCGTCACGTTTTGATAGCCCACCTTCACCTGCTGGCGAATGAAGTCCATCGTCACGCCCTGCTCCCTCTGCTCAAGCGTCTCGCCGCAGCACATGATTGGCGTGATGCCGTGCTCGATGGCTTTCAAGACCTTCTTGTTCACGTCCTCGTTCGTCTCGCCAAAATATTCTCTTCTCTCAGAATGTCCCAAAACGACATATTTTACTCCCGCGTCCACGAGCATGTCCGGCGAAATCTCCCCCGTATAGGCACCGCTCTCCTGATAATACATGTTCTCCGCGCCCACTTTGATATTACTGCCCCAAACGGCTTCCACGACCGGAATGATGTCGATGGCCGGCACGCAGAACACGACATCCACTTCTTCATTTGCCACCAACGGCTTCAACTCTTCCACCAACGCGACCGCCTCGCTCGGGGTCTTGTTCATTTTCCAGTTGCCCGCAATAATTTTTTTTCTTCCCATGTTTGTTTTCTCCTTTTATAATTTTTCCCTAAGGTTAGCGTGTTCGGCCTTACTAGCCTCGCCCTTCGCCCCGCTCGGCCTCGTCAAGTGCGCCGAACTAAGTAAACGCTAGGCTCGAGCGGCACGTAAGTGCCGCTCTCGCCAAGCTTTTTACTTAAGCTTTTTACTTATCATTCGCTGCTGCAACGCCCGGCAGTTCTTTTCCTTCCAAAAATTCTAGGGACGCGCCGCCGCCCGTGGAAATGTGCGTCATCTTGTCGCCATAACCAAGCTGGTTGACGGCCGCCGCGGAATCCCCGCCGCCAATGATGGTCACCGCGTCCGTGTCCGCCAGGGCCTTGGCAACCGCTTCCGTACCCGCCGCGAAGTTCGGCATCTCGAAACATCCCATCGGCCCGTTCCATACCACGGTCTTCGCTTCCTTTACGGCATCCGCGTACATTTTTGCCGTCTCCGGCCCTATGTCAAGTCCCTGCCAGCCATCCGGAATCTCCCCGCAAGATACAATCTTTGTGTTAGCATCATTGGAAAATTCATCCGCGATAACATTGTCAACCGGAAGAAGCAACTTCACGCCCTTGTCCTTCGCCTTCTGAATCATGTTCAGCGCATACTCGCAGTAATCCGCTTCCAAAAGGGACTCGCCTACCGTACCGCCCTGGGCCTTGGCAAACGTATAAGCCATGCCGCCGCCAATAATCAGGGTATCCACCTTTTCAAGTAGATTCTCGATTACGGAAATTTTGCTCGACACCTTCGCCCCGCCAAGGATGGCCACGAACGGACGCTCCGGATTGTTCACCGCGTTTCCAAGGAAATCAATTTCCTTCTGCATCAAATAGCCTACCACCGCCGTGTCAACATACTGTGTAACGCCAACGTTGGAGCAATGTGCCCGATGGGCGGTACCGAACGCGTCATTTACGAACACGTCGCACAAAGAAGCCAGTTCCTTGCTAAGTGCTTCCCCGTTCTTCGTTTCTTCCGCCCTATAACGGGTATTCTCAAGAAGCACGATTTCCCCGTCCTTCATGGCTTCCACGGCCGCCTTCGCGTTCGGGCCGACCACTTCCGGATCCGCCGCGAATTTCACTTCCTGCCCAAGCAGTTCCGACAGTCTCGCGGCCACCGGCGCCAATGACAACTCTGGTTTCGCGACTCCCTTCGGTTTGCCAAGGTGCGAGCAAAGGATGATTTTTCCCCCGTCCGCCACCAGCTTCTTGATTGTCGGCAAGGCGGCCACCAGACGGTTCTCATCGGTAATCTTGCCATCAATCAACGGCACGTTGAAATCACACCTTACCAATACCTTCTGTCCCTTTACGTTGATATCGTCTACTGATTTTTTGTTAAGCATCGTTTTATCTCCCTATCATTCATCGAAATTGAAAAAGAATCCGGTCCAATCAAGACCGGACCCTTTTATGAGTCTATTCCTGAACAAACTTAAGGCCTTCGCCACGAGTTGGCCGAAACCGCCTCGCGACGCCTTGCGCAACTTAAGCTCCCAGCAACGTTCCGAAATGTTTGATTGTCCTTACCATCTGGCTCGTGTAAGAATTCTCATTGTCATACCAGGAAACGACCTGAACCTCCGTGGTTCCGTTGTCAAGCGGCATG
Source organism: Lachnospiraceae bacterium (assembly GCA_910574865.1). GTDB lineage: Bacteria > Bacillota > Clostridia > Lachnospirales > Lachnospiraceae > Schaedlerella. Next base: position 53,025 of record CAJTDN010000015.1, on the reverse strand, counting down.
GCCATCGTCTGGGTAGAATCAAACAGAGAACCAAATCTCATGCCAACGATGTCGCTGGAGACGATTTCATCCACGTTGTAACCGAAAGACTCATTGGATGCCGCCTTCATGGCCGCATTAATCTCATCAACGGTAACCGTCCCTTCTACTACCGCCGTCAAAATCGTCGTGGAACCCGTCGGGGTCGGGACACGCTGAGCCGCGCCAATCAATTTGCCGTTCAGTTCCGGGATAACCAGACCGATTGCCTTCGCGGCACCGGTGCTGTTCGGAACGATGTTCACCGCCGCCGCGCGGGACCTTCTCAAATCACCCTTCCTCTGCGGTCCGTCCAGGGTCATCTGGTCGCCCGTGTAAGCGTGAATCGTGCACATGATACCGGATTTAACCGGTGCCAGGTCATTGAGCGCTTTCGCCATCGGTGCCAGGCAGTTCGTCGTACAAGACGCGGCAGAAATAATCTTGTCATCCTTCGTCAACTGCTCGTGGTTTACATTGTAAACGATAGTCGGAAGATCGTTTCCTGCCGGAGCGGAAATGATGACGTGCTTCGCACCCGCGTCAATATGAGCCTGCGCCTTTGCCTTGGAAGTATAGAATCCCGTACACTCCAAAACCACGTCCACGCCAAGTTCTCCCCACGGAAGGTTCTCGGCCTTCGCCTCTGCATAGATGGTGATTTCCTTTCCGTCAACGGTGATGGAATTCTCGCCCGCACTTACCTTGTCCGCCAGCGCGTATCTTCCCTGCGTTGAATCATACTTCAGCAAATGGGCCAGCATCTTCGGGGACGTCAAGTCGTTGATTGCAACAATCTCATACCCTTCCGCGCCAAACATCTGTCTGAATGCAAGACGTCCAATACGTCCAAATCCATTAATCGCTACTTTTACTGCCATGATTAATTCCTCCTAAAGTTTTAATTTCGTGGAACTGTAACCAGTCCATGTCGGATGAATGCCCAAGCTCGTCCTCGCTTGTTAAACTTTCATCAACTAGGAACTATTGTACTAAAATCAAAACAAAAATTCAAGCCCTAAATACATTTTTTATCCAAGCTTTTTAAAAATCGGTTTCCCGGCTTCAAATTCCGCATAATACCGAAACCCGCAACCTGACAAAACCCCGGCCGCGCGCCCGAATTCCCCCGCGACGTCCTCCGGCTTATGCGCGTCCGACCCCACCGTGACAATCTCGCCGCCCAGTTCCCGAAAACGCCGCAAAATGTCCGGATGGGGGTTGAAAAATTGCAAACCGTACCGAATCCCGGCCGTGTTTATCTCAATTCCCTTGCCCTTTCCAACGACCGTCCGCAGGATTTCATCCAAAATATCCGCATACTCCAAATACGAATATTCCCTCGCCTGCCCTTTTCCATAACGCACCACATAATCCACATGCCCCAGAACGTCAAACGCGTCCGTCGCCTTCACGTTTTCAAGCGTCTCCTCAAATGCCGCGCGATACAATTCCTTGTCGCCGGTTTTCCCAAACGCCTCCCGATAATAAGGATCCCTTCCCTTCACAAGATGCACGGATCCAATCACGAAGTCAAACGGGTGTTCTTTCAACAGCCCACGATACGTTTCCGCAAGATGCGGCTGCAGGCCGAACTCGATTCCCGTCCGCACCGCAAGTCTGCCCGCATATTCCTTCCGCAGGCCATCCAACGTCCGAACGTATTCTTCCACGTCGAATGTAAAGGCGCCATCCCCCAAATCCTCGTAATATGGAAAGTCCAAATCCAGATGGTCGGTAATGCAAACCGCATCCATTCCTTTTTTAAGCGCCGCTTCCAACATGTCCTTTACCGAAGCGTCGCTATCCGTGGAAAACGCCGTGTGCACGTGTGCGTCACAGCGTATTCCCGCATGCGCCCCGGCCCCTTTCCGAAAAAACATCTTCTCCATCACAAATCCCCCCCCCGGCAACGCGGCCTTCTTCACAAAATCGTCCCCCCGCCGGCAACGTGATCCCCGTCATAAAACACGACCGCCTGCCCCGGCGTCACCGCCCGCTGCGGCTCGTCGAACGTGCAGCACACCTCGTCCGCCCCGGTTCTCTCCACCGTGCACCAGGCGCCCTTATGGTTATAGCGAATCTTGGCAAATACCCGGAGCGGCCCCGCGACGTCCTCCACCGCCATGAAATTCAACCGATTCGCCCGCAGCGTATCGACCAATAACTCCTCATGCGTCCCGACAACCACCTCGTTCGCCCCGGGACGAATCTCCAACACGAACACCGGATGCCCCAACGCCAGTCCCAGGCCTTTTCGTTGTCCGACCGTGTAGTGCGTGATGCCTTTGTGCCGACCAAGAACCGTTCCGTCCACCGTCACGAAATTCCCTTCTGGAATCTCCCTGCCCGCGTTTCTCTCGATATATCCCGCGTAATCCCCGTCCGGCACGAAACAGATGTCCTGGCTGTCCGGCTTGTTCGCCACCCGCAGTCCGATTTTTTCCGCAATCGTACGGATTTCCTCCTTCGAATACGCCCCGACCGGCATCATCGTGTGAGAAAGCTGATCCTGCGTCAGATTATACAAAGCATACGTCTGGTCCTTTCCCCGCACCGCGGCACGCTTCAGCGCATACCGTCCATTTTCCAACCTGTCTATCCGCGCGTAATGTCCCGTCGCCAAAAAGTCCGCCCCCATCGCCCGGCCACGCGTAAGCAACGCCTCCCATTTCACATGGCGGTTGCAGGCAATGCACGGGTTCGGCGTGCGCCCTTGTAAATATTCTTCCATAAAATAATTGATGACATGCTCCTGGAACTCCCGCCGGAAATTCATCACGTAGTGGGGAATGCCAATCTCGGAGGCCACCCTGCGGGCATCTTCTACCGCGTCCAGCCCGCAACACCCCTCTTCTTCCGATTGCGCCCCGCACCCCTCTTCCGGCCAAACCTGCATGGTCACCCCGATTACGTCATAACCTTGTTCTTTTAATAGGTACGCCGCCACCGAAGAATCGACGCCGCCCGACATTCCCACCACCACCCGGCTCATCAATACTCCTCCTCGTCCTCTTCCTCGCCTTCATGAATGTCCGACTTCGGCTTCTGAAGTCCTTCGATGTGAATTCCGTTCTTTTCCGCATAATCCCAGAGGGCGGCGTGTATCGCCTCCTCCGCAAGCAACGAGCAATGCACTTTCACCGGCGGCAAACCGTCCAACGCCTCCATCACGGCCTTGTTCGTCACCTGCATCGCTTCCTGCACGCTCTTCCCCTTTACCAGCTCCGTGGCCATGCTGCTCGTGGCCACGGCGGCGCCGCAACCAAACGTCTTGAACTTCACGTCGCGGATGACCTGGTTCTCGTCAATATCCAGGTAAATGCGCATGATGTCCCCGCACTTCGCGTTGCCGACGGTTCCCGTGCCGCTGGCGTTCTCAATCTCTCCCACGTTCCTCGGATTCTGAAAATGATCCATCACTTTTTCCGAATACATCTATCGTACCTCTCTTTCAGTTATTTTCATTTCACGTCGCACGTTTCACGCATCCTGGCATCTATGTTTCACTCCACTCCGCCACGTTTCACGAAATCCTCATACAACGGCGACATCCGCCGCAGGCGGACCACGATTTCTTTCAAGTTATCCACGACATAATCCAGTTCTTCCTCCGTCACCTCTTCGCTCAACGTCATGCGCAGTGACCCATGGGCAGTCTCGTGCGGCAATCCGATTGCCAACAGTACGTGCGACGGGTCGAGCGACCCCGAAGTGCAGGCGGAACCGCTTGAGGCACAAATACCCTTTCCATCCAGCATAATCAAAAGCGACTCGCCCTCGATGAAGCGAAAGCTGAAGTTCACGTTGTTAGGCAGGCGTTTCACCCGGTCTCCATTCAGGCGGCAATAGGGAATTTCTTTCTCGATGCGCCCAATCAAATAGTTCCGAAGCTTTTCCTCCCGCGCGGCGCGTTCCCCCATCGTGCGTACCGCGCGCTCCACCGCCGCCCCCAGTCCGACGATGCCCGGCACGTTCTCCGTCCCCGCGCGGCGTTTTCGCTCCTGCGCGCCACCATGTACAAAAGAACGAACCTTGACCCCTTTTCGGATATAAAGGAACCCGATTCCCTTCGGGCCGTTCAGCTTGTGCCCGCTGGCGCTAAGCATGTCGATATGGCACTCGTCCACGTTGATGGGAAGATGCCCGAACGCCTGCACCGCATCCGTATGGAACAATACGCCATGCGCATTCGCAATCTCGCCGATTTCCCGAATCGGCTGAATCGTCCCGATTTCATTGTTGGCGTACATGATGGAAATCAAAACCGTGTCCGAACGGATGGCCGCCTCAAGCTCGTCCAAACGGACAATTCCGTTTTCATCCACGTCGAGGTAAGTCACCTCAAATCCTTGCTTTTCCAAATATTCACACGTGTGCAGGATGGCGTGGTGTTCAATCTTGCTGGTAATGACGTGCCTCCCCTTCGGGGCATACGCCTCCGCGGCGGCCTTCAACGCCCAGTTGTCCGACTCCGACCCTCCCGCCGTAAAATATATTTCAAAGGGCTTGGCATTCAAAGCCCGCGCGATGGTTTCCCTTTGTCTCGAAATCACGTCCTTGTTGGCGGCACCAAACCCGTAAATGCCAGACGGGTTTCCAAAACGTTCCGTGAAGAATGGAAGCATCGCCTCCACGACCTCCGGTGCCGTCTTCGTGGTCGCCGCATTATCCAAATATATCAATCTGTCCATCTCATGTCCCCCTTTTCCTATTGTTTTACTAGGTTTTCTATTCTGTAGAATACTACCTTTCTTGTGTTCTGTCAAGTCCACAAAATGAATATGATAAAAAAAGGTTATCATTCATTAGTCGAGGTTTTTTTCGTGTCAAAGAAAAATACAATCATCATAGGCACTCTCGTGCTGACCGCGGCCGGCTTCATAAGCCGGTTCATGGGATTTTTCTACCGCATTTTCCTTAGCCGCGTGTTCGGGGAGGAAGGGGTGGGACTCTATCAATTAATTTTCCCCGTCTACGCGCTTGGCTATTCATTGACGACGGCCGGTATCGAGACTGCCATCTCCCGCACCGTGGCCCGCAAAATGTCATTGGGGAAAGAACAAGAGGCGCGGGGAATTTTATCCTGCGGGCTGGTCATCTCCTTCCTGCTGGCCTGCCTGTGCGCCCTTTTCCTACAGAAAAACACGGCCTATATCGCAACCGTGCTACTCGGGGACGAACGTTGCGCCCCATTGCTTTCCATTCTCTCCTACTCGTTACCTTGCTGTGCCATCCACAGCTGTATTTGCGGATACTATTACGGGTTAAAGCAGACGAAAATCCCGGCCCTGGCGCAACTCGTGGAACAAACCTTCCGCATTTGCTCTGTCGCCCTGCTCTATTACGTCATCACCCGCAATGGTGAAGCCGTTTCCATACATATCGCGGTTTGCGGATTGGTGGCCGGGGAATTCGTCTCTGCCCTTTTCACCCTCCAGGCCCTGCCCGGAAAAAAACGGCCCTTCGCGCCATTTCGCGCCCTGCGCGCGTTTCCCGCGCGAACCGCCGAACTTCTGCGCCTCTCACTGCCATTGACCGCCAACCGGGTCTTAATCAACTTATTACAAAGTATCGAGGCCGTTTCCATCCCCGGCAAGCTCCAATGCTTCAATGGCAATCCCCCGGAGGCCCTCCGCGTTTACGGCGTGTTGAACGGAATGGCATTACCCTGCGTCCTATTCCCCTCCGCCGTCACCAACGCCGTTTCCGTCATGCTGCTACCGACCGTGGCGGAAATACAAGCAGCCGACAACCGGCGGGAAATGCTTTCCATCATAAAAAAAGTGGCCGGTTCCTGCTTCATCCTCGGGCTGTTTTGCTGCCTTGTCTTTTTGCTCCTCGGTCCCTTCATCGGACTCACCTTGTTCGACAGCAAAATGGCGGGACAATTCATCGTCACGCTGGCATGGATTTGTCCGTTCCTCTATACGAACAGTGCCTTTTTAAGCATCATCAACGGGCTTGGAAAAACCGCGCAGACGTTCCTCATCAACACGCTGGGGCTGGGAATCCGAATCGCCGGAGTGTTCCTTGCCATCCCCCGGTTTGGCATCCAGGGTTACCTCTGGGGTTTACTGGCCAGCCAGCTCTTCATCAGCCTATTGGCCGGAACCACCATCCTGCGCACCGTGTCCGGCTCGTTGTCCCGCTGACCCCGTCGTATCATCCGCCCCTGCCGCCCTGGCACGGGCGGACTTTCCCCTTCACCCGCCGACACGCATGGATTCCTGCCTTATCCTGTCTTATCCTATCTTATCCTGCCTCGTCGGCAAAAGCTTGTCCCACATACATCCTCCCCCACCAATCGGCACGGGCGCATTCCACCTGTCCCACTTATCTTGTCGTGGCAGGCACACGCCTGCCACTTCGCGTAACGAGACGCAAGTCTAAAACATGCCCAACATTCCCTTAACCAGCGTCGGATTCACATAAGCTTCCAAGAGGATGCCGCCCAGCATCGTGCCCACCACGAACACCGTCTTTTCCCGGTTCCACTTGTTCTGTGGGTAAATCCAGCAATACCAGAGCACCACGACGTAAGAAGGTATGTAAAGCAAAAACTGCGGCAACACCCCGACGACGCAAAAGAAAATCCCCTTGATTCCCATCTCCATCACCGCCATGGACAAAATGATTCCGCATGACAAGCCCGTCCACGCAAGGAACGCGCCCGCCGAGAACTTCCTCACGCGGGTGAACGACAATCCAATCAACATCAAAAACGGAAACACCCGGACACGGATCAAGTATAACAAATATATCCCCGCCGCCACCTCGGCCGCCTCATACTGCCGCAGGAACGACTCGCTGAAAATTCCCGGACTCGTAAACGTGTTCTGCGCGGTCAGGTTGACGTAAAGAATCCCAAACAAAAACCCCGGCATGAAAAAAGCAAACATCTGCTTCCTTGACTGAAACACCTTCATGGACATTCCCCCCATTACTTCGGTATTTCATTATATGCCGGGTACGAATTTTTCAGACGTTATATTTTACCGCGTAAGCCATCAATGCAGAAACCGTCTTGGCATCTTCAATCTCGCCGGTCAATATTTTTTTCTTCAATTCTTCCATCGTATAAGGCTGAAGGTCAATGAACTCGTCCTCGTCCAAATGCTGTTTGGAAGGAACCAGGTTTTTCGCCAAGTACACTTCAATACGCTCGTTACAAAACGCGACCGTCGTGCGCAGCGTGACCAACCACTCCAACTGCCCGCAACGATACCCGGTTTCTTCTTCCAATTCGCGCCCGGCACAAACGATTCCCGGCTCGTCCTCCTTATCCAACGCCCCCGCCGGAATCTCCAACGTGTGGCGCTCAAGCGCGTTCCGATACTGCCTGACCATCAAAATCCTTCCGTCCTCCATGACCGGAACCACGGCCGCCGCACCCTTGTGCCTGATAAAGTCCCACACTGCCGTACGGCTTCCGTCGATTTCCATCGTGTCTTGGTAAAAATCGACGATTACCCCCTTGTACTTCAACTCCCGATTAACCCGCCTGATTTTCTCACTCATCACGTTTCTCCTTCCCATCCCGACTTCCAACATGGTAAACAAATAATTCTCACAAGTTTTCGCAAAAAAATAAGGAAAGTCCTAAAAACGCTTTCGCTTTAAGACTTTCCTTGGGATTTCCACGTTCCATTCTTGTGACATGCCACTTGACGGCATGTCCTCTGCAAAATGTTACTTCGCGTAATCCGTAACCCGGGATTCCCTGATCACGTTTACCTTAATCTGACCTGGATACTCCAGTTCAAACTCAATCCGTTTGGCAATATCCCTGGCCATAAGTACCATATCATCATCAGATACTTGCTCTGGAACTACCATTACTCGAATCTCCCTACCCGCCTGAATAGCAAAAGATTTATCCACACCTTTAAACTGATTGGTGATTTCTTCTAGTTGTTTTAATCTGTTTGTGTATGTTTCAAGTGTCTCTCTTCTGGCACCCGGCCTGGCCGCGGAAATCGTGTCCGCCGCCTGAACCACGCATGCAACCAACGTCTGGGCTTCCACGTCCCCATGGTGGGCTTCCACCGCGTTGATGATGGTCGCCGACTCCTTGTACTTCCTACAAAGGTCCACGCCAATCTGGATGTGGGATCCCTCCACGTCATGGTCGATGGATTTGCCGATGTCATGCAACAATCCTGCACGCTTCGCCATACGGACGTCCAAGCCGATTTCTCCGGCCAGGAGCCCGGCAAGCTGCGCGACCTCGATGGAATGCTTCAACGCGTTTTGTCCGTAACTCGTACGGAACTTCATGCGTCCGAGCAGACGAATCAATTCCGGATGGATGCCCGTCACTCCCACTTCAAGTGCGGCGGCCTCTCCTTCTTCCCGAATCATGGAGTCCACTTCCTTCTGCGCCTTCTCCACCATCTCCTCGATTCTGGCCGGGTGGATTCTTCCATCCACGATCAGCCTCTCAAGGGCAATTCTCGCGACCTCCCTGCGAATCGGGTCAAAGCCGGACAGAACGACCGCCTCCGGGGTATCGTCAATAATCAACTCCACGCCCGTCAGCGTCTCAAGGGTACGGATATTACGTCCCTCCCTGCCGATAATCCTTCCTTTCATCTCGTCGCTGGGAAGCTGCACTACGGAAATCGTAGTTTCGGCAACATGATCGGCGGCACACCTCTGGATGGCGCTTACAAGGTACTCTTTCGCCTTCTTGTCCGCGTCTTCCTTCGCATGCATCTCCATATCCCGAATCATCCTGGCCGTGTCATGCTTCACATCATCTTCAACAGTTTTCAACAGATATTCTTTTGCTTGTTCGGAGGTAAGTCCTGAGATTCTTTCCAGTTCCTGTACTCTTTTTTGAGTCAGCTCTTCCGCCTTTTGTTCCTTGTGTTTGAGCTGTTCTTCCCTTGCTGTAAACTTTGCCTCGCGCTGTGAAATCGCCTCGCTGCGCTTGTCCACGGACTCTTCTTTCGAAAGCACCCGTTTCTCATAACGCTGCAACTCGGTTCTCCGTTCCTTGGTCTCTCTCTCAAGCTCGTTCTTCGTCTTAATCGACTCTTCCTTCACTTCCAAGAGAGCTTCCTTTTTCTTCGCTTCCGCGGTTTTAACGGCATCGTCAATGATTTCCCTGGCTTTCGTCTCGGCACTGCCAATCTTGGATTCCGCGTTCTTCTTCAGATTGGCGACCGTGGCAAAATGGGTAATCACGCTTGCTATCACGGCGAGGGCCACGGCAATGATTATATACCACATCGCACAGGAGCACCTCCTTATTTGGTTTTCATTGTACATGCTTATATAAAAATTATATAAATACAACACTTCAATTCTATACTGTTTTCACAATTCTGTCAAGCATTCTGTTCATAATTTTGTATTACATGACTGATATCTTCATAATGGAAGCCCTTGCGCGCCAAATAGCCGTACAATTTGCGCAGTTCCTGCTCCGTGGCCGTACATGGATCGACATGCCTTTTTCGAATCAGTGTGCGGATGGCTTCCGCTTCCCCCTCGTCCGTCCACACGTCGGCAAACACCCGGTCAATCATTTCCTGCGAGACACCCTTGCTCCTCAGCAACATCCTGATTTCCCGTCCGCTTTTACTGCTTTTGCGGCTTTGGACAAACTGTTCGGCATATTTATAGTCATCTATATAGCCAAACGACTTTACATAGGCGATGGCCTGATCCACGACGTCCTCCGTATACATTCCCTGCCGGAGCTTTTCGCGAAGCCCGCTTTCCGTACGGGCCATGGCTGTCAGCAAGTGCATCGCCCGCAGCTTCGCCCTTTTCAATATGACGTCCTTCTTAATCCGCGCATAAGCCTCTTCCGAAAGTTCCTTCCCCTCCGAAATCCCAAAACGGGATAATTCCCCCTTATATAACACAAATGCAAATTGTCCGTCCATCTCCACTTTACACTTGGCCTTCCCGAAAGGCTCCAACGCCGTCACTCGCATCTTCATGCTTCCTCTGCCGGTACCGCGTCCGTATCCGCGTCCGCCTCATCATTTGCCTTCGAATCCGGCTTCACGTCTGCCTTGGCTTTCCCGGTCGCCTTCGTCTTGGCATCCGCCTTTTCCTTTGCCGCCTTGGGTTGGAGTTTCAGGTCATCCGCTTTTTCCTCTTCACCTGTCCCGTCCAGATGGTAGTACGCCCGAACCTTTTGCTCAATCTGCTCCATGGCTTCCGGATGCGACTCCAGATAAGCCTTGGCATTCTCCCTGCCCTGGCCTATCTTCTCCCCTTCATACGCGTACCATGCGCCGCTTTTCTTCACCACGTCGATATTCGTCGCCAAGTCGAGAATGTCCCCGGACCTGGATATTCCCTTGCCAAACATGATGTCAAACTCCGCCTCCTTAAACGGGGGCGCGATTTTGTTTTTCACGACCTTGACGCGGACATGGTTTCCTACCATCTCGCCGCCCTGCTTGATTGTCTCGGTCTTGCGCACGTCCAAGCGCACGGACGCGTAAAACTTCAGCGCACGGCCACCCGTGGTCGTCTCCGGATTGCCAAACATCACGCCAACCTTCTCGCGGAGCTGGTTGATGAAGATGACCACGCAATTCGACTTACTGATGACCGGAGTCAGCTTCCGAAGCGCCTGGGACATCAAACGTGCCTGCAATCCCACATGGCTGTCCCCCATGTCGCCCTCAATCTCCTGCTTCGGCACCAGCGCCGCCACCGAATCAATGACGATGATGTCAACCGCCCCGGAACGCACCATCGTCTCGGCAATCTCCAACCCCTGGTCCCCGCTGTCCGGCTGCGAAATATACAATTCGTCAATGTCCACGCCGATACGCTTCGCGTAAACCGGATCCAGCGCGTGCTCCGCATCGACGAACCCGGCGATGCCGCCTCTCTTCTGTGCTTCCGCTATCATATGTAAAGCTACCGTCGTCTTTCCACTCGACTCCGGGCCATAAATCTCGACCACGCGTCCTCTCGGCACGCCGCCAAGCCCCAGGGCCAGGTCAAGGCTCAAACAACCGGTCGGCACCGTTTCCACGTTCACGTGGGCGCTGGAGTCGCCAAGCTTCATCACCGCCCCCTTGCCAAAATCCTTCTCCAACTTCGCAATCGCCGCTTCAAGGGCCTTCTTTTTTTCTTCCGCGTTTTTCACTACGGTCACGCTTGCCACGCTCTTCTTTCCTTCACTTGCCATAATCTTTCCTTCCTCTGGATACGAACAATTGTTCGTCTTTTAAATGATATAGTAATACACTTGCCGTGAAATGTCAACCATAAATTTTAAAATTTTGTTTCCATTTCGATTCCTCGCCCTCACGGACATAAATTATAACCCCATTTCAATGGATTTTCTGTTTCCCGAACCCTTGGGAAAGGCGGCCGCCAAAAAACAACAGAAAAATGCTATGGAATCACCGATACGAAAATAACCGCGCATCACCAGCCCTCCACGACGGTTCCGGCACGCTCCCGTCCGTATCAATATAAATACCATAGCACCTTGCAGACAAAAAATCAACGTGAATAATGTTGATAACTCAATTTTTTTGTTGATAAAATGTGGATAACCACTTGTAAGCCGCATAAATAGAGGAAGAAACGCCCATACACGCATGTTCCCATGGGGCCTCGTTCCTGGTTCACGCGTACTTTTCACGGGAGACTCCCAAACAGCTGCGAAACCGTGCGCTTGAGAGCTGACGTCGCACTTTTCAAGGGCTTCTGTTTCTCGCCGTGGGGGCGGCCACCCTTTTCGGGTTATTGGAAATAAGGAACCTGGCGTCATGCAAGCAAGCTTGCAACGCTTTATTTCTTGTTCCCCCGTGAAAAATAACGGTTCACGAAAAAAATTTCATTTTTTTCAATTTAGGTATTGCATTTTTGGTACGTTTTGTTTATAATAGGTTTCGACATGCAGATGTAGTTCATTGGTAGAACACCAGCTTCCCAAGCTGGGGAGGCGGGTTCGATTCCCGTCATCTGCTGTTATCCCCCCCTCGCGTCGGGTATCGCGGCATTCGCGGTGCCCGATGCTTTTTGTGTCATGAAAAACAAAGTTTCTTATGACACAATGGCCCTTTGGATAGGTGCACAACTCTTTGTTCTCACGCCAACATCCCCGCATACGCCCGCAAGCCCCGGCGTCACTTGGCAACGGTTGACGCAAAATGTCCAAAAAGGCACGGTGCAAACGCTCCATTCGCACTGTGCCCAAATTCTCTTTTCTCCATACTTTGTTTCAAAACCTATTCCAAAGACTGCTTCTTCGTCCTCACCACTTTTTCATCATAACACTCGAAAATCTTCTCCACGGTTCCCTTGTCCATCTTCGGGCTAAGAAGGCTCACCACCGGCACCACGACAAGTCCCGCCAGCATGGCGATTGCTCCCGCGTTAATCGGGGACGCGATGTAACCGATGAACATGTTGGACACGGTAATGCCCACGCCCGTTATAAAGCTCGCCCACACGGCGGCCTTGGTCACGCCCTTCCAATACAAGCCGTACATGAACGGTGCCAAAAACGCCCCCGCCAACGCGCCCCAAGAAATCCCCATCAGCTGCGCGATAAAGGTCGGCGGGTTCAGCGCGATGACAACGGACACCACGATGAAGAACACGATTAACGCCTGCATCACGACTACCTGCTTTTTCTCGCTCAAATCCTTGATGACGCGACCCTTGAGCAAATCCAGCGTCATCGTCGAACTGGAAGTTAAAACCAACGACGATAACGTGGACATGGATGCCGAAAGCACCAATACCACCACGATGCCAATCAAGATGTCCGGCAAGGTGGACAACATGTACGGAATGATGCTGTCATATATGACCGCCCCCGTCTCACTATTGTAAATGGCCGGATTGTCAAACAATCTGCCAAATCCTCCAAGGAAATAGCATCCACCGGAAATCACGACCGCGAACAGCGTGGAAATAATCGTTCCGGTCTGGATGGACTTTTCATCCTTGATGGCGTAAAACTTGCCAACCATCTGCGGCAATCCCCAGGTTCCAAGAGAGGTCAGGATTACGACGCCAAGCAGGTTCAGCGGATCCGGACCGAAGAAAGAGGTAAACGCCCCCGGCTGTCCCTGCGTGACTGCCACGTCGCTCGGAATCTCCGCCATCGTGCGAATCGCCTCGATAAATCCGCCCTGGCCGCTTAAGACGGCCCCAATCACCGCCACGATGCCAAACAACATGATGATGCCTTGTATGAAGTCATTAATCGCCGTCGCCATGTAACCGCCAAGAATGACGTAAATCGCGGTAAATACCGCCATCACTACCACACATGCCGCATAGGGGATGTCAAACGCCATCCCAAACAGCCTCGACAAACCATTGTACACGGAAGCCGTGTACGGAATCAAAAAGATGAACACGACCAAGGAAGCTACGATTTTCAATACCTCGCTGTCAAAACGCTGGCCGAAAAACTCCGGCATCGTCTTGGACTGCAAATGCTGCGTCATGACACGCGTACGCCTTCCTAGCACAACCCAGGCCAAAAGACTTCCTATCACCGCGTTGCCAAGTCCAATCCAGGTCGAGGCCAGACCGTACTTCCAGCCAAACTGCCCCGCGTACCCGACGAACACCACCGCCGAGAAATAAGACGTTCCATACGCAAACGCCGTCAGCCACGGTCCCACGCTTCTGCCGCCCAACACGAAGCCGTCCACGCTCTTCGTGTGCTTCCTTGAATAAAATCCCACGCCCACCATGACCGCGAAAAACACGATCAGTAACAAAATTTTCATTCCCATGATACGTTCCCCATTTCTAAATATGTATTTTATCTCCCCGGGACGTTTCCCGCCAGGGCGCTTTTCGCTTTAAAGCGTTGCGCTTTAAACCGTTACGCTTTAAAGCGATAAATCGAACTGGAAATATATTAACATGGACGTCTGCCCATGTCAACATATTTTTTCCATCCCAGGATTGAATGACGCACATTCCGTTACTGTTTAGCCCCGGGCCGGCCACCACGCCGACCGGCTCGGAGGATGCACGTAAATTTGGTCGATGCACCACCCGCCAATAACTTATGCTTTCTCCACCACTTCGCCCTGCTTCTTATAAATGCTGCCCGCCGGAACGTACCCGCGCACGGAGGACAACGGATAAATATTCGTCTCCCGCCCAATCACGGAACCGGGATTTAAAACGCTCCCGCAACCGATTTCCACGTTGTCACCAATCATCGCCCCGAATTTCTTGCGTCCCGTCTCGATATTGCCGTCCGGGGTCTTTACCAGCACCAGCTTCTTATCCGACTTCACGTTGGACGTAATCGAACCGGCCCCCATGTGCGCCTTGTAGCCCAGGATGGAGTCTCCCACGTAATTATAATGCGGCACCTGTACCTTGTTAAACAGCACCACGTTTTTCAATTCCGTGGAATTCCCCACGACCGCGCCCTCGCCGACGATGGCATTGCCCCGGATGAAGGCGCAATGGCGCACCTCCGCGTCCTTGCCGATGATGGCCGGGCCGTTAATATAGGCGGTCGGCGCGACCTTCGCCGACTTGGCCACCCACACGTTGTCGCCGCGCTTCTCATACTCCTCCTCATTTAACGTCGCGCCTAGTTCCAATATGAAGTCGCTAATCTTGGCCAGTACCTCCCATGGATACATCGCGCCGTCAAACAACTTTCCCGCAATTGTCTCGTCCAAATCATACAATTCCTGTACCGTCAATTCCTTTTTAACACCTTCCATGACACCCATGTCCTCCATTCTCTACTTTTTATTCTCTATTTTTTATTCTCTACTTTTTATTCTCTACTTTTTATTCTCCATTCTCTATTTCCATGTTTTTCAGTTCAAACCCTCATATCAAACCATAAGTTCCGGCACGTTCCGCGCGCCATCACGAAATTCACGCCTTTTTGCCCTCTCTTCTTTTTTTGCCTCTTCCCGTGTCCTGGTCGGGCTTGCTACCTTTGTCATTTTTACTTTTCTCATTTTTATAATACTGCGCCGCCTTGTCATAGCAGGCGCGCAACTGGTACTGATTATTCAGCCCCCGCACCCCTTCTGTCCTGCTTTTTATAAAATGGCTCAATTTCTGCATGTATTCGTCCGGCGTGATGTCACCCTCCGCCACATAGGTCAACCCCTTCTCCCAACTCGCGGTGAGCTCGGGATTTAAAAGTGAACGGATCGAACCGTTGACCACGTCAAACACCATCTCGCCCTGCAACGTCGGGGTAATGGCCTGCGTTTTTTTGTTCAGCGCCAAATATTTGATATTGCACAGCTTTTTCAAAATCTCCGCCCGGGTCGCGCTCGTGCCGATACCGCTGCCCTTGATTTGTGCGCGCAGCTCCTCGTCCTCAATCAACTGCCCGGCATTTTCCATCGCCAAGATTATCGAACCTGAATTGTACCGCTTCGGCGGCGATGTCTCGCCCTCCTTGATTTCCAAGGAACGCACCGGAAGCGCCATCCCCTTTTTCAGCTTCTGGATTGCCATGAAAAACCGCGCGTCCGTGCTCTGCGTCCCATCCGCGTCGCCTTCCACGAGCGCTTCCGCTCCGCCACCCGGCCGCGCCGCGCCACTACCGTCCACCCGTATCGCGTCATCCGTCCGCATCGCACCGTCCGCTTGCGCCCTTCCCCCGTCCGCGGCTTCGCCCGCCTTCTTCTGCGGCACGCCCACCACTTTCAAATATCCTTCCTCGGCCAGCACCTTGAAATTCGAGAAAAAACTTTCCTCCTTGATTTTCAAAGTGAGCGACACCTTCTGGTACACCGCCGGGGGATAAAAAATGCTCAAAAAACGCCTCACGATGCAATCATACACCTTCTTCGCCGTCACGGGGACGGAATTTAAAGCCGACAATCCCTGCCCCGTCGGAATGATCGCGTAATGGTCGGTAATCTGCTTGTCATTGACGTACCGCGTCTTAAGAAGGCTCTTGTGCGACCCAAACCGCAAGATGTCCTGCAAGTACGGCGCGGCCATCGGGTATTTGGACAGTCCGTTCAAATTCCGGCTGATTTCCTTCGCCACGGCCGTGGACAACACGCGGGCATCCGTACGTGGGTACGTCACCAACTTTTTCTCGTACAGCTCCTGCACGATGCGAAGCGTCTCGTCCGGACTGATTTTGAACCGTTTGGAACAGTCATTCTGCAGTTCCGCCAAATTGTACAAAAGCGGCGGGTTCTTCTTCTCCTTCTTCTTTTCCATCACGGCAATCTGCGCCTGCACCGGCCGTGGATCCGACAACTGCCCGATTAATTCTTGCGCCGTCTCTTTTTTCTTAAAACCGTTTTCCTTGTAAAGCTTCGGCGAATCCAGGTAACGTGATCCCGGGGCCGCGCGCCACTCGCCCTCGAACGTGTACCCGCCAAACGTCCCATTCGCGTCCGCCAAAGCGTCCTCCTGCGTGCCCCCCCAATCCAATGTCCCCTGCCCCGCCGCCTGATTTGCCCCGGCACGGCCGTTTCCGCCCGCGCCGCCTCCCGCCTCCATCGTGGCAACCACGCGGTAGAATGGGGTCTTCACGAACTCGCGGATTTCCCGCTCGCGGCGCACCACCATGCCAAGCACGCAGGTCATCACCCTTCCCACGGAAATGACCGCGTACTTCGTGCGCAAATAGTTGGAAATGCTGTCTCCATATTTCAATGTCAACAGACGGGAAAAATTGATTCCCATCAAATAATCTTCCTTCGCCCGCAAATACGCCGACGCGCCCAGGTTGTCATACTCGGACAAGTCCTTCGCCTCGCGAATCCCCCGCAGGATTTCCTCCTCGGTCTGTGAGTCAATCCACACGCGGCGGCGTTCCTTGCCCCGGACGTCCGCCTGCTGCTCGACCAGCCGGTAGATGTACTCCCCCTCGCGCCCCGAGTCGGTGCAGACGTAAATACGCTCCACGTCCTCACGGTTTAGTATATTGCTCACGACACGAAATTGTTTCTCTACCGCCGGAATCACCTCGTACTTAAATTCCTCCGGTATAAAAGGCAGAGTCGCAAGGCTCCACCTCTTCAGCGCCGGATCGTATTCCTCCGGGTAGCTCATCGTCACCAGGTGCCCCACGCACCAAGTGACGATGGCCTCCTCCGACTCAAGAAAGCCGTCCCCGCGCCTTGTTCTCAACTTCAAAGCCTTGGCAAACTCCTGCGCCACGCTAGGCTTCTCCGCTATGTACACAAATTTCCCCATATAACCTTATTTCTCCATCTAGTCTTATGAAACGTTCAATGCCAGCCGTTATCGTTCTCGTTTATCTGTGACCGCCTCATGAACTTATACGCCGTTTCCGTATGGTACTTCTCCCCCGCCTTACAAACGGGGCTTAGGAACTGCCCGTGGTGTATTGCATCCGGAAAATACTGCGTCTCGAAGCAAATGCCCTGCCTGCGGGCATACACCGCCCCGGCCTTTCCCTCCTCGCGCACGATAAAGTTGCCGCTATAAAGCTGCATGCCCGGCATATCCGTGTAAACCTCCATTAGGATGCCGCTTACCGGCGCGCGAAGTTCCGCCACCTTCTCATATTTGCCCGCGTTCCTAAGCACCCAGTTGTGGTCGTATCCCTGACCCAGCCTGACCGCCTCGAAATCCGCGTCAATCTGCGCGCCAATCACCCGGCCGTCACGGAAATCCATCGGCGTGCCAAAGACGTCCCCCAGTTCCCCCGTCGGAATCGACTCCGCGTCCGCCTTCGTATAATAGTCCGCGCCAATCCACGCCGTGTGGGTGAGAATGTCGCCACTGTCGTGCCCTTCCAGGTTGAAATAGCTGTGGTTCGTCAAATTGAGGATCGTGTCCTCGTCCGGTACCGCGTCATAAGTGCAACGCACCTCGTGGTCTTCCGTCAATTCATATGTCACCACAAGTTCCACGTTTCCTGGATACCCCTGGTCGCCGTCGGCACTGAACAGCGAAAACGTGACGTGGTCGTCGGCCTGTTCCTTCACGTCCCATAGGCGTAAATTCGTAAAATCAGGCCCGCTATGTAAATTATTGCCGTTGTCATTTTTTTCCAGCGTGTATGTCACGTTGTTTAAATCGAACGTAGCCCCGCCAATCCGATTCGCGTTCCTGCCCACGACCGCGCCGAAAAAAACGCCGCCCTTCTCATAGCCCGCCGCGTCGTCATAACCAAGCACGACGTCACGCATGTTTCCGTCTTCGTCCGGCACCAGGACGCTTACCAGCGTGGCCCCGAAATCCGTGACCGAGATGGACGCGCCGTCCTCGCAGGTCAGCGTGTAAAGCTTCGTGCTTTCATGTTTCGAAGTGCCGCCAAATTCCCTTACTCGTAATTTTTTCATTTTCCCAATCTCCGTTCTCTTTTCTCCACTACCGTTTCCGTGGGCGACCCCCTTCTCCCCTCCGGCGTACCCACTTGCGAATCGAGCCAAACAGCTTCCTCTTTTCCGGCCCTGCCTTCGGCCTTTCCGCCCGCAGGGCACGCTTCATGAACTCTTCCTGCGCGCAAACCGCCTTTCCCTCCACCGCTATCTTGCAGTACGTACCGTCACTTTGCATCTGCCTGGCCTTCACATTGTCCGCCAGCATGATTTGCAAGTCGCGAACCAGCCGTGCCCGAATGGACGCGTCATAAATCGGGCAGGCGACCTCCACCCGCTTCTCGGTGTTACGCGTCATCATGTCGGCTGAACCGATGTATACCTTCGCGCCGCTTCCCTCGCCGAACACGAACACGCGCGGGTGCTCCAGGTACCTGCCCACGATGCTGCGCACCTTGAGGTTTTCCGTCTCGCCCGGCACGCCTGGCAGGATGCAGCAGATTCCCCGCACGATCAGGTTCACCTTCACGCCCGCCCTGGAGGCCTCGGCCACCTTGTGGATGAAGTCGATGTCCGTCACGGAATTCATTTTCATCAAAATCCGCCCGTCCGCGCCCTTGCGAATCTCATCGTCCATCAACGACAGCACCTTCTGCTTCAGGCTGGTCGGCGAAACAATCAAATGGTGGTACACCCCGTCCAGGTTCCCGATGGACAAATTCTTGAAAAACACGGCCGCGTCCTCGCCAATCGCCTGGTTCGCCGTAACCAGGCAATAATCGGTGTACATTTTCGCCGTCTTCTCGTTATAATTTCCCGTGCCCACCTGCGTAATATACTTGATTTCCCCACGATTGCGATACGTGACCAGGCAGACCTTGGAGTGCACCTTGTAATCCTCGAACCCGTAAATCACCCGGCATCCGGCCTCCTCCATGCGCTCCGACCACTCGATGTTATTCTGCTCGTCAAAGCGCGCGCGCAATTCAATCAGCGCCGTCACTTCCTTCCCGTTTTCGGCCGCGGCGCACAAATACTCCACGAGCCTCGTCTTCTTCGCCATCCGGTAAATGGTAATCTTGATTGTCATGACGTTCGGATCGTAGGCGGCCTCCTTAATTAGTTGCAGGAACGGTTCCATGCTCTCATATGGATAAGAAAGCAGCACGTCACGCCGCTTGACCTGGGCCATCACGCCGCCCTCCGCCACCATGGGCGACGGCTGCGGGGTGAACGGCTTGTCAACAAGGCTGCGCTTCATCGAGGCCGGCGCCTTGTCAATCACCTGGAAAATGTATCCCAGCTTCATCGGCATTTTCGTGCGGAAAATGCATTTCTGCTCGATTTTGAACTTTTCACAGAAATACTTCTCCATTTCCTTGCTTAACGGGCTTGCCACCTCCAGGCGCACCACCGCCATCTTCCGCCTCTTGTGCAAGGCCTTCTTCATGACATAACGAAAGTCCGCATTGTCCGCGTGCGCTTCGTCGTCCGGGGAAATGTCTGCATTACGCGTCACGCAGATGTAATTCTTGTCCGATACCTGGTACTGCTCGAAAATCAGCTCCAAATATTCCACGATAATCTTTTCCATGCGGATATAGCGGATGTCATTCCCCGGCAAGTACAACACCTCCGGCAAAAACGTCGGCACCGGGACGATGCCCCACATCGAACGGTTCTCGTATTTCAGGCATGCCACCGCATAAATCTCCTTGTTCAGCAAATGTGGAAAAGGATGGTTGGCATCCACGATCTGCGGGGACAATACCGGCAGCACCTGCTCCTTGAAATATTTTTTGACATACTTTTTCTCCTGCTGTTCCAAGTCTTTCATGCCAAGGCTGCTGATTCCATACGGCACCAGCTGCTTTTTAATGTCCGTATACACCTTGTCGCAAGCCTTGTAAAGCGGCGCGACCGCCTCGTAGATGGCGTCTAACTGCCCGCTCGGGGTCATCCCGGACTTGCTGTCCACCTTCTTGTCGTCCACGGCCGCCAAGTCAACGAGGCTCCCCACGCGAATCATGAAAAATTCATCCAGGTTGCTGGTAAAAATTGACACGAACTTGAGCCGCTCCAGCAATGGCACGTTCTCGTCCTGCGCCTCCTCCAGGACGCGCTGGTCAAACCGAAGCCACGACAGCTCCCGGTTCTGCGTGTAAGTGACATGCCGCGTATTCAAATCATTTTCCTTGTTTGCTCCCATTTCTTTCACGTTCCTTTTCTTTCCTAACTATTCTTCCAAATATTCCATCAACCGCCCGTACTCCCGTTCCATCAGGTGGTATCCATGGTCATAAAACGCCAACAACGTGTCTTTATTTTGCTCTATCCGGGAAACCGGTTTCACGAGCGGGCGAAGCACAAAAATCCGCCCTTCCTGCTCCAACCTGTCGATGTGGTTCATTGTCCTATTATAATAGAGGCTCCTCGTCACCGCCGTGCGGATGAAGTTGGGATATGACTTGTACTGGTGACGGTACAGCCGTTCCATGCCGCGCGACAATGGCTTCTTGCGATACCCCTTGTTGCGGGTGAGGATGACCACGATCTTTTCATTTCCAATTTCCTCCGCCCTCCTTATCGGCACGGAATCGGCGATTCCCCCGTCCAGGTACGGCACGCCGTCCACGTTGACAATCGGAGTCAAAAGCGGCATGCTGCAGGAAGCACGGCAGATTTTCATCAGCCGCGCCCGATCGGCACGCTCATCCAGAAACTCCGCCTTTCCCGTCAGGCAGTTCGTCACCACGATGTCGCACTTCATCCCCGAATTGAAATACGTCTCATAATCAAACGGGTGCAATTCGTTCGGGTACTTGTCAAAAATCATGTCCATGTTCATCAGGCTTCGTTCCTTCATCAGCTCACGTGGCCCATAAATATAACCTGAGGCCCGGTTCTCCGGTATGCAGCAGTCCCTCGTCCGCCCCGGCTGCCTCGACACATAGTCCGCGGCGTTGCACGAACCCATGGAAACGCCAATCACATGGGAGACGTACGTGTCTTGCTCCATCAGATAATCTAATGCACCTGCCGTGAACACGCCCCGGGTGGCCCCGCCCTCCAGTACCATCGTTGCCTTGTGCATTTGTCTCACTGTCCTTTCCGTCTAAAATCCGTTTCAACAAGAGTGGGGCATCGTTTTTGCCCACTCCTATTGATACATTATAAACTGTTTTTCCCGTTTCGAAAACCCCAAGATTGATTTTTTTACCCAAATACAACCTTTTTTCTAATTGAACACGGAAGAATTCTATGATATACTAATTTCTAAGATACCAGGGTCAAAAGGTCATGTGTTCCATGCCTGCATGGAAAAGCATGACTTTGGAAGTACGCAAAACACCGAAAAGTAGCCATTTTCCGTAGGAAAATGAGCGGATTTGAGGTGTTTTAGGGCACTGAACGTCCAGTGGACGTTCGTTTAGTGCCGACCGTAGCGGAACGGAGACAACGAGAGCACGTAGTGCGGAGTAATCCGTGGGTATCATGGGGGCAGAACTTGTTTTGACCCCAACATCATTTCTAAACGAAACCTAACGCGGCATCAAGCGTCACGTCGGTTTCCAAAATCATCTAGCAGAAACGGAGGAAAAAACAATGGCAAAACAAACAATAACCGCCGCACAGGCACTAGAAAAATTGAAAGAGGGCAACAAGCGTTACCTGACGGCGGCGGCGAACCCGGGAGACGTTTCCCCTGCCGTAAGGAAACAGACCTGCGACGAAGGGCAGTTCCCGTACGCGGTCGTCATAACTTGTTCTGATTCAAGAGTCATCCCCGAGGCCATCTTCACCGCCGGAATCGGCGAACTCTTCACGATCCGCGTGGCCGGAAACGTCATGGACCGCCACCAGCTTGGCAGCGTGGAATACGCAACCGAACATTTGGGAAGCCCGTTGGTTGTCGTCCTCGGACACGACCACTGCGGCGCGGTGGGCGCGGCCCTGCACGACGAGCCGGGCGGACACATCAAGTACTTGACCGACGAAATCCGCAAGGCCATCGGCGACGAGAAGGACGAACTGAAAGCCTCCTGCCTGAACGTGAAAAGAAGCGTCTCCGTCATAAAGGAAAGCCTCGACATCGAGGAAGGCACGGTAGTGTGCGGAGCCATCTACCATATTGAGAGCGGCGAAGTGGAATTTTTAGATTAACGGAAAACATAGGTGAAAATCTCCAAACTCATGCGAGGAAAGTACTCGCCAGCACGGCAGACGCTTTCCTCGCATTTCATGGCCATTCATTGTTATTTCAAAAACCCGTGCCCTCCTTCATCGGTACGGTATGGAATATTCTTTCAGCCATCCTTTCCATTCCCTTGTCTTTCCGCTTTCCGCCTTGCAATCAGCTCCTGCTCTTCCTTAATGTTTTTCTCCACAGTCAAGAACCGTAATAACACAATCAAAGTCCCTTCAAAGTCTGTCCAACCAATACGGCCATGATCAAGTACCACATTCTTCATATGATTCCTGACAAAGAAATCTTTCCATGCCGAAAGCCGAAACCCGTCATGGAACATAATCACTGTTTCTTCCTTCAAAATCGCCCGCAGACGTTTATATGCTTCAATATAGAAATCCTTCAAAAACTTAAGCGGCACATAACCGGAACCCTTTGCCTCCTGCAAGCATGTCATACATGACCTTTTGCCCCTGGTAGCGGCGGGAGTCATTCCTCATCCGGAAATTTCTATACTTTCTTTTCCCATACGCATCCACAAACCAATATTTCCCTTGAAAATTCAATCGTTTTATGTATAATAGAGTAAGCGGCCAAAATGCCATTTACGAAACCATGGTTTTTTGCCGCATGGCATTCGGCCTGCGAAACGCATGTAACCGCAAACATTATTTCAGAAACAGAGGATTTTAACATGATCAGTGCAAACAACATTACGTTGCGCCTCGGCAAGAAGGCGTTATTTGAAGACGTAAACATCAAATTTATCGGTGGTAACTGTTACGGCATCATCGGTGCCAACGGTGCGGGAAAATCGACGTTTTTGCGTATCTTGTCCGGACAGCTCGAGCCGACGGGCGGGGAAATCGTCATCACCCCGGGCGAGCGGCTCTCCTTTTTGCAGCAGGACCAGTCCAAGTATGACGAATACCCGGTGCTTGACGCGGTCATCATGGGAAACGCCCGCCTTTATGAAATCATGAAGGAAAAGGAGGTCATCTACGCCAAGGAAGATTTCACGGACGAGGACGGGATACGCGCCAGCGAACTGGAAGCCGAATTCGCCACCATGAACGGCTGGGAGGCGGAGTCTGACGCGGCCAGCCTCTTGAACGGCCTCGGCATCGAGGCGGAACTGCATTACAAAAACTTGAAGGACCTGACGGGACCTGAAAAAGTCAAGGTATTGCTCGCGCAGGCCTTGTTCGGCAACCCGGACATCCTCTTGCTTGACGAGCCGACCAACCACCTGGATTTGGACGCCATCGCCTGGCTGGAAGAATTCTTGATTAATTTTGAAAACACGGTCATCGTGGTGTCCCATGACCGTTATTTCCTGAACAAGGTCTGTACCCAGATTGCGGACATCGATTATGGCAAGATCCAGCTTTACGCCGGGAACTACGATTTCTGGTATGAATCCAGCCAGCTTTTGATTCGCCAGATGAAAGAGGCGAACAAGAAAAAGGAGGAAAAAATCAAGGAACTGCAGGAATTCATTTCCCGCTTTAGCGCCAACGCCTCCAAGTCGAAGCAGGCGACCTCCAGGAAACGTGCCCTTGAAAAAATTCAACTGGATGAGATTAAGCCGTCCAGCCGCAAATACCCTTATATCGACTTCCGTCCCAACCGCGAGATTGGAAACGAGGTGCTCGCCGTGGAAGGACTTTCCAAGACGATTGACGGGGTGAAGGTGCTGGACGACGTCACGTTTACATTAGGTCACGATGACAAGGTGGCCTTCGTCGGCAGCAACGAGCTGGCCAAGACCGTGCTCTTCCAAATCCTGACCGGAGAAATGGAACCAGACAGTGGAACTTACAAATGGGGCATCACGACCTCGCAGGCTTATTTCCCGAAGGATTTCGGCGAAGAATTCGACAGCGACTATACCATCACCGAATGGCTGACGCAATATTCCGAAATCAAGGACGCGACATACGTCCGCGGTTTCCTGGGACGGATGTTGTTTGGCGGCGAGGACGGGGTCAAACGCCTGAAGGTATTGTCCGGAGGCGAGAAAGTGCGCTGCTTACTATCCAAGATGATGATTTCCGGGGCGAACGTCCTGGTTTTTGACGAGCCGACCAACCATTTGGACATGGAATCCATCACCGCGCTCAACAACGGCATGATAAAGTTTCCGGGCGTGATACTGTTCACCTCCCGCGACCACCAGATTGTCCAGACCACGGCCAACCGCATCATGGAAATCGTACAGGGCGGCAAGCTGATTGACAAGATTACGACCTACGACGAGTACCTGGAAAGCGACGAGATGGCAAGGAAACGCCAGACGTACACGGTACAACGTGAAGAAGACGATTGATTTTTGAGTCGAAGAGAAACGTGGCCGCATTCTCCTTATTTCCAGCGGAGAATGCGGCTTTTGATTTTTGTACATGATATTCCTGTTGAACCTTGGCATTCTCCTTTGCTTCCCGAAACAAAGCGTCCCATTCATCAATAGCGTCGGTGTACGGAGGGCAACACGCCTCAGCACATGTGATTTCAAGGGTTTTCAGCGTTATCTTCAATCGGCGTACGTCCTTGTACGCCTCATTCATCTTCCGTGAAAACCCTTGAACTCCCTATGGGTGAGGTCGCAGAGTCGTGAAGAGGCATATTTCCCCCCTTTCAAGGCACTTGAGCGACGCGTACAAGGACGTACGCGGAGTGAAAGTAACGACGAAAGAGGGGAAATATGCCCTTCATCGACCGTGTTGCCTTCTGTACACCGACGCTAATCATGATGAATTTCTTTCCAGTCGCCTCCGCGACGTTAAAAAGCATGTCCGCCAAATAACTTGCCAGGCCAATCTCAACGATACGGTCATGCTCACTCTCCCACGTTCCACGTCCGCACCGGTTCCTTGTAATACACCACGTTTTCGGCGACAATCGTCGGCTTTTTATCTTCCACCTCCACAATCGTCACGGCACAATTGGGCGGCACTCCCTGCTTCCAGAAATCCGCCGCCTCCGTCTTGCCCTTGATATTGTTTAGAAGCCCCGTCATCGCCGCCCCGTGCGATGAAAGCAGAATCGTCTTGTCTCCAAGATCCTGGTTCTGGTACAGTTCTTCCAAGAATTCCCGCGTGCGCCCCAAAAGCCCCTCTATCGACTCCGCACCTTTTGCCGGGACATAATGTGCGGTATCGGTAAAGAACTTGTTAAATTCCTCCGTTTCCGGCGCCTTGTGCTCCCCGCTGATACAAATTCCCTCATATTCGCCAAATCCCAGTTCCTTGATTTTCTCATGCACGATAACGGGAACACGTCTTCCCTCCAAAATCAGCTCGGCCGTCTCCCGCGCACGTACAAGCGGACTCGTATAAGCCAGGTCGAAATGTACGTTTGCAAGCCCCTTGCCCGTCTCCCGCGCCAAATATTTCCCATACTCGTTTAGCGGGATGTCCGAATGCCCCTGCACCCGCCTCGCCTTGTTCCAGTCCGTTTCCCCGTGCCTTACAAAATATAACCTCATTCGTCCCTTCCCCTTCCTTTCTCCACGGCTCACATGGTTAATTGGCATGGATGCGGCTTTATCAAAAACCATCGTGTCAATATAATAACCTCGCCAATTTTATCTTGGCCGTTCCTTAGTAGTCCGCATACTTTTCCAATATCGCGTTCATTTCCCCGCCCAGCAGAATCACGTACATGCACATGTACAACCAGATCATAATTAAGATAATGGTCGTCATGCTGCCGTACATGCTGCTAAATCCCTTGAAAATATCCAGGTAAATGGAAAACACCATGGATAACAAGAGCCACCCACAAGCGCTAAACAGCGCCCCCGGCAGTTGCTGCCGCATCGTCGTCTTCGCGTCGTCCTTGCGGTTTGGCAAATATTTATAAACCATCGCGCCAAACAATATTAACACGACCAGGTTCAAATGCGTCCGGATCTGGATGATGAAGTCGATAAACGGTGCCACGACCGGAACATGCTTTTGCACGAGCAGGGCAATGGAATTTCCAAAACCTGAAAGCACCAGGGACAACACGATGGCCACGATGAACAACACCGTATACAAGGATGCCCGCAAACGCAGGAACACGTAATTCCTTGTCTCCGTATTGTCATAGATGCAATTTAATCCCGAGGTGATGGACAGCACGCCTTTTCCCGCCGACCAGACGACCATGATGACGCTTAACGAAATGGTCGCGCCCGATTGCCGGTAGACCTCCATCACGATGGACCGCACCATCCCCTCCACGCTGGTCGGAAATATCTGCATGACCGTCTCAAGCACCTCTTCCTGTGAAACGGTGGTAAACTGCACCATCGTAATCAAAAGGATGATGATGGGAATCAAAGACAACATAAAAAAATATGCCGCCTGCGCCGCGTACGCACCGGTATGGTGGGAACTGATGATTGCAAGCACCTTGAGAACCTTGTTTTTCATATGTCCAAATTTCTTCATAAACCTTCCTCGCCCTTTGCCACGGCCACCTGTGTGCCTTGGCAATTTCCATAAATGCAATTTATCATACCGCAAAACACCAAGAACTGTCAACATCCTTTTTTCTTCCGGCCATTTGAAACTGCCCGCCTGCCGGGACCACCACTTTGTCGGCCAGACAAAACCGCTTGGTGGAACACGCGCGGCCCCGTGAAAAGCAACAAAGCAGCTACATTCTCATGTAGCTGCTACTCATCTTTTGTAAAGCCCAAAATGCCGTTCCCTGTATTTTGACTCCTAGCCTGAAGCTAGGTGGGCAACCGCATCTGCTTTTCTGTCTTCCACTGCGTATCTCGGAGGCCTGACATATTACAGAAATGTAGGAATCCCGTTTAAAGTTTTGTAGGTTCAAAATTACAAGGTTGTCGAACATTCCAGGACAATACCATTTTCATGGGCAGAAGGACATCGAAAACCAATTGTCTTCCCCGTCACTTGTTTCTGCCTTTCACGGATATTATTATACCGCATCCCATTCCATTTTACAACTGGAATGAACTAGAAAATCGAATTTTGTAAAAAATGCTGGTTACTGTTCACGGGGCCGTGCGCCCTGCCGCACGGCCACCGTCCGATAAAGTGATGGTGCCAGTAGGCATCCAGCCCATTGCCAGAGGCAATTTTAAATGGCTGGACGCCGTTACAATCCACGGCCGGTTAGGCCGTGAATTGTAACAAAATGCTGGTTAGTTCAACTCCTCTACCACTTTCTTGATTGCCGCGAGCGCGTCATCCGGCAACTTGTCGTAGCCTTCCTTGTTCACGCCAAACGCCTCGATTTCGTTGACACGGTCGTTCATGCGGGCCTTCAGCTGCGCGACGTACTCCGGGTCGTCCATGTTCGGGATGAAGCCCTCCCAATCGAGTATCTCGATGTCGGAGAACGGTCCCCACTTATGGAAGTCGGCCTTCTTCTCCACGATGGCTTCCAAGATGCCAAGCGTGTCCTTCGGTTGTACTTTCTTGCCCATGAAGTCGCCCGTGTTCACGATATAGCAATCCACGTTCTTCTCTTCCACCAGCTTTTTGAACTTCTCGTAGTCGTTCGCCAGCGGATAGGTCCTGAACGGATTCGCGTACGGTACGACGACCAGCTTGTTCGGGTCAACGCCGGGAGCCAGGCGCTCCGCGGAAGACCTCTTCGTGGCCAGGGTCGCTCCCATGACTGAGGCCAGGGACGCGCCTTTAAGCTTCACTACCGGCGGAATCGTCGGGTCTTTCATAATCCAGAAGATGGCGTTAACCGGCGCGTCAATCTTGTCCACGCGGTTCGGGGACCACAATTTGGACTTGATGGCACGGCCGTTTCCGTTACGGATGTCTTCCGTCACAAGCTGAATCTTGCCCTCGTCGTCAAGCGTCGCGGAGCAGTTCTGCGCGGTCAAAAGGTACTTGTTATCCTCGCATCCGGTCGGATAATCCGCCGTCTTGTCAAAATACGTCGGCTCGATGGCGATGGACGCGCAGGTATCGGTGTTGATGATAAACGCGTCATCATGAAGAACCTTAATCTCATACTTTCCACCATGCTTCGCGTGCGTCAGCGTGGACTTGCCGGATCCTGACAAGCCGTATACGGAAGCGACATACTTGCTGCCGTCCGGAAGGAGGTACTCCTTTTGTCCGCCGTGGCAGGAAGCGTAACCATTACGGTTCGCAATCGCCCATACCATCGTAAGCGTGCCTTTCTTGTGCTCGCCAAAATACCTCATGCCGAGGATGCAGGCGCAGTTCGTCTCGGTGTTGAAATAGCACAACGTCTTCTTGGCCGGATCGCTTAAGCAGTCAAAGCTGACTCCCGGAGCCTCCACCGGCACCCACTGCGGGTCGGAGAAAATATATATGTCCGGCTCCTTCCCGTCGCCAATCGGCTGGGAAGCCTTGTACATCTTCACGTACTCGTCAGACATGTACTGGAAGTTCAA
Organism: Lachnospiraceae bacterium; assembly: GCA_910574865.1. GTDB lineage: Bacteria > Bacillota > Clostridia > Lachnospirales > Lachnospiraceae > Schaedlerella. The sequence continues at coordinate 24,158 of CAJTDN010000015.1, read as the reverse complement.
CATCCAGTTGTACATGATGTTCTCCTCGCCCTCCGGAATCAATAGATGGCACTTCACCATGAACTCCGGATCCAGTCCCGCATATACGGTCGCATGGTACATCGTCTTGAAACGAGAGGAATAAATCGCGTCCATGGCCACCTTGTCAAGTGCCTCGCAATCCACTCCCGGCTCGCCCGCGATGCGGCGCGCGGTGGCATAACGGCCCGTGATGGCTCCGTCGTTGAACAACAACACCTTCGCGTCCGCGTCCAGTCCGAACTCGTCGCCCCTATATACCGGCATGTCGGTCACGACGGTTCCCGGTGACCCCGCCGCCAAGTTATACGCCTCTTTCAGCGTGTTGACCGGAACAACGTTGTTCCCGTAAAATGCCGCCTCGATAATGGACCTCGTCTTGGAGAATCCAGGTTTTCCCTTTCCAATTTCACTAATTGGGTAATATGCTTTTGTTGACATAGTATGGTAATTCCTCCTTTAAAATCAAAATTTGTTCTATTATCTCATGTTTAATTTGAAAAGTCAACAGTTTTGCCGGAACACTTTGCCATTCCTGACAATTTTTTGACAAATTGTCATTTCATGCCTAAAATCTCCTTCACCGTCTCCTCCATCCGGCCCGCGTCGCACTCCCGCGCGTGCAGGATTTTCGCGCCGCGGATTTCCTTGACCGCGTTTGGCACTTCCACCCCGGAAGCCTTTTCCAGCGCATCAACCAAGGAAAACTCATCCACACCTCCATCGGCCACGGCTTCACCGGCCTTGCCTGCCGATGACGCTAAAGCCGTCCCGCCATCCGTTCCCGAAGCCTTGCCGCCAAACGCGTCGAGAGCCGTCATCACGCTACGGGAAAACTTGTATGGGCTGGCGGTGGAAACTACCAGCATCTTCTTGTCGTCCCCGTTTTTTTCACGATAGGCACGGCTGACCCAGGCCGCCACCGCCGTGTGCGGATCCATGACGTAGCCCGTGGACTTGTAAGTCTCGCCAATCATTCGCGCGGTTTCCTCTTCCGTCGCGTAACCGCCATAAAAATCCGAAAGCTTTTCCTTCATTTCCAGGCTGATTTCATAAACGCCGTTTTTTTTCAGGTTCTCCATCAACTCACGGTTCTTCTTCGCGTCCCCTCCGGCAATCGCGTAAATCAACCGCTCCAAATTGCTGGAAATCAAAATATCCATCGACGGTGAGGAGGTCAGCACGAACTCCCTGTTTTTATCATACGTTCCCGTCTGGAAGAAGTCGAACAACACCTTGTTCTCGTTGGAGGCACAGACCAGCCTGGCAATCGGGACTCCCATCTGCTTCGCATAATATCCCGCCAAAATGTTTCCGAAGTTGCCGGTCGGCACCGTCACGTTGATTTCTTCGCCCTGCTCGATTTCCCCATACTTCAATAGTTTGGCATAAGCATATACATAATATACGATTTGCGGAACCAAACGTCCGATATTGATGGAGTTTGCAGAGGAAAATTGAAATCCCGCCCCGGACAGTTCCCTTTCCAGTTCCTTGTCCTCGAACATCGCTTTGACGCCGCTCTGCGCGTTGTCAAAATTGCCATGGATGGCCACGACCGCCGTGTTATCCCCTTTTTGCGTCACCATCTGCAGTTCTTGCACGCGGCTTACGCCTCCCTTCGGATAAAACACGATAATGCGCGTCCCCGGCACGTCCGCAAATCCCGCCAACGCCGCCTTTCCCGTGTCGCCGGAAGTCGCCGTCAAAATCACGATTTCCTTTTCCACGTGGTTTTTCTTCGCCGCCGTCGTCAAAAGGTGCGGCAGGATGGAAAGCGCCATGTCCTTGAACGCGATTGTCTGGCCATGAAACAATTCCAAATGAAACGTGTCGGCAACCTTCACGAGCGGCGCGATTACCTCTGTATCAAATTTATCATCATAGGCACGGCTGATACAAGACTTCAATTCCTCCTCGGTATAATCTGTCAAAAACCGCTTCATGACGGCGTAAGCCGTCTCCTGGTAGGACATCTCCTTCAACTCGTCAAGACTCACGTCAAGCTTGGGAATTTCCACCGGCACAAACAACCCGCCGTCCTCCGCCAGGCCTTTTAAGACCGCCTCGGAGGCGGTCACGGTACGCTCCGCGTTTCTAGTGCTCTTATATAACAAGTTCATTTTTCCAACCTCTCCATTCCCGCGTCGAAAGCCTGGCGGCCACAATCCGGGCCGCCGCCCCGCGCACGGGATATTTTATTTCTTCTTATTGTTCGTATAATTCACCAAACCGCCCGCGCCGATCAATTCCTGCATGAATTCCGGGAACGGCTGTCCCTTGAACTTGGTTCCCTTCGTGCGGTTATAAATCATGCCACTGTCAAAGTCGACTTCCACCTCGTCGCCCGCCTCGATGCCCCGCGCGGCCTCCACGCACTCGATGATGGGCAGGCCGATATTGATGGCGTTGCGGTAAAAAATCCTGGCAAACGTCTCCGCGATCACGCAGCTCACCCCGGCCGCCTTCAAACACAACGGCGCGTGCTCCCGCGACGACCCGCAGCCGAAATTCTTGTTCGCCACGATTAAGTCGCCCGGCTGCACCTTGCCCGCGAACTCCGGGTCGATGTCCACCATGGCATGGCTCGCCAGCTCTTTCGCGTCAAAGGAATTCAAATATCTTGCCGGAATGATCACGTCCGTGTCCACGTTGTCCCCGTATTTAAATACATGTCCCAATGCCTTCATTTACATTCCACCTACTTTCTCAGGATTCGCGATGCGGCCCGCAATCGCGCTCGCCGCTGCCACTTCCGGGGAGGCCAGGTAAATCAGGGAATCCACGTGTCCCATGCGGCCCACGAAATTGCGGTTCGTGGTGGACACGCATTTTTCCCCGGCCGCCATCACGCCCATGTGGCCGCCCATGCATGGCCCGCAGCTCGGCGTGTTGACCGCGCAACCCGCGTCCACGAAAATGTCCAGAAAGCCTTCCGCGATACACTGCTTGTAAATCTTCTGTGTCGCCGGCACGACCATCACGCGCACGTCCGGATGAACGGTATGCCCCTTTAAAATCGCGGCCGCCTTGCGCAAGTCTTCCATGCGTCCGTTCGTACAAGAGCCAATCACGACCTGGTCAATCCGAATCGGCTCCATCGCCTCAATTTCGTCAATCGTCTTCGCATTGCCCGGAAGGTGCGGAAACGCCACCGTCGGGCGCACCTTCGCCAAATCGATTTCGACCACGTCGTCATACCGCGCGTCCTCGTCTGCCGTATAAACCGTGTACGGCTTCTTCGTATGCTCCTTCAAATATTCCTCGACCTTCTCGTCCACCGGGAAAATGCCGTTCTTGGCCCCGGCTTCGATGGCCATGTTCGCCATCGTGAACCTGTCGTCCATGGACAAGTTGGCAATGCCGTCGCCCACGAACTCCATGGACTTGTAAAGCGCGCCGTCCACGCCGATTTTTCCTATGATATGGATGATAATGTCCTTGCCGCTGACGTACGGCCCCGGCTTTCCGGTCAGCACGAACTTGATGGCCGGGGGCACCTTGAACCAGATTTCCCCGGTCGCCATGCCGGTCGCCACGTCGGTCGTCCCCATGCCGGTGGAAAACGCGCCCAACGCGCCATATGTACAAGTGTGCGAGTCGGCGCCAATGATACATTCCCCGGCGGCCACCACGCCCGCCTCCGGCAGGATGGCGTGCTCCACGCCGGACTTGCCCTGCTCAAAATACCACGTAAGCCCCTGCTCCTTCGCGTACTCGCGGATGGCCTTGGAGTTCTCCGCGGACTTGATGTCCTTGTTCGGCGTAAAATGGTCCGGCACGAACACCACCTTGTCCTTGTCAAACACCTTGTCAGACATCTGCTTGATGATTGGTAGCGCCATCGGGCCGGTGATGTCGTTGGCCATCACCACGTCCAGCTTCGCCATGATGAGCTGCCCGGCTTCCACGGACTCAAGCCCCGCGTGGGCAGCCAGGATTTTCTGCGTCATTGTCATTCCCATTACATGATTCCTCCTACTTCGAGCACTTCTCGTCCATTCTTTGGACGCTTACGTGCAAATGTACTCCGGACAGCGAAGTTCCTACGAACCTGGTTACGCGGAGCCCCTTATTTTTTCCATTATGCTATACCGCGCTTTTCGCCACGACATATCCCTTCGCCGCCAACGCCTCCGCACACAGTACGGCGCCGCCGGCAGCCCCGCGCACCGTGTTGTGCGACAGGCCGATGAACTTATAATCAAACATGGAATCCTCGCGCAGGCGTCCAATCGACACGCCCATGCCATTTTCATAATTTACGTCCATGGACACCTGCGGACGGTTGTCATCCTCCAAATACTGGATGAACTGCCTCGGCGCGCTCGGCAGGTTCGCCTCTTGTGGAAATCCCTTGAAGCTTACCAGTTTTTCAATCAACTCTTCCCTGGTCGGCTTCTTTTCAAAATTAATGAACACGGCGGCCGTATGCCCGTTCAATACCGGCACGCGCACGCACTGGCAAGTGATCTTTGGCAGCGCGGCCTTGACGATCTGCCCGTTTTCCACCTTGCCAAGCACACGAAGCGGCTCCTGCTCGCTCTTTTCCTCCTCGCCGCCAATATAAGGAATGACGTTACCCGCCATTTCCGGCCAGTCCGCGAACGTCTTTCCCGCCCCGGAAATCGCCTGGTAGGTCGTCGCCACGACCTCCTTCGGGCCAAACTCCCTCCATGCCGCCAGGCACGGCGCGTAGCTTTGAATCGAGCAGTTCGGCTTCACGGCAATAAATCCGCGGGTCGTTCCCAGGCGTTTTTTCTGATCCGCAATCACTTCGAAATGCCCCGCGTTAATCTCCGGCACCACCATCGGCACGTCCGGGGTCCAGCGGTGCGCACTGTTGTTCGACACCACCGGGGTCTCGGTCTTCGCATAGCTCTCCTCGATGGCCTTGATTTCCTCCTTCGACATGTCCACGGCGCTGAACACGAAGTCCACGGTGGAAGCCACCCGCTCCACCTCGTTGACGTTCATCACCACCAGGTCCTTCACCGCTTCCGGCATCGGGGTGTCCATCTTCCATCGCCCCGAAACGGCCTCGGCATAGGTCCTGCCCGCCGAACGCGGGCTGGCCGCCACGGTCACGACCTCGAACCAAGGGTGGTTTTCCAAAAGGGCGATAAACCGTTGCCCGACCATTCCCGTCGCCCCCAAAATACCGACCTTTAATTTCTTATCCATTTTCCTCTTCTCCTTCCTTGCATGCACTTCCCCATGGACATTTTCCATCTGGAAATGCCGTTCCATCCTTCTATTTTTCTGTCTTTTTTATTTTTCATCCACCTGACAAATATGCCTCTTCCAACGCGATCACATTCTCCATCGCCGCACGTCCCGGCGCGCCAATGGTGTTTCGCGCCTCCACGCAAGTCTTCATGCTGATGGCCTCGTAAATGTCCTCCTCGAACACCGGGGAAATCGCCTTGAATTCTTCCAGGCCCATGTCGTCTAAGGCAATGTTTTTTTCAATACAATATAACACCAATTGTCCGACGATTCCATGCGCGTCCCGGAACGGCACGCCATGGTTCACCAAATAGTCCGCCGCGTCCGTCGCGTTCGTAAAGCCGTTTTTGGCACTGGCCTCCATCTGTCCTTTTTGGAACTTCATCGTACCCAGCATGCCGGTAAACAACGCGATGCAGCCCTTCGTGTTGTCAATCGCGTCAAAGACGACCTCCTTGTCCTCCTGCATGTCCTTGTTGTACGCCAGGGGGATGCCCTTCATCGTCGTGAGGAGCGACATCAGCGCCCCGTACACCCGCCCCGTTTTGCCGCGCACGAGTTCCGCGATGTCCGGGTTCTTCTTCTGCGGCATGATGCTGCTGCCGGTACTGTACGCGTCGTCGATTTCCACGAACCCGTACTCGTTGGAATTCCAGATGATTACTTCCTCCGAAAAACGGCTCAAGTGCATCATCACCGTGGACATCGACGAGAGCAGCTCAACCAGGTAGTCCCGGTCCGCCACCGAGTCGATGCTGTTGAGCGTCGGCCCGTCAAATCCAAGGAGCTCCGCCGTATGCTCGCGGTCGAGCGGGTACGTCGTCCCGGCCAATGCTCCCGCCCCCAAAGGACACGTATTCATTCGGCGGTAAATGTCCCTCATCCGTCCCCGGTCACGCTTGAACATCTCAAAATACGCGCCGAGGTGGTGCGCCAAAGTAATCGGCTGTGCTTTCTGTAAATGCGTGAATCCCGGCATGTATGTCTCGACGTGTTCCTTCATCAGTCCAAGCAGCACTTCCAGCAATTCCTTTAAAAGCCCGTCAAGCTCCGTCACCTCGTCCCGGACGTAAAGCTTCATGTCCAACGCCACCTGGTCGTTGCGGCTACGCCCGGTATGGAGCTTTTTCCCCGCCTCGCCAATCCGCTCGGTCAGGACCGCCTCCACGAAACTGTGGATGTCCTCGTATTGGGACGTGATTTCCAGCCGCCCCTCTTCCACGTCGTCCAGGATTCCATTCAGTCCTTCGACAATGCGCGCCTTTTCTTCCTCCGTCAGGATTTTCCTCGCCGCCAGCATCGTCACGTGCGCGATGCTGCCACGGATGTCTTGCCGGTACAACCTCTTGTCAAACGTGATGGAAGCGTTAAAATTGTATACCAGCTGGTCGGTTTCCTTTGTAAACCGGCCGCCCCATAGCTGTGCCATGTGTGATTCACCCTTTCCGTTTTTGCCGCCATGCCGGCACCGTCATCGTCTACCACTGCGGGAAAATTACCCCACGGTCACGAAACCGCGCGCCCTGGCGTCGCCTTGTTTTACCCCAAACTCGCTTTAGTTTACCACAGCAGGTGGCCGCTTGTAAATACGGAAGTGAAAATTTTTCTAGCCGTGCGGTTGCAATCCCCTATGCGTTTACCATCTTTTTATATTGGCTCGGCGTGCACCCGACATGCTTTTTGAACAGACGGGAAAAATATCCAAAATCATGGATGCCCACTTTTCCCGCCACCTCCGCGACGGACAAGTTCGTCATGTTAAAATAACGGACGGCGGTCCGCATCCGTTCCTTTTGGATGTATTCGACCAGGCCATCCCCCGTCTCCTTGTGAAAACGTCCCGAAAGGTATGCGGCGTTCTTGCGGAAATAGCCGGCAATCACCGAGAGGGTCAATTGCTCCGAAATATGCAGGGTCACATAGTTTATGACGTTTTGCACCAGGTAGGAATATTCCGCCATACTGTAATTCTTGACAAGAAGACAATATTTCCGCGCGATTTCATAAGGAAGCCGCAAAAGCAGTTCGTACTGGCCGGCATTTTCAATCTGCGTTTCAAAGCGAAACTGTTGTTCCAAGATAAAACTCGCATGAACCTGCGTCATCAACATCCTGCTGCAGCAATTGTCATTTAAAAAATTCAAATATTTCTTCATCTGTTTCATCGACGGGTTGGCCTCGTACCCGGTATAGTCGAGCAACTGCTTTAAAGTATCTGCCGCCCCCTGGTTGTCCCCGGCAAGCATCGAATCCAGAAATCCATTTAAGACGGAAGCATATTTTTCAGCCATTTCACCGGAAAATGAACGCACCGTCTCACTGTCCGGCTGAAACACGTTCTGCTCCTCCGAAAAATCAACGTACTCTGTCGCCACGTCCTTGTATTCCGGCACGAAGGCTGACAAAAGATGCCTTAACATGGTAACCACGTTCTGGACGTCCGCCACGGGAAGGCTGTCATAAAACTGGCGTATCACTGTCAGGTGCCCGGCCGGAATGTGGTTAATGGAAAGGACATGGATTAAATCCTGCCCCGTTACCGGCCTGTCACGAAACGGTCCCACGCTGACAAATTCACAAGGTTTTTTCTTGCCCAAAAAAGCCAGGATATTATAAAAATCCAAGTTACTTTTCACCACGACCATATGATACCCTTCCAACATCTCCAAGCCTTGTAGCAGGACGGACTGGCTACTGTCCTTCTTCCAGACCGTCCTTCGGAATCCCCTGTCTATTTTGTCAAAATCCCCATATGGATAATCAAAAAAATGCGCGTCCATCCCATATGCGTCGGACAGCATCTGCCGAATAAAAGAAAACGCCTCCTTCACGCCCATTTCAATCTGCATCTTCCTCTCCTTCCTCTCGAATCTTTTTCCAAATCATACGATTCCCGATTTTATATATATTTAAAATAACACAAAAATCGTACAACTTCAATGAAAATCATCCAAGTACGCACCGTTTTCTTACTGTATAATGTAAAATAGTAGCAATTGCGGGAATGCCCATTCATTTCAATATTGTCATGGCCGATGGCCACATGGCAGGACGTGTTCCCGCGGAAAGCGACTCAGAAAGGAGACAAGACAAACATGATAAGGACAAATTGGAACCAAGGGTGGAAATTTACAAAGGACGCGGTGACGGTATCCGAAGGAAATTCCGTCCTTACACAGGCAAACTGGACGGAGGTCGATTTGCCACACACATGGAACGGCGACGACGGCCAGGACGGAGGAAATGATTATTACCGCGGTACGTGCTTCTATGTCAAAACCTTGGATATCGAGACGCCCTCCGGCACGGACGAAGTCTATGTTGAATTTGAAGGGGCCAACTCTTCGGCGGACTTATACGTAAACGGCAAGGCGGCCGGCCACCACGACGGCGGATACTCCACCTGGAGGGTCAACGTCACCAGTCTTCTGCAGGCAGAAAACGAGCTTGTCGTGGCGGTGGACAACGCCCCCAACGACCACGTTTACCCGCAGATGGCCGACTTTACGTTCTATGGCGGCCTATATCGAAGCGTAAACCTCCTCCGCGCCGGAAGCGCGAGGTTTGACCTGGACTATTACGGGGGGCCGGGCCTGAGCGTCACCCCGGAGATCAAAAACAAGGACGCCTTAGTGTCCGCCAAGGCCTACTTGCGCGGAACAAACGGCACGGAAAAGCTCACTTTCACCATCTATGACGGCGGTCAGGCCGTGTGCGAGGCCACGACGACCTCCGACAATCCTGAAGCCGTTTTGGAAATCAAGGACGCGCGCTTATGGAACGGGCGCAAAGACCCGCATTTATATACGATCAAGGCCGTTTTGTCGGACGGTGGCACGATATTGGACGAGCGCGACGTACGCTTCGGATGCCGTACATTCTCTATCGACCCGGAGAAGGGCTTCATCCTGAACGGGGAAAGCTACCCATTGCGCGGCGTTTCCCGCCACCAGGACCGCCCGCATATCGGAAACGCGCTCAAAAAGGAGCACCACGAGGAAGACGTCGACCTGATTCTCGAAATGGGCGCGACCACCATCCGGCTGGCGCACTACCAGCACGACCAGTATTTTTACGACCTTTGCGACGAAAAGGGACTCGTCATCTGGGCAGAAATCCCCTATATTTCCCAGCACATGCCGGGCGGGCGTGAAAACACCGTTTCCCAGATGAAGGAACTCATCACGCAAAATTACAACCATCCCTGTATCGTGGTCTGGGGCCTCTCCAACGAAATCACGATGGGCGGGGCCGACGACCCGGACTTGTTGGAAAACCACCGGCTCCTCAACGACCTGGCGCACGAAATGGATTCCACGCGCCCAACCACGTTGGCGGCCATCTCCATGTGCGACACGGACGCCGAGTATATCAAGATTCCGGACGTGGTTTCCTACAACCACTATTATGGATGGTACGGCGGCGACACGTCAATGAACGGCCCGTTTTTCGACAAGTTCCACGCCGAACACCCGGACATCCCCATCGGCATGAGCGAATATGGCTGCGAGGCGCTAAACTGGCACACCTCCAATCCCGACCAGGGCGATTACACGGAGGAATACCAGGCCTATTACCACGAAGAACTGATCAAGCAGCTTTTCACGCGGCCGTTCATCTGGGCGACCCACGTTTGGAACATGTTCGATTTCGCGGCCGACGCGAGAGCCGAGGGCGGCGAGGACGGCATGAACCACAAGGGACTGGTGACTTTCGACCGCAAATACAAGAAGGACGCCTTCTACGCCTACAAGGCTTGGCTGTCCGACGAGCCGTTCGTGCATGTCTGCGGCAAACGCTACGTTGACCGCGTGGAAGACGTGACAAAAGTGACCGTCTATTCCAACCAGCCGGAGGTGGAGCTACTTGTGAACGGGGAAAGCCTCGGCAGGCAAACGTCGGATGAGCATTTCTTCTACTTCGACGTGCCAAACGCGGGCGAGACGACCATCACGGCCCGGGCGGGCGCGTGTTCGGACGAAAGCCACATCCGCAAGGTAGACAAATTCAACGAGGAGTACCGCATGAAGGAGACGGGCGACGTCATCAACTGGTTTGAAATCGACATGCCGGAAGGGTATTTCTCCATCAACGACAAAATCAGCGACATCCTTGCCACCATGCAGGGGAAAATGTTCATGATGTCGTTCGGCGCTTCCATGATGAAGAAAATGAAGGGGAACGGCAAGAAAGGCGCGGGCGCCGGGTTCGACTTGAAAAATACGGACATGATGAAAATGCTTGGCGGCTTCAGCGTGAAACGGATCCTTTCCATGATGGGGACGGTCGGGGCCGAAGCCATGTCCAAGGAGGAAATCCTTGAATTAAATAAAAAGCTGAACCAAATCAAGAAAAAGTGACCTACGTTCTACACGCGTTGACACCAAAGCGGCCGCCTTTCCCAAGGGCGGCCGCGGCAAGGCAGTTATCAAAGGGGAATGACCTTTATAAAGGAGGATTTCGTCATGAGTAAAACAAAAAATGCCGCCTTGGATGCAAACGGATTTCGCAAATTCGGCATACGCGACAACCTGGCTTACGCCGCCGGGGATTTCGGCTGCAACATGAGCTTTGCCCTGAAAGGTACCATGGTCATCTTCTGGACGCAGTTCATGAAAATGGACTCCATGGTATACGCCGGCCTGTTCCTTATCTGCCAGGTATGGGACGCCATCAATGACCCGCTGATTGGATCCATCGTGGACGCCGACCGGCGCAAGTACAAACGTAACAAGTTCCTCGCCTATATCTGGTTCGGGTCTTTGGGGCTTCTGGTGGCCGGGGCGTTGTGTTTCGTTCCCTGGCCGAGCGCGCCCGCGATGGCAAAGAACATCATCTTTGTGTGCGGCTACGTGCTCTGGGACGCGTTCTACACCGTGGCAAACGTGCCCTACGGCTCGCTTCTGTCCCTGATTTCCGAGGACGCGGGCGACCGCGCCTCCCTCTCCGCGTGGAGAAGCGTGGGATCCCTCGTGGGACAGATGGCCACCATGGCCATCCTGCCGATGCTGATTTATGACGAGAACAACAACATCGTTGGCACACGTGTATTTTTCACGGCACTGGTGATGGGATTCTTCGGATTCCTCGCGTTCCAGTTCATGATTCGCAACACGGTCATCCGCGTCAACGAAAATGTCAAGTGCAGCGAGGAACGGCAAAAGTTCAACGTCCTCCATGCCATGAAGAATTTCATGAAAAACCGGCCGGCGGTCGGCGCGACTCTCGCCGCCATGGGAATGTTTCTAGGCATGCAGGGAGCCACCGCGGCTTCCACCGTCATGTTCCAGTCCTATTTCAACAACGTGCGGATTTCCGGACTGGTGGCCATGTTCGTAATGATTCCCATCATCCTCTTCACGCCCCTGGCGCGCAAGATGGTGACAAAGTACGGTAAAAAGGAACTGGCCGTGGTCGGCTCCGTCGTCTCCGTGGCGGCATGTACCCTGATGCTCGTCCTGCCAATCACCCCCGACGGGAAGGGCATCGCCATCTTCATCGGCTGCCAGTTTATCAACAGCCTGGGGATGGGCATCTACTCCACCGTTTCCTGGTCCATGATGGGCGACGCCATTGATTACAACGAGTGGAAAAACAACTCCCGCGAAGAAGGCACCGTGTACTCCTTACATTCATTTTTCCGTAAGCTGGCGCAAGGCTTCGGGCCTTCCCTCGCGCTCGTCATCATGTCGTTCCTCGGCTACGTGGAAGCCAACGAAGGAAACCAGACGTTCGAGGTGGCCTTAAGGATGCGCTATCTCGTGGCCGCGCTTTACCTGACCAGCGCCGTACTTCAATTTATCGGCCTTGCCATTATTTACAATCTGGACAAGAAGACGCTCGCCACCATGCAAAAGGAGCTCGATGAGCGCCGGGATACGGCGAACGCATAAAGCTTCGTGGAATAACGAGCACGGGGCATGAAATGCCGAAAGGGCTATCAGAAAACATCTGATACGCCCTTCCTTTATTTTGCCAACCACATTTTTAAAAACGAACTACGGACACTTCATATTTTTCCATCAAACACCACTGCCTGATAAGGGGCAAGCAGCAATTTGCCGTCCTTTGCGCACAATGTCTTATGGTTATTCAGCAAGACCTCCGCCTTTGTCCCTTGGATTTCTTGCGGACCTTTCTTAAAGTTTACCACTACCGTGACGGCTCTGCCGTCCCATTCTCTCTCATACGCAAAAACGGCCGGAACATCCTCAAGTATCTGCCTGACCGAGCCTTCCGCAAAAACGTCCTCGTAAACATCTTCATGATGGAGCGCCGTCAGTTTTTTGTAATAGGAAAGCAAGGAATCTGAACGCGTTTTTTGCTCTTCCACGTTAATCACCTTATAATTCTCATTTACCTTGATCCATGGTCGTCCTTTCGTAAATCCGGCGTTTTCCTCAGAGTTCCACTGCATCGGCGTTCTGGAATTATCCCGTCCCAGTTCGCTGAAATACTCCAAAACCTTCTGCGGGTCCTGCCGTCGCTCGATTGCCTCCTTATACTTTCCTTTCGCCCTCACGTCCTCCATCTCCCCAATGCTGTTCCAAACGGCATTCGTCATGCCGATTTCCTGCCCTTCATAGATGAACGGCGTTCCGTAAAGGAAAAAATACATTGTCGCCAATGCGGAAGCGCTTTCGAAACAAATATTTTCTTTTTCCAAATATTTGTTCACGCACCGGGACTGGTCATGATTCTCAAGAAAAACGGCACTCCATCCCGCCTTGCTTACAAACCTCTGGCTGTCAAAGATTCTCTTCTTCAGCCTTTCGACGGCTTCAATGGAAGATTTGTCCGCTTCGCTTTCCATATTTTCCCACGTGAAATCAAAAATCATGGAAAAATACCCGTCCTCCCCGGCATATTCCCGAAAGGTTTCATTTCCCACGCCCGGGGCTTCCGCAACCGTCATGCAATCATGCTTGTCAAAACATTTTTCCTTCATCTCCGTGAGGAATCCCCCGATTCCCGGATAATCCGTCAAATTTTCAATCGGATACCGAAAACCATCCTCCGTCGCCCTGGATTTGAAACTCAAGTCTTTTTTGATGAACGTAATCGCGTCCACCCGAAAACCGGCAACGCCCTTGTCAAGCCACCAGTTTATCATCTCGTAAACCTTTTCCCTAAGCTTAGGGTTTTCCCAGTTCAAATCCGGTTGCTTTTTCGAAAACGTGTGGTAATACCAACGACCGTCCGCAAGCCGCGTCCAAACGGAACCGCCAAAATTGGAGCACCAGTTATTTGGTTCTTCTTCATCCGCCGTATTTTTAAAGTAGAAGTATCCGGCCTCTTCACAATCGGGATCCGCCACGGCCTTCTTAAACCATGCATGCTCATCGGAACAATGGTTCACCACCAGGTCAAGGATGATTTTCATGCCCCTTTTCCCCGCCTCGCATAAAAGCCGGTCCATGTCCGCGTTACTGCCAAACATCGGATCCACCCTATAATAATCCGAAATGTCATATCCATTGTCCTCCATTGGGGAACAATATATCGGGCATATCCACAAGACGTCCACTCCAAGTTCCTTTAAATAGTCCAGCTTTTCCGTTATTCCATTCAAATCCCCGATTCCGTCCCCATCACTGTCATAAAAACTCTTCGGGTAAATTTGATAAACGACCACCCTCTTCCACCATTTTGCCAACATAAATCTTCCACTCCCATCTTGTCATGTTTACTTAATTGCCCCGTCCGTAATACCCTTTACGATATATTTCTGACAGAACAGATAAAAAATAATGATTGGAATAATACACATAATCAATCCCGATGATGCCAAATCCCACCGTTTTGCAAACTGACCGAAGAAAAGGTACGTCTTCAGCGGAAGCGTCTGCCACCCCGGCTTGTTAATAATCAATGACGGAAGAAGGTAATCGTTCCAGATCCACATCACGTTCAACACCGCAACGGTAACCAGAATCGTCTTCATCAACGGCACGACAATCAGGAAAAACAATCGGAATGAACCACAGCCGTCAATCGTGGCCGCCTCCTCAAGCTCCGCCGGAATATTTTTTATGAAGCCATGGAACATGACAATCGCCATGCTCGTTCCAAATCCCATATACATAAATACAAGCCCCGTTGGATTCATGATCCCAATCCGGCTCGCGAATCCGACCAGCGGAAGCATCACGCACTGAAACGGAATCAGCATGGATGCCGCAAACAAGAGGAATATCACCTTGCTCGTCTTTGTTTTATAGCGAACCAGAACCCATGCGGCCATCGCTGAAATCAGCAAAATCAACGCCGTGGCAATCACCGTGATAATCAGCGAATTCATAAAAGACCGGACATATTCCAACGCTTTAAACGCATTCGGGTAATTTTCCGTTGTAAAGGTCGCGGCATTTGGGAATCCAATCACGTCCGTAAAGATTCCCTTTGTATTTTTAAAGGAATTCAGTACCAAAATATAAATCGGGAACAGGAAAATACACCCGAGGACAATTCCGACGACCGCGTACGCCACCTTTCTCCCTCTTTTTGAATGCTGCTTTTTTTCTTCCATTACATTTCAACCTCCCTCCGCTTTGTAATCACGAGCTGCGTCACCCCGATTGCCGCCACGATAATCATGAATACGATTGCTTTCGCCTGGGCAAATCCAAATTCATTCGCGCCGAATGCCGAATTATAAATATTAAGTGCAAGCATCTCCGTCGACTTATATGGTCCTCCCTGCGTCAAGGCCAAATTCTGGTCAAACATCTTAAAAGAGTTTGAAATCGACAAGAATAGGCCAATGGTGAACGCCGGCATCATAAGGGGAAGTATAATGCTTTTGAGCATCTGCCACCCGCTGGCCCCGTCAATGCTCGCCGCCTCCTTGACGGACTCCGGAATCTGCTGTATCTGGGCGATGTAGACGATCATCATGTATCCCGAAAGCTGCCACACCGTCAAAATCAAAAGGCCGATAAAACCCGTCTGCGGGTCGGCAAGCCATCCGCTAAAGATTTTCAAGCCGGTGGCCTTTGAAACCGCTTCAAAAATGGAAACAAAAATGAACTGCCACGTAAATCCCAGCAAAAGTCCCCCGATTAAGTTCGGCATGAAGAAAACGCCCCTTAAAAGTGTCGCCCCGCGAAACTTCTGCGTCACGAGCATTGCCAGGAAAAATCCAACCAGATTTACCAGGACGACCGCACATACGGAGAATAACGCCGTGAATCCAAGCGCATGCAAAAAAGAGTCATCCCTTGTAAATATGTCGACAAAGTTCTGAAAGCCAACAAACTCCATATCGCTTCCCACGATACCGTTCCAATCCGTAAATGCATAAAAGAATCCAATCAGCATCGGAATCAGAACGATCAGTGTGAAGGAAAACAATGCCGGCGTCAAAAATATCCAGAATCGCGCTTTACTTTTCTTCATCTTTTTCACCTTTCTTTTCATATAGGGGAGGGAAAAGTCCCCTCCCCCGCTTTCATAACTATTGCTGTGCCTTCCTCATCGTTTCCCACTGGTCGATACAACTCTGCGTCACTTCCTCCCAGGTCGCCTGACCCGCCAAGTATTTTTGAACCTCGACGCCTGCCGCCTGCTGTCCCCATGTATTCGGCGCCCCGCTGTATACCCAACCATCCATCGTATTGCCATTCTCATTGGCCGTCATGATTCTCTGCGAAAGCGGATCGCTTGCCTCCAGACCCTCGAAATTATCATATGGCGGAACGAACTTGCAATCTTCCACGACAATTTTCTGTCCTTCCGGATCCGTGTACATCCAATTGATAAAATCTCTTGCCGCCTTTTTCTGTTCTTCGGACGCCTTACTGTTAATCGCCCAGTACCCGGAAACGCCTACGAAATATTTGCCCTCTGAAAAACCTGGCACGGAATACGGCAGCAAGTCCAGTTTCTTAAGCACCTCCGGATCCGTGGTCTCCACCGCCGGCGCGACCCAGTTGCCTTGTTTAATGGCGGCCACACGCTCAATCGCAAGTCCGCCTTCCAACGAAGTCGTGTAATCCACGGAATTCAGATTCGCCGTACTGTCGGCATTCGTCGTATAACTTGCCTGAAAATCCACCATGGTTTTATAGTCTTCAAATCCCTTTCCCGGAAGCGTTTCTGCAACATACGCCTCTTGCGCACTTGCAAAGTCGTGGGCCAACGCCACGTTCGCGTCATGATCGCCCGCAATCCACAACTCCTTCGTGGGATATTCCATCACCGCTTCCAGGTTCGGATATTTCTCTTCCATCTCGCCGCTTTCGATTTTCTTCTGCAACGTGTCAAATCCGGCCTTCATCCCGTCAAACGTCATCATGGAATCAAAATCCACGCCCGCGTCCTCGAACATCTGCCGGTTCACGACAAATCCATACCCTTCCATATACAACGGAACCGCCAGCACCTTTCCGTCTTTCGTAAACATGTCTTTCGTCCCGTCCAACGCATGCTCAAGCGCTTCCAAATCAGAAACGTCCTCCAGGATGTCACCATAATCCTTCAAATCCTGAAATCCGCCTACGGAGAAAATCGTCGGTGGATCGGACTGCATCTTCGCCTTTAACGATGCCGTAAAATCATTTCCCGTCACCGCCTCCAGATTAATCTTTACGTCCGGGTGCGTGGCCTCGTATGCCTCAATCGCCTTCTTATAGCCCTCGTTCGCCTCAATCTTGCTCTGATAAATCGTAATCTCCGTCTGCTTCTGGCCGTTGTCGCCTCCACCGCCGCATCCCGTCACCGTCATTGCCGCCATCATCATGGCGAGCCCAAGTGCAACTACTTTTTTTGCTTTCATGATTCTCCTCCTTTTTTGTGGAACTGTTCCATTCTTGAGTAAAAAAAATGATGTCTTGCCCATCATCCCTCTTCATGAAACTGTTCCATGCCTGTTTTTTCTTGTCCCTTCTTTGTGGAACTGTTCCATGCGATTAATATACTACTTACTCCGTTTCTTTTCAATAGTTTTTCATACATTTTACCATAATCAGCACTTTTCACAAATTTCCATTTTCTTTTTGTTGCACAATCGCAAAATTTTGTTGCACAATGACAAAAACGGGTCGTAACCGTGTGAAAGCAATTCCACTTTCACACGGTTACGACCCGTCTGCCAACCCTCCTCCTGCTAAACGGTGTCACCACCCTTGTAATGTACCGGCACATATATCTCGTCATTCTCCAATGGCTGCCGGTTAATGAGTTTGATTAAGACCCTGACGGCTTCTTTGGCAATCAAGGCAACGTCTTGCTGAATCGCCGCAATCGTCTTAAAGTTAAAGTCCGTAATATAGGTTCCGTCATAAGCGATGATTTTTAAATCCCGTGGAACGGAAATCCCCATCTCTCCGGCAATCTTCAAAAAGGCGGATGCACATAAATCGTTCGCCACGATTCCGTCAAGATTCGGATGCGCCTTTAAAATTTCCCTTGCCCGTCGAATGCTTCTCGAATAATGAATGACGTCAATCCACAAGAAACTCTCCGTAACCACCTCCGCCCCGTTCTCTTCCATCACCCGTATGATACTTTCCCCACTGCGGGATGAAGCGACCATCTTTTCATTTGGATCGCTTAAGTTCAAGAGCCTTTTACAGCCCTTTTCCAACAATTTCCGTGCCGCGATATCCCCTCCCCGGACATGATCCGACGTCACGAGGGGTACCCCCGATATGATTCTGTCCAAAGATATGATTGGCTTTTGTATCTTTTTATAATACTTGTCCGGTAAAAATGCCGCGCCGATGATCATTCCGTCAAACAAGTTTCTCTCCAAGGTATCCAGATATTCTCTTTCTATCTCTTTCTTCCCGGACGTGTTGCAGAGCATCATGTTATATCCATATTTATGAAGTTCAAGTTCCAGGAAGCTCCAAAGGGATGAAAAATACGGGTGAATGATTTCCGGAGTCATCACCCCGATGATACCCGTCTTCTGCTGATACAGATTACGAATCCACTGATTGGGCACGTAGTCCAACTCGTCCACCGCTTCCCTTATCTTTTCCTTCGTCTCTTCCGCCACGTAGCCGCTACCATTCAAGGCTCTTGACACCGTGCTTGGAGCCACCTGTGCCAATTTTGCCACTTCCCTGATACTCGCCACCTTCGCTCCACCTTCTTCCTCGCATGATATGGTAATTATATCATCGACGAAGGCATTTCTCAATATGAATCACCACCAAATTTCTCCTTCCCCCTTCCCGGAAGGTTTTTCCTCTCCTTACCCTATCATGCCAAGCAACATGTTCTTCTGCCCTTCCTCAATTGACAGGTTCTCCACGAATGCCAGAACCGTCCCCGAGCAAATTTCCTTCGCCCCCGTCGTTCGCAACATCTGTTTCAATCCCGCCTCCATTTGTTCCCTTTGTTCTTTCGGCATCAGCCGGAACAAACTTTTGAGCTTTATATAAGCGTCCTTCGTCACCGCGTACTCCTCAAATCCCGCCAGGACCGAATGGGCCGCCTTCTCTTTCTCCGCTTTCAATTGTTCCAAAGTATATGGTTCTTCCTTGGAAAATCCCATCGCCGCGTAAGCTTTGTCCGGCATGTCATCTTCAAGCAGCCGCGTCAATTCATGACTCGTCATGTCCGAATGCCGGACGGACATCCAGAATTTAGCGCCAGCATATGGAGGGCAACACGCATTCTGTACACCTGGCACTAATCCTATTTTATCAGAAAAACCCATGCAAACATGTTTATTTGTTGTTTTTTCAAATGTTTTATGTTATAAAATAAAGGGAACCATAGAAAGCAAATAACCGAGAAAGGAATTTTCCATAAATGAGACAAGGCGAAGAGCTCATCTACCAGGCACATCGGACGACACGCGAGATTGACTACCATTCCCTTGTCAACGAACTTCGGCGTACCCTGGGGGGCGCCATCCTGCAACGGGATTTTGGGTTTCTAACCGACAAGTTCCTAAATTCCCACTCACAATCCACCTTTCCCCATCTCCAGACCGGGGACGTGGAAATATACAAGTTCAACCTTGTATACCTATGCTCCCTTTGCGTCGAACTGGCCGCCGGCATGAGACTTCCCGGCGCGTTGGTCCATGATTTAAAGAATGAATTTTTTTAAAGACTGGCAATGGAAGACAACATACAGAATTTTCCCGATATCCTGGAAGCGTTTTTCCTGGAAACCATCCATGAACTGAAACGGCACGATAGCAAAAAATATTCCCATCACGTTTGTGGAATAAGCCTTTCTTTACCGTGAAACGCCAAAAACAAGGAGAAACCACCATGAAAAAAGAAGAAATCGTAATGATTCATGGAACGGATTACGTTCAAATGACCATCAAGCTTTTAGAAGCAATCCACCTGGACGAACTCATTGGCGACAAGGAGAAACGAGTCGCGCTAAAACCCAACCTGATATTGGACGACGACGCGTCGAACGGGGCGGTCACGCACCCCGAACTGGTAGAAGGAGTGTTGCTTTACCTGAAAAGCCACGACTTTCCAAATGTAAAGGTCATGGAGGGTTCCTGGGTCGGTGCCAGGACGTCCCGTGCCTTCGAGACTTCCGGAGTTGCTTCCATATGCAGAAAATACCAGGTTCCGTTTTACGACCTGCAAAAGGACTCTTCCTATCCATGCGACGGTGCCGGCATGACCCTGCACTTGTGCAGCGAAGTCAAAAATACGGATTTTCTCATTAACATGCCCGTTTTAAAAGGACACTGCCAAACACTCGTCACTTGCGCGTTGAAAAATGCCAAAGGGGTGATTCCAAACAATGAAAAACGCCGCTTCCATACGATGGGACTGCACAAGCCCATCGCGCACTTAAATACCGTGATTCCCCACGGGCTCGTCTTGGTTGACAACATTTGCGGGGACTTAAACTTTGAAGAGGGAGGAAATCCCGTCGTCATGAATCGGATTTTCGCCTGCCTGGATCCGGTTCTTTGCGACGCATACGTGTGCGAAAGCATCGGGTATGCCGTTGATGACGTGCCTTACATTCGTATCGCCGAACAACTGGGCATCGGAAACACAAACACGGCCAACGCGCGAATCGTCATGCTGAACCAGCCGATTGGCGGCCAAACGAACAAGAAGGCGACCGAACGCGTCCGTAAATTGGAAAAATACACGGATGCCCGCGATGCCTGCAGTGCCTGCTACGGCTCCCTCGTCTACGCGCTGGAACGTCTTGACGAGCGGGGAAACACGCATGGAAAACAAGAGCGAGTCTGCATCGGGCAAGGATGGAAGGATTCTGCCGGTCAAATTGGCGTCGGTTCCTGCACGAAGAACTGTTCCCGCCACCTGCCCGGCTGCCCGCCAAAAGCATTGGACATCATCCAGTTTTTAGAAAAGAACTGGCAATGACCATGACGGAAAAATGACGGGAAGGTGTCCTATCGCTCTTTTGCCCTCCCGTCCCTCTCCCGCCAGGAAAATTCACACCCGCAATAATCCTGCCGGTACAGTCCGTACTCTTTGGACAACTCCACCGAACGGCGGTATCCGTCCCTTTTCTTAAAATCCGAAACGAGGTAGGCCACCCCATGTTCCGCCGCCAACTTCTCCCCGATTTCATTCAATTTTCGGGCATTTTTCAAGGGACTGATGCTCAAAGTGGTAGTAAAATAATCAAACCCTCCCTCCCTTGCCAGTTTCGCCGCTTCCGAAAGCCGCAGTTCGTAACAACGAAAACACCGCTCACCACCCTCTGGTACCTCTTCCAACCCGGATGCCGCCTGGTAAAAGCGTTCCTTGTCAAACGCCCCCTCCACGAAAGAAACCGGATGCCGAACTTCCATTTCTCCAATCAACCTTTGCTGCTCCTTGGAACGTTTGGCAAACTCCGTGTCCGGATAAAGGTTCGGGTTATAATAATAAACCGTAATTTCAAAATATTGGGATAAATATTCCAACACATAGCTGCTGCACGGTGCGCAGCAACTGTGGAGCAAAAGGCGCGGCACGCGTTGTTCCTCGCGTAGACGCTCCAATAGCTTGTCCAGTTCCTTCTGGTAATTCACATTCTGATTTTGACTTTGCATCACCATGCTAAACCACCACTTCCAAAATTCTCTTCCCTTTGTATTCCAATTCTTGTATCCCCGGTTTCTTATTTTTATTAAAAATTAAACCCAGCAAATAACCCCTCTCTTGTTTATAAGCGTCCAAATAACCAAACAACTGCTCTTCACCGCGTAAATTATACTCATTTCCCCGCCAAATCTTCAACTCCACAACAAACTGCCGTTTGTGTCAAGTAATCGTTGGCACTTTTTCTTTTCTTTTTGATGTTTGACTATTCCCTTAATTTTCTGACAATTCAAGGGCTACTATTTCACATTTTATCTGTTTTGTTTTTTAATGGCAAAAGGCGGCTCTGAATGCTTTCCTCGATGCCGTCTGCATCGCATCCAGCAGCGGCATGTGGCGGCTGATCTTATCCACATATGGATTTCCCTTCCCATCTTTTTGGGGGCTTTCGCCGCACTCAACGTCTGGATGATTTCCTCCATCTGCATTGGGAAGATCAGCCCGTCTGTATACCTCTCTATTGTATCTATGAGCTCCCGGTTTTCCTTTCGGTACAGTGCCTTCGCCATGTTGTTCGCCCCGTTCACCGACCAGCGCATCCTCCGGTGCTTCATCCGCAGTGTCACCACGGTACAGTTCTGGTTCTCTTGTACCCCCATGTTTTTATATTCGATTCCTTCTGGCGCTTCCGGTATCTTTACTCCTCGCTTTTGATAGGGGAGCAGCCCCTCCTTGTTGTTGCTTGGATAGGCGTGGAGTTCAAGCGCCCTTTTGCTTCGCTTGTCCGTTTCATCACCGCTTGCAACGCTGTCCGCATAAATCCGTATATAGTCCAGCATCTCATCTATTTTTTCCGCGTCAAACAGCTCCCTTATTTCCTTCTGCGCCCCCTTGTCCCCGATCTTGCGCAGGATTTCCTGATAAATGTGGTAACGGTCCAGTTGGAAGATGGCTTCCGGGTCGTACTGTTCTTTAATCCAGCTCCCCCCGTCTCCGTTCAGTATCCTCTGCCCAATCTCATCCGCCGCATATTTTTTCTCTATCACCGCCTCCCTCTTTGCGTGGAATTCACTGCTTTTCTCCATGCCGGCAAGCATCGTCTTGTTCACCAGCCTGCCCCGGCTCTTGCTCCCGGCCTCCCATCCTTCATACATCGTGAATACCTTCATTTCCTGTTTCTTCATCTTCCCATGCTTCTTGTCCTGCATGGACAGCCATACCCCGTCCATCTCCTCGAAGAGTACGGGCAGGGTTTCCTTTCCTTGTGCTTGTCCGGCTTTCATCTGCTTTACGGCAAGCTCCTCTTCTTTGCTGATCCGCTCCCCCAGTTTCTGCACCAGATTCCATGCCCCGCCATGGCTGATGCTCTGTCCACAAGTGCCGCTTATGGTCTCCGCTGTCACCCGGTAGGGCGCTTCCGTGACGGTCATGGCTATCTTTTCCGCAAGGTTCGTTGAAACCATCCCGATCTTATCCATGTGCATTGCTTCATCCAGCAGATAGACATGTAGTGGTCAAGCATTTTTGTAACATTTGTGGCTAAAAATTTATTGGATTGTTGCCTGGAGTCCATCGGGGCTGTCAGCTTTTACCAATGGTGCTTCGCACCGCTGCGCGGCCGTGCCATTGACAAAACCTGCCATCTCCGATTTTGGGTGATCAAGCAATCCAATGATGGGGCATGCTCCCGCCGCTCCTTATGCTGCCGTCCGTGCCTGGTATGGCGTGCGGTAGCCGTTATAGCTGTGCGGGCGTACATGGTTGTACGTGACATAAGCGAATTCCTCCACGGTCTGGTACAGTTCCTCATCTGTTCGGAATTCATAGAGCTTGGTGCATTCGTTCTTCAGAGTGTTGAAGTACCGTTCCATCGGCGCATTGTCGTACGGGTATCCGGCTTTGCTCATGCTCTGGGTCACATGGACGGATTCGCAGAACTCTATGAAAGCCCTTGATGTATACTGGCTCCCCTGGTCGCTGTGCAAAATCAGGCCGCCCTTTGCTGGATGCTGGGAATCCAACGCTTTCTGCAAGGTGCGCACGGCCAGGTCGCTGGTGATGTGCCGGTCCGTTATGCTGGCCACCACGCTCCGGTCATGGAGGTCTATGATGGCGCAGTTGTACCGGACACCCCCGTCCTTCAGGAACAGGTATGTGAAGTCCGTGCACCATTTCTGGTTCGGCTTGTCCGCATGGAAGTCCTGCTTCAGTTTGTTCTCGAACACTTTATGGGGGTTCCCGGGCTTTGTCCCCGGTTTCTTGGGGCGAACGATGGAACGCAGGCCCAGTTCCGTATTCATATATTTATGGACTGTCGTCCGGCTGTAGCTGTACCCCCTGCGTTCAAGATAGGCCGTCATGCTGCGGTATCCGTCTACTCCGTTGTGGCTGTGGTAGATTTCTTCAATCTGCTTCTTGGCCGCTGCTTTTTGGGCATAGTAATCCGCCTTCCGGTGTTTCCGATAGTTATAGTAGGCATTCGGGCAGATCCCCAGCCGCCTCAGCAGCCAGCGGATGCCGAATTCTTCCTGATGTTGATCGATGAACCGGTAAGCCTCTAACCGATTTCCTTCGCAAAGAATGCCGCCGCTTTTTTTAAAAATGCAATCTCCTTTCGCAATTCTTCGTTCTCCCGTTTTAACCGGAGATTCTCCTTCATGGAGTCATAATCTTCTTTGGCTTGAGGGTTTGTCTGGCATTCTTTGCTGAATTCGCTGCACCACTTGGAGATGCTGGCCTTGGATACGCCATACTCGGCGGTGATGCTCTTGTAGGTTCGCCCTTCTTCCTCATGGAGGCGGACAATCTTCTTCTTAAATTCGGGAGTGTAGTTTTGTGACATAATGTGTACCTCTTTCTTTGTATTTTTGATTATATCCCATTAGCCACTCCCGTTACAACTTTAGTATAGCACTT
>CAJTDN010000014.1:1263-125629 GCA_910574865.1 Lachnospiraceae bacterium | reverse complement strand
GGTCAAGAATCGCTGTACGCTTTTCTTTTCCTTTTTTACCGTTCTTGCCACTCCGCAGAGTGGCGGGTGTTCCGCGAACCTCCCTTTCGGAAAATCCGCCGTTCCCAAAAATTCTTTTCAAGAAATTTTCAAGGATTGTTGTTGTCTATTGTTCAGTTGTCAAGGTTCTTTCTAGCTTTGTTTTGTTGCCGTCTCTCGCGACAGCTTGTTTATATTACCACATCACTCTGACATTTGTCAACAACTTTTTTCAAGTTTTTTTGACTTTATTTTCTGTCGTTTCCCGACTCGGCTTCTGTCTTGTAAGTATCCCGCCAAGGATTGTCCTTTCCAAAACTTGCCAGTCTTGCGAGCGACAAGTGGTATCTTACCACGCTTATTGCAAATTGTCAACAATTTTTTTACTTTTTATTTTTTTCATACAATTCAGAATATTTCATTTGTTTTCAGATAGCTCTTTTGTCCTTATTCTCGCCGCCTTGGCAGATGGCAATACTCCCTGCCCGCGATAATTCAGCAAAAAAACTCGACCGGCTCATAAAGCGACCGCTCCGGCCTGAACCTGCCATGATAAAAATCCACAAATATGCCTTTCAACTCTTCCTCCCCGCACAATTTGGAATACAGTTTCGTCGCCTCCCCGTCCTCCACGCCGATTTCCACCTCGATTCCCGCCGCCACAAGACAGGCTTGTACATAACGGATCCCGCCGAGCGCCTTTGGCGCGCAAAGCGTGACGAACTGCTCCGCGTCCCCCAACATAGTCTCAACATATTCATACACATCCGCCTCTCCCGCCACGGCCTTGCTCCCGTCCTGGTTTTCAATCGTGAAATCCGTGCCTTCACGCATTTTTTCAAATTCCACGTCCGCCGTCAATTTTTTTCCCATGTCTTTCTTGCCCGTATCTTCTCTTTTCAAAAAATCAAATAAACCCATTCCATAAATCCCTTTCCTCTTTTGTCCCCGCCTTTGGCACGCACGTCGGCCACTCCGCTTTTTCATGCCAATGTCACGCCCATTGTCACTTATGTGCCTTCTTTCCCCAGGTGGCAAAAACGGCCCCAGATGCCATGAAACATCTGAAACCGTTTTTCCATCCGCCTCGCCGTCTTTTATGGCCCCCGGCCAGACAACGCAGCCCTTACGTCACCTCCCGGCACCGGCATGGATAAGGGCAGCCTTACTTCAACATCTCCAACACCGCGGCCTTCGGCTTCGCTCCCATATCCTTTTGCACGGCCTCGCCGTTCTTAAAAACAATAAATGTCGGAATGCTCATCACGCCATACTTTTGGGCAACTTCCATCTCCTCATCAATATTAAGTTTCCCGACCTTGACATCCGCCCGTTCGGCGGCAATTTCGTCAATGACCGGGGACATCATCTTGCACGGCCCGCACCAGTCCGCATAAAAATCCACCAAAACCGTCCGGTCCGACTGCAGCACCTCTTGTTCAAAATTCTCCGTCGTCAATTTTACAATGGACATTTGATTTACCTCCTTACCGTGAGCAGTACCTTCCTCGTTTACTTACTATGAACACTTGCAACAAGCACTTGTCCTATCTTGTTTATACTACAAGCGGGGGGTTTCGTCAAGTCCCGTTTTAATCCTTCTCAATCAATTCACAATAAAAGTTCGCGTAATCCGTACGCTCCTGCTCCGTAAACGCGATTGCCGTACGGGGGTGCTGGTTCAGGATTCCCGTCATCAGATACTGCACGTCATACCCCCAGACCGTCCCCTCTTCCTTCAGCTTCACCATCTGGTCCTGCACGAACCGGAATACCGGGTAGGCGTTGTACTTCGGGTTCTTGAGAAAACTTAGCAACAATTCCATCGCGCAGTTGCCCGCCCCTCGGCCCATGCCGTTGTACGTGGCATCGAGGAAATTCGCCCCGTCGCCCACCGCCTCGATTGTGTTGGCGAACGCCAGCTGCAGGTTATTATGCGCGTGAATGCCAACCTCTTTCCCGTACTTGGCGGCAATTTCCATGTACATGTCCACCACCCGCGCCATCTGCTCCGGGTACATAGCCCCGAAACTGTCCACGATATAAAGCGTCTTGACATCGGTCTGCGCGACCAGGTCCATCGCGATTTGCAGATCCTTTTCCTGTGTGTTGGAAAGCGCCATCAGGTTACATGTAGTCTCATAACCTTTCGAAACCGCGTTCTCAATCATGTCGATGGCCGCCGGAATCGTGTGAATATATGTCGCCACGCGAATCATGTCAATCGGGCTCTCTTCTTTCGGCAGAATGTCGTTCTTATAATCGCAGCGTCCCACGTCCGCCATGACGGCGATTTTTAAATCCGTCGCGTTGTCCCCCACGATGGAACGGATGTCCTCGTCCTTGCAAAACTTCCACTTGCCGAACTTGCTCTCGTCGAACATCTCCCTTGACGCCTTGTACCCAAACTCCATATAGTCCACGCCGGCACGCAGGTTCGTCAGATACAACGCGCGCACGAACTCATCGGTAAAATAAAACTTGTTCACCAAACCGCCGTCGCGCAGCGTCGCGTCCACCACCCGGATTTCCGGACGATAATTCATCAGCTTTTCAATCTCCTTCATAATAAAACGCCTCCCTTACCAGCACGCCGGGTTATGGTCCAACCAAGGCCGAGCCCGCCACCATGTTAGAATGTGAAACAAAAAATCCATATCGCCTGACGGCGACACCGCCACGAATAAAAGTCGATTGCTTCGTGCAAAGCACTCTCGCAATCTCCATCCTCTGCTTTCGCGCTTTAAACTTTAGCACTTTAAAGTTTGAAATTCCGAATGGTAATAGTATACGGCACGCAACAAGAAATGTCAAGCATTTTTTCGCCTTGTTTTGTTTCCTGCATTTTGTTTCCGGCATTTTGCCGGGGTCACGCCCGCATGGCTTGTAACGGTCATCATTTTAGCAGTTGCGAACTGATAAAAAGTATTATATAATAAAAACAATTCAAAAACCAAAGCATTTTAGTTAGATAGGAATAACAAAGCATGAAGCATGTACAAGAATTGGAGCAGGCCAAACGGCGAGACAAAAAAGTTTATATTACAGATGTCGCCATAGACAAGGTTCCCCTTGTCAAGTATGATGGTTTTACTGATGGGCAAAATATAATCATGCAAGAACTGGCAAAAGACGTGCTACTACTTTCAAAGGAAAAAAATAACAGCAACGAAGTCGCCATCACTTGTGATCTCGAATCCGATAATCCGTTAAGTACTTTTGGCGTATCGCTCGGAACGGAACACGAGGTCGACATACTTGCCGATACCCTTTCCAACCACATTATCGTTTCAAAGAGGTCGGTCGCAGTCGTCGTTTTGCATAATCACCCATCCACCCAGACCTTTTCATTGCAAGACATCCATTTTTTCATTTTGCATCCAATGATTAAGGTGATTGTGGTTGTTTCAAACCAAGGAACTGTGCATTATCTAAAAAGAGACATGGAGTATGATTATAAAAAAGCTTTTCGATTATTCAGGGAGTGTATGGACGGGTTAAATAAAAGCTCTTCCGCAACAGAATTATATCTTGCATCCTTGACTTTTTTGGCGAAGTGTAGCGAAGTCAATCTATTTTATAGGTAGAATAGGAGATGAGGTTAATGAGTAAAACTGCTTTAAATGATGTCACTTATAATTTTGAACCATTAGAACTATATGTACCTGACCCTGATTACAAAGTAAATCAAGCGGAATTACAAAAAAGCATACAAAAAAGCCAGGAATTCATTGCATTTATTCATGATTACAAGGAACGGAAAAAAGCTTCATCAACCAAAGGTAACGCTTCTTGTCAGGAATTGTCAGTTCCTTAAGATGCCAGGCGTAGTTCACGTTTTACAGACTACGCCTTGTTTTGTTTCCGATATTTTGCCGGTGTCACGCCCGTATGGCGGCAAACTTCTTATAAAAATTCGACATGTTTAAAAATCCGGTCAGCCCGCAAATTTTCTCAATGGAAAATTCCGTGGCACGCAGATATTCTTTCGCGTGCTCGATTCGCAGTTAATCCCGGTATTCCAACGGCGTGCAGCCCATGATTTCCTTGAAAGCGTGCGCGAACCGGCTGTCGCTTAGGCAGGATTTCACGGCCAGGTCATGGATGTTCCATTCCTCATTATAATTTTCCAATATATACACCTGGATTTCCGACAGCCACGCGAGAACGGCCATCTCCGACCTCGTCGGTTTGAAACGAGCCAGTTCCATCAAGAGTGCCGTCAGATGTCCGTGAAACAAAACGTCGAAAGTATCCGCTCCGTTTTTCACGCGGGAGGCATTGACCGTATCAATATCCGCGCCCTTTCCCGCATAAAGCGACGTGCCGACATCTGGGGCATTCTCCCCATAACAGACCGTGCCGGCATCCACACCCTTTCCCGCGAAGGACACAACGGCATCGTAGCGTTTTTGTATCACGGTATTTTTCAAATTGGTATATAAAATCCCCTTTTTCTTAATCTGCCCGCACAAATAATCCGCCGTGTTTCCCGCAAAATGCACGAAAGAGTATTCCCACCCTTCCTCCCCGGACGCATAAAAATAATGATACGTACGGCAATCCAGCAGGCAAAGGCTGTTCGGTTTCAACTGGTAAATCTGGTGGTCCATGTTCAGCGTCCCCGCCCCCGCATGGGTGTAAATCAGCTGGTAGCATTTCCACCCGGAACGCTTGGTAAAATGGGTGGACGGCATGTGCCAGCGGCTGATGAAAATGGGATACAACAGATTTGCCATCGCGTCCCCGTCCGGCAAATATGCATAGCTGTATCGAACCGACACCCGTTCCATGTTCGCTTCCAAAAAATCGAATCCGCCTTGGGCACCGCCATTTCTCGGCAATTGTTCTTCGTCTGCCAAGGCCATTTCCTCCCAATCTTCAACCTTGTTATCCGCAACGTCCTTTTCCAAATGGCTGGGACGCACCTTGTCCGACCCCATCCGAATCTTATTCACGCGCCAGAACGCTTCCATTTCCTTTCGTTTCCCGCTCCTTAAAAGCCCTATCTCGTTAAACGTGTCCGCAAATATCAACATCCCGGCCACCTCCCATAGCAGTATTGAGGAAAAAACAAGCAGTATGCGTCATTGTTTTTTATGCATTATAACAATAAAACAAGGGCATGTACAAGCATTTTCGCACAAATAATAATCAACCTTGACGAACATTTCCACCAAGGTAATGGATTACGGGATGACGGGAACGGTCACGCTAAAAATATACTCCAAAAACACCTATGAAAAAACATGGGCGGACAATACAGACAAAAAAATCACTCCTGCGGCAAGCCGCACAAATTTCCTTGAACAGCCTCCTGCCGGTCATGACTGCGGACAACAAGGAACGGAACCAACTTTCCTTCGTCAAGTCCGTCGCCTACACGCTCGGCTCCATGGGGCTTGGCATCGTCGGCCCGATGATTGTCGCCGCCGGCACCTTGCAAAGTTATTACGTGCTGATTTTCGGGGCCATGGCAGTAACACTCGTCGGCTCCGTCGTAGGCGCGCTCGGCGTGAAGGAGCGCGTCGCGTTTGAAGGGACGGAAGAGGAAAAATACGGCTTCAGGGAATTAATCGGCTTCCTATTTTCCAAGCCCGTGTTCGTGACATTTGTCGCGGCCCTGCTCTGCGTGGTCGGCGGCCAGGTGGCGATGGGCGCGAACGCGTACTATTTCACCTATATCATGGGCGACCTCTCCCTCATGGCCGGCGTTTCCGGCATCTCGATGTTCGGCATGATCCCGGGCATGATTATCGCGCCGCTGCTGGCAAACGCGATTGGCAAGAAAAAGATGTACGCCGCCGGCATCATCGTCTGCGTGCTGATACTCCCGGCGGCCTTCTGCCTGATCGGCGGTCTCGTGTTCGGCTTCGGATACAAGCTGGGCAAAAAGGAAGTCGATGAAATCGCGGCGGCAATCGCGGAAAAGAAAGCGGATAGGCCTTTGCCACACTCATAGCAAATACTTTTTCTTTTTCCATCCTGCTCCTCCCATAATCTATACATGATGCCTTGTTTCCAGACACCATTTTGCAATCCTTGCAATCAAATCTGAGTCTACTTTCCCATAAGGAATCCGTATTGTTCCTTTATCCGTTTTGTATTGCAATAATTCTTCCCGGAACGCCGCGACTGCTTCCGCTCCCGGGTAAAACCCAATGTGGTTTTTTGAAGCGGCAAATTGAAGAAGATTGCGGTTTTTCCAAAATGTGGGCATACTCCATGATATGCGTTCTTCTGCTTCAGGAAGCGTATCTTTTAGTGTTTGATAAATCAGGCGGAGATCTGCCCGCTTTCCCTCATCCTGCATCATAATATACTCGTCAATCGTTTTAGGCTTTTCACCGCAATAATGGCTCTGGTTCCTTTTCTTAAACTCCCTGCCGCATTTCGGGCAACGCCATAAGGATGGCTCTTCTCGTTCTTTCAGAACCACTTCAACTTCATCCCCGAATGTTTTTCCGATTGTTTTTCGAATCTGGTTTGTTATTCCAATGATATAATCCGGCGTTCCCATTTCCCGCACAGCTAATCCTTTTCAATTATTCCATATTTTTTTAGCAGTTCTTGTTCATTTCCAGAAATCTACCCAAATATACGTAGTTTTCCATCCAATTCCTGCATGAGATAATGCACATCAAAATCAATATCGACCTGCTGTGTATCTGCCACTTCGTATTAGGCTCTCCATGCTACATTGGCTACGCAGTGAAGCCGCAATAAACTCAGATGCATATAACTCCGACATCTCATCACCATCAATTTCTCCGTTAATCGACTGCATAAAGAAGCGTTCATACCGCTGAAAGAACTTTTCCAGAGTATCTTTTGTCATATTTGAACCCCCGAATTATGATTTCATAATTTTAATAAAATGGAACATTTCGTCAGGTCCTTCATCGGGAGCCAAGTTCCATAACCTATGCCCTTGCTATGTGCGTCAGGCAAAACAAACAGGGTATCCAATTCATTGTTATGTGTTTGATTGTCAATGTGAAGAATAACTCCGCCGACAACCTTGCCATCTGATATGATCCGATATGTTTCGGCTCCCTCTGCATCCATGCACATTTCAATGGTTTTACGGGAGATAATCTCGCCATCTTCATCTATGTGGTTATCCCTCTCACCAAATTCTATCAAAGCACCATGCTTAAATGACCACTGATTATCAAGAATGAACTGTTCGCGGTCATCTGCTGCTAATGGCATCAATTTTACTTCTGCGTATTTCATAAGCCCTCTGGGGTAATCATCAATTAACCATTTATCCTCTGCTTCAACGCAATCCTATCCTTCCAGATAAGCAACCGAGATTTTCTCCCCATTTCTGGACGTAACAGAACCGTATGCAAATTGTCCCGTCCTGACTATATTATAGTTGATAAATCTGTCCCTATTATGTTCGCAATAGAAGGAATAAATTTCTTCTCATTACTCACCCAAGCAAATTTGTGATTGCCAAATCTCGAAGCTCCGTGCAGTTATCACGCATAAGCTCCATGGTTTCATCCGAATACGTTTCTTTTATGCATGTCCCCGTTTTGACTTTATGAATACGCCTAACCGGGCTTTTCAATATATAATCTTCATCTTCAAGCCAAGAAAAGAAACTCGAAAGAATGCGCCGAATATTGTCAATCGTTACCTTGCTCGATTTCTTCCTCTCTTGGTAATCCGTCAAATAACAGCGAATATCATCTGTCACAATGTGCCTGACATCCTTGTTTATGTCCGACAACATTGTGTTTATCGTTGACTCATAATACTTC
This sequence comes from Lachnospiraceae bacterium, assembly GCA_910574865.1. Classification (GTDB taxonomy): domain Bacteria; phylum Bacillota; class Clostridia; order Lachnospirales; family Lachnospiraceae; genus Schaedlerella. The sequence goes on along the minus strand of CAJTDN010000014.1, from coordinate 117,836 downwards.
AACGACTTTTCCAATCTTCCTTGAAAACCCTTGAAATCCCTATGGGTGAGGTCGCAAAGTCGTGAAGAGGCATATTTCCCGCCATGCTACTTCTTGTGCTAAATATCGTCCATAATGTAAAAAGTGTTCCTATCGTGTTTAATATAATTCCTACGATACTAGCGTCGGTGTACAGAAGGCAACACGCCTCAACGACATCCAAGCCCGGAACCAATATGAGCCTGCGTGTCAATAATATCCATTTTTTTCATAGGTTTTACCCTTTTAAACCGGTAGCTAATAGCTGCAGATGAACTACCATCGGCTCATCATATCCGTCCACGTCGGCAAATGTATTGAACTCGGAAACTTTCAGCACAATCGACTCCCCCTTTTTCATGGTTCCCGTGTCGGCCTTCGGGGTCATATACATTCTGTAATTGAAAGCGACCGTGTCACCTTCCACGACAAATGTCTGAATGGGTCCCATATCCATGTCAAAAGCATCCCTCTGGCCTTTCATGGACGCGCGGTAATCCTTGTAGACCTGAGGTTCGGCACCGATGTTATCAATGATGGCGGAATCCGCATAAAGACTGTCAGCACACTTGAGCCATCCTTCATAATCCGGCTTCCAGTCTGCCCACCAGCGGTAGATATGCTCGGTAATGGCATTCTCGAAATCGCTGCGTCCGGCGGCATTGGTTTTGATTTCCTCCAGAACCTTTTTGTAACCTTCCTGTCTCTGTTCAAAATAAATACTTTTGTTCATTGTAAGTACCTCCCGAATTTTTATTCCGGCGCCTCGCACTTGGTGAGTTTAATTTATCCCGTTGATGTTGACGAAATGTTAAAAATATGTTTTAGTAACATGAATCACGAGATTTTCTCACGGTTCGAGAAGAAAATTGGCCGGACTCTCACGCCGGAGCACGACCGCGTCAGCAGCCATTTTCCTTAGGCGCGAATTGCGCATCCCCCCATAGGGATTTTGCGTCATGGGAAACAAAGTGTTCTATGGCGCAAAAAAGGGGCTGTCGGATAATGCGGCAAGCCCATAATATATTGCCGTGAACCTCGATGTATCACGGCATATATTGTAGGTGCACGGTCATTTCCCGACAGCCCCACAAGGTGGTTTCCTATATACGAACGACATGTTCCATTATATGAACGGCAGAAAATCAAGGACAAACGACTCTATTTCGGAAACAAATCCGAATGAGTTCCCGTTCGCGAAGCCGTCAATATCAACTGTTTCTTATCTTTGGCATAAATCAAAAGCCAATCTGGCGAAATGTGCACTCGCGAAATCCCGTATAGTTTCCCACCAACGCGTGACCTTGATAACATTCGTCAAGCTTTTGCCCACTCAAAAGCCGGTCTATCACTTCTTTCAACAAATTCATGTCATATCCTCTCTTTTTCACGCGCCTATAATCTTTGCGGAATTGTCCGGTAGTCACCAATTCTAACATTGCTCACCATCCTTTTCCGAATCCAGTTCTTCGAAAAGAGCTTGCGCACAAGAATATCTCTTCGCGCGCACCTGGCCTGCCATGATGGCTTTTGCCTCTGTCATGGCTTCTTCGGTTTCCGCATTATAACGTGGTTGTTTCATTTCAAATGGCAGACCGCCTTCCATAATTGATTTTCGCAGAAAAATGTTAATTGCGTCCGTAACCGTAATACCAAAACTGGAAAACAATTTTTCCGCATTCAATTTTGTCTCTGGATCAATACGAATATTAATATTTGCAGTTTTAGCCATAAGGTTCACCTCCATTTCTGTTCCACTTATAGTATATCCAATTGTATCAGCATTGTCAATACATTGTGAAACATTTCTTGTGGCTATCTCCACCTTCCACTGCGAATTATAGCGGCAGGCCCACCACCCTCACCTCCTGGTAAATGCGTTCCATGTCCTCTTTTACAAAAAATCCGGTTTCCTCGCGCAGGGCGGCGGCCGCCGAGATGGCACTGGCCTTACGCAGGATTTCCTTCATTGGGGCGCCCTCGCACTTTCATCTGCAAGGCGAAAATGTCCAGAAAGAGATGGAAGCATATATAAAGTTCTTCAACGAAGAACGGCCGGCATACTCACTGGGATATCTGACACCTAAACAGTATAGGGAAACATATGCAGCTATACAGTAATCGCAGATTGTATGTCAAAAAATACAATTTAAGTGTCCAGTTTTTGTTGACCAGTGCACACGGAAAACAAAGAGGGGGCATAAAAGCCCCCTAAAAAAATTCCCAGCTGTGCGGTTGGAAAAGCTCTCTCTCATACCTCGTCTATCGCCTTCCCGATGTCATGGCGCATGTATTTGTTTGCGAACTTCACCCACTCCGTCGCCGCGTAGGCGTTTTTCCGTGCTTCCTTCAAGGTGTCGCCCTTCGCCGTCACGCCGAGCACGCGCCCGCCGTTCGTCACGATGTTCCCGTCATCAAACTTCGTTCCGGCATGGAAACAATAATATCCTTCGTGCTTCTTAAACTCGTCGAAACCTTCAATCGGGTAACCTTTCTCGTAGCTGACCGGATACCCTTCGCTTGCCAATACCACGCAGACCGCCGCGTTGTCCTCGAACTGCAAATCAATCTCGTTAAGCGTACCGTCGATGCAGGCTTCCGCCACCTCGATTAAATCATTTTTCATGCGCGGCAACACCACCTGCGCCTCCGGGTCGCCAAACCGAGCGTTATATTCAAGCACCTTCGGCCCGTCCTCGGTCAGCATCAACCCAAAGAAAATGATTCCTTTGAACACACGCCCCTCGGCCGCCATCGCGTCAACCGTTGGCTGGTAAATGTATTTCTGACAGAACTTATCCACTTCCTCGGTATAGAACGGGCTCGGGGAAAACGTGCCCATGCCGCCGGTATTTAAGCCAGTGTCGCCATCTCCCGCCCGCTTGTGGTCCTGCGCCGAAGTCATCGTCTTTATCGTCTTCCCGTCCACGAACGAAAGCACGGACACCTCGCGCCCCGTCATAAACTCCTCAACCACCATCTCATTTCCCGCGGAACCGAACTTCTTGTCCAGCATGATGGTCTTGACACCTTCTTTCGCCTCCTCGAGGTTTTGACAAATCAACACGCCCTTGCCAAGGGCCAGCCCGTCCGCCTTGAGCACGATGGGGAATTTTGCCGTCTCAAGGTAGGCAAGCGCCGCCTCCGGGTTGGTGAAATTCTCATACGCCGCCGTCGGGATATTATATTTTTTCATCAAATCCTTGGAAAATGCCTTCGAGCCCTCCAGGATTGCCGCATTCTTGCGCGGTCCGAAGGTACGGATACCCGCCGCCTCCATCTCGTCCACCAGGCCGCCCACCAGCGGGTCGTCCATCCCCACGATGACCAGGTCGATTGCCTTCTCCCTGGCAAACGCCACCAACTTGTCAAACTCCATGGCGCCGATTGCCACGCACTCCGCATACTCCGCGATTCCCGCGTTTCCCGGCGCACAATACATCTTCTCCACCTTGTCGCTCTTCGCCGCGCTCATCGCTATCGCGTGCTCCCTGCCGCCGCTTCCTACGATTAAAACCTTCATGATAAATACCTCCACTATAATCATTTGTAACGAACACTTGGCGAGATTTCTTCCACGCCAACGCAAGATTCTTATAATACCATTTGTCACAGTTCAGCCGCACCCATTCGAAAAACGCGCCTAAAAGCGCTTTCCGCTACATTCGTAGCTCTTTTTGCCCATGAACGGGCGCTTCCTCAGACCGCTGGCAGTCCGTCAAATTCATGCAGGCATGATTTTCCGTCCTTTTGCGGTCTGGCTGAACTGTAACCACCATTTACTTCACAGAATACGTATAGCGTTTGCCGTCTATTTTAAAGGAGATTGTCACCTTTTCACTACTGGTTTCCAATTCTTCGGGAACCTGGAAGATATAATGGACATACTCCGTGCATAGCGGTATGATGTCTATAGGGCCTGAATTGTCAAAATTGCTCCTCTTGCCAATCTCCACCACCTCCGCCTGCGCCTCTGCCTGGTCCAGATCGGCGGAAACTGCCTTGTGCACGGCAATCTTCTCGGTGGACAGATTCGTGTACACGATGCAGACATCGATGTATGTCTTTCCGTCCTCGGCCTTATAATATACATAAGCACTCCCCGGTGCCGGAGGTGTCACCTCCTTCGCGAATTTTGAATATTCCACATAGAATTTCGCGTTGTCCGTGACCACCACTTGTCCGTCCACAAGCTCCCTGGAATCCTTGCCGGACGCGTCCGCTTTTTCATCGGAACCCTTGCCGGACGTGTCCGCGTTTTCGCCGAAGGGGACGAGGCCCTTCTCCCCCTCCCTTACGACAACCCGATATTCGTTTCCACGTATGCTCATGTCCAGTTCAACCATGCGGCCCTCGTCCTGCACCTCTTTCGGCACCTTGAAAAAATAATGTACCTGCCCGGTGCCTGAAGGCTCCAAGTCTATCCAATGTGCGGGAGACCATTCCCTCCCCTCTCCCCCGGCCGCCACGTCATCGCCACCATATTTATAATACCCGGAATAAATGAGCGTCCCTTCCAGAATATTACCCGCGCTGACCGTATGATCCGTGAGGTTTTTATACGTAATGCAGAAATCCACATAGGTTTTGCCCGCCTCCGCCTCATAATAAAGCTCCGGATTCTCCGAGATGGTGACAGAATCCACATGGAATTCGCACTCGCCGTCCATGGTGACGGTTTCCCCTTCCGCCAGCAATGGCGCGTCGATTTCCTCCGGCGGGGGCGTCTGTGATTGGTTTTCCTCGTCCGACGGATTCCGTGATTGGCCCTCCCCGTCCGCGCACCCTATAAGGGAAATGGCCAATATGACCATGATTACCAGTCCAAAGCGTCTTTTCATGGAATCCTCTCCTCCTATCCAAATATCATGATGTTGTTGGGGTCAAAATACAGTTTGCCCCCCATGATGCCCGCAGATTGCCACGCAATTCGTAGCGTCGTTGTACGGACCGCCTCATGCTTCCAAGACCGTCCTGCCGCCTTCGGCTTTCACCTTCCCGTTGGCAATCAAGTCAATCGCCCGGGGCATGATGACCCACTCGGCCTCCTCCATCACCCTGCGCTGCAACACTTCTGGAGTGTCGCCCGGCCTTACCTCCACGGCCTTTTGCAGGATAATCGGGCCGGTATCGGTTCCCTCGTCCACGAAATGTACCGTCGCCCCGACCACCTTCACCCCGCGCGAAAGCGCGGCTTCATGTACTTTGAGTCCGTAATAGCCCGTCCCGCAAAATGCTGGAATCAGGGACGGGTGAATGTTGATGATACGATTTCGGTACTTCTGTATCATTTCCACCGGAATCACCACCAAAAATCCGGCCAGCACGATTAAGTCCGGCTGATACGAATCCACCCCCGCCAAAAGTGCCTGATTAAATTCCTCACGCGTTGAAAACTCCTTCGGGGAAATGCACCGCGCCGGAATACCTTTGTTTCTCGCCCGCTCCAGGGCGTATGCGTTTTTATTGTTACTGATGACTCCCACGATTTCCGTATTGGTAATCGTGCCGTTCTCCACGCCGTCCATTATCGCCTGCAAATTCGTGCCGCCGCCGGACACCATCACCACCACTCTCAACATAAAGTCACTCCTTTTTCCCCGGCCTCGACACGGCCGACCACGTACGGGGTCTCTCCCGCCGCCCCAATCGCGTCCATCGTCCGCTCCACGTCCGCCGCGTCCACGGCAATCACCATGCCCAGTCCCATGTTGAACGTGTTGTACATCATCTGCTCGGCAATCTCGCCCTTCTTCGCCAACAAACCAAAGATGGGCGGCACCGGATAGCTGTCCTTCTCAATCACCGCGTGCACGCCGTCCTTCAACATGCGCGGAATATTCTCATAAAAGCCGCCGCCGGTAATGTGGCTGCAGGCTTTCACGGTCACGCCCGCGTCCTTGATGCCCTTTAACGCCTTCACATAAATCTTCGTCGGGGCCAGGAGCGCCTCGCCAAGCGTCATCCCCAGGTCGTCATAATACGTTTCCAGTGACTCTTTCGTGATTTCAAACACCTTGCGCACGAGGGAAAACCCGTTGCTGTGCACGCCGGAAGAAGCCATGCCGACCAGCACGTCCCCGGCTTGCAGTGCATCCCCCGTAATCAAGTCCTTGCGGTCCACCACGCCGACCGCGAACCCGGCCAAATCATACTCGTCTTCCGGCATCAGTCCCGGATGCTCCGCCGTCTCGCCGCCAATCAACGCCGCATCGGACTGCAAGCACCCTTCTGCCACGCCCTTGACGATGGTGGCGATTTTTTCCGGCTCATTCTTCCCGCAAGCAATATAGTCCAAGAAAAATAGCGGCTCCCCGCCGGCGCAGGCAATGTCGTTGACACACATCGCCACCGCGTCGATGCCAATCGTGTCATGCTTGTCCATCACGAACGCCAGCTTCACCTTCGTGCCGCACCCGTCCGTGCCGGAAAGCAGGACCGGATCATCCATTTCCTTGATCTTGTCCAGCGAAAAGGCCCCGGAAAAGCCGCCCAGGCCACCCAGTACCTCTTCGCGCATCGTCTTTTTCACATGCTCCTTCATCAATTCCACCGACTTATAGCCGGCCTCGATATCCACGCCGGCATGCTTATAATCCATTCCCATTTGTAAAATCCCTCCTTACCATGAGCACTTGCCATGAACACTTAGCGAGGTTCCACACGAGCTTAGTGTGAATGCACTCCGCATACCTTGGTGAGGTTCTTTCGAGCCTAGTTATGCGGAGTTTCCTCGCCTAGTGCAGCGTAACTTCCTTACCATGAGCACTTAGCGTCTGTACTTCGGACGCTTACGTGCGAATGTACTCCGCGCATCTTGGCGAGGTCTCTCAAGAGCCTAGCTAAGCGGAGTTACCTTATTAATACGCCTCGTACCCCGTTTCCTGCAACCGTGCGTCCTTCGCCTGCACGGCCTCCTTCATTTCCACCGTATAATCCTTCAACCTCGAAAGCATCTCCGAATCCGACACGGCCAGAATCCTTGCCGCCAGAATCGCCGCGTTCATCCCGCCGTCAATGGCCACCGTCGCCACCGGAATTCCCGGCGGCATCTGCATGATGGAGTACACCGCGTCCATGCCGTCCAACTTGCTGCCGGAAAGCGGCACGCCCACCACCGGCAGCGGGAACAGCGCCGCGCACATGCCCGGAAGGTGCGCCGCCATGCCCGCCCCCGCGATAATCACCTTGATTCCTTTTTCTTCCGCCGCCTTCGCCCACTCAAAGAACACGTCCGGCTCGCGGTGAGCGGAGATAATGTGCATCTCATACTCGATTCCCAACTTTTCCAACATCTTCGCAGCCTTGCTCATGACCTTCAAGTCCGAGTCGCTGCCCATCACGATTCCTACCTTAGCCATACAAACATCCACCTTTCTCTTCTTTCATGCGCCGCCAACCTCACGTGTCATGCGGTTTCTTCATCGCCGCGCTTTTTGCATGCCGCCAGCCCCGCATGTACGCGCTCCCATTGTCAACTATTTTCTTCCGCGAACGCCTCGTTCAGCATTTCTGTTCCCGGAAGGACGAACTTACCATCCTTCAATAGTATAATCGTTTTTCCTTCTTTTGTCACTACACTTATTTCCCCTAATTCCTCATACGGAATCGTAATATCCGTGTGGCACTGGAAATACGCTTTGGAAACGTCCTCCTTTCGCAAAATGGACACCGAATTGTCCCTCGCGACGATTTCCTTGCCATCCGGATTATAAACCGCGACGTCCTCGGCCCAGCTATAACAAGTGTCGCCCACGGCGAAATGCGGCCCCGTCTTCTCCGCAATCAAAATCGGCCACTTGTCCTCGATGCCGTACTTCCTGCCGACCACGTAGGCCGTCGTGTTGGTTCCGATGGCAAACTCGCCAATCGGCAACGTCTCGTGATGATGCAGCACGTTGTCATAAACGTATTTACGGTTGTCCTCTTCATTTTCAAAATTGGCGCAAGTGTAATCGCGAATCATGCCGTCCTCAAACGTAATCCTCAAATCCAGGTACTGCAGTTCATGAAGGTACACCTTGCTTACATGAAGCACGCCTTGCGTCCCTTTTAGCACCGGGGAGGTAAACACCTCGCCCACCGGGATGTTGACATCCGCCACGCAATTTTCAAACTTCGTCTCCTTTTGCGGGTCGCCCAATGGATGAAGCCGTATTGCCAAGTCCGTCTGGTTCACGCCTTTCCCCAACACCCGCACGTATTCGCCCATGTCCAGCGCGTCAATCAATTTCTGTTGCACCTTCGCGTATTCGCCCGCGTCCAGCGTGTTAATGCGAATCACGTCATCAAAAATCTCCTTGTAACGCTCCCCGATTTCCGGCACGGGATAGGCAACAATCGTAAAGCTGCGCTCCTCGCCCTTGATATACTGGTTCGTAATCTGCCCCGACTTGGCCTCGTACTGCACGGACAGCTCCTGCTGCGCGACATCGTAGCTTGCGGCCTCCTTCGTCACCTGCGGTGAAAACGGCCTCTCGCCAAACACCTCCATCAAGGCCGGCCCGGCAAACTGCGCCGCCGGCTCCTTGTTCTTTTCATAGACGTTCTTCATGATGTCCAATTTACGATCCACGTACCGCTTGTCCAAAAACAACGCCTGGTCAAACCGATGGTCGTACTCGTACTGCTTGTTGGCAATCGCCCCGTAGTAACCGACCTTCGCCTGCTCCCGCTTCGTAATGGCACTTGTCGCCGCCCGGATGATGACCGGCTTTAAGCCCATTTCCCGAAAATTCTCTATCGCCTTTTTTATCACGCGCTCGAACCCCAGACGATAACGGACATCCACGATGGACTTCTTCGACAAGTCCTTGCCCGTGTTGATAAACCCTTGTCGGTATCCTTCCGTATAAACGTCTGCCATTTTCTGAATCGTCTCTTCGGGAAGGGTTCCCAAGTGCCTGGCGGTGCCAATTTCATTTTCCGTGACGTACTCCCCATAGCGATAAAGATAGCGTAAATCATCCAAATCCGCCTCCGAGAGCCACTTTGCGGCCACGCATTTCTCCGGATGCAGCTGTTCCTCGATGCGGTCGGCGAAAAACACGTCGCAATAATCACTGGCATACCAATAAAAAATGTCCTTCAACGTCTGATATTTGGGAAGCTCCCCTTCGAAACAGTTGTACATTTCAATCAGCAGTTCGCCCAATATCGTCAAGTATCCTGCGCGTCCCTCGAACGCATAGGGAACCGCGCAACGAAGTTCGGCATAAAGCACACACAGAATCTGCCCGTACTCCCTGCCCAGCGAGGCCCTTGCATAAGACGGATTGGCATAACTCGTCCCATAATTTTCCGGCAAGACGTCCTCGTATAATTTGTAGTTTCGCTCCTGCATCCGCGCCATGTCAAGCCGCTGCCACATCCCGTCCGCCACCTGGACGCGTACCGCCTCCGTCTCCAGGAAAAAACCCGCCACCTTCTGGAAATAGGCGCGAAACGGCTCCGGCACCGTCTCCTCCGTTTGCATCATCCTGACACGTTCCAGGCAAAGCTCATGCCGCTGCAAATAGCCCTCCTGCCACTCGTCCCGCATCGTTTCCATCCTTCCTCTCCTTTCACAAGCATCCAATAATGAATACGACAATCAAAAAAAGCAGAATCACGATATTTGCCGCGATTCCCACCTTACAGTTCATATAATTCTTGTCCCGTTCGCGAAACCCGTCCATCGCCGAGCGCATTCCCCCGAACGCAAGCAAGACGGCCACGCCACCCAGACCGCCCGTCAAATTCGAGACCCGACTTCCAAAAAAGAACGTCGCCAGAACGGCCGCCGCAAAAACGACCAGGGAAGCGACTGCAAAATAACAAGAGCACGCGCCCATATGGGAATGCGTGAAAACGGTTCGCCTGCTGCGGGACAATCCATTTTTCCTATAAGTTTTCTCTTGCCTGCGTCGTGCCTTACCGCCGCTTCCTACGCCCATCACTTCTTCTCCTTATCTCGTTACATATCAGGAATAGAATATATCCCAGCGCCCCGCCAATCGTGTTCAGGAGCAAGTCATCCACGTCACAGCTCCCGACCCGCGTCACCAGCTGAAACAATTCCACTCCCAGACTCAAAGCAAAGCTGAAAAAAATCGTCTTGAAAAATCCCCGCCTTGCGCTCGCCACGGCGATGAAGAACCCAAAAGGCATGAAAATCAAGATGTTTCCAAATAAATTGGCGAATACCGCAAAGACACCCAGTTCCTCCCGATATTCAATAAAACGCCGTATTTCTTTGAACAATTCCAAATTATACCGATATTCGTCCGACACCCCGGTACGCCCGTACCACTCGGCAAAACACAAAAAATAGACCAAAAAAATGATATACGCCAAAAACAGCACCCTTCCAAGCGTACGGTATCTCTTTATTCTTTTCTGACTCAAACCAGCCGCTCCTTTACCATGAGCGCTTGCCATGAACGCTTAACGAGTTTCCTCTTTTCAAGCTTCATGGCAGCGCAACTTCCTAAAACGTAATCCCATGCCTGTCCTTTAAAAGCCTCGCCCCGTTCACGATGGTAATGATGCCTGATGCCAATCCCGCGACAATCATGATAATCCCAAGCGTGATGTTCATCACGCTGGAGGACGTCATCGTCTTATATGCCTTTTCCATAACCTGCGCTCCTTTCTGCACTCATGCCATACATCTTTTCACAATCCGCTTCCGCCGCTCCTGCCAAGCGGTTCACGCCGCACATGGCAATCTTCTCACATGGCGCGTACCACTTTACCGCGCTTCATCGCCCATGCACACCGTACGTCTCGTAATACGCGTCAATCGCCGCTTTTTGCTTGCCATCAATTATGATTTCCCCTTTGTACGGCTTGTTATACAAATATTCCGTCACTTCCGCCATCGTCACGATGGCGTTTGCCGGAAAGCCATAAGTTTCCCGAATCTCCTCAAGGGCGCTCACCTTCCCGCCCTTGCCGACCTCCATGCGGTTTAAGGACACCATCAACCCCTTGATTTCCACGTCCGCCTGCGCCTTGAGAATCGGAAACGTCTCCTCGATGGACTTGCCGGAGGTCGTCACGTCCTCGATGATGACAACGCGGTCGCCGTCCTTCAGCTTGCTTCCCAGCAAGATGCCCGTGTCCCCATGGTCCTTGGCTTCCTTACGGTTCGAGCAATAGCGCACGTCCTTCCCGTACAATTCGCTGATGGCCATCGTCGTCGCGACGCTTAACGGTATCCCCTTGTACGCCGGCCCAAACAACACGTCGAAGTCCAGTCCGTAATTGTCATGGATGGCCCTCGCGTAATACTCGCCCAATCGACGTAGCTGCGTACCCGTCACGTACGCGCCCGCATTCATGAAAAACGGGGACTTGCGCCCGCTCTTTAACGTGAACTCGCCGAACTTCAAGACGCCGCTCTCCACCATGAACCCAATAAATTCCTGCTTATAACTCTCCATCTGTTTCCATTCTCCTTTATTCTTTAGGATTATGCCGAGGGGCAAAAACATTTGCCCCTCGGCATGCGAGGATGCACACTGCCGCATAAAGAAACATGCCGCTTCGCGGCTGCGGCTGGCGCGACACCCACGGCAGATTTCATCGGCCATGGGTATAACAACCTTCCCATACTAAATCGACACCTATGCCATGAACGGCGAGCATCCAGGAAAGAATCATCAAATTTCATTACATTTTATCATATCTTCCGTACATATTCAATCCATTTCATCTTGTCTTTCAGCAAAAGAATTGCAAATCATTAATCGCTATCTCCATACACCCTCCTCGTTTGTACCTATCACGTTTGCTTCCGCTACAACAACTCCATCAACACATGATTCCATTCGTCAAGAAATCCTTCCGGCCAAAAGTCAATATCCCCGGTGCAATTACCGACATCCACAAACGAGTCTGATTTTGCAAAGAGTCATTTTCGTCTCCGCCTTCAAACACCGCATATGAATTCTTTACTTTTTCTGGACCAAATAATTTTAAATAATGTAATTGCTGCTCGATCATTTTAACGGATTTTGGAAAAGTGTAGACTTATTCCATCAGTAAAACCAACTTATACTCCCAGATTTCATTTATCAGAACATGGTTTTTATGACGTGAAAGAGGACTCCGTAGGAATACTCCTCCGAAGCCCCGTCTATTCACGCAGCGATAACTCTATCGCGCTGTCTTATTTGCTTGCAATCGCCGCCTGCGCCGCCGCCAGTCTTGCAATCGGCACGCGGAACGGTGAACAAGACACGTAATCCAAACCAATCTTGTTGCAGAACTCCACGGAAGACGGATCTCCACCGTGTTCGCCACAGATACCGATATGCAGGCTCGGATTTACCGGCTTGCCAAGCTTGATGGCCATCTCCATCAGCTTGCCGACACCCGTCTGATCCAACTTCGCGAACGGATCGTTCTCAAAAATCTTCGCGTCATAGTACGCGTCCAAAAACTTCCCGGCATCGTCACGGGAGAAGCCATACGTCATCTGGGTCAAGTCGTTCGTACCGAAGCAGAAGAAGTCCGCCTCTTTCGCGATTTCATCAGCCGTCAAGGCAGCCCTCGGAATCTCAATCATCGTGCCCACTTCGTACTTCAAGCCGCTGCCTGCCGCCGCGATTTCCGCGTCAGCCGTCTCTACCACGACCTTCTTTACATACTTCAATTCCTTGATGTCGCCAATCAACGGAATCATGATTTCCGGCTTCACGTTCCAGTCGGCATGTGCTTTCTGCACGTTGATGGCCGCACGGATGACGGCCTTCGTCTGCATCTTGGCAATTTCCGGATAAGTCACTGCCAAACGGCATCCACGATGTCCCATCATCGGGTTGAACTCGTGCAGACCGTCGATAATCGTCTTGATGTCCTCTACCGTCTTGCCCTGAGCGTCAGCCAGTTTCTTAATGTCCTCTTCCTCGGTCGGAACGAACTCGTGAAGCGGCGGGTCAAGGAAACGAATCGTTACCGGGTTGCCCTCCAAAGCCTCGTACAACGCCTCGAAGTCTCCCTGCTGGTAAGGCAGAATCTTCTCCAATGCGGCTTCCCTGTCCTCTGCGTTGTCCGCGCAAATCATCTCACGGAACGCGGCAATCCTGCTCTCCTCGAAGAACATGTGCTCGGTACGGCAAAGGCCGATACCTTCTGCCCCCAGTTCGCGGGCCTTCTTCGCGTCAGCCGGCGTATCTGCGTTCGTACGAACCTTCATCGTCCGATACTTGTCCGCCCACGCCATGATTCTGCCGAACTCACCGGCAATCTGCGCGTCAACGGTCGGGATGATACCGTCGTAGATGTTACCCGTCGTACCGTCGATGGAAATCGGGTCTCCCTCGTGGAACTCTTTTCCCGCCAATGTAAACTTCTTATTTTCCTCATCCATCGCGATGTCGCCACATCCGGATACACAGCAGGTACCCATGCCGCGGGCAACGACTGCCGCATGGGAAGTCATACCGCCACGAACGGTCAAGATGCCCTGTGCGGACTTCATGCCCGTGATGTCTTCCGGTGACGTCTCCAGACGAACCAAAACGACCTTCTCGCCTCTGGCCGCCCACTCTACGGCATCGTCAGCCGTAAATACGACCTTGCCGCAAGCTGCTCCCGGTGAAGCGCCAAGACCTTTGCCCATCGGTGTCGCGGCCTTCAATGCGGCGGCATCGAACTGCGGATGCAAGAGCGTGTCCAAGTTCCGCGGGTCAATCATGGCTACCGCTTCTTCCTCGGTTCTCATGCCCTCGTCCACCAGGTCACAAGCAATCTTCAACGCGGCCTGGGCCGTCCTCTTACCATTACGCGTCTGCAACATGAAGAGCTTTCTGTCCTGAATCGTGAACTCCATGTCCTGCATGTCTCTATAATGATTCTCCAACGTGGAGCAAACCTTCGTGAACTGCTCGAACACTTCCGGCATCACGTCCGCCAATGCGGAAATCGGCTGCGGCGTACGAACACCGGCAACAACGTCCTCGCCCTGCGCGTTCATCAAAAACTCGCCCATCAGCTTCTTCTCGCCCGTAGCCGGGTCACGCGTAAAGGCAACGCCCGTACCGGACTCGTCGGACCAGTTACCAAATGCCATCTCCTGTACGTTGACGGCAGTTCCCCATGAATACGGGATGTCGTTGTCACGACGATATACGTTCGCCCTCGGGTTGTCCCATGAACGGAACACGGCCTTGATGGCTCCCATCAGCTGCTCCTTCGGATCGTCCGGGAAATCCGCGCCAATCTTTTCCTTATACTCTGCCTTGAACTGGTTCGCCAGCTCTTTCAAGTCGTCCGCGGTCAAATCCACGTCCTGCGTCACGCCTCTCTCGGCCTTCATCTTGTCAATCAATTCTTCAAAATACTTCTTGCCCACTTCCATAACCACGTCAGAATACATCTGGATAAATCTTCTGTAGCAATCGCGAGCCCATCTCTCATTCCCCGTCTTCTTGGCAACGACTTCCACCACTTCCTCGTTCAAACCGAGGTTCAAGATGGTGTCCATCATGCCAGGCATGGAAGCCCTTGCACCGGAACGCACGGACACAAGCAGCGGATTCTCCAAATCACCAAACTTCTTGCCCGTCACTTCCTCCATCTTCACGATGGCATCCATGATCTGCGCCATAATCTCGTCATTAATCTTTCTGCCGTCCTCATAGTACTGCGTGCAAGCTTCCGTCGTAATCGTGAATCCCTGCGGAACCGGAAGACCCAGATTCGTCATCTCGGCCAGGTTCGCGCCCTTTCCACCAAGCAGATTCCTCATGGTGGCGTTACCTTCCGTAAACATATAAACCCATTTTGCCATGTCTTAACGACCTCCCTAATAAAATTTTCATATTTAGGCAGTCACCATTTACGGTGACACCGCCAACATGCGCACTCGTCGTGCCTTAAGGCACTCCAGTCCCGCTCCTTACGGAGCCAAGACCGCTTATGTGGGCGGCATGACCGCTTTGCGACTTTATCATAATATGCAGACAATCCCCCATGCAGGCATGCTGATCTTGCCTGCATATTATGATAAGCCATAAATGGTAACGCTAAGTTGCATATACATTCTAATGGTTTTGTCGTATTCCGTCAAGAACTTTTTACATTTAGTTACATTTCCAGAAGGAACGCCTTGTAACCCTTGTAGGCCTCGTAAACGTCCGCCTTGCTCGTCACTTCCCACGGCGCGTGCATGCTAAGCACCGCCACGCCGCTGTCAACGACTTCCATCCCGTAATTGGCCATGATGTAGGCAATGGTTCCGCCGCCGCCAACGTCCACCTTGCCAAGCTCCGCAAACTGATAAGCCACGTTCCGCGCGTCCATCGCCCGACGCACCTGCGCCAGGTATTCCGCGTTGGCATCGTTCGAACCACTCTTTCCACGGCTGCCGGTAAACTTGTTAAACACAAGCCCCTTGGCAAAAAACGCGGAACTGCGTTTTTCAAACATTTCCGCGAACATCGGGTCAAACGCGGCGCTCACGTCAGAGGAAAGCATTTTGGAATTCTGCAGTGCCTTCCTCACTTTCAACTCCGACTCGCCGCCCGTCAACGCCACCAGCTCCGCCACGACGTTCTCAAAAAAGCGGGAATGCATGCCGGTCGCCCCGACGCTGCCGATTTCCTCCTTGTCCACCAGAATACAGCATGCCGTGCGCTCCACTTCAGCTACGTCCAACATGGCGAACAGCGAGGTGAACGCGCAGACACGGTCGTCCTGCCCATAAGCGAGTACCATGCTGCGGTCCAGGCCGCAATCCCTGGCCTTTCCAGCCGGAACGATTTCCAATTCTGCGGAAACGAAGTCCTCTTCTTCCATGCCATAATACTTCTCAAGCAATTCCAACATGTTTTTCTTAACGGCTTCCTTTTCCTTCTCGTCCAAATCCCCCGCCTCGGCAAGCGGCCTGCTGCCAATCAGAAGATCCAACTTCTCTCCCTCGACCACCTCGCTCGCCTTCTTCTCCATCTGCTTGCTTGCCAGATGAACCAGCAAGTCCGTGATGACGAATACCGGATCGTCCTCCTTTTCGCCGATGGACACCTGCGTGACGGTACCGTCCTTCTTAGCAATTACGCCATGAACCGCAAGCGGTATGGTCACCCACTGGTATTTCTTTATTCCCCCATAATAATGCGTGTCCAGATAAGCCAGCTCGTCATTTTCATACAATGGGTTCTGCTTCACGTCAATGCGCGGGGAATCAATATGGGCGCCCAAAATGTTCATCCCCTCTTCCAACGGCTGTTTCCCGATTTTGAATGCCACGATGCTCTTGTCCATACACACGGCGTACACCTTGTCTCCCGCCTTCAGGCCTGGACTCGCGTCCCTTTCCACGTCCTTCAAATCACGATAGCCCGCCGCCGCAAGTTCCTTGACCGTCAGCTTCACGCACTCGCGCTCCGTCTTTCCTTCGTCAAGGCAGGCCTTATACTTGTCGTTGATTTTCTCCAACTCGGCAAGCTGCCCGGCCGAATACTTTTTCCATACGTTTTCCCTGTCCATTTTTCCACGCTCCTTTTCTATCTTAGTTTATTTACCGTTACCATGAGCACTTAATGACCGTATTTTGGTCACTTTTGCGCGAACATAGTTACCCGCAGCTTGGTGAGGCTTTTTCGTGCCTGGTGCGGTGTAACCTCCTTTAAAGGTAATCATAGGGCACTTTAAACATCGCGCCCCAATCTATTTGAAAATATCATTAAGGAAGTTCTTTTCGCTAAATTCGACCTTCGGTCTCATTAATCTCAAAGAACGACCTCGCACTAAGTTCAAGCTTCGCCTATGGCTCGCTTTCACTAAGTTGCTTTCGGTCAGAATCTAAATTTATCTTCAAAATATGCCTTTAAGTCCTCGATTTTCACACGCTCCTGCGCCATTGAATCCCTATCGCGCACCGTCACCGCGCCGTCCGTCTCCGATTCGAAGTCATATGTCACGCAGAACGGCGTGCCAATCTCGTCCTGGCGGCGATAACGCTTTCCGATATTCCCCCTGTCGTCATATTCACAATTATAATACTTTGACATCTCCGCGTAAATTTTCCGCGCGCCCTCGCCCAGCTTCTTCGACAACGGCAACACGCCAATCTTCACCGGGGCCAGTGCCGGGTGGAAATGAAGCACCGTACGCACGTCGCCGCCCTCAAGTTCTTCCTCGTCATACGCGCTGCAGAGGAATGCCAGAACCATGCGGTCCGCTCCCAGCGAAGGCTCAATCACGTACGGAATGTATTTTTCATTTTTCTCATCGTCAAAATAGGTCAAGTCCTGCTTGGACACTTCCATGTGCTGCGTCAGGTCATAGTTCGTCCTGTCCGCGATGCCCCACAGTTCGCCCCAGCCAAACGGGAAGAGGAATTCCACGTCCGTCGTCGCCTTGCTGTAGAACGAAAGCTCCTCCGGGTCGTGGTCGCGGTAGCGCACCTCGTCCTCCTTAAGCCCCAGGGAACTCAGCCAGTCCAGGCAGAATTGTTTCCAATACGCAAACCATTCCAAATCCGTGTCCGGCTCGCAGAAAAATTCCAGTTCCATCTGCTCGAACTCCCTCGTGCGGAACGTAAAGTTACCCGGCGTAATCTCATTGCGGAAAGACTTTCCAATCTGGGCGATGCCAAACGGAATCTTCTTGCGCGACGTCCTCTGCACGTTCTTGAAATTCACGAAAATCCCCTGCGCCGTCTCCGGACGAAGGTACACGGTGTTTTTCGCGTCCTCGGTCACGCCCTGGAACGTCTTGAACATCAGGTTGAACTGGCGGATATCGGTAAAATTATGTTTGCCGCAAGACGGGCAGGCAATCTGCTTCTCCTCGATAAACGCCGTCATCTCTTCCTGCGACCACGCATCCACGCTGCCTTCCAGCTCAACACCATTTTCAGCGCAGTAATCCTCAATCAACTTGTCGGCCCGAAACCTCTCATGGCACTCCTTGCAGTCCATCAGCGGATCGGAAAAGCCGCCCAGATGACCGCTCGCCACCCACGTCTGCGGGTTCATCAAAATCGCGCAGTCCACACCGACGTTGTACGGCGACTCTTGTACGAACTTCTGCCACCATGCCTTTTTCACATTGTTCTTCAGCTCCACGCCAAGATTTCCGTAATCCCATGTATTAGCCAAACCGCCGTAAATCTCGGAACCGGGGTATACGAATCCTCTCGATTTTGCCAGGGCCACGATTTTGTCCATTGTCTTCTCTGCCATAACACAAATTCCTCACATTCTTTTGCTGTTGTTCCCATCCACGGCCGCAGGCCGTACATGGTAGCTCCCTACTTTTTCATTTTTCAATCGTTACCTATTATAGTTGTTTCCCTCCCGTTTGTAAAGGCCAACATTGACCAGATTTACGTGCATTTATTTTTACGCTCTTTTAGCAAAGCACTTTTACATGGCAGCAAAATACTCCCGCATTACAGCAGCGTCTCCAGAATTTCCAATGACTTGAACCGTTTTTCCACGTACACGTCACAATACCTGTCCATCACCCGCTCCAACTCCCCAAGCACTTCTTCCGTCACCAAAAAGGTGTATAACTTCTCAATTTTACTGCTTTCTATGTATTGCATGCTATATAACGTGGAGGGATGGAGCTTCACACCATCTATCACGTCTACATCACACTCTCTGCAGACAAGGCCGCCCTTTTTTACGGAAAACACCGCCGGTCTCTCTTTGTTGCCGCAACTTACGCATCCCCCGACCTGCGGCCCGGTTCCATTGATGTAAAGCGCCCGCAATTCAAAGATACGGCGTATCAGACGATTGGGCAGCTTCTCGTTCGCCAATGCCTTCATCGTCTGATAAAGGAGCTTTAGCATTTCCCGCTCGTCATTTGCCTCCCTTGTATAATAATTGGTAAACTCTAAAAAATAGAAGCCATAGCAGGCTCCCATCATGTCCTGACGAAGCTCCGCGAAATAATTACTGATATTGGCCGACCGTATCGTGTAAGAGCTACGCCCCACGAAGAGGACAAATTCACCAAAAGAAAGGGGGTTCACCGCCCCCGCCAAAGGACTGTTTGGCTTTCTCGCCCCCTTGGCAAATGCGGAGATTTTCCCCTCTTCCCTGGTCAATATCACGACCCTCCGATCATACTCTCCAATCGGTGCCGTGGACAGCACCATTCCAGTCACTGTGATTTGGTTCATCCTTTCTGATACCGCCTTTGTCCTCCTCGCCGCCGGCGTGTCCGTATACTTCCATCTTGTATCCCAGATAATCGCACACGCCGCCGGTTTTTAAAAATTCGTTCCAGTACTGCTGCTCCATTCGGTTCACCTCTTCATATGTGTTTTCTGCCACATAGCCTTGATTTCTTGATACCGCGAATTGCCTTGCACTATCGTGCCCCCGCAATCCTGATATCATTTAGACTCTCCGATTGAAGCCCGCTTATACCACGTAAAATATACCAATAAAATTCGTCTGAAAGCGCCTTGACAAATTATCATTCGACGTAGCCCACCGCCTATAGAGGCGGGAGTCATTCCACATCTGACGTAAAGGGAATTGGCGTGGACTAGTCCGTTTCCGAAACATAGCCAAAATTCTTCATCAGGTAATCGCTGTCCCGCCAGTTCTTTTGCACTTTCACCCACAGCTTCAGGTTCACCTTGCAATCCAGCATCCGCTCGATTTCGTAGCGTGCCGTGCTGCCGATTTTTTTCAGCATCACGCCTTGCTTCCCGATAATGATGCCCTTGTGGGAATCCCGCTCGCAGATAATCGTGGCGTCAATCTGCATCACCTTTTTTTCCTTTTTCATGCGGTCGATGGCCACCGCGATGCCATGCGGAATTTCGTCCTGCAGGCAGTGCAATGCCTTCTCCCGAACCAGTTCGGCCACAATTTGCCGCTCCGGCTGGTCCGTTATCGTATCCTCGTCATAGAACTGCGGCCCATACGGCAAATATTGCAGGATGACCTTCACCAGTTCGTCCGTGTTTTCCCCGCTGCGCGCCGAAACCGGGACGATGGCGGCAAAGTCATACGCCTTACGGTACGCGTCAATGCTTAAAAACACGTCCTCCTTCTTTACCATGTCCGTCTTGTTGATGACCAAAATGACAGGAGTCTTCACGCGCCCCAGTTGGTCAATGATATGCCGCTCACCCGCCCCGATGAAGGTTGACGGTTCGACCAGCCACAGCACCACGTCAACCTCGTCAAGCGAGCGTTCGGCAATGTTGACCATGTAGGCGCCCAACTTGTTCTTCGCCTTGTGGATACCCGGCGTGTCCACGAACACGACCTGCCCTTCCCCGGTCGTCAAGACCGTGCGGATACGGTTTCGCGTCGTCTGCGGCTTATTGGACGTGATGGCGATTTTCTGTCCGACAAGATAATTCATCAACGTGGATTTTCCCACGTTCGGCCTCCCGATTAACGTCACGAAGCCGGATTTGTACTTATTTCCCATAAAATTTCTCCCATTTCGTGACAATCCGGCCCGAGGCCGGATCATCACTTCGTTTCGCGCCACAAGCCCTCAAGGCTTTTTACCTGCGTGCCTCTCAAAAGAGGTTTCTTACCTCTTGAAACAGTTCCCTTTGTTCCTCGATTTTTTCCTCGCCGCCGATAACGCACAACTGGCCGGCGCGAAGTACCGCCGCCACCACGTCCGCGAGCCTGCGGATGTCCTCCTGGCCGGCATTCAAAATCTGCGCGCGCTCCTTTTGAATCATTTCCGCGGAAACATGGTTCATGAACAAATTCATCGAACGGTCGCCCTTTGCCGCCGGGGTCATCGGGCGGTCGATGTTGCTGATGGTTCCGATGACGTACTTCGTCATTTCGCGCTCGTCCACCGTGAATTCTTTCAAATAATCCACGACCCCGTCATACACGTCGAGCGTCCGCTCCAGGTTCGGGTCACGGTAGGAGACGAAGAACCCTTCCCCGATGCGGTTGAACCCGCTCATGCAGCCATACGCGCCGCCCTTGACGCGGATATTCTGCCATAGGTAATCATAGCTCAAAATCACTTTCAGGATCTGCAGCGCACCGTCATATTCCTCTCCCTGGTCGATGAAATTCCCCGCTTTCGCCACGTACTGCACCTTGGAAGCCGCCTTGAATCCCTCGTTGCGCTTCTCACAATGCATGATGCAGCGCGACTCCCCGGCCGTCCCCGGTTTTCCATGCAGGTGTCCCTTGATTTTCCGCAACCCGTCCTGTGCCGCCGCGAGCCCTTCCGCCGCGGAAGTATAACTCACCATCATGTTGTCGGCACGGAAAATGAGTACCGCGAGTTCCTTCAGGTTGCGGACCAGCTCCGCCTTGTTTTCCTCGAAATGCTCCTCGACCTCTTTCACGACCTGGTAAAACCCGACGCCGTCCGTGTCATCCTTGAATTTTGATATTGGGGAGACATAAGAGGACGCACGCAATACCGCCGTCGTATGGCCGGACGACTGGAAAACCATCTGCAGTCTCGACTTAAGCATCGAAAGGATTTCCTTCAGACGCTTCTCATCGTCCAGCTTCGACTCCATCAGGATTTCCTGCATCATGGAAAACAACACGCCCATCTTCGGGTACAAGGCCTTGCCCTTGATTTCAAGCATGGCCCCGAACTCTTTTTCCTTCGCCTTCGTCACGTCCGGGTACACTTCCAGGGCCGTGCCGATACCGCCCGTGTGCACGTTGATTTCGTTGAACAACTCGCCATATTCATAATGCGTCGTGTCAATGATTCCCAAAACGGACTGCAAAATCCCTACATAGGGAAGCTTTTCCTCCGGCACCTCGGCCAAGTCGAACATCAACGCGACATAACCGATTCCGTTCGTCTCCACCGCGTGGTGCACGAACGGAATACCGTCCACCTGGCCCGGATCATTATAAATCGGGGCGATTTCCGGGGAAATGTCCTTCCGCTCCAATACCGGTATCCGCTCGACGTCCTCCTTCGCGTCCTCAGACTCCTGGTAAGCGACCAGGTTCTTCGTGTCCACGACCAGTTTTTCAATTTCCGCGTCGCTCAAGGATGCTTTGTACGCCTGCAGCTTTTCGTCCAATTCCTTGTCCAGGCGGGCCGTCATGCCCCGCTCCGGCTTCAACACGATGATGGAACCGTGCGTGTTGTCCAAAAGCCAGGTTTGGATTAACCGCTCAAAATAGCCTTTGTCCACCTGCTCTTTCAAAAACTCGAACGTGCCAAGCGCCTGTATGTGGATGAACGGTTTCGTTTCGTCGTACAGCCAGCTGTCAAACATCTGCAGGCCATACATCAATCCCTTCGGGTAATTGCCAAAGTCCGCCTCACGGAAACGGAACTCGTGGTAATTGATTCCCGCCAGCAGCGCTTTCTTGTCGATGCCATCGGAAACAATTTTCTTAAGCGTCCCTTCTATCGTTTCCACGAATTGCTCCTTCTGCCTGGCATCCGCGTTCTTGGCAATGACGGAAAACATCGGCTGGAAAATCCCATTGTCATAGGAACCCATGATGTCCTTGCCAATCCCCGCATCCACCAAGGCCTTCTTCAGCGGCGCGCCCGGCGCGGACAACAACGCATAATCCAGGATTTGGAACGCCAGGTACAACTTCTCGTCCAGGCTGGTTCCAATTACCTTGTTATAAGAAAGGAACGTGTTTTCCTCCTCCGAATCCCCGCTGGAAATGGAGTACGTCTCCTCGATTTCCTTCACCGCGTCAAACGGCTCCTGATAACCGATTTCAGAATCCACCGAAATATTCGTGAATTTGCACAAATATTCCTTGTCAAGCCAGAGAAGCTTCTCCTCCATGTCCATGTCGCCGTACAGATAAATGTAACTGTTGGACGGATGGTAATATGTCCTATGGAAATCCAGGAATTTCTCGTACGTCAGCTCGGGAATCACGTCCGGATCCCCGCCCGACTCGTAGGAATACGTCGTGTCCGGGAACAGCGAGTGGATGTTCAGGCGTTCCATCACGCTCTCCGGCGAAGAAAACTCTCCCTTCATCTCGTTGTACACGACCCCGTTATAGGAAAGCCCGTCCTCCGCCGACTCCAAGTTATAGCTCCAGCCCTCCTGGCGGAAAATCTCCTCATGCCGGTAAATGTTCGGGTAAAACACCGCGTCCATGTAAATGTGCATCAGGTTCTGAAAATCCTTGTCGTTACAGCTCGCGATCGGATAAACCGTCTTGTCCGGATAAGTCATCGCGTTTAAAAACGTGTTTAAGGAACCCTTGACCAGTTCCACGAACGGATCCTTTATCGGGAAATTCTTCGAGCCGCACAACACCGAGTGCTCCATGATGTGGGCAATGCCGGTGCTGTCGTGCGGCGTGGTGCGAAACCCAATCGTGAACACCTTGTTTTCATCATCATTTTCAACCAACAAGATGCGGGCACCGCTCTTCTTGTGCCTTAACAACGTCCCTTTTGACTTGATGTCCGTCAAGTCCCCGCTTTGAAGCAACTCGTACGCCTGTAACTTTTCCATGTTCATTTGATTTTCATTTCCTTTCTTTAATTAGGTAACTAATGTAATGGCCGGATTTTTGTTCCCATACGGAGATGCGGCTCACCCGGCGGCAACGTTTCCCGTCGCCACCAGAGCCACGCCGGTTCCCGCGACGTCCGCCAATAACACGTCCCCGACGGCGACGGGAGCCGTCACGGCCAGTCTTCGGATTTCCTCCATGCAGTCAAAAATCTTTTCCTTGGGAACGTCCTCCTTCGTCTTGACCGGCACCATGTGCCGCGCGCCGCCCTCCACGCGGACGGTCGAGGTCACGATGCGGGTGGGACAAGTCAATTCCTTGCGCGCGTAGGCGTCCCCGCGCGGGCAGGTATTTCCCTTTACGGACACGACTTCTCCACCCTCGTTTTGTTCCGCCTCCATCTGGCAGCCCAACGGGCAACCGATGCAAATCAATTGTCTTTTGTTCATTATTTTTCCTCCACCTTGATTTCCAGACAATACGAGTCCGTCCCCGGCTCCATGTATTCCAGCAACTGCCCCTTCTTTAACTTTAACTGCTCCATCTCGCCGGGCGCCATGACCGGACGCTTCCTTGACACGATTTGCCTGCCATTCAAATATGCACGGATAAAGCAATTTTTATACACGTCGCCGACGCGGAAACGAACCACTTGTTCCTCCTGCATGTGCGACATGCGAATGTGCGATGGCACGGTATAACGGACGCCGGACCGCGGGCTGATTTCCACCACGGCCGACTCGTTATCCGCCGATTTTACGGCATCTTCCACCGAATCCGAGCCACCTTCCGCTTCGTCCCGTGCCGCCTGACCCGCGCCGCCTTCCGCTTCGTCCCGTGCCGCCTGACCCGCGCCACCTTCCGCTTCGTCCCGTGCCGCCTGACCCGCGCCGCCTTCCGCCGCTTCCAGCCGCCTGACGTAGGCGACGGCATTTTTCCCCGCCAGCGCCGCCTCTTCCGATACGAAGTCCACCAGGTCATGCACGTGCAGGACGTTCCCGCAAGCGAAAACACCCTCCACGTTCGTCTCCAGGCTCTCATTGACGACCGGGCCGGACGTGACAGGACTTAATTCCACGCCCAACCCGGCGGAAAGCTCGTTCTCCGGGATAAGTCCCACGGACAGGAGCAGCGTGTCACACTCATACGTCTCCTCCGTCCCGGCAACCGGCCGCCGATTCTCGTCCACCCTGGCAATGGTCACGCCCTCCACGCGCTCCTTCCCCTGAATGTCCACGACCGTGTGGCTTAGCTTCAACGGAATCCCATAATCATCAAGACACTGGACGATGTTTCGCTTCAAGCCGCCGGAATACGGCATCAGTTCCGCCACCACCTGCACCTTCGCGCCCTCCAACGTCATGCGCCGCGCCATGATGAGCCCGATGTCGCCGGAACCGAGAATCACGACCTTCTTTCCCGGCAAATATCCTTCCATGTTGACCAGCCGCTGCGCCGTCCCCGCCGAATAAATGCCGGCCGGGCGGTATCCGGGGATGTTGAGCGCCCCGCGCGGGCGTTCCCTGCAGCCCATCGCCAGGATGACCGCGCGCGCGGCAACCTGGTACAGCCCGTCCTCACGGCTCATGGCCGTCACATATTTCATCGGGTGGGCGTCCGGTGCCGCGCCCGGCTCCGCGCCAATGTCCATCACCATCGTGTTCAGGCGGCATTCTATGCCCCGCTCCCCCGCCTGCCGGACGAAACGGTCCGCATACTCCGGCCCCGTCAGTTCCTCCTTGAACGTGTGCAGGCCGAACCCGTTGTGGATGCACTGGTTCAAAATGCCCCCCGCCTCGCGGTCACGCTCCAAAACCAAAATGCTTCGAGCCCCATCGTCGAAGGCCGCCACCGCGGCCGCAAGCCCCGCCGGACCCGCGCCGATAATCACGATATCATACCGCTTCATAGTGCCGCCTCCTTCCTGCCCCCGGTAATCATTTTAGAACCACCGCCGCTCTTTGTCAACTCTTCCATCCCAATTCCAAGTTCCCGATGCAAAATTTCCATCGTCCGCGGCGAGCAGAATCCCGACTGGCACCTGCCCATGCCCGCGCGCGTCCTGCGCTTCACGCCGTCTAACGACTTCGCGCCAAGCGGCCTATGAACCGCGTCCAAAATCTCCCCCTCGGAAATCATTTCACAGCGGCAAATGATATTGCCATAAGCTGGCTTGTCCGCGATCAGGCGGTTTCGCCCCTCCGCCGTCAAAAGCGCGGGATTTAATATCCCCGTCCGCCTTGGCACAAAACCGGGATTTTCCTGCAAGTCCAACTTGCCCTTGAGCATGTCCGCCACCATCACGCCGATGGCCGGCGCGCTCGTCAGTCCCGGCGACTCGATGCCCGCACAGTCGATAAACCCGGGCGCGTCCCCCACTTCCTTGATGATGAATTCATGCCCGTCCTCGTGGGCGCGCAACCCGGAAAAGCTGGTAATCACGCTTCGAAGCGGCAGGTTTTTCACGCTGACCCCCGCCTTTTCGCGAATGGCCGCCATGCCGTCCGCCGTCGTGTCCGTCCCTTCCTTGTCCGAAATGTCCGTCGCCGTCGGCCCCACCAACAGATTTCCATGGGTCGTCGGCGTGACGAGGATTCCCTTTCCATACTTGCCCGGAAGGGAAAATATCGTGCGCGTGACATGTCCGCCCGCGCTTTTGTCCAGTAAAAAATATTCACCCTTGCGCGGGGTGATGCAAATCTTTTCCTCACTGACCATGTTGTGGAACATGTCCGCGTAAACACCCGCCGCGTTTACCACGTAGCGGGTCTCATAATCTCCTTTGGAAGTCTTTATGGAAAATCCCTCCTCTTGTTTCCTGATTTCCTGCACCCGCGTGTCAAAATAAAATTCCACGCCATTCGTGCAGGCGTTTTCCGCGAGGGCGATGTTCAATCCGAACGGGCAGACGATGCCCGCCGTCGGCGCGAAAAGCACCGCCACCACGTCGTCCGACAAATTGGGTTCCATCGCCAAGGCCTCTTCCCTCGGCAGAATCCGTAACCCTTCCACGCCATTTTTCACGCCCCGTTCGTGCAACTCGCGCAATTTCGGCATCGCGTCCGCTTCCGTACAAACCACGAACGACCCGCATTGCCGGAACGGAAAGTCCAGTTCCCCGGACAACGCCTTCATCCGCCGGTTGCCCTGGACGTTTAGCTTCGCCATCAGGCTGCCCGGCATCGCGTCATACCCCGCATGGACGATGCCGCTGTTGGCCTTGGAAGTCCCGCAGCAGACGTCCTCCTCCTTCTCCAATACGCAAAACCTGCCCCTGAAACGTGACAGTTCCCGGGCGATGGCGCTGCCGCTCACACCCGCCCCGATAATAATGACATCGTACATACCAATCCCTCTTTTCACTTGTTTTGCGGGTTCCAAGGTCATGTATCGACATGCAGGCATGTCATCCATGGCCTTTAAACCACATGATACCCTCGGATTGCCACGCACTTTGTGCTCCCGCAATCCGTAAAACACCTCAAATCCGCTCATTTTCCTGCGGAAAATGGCTACTTTTCGGTGTTTTGCGGGTTCCAAGGTCATGTATCGACATGCCAGCATGTCGTCCATGGCCTTTAAACCCTGGTATCATCATTATATGGGATTTCACGCATATCTTCAAGATGTTTTATTAGACAATTTCGTCATAATGTTATGTACAATCCAGACTACCGCCCCGCCAACCAACAGGACGCGTATGACCGCCGCGTATTGCTCCAGATAGACGAGCACGGTGTCCCATGACGCACCCAGCAAGGCCCCCAGCGACACCAGCAGGATGTTCCACACCGTGCTCCCGATTACCGTGTAGAACAAAAAAATCGGCATTGGCACTTGTGCCATTCCCGCCGGAACCGAGACCAGGCTGCGGATGATGGGCACGCATCGCCCGAACAGAATCGCCTTCTTGCCTTTCTGCTCGAACCACCGCATGGAACGCTCCACCTCTTCCTTGTCAAAACCAAGCCATTTAAATAGCTTGCTATTGGAAAAACGCGCCAATCTCTCGGGCGTGAGGAACAAGCCTACCCAATATAAGACCAGTGCGCCAATCGTCGAACCCAACGTGGAAAATATCACCACGCCAGGCACGTTCATCCTCGTATAAGTCGTCATGAATCCCCCGAACGTAAGAATCACCTCGGACGGAATCGGCGGGAAGATATTTTCAATGGCAATCAGGAAACAAACTCCCAGATAACCGTAGGTATCCATAATGTGAATCATCAATTCCTGCATTTTAAAAACCCCACATATATTTCTTTCCAAAAATATATGTGGGATCCAAGGGGAAATATACTACTTTTCCAGACTTTCTTTCACCATCACGACCTTGCACTCTTTTACATGTATTCAACGATTTTCCAAACCGCCAATTTCCGCGCAATTTCCATGCAAGGTCGACAATCCACGGCCGGTTAGGCCGCGGATTGTAACCATATCATGACAATTCCTGCTCCACGAACAGCCTCTCCACCACTTCTTCATAAGCCGCGCACCGCTGCGCCTTGTTTATCTTCTTCGCATATTTTTCATGATTGGTAAATATCGGACCCAAAAAGCTCCATAATTCTTTCATTTTAAACAAAATCGTTTTCTCGCCGGACAATATCGCCGCATATCGTTCATATAACCGGTCGTGGAACAGGCGAAGCGTCCGCTTGTCCAGTGGCTGTCCGGTGCGAATCCGCCTTGCCAGTCCCGGATTTTTCAAAAGCCCACGGCCCAGCATCATGCGTTCCACGCCTGGAAACGCCGTCGTTATCCGCCTATAGTCTTCCAACGTGAAAATGTCGCCGTTATAGCACACGGGGTTACGGCTATTTTCCACCGCGTCGGCAAACACTTCCAGGTTGGGACGGTTGGCGTAAAAGTCCGTCTGCACGCGCGGATGGATGATTAGCTCCTTCAACGGATATCTGTTATAAATTTCCAACAACCGCGCGAATTCTTCGGGCCGCTCCTTGCCAATCCGCGTCTTTATGGATACCGCCACGTCCACGTGGGAGAATACTTCATACAAAAAAGAATCCAGTTTTTCCGGGTAAGCTAAAAAACCGGCCCCCCGTCCTTTGGAAATCACCGTTTTGGACGGACAGCCAAGATTGAAATTGATTTCTTCATAACCGTATTGTTTCATTTTGTGAACCGTGCGCAGAAAATCCTCGCTGGAATTGGTCAAGATTTGCGGCACGGCATACATCCCCGCGTTATTTTCCGGCAGGACGTCCTGCCGCTCCCTGGAACTTAAGTGTCCCTTCTGGTTCGGCTTGATAAAGGGAATGAAATATTTGTCCACGTTTCCGAAGCATTCGCAATACGTGGAGCGAAACACGTGCCCCGTGACGCCCTCTAACGGGGCCATATATAAGTCCACTTTTGCCTTCATCCTTTTGTCCTCAAAAAAACCGCGCCCCGGCCTCGTCCGCCAAAGCGTGGTTTCCGCCCTATTTTCAAAGTCTCTCTCGCGATCAGCTCAGCCCAAAGGCCATCCGCGCGCTCAATCCAAAAAACGCCCACGCAACTTGCCCCATAGTTCTCTCTGCACGTAACCATAAGCGTAATCATAGAAAAACAAGCCGACCTGCCCAGCCAGGAGCACGGCGGCCAATACAAGCGCGCCCAACCGCCGTCCGAACAAAAACTCCTGCATCAGCAAGACCGCCGGAATATATAGAACGTTGAATACCGCGTATTTCACCGCCCAAAAAAGCTTTCCATACTTTCCCGCCGTCTCTTCGGTGACCGTCCTTCCCATCCATTCCCAAGCAATCTCAATCAGCAAAATGTAAAGCCCCATCGCCGCGTAAGTCAGTGCGTACATCTTGTTCGGGCTCACGATGAAACCTAACAACACGCCCGCAAGATAGAAGGCCGCCGCCACCCGCGACCCGAACTCCCGCTTGACGATTCCCACGAAATAGGAGGCCGCCGCCAACAAGAACAACGTGTTCGTTTCCAAAACGCTCCCGGCCAATATGCAGGCCTCGGTCAATGCCAGCATCAGGCCGGAAACCGCCATTTTTTTCGCGTTTAGATGCATGAGCACAAGTCCCCTCCCATACATTCGCACAACGTGTCCGCGCACCACAAATCGCAACAAATGTTGCCCGTCCCGCAAGAATCATTGTGACTGCCAAAGTTCCCGCCGTACGGGGTCGTCTGGTAACGCCGCCCGTTCCACTGCAGCTGGCTCAAGAATTGCCTGTACTGCGGGTTGTTCGGCTCCATGGAAACCGCCTGCGCCGCCTGGTCGCGCGCCATGACGTTGTTCCCGAGGTTTGCGTTTGCCACCGCACTCATGTAGTACCACTGCGCGTTGCGCCCCGGGATGCTGTTCAAGACGTTTAACGCCTCCCGGTACTGCCTGGCGTTCATGTACGTGTAAACCGACTGCATACGCGGGTCATCCTTCCCATGGGAATCATTCTGGTAACTGCCGTCATACTGGTACGCCCCCTGCCCGGAGCCGTCCTCGCGCTCCTTCATGATTTGGTCATAGGCCTCCTGCACTTCCTTGAAGCGCTCCTCCGCCAAATCCGCCAACGGATTGTCCACGTTGGCATCCGGGTGATACTTCCTGCTCAACTCACGGTATGCCCTCTTCACCTCGTCGTCCGACGCGTCACGCGATATTCTCAACACATAATAAGGATTTTTACTTGACATGGTACTCCCCTTTTCTATATTGTAAATGATGATATCATCTTAAACGAAATCTATAAAAAAGTCCATACAAATTCTTAAAGATTTCCTGAATTTTTGGCCTCCCGCATTTTCAAAAACTTCACCCACACGCCCGCATAGAGGATGTTGCGCAAGATGTCAACGTCCCACAAGCACGGCAGCCGCTCGAACGCCGCGCTGCACTCGGCCACCATCATGCACAGCATGTCATGGCAACGCCTATCATATTCGCCCATCTGACTTTCCAACGCCGTCTCCCGGCTTCCCCTTTCATCCGCGACCGCTTCGTGTGCCGTCTCCCGGCTTCCCCTTTCATCCGCGCACGTTTCGCCCACTGCCGCCTCTCCCCGCATGCATTCCTCATGCAGCGCGCGCAGCGGATTGTAGCATCCTTTCTGCAGGTCCTTTTCCAAGTCCTCGTAGGCGTCCATGATGTATATGAATTTTCCAAGATAAAACCCGATTTGGCGCAACGACATTTCCCACTCGTCTTCCCTATACACGAACATTTCCGCCATCAACCGCCCGAAACACCCCGCGGGTTCGTCAATGTTCTGGCTGTCCGCCGCCTCATACGCCGCCAGCTTCCCTAATTCTTCTTCAATCACCCCGCTCTGCCGGGGATATTGTTCCGCGATTTTCTTCGCCTTCCTCCCGAGCGCCACGCTGCCCGCCAGGCCGCTTACCTTTTTCTCGTCCTCCCAATTGTCCCGCAAATGATAATACGACAACAGAACGTTCATGTCCGCGCAATAATCCGCAATCTCGTTTTGCAGCATTTTCTGCTTTTTCACGGGATGCGTCTTGCAACGGCACGAGACTTCTTCCGTCTTGATTTCATACAGCGACGTCAATAAAACCACGGCAAACGTCATGTCGTAAGACAACGTCAATTGCCCGACATGTCCGTGCCGTTTCCGCAGGGACCGGCACAGTCCGCAATAATACGCGCGGTACTTGCGCCAGTCCTTCATTTTCAACTCCGGTTCACAAATCGTAACGTAACCAAACATCGCCACTCCCCTTATCATCAATCCCCTTACCGTCAATCCCCTTACTGTTCATGCACTCATCGCCAATTATCTTGTCGTCAATCTCCTTGCCGTCAGTCCTCTTTCGCCCAGCCATAAGAACATGCCACCGCCTTGTTCCACCCGAGAATCATTTCATTTCTCCGCTCCTCCGGAATCGCCGGGGTGAACGTACGGTCAATCGCCCAATTCTTGACGACGTCTTCCTTGCCCTTCCAATACCCGACCGCCAAACCCGCCAGATAGGCCGCGCCCATCGCCGTCGTCTCCACGCACCGCGGGCGGTTGACCGGTGCGTTGCTGATGTCCGCCTGGGTCTGCATGAGGAAATTGTTGGCACTTGCCCCGCCGTCCACCTTCAAGGCCGCCAGCTCGATGCCGGAGTCCGCCTTCATGGCTCCCAGCACGTCATTGACCTGGTAGGCCAATGATTCTAATGTTGCCCGCACGATATGGTATTTATTCACGCCCCGCGTCAATCCCACGATGGCTCCCCTCGCGTACTGGTCCCAATGCGGCGCGCCCAGTCCCGTGAAAGCGGGGACGACGTAACAGCCGTTCGTGTCCTTCACCTTCTGCGCCATGTAGTCCGTGTCGGACGCGCTGTCAATCAGCCGCAGCTCGTCCCGAAGCCACTGGATGGCCGCCCCCGCCACGAAAATGGAGCCCTCCAGGGCATACGTGACCTTCCCGTCCATGCCCCAGGCAATCGTCGTCACAAGCCCGTTTTCGGAAAATACCGGCTGCTCTCCCGTGTTCATCAAGAGGAAACATCCCGTCCCGTATGTATTCTTCGCCTCTCCCTTCTCAAAACAAGTCTGCCCGAACAGTGCCGCCTGCTGGTCGCCCGCCGCCCCGGCAATCGGAATCCGCCCGCCAAAAAACGTCGGGTCGCTCTCCCCATAAATCTCGCTGGAAGGCTTCGCCTGCGGCAGCATGCACTTCGGAATGCCCAGTTCCTGCAATATCTCGTCGTCCCACTGCAGCGTGTTGATATTGAACAGCATCGTGCGGGACGCGTTCGAATAATCCGTGACATGTACCGCGCCTTTGGTCAGCTTCCAAATCAACCATGTCTCCACCGTCCCGAATAATAATTCTCCACGCTCCGCGCGCTCCCTTGCGCCCTCCACGTTGTCCAAAATCCATTTCACCTTCGTGGCGGAAAAATACGCGTCTATCACCAGCCCCGTCTTTTTCCGATACTCTTCCGTCAGCCCCTTTTCTTTCAGGCTGTCGCAATACTGCGAGGTGCGGCGGCACTGCCAGACGATGGCGTGGTAAACCGGCACCCCGGTATTCTTGTCCCACACGATTGTCGTCTCGCGCTGGTTGGTGATGCCGATGGCCGCGATGTCCGCCGCCGACACCTGCAACTGGTTCATAGCCTCGCGGGCCACCGCAAGTTGCGTGGACCAAATCTCCGACGCGTCGTGCTCCACCCAGCCCGGTTGCGGAAAATGCTGCGTGAACTCCTTCTGCGCCATGCTGCAGATTTCTCCCTTTTCATTAAATAAGATGCAACGATTGCTCGTCGTGCCCGAATCCAGGGCCATGATGTACTTATGCATAATACATTCCTCCTCTTTGCACCTATTTTAACAAAAAATGCGGGGAATTCCAAGGTCGATTTTAGACCTTTTCGGAAATGTCGTGACCGAAAAACCGATTTACGTCAAAATGATATCCCAATTCCACCAGACGGTTTCCAATGCCAATATCTGAGAAGTTCATCACCCACTCTTATTAGGTAGCGTCAGCCTTCAAGCAGTGCGTTCACATATGCCTGAACGGTGTGCGCACTGGGAAGGTCTTTTCGTTTGCCGCCCTCCAATTGCCTCTAGTATGGCATAAACCTTCAAAAAAATCAAGTATTTGCACTGAAATGCATTTACTTTTGTTTTTGGCAAATTCAATTCATGGAAGCGCGAAAACTCCTGATGCCCTTGGGCCGCCATGGCTCGCATGGCATGATGTACCCGAAACCACCATTCATGCATTTCCCATTGTATTTTCAGGGCGGATACCTTATAATACTTACTGTAAAAACCCCAAATTGCGGTATAACAACGGATTTCTTTTCAAACCCGACCGATGCCCACGTAGATGTAGACTGTAACGGCAGGTTTGCACTGGCAAACAAATACGTTTTCAGGAGGTAATGCAATGAGCGCTTTGAAGCAAGAACGAGCTTATATGATAGAGGATATTTACGCTTTGCCAGACGGCGAACGAGCCGAACTAATGGATGGCAATATTTATTATATGGCACCGCCAAGCAGGAAGCACCAGGACATCCTTTTTTCATTATCTCGAAAAATAGCCGATTATATTGATTCCAAAAATGGCGGCTGCAAGATATATTTAGCTCCATTCGCCGTGTTCCTAAATGCGGATAATAAAACTTACGTCGAGCCGGACATCAGCGTTATTTGCGATTCAAGCAAACTGAATGACAAGGGCTGTGTCGGCGCACCGGATTGGATTATCGAAATTGTCTCGCCAAGCAGCCGAAAGATGGATTGCTACAAAAAACTATTCAAGTACCACGCGGCGGGCGTCCGTAATTATTGGATTGTTGACCCGGATAAAAGAATCGTGACGGTATATGACTTTGAACATGACAATATGGAAGAATATTCCTTTGGTGATGACGTGCCGGTAGGAATTTATGAGGGATTTTTCCTGAACATCAAGTGATATCATGTGACAAACGACGGGGCTGTCGGGTAATGACTGCAGGCCCACGATATATGCCGTGGCGCATCTGGATTTGCCACCATATATTGTGGGTTTTCCGCATTACCCGACAGCCCCATTTTGTAAATCAATTTCACAATTTCAACACCAAATCATTCGCGCCCCAAATGACGCTCTTTAGGTTCCCCACCTTGGCCGCGTCACCGATAAT
This sequence comes from Lachnospiraceae bacterium, assembly GCA_910574865.1. GTDB lineage: Bacteria > Bacillota > Clostridia > Lachnospirales > Lachnospiraceae > Schaedlerella. The sequence goes on along the minus strand of CAJTDN010000014.1, from coordinate 83,769 downwards.
ATGTACGTGCTCGCCCGCCTTGTCGTCAAACGGGCTGCCCGCGACATATCCAATCGACGTAATCACGCTGTCCGCCGAGATTTCCACCTCGCCGTCCTTCGTCTCCAGCACGACGCTCATCTCCCTGATTTCCTTCACCTTGCTCTCCAAATATACCGGCACCTTGTAGTAACGCATCAAATCGCGTAGCATGTTGGAGTTGGCCGCGCACACGCCAAGCACCTTCACCAGGTCGTCAAGCATTTCCACGATGACGGGTTCCTTCCCCTGCAAGGCCAGTTCGTAAGCGATCTCGCAACCGGTCAGGCCGCCGCCGATGACTGCCACCTTCTGTCCCACCCGGGTCTGATCCATCAAGTAGGAAATCGCGTCAATGGCTCTCTCCGCGCCCGGAACTTGCAGCCTCCTCGGCGATTTCGCGCCGGTGGCAATGACGATTTCATCCGCCCCTAAACCGCTTAAGTCGGTCACTTCCGTATTCATATGGACGCTCACATCGGTCTTTTCAAGTTCCCGCGCATACCATTCCAGCAGCTCCTTGTCCTTTTCCTTGAACGAAAGGGCCGCCGCCGCGATAAACGCCCCGCCTAGTTTGTCGCTCTTCTCATACAAATCCACCTTGTGGCCGCGCCTTGCCGCCTGGATGGCCGTCTCCATGCCGCCGATGCCGCCACCGAGAATGGCAATCTTCTTCGGATTGGCCATCTTGCGCACCGCGTACTTTTTCTCGCAGAACGTGTATGGGTTGAGCGCGCACATGCGCGGGTCGGAATGCTGCGCCATGTCCATTTCCACGCCCGCGCCCTTATACGTGGCCACCGGCAGACAACCGCTGTGGCAGGAAATACACGGGCGCACCTCCTCTTCCCGTCCTTCCCGTACTTTTGTCAAAAACCTTTCATCGCACAAGAACTGCCGCCCGATGGCCACGCCCGCGATATCTCCCGCCGCGATGGCCGCCTCCGCCGCATCCATCTGCATCCTTCCCGCACAATAGACCGGCTTCGTCGTAAATTTGCTGATATGTTTCACGTCCTCCAGATTACAGTTTAACGGCATGTACACCGGCGGGTGAGCCCAGAACCAAGCGTCATACGTTCCATTGTCACAATTGAACATGTCCACGCCCGCTTCTTCCAAGAGCTTAATGGCCCTCTCGCTCTCCTCCATCGTCCGCCCGGCTTCCTCAAATTCCTCGCCCGGGACGGCCCCCACGTTGAAGCCAATCGTCTTGCTGGTCACGCTGTAACGCAAGGAAACCGGATAATCCTCGCCGCATTTTTCCTTGATTGCCCGTATGACCTCCACCGGAAAGCGGTAACGGTTTTCGAAGCTTCCACCGTACTTGTCCGTCCTATGGTTACAATACGGCAACGTGAACTGATCCATCAAATAACCCTCGTGCACCGCGTGCACCTCCACGCCGTCGGCCCCGGCATTTTTACAGAGCAGGGCGCACTGCGCATAAGCATTTACCAGTTCCTCCACTTCCTCGGCCCTTAGCGCCCGGCACTTGTACTCCGGCATAAAGACGTTGGGAACCCCCTCGTCCGCCGACACGAGGTTCGCGTCCATGTTAATCAAGGGCTTGGCAAGGAACCCCAACACCTTGTTGTCCACCAGCTTCGCCGTCTGCGTGGGCATCGTGAAATTGCGCCCGGAAAAAATGCCCAACTGGAAAAACACCTTCGTCCCATACTGGTGCACCTCGTCCAAAAGCGGCTTCACCGGCTCGAACACCTTCGGGTTCTTGTGCAGCCACTTGTTACGAATCATGCTGCGAATCGGCACCATGCCCGGTATCATCAAGCCCACGCCGTCCTTCGCCCGCTCGATATAATAATCATGCACCTTTTCGTTAAATTTGCAGCCCACCAGCCAGTCCACCATCTCCGTGCCTTCCATCGGCGCGATCAGCACCCGGTTCTTGATGGTAAGATTGCCAATCTGCAGCGGGGAAAATACCGCCTCGTACTTTGTTCCCATTTTTCAGCACAACCTCCTTATTCAATCAACACTGTGTTGATTTTTTATTTCTTCCATTATATAATGAGGGAACGTACATTACAATAAACACTTTGGGAAAATGCGTCATGAAATGAACACGAAAAGACTTTATGTTGAGTACTGTTTTCAACAACTATATCTTCAAACAAGGGGGCTTCGCGTCATGAAACAAAACCGAAAAACAAAATATACCGAGGAAATCATCAAGAAAACCTATATCTTCTTACTGCTTGCCAATCCCGAACAACGGGTGACCGTCAAGGAACTCTGCGCGAGCGCCGACATCAACCGTGGAACCTTTTACCTGCACTACCAGGACATTTTCGCCCTTCAGCAAGAGTTGGAGCAGGAAGCCATGCAAAAATTGCTTTTACTGCGTCCGGACGACGCGATTTTAGACGACCTGCAGGGAAACTACATTACCCGCTTCGTGGAAAATGTGTTGCGCACCGTTCATTCCCGGCCCGAACTCACCTGCATCCTGCTCAACAAGAACGCCTCCCCCAACGCCTTCACCGAAGTTCTAATCCAATCGCAGCAAAAGGCGGCCACACGCTGGATGGAGCTGGGGCTGACCGCCGAGCAGACGCGTTGGATTTTCCTGCTCATGACGGGAGCCCTCTTCGAACTCCAAAAGGAATGCAACCGCGGCGATTTTTCGGGAGATATCACTTACATGGCAGAGACCATCGGACAAATGCTGTCCCATGGCCTGATGTCGTTTTTCACATGATGACGACGCATCATCCTTGAAATGCTTCACTGCTTGAGCGATGGACTTATTTTCACCCGCCCAGTTCCACCATACGGCGCAGGCAGCGGTCCGCCCCCTTTTGTACTTCGTCCGGCAGGTTCATCGCTTCCCCGCCCTCGCCTCGCAGGCAATGGTACACGTCCATCAGCGTGCACGCCCTCATGTCCATGCAGGACAAGGAAACCGACAAGGGATAGAACCGTTTGTCCGGGCATTCGAACGACAAATGCTCCACGATGCTGTTCTCCGTGGCAATGATGAACTGCCGTGCATCTGACTTTTTCGCGTGTGCCATGATGCCGGTCGTCGAACCCACGTAATCCGCCTCATCCGTCACCTCGGGCAGGCATTCCGGGTGCGCGAGCAGCAAGGCCCTTGGGTGCGCCCGGCGCGCCTTATGAACGTCCGCGGCCGTCACCGCCTTGTGCCTCGGGCAGCCGCCGTCATAAAACGCGAACGTCTTGCCGGGAAGCTGCCGCGCCACAAAATGTCCCAAGTTCGGATCCGGCACGAACAAGATTTTGTCATTCTCCAGATTGGCACAAACCTGAACGGCACAAGACGAGGTCACGCAAACGTCACAAGCCGTTTTCAGCTCGGAAGTCGTATTTATGTAAGCAACCACCGCATATTCGGGATATTTTTTCTTAAGTTCCTCCAGCGTGGCAAGGTCGAGCTGCTCTGCCATCGGGCAACCGGCCAGCGGGTTGGCCAGCCACACCGTTTTCTGCGGATTCAAAATTTTACACGTCTCCGCCATGAAACGCACCCCGCACATGATGATTTCCTGCCTTTCATCCTTTACCGCCTGCTTGCTGAGGCCGTAGGAATCGCCGACATAATCGGCGACCTCCAACACGTCCTGGCTCTGGTAGGCGTGGGCAAGGATGCACACGTCCTTCTCGCGCTTCATGCGCAAAATCTCATTCTGAATCTCATGAACCTTCATCCTATCGCATCCTTTCCTAATACACTACATGCAAGAGCGTTCTCGCACCGATACGCGAATTGCCGTAGCCTGCCACCCGGCAGCATCTCATCCGGCCGTCTCCTCCCATGGCTGCAGGGGTGCAAGGAACCCCGCCTTTTGCAGCTCCTCCCCAATCAAGTCCAACCGTTCCTTCGTGGCCGCCTCGACCAAATGGTAATGATAACCGCCCGTGGCGGTGGAAAGTTCCGTGGAAGTACCGCCCTTGATGGCTTGCAAAAATTCCCTCACGTCCTGGCGGGAATGAATGTCCATCTCGGCCGTGATACGCCCGTACACGCGGTGGCAAATACTAATATTCTTGACATGGCCGCCATAATCCACGAACAAGTTCAGTTCCTCCTCGGTCCGCTCCGGCAAATGGCATACCTTGAATTCCCGCAAATTTCCCGTCTCCGCCTGCTGCAGCACATATCCGTAATTGGTCGAGACGATACCCGGGTGTGACGCGCGGATGACCGCCATGTCCTGCACGACGACCTGTCGGCTGACGCCGCACCGGGCCGCCAGCTCCCGCGCGGGCACGGCACGTTTTGCGGCGCACAGCGTCCGATAAATCTCCTCGCGCCGCTCGATTGCCGTCACGGGGTCGCCTCCCCGTCCACGGGACATAAATGTTTCATGGAAATGTCCAAAATCGGAGCCGAATGTGTCAACGCCCCGCTGGAAACGTAGTCCACGCCGATTTCCCGCAGCCGTCCGATATTCTCACGCGTGACGTTCCCCGAGCACTCCGTCCTGGCCCGCCCGTCAATCCATTTGACCGCCGCCTTCATGTCCTCGTCACTCATGTTGTCCAGCATGACGATGTCCGCTCCCGCCTCCACGGCCTCCTTCACTTGCTCCAGCGTTTCCACCTCGACCTCGATTTTGCGCACGAAAGACGCATACGCCTTCGCCATTTTGACGGCGTTGCCAACGCCACCCGCGGCCCCAATGTGGTTATCCTTCAAAAGGACGCCGTCCGAAAGGTTGTCCCGATGGTTCGCGCCGCCGCCCACACGCACCGCGTACTTTTCAAACACACGGTTGTTCGGGCTCGTCTTGCGCGTGTCCAGCAAGGTAATGCCGCTGCCCGCGAGCAACTTGACCGTCTCGCGGGTATATGTGGCGATACCGCTCATGCGCTGCAGGTAATTGAGAGCGACCCGTTCCCCGGATAGGAGCACGCGGATGTCCCCCCGCACGACGGCCAGCTTTTGCCCCGGCCGCACGGTGTCGCCGTCCTTGCAAAGCAGTTCAACCTCCGTGGCCGCGTCAAGCAGCGTGAACACCCTGGCGAACACGTCCAGTCCGGCAATGACCCCGTCCTGCTTGGCAAGCAAATCCACCGTCCCGGGACGGCTTGTCGGCATCACCGCGTTGGTGGAGACGTCCTCGCCGGGCATGTCCTCCCGCAACGCCTGCAAAATCAACGGATCCACGTTCAAAAGACGCATAATTTCATTCATGACTCTTCCTCCTGGAAAAAATTTTATTTACAACACGTGTCGGCTTGCCGCCTATTGGCAGGATGTCGGCATGCCAGCGCTTGCCAACCAACCTATTCACCATAAAAACAACATCCATTTATGTAGAAGCCCCGATGCCGCCGACGGCCCTTCGCACCTCGTCACGATACGCCGCAAACAACGCCTCTTTCTCCCGGTACGGTGCCACATCGGGCCGGCTTCCACGGAAATCGGGCGGTTCTGCAAACATGATGTCGTCGGCCGCCCGCTGGGCAAACACGAGCGATTCCAAAAGCGAATTGCTCGCCAGGCGGTTCCGGCCATGCACGCCATTGCAACATGTCTCGCCGCAAGCGTACAACCTCGGCAAATTCGTGCGGCCGCTCAAATCGACCTTAATGCCGCCCATGAAATAATGTTGCGCCGGAACGACCGGGACGGGTTCGCGAAGCGGATCATATCCCGCCTCCTCACAATGGCGGCTTATGTTCGGAAAATGTTGGCGTAAAACATCCTCGCCCAGCGGGCGCATGTCTTCCCACACGTGCGCCGTCCCGTCCTTTTCCATCTGCCGCCGGATGGCCGCGCTGACCACGTCCCGCGGCTGCAGTTCATCGATAAAACGCCGCCCGTCCCGATCCAGGAGCACGGCCCCTTCCCCGCGAACCGATTCCGAAATGAGGAACCGCCGCCCCGGCCCGCCGGAGTAAAGCGTGGTCGGGTGAATCTGCACGTAATCCAAATGCTCGCAGGCCACGCCATGCCGCAACGCCATGGCGATGGCATCTCCGGTAATGTGCGGAAAATTGGTGGAATGCTCGTACAGCCCGCCGATGCCGCCGCATGCCAGCACGACCGCCCCCGCGCCGATGACACGGGGTTCCCCGTCTTCCTCCCCGCCAATCGAATATGGATTTTCATCCGTCCCCGACACGATGACGCCCCCGCAGGCATCCGCGTCATGAAAGAAGTCCAGCAGGGTCACGCCTTCCCTCAGTTCGATATTCGGACACCGGCACACCGCGTCCAACAACGTCTGCGCGATTTCTTTCCCGGTCACGTCCTCATGGAACAAGATGCGGGCTCTCGAATGCGCGCCTTCCCTCGTAAAACATAGCGCCCCGGCCCTGTCACGTTCGAACCGCACGCCCCGGCGTATCAAGTCACGGATAATCATGTTGGACGAACGAATCATCAAGTCCACCGCCTCCCGGTCACTCTCATAATGCCCGGCACGCATCGTGTCATCAAAATAAGGGCGATAATCATCCTCGCCCCTCTGCATGCATATCCCGCCCTGCGCCAAGAACGAATCGCTCTCGTCCGCCTTTTCCTTGGACAGCAAAAGCACCCGATAACGCGATGGAAGGCTCAAGGCGCAGTACAAACCCGCCACGCCCGTTCCAACCACCACGACATCATAAAACTCATCCATCCCCACCAAATCCATGTCGTTCTCCTCGCTTCGTGCCAACTCACGCTCTTATTTGCACTCTGCCAGTATAACACCGAACACGACAGATGTCAAGACACCTATCAATTCTGCCAATGTATCTGTTCGCCCTTCACCAGCGGGTACCGCACCAGCGTATCACCGTCAAGCCGTTCCCGGTGCATGTCCACCGCCGTAATCTGGTGGTTGTCATACGTCGTATAATAATAAATCCCCTTGTCGGCATTGCAGCACGACGTGAAAATCGTAATCTCGTACTTGCCCCCGTCCAGCTCGCAGCACCCACGCTGCTGGTCCACGGAATTTAAAATATGGAAAAACTGGCTGACGCCCGCCTCTTCCGTATTTGCCGAAACCGAATTTTGCCTGACAAATGCCACGCGCACGAAACGTGACTGGGAAGACAGGTCGCCCGGTAACCCGATTGCGCCCATGCCTCGGCTATAAGCATGCAACGGCAGCTTGTCCGAAAAATGGTTCTGCGGATTCTTTACGGACAAATGCATGTAGTTGTTTAACGCAAACATCTGCTCGGCAAACGGCGGGTTGTTCGTCAACACGCCCACCGGGTTGTCGTGCACGTGGAGCCCGTCTTTCATCGATTCCACCGTGACGGCTTCCCGTTTGTCCGCAATCATCCAATGCAGCTGGGCCAACGGCAGTTCGTCACTAAACGGAATCTTGACCAGATTGATTTTCCCAAGGAGCGCCCGCGCCTGTGCAACCGACGCGCACTGGCTCAAAATCCATGGGATAAATTCGAACTGCGTGACATTATCCTTTCCCTCGCGCTCGTCCATATACGCCGCGTTGCCGACAAAATTCAGCCCCGCCATGCAAAGCCCCTTTTCATTCACCGCGTCGTAATATAGCGGATACCCATCTACCACGTACGCCATCCCGATTATCGCATAGTGGCTTGGCACATCCCCCGCCCGCCGGAAATGAAACGGGAAATTGCGTGGCGTCACCGTCACCTCGTCCACATAAGAAAACTCATAATCCAAAGTACGCCCGAAATAAAAATCTTTTGTCTTATACGTCGCCGCCGTACACATGGTACGCACCTCCTTTGAACACTAGTGCAGCGTAATTATAACAAAGCCGCCATGAAACGAATGTCATTTACATTCTGCCTCATGGCGGCTCATTTTATGCCTTACTTGTCCTTTTCATCGCGAGCCACCCACGCCAACGTGGCGCGGCCCATCTCCTTTTTATTCCTCGCCGTACAGCGCGATCAACTTCTTCAGGTAGCTGTACCTCTCGGCCGCTTCCTTCTCGTTCTGCGCAAACAGCCTCTCGGCCTTCTCCGGATTCGCCCTCTTCAGCGCGTTGTAACGTACCTCGCCGTCCAGGAACTCCTGGTAGCCTTCCATCTTCGGCTCCTTGCTGTCGAGCGTGAACTTGTTGCCCTCTGCCGCCGGGTTGTAACGGAAGTTGTTCCAGTAACCGCACTCCACTGCCAACGCTTCCTCGGTCATGGCCTTGCTCATGCCCTTCTTGATGCCATGGTTGATACACGGAGCGTACGCGATAATCAACGACGGTCCCGGATAAGCCTCGGCCTCGGCCAATGCCTTCACGGTCTGGTTGAAGTCGGCACCCATGGCAATCTGCGCCACGTACACGTAGCCATAACTCATGGCGATGCTCGCCAAATCCTTCTTCTTCGTCTCCTTGCCGCCCGCCGCGAACTGCGCGGTCGCACCGGTCTTGGTCGCCTTGGAGGACTGTCCGCCGGTGTTGGAGTAAACCTCGGTGTCGAATACCATGACGTTGATGTCCTTGCCACTGGCCAGCACGTGGTCAACGCCGCCGAATCCGATGTCGTACGCCCATCCGTCGCCACCGAATACCCACTGGGACTTCTTCGCCAGATAGTCCTTCATCTTCAGAAGCTCCGCCCTCTCCGGGCATCCGCATCCACAAGCTTCCAGGGCCGCCACCAGCTTGTCCGTCGCGGTTCCGTTCGTCGCGCCGCATCCGTAGGTGTCAATATATTCCTTGGCCGCGGCCTTGACATCCTCGTTGTCCCCGCTCTCGGCCAATTTCGCCACTTTCACTTTCAATCTCTCACGAATCGTGTTCTGCGCGAGCAACATGCCGTAACCGAACTCGGCATTATCCTCGAACAAGGAATTCGACCAGGCCGGTCCCTTGCCCTCCGGCGTTACCGTGTAAGGCGTGGACGGTGAGGAGTTGCCCCAGATGGAGGAACATCCCGTCGCATTGGCAATATACATCCTCTCGCCAAACAATTGCGTAATCAGCTTCGCGTAAGGCGTCTCGCCACAACCCGCGCACGCGCCCGAGAACTCAAGCAGCGGCTGCTTGAACTGGCTTCCTTTCACGGTGGCCTCCTTGAACTTCGCGACCACTTCCGGCTTCACCGGGATTTCCCTGCCGAAATCAAAGCCCTTCTGCGCACCCACGTTCTCGGCCAGGTTGCCCATCACGAGCGCTTTCTCGCCCTTCTTGCCCGGGCATACGTTCGCGCAGGAACCACATCCGGTACAGTCAAGCGCGGACACGGTGATGGCAAACTTCAACTCCGGCATACCGGTCATCGGCAATGTGGCTTGTCCTTCCGGAACCTTCGCCGCCTCTTCCTCCGTCAATGCCATCGGACGGATGACCGCGTGCGGACATACATAGGCACAACGGTTACACTGGATACAGTTCTCCGGCTTCCATACCGGGATGTCCACCGCGATACCGCGCTTCTCGTATGCGGAAGAACCTGACGGGGTGGAGCCGTCCGCGTAATCCACGAACGCGGATACCGGAAGCGTGTTTCCTTCCTGCGCGTTCACCTTCGCCTGGATATTCTTCACGAAGTCGACGACGTCCTTCCTGCCGCCCTCTTCCACGTGCGGGGTGGTCAGTCCTTCGTCGGCGGCACTCTTCCAGCTCTCTGGAACTGCCACTTCCACTACCTGCTTCGCGCCGGCATCAATGGCGTCGTAATTCATCTGGACAATCTTGTCGCCCTTCCTGCCATAAGTGTTCTTCGCCGCCGTCTTCATCAGCCCGATGGCCTCTTCCTCCGGAATGATGGCCGCCAGTTTGAAGAACGCCGACTGCAACACGGTATTGATGCGGCCGCCAAGACCAATTTCCTTGCCAATCTTGATACCGTCAATCGTGTAGAACTTGATGCCATGGTTCGCAATATACGCCTTTACCTGTCCCGGCAAATTGGCCTCCAGGCCTTCCATGTCCCACGGGCAGTTCAAAAGGAACGTTCCGCCGTCAACCAGTTCCTGTACCATGTTGTACTTGTCGATATAGGACGGGTTGTGGCAGGCCACGAAGTTCGCCCTGTGAATCAGGTAGGTGGACTTAATCGGCTTCTTGCCGAAACGCAAATGGGACATCGTCACGCCGCCGGACTTCTTGGAATCATAGTCAAAATAAGCCTGCGCGTACATGTCAGTATTGTCACCGATAATCTTGATGGAGTTCTTGTTGGCTCCAACCGTGCCGTCGGCACCCAGACCCCAGAACTTGCAGTTAATCGTGCCTTCCGGCGTGGTAACGAGCGCGTCGCCTATCTCCAGGGACAAGTTCGTCACGTCGTCCTCGATGCCGATGGTAAACGTCTTTTTATCCTTGTTGTCAAACACGGCCACAATCTGTGCCGGAGTCGTGTCCTTGGAGCCAAGGCCGTAACGCCCGGAATTTACCGGAACCGCGTCGAACTTGGAGCCCTTCAATGCCGCCACGACATCAAGGTAAAGCGGCTCACCAATCGCGCCCGGCTCCTTCGTCCTGTCAAGGACGTTGATCCTCTTCACGGTGTCCGGAATCACGTCAATCAACGCTTGTGCGCAGAACGGCCTATACAAGCGAACCTTGACGACACCGACCTTCGCTCCGGAAGCCATCATGTAGTCAATCGTCTCCTCGATGGTGTCACACGCGGAACCCATCGCCACGATGACGCTCTCCGCGTCCGCCGCGCCGTAGTAGTTGAACAATTTGTAATCCGTGCCAATCTTTTCATTGACCTTGTCCATGTATTTCTGGACGATGCCCGGCATCGCGTCATAATACGGGTTGCAAGCCTCCCTCGCCTGGAAGAAGATGTCCGGGTTCTGCGCGGAACCCCTCTGGCATGGATGGTTCGGATTCAGCGCGTGGGCACGGAACGCGTCAATGGCATCCATGTTCACGAGGTCTTTCAAATCCTCATAATCCCAAGCCTCAATCTTCTGAATCTCATGGGAAGTCCTGAACCCGTCAAAGAAGTTGATGAATGGAAGCTTGCCCTCAAGCGCCGCACAATGTGCGACCGCCGTCAAGTCCATGACCTCCTGCACGCTCGACTCGCAGAGCATCGCGGCTCCGGTCTGACGGCATGCATAAACGTCGGAATGGTCGCCGAAGATGGACAATGCGTGGCTCGCCAACGCACGCGCGGACACGTTGAACACGCCCGGCAGCTGCTCACCCGCCACCTTGTACAAGTTCGGGATCATCAAAAGCAATCCCTGTGATGCCGTGAACGTCGTCGTCAAGGCACCTGCGGACAAGGAACCATGCACGGCCCCGGCCGCGCCCGCCTCGGACTGCATCTCCGTCACTTGTACGGTCTGTCCAAAAATATTCTCCCTGCCTTCGGTCGCCCACTCATCGACATGCTCCGGCATGACGGATGACGGGGTGATGGGATAGATGGCCGCAACTTCCGTATACGCATAAGAAACGTGGGCCGCTGCCTGGTTACCATCCATGGTCTTCATTTTTCTTGCCATTTGTTGTTCCTCCTTGTTTGAATGCATGATATTTGGCCATAAAACACCATGACCATACATAATACCCGCGAGCCGCCCCGCACTTCGCGCTTGTCCGGCTCAAAATGGTATTTTTTCACATGTAAAACTATTATATCGCCAAATCGAAAAAAAGTCCATAGAACCAACGGACTTTTTTGTTTCTTTTCACGTACAAGGGCGAACGGTTTCACGACCTCAGGGGCGGCACCCGTAAATAACAACCTTGGAACGCCCTCACTCTCCCGCCAACACGTCCGCGATGGAACGGTCGCCGAGGAACGTGTCCATATTATACAAGAACAACACGTCCGTGACCTTCTTATTTGAAACCAGCATCTGCACGTTGTCATAATAATATCGCGGATCCACCATGATGATTTCGTCATAATACGGAAGTAAGAACGGCACGAAGCAGTTCGCATAGGAATCCTTGAACACCAACAATGACCTGCTTGTCCGGTTGGTCGTCCGTATGTCCACGAGGGCGTGGTTGCCGCCGAAAAACACCTGGTACTGGTCCTTTCCATTTAACGCCTCCTTGTCATACACCGTCGGGCGTTCCTTCACGTCGTCCGAATCCGTCACCAAGTATTTTACTTCCGTTCCCTTCGGCGCATAAACCTGAATCGAATCCTTCACTTTGTGGTATCCGCTTTTGGAAGACAACGTCCCGGAAAAGTCGTTCGTGACCGTGTAAACTTCATAATCGGTAATCGGATTCTCGATTCCCAATCCTTCCGCCGCTGCCTCGAACGCCCGCAGCGCGCCCTTGCTTGTCCAATGGTGGTCCGTCTTATAATACAGCCCCTCCTGCACATGCCCCCGCATGGACGCCGTCACGTCAATGTAATTTATATTTTCCGCCAGCTGCCCCTTCAAATCCTCCACGTCCTTCTCCTGGTCACGTACCGGCGCCCCTTTCGGCAAATATTCTTCCATCACGCAGGCCGCGTTCGGCACAATCATCATGCAAACCCGAAGTTCCGGATACCGCCCCGCGAACTGGTTGATTGCCTGCATGTTCCTGGCGACGTTTTCATCGTCCGGTTCCCCCGGAATCTGTATCAGGTACTTGTCCTTTCCCAGGTAAATCCCGTTGAATTCGCGCTTCCCCACCAGCAGGTCACACTGCACCTTGAAACGGATCCACGCGTCCCGTAACACGAACTGGTCCGAAACGTAGCTTTCCAAGTCTTCCATATAATCTTTCTTCTGGATGCCGTCCCAGCTCGCTTCGGGAAAGGAGGCCAGCACGCGCTTTTCCTCCTCAGAATATCCCCGGTCCGGCAACACGATTCCGGCAAGTGCAAACAACAAAACGATGCCGGCAAACGATGCCGCCATGATCCGGTAAAACAACCGCCCGCCCTTTTTCTTTTTTCTCTTCGCCGGCTCCTGCCGCACGTCTTGATCCTGCCGCATGCTCGCGCCCCCTTAGAACCTGAAATACAAAAACGGATTATACGTGGCGTTCACGAGGTACGCCGTGGAAACCAAAAATATGCCGATGTAAATCACCGCCCCGGCCACCTGCTTGTACCACTCCCTCGCCCTCGTGATTCGAGGAATCCACTTGTATACGAGCGGTGCGCACAAAATTGCCGAAACGGTGCCCGGCACCAGGCAGGTGCCAAGAAAATACAAGCCAGTGGCATCCGCCACGCCGCTGCCGCCGATGCCAAACATCGTCCCCGTATACGACAAGGCCCGTCCCAGCGTCGGGGATGAAAACAAGACCCATCCCAGCATGACGAGCACCATCGTGTAAACATGCCGGCATACGGCCGGCAATTTCGCCAATCCCTCTTTTAATATATATTTCTCGACACATAGAATTATGCCATAATACAGTCCCCAAAAAATAAAATTCCACGCCGCCCCGTGCCACAGCCCGGTCAAGGCCCAGACCACCAGGAGGTTCCTGACCGCTTTTTTCGTCCCGCCGCGGTTTCCGCCCAAGGGAATATAGACGTATTCCTTGAACCAGCTGCTCAAGGAAATGTGCCACCTGCGCCAAAATTCCGTGACGCTTTTCGCCGTGTAAGGATAATCAAAGTTCTTCATGAACTCGAACCCCAACATTTTGCCCAATCCAACCGCCATGTCGGAATACCCGCCAAAATCAAAGTAAATCTGCATCGTGTAGGCGAAGCAGCCAATCCACGCCGTCAAGACCGACGTGTTGGCAGCCCCCAACGCCATGATGGCATCAAAAACGCTGCCCATGGTGTTCGCCAGCAAGACCTTCTTGCCCAGCCCCCGCAAAAACCACATCGCCCCGTCCCCGAACTTTTCCACGGACAACGTCCGCTTCGCCAACTGCTTTTCCACGTCGCTGTAACGCACGATGGGACCCGCGATCAACTGCGGGAACATGCACACGTACGCCCCGAACGTGATAAAACTGCGCTGTGCCCCCACCTTCTGCCGATACACGTCGATGATGTAGGAAATCGTCTGAAACGTATAAAACGAAATCCCGATTGGCAACGCGAGTTCGTGGTAAGGAATGTCAAACGGCAGGACCGCGTTGACATTTTCCAGCACAAATCCATAATATTTATAAAATCCAAGGACGGCCAGGTCCACCGCCACGATAACGATGCACGCGACCTTCGCGTTCCGCTCCCGGCCGGATTGCAGGTAATTCTCGATTTCCAGGCCACCCGCAAAATTGATGCCGATGCCAAGCAGCATCAGAATCACATAAACGGGCTCGCCCCACGCATAAAAGACGAGGCTCGCCAATAAAAGCACCAGGTTCTTCAACTGATATCGGAACGGCACCAAATAATAAACTGCCAACACCACCGGCAAAAAGACAAAAATGAAAAAAATACTGCTGAAAATCATGACTCCTACCCCCTCGACGCACCTTTTTTACCGAAACGCTTTCTCAAAAGCCGCCCCCGCCTCATCCGCGCGTTCATGGACGATATATAGCACGTAATCGCCCTTCGCCCGTAACACGTGCGCTTCCAAAAGTGCCGTCTGCTCCGCGCCATAACCATCAAAACTGTCGAGCTGCACGTCGAGCCTTCCTTGAACCGCCTTCTCCACTTCCTCCCTCTGGGAAGGCGTTGCAAGCTTCACAATCAGCAGTTCCCTCGCGTCCATGTTGTCTGCCGGAGCATACAATACCACGCTTTCATAATCACCCGGGTTCAGGCCGTAAAACCGCTTCACCATTCTCGCGCCGGCAGGCCGGCCACCCTCCATCCCGGCCGCCTTCGTCACTTCCGCCACCAGCGTCTCCATGTCCGCGTCGCCCCCGCGGCCGCCCCACAAATCCAAGATGACGAACAAGACCAATAGGACGACAAGTCCGTTCCTTATGTAGCCCCACTTTTTATAACCCCATTTTTCCCTCGTTTTCTCCATCATTCGTCAATCCACCTCTGTCAACATATTGGCCACCCAATACTTGTAGAAATGCTCGTCCATGTGCAAGCCGTCTTCCGCATATAAATCCACCCGTTCCTCGGCCAACGGCGTATTGTCTATGAAATGATAGCCTCTCTCCGCACACATCGCCCGTAGCGCCTCGTTGTACTCGCCAATCCGCGGATAATCCGAATCCCTTTGCAATCCGGAACCTACCGCCGGGAGAATGGAGTTCAAATAAATCGTCGCGTCCGGCAACGTTTCCTGCAACAAGCGGATCTGCTCGTCACAGACCGCCGCATATTCTTTCGGATCCGGCCAATAGCCGATGCCCACGTCGTTGAGCCCGAAGCACAAAAAAACGTGCTCCGGGTTGACCGCCTTTATCTCTTCCAATTCTTCCGCGACATCCGTAATCTTCCCACCGCCATGGGCAAGCACCCTCTCTTCCGCCACGAACTCCCAATGGGTAAATCCCACGGCGCGGGAGTCGCCCAAAATCATGGCGTTCAAGGCGTCGAACACCGACCAGACCGCCCCCTCGTCCGCATCGGCCAAGTCCAAAAGCCGCTCGTCCCTTATCGTCTTGATATTCCCGGATATCGCCTCCATGTCCTGTTTCTCAAGCTCCTCAAGATAATGGATCCCGGCACTTATCTCTTCCTCCTCCTGCACCGACTTCCTCCAGTACGTTACGGACACGACAATAGCGGCAACCAAAATCGTTGCCGCCACGACACCTATCACGACTTTATAAACCAATCCCAGGTCTTCCACAGCGTTCTTCGCCTTGCCCTTCGCCGTATTTCTCGTTTTGCCTTTCACCTTGTCCTTTGTCTCGCCCTTCATCTCGTTCTTCACCGCGTTCTTCTTTTTTGTTTCCCGCCGCGTTTCTTCCTTACTTTCGTTCCCCGACGCGCCCTTTTCCATGTTCTTCGCCGCTCCCGACGGCGTCACGCATCGCGTCCTTTCTCTTTTTCATCCGTATCCATACCATCAACGCCGCGGTCACCATGACAATTACCGCCGCCAGGAGCTGTGACACCGGGAATCCGATGCCGGGAAGCAAAAGCTGGTCGGTACGGATTCCCTCAATCCAGAAGCGCCCCAGCCCGTACCCGAACATGTATAGCAGGAAAATCTCGCCATCATATTTCTTATGCTTGCGGTAAAGCACGAGGAGAACCAGAAGCGCCGCGCACCACAACGATTCATAAAGGAACGTCGGCTCCACCTGGATGTAGCTGACCCCCCCGATTTCCACCATGTTCTGCAGCATCAGTTCCGACACGTCCCGTGGACGGACCGCGTCCAACGGAAGACGCATGGCCAAAAGCGAGTCGGTATAATCCCCGAACACCTCCCGGTTAAAAAAGTTGCCCCAGCGTCCCAACATCTGCCCGTTTAAAATCAACACGGCCATCATGTCGAATACCACGCCGACCTTCATTTTCTTCATCTTCGTGCCGACCAGCACGGCCAACACGGCTCCAATCACGCCCCCATAAATGGCCAATCCTCCCTCGCGCAAGTTAAACACGTTTAAGAGGTTGTCCTTGTACATGTCCCACGAAAAAATGACATAATAAATCCTTGCCCCGATAATCCCGCAAATGATTCCCGCCAGTCCCAGGTCCAAGTAATCGTCCGGGTTCTGCCCGCTCTTCTTCGCGTCATGGAACGCCCATAAAAACCCAATCAGCATCGAACTACCGATAATGATGCCATAATAGGCGATTTCGAAGCCAAATATAGAAATGGACTTCCCCACATGATCCAGGTAAATCCCCAGATTCGGGAAGCTGATATCATAATGCATAGCCTGCTGCTCCTTTTAAAATAAAATCCCCCCATGATACCCTCGGATTGCTACGCGCTCCCACAATCCGTAAAACACCTCAAATCCGCTCGTTTTCCTCTGGAAAATGGCTACTTCTCAGTGTTTTGCGGCTTCCAAGGTCATGTATTGACATACAAGCATGTCATACATGGCCTTGGAACCCTGGTATCACACGTTAAAGCGGAACAAGATAATGTCCCCGTCCTGTACCACGTAATCCTTGCCCTCCAGGCGCACCAGCCCCTTCTCCTTGGCCGCCGCGTGCGTCCCGCAAGCCATCAGATCGTCATAACTTACGATCTCGGCACGGATAAATCCCCGCTCAAAGTCGGAATGGATTTTTCCGGCCGCCTGCGGCGCCTTCGTCCCGGCCTTGATTGTCCATGCGCGCACCTCCGGCTCCCCGGCCGTCAGGTAGCTAATCAGGCCCAGCAAACGGTAGCTCGCCTTAATCAACTTCTCAAGACCCGACTCGGACAGCCCCAGGTCTTCCAAGAACATCCTCTTCTCGTCATCTTCCAGCTCGGCAATTTCCTGCTCGATCTGGGCGCAGACCACAAACACCTCGCACCCTTCCCGCGCCGCGTACCCGCGCACCGCCTGCACGCCCGCATTGGCGGCCGCGTCGTCCGCCAAGTCGTCCTCCGCCACGTTCGCCGCAAAAATCACCGGCTTGGCGGTCAAAAGATTGTAATCCGCCATCCAGGCAATCTCGTCCTCGTCGTCCGTCGTGAAGCTCTTCGCCATCCTGCCTTCTTCCAGGTGCTCCTTGATACGCTTCTGCAACTCCAGTTCCTTGGCCGCCGCCTTGTCATTGCGCGACACTTTCGTCGTCTTGGCGATGCGCCGCTCCAAAATCTCCAAATCCGAAAAAACCAGTTCCAAATTAATCGTCTCAATGTCCCGAAGCGGGTCAATGCTTCCATCCACGTGCACGATGTTCCCGTCCTCGAAGCAGCGCACCACATGGACGATCGCGTCCACCTCGCGGATGTTGGCCAAGAACTGGTTGCCCAGGCCCTCGCCCTTGGACGCGCCTTTCACCAGCCCCGCGATGTCGACGAACTCGATCGCCGCCGGGACAATCTTGCGCGTATGGTACATTTCCCCCAGCACGTCAAGACGCTCGTCCGGCACCGCCACCACGCCCACGTTCGGGTCGATGGTGCAGAACGGGTAATTGGCCGACTCGGCCCCCGCCTTTGTCAAAGAATTAAATAATGTGCTCTTGCCGACATTCGGCAAACCGACAATCCCCAGTTTCATACTCTATCCTTACCTCTCTTAATTTCTCTTGGTTGCCACGAAAAAATCATGGCAAATCACCAAAAAGTGTCCCCCTTGTTTAACATCCTCAGTCCCTCGTCTCCATCAGCACGACAACGTTGTCCAGCATCTCCGGGAACGAAATTTCCACCTCGTCATCCGCGTACTCGTTGCTGACGCACAAGCTGTCATACGGTGTCAGCGCGTGGTTCGTAAGCGGGTACTTCGCTCCCTTGATGGAAAAACACTCCACCGTCGGCCCCAGCGGAAACACCGAAAAATAAGAACCGAACGCCCTGCTTCGTTCCAGCGTGATGCCACGCTTCAAAAGCCGGATCCGGTTGTGGGGGTCCAGAAGAACGGCTTCTGCACCCGCGTCCAGCGCGATTTTCAATATCTGCACGTTGCTCCAGACATGGTCGACGCGGCTCCCGGTGCCACCCAATATCATAATCCGCTTCCTGCCAAGGCTCAGGCAGAGGCGGAGCGCGATTTCCGTGTCGGAAAAATCCTTAACCGGGTCGTACTGCCGGATTGGCACGTTCACCTGCTCCCGATAATATGACACCACGTCGGAAGGCGCGCTGTCAAAATCACCGACGATGTAATCGGGCTTGATGCCATGATTATACAAAAACAAAAGCCCGCCGTCCGCCGCAATGATAAATTCAGTATGCCCGTCACCCAAAACCCGCAGGGCAAAATCCTCGTCAAGCGCCCCGCCGCTCACTATCACCGTATACTTGTCCATTGCCATCTCCGCAGCCCCCCCATGCTCTATTACCCACGGCACACGTGCACATGGCATGCCCCGCCCGCTTCGCCGCTTGCAAAAAACACCGTAATGACCCTCACGCTTCCCGAAACCGTTCCAGGTATCCCGAGACGTTCTTCGCGATGTCCCCATGAAATATCGTGGACCCGCTGACAATCACGTTTGCCCCCGCGCCGAGCACCGCCCCCACGTTTGCATGGCAAATGCCGCCGTCCACCTCGATGTCCGCCTCAAGCCCGCGCGCGTCAAGCATCTCGCGCAACGTGCGTATTTTATCAAAGGAATGCGGGATGAACGCTTGTCCGCCGAACCCCGGCTCCACCGACATTAAGAGGAACATCTCGGCCTGGTGTAGGTAAGGCCGCAGCACTTCCACGCCGGTCGCCGGATTGATGACGACGCCCGCCTTCACGCCACAAGCGTGAATCATATCCAGCGTCTCCTGCAAATTTTTACACGCCTCATAATGAACCGTCAAAATGTCCGCCCCCGCCCTTGCAAATTCCTCGACGTAACGAATCGGCTCCGCAATCATCAAGTGCACGTCCAATGTAAGATTCGTCGCCCCCTTGAGCGACTCCAGCACGGGCAGCCCGAAAGAAATGCTCGGCACGAACACGCCGTCCATCACGTCAAAATGCAAATACCCGGCGCCATTTTCCTCGCAAATCCTGATTTGTTCCCCCAGTACCTTAAAATCTGCCGCCAAAATCGACGGTGACAAGATTCTCTTCATCTCCCAATCCCTCTTTCCAGTTGCTTCGTCCATCCCATACGTTCCTCTTCCCCGCTTCCGCCCCGCGTCTTTCAGCTTTTAATACTTTTTCCTGTCTTGTAGCTCCGCGTATATTTCCTGATAATCACGGTAACGTATCTTGTGAATCATCCCGTCCCCCACGGCCTCTTTCACCGCACAACCCGGTTCGTTCAAATGCACGCACCCCTGGAAACGGCAATGCCCCTCAAAGGCCGCAAACTCGCGAAAATAGCGTTTCAATTCCCCTTTTTCCATCTCCCGGGTGTACAAGGAGCTAAAGCCCGGCGTGTCCATGATATAAGATTCCCCGTCTATGGCAATCAGTTCCGAATGCCGCGTCGTGTGCTTCCCGCGGGCAATCTTTTTACTGATGTCGCCCGTCTCCATCTGCACGGCCGGTTGCAGCAAATTAATCAAGGAAGACTTCCCCACGCCGGAAGGCCCGGCAATCACTGTCGTTTTTCCTTTCAAAAGCAACTTTATACTTTCTATGTTCACTTTCTGCTTTGCGCTGGTAAACACAAGCGGGTATCCACAAGCCTGGTAAACCTTCGCCAGCTCTTCCGCCTGCGCCCCCGTGGCGATGTCCTCCTTATTAAAACAGAGCACCACCGGAATTTCCTTTTGTTCCATCATCACGAGAAAACGGTCAAGCAGATTAAAATGCGGCTTTGGCTCCGTCACCGCGAACACGACCAAAGCCTGGTCGACGTTGGCCACGGCCGGGCGAACCAGCTCGTTTTTGCGTGGCAGCACCGCCACGATGTTTCCCGTCTTTTCCGCCTCGTCGAGGACTTCCATCTCCACCACGTCGCCCACCAGCGGCTTCATCTTTTCCTTGCGGAACACTCCCCGCGCCTTACATTCATAAAGACCGGATTCCACCACATCCACGTAGTAGAATCCGGCAATGCCCTTTATAATCTTTCCCCGCATGAAAGCCTACTCTCCGTTTTCATAAATCACCTGGCCAACCACCCCGCCAACGTGGCAGTTTGTAACTATTCTTTCGGATCCGTCCCGTCCGTCTTTTCTGAATCATCCGAATTCCCCGGGTCTTCCTGCGGCGCATCCGGCCTCGGTCCCGAACTAAGGATGACCCACACGGAAGAGCCTTTCTCCAACTGGCTCCCACTCGCATACTCCTGCTCAATCACGAGGCCGGCCTCCTCGCCATTGTCCGACGGCTGGGACGTGACCGTCCCCAATTTCAGGCCGCGCGCTTCCAATGCCTGCCTCGCCTGGTCTTCGGTCATCTTGTAAAGCGAAGGCACTTCCGCATACTCGGTCTTCTTTCCCAAGCTTATGGTCAACTCGACCGTGCTGCCCTTCGCCATCCGCGTACCGGCTCCCGGAGACTGCCTAATCACCATGCCCTCCGCGACCGTGTCATGGTTTTCCTCCCTCGTGCTGACGTTGAAGCCAGAATCGCCTAAAATTCTTCTCGCGTCATCCAGGCTCCTGCCCTCCACGGATGGCACCTCCACGTTTTCCGTGCCAAGGCTGACGTAAATCTTTACAAGCGTGCCTTCCTTGACCTTGGTACCCTCAACCGGATCCGACTCTATCACCTTGCCGGCCTCGACATAATCGTCATACTTCGCCTCCGCGTCGACTTTCAGGTTTTTCTCCTTCAAGAGCTTTTCCGCCTCTTCCTCCGTCTTCCCGACCACGTTGGGGACGAACGCCATCTTGATTTCTTCCCCGGTACTTACCACCACTTCAATCGTCGTGTTCTTGTCAACCTTCTTGTTAGCATCCACGCTCTGCTCCATGATCTGGCCTTCCTTATACCTGTCGGAAGGCTTGCGTTCGGACACGTCATAACCAAGGTTCTTGTCGTTCAAGGCCTTCCTGGCCTGTGCTTCTGTCATGCCGAGGAGGTCGGGTACCGGCACCTTTTCATCCACTTCGGTCTTGGCCTGCGGCTCCTTCTCGCCGGAATCACCAAACAGCTGTGTCGCGAACAAAACCATGACGAGCACCACGACCGCGGCCCCCACGCCGATGGCCGTCCTCACCAGAATCTTCTGGGTGGCATCCTCCTGTTTCCTGCGGGAATTCCTTCTTCGCTCTTCCTGCCTGCGCCTCTCCCGCCTGCGGGCATCTTCGTCATAATCGTCCCCGTAGCCGTCGTCCCCGTCATAATCGTCCTCGTCGTATTCATCCCCATCCCCGTAATCATCCTCGTCATAATCACGGACACGCGCCCTCTCCCGCGGATTCCTGCGCGGCGCTTCATAATCGTCCCGCGATTTCGCGCCCATCCTCTTGAGCCGCTCCACCTCGTCCTCAGACATCAACACCGTCTCCGTGTCCTGCAATGGACGGCGCTTGACTGCCGCCCCCATGGCCACGAAATCACCGTCCGGATCGACGAGGGAATGCTTCAGGTCGGTAATGACCTCCTGGCAATCCTGGTAACGGTCCTCCGTGTTCTTCTGCGTACATTTCAAAATAATGCATTCCAGGCTATGCGGAACGTCCGGCACCTCCTCGGAAGGCGGACGCATCGCCTCCTTCAAGTGCTTGACGGCCACCGTCACCGTGGAATCACCGTCGAAGGGAACGTGCCCGGTAACCATCTCGTACATCGTGATGCCGGCGGAATAAATGTCGCTCTTCTCGTCCACGGCGCTGCCACGCGCCTGCTCCGGCGACGTGTAATGCACCGACCCCATCACGTTCGTGCTGATGGTACTCGTCGACGTGGTCGCCCGGGCAATGCCAAAATCCGTCACCTTGACCTTGCCGTCATGCGAAATGATGATGTTTTGCGGCTTGATGTCCCGGTGGATGATATGGTGCTTGTGCGCCGCCTGGATACCCGTCATCATCTGAATCGCGATGCTGATCGTCTCCTTCGCGGACAACCGCTCCTTCTTCTCAATATAATCCTTCAGCGTGATGCCCTCGACAAGCTCCATGACCATGTAGTAGAGCCCCCGATCCTGACCTACGTCGTAAACGTTGACCACGTTCGGGTGCATCAGCCCTGCCGCCGCCTGGGCTTCGCTCACGAACTTCTGTATGAACACCTCGTCATTACGATAATCACTCTTCAACACCTTCACCGCCACAAAGCGGTTCAACTTATGGTCCTTGCTTTTATATACGTCAGCCATGCCCCCCGCACCGACGCGCTCCAAAATCTCATAACGCTTTCCTAAAAAAATGCCCTCTTTTAACATACGATACTCACCTCGTCAGTAAATGGCTCTACCAAAACCACCCCGATATTGTCCGTGCCGCCGTTCTCCTTGGCCATGGCCACAAGTGCCGTGCCCGCCTCCACGATGTCCCGGCCTCCCTGCACGATATGGAAAAGCTCCTCGTCCTCCACCATGTTGCTCAACCCGTCCGTACACATCAATATGATGTCTCCCCGTTTCAGACGGTGCTCGTAAAAGTCCACTTCCACCGCGTCTTTCGCCCCGATTGCCCGGGTGATGATGTTCTTGTCCGGATGGTGTTTGGCCTCCTCCGGCTTGATGCCGCCAAGTCGCACCATTTCCTCCACCAGCGAATGGTCCTTGGTAAGCTGGGTGATGCCTTGGTTAATCAAATACAACCGGCTGTCTCCCACGTTGGCGAAATACATCATCTGCCGCACGATGGTCGCCACCACGATGGTCGTCCCCATCCCTTTCAAATGGACATCCTCCGACGCCTTCTTGATAATCTCCTTGTTCGCCTTCTTGATGGCCCGAACCAACGCTTTCTCCACGTCCGTCTCGCCGCACTGCTTCAATTCCTGCCGCACGACCTCGACCGTATACTTCGAAGCAAAATCCCCCGCCTGGTGGCCGCCCATGCCGTCCGCCACCACGAACAAGTTCGGCAAAGGCCCTATCGGGACATCCGACGTATACACATAATCCTGATTTACTTGTCTTACCATTCCCACGTCAGTGATCGAAAACGTCTTCATAAAAATCTCCTTTAATGCACACTTCCACAATCATAAAACATTTTAGCACAATAGGAAGAAAAGGACAAGTGATAAATCACGACGTTTTCATTATTTTGCCAAATTCCCGTCATCTTTTCACGGGGTGGGAAAGGTAACAAATCCAGGGTCTCAAAACTCCGGCTTTTTTGTCTGTATCCCAGCTTTTCCATCTGGACAAGATGTGGATAACCCGGCTTCCACCCCATGCCTTTGCCTCAACTGTCCGCAGGCCCCGTCGATGTCCGTGCCCATCTCCCGCCGTATCGTGGCATTGACCCCGGCTCTTATAAGCTTTTGCCTGAAGTCCAGGGCCGCCTTTTTCCCCGGCCGCCTAAACCCGCGCTCCCGAACGGGATTGACCGGTATCAGGTTGACGTGGCAATTGCGGGGCCGCGCGACGGCAATCAATTTCCTTGCGTCCTCGTCCGTGTCGTTCACCCCGCCCACCAGGCTGTACTCGAACGTGATGCGCCGTCCCGTTTTTTCAAAATAGGCGTCACATGCCGCCAGCACCTCCGACAATTCATAGCGGTTCGCCACCGGCATCAATTCCCTCCGCTTCTCCTGGGTGGAACCATGCAAGGAAAGCGCGAGGGTAATCTGCAGGTTTTCCTCCGCCAAATCCAGAATCCCCGGCACGATGCCGCAAGTGGAGACCGTGACGTTGCGCTGGCTCAAATGCAGCCCGTACCCGTCCGTAAGCATGCGCACGAACTTGACGAAATTATCATAATTGTCCAACGGCTCCCCCATTCCCATCACGACCACGTGTGAAATGCGTTCACCGACGATTTCCCCGACCGCGTAAACTTGCGACAACATTTCGGACGGTGCCAGGTTTCGCTCCAGCCCCCCCAGCGTGGACGCGCAAAACCTGCATCCCATGCGGCACCCTACCTGCGAGGAGATGCAGACCGATGCCCCATGCTTGTATCGCATCAACACGCTTTCCACCGTGTTGCCGTCATGCAGGCGGAATAAAAACTTGTTCGTCCCGTCCAATTTGGACTGCCGCCGCTCCACCGGCGACACCGTGTAAATGTCATACTCCCCCGCCAGCTTTTCACGCAATGCCTTGGACAGATTGCTCATCCGCGCGAAATCGCCCACATGCTTGACGTGGAGCCATTCATAAACCTGCCCGGCCCGAAAGGGTTTCTCGCCCAATGCCGCAATTTCATCCTGCAATTCCCCATACGTATAAGAAAGAATGTCCTTCTTCATGCCCCCACCCGTTCATTTTCATTCACGGACACTTGCGTGCCGCAAAACTTTTTTTACAAAGACCGCGATGAAAAATCCATCGCACGCGTGCACGCCCGGAAGCAATTGCAAACATTTCTCCATCAAAGCATCACGCGACTCGCCACGCTCTACCGCCGACTCTTCCCGTAATTTCTCCGCAAGTTCCATCGACAACCTTTCCCAAACGTCCACCAACTCAAACTCCGGGAAATTCTCCAAAAACCAACGCACGTTTCCGATATTTTCCATCGGGCTTATCGTGCAAGTGCTATACACGAGCGTACCGCCACATTTTACATAGCATCCTATGCTTTTTAGAATGTTCCTCTGCAGTTTTGTCAGCTCTTCGACGTTTTCCATCGTCACCCGGTACTTCAAATCCGCCTTCTTGCCAAGCACGCCCAGTCCCGAACAAGGCAAATCCGCCAGCACGACATCGGCCGTCCCCACGGCGGATTCATCCAGGACGAGCGCGTCCCATACCTTCACGTCGATATTCTCAAATCCCGCACGTGCAACATTGTCCTCTATCAATTCCACCTTGTAGGGTGTCAAATCCCGCGCCTCGACGTGTCCCGTCCCGTCCAATTTCTCGGCCAGGTGCAGGCTCTTCCCGCCCGGCGCGGCGCACACGTCAATTACCGTATCGCCCGCCCGCACACGCGCCGCCTCGCCAACCAGCATGGAACTTACGTCCTGCACGTAAAAGTCCCCGTCCGCGAAACAAGAAAGCCGCTCCAGGTAATCATAACCGGAAATCGAAAACGCATATGGCAAATAAGGATGCCGCTCCACCTTCACGCCATCCCGTTCCAATTTTTCCCGAAGTTCCTCCGGGGAATTTTTTCTCAAATTACAACGAACCGTAAGCGGCCGTTCTTCCTGGAACGCCACCAGCATTTTTTCCACCGTTTCTTTATCGTACACGTCAAGCCACGACCGCAAAATCCATTCCGGCATGGAATACGAAACGGACAAACGCTGCAATTCCTCTTTCGGATATGTTATATCTCCAAGCCCCCGCGCCACGTTTCGCAACACGCCGTTCACGAAACCGCGCAGGTTTCCAAAACCTTTCCTGACCGCCAACCCGACCGCCTCGTTGCAGACCGCTGCGTCCGGCACGGTGTCCATGTATTTTAACTGATACACCGCGCTGCGTAAAAGATTACGGATGACCGGCTTCATTTTCCTCACTTTCACCTTGGAAAACTGGTCGAGAATATAATCCAGTTCCAACATGCGCTCTATCGTCCCAACGCTTACGCGGGTGATGAAGGCGCGTTCCCTCTTGTCCAGGTACTGGTACTTGGAAAGGACGTTTCGCAGCACGACGTGGGCATACGCCCCCTTTTCCAACACTTCCAGCAAAATTTCCAATACCAGTTCCCGCTCGCCGACCGCCTTAGTCATTTCGTCTTCTCCCCGTAATTGCCAGGACGCGTATCAACTGCAGGATGGCAGCGGCCGCGCCCGCCACGTAAGTCATGGCCGCCGCGGTAAGAACCCGCCTCGCCCCCTTCAACTCGTCGCCGTAAAGCATGCCGCCGGATTCCAGCACGCCAAGGGCCCGCGCGGACGCGTTAAATTCCACCGGCAACGTCACGATTTGGAACAGGACCGCCGCCGAAAACAAGATGATTCCCAAATTCACGAAAAACATGGATGACGTATAGCCGTTTATAAGAAAACCAATCAAGATAAGCGGCCATGCAATTTGCGAACCAAAATTGGCCACCGGCACCAGGGCCCCGCGAATCTTTATCGGCACGTAGCCATTTTCATGTTGTAGCACATGCCCGCACTCGTGCGCCGCCACGCCGATTGCCGCCACCGAGCAAGAGTCGTACACCGCCTCCGAAAGGTTCACGGTCTGGTTGCGTGGGTCGTAATGGTCGGTCAGTTCCCCCGCCACGCGGCGTATGGTCACGCCCTGCACGCCGTTCATGCGCAATATCCGCTCCGCCACGTCCCTTCCCGTCATGCCCGACACACTGACGTTCCTTGCGTATTTATAATACGTATTCTTGACCAGGGACGAAGCCGCCAGGGAAAGCACGACTCCAATCAACACCAAAATATATGTCGGATCCCAATAATAATGAAACATACAAATATCCCTCCATTCATTCGACATCCTGAACAAGTTTCGTCCCCACGGGCAATGCGCAGCCACGCAGGAACGCCCCCGTCTCCATCCGCTTTTTTCCCGGAACCTGCACTTCTTCCACTTTCAGAAGCCCGTCGCCCGTCTGTACAAGAAACGAATCCTTCCCAACCGAGACCACGCGCCCCGGCGACACGGACCATACCGCGTCGGCCGACCGCGCCGGTTCATTCCCACCCGCGGCCATCACCTGCGCCGACCCGTCCCGTGTCGTGGCCACCGTTTCCGTATCGGCCACGGCCGACTTCCAGATTTTCATCACCTTGCCGTCCCAATGCGTGTACGCGCCGGGCCAGGAATTCAGCCCGCGCACCAGCCGCTCGATTTCCACCGCCGGCCGTGTCCAGTCAATGTTCCCCATCTGCTTCGTCAACATTTTTGCATAGGCGGTCGGGCTTTCTCCTTGTTTCTCAGGCACGATTGTTCCCTCTTCCAACCCTTTAAGCGTCTCCACGCAAAGCCCGGCGCCGGCGGCGGCCAGTTTGTCGTGCAGGCTTTCTCCCGTCTCCTGCGGCGAAATCTCCACCTCGGCCTTTTTCAACATGTCCCCGGTGTCCAGCCCTTCGTCCATCTGCATGGTCGTCACCCCGGTCACCTTTTCCCCGTCAAGAATCGCCCACTGGATGGGAGCCGCGCCGCGATATTTCGGCAAAAGGGAGGCATGTACGTTGACGCACCCATATGGGGTCATCTGCAGGATTTCCTTCGGCAAAATCTGTCCAAACGCCACGACGACGACGATGTCCGCCTGATAACTTCTTAGTTTTTCCACGTTTTCCGGCTCGCGCACCCGACGCGGCTGGAACACCTCGATTCCATGTGAAAGCGCGGCCTCCTTGACTGGCGGAAACTGCATTTCCTTTCCGCGTCCCTTCGGTTTGTCCGGCTGCGTCACCGCCAGGCACACCTCGTGTCCGGCCGCGACCAACGCCTCCAACGTTCCCACGGAAAAATCCGGGGTTCCCATGAATATGATTTTCATACTTATTTCTCCTCGTCCTCATATGCCGCGTCATGCAGCGGCCCTTCGGCCAAATCGGAATACAAAATGCCCTTCAGATGGTCAATCTCGTGGCAGAACGCGCGCGCCAGGAGTTCCTCCCCCTCGTACGTCACTTCCTCCATGTCCTCGTTGAGACAACGCACCTTCACATAATTCGGGCGCGTCACCGTTCCTGCCTTGCCAGGCAGGCTTAAACACCCCTCGTCACCGGTCTGTTCCCCGGAAGACTCGATAATTTCCGGATTAATCAGCACGTACGGGCCTTCCCCGATGTCCACCACCACGACCTGCTTCAAGATGCCGACCTGCGGCGCCGCCAGGCCGACCCCGTTCGCTTCGTACATCGTGTCCAGCATGTCTTTAATCAAAATCTTCGTGCGCAGCGTCATTCTCGCCAACGGCTTGCTCTGCTTCCTTAAAATGTCGTCTCCCACTTCGCGAACTTGTCTGATTGCCATTTTCCACTTCTCCCTTTGTTATGTTTTGACCCTAACCTCTTATTATGACACATTCATCGGATTAAAATCAAACTGTATCCGCATCTTGCCAAAACCAGGGTTCAATTCAATATATTGTTCCAACCAATTTTTCACGACTACCAGTGTACCATATTTTTCCGATTTCAGGTAGAGCACTTTGCGAAAAATATCATTGATTTTTCCAATTCCCGGACTGGCCGGGCCAATCACCTCGACTTTCGCGTCGCTCCCGCCTTTCTTTTTACAAATCCGCAGCGCGTATTCCTTGAGAAAATGGCACCCTTTCGAAAGAAGCGCCTCGTCCCCGCAGCTTATGAGCACCGCCAGCAAATTTTCCACGGGCGGGTAGCCCATCAGCGTCCGGTAGCGGATTTCTTCCTCGTAAAATGCCGCGTAATCCTGCCTGGCCGCGGTCTCTATCGCATAGTGTTCGGGACTGTAGGTCTGTATCACGGCCTCGCCCGGCTTGCCGCCCCTCCCGGCGCGCCCCGCCGCCTGCGTAAGAAGCTGGAACGTCCGCTCCCCGCAGCGGTAATCGTCGCCATAGAGGGACATGTCCGCCGCCAGGATGCCGACCAGGGTAACGTTTGGAAAATCGTGTCCCTTGACAATCATCTGCGTCCCCACCAAGACATCCGCCTCCTCGTTGGCAAACGCCGCCAGGATTTTTTCATGCCCGTCCTTTTCCCGTGTCGTGTCCATGTCCATGCGAAGCACCCGCGCCGACGGAAACCTTGCCTTCACGATTTCCTCGATTTGCTGGGTGCCGGCCCGAAACTCCCCGACGTGCTTAGAGCCGCACTCCGGGCAGGCCGCCGGCCGCGTCTCCTCATGTCCACAATAATGGCACACCAGCTTCCCCCCCTTGTGGGACGAGAGGGAAACGTCACAATGCGGACATTTGATGACATGCCCGCATTCCCTGCAGGAAACAAACCCGGCATAACCGCGCCGATTCAAAAACAACATGATTTGCTCTTTTTTTTGCAGGCAATCGTCCATCCGTTCTACCAGCTCGCCGCTCAAAATCGAACGGTTGCCATTTTTTAACTCCTCGCGCAAATCCACGACGTGCACTTCCGCCATTTTTTGCCGCATCGAACGTTGCCTTAACTCCAACAGCTTGTATTCTCCCCGCCTTGCCCGGTACATGGCCTCCAAGGACGGGGTCGCCGACCCGAGGACGACGCTCGCGCGCTCCATTTGCGCCCTGGCGATGGCGGTCTCACGCGCATGGTAGCGCGGCACCTGCTCGCTTTTGTAAGTATTTTCATGCTCCTCGTCAATGACGGCCAGCCCAAGATTTGGAAACGGCGTGAACAACGCGGAGCGCGGGCCGATCATCACGTCGATTTCGCCCTCCTTCGCCCGCATCATCTGGTCATAACGTTCCCCGGCCGAGAGCCGCGAATGCATGATGGACACCCGCTCCCCGAAACATCGGTAAAACCGCATCACGGTCTGGAACGTGAGGGCAATCTCCGGTATCAGCACGACGGCCTGCCGCCCGCCCTCCACGACCCGGCGAATCATCTCGATGTAGACTTCCGTCTTGCCGCTCCCGGTCACCCCATGCAGCAAATACGTACCATACCGCCCTTCTCCATAGTCTTGCCAAAATGTCTCAATCGCAATACTCTGTTCTTCCGTAAATTGAAAAGAATCCCTTTTCTGGCCGCCCCACGCCGCATCCCTCTGGTTTTCGCCCTGCGCCGTCTCTTCCAGATTCCTATCCTGTGCCGTTCCTTCCGGATTCCCGCCCTGCGCCGTGTCCCCCTGCCCGTGCCTTTCCACCTGCAAATGGACGGGATTGCGAAACACCCGCTCGGACTCCAGCGCGACAACCCCTTGTTCCTCCAAGGCCCGCACGACACTTAAGGGAATGTTCAGTTTCTTATTGACCAATTCGTAATCAAGCAGTCTGTCGTCCAAAAGCGCGGCCAAAAGCCTGGCCCGCGCCCGCTGGTTTTTCCCCAAGTAAAAGGACAGCTTCTCCCTGCCCTCTTCCTCGCTTAGCAAAAGGCTGATTTTCTTGCGTACCTTCTCCCGCTCCTTCTGCTTGATGGGAAGCACGGTTTTCAACGCCTGGATCATCGTACCCCCGTAATGCTCCTTCATCCATGCCGCCAGGGCCACCAGTTTTCCTTCGATGGCAATCCCCTTGCGGGAAATGTCCCCGACCTCCTTGACCTTCGACAAATCATAATCACAAGTTTCGCAAAACCCAATCACGTACCCCTTGGTGCGGCGGTTCCCCCTCCCGAACGGCACGGAAACTTCCATGCCGACGCAAAGCTCCCCTTCCAGGCGGGAGGGGACTTTGTATTGAAATATTTTATCCAGTTTTTCGTGCGTGATGTCCACGATAATGTTTGCAAACATGAACCCTTTTCTCCCCTCGGCACGTGCACGTCATGCGCCGGCATTCGGCAATTTGCCCTCCTTGCGCAATTCTTCCACCACTTCCGCAATCAATACCCTCTCGTCCATCGGATGCTTGACGCCCTTGATTTCCTGGTAATCCTCGTGCCCCTTCCCGGCAAGGACAATCACGTCCCCCCGCCGCCCATGTTCGATGGCGTAGCGGATGGCCTCCTTGCGGTCACAGATTTCCACGTATTTTCCTTCCGTGAGCCCCATCCCAATCTTAATGTCCTCGATAATGGCCTGCGGCTCCTCAAAACGCGGATTGTCCGAGGTAATGATTGTCAGATCCGCCAGCCTGCCCGACGTCTCGCCCATCTCGTAACGCCTGTCCTTGGAACGGTTGCCCCCGCAGCCAAACAGGCAAACCAGGCGGGTCGGATCGTACTCACGCAACGTCGTCAAAAGGCTCTCCAGGCTCATGGCGTTGTGCGCGTAATCAATCATCAGCGTAAATTCGTCCGAAACCTTTACCAGCTCCACGCGCCCCTTGACCTTCGCCGCCCCCAGCGCCTTTTTAACCGCCTCCACCGGCACGCCGAAATGGCCGCACACGGCAATCGCCGTCAGGGAATTGTATACACTGAACATCCCCGGGATATCGATTTCCACGTCAAAGTCCATCTTGCCCGTCACATGGTAGGCAACGCCCAAGTATCCCGGCCTTGAGACCAGGCGCGTGTCCACGGCGCGCAAGTCCGCCTTTTTCGAAAACCCGAACGTCTCCACCCGGCAAGTCGCCCTGGCGAAAATGTCTTGAAAATGGATGTCGTCCACGTTGGCGATGCCCAGCTTGCACTGCCGGAACAATATCGCCTTGCAATGCATGTAATCCTCGAAGTCCTTATGCTCGTTCGGCCCGATATGGTCCCGTCCCAGGTTGGTGAAAATACCGATTTCAAACGGGATGCCCGCCGTGCGGTTGAGCATCAGCCCCTGCGAGGACACCTCCATCACCACGCAGTCGCAGCCCGCCTCGGCCATTTCCGCGAAATACTCGTGAATCGTGTACGACTCCGGCGTCGTGTTGGCCGCCGGAATATGCTTTTCCCCGATAATCGCCTCAATCGTGCCAATCAGCCCGACCTTGTAACCCACGTCGTCCAGAATCGACTTAATCATGTAAGTCGTCGTCGTCTTGCCCTTCGTGCCCGTGATGCCGATGACTTTCAGCTTTTCTGCCGGATACCCGAAATAGGCCGCCGACATCAACGCCAGCGCGTAACGTGTGTCCTTCACCCGGATAACCGTAAGCCCTTGCAAGGCTTCCTCAGGGACCTCCAACTGCGCGACGCTTCGCTCCACCACGACCGCCGCCGCGCCTTTTGCCGCCACGTCTGCGATAAACCGGTGCCCGTCAAAAGCCGCGCCGCTGATACAGACGAACACGCTCCCCGCCTCCACCTTGCGCGAGTCATAAACCAGGGTCGAGACCTCCTGTTCGTCCGACCCCTGCACCACCTCGTATGTCAACCGCTCCAACAATTGCTTTAAAACCATGATCCTACCTCCGCTGTCACGATGTTCCACGCACGGTCTTGCATGAGAGAACAAAGAGTTTCATTTCCTATAGCATAAAATATGCGTGGCTCGCCACTTTTGTAACTCTATATAGGATACCACAAATAACCGGCACTTGCAAACCCTGAAAAAAAGTTTATAATGATACTGGTCAAACATATGTTACCTTAAGCCAAACGAAAGGATTTCATTTATGAAACACAAGATTTTATTTTGGATACGGCCGCTTTCCATCCTGCCCGCCTTGTTCATGCTTTCCGTCATTTTCGGATTTTCGGCACAGACGGGCGAGACCTCGGGCAGTTTAAGCTATCACATCAGTTACCAGATTGTCGAGACAAGCAATGAATTGTTTCACTTGGAACTGGACGAAGACGGGCTTTCACATTACGCGCACGCCATCGAGGTTCCCCTGCGCAAGACGGCGCACATGGCGGAATATTTCGTGCTGACGCTGACCATCTTGTTCCCCTTGTACGTATACGGGCGGCGCGGGGCCTCGCTTTTCGTGGCCGCCGCCCTGCTTAGCGTGGGATTCGCCTGCACCGACGAGTTCCACCAGTACTTCGTGTCGGAACGCAGCGCGTCGATTATTGACGTGGGCATCGACAGTATCGGAGTCGCATGCGCCCTTATTGCCACGCGGGTCGGGGGATGGGTAAGGAACAGTTCAAAAATAAATTCCAGCCGTGCGGTTGGATAATCTAAAGATTATTCGACGTTACGGTTCACCCTTGGCTGAACCGTAGTCATCTCACTCCCCTTGACCACGGCCTTCTCCCCATATTTTTTGCGTATCGCCTCCATGGCCGCGTTGAGTTTCTTGTGTTTCTCGTCCGGTTCCTTCGGAAATTCGATGTCAAACAACGTCAGTTGCTGCGGCGCGTCGGCCTCCATAAGCTTCGACGTGCGGATGCCCAAAAGCCGCACCGGCTCGCCGCTCCATGCCTCCGAAAACAGTTTGCAGGCCGTCTCGTGAATCATCCCGCACTCGTTTGTCGCCTTGTCCACCTGCGTCTGGTGGGACATCGTCTGGAAGTCATGGTACTTGATTTCCACGTTGACCATCCGCGCCTTTTGCCCGGCCTTTTTCAATCTCCGCGACACGCTTTCCGCCAGTTCACGCAACACCTTGCACGCCCCCTCGTAAGTGGAAACGTCCTCGGCCAAGGTCGTGGAGTTGCCGATTCCCTTGGCCGCCTCCTGCTCGGTATGCACCGTTTCGCTGCCGATGCCGTTGGCAAACTCCCAAAGGGTGCGCCCGTGGCTCTTCAAGTGTAGCGTGACCAGGTCCACGTCCGCATTGGCCAAATCGCCTATCGTGTAAATCTCCAATTTATTCAGCGTTTCCACGCTCGAACGCCCCGCCATGAACAAGTCGCCCACCGGCAGCGGCCACATTTTCAGCGGCACTTCCTCCAAAAACAACGTGTGCACCTTGTCCGGCTTCTCAAAATCCGAGGCCATCTTGGCCAACAATTTATTCGAGGAGATGCCGATGTTGACGGTAAACCCGAAACGCCGCTTCACCTCGTTTTTCATCTCCACGGCCGCCGCCACCGGCGACGCGAACCGCGAGGAGATCTGCGTGAAATCCATGTAGCACTCATCCACGCTGACCTGCTCGATTTCCGTCGTATAGGTGCGTAAAAAATCCATCAGCTGATGACTTTTTTCCCGGTACATCTTGTGGCTTGGAGCCGCCATTATCAGATTCGGGCACTTGCGAAAGGCATTCGCCACCGGCTCCCCGGTACGAATGCCATATTTTTTGGCGGGGACGGACTTCGCCAGGACCACCCCGTGGCGCGACTTCTGGTCGCCGCCGATGATGGCCGGAATCTCGCGGATGTCCGTCTTCGCCCCGTTTTTTAATTGCTCCACCGCCGTCCAGCTTAAGAAGGCGGAATTCACGTCAATGTGGAAGATGATGGGCTGCATATACTATTCCTCCCATTGGCCAAAAACGACTTTCCACACGGAGATTATGCTCCCTGCGGCAATTTTTTCACGTCCACGCGCAAATCATGCTCCCTGCTGCAATTTTTTCACGTCCACGCGCAAATCACGCTCCCTGCGGCAATTTTTTCACGTCCACGCGCAAATCATGCTCCCTGCGGCAATTTTTTCACGTCCGCTCTCAACTCGCCGCCCGCCACATCAATCAGAATCGTGTCGCCCCGCGAGACATTCCCCCCCAAGATCAGACGCGCCGCCAGCGTCTCCACATGCTTCTGCAGATACCGCTTGAGCGGCCGCGCCCCATACATCGGGTCGAACCCGCCCTCGACGACGTAACGCTTTCCCTCCCCGGAAAGTTCCACGCAAAGCTCCCGTTCCGAAAGGCGCGCGTTGACGTCCTTCAGTAACAAATCAATAATGCCACAAATATTGTTTTTCGTCAATGGCTTAAACATGACAATTTCGTCCAAGCGGTTCAAAAACTCCGGCCGGAAATGCGCCCGCAGCTCGTTCATCACTTGTGCCTGGCTCTCCTGCGCGATGGAGCCGTCGTCCTTGATGCCCTCCAGCAGGTAATGTGCGCCGATGTTGGACGTCATGATCAAAATCGTATTTTTAAAGTCCACGGTGCGCCCTTGTGAATCCGTGATGCGCCCGTCGTCCAACACCTGCAAGAGCACGTTGAACACGTCCGGGTGCGCCTTTTCCACCTCGTCGAAAAGCACCACCGAATACGGCTTCCTGCGCACCGCCTCGGTCAGCTGCCCGCCCTCGTCATAGCCGACGTATCCCGGAGGCGCCCCGATCAGGCGGGACACGGAATGCTTCTCCATGTATTCGCTCATGTCGATACGTACCATGTTGCCCTCGTCGTCAAACAAGCTCTGCGCCAAGGCCTTGGCCAACTCCGTCTTGCCCACGCCGGTCGGCCCCATGAACAAAAACGACCCAATCGGCTTATCCGGATCCTTGATGCCCGCCTTGGAGCGGATGATGGCCTCCGTCACCATCTCCACGCCCTCGTCCTGGCCAATGACCCGCTTGTGCAGCTCGTCGGCCAGATGCAGCGTCTTGTTACGCTCGCTCTCGTTCAGCTTCGCCACCGGAATTCCCGTCCAGCGGGAAACGATGCGGGCAATCTCCTCATCCGTCACGGCCTCGTGCACGAGGGACATCTCCTTTTCCCGCACGCGTTCCTCTTCCTCGTCCAACTTCTTCACAAGCTGCGGGAGACGGCCATACTGCAGCTCGGCGGCCTTGTTCAGGTCATACTTCTGCTGCGCCATCTGGATGTCCTTGTTGACCTGCTCGATTTCCTCGCGGATTTTCTGCACGCGTTCCACGGAAGCCTTTTCATTGTCCCACTGTGCCTTACGCCCGGCGAAATCCTCCCGAAGCCCGGCCAGTTCCTCCTGCAAATGCGTGAGCCGCTCACGGCTTAAGCGGTCTTCTTCTTTCTTTAACGCCTCTTCCTCGATTTCCAACTGCATGATGCGCCGGCTCAACTCGTCCAGCTCGGTCGGCATGGAATCCAGTTCCGTCTTGATTAGCGCACAAGCCTCGTCGACCAGGTCAATCGCCTTGTCCGGCAGGAAACGGTCGGAAATGTAACGGTGGGACAACGTCGCCGCCGCCACCAGCGCACTGTCGGTAATCTTCACGCCATGGTAGACCTCGTAACGTTCCTTTAAGCCACGCAGGATGGAAATCGCGTCTTCCACGGTCGGCTCATCCACCAATACCGGCTGGAACCGCCGCTCCAGTGCCGCGTCCTTCTCAATGTACTGCCGGTACTCGTCCAGCGTCGTCGCCCCGATACAATGTAATTCGCCCCGCGCCAGCATCGGCTTTAACATGTTGCCCGCGTCCATGGCCCCGTCCGACTTGCCCGCGCCGACAATCGTGTGCAGTTCGTCAATAAAGAGGATGATTTTCCCGTCACTGTTTTTCACGTCCTCCAAAACGGCCTTCAACCGCTCCTCGAACTCGCCCCGGTACTTCGCGCCGGCCACCAGCGCCCCCATGTCCAGGGAAAACACGGTCTTGTCCTTCAAGCCCTGCGGAACGTCGCCGCGCACGATCCGCTGCGCCAGCCCTTCCACGACCGCCGTCTTGCCCACGCCCGGCTCGCCGATCAACACCGGATTGTTCTTCGTCTTCCGCGACAAGATACGGATAATGTTGCGGATTTCCTCGTCGCGGCCGATAACCGGGTCAAGTTTTTGCTCCCTGGCCCGCTCGACCAGGTCCTGCCCGTACTTGTTCAAGGTGTCATACGTGACCTCCGGATTGTCGCTGGTCACGCGCTGGTTGCCGCGCACCGTGGACAATGCCTGCAAAAACGCGTCACGGTCAATGGCAAATTCCTTGAACAGCGTCTTTATTTCCCGGCTGGCATACTTCAACAGCGCGAGGAACAAATGCTCGACGGACACGTACTCGTCCCCCATCTGCTTTGCCTCGTCCTCGGCATGAATCAAGACATTGTTCAAATCCTGCCCGACATACACCTGCCCGCCCTGCACCTTGGTGCGCTTCGCGAGAGCCTCCTCCACGCGGTTCGTAAACAGCGTCCCCTGGATTCCCATCTTCTCCAACAGTTTTAAAATCAGGCCGTCCTCCTGCGTCGCCAGTGCGTAGAGCAAATGCT
Organism: Lachnospiraceae bacterium; assembly: GCA_910574865.1. Lineage (GTDB taxonomy): Bacteria > Bacillota > Clostridia > Lachnospirales > Lachnospiraceae > Schaedlerella. The sequence goes on along the minus strand of CAJTDN010000014.1, from coordinate 46,910 downwards.
CCTGTGCGATTTCCTGGTTGCCGTACTCATAGGCAATCTTCTCGCAAGACTGCACCGCCTGGATGGAATTCTGTGTAAACTTCTGAATGTTCATGTGCCACGCCCTCCTTTATTCATCACTACTTGTTCATTACTACTTATCTTATCATCACTTACGGCTTGACGGCAACAACAATTTGCCGCCTTTGTTCTAGTTCGTCTATAACATTATCACAAATTGTTAGCCAAGTCAACCCTCGAGTGCCAAATTAAATTATTTTTTTCGTGTGGATATCCAGCCGTTACTATCGCGTCCGCAAATCGTGAATAATTACGTTCCAGCCCATTATTTAGCGTCGGTGTACAGAAGGCAACACGGTCGATGAAGGGCATATTTCCCCTCTTTCTTCGTTACTTTCACTCCGCGTACGTCCTTGTACGCGTCGCTCAAGTGCCTTGAAAGAGGGGAAATATGCCTCTTCACGACTCTGCGACCTCACCCATAGGGATTTCAAGGGTTTTCAAGGAAGATGAATGAGGCGTACAAGGACGTACGCCGATTGAAGATGACGCTGAAAACCCTTGAAATCACATGGGCCCGGGCGTGTTGCCCTCCGCACACCGACGCTATCAAATGCCAATGAAACCCAAAAAAATGGAAAAGCCCGCTCTGAAAAATCCGTCAAAAAAACGCTCACGATTCCTGCATGGCTAAACACTGCCGCACTAGAAAAAGGAATTAATTTTTCTCAAGTTTTACAAGATGCACTGAAACGTCAATTACATGTGGGATGAAAACCCTCTTCACTTTCATACCAAATGGAAAGGGGCAGGCCGTTTGCCTACCCCTTGATGCTCTCCACGTAGCTTCTCATCTCTTCCTTGCTTTTCACTTGCCTCGCACCCTCCACGATTGCGTCCCGCCGTTCCTTGGAAAGCGACGCGAACCGATTCAAAACGTCCGAATGCATGGCAAGTTCCATGGTAAAACCAATCGGAAGCTCTTCATTATGAATTATATCGTCTTGAATCATACCATCACCTCGTGGATAGTATGGTTGATTTTCATCGTTCTATTCATTTAGCAATCCAACACCATCTGTTTCACGGTTTCCACATAATGGTCTGCCACCTGCCCGTCAAAGGAAATGACCCGCGACCACATCCGAAGTCCCTGGTAATAATACAAAATCACATCCGAGACCCGCCCGGCATCGACCTTTTTAAATTCCTTCGTCTCCATCCCGTAATTTAACAGGCTCATCCAGCGCCTTTTCGCCCGTTCATTGACGTCGGCAAAAAAATCCTCGTTTCCTAAATTCGCATATTCATAAATGGCAAGGCTTAACGACAGTTCCTTCTCCATGATTTCAGAGCGGATGGCCTCGAGCATGTCCTCCAAAATGGCTCTCGCGCTTTCCCCTTTTTCGATGCGGTCCGCTATCACGTATTCCTCGGACAAAATTTCCGAAAAAATCTGCGCCGTCCCGGAATAATAACGGTAAAGGCCGCCCCTGCTCAATCCCGTCCTCTCGCAAATGTCGGTCATCGTCACCTCTTTAAATCCTTTTTCGGCAAACAGCCGGTAGGCCTGCCGACGGATTTTTTCCTTCGTGTTTTCAGACTTTTTTCCCATGGCGTTCCTTCCACTCCCCCCGCAAAGCCGAATACATGCAATAAGAATGAATCTTCCCGCCTTTATACACGCCGTCGCGCATCATTCCCTCGTACGTGAAGCCGGCCTTTTCCAACACGCCCCGCGAGCCCGCGTTGTCCGCGAACGGTTCCGCGAAAATGCGGACAATGTCAAATGTCTCAAACGCCTCCTCGCAAATCCTCACGACGGCTCTTGACATGATGTTCTGCCGCCAATACTCCTGGGCCAACCAATATCCCAGTTCCGCTGACTTCTCATACACGTCCTCCTTGACGTTCACCCCGATGCCCCCGGCGGCCCTTCCATCCACTTCGATGGCATAGTTAAGTTGTTTCCTTCCCGCGCCGGAAACGTGGTCATTTGAAATGCAATCATTGATAAACCACGCGGCATCCTCCAACGTATACGGATTGGGAAATGTATTCCGCAAATTTTGCGCGATGGCCGGATTGTCCGCCGCCCGCGCCAATGATTTTGCATCCTCAATCCTCCATCCCCTTAACACGAATTCCTTCATACTTGTCTTCTCCTTTCAAAAGCGACACTATTGTCTTTTTTTGAATTATACGACACGAATGTCGCTTTTGTCAAGAGATTTTTTCATCTTTCGCCCTCATACTTTATACATACATTGTCCCACGGCCGTCTTCCAGCCTTTCCGTTTTTTCTCCCTCAATTCTGCATCCATCTGTGGTAAATAGCGCGTCCGTCCCATTTTTTGCAAAACGTCCCCGTCGTACACGCCCATGGCGATTCCCGCCGCGTAGGCCGCCCCGGCGGCCGACATTTCCTCCGCCCGCGAAACCAGGACTCCCGCATCCAGTACGTCGCTTTCAAACTGCATCAGATAACGGTTTTTCGTGGGACCGCCGTCCACCCGCAGTTCCAATTCCCGCGCCGGAACGTCCGCGTCCTGCACGAATGCCTCCACGACGTCGGCAATCTGCCAGGCGATGCTTTCCACGGCGGCGCGTACGATTTCGTTGCGCCCGGTGGTGCGGGTAATTCCGCTTAGGATGCCCTTCGCCTGACTGTTCCAATACGGCGCGCCCAGCCCGGAAAATGCCGGCACCAGATACAGCCCGTCATCCGCCAACGCTTCCCTGCACAACTCTTCCGTCTCGTCCGGCGAGTCAATCAGCCGCACCTCGTCCTTGAGCCAGCTGATGACCGCGCCCGTGTAATTGATGTTCCCCTCCAACACGTAATTGACCTCTCCCTGCAGTTTCCACGCCAAGGACGTCACAACGCCATGCTTGCTGTCAATATTTTTCCTCCCGGTATTCATCATGATGGAGGAACCGGTGCCATAAGTGGCCTTCACCATGCCGGGCCTCGTACACCCTTGTGCGAACAACGCCGCGTGGGAATCTCCTAGCATGCTATGTATTTTTACTGGACTTGGAAACGTTCCCTCGAAGTTGCTCTCCCCAAAACAAGAATCGGAATCACACACCTGCGCCAGCGCGCCCGCGTCCACGCCGAACAGACGGCAAATTTCCTCGTCCCAGCAAAGCGTGCGGATGTTAAAAAGCTGCGTGCGGGAAGCGTTGGAATAATCCGTCTTATACGCCTCCCCCCTGGTCAGGCAATACAAAAGCCAAGTGTCCATCGTGCCCATGCACAGCCGTCCCTGTTCCTGCAGTTCTTTTGTCCCCCCCACATTTTCCAGAAGCCACGCCAGCTTGGCCGCCGGAAAATACGGTGACAACGTAAGTCCGGTTCGCTGGCGAATCCACTCTCCGAGGCCGACGTCTCCCGCCGCGCCACTGCCATTTTTTTTCGAGCCGCCGGACTCCACCGCACCGACCGCCGTCGCCGCGCCCGCATGTTCCAGCCGGGCACAAATTCCTTCCGCGCGGGCGCACTGCCACACGATGGCATTGGCGACTGGTTTCCCCGTGACCTTGTCCCACGCCAGGCACGTTTCCCGCTGGTTGCTGATGCCGACCCCGCGCACGGCCCCCGGTTCCACGCCGGAATTCTCCATCAGCCGCCTCACGGCCGCGATGGTATTTCGGTAAATTTCCTCCGCGTCATGGGAAACCCATCCCTTTTCAGTGACAATCTGCCGATGCAAAATATCCTCCCGCCTCACGACCGCCCCCGAAGAATCAAACAACAACGCCTTCGTCCCCTGCGTACTCTGGTCAATGCTGACTATATAGTTTTCCGCCATCTCCGCCGCCCCCTTTCCTTATCACGCGGTTTCCAACGCCTCTTTCACCTTGGCGGCGATTCCCTCGGCATTCAGTCCATACGTGTCAAACACTTCCCTCGACGTTCCCGTCACCACCGGCGCGTCCGGCAGGGACATGGCAAGCACCCGCCTCGGGCACTCCCGGCCGACCACCTGCGCCACCATGGATCCAAGCCCGCCAAACGGCGCGTGCTCCTCCACCGTCACCACGGCCTTCGCATGCGTGGCCGCTTCCACGATTGCCGCCGTATCAAGCGGCTTTAAACAATACATGTCAAGCACCGTCGCGCGGATTCCATCTTTTTCCAAAAGCGCGGCCGCCGCCTTGGCAGGCCCCACCATTTCCCCGCAGGCAATGATGGCCGCGTCCCCGCCCCTCGCAACGAACGTCGCCTTGTCCAGCTCGAACGGCACGTTCCCTTCCTCGTATACCGGATTGACCGCGTTTCGCCCGACACGGACATAAGCGGGCTTCTCGTCCTTTAGCAACGCCTTGGTGAGCTCCCTCGTCTGCAAATGGTCGCTCGGAATGTACACGCGCATGTTAGGAATGGCGCTCATCGCCGCGATATCCTGCGCGGAATGATGGCTCATGCCCAAAGCGCCATAGCTGACCCCGCCGCTGATGCCAATCAGCTTCACGTTCGTGTTCGAATAGGCCGCGTCAATCTTGCACTGCTCATAACTCCTCGTGGACAAAAAACAGGCCGGGGAGACCGCGTAAGCCTTTTTCCCACATTTTGCCAGACCGGCGGCAATACTCACCAGGTTCTGCTCGGCGATTCCCGTCTCCACGAATTGCTCGGGATACGTTTCCGCGAACGGGGTAAATGAACCGCTCCCCCGGGAATCGCTGCAAAGCGCCACGATGTCCTTGTCCGTCTTCGCCGCCTCCATCAATACCTCGCAAATCATTTGTTTGTTCGCCGTCTTCGCCATCACGCGCGCACCTCCTCACCATGTTCCTTGCATCCCGCTACAACCGCACCGCCATTTTCCTTGCATCCCCCAGCCGCCGCGCCACCGACATTTTCCTTGCATTCCGCAGCAGCCGCACCGCCGACATGTTCCTTACATCCCGTAGCAGCCGCGCCGCCGACATGTTCCTTACATCCCGCAGCCGCCGCACCGCCGACATGTTCCAAGCCTTCGGTCAATGCCGCTTCCCGCGCCCGCTCCAAATCCTCGCAAATCTGCGCATATTCCTCGTCCGTCGGCACCTTGTGATGCCAATTGACCTTATTTTCCATGACGGGCGACCCCTTGCCCTTGACCGTGTTGGCAATCAGCACCGTCGGCCTTCCCTTAACGGTCTTCGCCTCCTCGAACGCGGCGTGAAGCTGACCGACGTCATTCCCATCCGCCACGTCAATCACGTGCCAGCCGAAACTTTTGAACCTCTCGTGCAAATCCTCATGCGCCATGACTTCCTCCGTGCCGCCGGAAATCTGCAGCCGGTTCCGGTCCACGACCGCGCAAAGATTGTCCAGCTTGTAGTGGCTGGCCGCCATCGCGCCTTCCCAGACCGACCCCTCGGCCAGCTCCCCGTCTCCCATGACGGTATAGACACGGTACGACTTGTGATTCATTTTCCCGGCCTTCGCCATGCCGACGCAAACCGGCAGCCCGTGCCCGAGCGACCCAGAATTCATCTCGATTCCTGACAGCTTGTTGTTCGGGTGCCCGATAAACTGGGAACCATACTTGCTAAATTCCTCCTGCAATTTTTCCTTCGAAAAGAATCCCTTTCTCGCCAACACGGAATAGTACGCCTCCACGGAATGCCCCTTGCTCAATACGAACAAGTCGCGGTCGGACGAGTCCATGTTTTCCGGGGAAATGTTCATCTGCCGAAAATATAATTCCACCAAAATGTCCATCACGCTCATGTCCCCGCCAATGTGTCCCGCCTTCCCGGCGCGAATCAAATCCACCGTGTCCCGCCTAAGCTCATACGCCAACGCTTGTAAATTCATTTTCCACTACTCCTTCCCATCTTCCATCACGCGGATACGCCCCATTTCCCGTGCCCGGCCTACCACACAGATATGTCACGTTCCTCATTCTCGCCTGCTGCACGAGTACGCCCATTTCCATCTCCCATTCTCATTCCCCGCGCAGATATGCCTTGACTTCCTCTTCAATCGGGTCATACAAGTCCGGCTTGACGCCTATGTACTTGCAGGCCTCGTACAATACCGGCACCACGTCCGCATGGATTCCCACGCAATGGTGGATGTACGGCCCTTCCACGATTTTGGCCTCCAGCCGTTTGATATTTTCCACTTCCACCCAAAGGTAAGTTCCCATCCCTTTCGGCCCGTCCACGCCCCTGGCCCGGCCAAGCAACAAGGAATACTCGCCATTGTCCCCGTCAAAACGGCACAAGGTCACGTCGCCATGCTTCGCCTCCGCCGTCAGGCTTCCCGGATGGTCAAAAGCCAGCGGATACGTAAGCCGCGGCTTTTCCCTGGCCACGGAAACCGGCCATGGGCCGCAATGCTGCAACAATTCCCCGTTCTCGATATCCGGGTGGCGAATCGTCCAGTCCGCGAAAAATCCCCGTTTCTCGCCCATGCCCGCCGCCTCGACCAAAAGTGCGGTAATCGCGCCGTGAATGTCCGTCTCGCAGACGACCGGGATGCCCTCGTCATTTAAAATGGCGTTGGCCGCGCACGGCATGATGCCAATCTCCGTCTGCAACGCGTTCCAGCACTGGATGGCCGCCGCCTGGCAACCGTATTTCCTGACCAGGTTCTTCATGGCCGCCGCCAATGCCGCCACGTTTTCCACCTCGTTGTCCTTGATTTTAATTTCCATGTTCGCATGAATATAATCGAGCATTTCCGACATCCGTGCCGCGTCCTGCTTCACGCTCTTGATTTCCCCGGTCAGTTCCGTCATCGGAATCGGTGCCAGCTGGACATTGAACTTCTCCAGCAATTCACCCTCGTTGCACATCGTCGTCCAGAAGTCAAACGGCCGCGTGGAAATTTGCAGGATGCGGATATTTCGAAACGTCTTCACGATGTTGCAGACGGCGAGGAAATCATTCACGCCGCGCTCGAACACCGGGTCGTTCAACCGACAGTTCGTCAAATAGGTAAATGGAACCTGGAACCGCCGCAGCACCTTTCCGGTCGCGAACAAGCCGCACTGGGTGTCACGAAGCCGCGTCCCGTCGGCCTCGGGCCTCTCGTCAAGCGGCCCCCACAGAAGCACCGGCACGCCCAGGCGCTTTGCCAGCCTCGCGCAGACATACTCCGTGCCGAAATTGCAATGCGCGAGCAACAAACCGTCCACGCCTGCCGCCTGGAACTTGGCCGCGATTTTTTCCACGTCCCCGTCATCGTAAAGCAGGCCCTCCTCGTTAATGTCCGTGATGTCCACGAACTCCACGCCCATTTCCGTAAGCCGCTTTGCCGTCAGCCCCCGGAACTTAATCGCGTCCGGCGCGCTGAAAATACTTCTCCTCGTGGGGGCATACCCCAATTTCACAACTGTCCTTGCCATCTTAATAACCTCCCTACTATGAGCACTTAATGCCTGTCTTTCAGGCATTTACGTGCGAATGTACTCCGCACCTCTTGGCGAGGTTCTTTCGAGCCTAGCCGTGCGGAGTTTCCGCTACTGCGAGCACTTAATGCCTATCTTCGTGTTCATTTCTTTTTCTTAAATCATATACATTTTTTGCCTGAATTTCATTCATTTATTAAGTATTTTTCACTTAATTAATCGCTTAATACTTGCTTTTTTACAAACCCTTCTTTATACTATGATGTTGGGATCAAAATACATTTTGGCCCCATGATACCCACGAGTTGCTCCACACTACGTGCTCCCACAACTCTAAAACACCTCAAATCAACAATGTAAAAGGAAGGAAGTGACTCCCATGTCCATCACCGCCAAGGAACTGGCCAAAAAATTAAACCTCTCCGCAGCCGCCGTCTCCATGGCCTTAAACGGCAAGCCCGGCGTGAGCACCGAGACCCGCAAGCTGGTGCGGGAAGCCGCCGAGCAGTACGGCTATGACTTTACCCGGATTTCCGAGAAGCACCAGACCACGGGCAGCATTTATTTCGTCATTTATAAAAAACACGGCGCGGTCGTGGACGACACGCCGTTCTTCTCCCAATTGTCGGAAGGCGTGGCCGACACGTGCAAAAAGGAAGGCTACAAACTCATCATCAGTTATATTTATGGAAATGATTCGGATTTCGAAGAGCAGTTGAAAAACATCCATTATTCGGATTGTATCGGCATTATTTTGTTAGGAACGGAAATGACCCCGGAGGACGTGAAACATTTTCAAAAATTACCGCTCCCCTTGGTACTTTTAGACACCTATTTTGAGACGGTCACTTGTAATTACGTCCTCATTAACAACGTGCAGGGGGCATACCTGGCCGCCAGCCACCTGATTCAAAAGACAAAAAAACAACCGGGATATTTGCGTTCCTCTTACCCCATCGGTAATTTTGCCGAACGCAACTCCGGTTTTTTCAAGGCGGTACGCGCTTACGGGATGTCTTCCCAAAAAAGCATCGTCCACATGCTGACCCCGTCCATCGACGGTGCTTACGCGGACATGAAGGAAATCCTGGAAAACAAGGAAGAACTGGCCCCGTGTTATTTTGCCGACAACGACCTGATTGCCGTCGGCGCCATGAAGGCCTTGAAAGAATATGGCTACTCCATCCCGAAGGATATCGCCATCGTCGGATTTGACAACGTGCCCCTAAGCCGATTAATCGAACCATCCCTTTCCACCATCAACGTGCCGAAGCAATACATGGGGGAGATGGCGGTGAAGCGGCTCATCACGCTCATCATGGAAAAAGGGGCACAACCAATCAAAATTGAGATTTCCACGCAGTTGATTGAGCGGAAGTCCGTGTAAAACGCCTACAAACTTCCCCGCCATTCCAGAATCCTTACGTTTTTGACAGCTTATCTTAAGAAATTTTTTCGATTTTTATGTCTCCTCATTTAAGATTTCCCCTCTATCCTATAAAATGTCATAAAGGAAGAAGGAAATGAGGAGACAAACACATGAATCAAATGAATGCAACGAAACAAAAAAATACAAAATACATTACCTTCGCGGTTCCATGTTATAATTCCCAGGACTACATGAAAAGGTGCATCGACTCCCTGCTGCCGGGCGGCGACGAGGTGGAAATCCTCATCATCAACGACGGTTCCACGGACGCCACCAGGGAAATTGCCGACGAATACGAAGCCTTGTACCCGAACATCGTGAAAGCCGTCCACAAGGAAAACGGCGGGCACGGTTCCGGCGTCAACAAAGGATTGGAGCTGGCCACCGGCCTTTATTACAAGGTCGTGGATTCGGACGACTGGCTGGACCAAGACGCTTACCAGACGTTCCTTGCCAAGGTGAAAGAACTCTGCCAGGGTACCGGTTCCACTAGCGACCTTACGGACGTTTCCGGGAAAGCGGCAGACGCGGCACCTGAAAATCAATTGCCGGATCTCTTCGTCTGCAATTACCTTTACGACCACTTGGACGAGGGGACTTCGAAGGAAATGGCTTACCGCAACGTATTTCCCAAGGAACAAATTTGTACCTGGAAGGAAATCGGACATTTTTCACCGTCCCAGTACCTGATCATGCACGCGCTGTTTTATCGCACGGAAGTGCTCCGGGAAACGGGCATCGTGCTGCCGGAGCACACGTTCTACGTGGACAACATTTTCGCCTACCAGCCATTGCCGCTCGTGAAGCGCATCTATTACATGGATCTTCCGCTTTACCATTATTATCTTGGCCGCGATGACCAGTCCGTCAACGAGAAGGTGCTGATGAAACGGATTGACCAGCAAATCAAGGTGACGGAAATCGTGGCGAACTGCGTGGATTTGGACGAGGTGGCAAAAGAATATCCGAAGCTGGCGGTTTACATGCGCCGCAACATTTCCATCATGATGGCAATTTCTTCCATCCATTTGCTGCTAATCGATTCCGAGGCGGCCTGGCAAAAGAGGAAGGACTTGTGGGAAAGGATTAAGGCCGGGAACCCGGAACTCTATTTCCGCCTGAAATACCAGACCATCAGCGGTCTGACCTACTTGCCCGGCAGGATTGGCGGGAAGCTCACCGTGAACGGATACCGGCTGGCGAAGAAAATTTACCAATTTCAATAAGGAAGGAAACACAAAAATGGCACATATTTATCTGGCATTTGTGGATACACCGGGAATTTTTGCATCTTTGATCCGATGTTTCCTGAAGCAAAAATATATCCACGTCGTAATTTCACTCGACCCCGACTTGAACGAAGCGTACAGCTTCGGACGGCGCAACCCGTCCGTGCCGCTCATCGCCGGTTTCGAAAAAGAAGACAAGCGCAAGATACTCCGCGCCTTCCCCTCGGCGGACTACATGGTCTGTGAGGTGGAATGCACAAGGCAGCAAAAAGAACAGATTCGGCAGAAACTGTTGATGGACATGGAAATGCGCTACCAATACCATTACGCGGTATTAAGCCTCCCGTTCATTGCCCTCGGGAACGCGTTTTACCAGGAAAACCACTACACTTGTTCGTCCTATATCGCCAGGTTGCTCGGGGAATGCGGCATTTCCATCGCGCCAAAGCATTTTTCGCTTGTGACACCGAAGGATTTTTACGAATTCCCCGACAAAAAGGTGGTATTCGAAGGTGCCCTTTCGGAAATCGTGGAAAGGGACAAGAATTTCGATTATTGCGTGGAGGATACGGAATACGGCCGCCACGGGAAACATAGACACTGGAGTTTCAGGAGAACGGAGGCCGCCTGTGGATATTAATACGGATACAAAGTTTGACGCAAAGGCAAGGACGGACATAGGACAGAATACGAACGCCGACATGAATGCCGGCGGTGACGGCGGACACGAAAAAAAGAAGGTGAATTTGAGCATCGGCAACCTGCTTCTGTTCGCGGCGATCATGGGGCTGACCCTCTATGCGGTGTTTCGTGAACAAGATTTTGACCAGATTGCGGCGTCACTGCAAAAGCTTTCCGCCCCTTACCTGATTCTGGCCGTCATGCTGGCACTATTTTTCGTCTGCATGGAAGGCGCCATGATCTGGTACCTGCTCGGGGCGCTCGGCCGCCGCAAAAGCGGTCTGTTTCGTTGCATCTCCTACTCCTTCATCGGCTTCTTCTATTCGGGAATCACGCCGTCGGCCACCGGCGGACAGCCGATGCAGCTTTACTATATGAACAAGGACAAGAACACCCTCGCGGACAGCTCCGTGGTGCTGATGACGGTGGCCATCATTTACAAGTTCGTGCTGGCCGTGATCGGAACCTTGATGCTGGTTTTCTGGTACGAGCCCCTGCAGGATTATATGAAAAAATATTTCGGGCTGTTTTTCCTCGGCCTGGCCTTGAACGTCATTCTCGTGGTCATCCTTCTGGCGGTCATGATTGCCCCGAGTTGGATGAAGGGAATCGTCAGCAAGGGCGAATCCCTCCTGGTCAAATTGAGAATTTTCAAGTCCTCCGGGAAGAGGCGGGAAAAAATCAACGGCTTTATCGACGGCTACCAGGATGCGGTGCAATTTCTAATCCGCCACAAGGGCAAGGTCGCCTTCGTGGTCTTGCTTACGTTTTTACAACGGTGCAGCGTGTTCTTCCTGACCGCCGTCATCTACAAAGGATTTTCGCAGGACGGGACGTCGTTTTTAACGGTCATGCTTTTACAAGCCGCCGTGATTATCGCCGTGGACATGTTGCCGCTGCCCGGGGCGCAGGGCATCTCCGAGCTCTTGTACTGCCGCATCTTCGCGGGCGTGTTCAGCGCGGCGAACCTGATGCCTTCACTGTACGTGACGCGGGGCATCACGTTCTACTTTCTGCTCATCATAAGCCTTCTCGTCGTGGCCGGAAATTCTGTTTATCGGAACATCGAGGCAGGACGGGTCAAAAAGACAAAACGGGTTTTATTAATCGAGTAGGGAAGATTTTCCCCTACTCGCCGTGGCGGGGCAGGCTGCGAAAGCCGCACATACCCTTCTGCCCCGTGTGTAAAACGGCGATGTCTGCTGACGCAGACATCGCCCATTCTTTTATTTCTTTCCCTTGAACACTTTCTTCAGCGCGTACGCGCCGATTTCCTTGAATTTGTCCTCGCTCCTCACCATGTGCGTGCACTCCGGATGCGTCCGGTGCAACTTGATGGCGTCGAACTCGCACTTCGTCGTGCAGACGCCGCAGCCGATACACTTGTTCTCGTCCACCACGGACGCGCCGCAGCCTAAGCACCTCGAGGTCTCCGAAAGCACTTGTTCCTCCGTCAGCGTCTTGTGCGCGTCTCGGAACGAATGATGGTAGTCGATGCTCTCGTCCATGCCCGGCTCGTTCCTGCCCGCCGTGTCATAACTGTCAACCACCACGCCGTCCTTGTCCAGCTCGATGAAGTCGCGGCGGTTCTTGCCAATCGTCATCGACGTTCCCGGCTGCACGAAGCGGTGCAGGGAATCTGCCGCGCACTTGCCCGCCTCGATGGCCTCGATGGCGAACTTCGGCCCGCTGTACACGTCGCCGCCCACAAAGACGTCCGGCTGCGCGGTCTGATAAGTCAGCGCGTCGGCCACAGGGTAATTGCCGTGCCAGAACTCCACCTTCTCGCCCGCGAGCAGGTCGCCCCACTCGATGCCCTGGCCGATGGCGAACACGATATTTTTGCACTGCACCGTGACCGTCTCGTTCTCATCATACGTCGGGTTGAACTTGCCGCCCCCGTCAAACACGGAGGTGCACTTCTTGAACACGATTCCACTCACGTTGCCCTCGGCATCCTTGAGCACTTCCTTCGGTCCCCAGCCGTTATTTATGGTAATGTCCTCTTCCAGACATTCTCGAATCTCCTCGTTGGAGGCAGGCATCGTATCCCGCGACTCCAGGCAGAACATCTGCGGGTTCGTCGCCCCGAAGCGGTACGCGGTCCTTACACAGTCCACCGCCACGTTGCCGCCGCCGACCACGACCACGTCACCAGCAAGCGTCTGCCCCTGGTCTTCCGTCGCCCGCTTAAGGAAGCTGACCGCGATGTCGATGCCCTTCGCGTCATTGCCCGGAATCGGCGGAATCTTGCCGCCCTGACAACCAATCGCCACGTAAAACGCCTTGTAGCCTTGCTCCCTTAACTGTTGCAGGGTAACGTCCTTTCCCACTTCCGTGTTGCAGCGGATGTCCACGCCAAGCGAACGAATCACGTCAATCTCCGCCTCCACGACGTCCTTCTCCAGCTTGTAGGAAGGAATGCCGTAGGTCATCATGCCGCCCGGCCGCGCGTTCTTCTCGAACACGGTCGGCTTGTAACCCTTCGTGGCCAAATAGTAGGCACAAGAAAGTCCGGCCGGCCCCGCCCCGATGATGGCAATTTTTTCGTCCCACTGTTTCTTCACGCTAGACGGGATCACGACCGGCGGAACATACCTCGTCTCCGCCCGCAAATCCTGCTCCGCGATAAACTTCTTGATGGAGTCAATCGCCACCGGCTCGTCAATCGTGCCGCGCGTACAAGCCAGCTCGCACCGCTTGTTGCAGACGCGGCCGCACACCGCCGGGAACGGATTGTCCTTCTTAATCAACGCCAGGGCCTCCTGGTACTTGCCTTCCTTAGCCTTCCGAATATATCCCTGCACCGCGATATGGGCCGGACATGCCACCTTGCACGGCGCCGTACCGGTATCATAACAATTCTTCCGATTGTTGTCACGGTAATCCTCGTCGTACTTGTCACGCCCCCAACGCAGGCCCTTTGGCAGCTCATGCTTCGGATATTGGACTTCCCCGTGCTTCGTGCACAGCTTCTGTCCCAATTTCACCGCGCCCGCCGGACAATATTCCACACATTTTCCACAAGCCACGCACTTGTCCTTCTCCACCTTGGCCGTGTAGGCGCTGCGGGACATGTTCGGCGTGTTGAACAACTGCGATGTGCGCAATCCGTTACAAATGTTCACGTTACAATTGCAGATTCCAAAAATCTTGTTCTCTCCGTCGATATTCGTAATCTGGTGCACGAACCCGTTGTCCTCCGCCTTTTGGAGGATTTCCATCGCCTCCTCGTATGTAATGTCGTGCCCTTTGCCCGTCTCACGGCAATAATCCGCAAAATCACCGACGCCGATGCACCAGTTCATCTCGTCGTCACCACAGCCCTCGCCAAGCACCGCGCGACTGACACGGCACGAACACTGGCCGACGCCGATATGTCCCTCGTACTTCTTCAGCCAATAGGAAATGTGTTCCAAATCGACGGACTGGTTTTCCATCTGGATGGCCTTCTCCACCGGAATGACGTGCATGCCAATCCCCGCGCCGCCCGGCGGCACCAGGTGCGTCAGCCCGTCCAGCGGGATGAACGTCATCCGCTCAAAGAACGAGGCCAGTTCCGGATGATCCTTCAAACGCTGGTTGCCGTTCGGTCCTTCCTCCATGTTAAACAACTCCGCGCTGCCCGGCACGAACAGCGGCAGACAATATCTGCGCTCGCTCTGAGGGGCCGTGCGCCCGTTGTGGTCATAATGGTTGCCATAATCGTACTCCAGAAGGCCGATGTAAGACATCTCGTCAAGAAGCTTTTGGAACCTTTCCTCGTCTTCCTTTTTCACGTCGTTCATCTTCACCATTTCGGCAAAGGTATAATGGTGGCGCACCTTCATCTTCAACGCCACGTCCGCCATCTCGTTCGTGACGATAGACGCCAATCCCCAATACTCCGGGTCGTCGGACGTGATTCCCTTGATCTTGTGCGCCGCCACGTCCGTAATCTTCTGCCCGAGCTTCAAAATCCGCTCCCTCGGGTGCTTATCCCCTTTGTTCGGCGGGATGACCGCCTTGCTCATCTCTGGCATAACTTACCTCCATTTCCGCGTCCTCCACGCAAATTTCCTTGATGCTGACTTCGTTTCCCTGCAGAAGCCACGTGTTCTCGCTCCCGCAATGCGGACAAATCTTCCCGTGCGCCACCGTCTCGTATCGCCGCCCACAGCCGTCACAATGCGTGACGGCCTTGACCGTCTCAATCTTCAACTCGCAGCCATTTAAGACCTCCGACTTTTTCGCGTTCCAGTTCCAGCAATCCGTCAGATAATCCCCCATCACGGTGGACACCTCGCCAATCTCCAACGTGACGCCAAGCACCTTGGAAACGCCGTTTTCCTCCGCGATTTTCTCCACGCTGTCCGCGATGTGAAACACAATCCCTAACTCATGCATGATGTCCTGCCTTCCTTTGCTTTTCATTCTCTCTGGCCAAAACGCGGATTTCGACCGTGACCCGTGCGGCCGTTCGTGCTCACGCTATAACCGTTTGTCCCTCTTTCTCATATCATAAATCTTTTGCAGCGGATTGTAAAGAGCCGCCGACAATTTCATGTCCAAATTAAAGAAATACACGATCCAGCTTAAAATGAACAAGGCCAGCGCCACGGCCAAGACCGTCTTTATAATTGAAATGAATTTTCCCATAGTCCGTCTCCTTCCTTTTTCATGAGCGCCCCGTGCGCCGTCCGACCCGCATCCGCTTTTTAGGCCGGCGCGGCTCGCCGCGATTACCATGCTTCCCCGTCGTCAATCGACTCCAGGCTCGGATCCAGCGGTTCCTCATGCAGAATCGTGCGCATGTACTGGTTCACGCTCTGGCGCATTTCCTCGCGGCTGACCGTACGCGGATCCATCAAGTCGTGCGGAACCCAAATCACGTGCACGCCGTGCTTGCGCCCTTCCTCCTCGAACAGTCCATGGTATCCCGTCATCGCCTTGCAGGCAATGTGCTCGTACATGATGACGACGTCGGCCCTGAACTCCTCGCAGAAACGCCACAAATCCTCCACGCCTACCTGGTAGCCGCCCTCGGAGCGGTTGCGCATGTTCTCCTTCGCGTACAAGTCCGCCATGTCGTAATAGGCCTGCTCTTTGTCATCCTCCGAATAAATTTCCGTCGAGGTCAGCGACAACATGTCAATCAGCGGCTGGATGCCCCAGCAGTTTTGCAGCCACGCCGGAAACGCCGAATAATATTGCGCCTGCACGCCCCAGAGAATCGCCCGGTGCCGCACCTCGGAGACGATTGGGGTCTTCGCCTCGTAGGCCTCGTGCATGATTCTCGTGATTTCCTGTTCATTTTTCAAAAAGCCGATGTCACGGCCGCCCGCCACCTGGTAATAGGCGTCCCGGTAGAGAGCCACGTTGTTTCCCACCACCTGCGGATAATCCGTCTTGCTGACATCGAGCCACTCCAAAAACAGCCTCGTCTCCTCGTTAAACGTGTGCATCGCCTTGAAATACGCGTCCCAGTCAAATTTCTCCCCGGTGGTGTCCTCGATGAACTTGATGCAGTTTTTTATCTCCTGCGCCGCATAATCCTTCGTCTCCTCGTCAAGATAACGAATCGGCACCGCCAGCTCGAACGTCGGCACGTCAAACCGTCTGTCCTCGATGCCATTTCCCATCAGGGAACCATCGCACGTCGTATTACAATGAATAATACAACATCCGACCTGCGGGTAATCGTCCTCGATGGCCAGCCCCAGTTCCCCCGCCGGCATCGGGCAGACGTCGGAAGGCACGCCGTACTCCTCGGCCGCGTCAAGATAATGCAAAATCCCGTCCTGGCGCATCACCGAACCCATGTAAATCGGCGGGATTTCACGGGTGACCGCCGTCAAGTTCGGAAACCCGTTAATCACGTGCGTCATCATGTTCTCGTCAAAAATGACCACCTTCTTGCTCCACTTCGGGTCGCCCCCGATATTGGCGTCGCCCCGGAAGAGGTTGGCAATCGTGTCCGTCGCGTGCGCCACGATGAAGTCAAACTCCTTGTGCGCGATGCGAAGCTGCGGCCCGCGCAAGCCCTCCGTGTGGCGATCCACGAAATCCGGCACGGAAAGGAAGTTCGACATCCAACGGTAGCGGAAAAATCCTTTCAAATTTTGCACGTTTAACATGAACTTGGCCATCGTCGCCCAATTGCCGACCCATCTGGTATAATCGTACCAGGTGTCCTTAATCCCCCGCCACTCCCGCCGACGCTTCGTCACGCCGCCGTTGTACAATTTTCCCAGGGGCTCGCTGTTCATTTTCTTTCCCATTTACCTGCCACCTCCCTGCATCTTTGAAACTTCCCGCGTCCTATGTAGCTTGTCCGCCCCCTGCGCCCTCGAAGCATCCTGCGTCCTTTGAATCTTCTTAATCTCGATACTCTCGACAAAGGCCTGCACCCGGGTGCGAAGCTGCCCCGAATTGGCATTCACGTATGGACGGTCAATCGAGAGCACCGGCCAGCCGTAGTCGTCACGCATGATGTGGGAGCACGCCGCCCGCTCATAGCCCCAGAAATTGCAAAACTTCATCTGCTGGTAAATAAGCCCGTCCGCCTTATATTCCTTCGCCAATTTGTCCACGTAATCCTTGCGCGACTGGATCTTCTTCTGCCCCATGTAGCGCGGGCACTGGTTTTCCATCACGTTCTGGCGGCACACCTGCGTCAGCGCGTCCTCGTCCTCTGTCAAAATAATTTCATTGCGTCCGGGATTTTGCCCGAAGCAATAACGGTCGCAGACCACCAGTGCGCCGGCCTCCTCGATACACTTTATGTACTCCGGATCGTCCATCTCGGAGCCGGCCACCAAAACACGCGCCCGATATTTCTTCTTATAATCCGTGTCCGGCTCTCTTGTTTTCAATTCCTTCAATGTCTCTTTCAATTTTTTGACCAACTTATCCTTTGGACAAGTATACGTCGCCAGTGTCAGCACGGCGAACTCATAGCCGGTAATCGGCGGGTTGTCAAACTTTCTATACTCGCCGATGGCATTGAGCAGCTTGCAGACCTCGTTGTGTTCTTCGACCGCCCTGCGAAGCGCCGTGTCGCCCGTGTCAATGCCATAATTTTCCCGCAAGGGCTTCAAAATCCGCTTCTCGCAAATCGTCTTAATCAGGTTCACCGCGTTCTCGTCCGATTTCATCGGCGTGTCCACGTGCTCGATAAAAAAACCTTCCCTTTCCGTGATACCATGCTTCTCCATGTTCTCGTGCGCGTCCGCCAGCTGCGAACAGGAGGCCGCCCCAATCAGGCCATCCAAAAACTGGTAGCCGCCCTCCAAGTTCCGCTCCACCAACGCCCGGCAATACTCGCAGGTCATCGACGTCATATAGTACGTTCCCATCTCGATACCACCAACACGCGGAGCCGACAACCGCAGCGAAAAACAACCCGGGAGGTTCAAGACCGGCTCGGGAATCTGGTAACAAGTGTAGCCGATGGCCTTGCGCCCCTCTTCTTTCGCCTCCCGCACCAGGTCGTTGTTCGACTCCTGCAGGAGATTCTCAAAATACTCCAAATGCTTTAAATCCTTCATGCGCACACCTCTCTTTCGTTCATTATTAACCATAAACCTTCTTAATGCCCATGCTAACATATGATATTTCCACAAAAAAGGAACAAATTCGTCAAATCGTCTCTTTTTGAAACTCTTTGGCAAATTTGTCCCATTTGGTTAGTTATAATGAACTCACAAAAGTTTTTCCCATTCTTTTTCCTTGAATCCGGTCAGCACCACGTCACCCGCAATGACAAGCGGACGTTTCACCAGCATCCCGTCCGTCGCAAGCAACTCCAATTGTTCCTCCTCGCTCATTCCGGGCAAACGGTCTTTCAACTTCATTTCCTTATAGAGCATGCCGCTAGTATTAAAAAACCGCTTTAAGGGAAAGCCGCTCGCTTTATACCACTTCGCCAACTCTTCCTTCGTGGGATTTTGTTCTTTGATATTTCTTTCCTCGTAGAATATCTTCTTTTCATCCAACCACTTCTTTGCCCTTTGGCAAGTGGAACACTTTGGATAATGAATTAGTAACATATCGGTATCCTCCCGTCATTCTCTATTTATCCCAAATTCTTTACAAAACACAGGGAGTATTTCCACACTCCCTGCATTTAAAATCTTCCACTGCCTATCATCCTTCATCCGGCACGAACTGATTCGAATATTCCTCGCTTCCCTCATACCCGCAGATGCCCATCCTTGGTGAATTGCATACTGGTAACAGCATCTCATAAAATTCATCGCCATTCACCAAGTCTTCATCCCAATCATCTAATTCCTCTGGGTCAATACCCTCTTTCGCCCTTTCCCGCATACATTCTTCACACCAAAACGGAGCTTCCTCGTACAATCTTTGTGAATCCACCCACGTTGCCTCATTTTTCCCGCACTGACTGCAAAGAATTTTTATCGGATTATTACGGGATAACAACGTAATCTTTTCCTTCTTCCGCCCTACTATATAATAGTCCTGAACCTTTAACACCAACTTCGTCGTGGAGCCAAAATCATACTCATACCCTATGGTCTGACCAACTTTAAATATTTTTTTTAATTGATGGTGCATATCCTCTGGAGGTTCTCCCCAAAAGAAATCCCCTGGCATGGATTCATAACTCATGCCGTCAATCTCAAACGCGCTGAGATGTCCGCAGCATTCCACCCAAATGTCCCTGATAAACTGATCCAAGTCAATCAACGTGGCATTTTCATTTATTTCAACAATTAACCAATAGTCTTTATTATATTTGTCAGAAATAATTACCTGGAAATAACCGCACTTTGTTTTTTCAGCCGCTTTTTCCAATTTTGCCTTTCTCGCCTTGCAGGACGACAAATGACGCACCATCCCGCTCTTTGCATATTCTTTTCCACAATATTTGCAAAATCCCTTTGTTTGAGTTGCCATGATTCCACCTATTTTCGCTCAAAAAATCCCCAACAACTGGCTATATGCCGTGAGCGCCCCTTCCGTGTCTTTTGCAAGCACTTTCTTGGCAAGCACCTTTCCCAATTGCACGCCTTCCTGGTCAAAGCTGTTCAGGTTCCACACGAATCCCTGGTACATAACCTTATTCTCAAAATGTGCGAGAAGCGCGCCCAGGGATTCCGGCGTAAGCTGTTCGCCAACGATGATGCTCGACGGTCTTCCGCCGGCAAAATACTTATTCGGATCTTCCGCCTCTTTCCCGCAGGCAAACGCCATAATCTGCGCCGCCACATTGGCACAAAGTTTCTGTTGGCTCGTGCTGTCCTGGATTACCACGTCATTTTCCATCTGGTTTTTCTTAAATCCGATAAACTGTAACGGGACAATGTTGGTTCCCTGGTGTAACAACTGATAGAAGGAATGCTGGCCGTTCGTACCCGGCTCCCCAAAAATAACCGGCCCGGTCGCATAGGAGACCGGCTCGCCAAAACGGTTTACGCTCTTGCCGTTCGACTCCATGTCAAGCTGCTGCAAATGTGCCGGGAAACGGCTCAGCCCCTGAGAATACGGCAGTACCGCGGTTTCCCCATATCCGAGGAAATTGCGCTCGTATACGCCAATCAGTGCGTCCAGCATGGACGGGTTCTTTCGAATGTCCGCGTTCTTTGCCAGCTCGTCCTCCGCCGCCGCGCCATCCAGAATGCGTGCGAACACGTCCGGCCCAAAAGCGAGGGAAAGAATCACCCCTCCTACCGCCGACGTGGAGGAATATCTTCCGCCAATATAGTCGTCCATATAGAAGGAATCCAGATAATCCGGGTTGCCCGCCAAAGGCGAGGTCTCGCTCGTCACCGCCACCATGTGCTTTGACGGCTCCAAGCCCGCGGCAACGATTGCATTCTTTACGAAGGACTCATTGGTCAAAGTCTCAAGCGTCGTCCCAGATTTAGATACCAGCACGAAAATCGTATGCGCCACGTCAACGGATGCCAGAACCGCCGACGCGTCATCCGGGTCAACATTGCTGATGAACTTCGCGTCCATCTTCAACGTGCCGTTCACCCTCGCCCAGTTTTCAAGGCTTAAATACAACGCGCGGGGACCGAGGTCGCTCCCTCCAATACCAATCTGTACCGCCGTCGTAAACTTTTCGCCGGCCTCATTCACGATCTCACCGGCATGCACCTTGTTTGCGAACTCTGCCGCCCTGGTCTGCTGGCTCACATAGAATTCTCTCTTATTCACGCCGTCCGCGATGACGTCTTCCCCGAGCTGTCCGCGGGTCAGCTGGTGAAGAACCAACCTTTTCTCACCCGTATTAATCACCTCGCCGTTGTAAAGCCGGGCATACTTCCCGGTCAATGCCGCCTCGTCGGCAAGCGCTTGTAACGCCTCCAGTACATCATCATCCACGGACTTCGCCGCAAAACTATAAACCATGCCGCCCGCCATCGGCACCTTATACTCCTCTACCCGTTTTGCGCCGTTTTCCCCGGCCATCGCCATTTTGAGGTCGACCGATGCCATGCCGTCCAGCTTCGCATAAGTTTCTAATTGGTCAAAATTCTTCCATTCCATTGTCTTCTCTCCTTTTTCGCACTTGAAAACAAATGACCGCCGACTATGAAAGGCGGGCTTTGCTTTTCTGAGTATAAGTATACTAAAATCCGCTTTATTTTTCAATAATTATAGGAAAAAGATTCATTAAACTTGTTCCAAAACAGTTACAGTCCAGCCCCCGACCAATCACCACGCTGATTGGTCGGGAGGATGCGCGTAAATCTGGCCAATGCATCACCTGCTTTGCCTTAGGCAAACTAAAAATGCGGGTGATGCCGGTTACAATTCAGCCCTGCGCCGGCACGGGGCTGAATTGTAACATAAAACAAGCCCCCTTCTTTGCCACATAACAAAGAAGGGGGCTGTAAAACCACTTTCAACCTTTCAAAGCATCCATATGCAAACATCCTAATTTTCTCCTTTAAAAACATTCAATTTTTCCAATTACAACAAATAATATTTTTATCATATCACAAAACCGCCTTTTTGCATATATCAAAAAAATTTGAGAATGGCAGCAGGACTAGGCCTTTTTGAAAATGCCCGGCAATTTGACATACTTATTACCCCTATGCGGCGTTTTCCTATAAGACCCCCACGGCATGGTATTTAAGGCAATATAAAAGGGTACGCAATAAACACATCACATACCCTCTATGAACCATTATTTATTTTCGCTCTTGACTATTTCAATATATTTCTTCAAAGTATTTCTGCTTATACTACTGTCTGATTATCAATAAAAATCAATTCAACGCCTTTATTTAATAGTTCCATGTATTTCACATATCCTTGCTCCGCTTCCCTCGTAAATCTGCATATATCTTTAAAAATAATCATATCTCCCGGCTGTACTATGCTCTCTAACTTTTGCCATTGCTTACGCTCTGTAAAGTTCTTTCCGCTTTTATCTTCCCTAAACTCTAACAGATATTCAATATCATTTTCTCTTGCATATCTTTGCAATGCACTTTCTTGACGAATAAACTTCTGTAAATCTCTTTCCTCTGATGTGCTTATTCTCATATAGCCATATACATTACACATAACAATACCACCTTCTTTCGTCAAATAAACTATAGATATTTTGACAGTTTTTATAACAACAATAACAAGAAAAGATTTTTTGACGGTTTACACATCACAAAAGAACGATTGATAAAATTTAATAGGGAATTGTCACAAAAGAAAGAATATGGTAGACTATCAAAGAGGAACAATCGTGTTGCAAGGTGGTAGCCTCCCAAAACTTCATGCCCGGTTTGCCGGAGTACATAAGAGGGGAGGTGGCGCAAATGACAGCTTTTGAAATCATTTCGATTTTCATAGGTATATTGGCTTTGCTAATTGCCTTTGGTAGTTTTGTTATAGCGTTGCTTGCCTTTCTCGATAAGAGGAACAAGCGAAAATAAATAAGCCTACCTTGTTACTTGGCGGTACAGGTAGGCTTATATAGTCATCTGGAGGTCAACCACTTTGTGGGCGGTTGTTTCCTCTTTTGTATCTATAATATAGCATACTCCCCGGATAAATTCAAGAAATTTTTCCGTCCCGAGTTTGCCACATGTTAAGCACATTTAAATAAAAAATTTCCTTATTTTGCAAGATTTTCCTTGCTTTTTTTATTGTCTTATAATATACATGTAGGTCTATAGGTCTATTTACGGAGGTGCTGACTATGTATGTAGAATGTTTCACTAATAACGGAAAACCTTATCTCCGCCTGGTCCAGTCCGTCCGGGTCACCAACAAATCCGAACACAAAGTCCCCCAGAAACAGGTCGTGGCCAACATCGGGCCTTTAGATTGCTTCGATGACGGGCCGCCTGACTATGTCGCACGCCTGAAAAAGTCATTCAAGGCCGGTTTCCCCCTGATTCCATCACTGGAACCATACTGTGCTTCTGGAAAAACGGCTGAAACATACCACCTTTCCATCAACGAGGGCAGCCCGGATTGTTTTGGCCATCCAAAACTTTTCTCCCATGTCCTTCTCGAACGGATCCTGGAAGAACTGGGCCTGAACACTTTTTTCTCATCTTACAAAGGATTTACCAAAATCCAGTATGATGTTTACGGCTTTGCCAAACCCATCATATTCGGGATGCTCTTAAATCCCGCCTCCAAATCCGCCACCGTCCGGCAAAACGGGGATTATTTTGAATATTATCCCGCAAGCTGCCCCTTTGTCCGGTGGTAATGGCGGTCTGGTCTTATTGGAACCAGATTTTTGCTGATGCCCTCATAAATCTGCCGGAACAGTTTATCCTGTTTCTGCGCATCCCTTTCCAACAGAATATAGATTAGGTCATTTTTCAGTATTCCAATGCTTACTGTCCGGTTTAGTTTCCGATGCCGACAAAGCAGCCTGCTCTTTTTTATAATCACTGGATTTGAGGCGCACAAGGAATGGGATGTTCTTTTCCATCATTCAGACAAAGGCCGGGGTAGACGGGTATCCCCTGTCCATGACGACCAGAAACGGCCGTGATATGTCGATTGTTTCAGGTACACGGTCAATCTGTTCTTCTGCAAGCCGCATTTCATCAAATTTACATTTACGACAGTCACTCTCCAAAATCATCCAGTTCATGACATCATACAGACATCCAAGCCCTATGGATGCCTGGGGCTTTGTCCCTTTTCTACTAGATGTCCCGAATTCTTCCAAAGTTTCTTTTGTAGTAGGGATATTGATCCCTGAGCCGTCCGCGGCAAGGACTAGATATCCGTGGAAGGTAGAAAATCCGGGTTCCGCATAAAAGTTCCTGTTATGATGGCGGTAGAGCTCATAAAAAGCCAGCGGGTTCAGCTTCATACGCTGTTTCAGATAGCCAGGTTTTGATATTTCCATTCCTGGATGTGCCGTCTTCATATAATTTCGTAGTTCCAGGCTCAAAGTAATCCCCCTCCGGTTGATCATGGTAAACAGAAAATCCTTCAGCGGCATTTTTCTGTTTCTTATAAAAGAGGACGTATTCCCATTTCTGCAGAAATCATGGAATTCATCCTGATGGATTAAACTGATATCACAATAGGTACGTTTTTGAGAATTTTTCATAAAATCACCTGCCTTTAGAGAAAAACATCAGTTAGCTGCTTTTATTATACAGTAAAGATACAGAAAAAAGGAACCTTTTACAATCTAAAATGTAAAAGATTCCTTAAGTTAATGACATCGTGAAAATACTGGATTTTCAAGGGTTTTATAAAATCTCTTATTCTGTTCCAAATTATCTCTTGCATAGTCCCAAACGCCCAAAATACGGCATTTTCAAGCACTTTGTTAGTTACCTGTCACTTACCCCCAAATGTTCTTATATTCTCATTTTGTCTTATTCAACTCATTCAAAATATAATTTATATTTGTCAAAACAATCCTAACTCCCCTTTTATTTAATCTGATTACCTTTCTCACGATTCCATTAATCTCTGCTGACAGCTTATCATTTATAGTCACAGGAACTGTATTATTTTCAATCATATATTGACAGTTAATAAACTCTTCACTCATCGGACAAACATTCTGAATCAAAAAAAGCTCTATATTGACCGTTTACATATCCAAATCGCAGACCGTCATATTCTCTATATCTCTTTTTCTTCTCCTCATATATTCTCTTGTATTTTTCTGTTTTAGATGATATGGGAACCATCCAAAAATATCCATCCAATTCGAAGCAGTAGAAACATGGTCTTCCATGTACTCCCTCTTCATCGCTATCCTTATTTCCCATTAACCCGCAATTTGGAAAATGCTTATAATAGCGTCGGTGTACAGAAGGCAACACGGTCGATGAAGGGCATATTTCCCCTCTTTCGTCGTTACTTTCACTCCGCGTACGTCCTTGTACGCGTCGCTCAAGTGCCTTGAAAGGAGGGAAATATGCCTCTTCACGACTCTGCGACCTCACCCATAGGGATTTCAAGGGTTTTCAAGGAAGATGAATGAGGCGTACAAGGACGTACGCCGATTGAAGATGACGCTGAAAACCCTTGAAATCACATGGGCTGAGGCGTGTTGCCCTCCGTACACCGACGCTACTCATCTTTAATAAATAAAAATTACCTGTATTCAACCTGCCTCCTATGTACAAAAGCGCCCCACCAAACAGTGGGGCGCAAATACTTGTATCCTAGCCATTTATTAGTCGCTTGCTGGGTAGCGAAAAATATTTGTATCTGCACCTTTTCTATAAATGCCGATATGCAGTCCCGGCAGAATAGTAAGAGGTTCAACCGAACTTCTTACTTATATTATACTCATTTTCTACTAAATATCTACTGGCATTTTATACAAAAAACAAACAAAATCCCCAAAACATATATGTTCTGGGGATCCAAATATTCCACTTGTCATCTCTTCGAAAACTGAGGTGCTCTACGGGCCGCTTTGAGGCCGTATTGCTATCGTTTTAGCGCCGTTTTCCCTTGATTTTACGGGCTTTTTTGAGGTGGCGACCTTCGGTTGTCCTACCCCTTAACCCAATCAATCGCAGACCTTTACTTAGGTGCCAGATGGGTGAAGTGCTTGCTCCACCACACCGAAAAGTTCTTCGGGCTTATTATACTTGACTTTTGCATAAATGTCCATAGTTGTTTTACTATTTTCATGCCCGGCAAGATATTGCACCGTCTTGGGGTCAACTCCCGCATAGATTAAGTTTGTAATATAGGTATGCCGCAGTTGGTGGGGCGTCACTTCAAAATCCAGGGTATAGACGATCCTGGGGTTGTTTTTCTGGCTGGTTCCCAGCGTCGGCTTTACCGTGTATTTGATGCTCTGTCCGTTCACATATTTATAATAGGTGCGCTCCTTGGTGGAGCGGACAACAATGTACTGCCATACCCGCTTGAACTGCGAGTAAGACAGCGGCTGACCTTTGCCGTCGGCAATTACAAAGTCAGACTTAGAGACGGCCTTCGCGTCCCGCAGGCAATCGGCTAAGCACTTAGGGATAGGGATGTCTCTCCGGGCCGCTTTGGTCTTTAGGATCGTAGAGACTACCGGCCGGTTGTGTTCCGCCCGCCATGCCCGCCGCACGGAAAGGTACGGGGTTGGATCATCCAGGAATACACAGTCCCATTGGAGGCCAAGGGCTTCTTCCCGGCGCAGGCCAGCGTATAGGCCAATCATCACAAAGAGGTATGGCGGCAAACCTTTTATGGTTTCCAGGAGTACCGCTACCTGCTCATCACTTAGCGCCTCCTTCTTCTGTGCTGGCTTCCCGCCTTTGCCTGATATTCCCGCACAGGGGTTATCTTCAATTAGCTGGCTGCGCTCTGCGGAATAAAAAACGCACTTGATGAGCATATTCACTTTGTTATAAAGGCCCTCTGATTTCTTTGACAGTGGCACCAGCGCCAGGCGGATGTCGTCAGCCGTCACTTCCTCCATATACATATCGCCCATCGGTTTGATGACGTAATTCCTCATATTGGAGGCGTATCCTTTCAAAGTGGCTGCTGAAACCTTTGCCGACTGCATCACCAGCCATTTCTCGCAATATTCTGCAACGGTCGGATGCTGCCGGTGAAAAAGAATCTCCTGGACTTGGCGTCTTGCCGCTAATTGTTTCTCGTAAAGCTCCTCACAGGTTGTTGCGTACAGGCTGACCTGCTTCCCATCGGCGTCCAGAATCCGTGTCCTATAATACTGGATGCCTTTCCGCTCCACACTGGTGTACTGGGGAATTGTTTTTTTCTTAGCCATAGATAATTTCCTTTCTTATGCGCAAATCAAATTGGTTCCTTCACTCCTTTTTTATCAGAAACGCCGGATTGAATCAAAGATACGGATTAGGAAAAGCAAAGAGCGAGGCGTTCCTGCCTCGCTCCTACTGTATTTTCTGTTCTATGCCCACATGGCATCCCATTGAGAAAATGCGCTGCCCATCGCTTTAACAACCTGATCTGGTTGGTTGTATTTGACTTTTGCGTAAATATCCATTGTGATTTTACTGCTCTCGTGACCTGCCAGGTACTGCACCGTTTTGGGGTCCACCGAGGAATGAATCAGGTTGGTTATGTAGGTGTGCCTGAGTTGGTGGGGCGTGACCTCGAAATCCAGGCTGTAAACGCAGTGGCCGTTGTTTCGGGCTTTCTCTCCGAGTTGCGGGTAGAGGATGTATTTTACATATTTTCCGTCTACCAGTTTGCGGGTCACTCTCGGCTTGGCGGTTCGTGTCACAATATATTGCCACAGCCGCTTAAACTGCGTATAAGACAGTGGGCCACCGTCTCGATTAGCAACCACATAATCTGATGTAGATGTTTTCTTTGCCTCCCTCAAACATTCTGCCAGACAGGTCGGAAGCGGGATATTCCGCTCCGCCGCTTTCGTTTTTAGTTCGGTGAGAATGACCGGCCGATTATGTTCTGTGTGCCATGCCCGCCGCACTGTCAGATACGGTGCATCCGTGTCCAGATATACCGAATCCCATTGCAGTGCAAGGATTTCTTCTCGCCGCAGGCCGGCATACAAGCCGATCATCACAAACACGTAGGGAGGCAAGTCGCAGATCGCATCTAAAAGCTGCTCGACCTGTTCATCCGTCAACGCCTGGCGGTCCTCTTGCGGAACACCGCCGCCTTTTGCAGTCAGATGGAGTGTTGGGTTCACTTCAATCACATGGCTTTCCTTAGCCGCCCGAAAGATGGATTTATAAAGAATCACCACGGACTTGTAGACCGATGCTGACTTCTTGGAAACAGGGACGAGGGCGAGCTGGATGTCATCCAGCGTTACATCTGCCATACGCATCTCTCCCAGCTCCTTGATAATGTGCCGCCGTACCTTGGAGGTGTAATCCGTCAAGGTAGTCTGCCGAACATGGACTGACTGCATCAGCAGCCATTTCTCACAGTATTCCGCTACCGTTGGCGATTTCCGATGGAACCGGGCGTGACCGATCTGCGCCAACGCCTCCTGTTCTTTGTCGTACAGTTCTTCGGGGGTCCTTGCATAAAGAGCAACCCGCTTGCCATCGGCATCTTCTATCCGGGTCCTGTAATACTCTACACCGTTCAGCGTGACGGTGTTATACTCTGGAATCAATCGTTTTCTTTTTGCCAATACCGTTACCTCTCAAGAATCATATTCAGCGCTGTACCTTTGTTTTACCAGACATCCTTTGTCCAAGCAAGGATACGGATCGGCTCACGCTCCAGCGCTTCGCGCTTTACGGTAAGTGGCGCACTTTTCCACCGGCTTTGCCCGATGTGTGAATTTTGCGATGTACTCTTGGAGGCTTGCATCCGTAAAGTAGACACAGCCGTTTTGCACATATTGCACATAGGAAATCAGGCCATTATTGCGGGCTGTGTCCAGCGTTGCAATGCTAACCCCTAAGATTTTGGCAGCTTCTTTCCTTGTAAATAACTTTTCCATAGAATCTCTCCCTTCTTTGTCAAGGATATGGTTGTGGCTTTCAAAATCACATGAATACGCTGGCAGCCGAAGCCGCCAGCGCATGGTATCTGACTTAGAAAAGCATTTGCCTGACAGTTTCTGCCATCAAAGGTTGCTTCAAGTCTTTTATATTACGCCACATTTGCCACGCCCCCTGACGCTGGGGACAGGACAGGTCTCCGCTGGCGCGGCTGTCATAACTCCGCAGCGTCGTTCATAGCGTGCGCCGCAGGGTTCCCCCCAAGTCTTTGGCGGGCCGTGAGGAAGTATCTTTAAGCCCCCGCGTCCTCATCGCGCCGGATCTGCCACCATCCGGGGTACAGGGCCGTTGATCGCTCCGAAACAGCTTGTTCATCACCTCCTGGCTGCTCCATCTTCGCGGCGTCCTGCACTCGCTCATACGCGGGTTATGTACCTGTTCTGCCGTGTATTCGGTTGTCAAAGATCAGCGAAGGAAAAATCCCCTTCTTGATAACCATGACAAAAACAGGCGATTTGTCCTGCCTGTTACGCAAATTTTTTGAAAAAATTTTTAGCCTTGCCGCCTGGCCGGGGTTGTACACAGAGCAAGCATCGGGTAAACAAAATAAAATAGGTACTATCGTGCCTAAAAGAGCCTCCTAAAAGGTTCTTCTCGACAGAGAATAGGAACGATAAAATATCATTAAGGAGACGATAGTACCTATGGAGATGTTAAAAGAGCTGGGACGGCGTATTCAAAAAGCCCGTAAGGTGAAAAAACTTACACAACAGGAACTCGCTGATTTGAGCCATGTTTCGCTGAAGCACGTTCAAAGTTGTGAAAGAGGAGAAAAGAACCCTTCTTTTGAGGTTCTGCGTGCTTTTGGTAAAGTTTTGAATTTGTCCTTGGACTCCCTGATGAATCTTGATCTGCCCGAAGATGAACAATCCGCCAACGATATGCGGCAGCTCTACCTTTCGTGCCCTCCGGCGGCCAGAAAGGCGCTGTTAAACTCGGCCCGTGCGCTGGCTGATGAACTAAAAGAGATGACGCAGGCAGACGAATGTGACCAGGATAAAAAAGCAGAGGAGAAATAAGCCGGTGGAGGAATAAAAATCCCCCACCGGCTCTTTTTTTGCCGCTATTCGGCGGTCAGGTTATCGGGCTGTGTCCAGCAGACGCGCCAACTTCTTCAGCCCGCGCCGGATGCTGTCCCACACACGGCGGCGGTCGGTGCCCTCAATCCGGGCGATCTCGGCCACCGTCATGCCCAAGTAAAACCGGGCGTAGATGCGCCGGGCCTGGATGGCGGGCAGCTTCATCAGCGCGGCATACACTTCTTCCCGCAGCTGCTTCTGTTCCAGAATTTCCTCCGGGGTGAGCGGCCGGTTGATGGCATCGCTTTCAATGCCATCCTCCCGGTTCAGAGAGTAATGGGCCTTGTGCCGGAACTTCCGGCGCTCGTAAGCGGCATCGTCCTGCTGGTGGCCCCGGATCGCGGCCAGGACTTCCTCGGCCACGTCTACAAAGACATCGGTTTTATATGTATCGGGATACAGGTCCCGAAGGTTGATCTTCTGCATGATGTACCTCCGTTTCAATTCACTGGTTGACAGGTGAACCGAAACGAAGGCGGCGGGCGACACCGTTCGGGGAAATTCCCGAAAAAACGACAAGGAAAAGCGCCAGCTTCCGATGTACGGTGGCTGGCGCTTTTTATATGCGTCTTATAGGTCTTATGAACCAGCCACGATAGTGCCTGTTCATAAGCAGATGGGGGCCGGTTGACGGCCAGGCTTTTTTGACAGGTAAATCCCTGCCGAATTATGTCGAAACCCTCTTTGCTTCATGGCGGCTCCCTCCTAAAGCCGCCGTGTTAGCGTATAGTCGTCACTCCTTTGTCAAAGGCGTAGGAAACGGCGGCCTTGATCTTTCAAAACCGCCGAAAGTCATAAGTATATGTAAATAGGCGCACAAAGCTGCCTGCCCCGCAACGGTTTTTTTCTTTCCCCGTCGGGCGGGGCAGGCTGTTGTCGTGTATTAAGAATAAAAAGAAGCCGATAACCACAAGTAAGAGTGTCTTGTGTGGTTCATCGGCTCTGCGTCTATGCGTCTGGCTCTTTGATGACAACGATATGTAGTTGTTTGGCCTGAATCAAGCTCTCTCGTTTGCACTTCGGGCAGTAGAGAGGATAATTGATTAAAACCGTGTCCTCCCTGATTCGATCACGGGTTTTATTCCCGCAGACGGGACAATAAACCCACTCTGTTTGCTGCATGGGAATCACCTCCATTCTCCTGTTTTCAAGACATGGCCGAGGACTTGCTGCTTTGCAAGCCCGCCGGCGTGTCTTTTTTATTTATTCTTCCTTTTCCCGGAATCCCCAAGCCTCAAAATCCGTATCGTCCTCCTCCGGCTCCACTTCCTCGGCATAATCGGAACCGGGGGCCTCTGTCGGGGCGTTGAGCATATAGGGCGTGACCTGCACCGGCATCTCGTTCTTGAGCGCCAGCACCTTGGGGGCTGCCTTGCCGCAAAACACCATGACGGCGGCAAAGGCGAAATACTGCACACAGCTTGTAAGATAGAGATTCACAATGGCCAGTTCATTTCCCTGCACAGGAACGCCCTGCTCAAGCTGCCGGGAGATATTTTGATGGCAGGCCACCAGAGAGACAAAGGCTGTAATCAGCAGCACCGCCGCAAGAGCATAAAAAACTGCGGAAAGGATCGTTCCCTTTTTCGAGGGTTTCGTGATCGGATTGCTGTCTATCTCCATCAATGCGCCCTCCTTTCACTGCGGGGAGCGTTGTTTCTGCGGGATTGGGGCTGGGTGGCTCCATCTTGAACGCGCTCCAGCACCTGCAGCTCACCCTTTTTCAGCCGAAATACCACATCAGCCTGCTTCGCCAGCTCATTAGAGTGAGTAACGACCACCACACACTTGTTCATCTTGTGGGCGCTCTCTTTAAGAATTTCCGTGATGTCCTGGGCGGTGTCCTCGTCCAGATTGCCCGTAGGCTCGTCCGCCAGGATCACAGGAGCCTCGCTTGCCAGGGCACGGGCGATGGCCACCCGCTGCTGCTGGCCGCCGGAGAGCTTCAGCACATTGCGCTTGGCTTCTTCTTTCGTCAGCCCCAGACGCTCCAGAATTGGCAGCGGCGGCAGTTTGGAAGTCAGCGACACATTCTCTGCGGGGGTCAAGTAGTCGATCAGGTTGTACGCCTGGAAAATAAACGCCACATGGTTTTTCCGGTGGTCGGAAAGGCCAGTCTTGGCAATGTCCTGCCCATCGAAGTAAATCTGGCCGCTGCCGGGGCTGTCCAGGCCGCCGATCAGGGAGAGCAGGGTGGTTTTGCCGCAGCCGGAAGGACCCAGGATGGCGTAGAGCTTGCCCTGTTCCATTTCGGCGTTGACGCCTTTTAAGACTTTCTTTTTATTATCGTAGGAATATCCCACTTGTTTGATTTCCATGATACTCATAGTGATTACCTCATTTCGTTATTTTAGGGAGTGGATGGTCTTATTCCATCTGCGACAAAATCTGCTTAGGTTTCAACCGCATAGTCGAGATACTGGACACCAGCACCGCCGCCACCAGCAGGATACCTCCCACGATAGCCACCAGCATGAAATGCTCCGGTGTGACGATGACATTCTCCGCCGCCTTGCCGAACAGCGTACCCAGGGTGCCGGCCACTTGCTTACTGGAGAGGTAGGCCAGCGGGAAGGCCACCACCGCAATCAGCAGGGTTTCCAACACATATTGGAGAATCACCGCAGGCTTGGCAATTCCAACGGCCAGCAAAATCCCAGTTTCTCTTTTCCGGCTGCGGATGGACATGGATAGAATCAGGATAATCAGCACCATACTCACAGCAGTAATGACAACAATGAGGGTGGTAATCAGGGTGCCGGTGTCGGAAAGAGCGCTGGAAATATTTTGATATACCTCGTCATTGGCGGTGATGATAAAGTTATCCCAGTTAATCGAGGATATGTTCTGTACCTCGGCTATCACGTTATCCAACTGTGCTGCATCCTCTACGAAAAAGTGGGCCTCTTGGAGTTTGCTCCCATCTTCATAATTAACAGCCATTTCTTTCATTGCATTGTAGCTGCAAAAAGCATAATCGGTGTAATCCCATAGTGTAGCAGCATCATACATGGTTGCCTCATCATCTTTATCTGCCAGAACGTCAAAGATACCCACAAGTTCCATCTCCACTTCGGGATCATCTGCATAGGGATTGTTGATACCGGATACTTTATCCCCTAACTTTAGCCCATTCTTTTCGGCACGATCCCTGCTGAGAATAAGTCCATTCGGCATATCTTCCGTAATATGAGTTCCCTCTACCAATTCAAACCGCCCAGATACGAACAACTCGTTATATTCTGAATTGAGAGAACCATAAGTATAAAAGCTGTTGTTAACATCTTCTGTAACGATACTTTCACCTGATTGGGTATAGTAATAAGGCATAGAGACAACCGCTGCATCATAACCAGCGATCCCGTCTACTGAGCCAATTTCTTGAAGCATTTCCTCGGTTATAAATTCCTGCGTGCTATAAGAACCGCCATTGCCGCTGGCCCAGCCTCCTGTGGACAGGTTTCGTTCCACGGTAAAGCTGGCCCCGGTGGTCCCCCGGACTTCCTCGGCCTGTTCTTCCTGAGCGTCAGCTATGGCAAGGCCGGACAGCACCAAAGTGGTAATGGCCAGGAGCAGACAGAACACCAGCAGCGTCTTTTTCCACTTTCGTGCGCTATATAAAATCGCCCGTATTCCTAAATTCATATCGCCTGCACCTCCTTAACTCATCTGCGACAAGATACTCTTGGGCTTCATCTTCATAATCGGGTAGGCCGCCAGTGCGGTAGAGGCCACACACAGCACCATGCCGAAAGCCCACACCAGTGCGTAATCCTCGGCGGAAACAGCCACCTCGATCTCGGCAAGACCCAAATCCTCGGTGGGTTCTTGGGCAGCTTCGTTTTCCCCGGTCAAGTCCACCGTCTCATAGGTTTCGCTTGTCACCTGGGAG
Source organism: Lachnospiraceae bacterium (assembly GCA_910574865.1). Lineage (GTDB taxonomy): Bacteria > Bacillota > Clostridia > Lachnospirales > Lachnospiraceae > Schaedlerella. The sequence goes on along the minus strand of CAJTDN010000014.1, from coordinate 13,312 downwards.
AGCAGACTGCTCCCGATCTGATGGGAAATGGCTGTGCTGGTGCCGAAGGAAATGAACAGGGCGATGGCCGCCACGAGGATCACTTCCAGCAGGTATTGCAGCAGCACCGAGCCTTTGGAAATGCCCATGGCCAGATAGACGCCGGTTTCATGGATTCGCCCACGGAGCCGCAGCGTCAGGAACAGGGCCAGCACCAGGAAACAAATCACCGATACCACCGCAATGGCGATAAAGACGATGTTCTGTAAGCCCTCCAAGGATTCCTTGGCATTCTGATAGTCGTTGTCGTAGCGGGTCAGGGTGCAGTTCTCCCAATCCACGCCATCCAGTTCCTGCACATCGGTCATAATGCGCTCCAGCTCGTCCGGGTCGTTCACATAAAAATCCCCGTATTGGACATTGGTGGTTCCCTCGGTGCCGTAGAGCAGGAAAGAGGCGGTGGAGAGATCGGTAAACACGATATTGTCGTAAAGGTCATAGGACGGGGCCATGCCGATGGAATCCTGTTCCTCGGTATTTGTGAAGATCCCGGCCACCGTCACAGGGATGGTCTTATCTTTGTCCTCCACATTCCCCAGCAGCATGGTGTCGCCCACAGACAGGCCGTTGCGCTGGGCGAATTTCTCATGGATCAGCACCTGGCTGCCGGCCTCGGTGGTGATGGGATTTCCCTCCACCATCTCAAAGCCGCCATCGGTGAAATAGCTATCCTCCTGGGAATTGGAGTTTGCCACCACCCGTCCGGCGTTCTCGTAGCCCTCAGGCACCTGGGCAGCGCCTTCGGTGTTGATCTCCAGAAGGTTCCCGTCTGCGTCAAAATAAGCAGCGTAGGTGTAGGAGCGCAGGGTGTATCTGCCGCTCAAACCATCCACATCAAGAATCTGGCTCACCGTATCCTCCGGGATACCGCTCTCCAAGGTCTTGGCGTTGATGGTGAAATAGCCCAGCAGGGCTTTTTTGATGTTGGCGTTGGCTGTTTCTGTGGCCGATTGGATGGAAAGGCAGGTCAGCATCAGCGTGGCCATGACCAGCAGAAACGCCAGCAGTGTGAGGGTCTTGCCCTTTTTGCGGATGGAATACAGGCAGGCCCGTTTGCACAGGTTCATGTCTGAGCCACCTCATTTCCTTTTCGTAAAACCAGTTGGTTCACTTGTGTACCTCCTAACGTAGTTTTTCGCCGGGGCTGTTTCCCGCTCCGGTGGGTGTCCCGTCTGCCGGGAACACCCTTATAGTACACTACGAAGGTGGAGTTGAGGTGGAGTTGAGATATTTTTTAGGTGGAGTTGGCGATAGAGCGCGAAAAAGCCGAGGAGCTTTCACATGGAAAACCTCTCGGCTGTGTAGAATAAATTTATTCGATTATCTATCCCGAAAACTTAGGATTTATTTTTGTTCTATTATTTCTAATAGTCTTCTTACATAATCATCTGCATGGTTTATTGAAAACTCTCCATGATACATATTAGGAAGAACTTGTATAGAACTATTCTGTAGTTTTTTATGAATTAGTTCTGCTGATTTTTTCATTGAGTGATTTTCTTTTTCTCCGACAAAAATATGAACTATTGCTTCGCTCTCTTCAATCCCATCTTTTAAGGAATATAATGAGTTTTCCTGTAAAAAAGCAATCATATCGCCCTTTGTTATTGCACAAGTATCTTTGTAATAATTATCAAACAAATGCTGCTTTATTCGTAATGATTTGAATTGTAATTTTGAAAACCATTTATACTTTATCAAACCATAACAACTCCCAAACGCAGGCTTAATCATAAAATATGTGAATTTTGAAGGTATTACAAGTGCGCTTTCCACTATTGCATACTTACATATATCCTTACGATGAGATAAAATTTCAAGTAAAATCTGTCCTCCAAGTGATAGTCCTCCAATCAATAAAACGGAACCATCCAGTTTATCATTTATAAATTCTATAATCTCTAAAGCGTTATTTTCTATCGTCGTAAATCGTTTATCACTTCCTGCATGACCGTCTAATATGGGTATAATTATATGATAATTCGTTTGTAGCATTTCAGCAATTTCTTTGTAATTCCACCATGACAAACCACCTCCATGTAGGAGGATAATTACATTACTATTTCCTTTCCCATATTCAGCATAGTTCAACCTTTTTCACCTCGCTGTAAAATTCCAATTTGTCTCTTTGATTATACCAAATTAAAGTTCCCAATTCTACCAGAGAGGTTTAAAATCTCTAAGAGCAGGCCATGAAATTTCTCGCTCTATATCAAATATGTTAATACCAAACCAAAGCTGTTTTTCGAACAGTCTGAGGCTAAGATTTCCCTACCGCCAGATAGCGCACAAACAGAGGGTTGCTCCTACATTGCTGCCTTCGGGAAGATAACAGTAAACCGCACACCATTTTCCGTATTCACCATCTTGTAGACGATTTCGTGGTGATCCAGGATGGTCTTGGTGATATACAGCCCCAGGCCGCTGCCGCCGCTGTTCCGGTTCCGGGATTTGTCCACCCGGTAGAAGGGCGTGAAGATACGCTCCAAATCTTCCTCGGCAATGTGGACGCCGGTATTCTCCACGGAAAACACCTCGTCCTTTTGGGTGACAGTAATCACCGCGCCCACCGGCGAATAAGCCACGGCGTTTCCGATCACATTGGTGAACACCTTCTCCATGAGCCGCCGGTCCCCCTGATAGTGGTATTCCGGCCGGATATCCATGCGAAGCTCCATCTGCTTGTCCTCCATCCGGCCACGGAACTGCTGACAGACCTTTCGCAGCATTTGGCTGATGTCCAGGTCGGTACGCTCCAGGTGGAAGTCGCTGCCGCCCATCCGGGCCGCCGATAAAATCTCCTTGACCAGCGCCTCCATGTCATTGGTGGTTTTCATGCACCGGCGCAGGTAGGTATCCCGGTCTTTGTATTCGCCCACCTGATAGATCATACCCTCCAGTTGCCCCTTGATGATGGCGATGGGGGTTTTCAGCTCATGGGAGACAGCGGTGAAAAATTCCACGCGCTGCTTTTCCTGTTCCCGTTCCCGCTCAATATCTTTCTTTAACTGCCAGTTTGCCGCCTTCAAGCTGTCCATCGTATCGCTCAAACGCTGAGACATCTCATTTAAGCTGGCAGCCAGCACACCGATCTCGTCTTTTCGGTTGACTTCACACTTCCAGGTCATATCCAGGGTGGTCATCCGCTTTGCCACATTGCTGATGCTGACCAGCGGCTTGGAATAGTACCGGGAGCAAATCATCGCCCCAAGGACGGACACCACCAGAATGATTCCCACAATGAGGGGGAGGAGCTGCAAAAGAATACCATAGGACTGCGATACTGCTATCAAAGCGATATTGGCATACAGTTGATAAGATTGCCCGTTATCCTGGAAAGTAGAAGAGCAGCTCATAGAGGGAGTAGAATCAGTTGCCGGCACGACATTTTCGGTACTTGCCAAATTGACTGAATTCACTGAAAATACAGATTCCCCAGCTCCATCAGTAACCGTGACAGAAGCATTGTTTTTTAAGGCAAATTCCAGGATTGAATTTGTACTTGACTCCCAGCCATTTTGCTCGATGATGTCGACCAGTTCGTAGAAATCTGCTGTGACCTGGCTTTGCAGTTCGGCATGGTAATTTCTCGGCAAAAAGAACATGACCAACCCATAAATAAGGACGCAGCCCACGATTAGCAGCGCAAGCATACTGAGAAAAGTCTTAATTTGAATACTTTCACTGATTTTCTTTTTCAATCTTATATCCCACCCCTCTGATGGTTTCAATATAGTCAACACCCAGTTTTTTACGGATGTTCTTGATATGTGTGTTAATTATTTTTTCATCGCCCACATAATCGTAGTCCCATATCCTGTCCAGGAGGTTATCGCGTGTAAAGACCCGCCCCTGATTTTCCAGTAAAAATTTCAGTATTTCAAATTCCCGGGTCGTGAGGGACACAGGCGACCCATTTACCTGGACAGAAAAACTATCTGCATCCAAAACAAGTGCTTTATAGCGGATGACCGAAGGTTCCGACGCGGCCGGTTCTGTGCGGCGTAATACCGCTTCAATGTGTTTCATTACCACCGGCATAGAAAAAGGCTTGGTAATATAGTCATCGGCCAGGGTATCAAAACCCTTCAACTGGCTGTCATCATCATCCAAGGCGGTGAGCATGATGATGGGAGTTCGGCTTTCTTTCCGCAAAATATCGCATACGGTAAAGCCATTCATCTTAGGAAGCATCAGATCCAGCAGAACCAGGTCGGGACTTTTTTCGTGAAATTTGTTGACTCCTTCCAGACCGTCCCCGGCTACAAATACGGTATAGCCGGCATCTTCCAAAAAGACCCGGATTATATTGCGAATGGATTCTTCATCCTCGATTACTAAAATCTTTTTTGGCATTATGACACCTCCAAGAGTAGTGTAACATAGAAAGATGGAGTTGAGATGGAGAGAAGTTATTTTTTACAAAACCACACAACAGACTTCAAATTTCCGTTGCGCGGTCCTAATATCATTCGGCTGTAATCTTGATACATAGTCCATATCAATATCTCCGCACAACTTTCACCGATTATATTTCTTCCTCTCGAATGATGCAAGAATACGGTACTTATGGATTAAGATGAAATTAATTGTCAGATATTTCTGATAAGACTGGCAAGCAATGCCCCAGGATAGCCATCCGGCTCCTGGCGCTGCTTGTTGGGGATTCCCCAAGCCCCTTTTGAACACAGAATTTCATTCTGTGGCTGCGCGTTCCTGCGGAACGCTTTTCACCTGCCTGCGGCGGTGAGAAAATGCGAAAAAACAGGCGCGTCAGCGGTCCTGCCCCTGTTCCTTTTCCCGGTCATTCTGGCGTTCCTCCCCGTATCCCATTAGCCGGTCTACGTTGGCTTTTGCGGCCAGCAGTTCCTGCATTTCCTCGCGGGAGCGCCGGTACTCGGCATAGTCTTTTTTCTTTCCTTCCAATAGCTGGGCATACTCGGCCTGCAAGCTCTTGACGGTGGGCAGCTTCTTGATACCCAAATCGTCAAATGCCTGCTTTGCCGCCTTGTGGAGCAGAATATCCGCTTCATGTTCCGCTAAAAATTTCTTGGAATATCCCGCCTTGCGGTAGGCCGCATAGACCTCGCGGGTTTTCACATAATTGATGATGTGGATCCGCAGTACGGCTATCTCCGCCATGCGGGTTTCCGCCGCCTTGATCTGCGCCGACAGCTCATTGTGGCGGGTAGTAGCAGCCGCCGCTTTTTCTTCCAAGACTGCGTATTCCAGCAGGCCATGCTCAGTGAGATAGTTCATTGTCTGCGCCATCTGTTTGAGGTTAAATACCTTTGCCCAGCGCGCGTAGCCAGCGCCTTTTCCGGCCTGCAATTTTGCCTGAATATCCACCAGAAGATTGACCTTGGGAGTGGGAGTTGAAACCGCGTCTTTTCTGCGGGGCGTATGCTGCTTTTCTCCGGCAAGGACCGCCCGTATTTCATCTTCACTATATCCCTCGCCCAGTTTTTCATCCATGCGGGCAACATTCTTCCAGCCGGGGGCTTTGAGCCGGATTGCCTGTCCCCGGCGCGACACTTCACAGCCCATTTCTGTAAGCAGTTTTAACAGCCCGTCAAAGTCTGCCGGTTTCTGTTCTAATGCCTGGTCAATCATCACGCGGAGCTGTTCCCGGTGGGAGGGCTTCGCCTGATCCCCCAGCCATTTGTTGTAGCTTTTTCCATGCGGTTTTGGGTCCTCTACAATGGAATAGCCATTCTCAACGCAGATGGTATCGTTGAGCCGCCGGACCGCGCGGGTACTGCCCCAAAAGTTTCGGAATTTCCGGTCACAGTTCAGATTGACCGCGTTCCAGATGATGTGGTTATGGATATGGGATTTGTCGATATGGGTGCAGACCACAAAGGCATGATTGCCCTTGGTGAACCGCTTTGCAAACTCCACGCCCAGCCGGTTGGCTTCTTCCGGGGTAATCTCGCCGGGGACAAAGGACTGCCGGACATGGTAGGCAAGTACATCGTCCGCGCCCCGTACCCGGCCAGTGGTGGAAATGTACTCCCGTTTCGCCAGCAGAAACTCGGCGTCGGCTACCCGGCTGTCACACGCAAAGCCGGTGACGAGCCTGCCGTTGTCTGTCTTTTGTGGGTTGGATACATAGTCGATGATGTCACTGACTGCCTGACTTTCGGTGCGGCCTTTGCCAATGTGCAGCGGCATGATGCGTGTGGTTGCCATGATGGAATCCTCCTCTCAAAAAAATAACGGCCTGATGAACAGGCCGTTGCTGGTTATTCAAAGTATGTCATAGGGAAAATCTGTGAAATCTCCGTTTGGTTCATCCTCCTCGAACCGGGCTGGCGAAAAGCGCATTTCATATTGTTCCTTTGCGAGCGCCCGAATGTCCGGGCGTTTATCGTGCATCCTCTTTTTCAGCCAAGAAATCTGCTCCTTTGAAAGCCGCCAGGGGAGATTCAGCAGGCGGTTCATTGCCGCCATTTCAGATTTCTTTTCCGGCGGCAGGGAGGCGCAGGTTTTGCAGATATGCGCCGCATGGCCTTTACCCGAAAACTTTTCGTTTGATTTATACTCACCGCAGATTTTGCAGTAATGCCCACGCTTTTTCATTCCGATTCACTGTCCTCTGTCAGAGCATACAAACGGTGGACCGCCCCCATAACGGTGTTCCATTCCAGATCAGCCGCATAGGAAAATTTCCTGCGGTAAGCGGACCAAAGCGCCTGCATCGCATGGCTGTTTTCTACTTCGGAAAACACTTCCTTCGCTTCTTTCAAACGCCTCTCGGTCCCGCGCTTGCGGGCGGTAGCAAGGAGCGCGTGGCGGAGAATATCGGAATCCAGCGATCTTCCATGAAGCTGTTCCAGAATGTAGAGGTCATAAAAATCCCTCATACGGGTGTTTGTTATGGTCCGGGCAATCATTGTTTCCAGCTTTTCCGCAAGTACGGTTTCCAGATTGTACGCCCAAATATCAATGGAGCGTTCCTCCAGCATAAGCCGGAACCTGTACCGGACTGCCCTCGGCGTAATCACATCCCCGGTAGAAATATCAATTTTCAGCGGCGTCACCACCCCGTCAAAGACAGTGGCCATGCTGACCCGAATCCCCGGATACTCGGCCTCGTCCATGATTTCCGAAATGCTTTTCACCTGGAACTCCACACCGTCCTCAATGGGGACTGCTATGATAGAGGACATCAGATTTTCAATGTCCTCCACATTCACGCTGGCCCCTCTGACGGTTGCGTCTAAATCCATTGTAGACCGGGCATCCAACCCTACCATTGCGGCAACCAGCATCCCGCCTTTCAAAATAAAGTTATCCCGATATTCAGAAAGGGAAATACGTTCCAGGAAACGCTCCATCATATAGTTCCGCATCAAAATCTGTGCGTCCGCCGATTTCTCCTTTGCGAGATTGCGGATCAAATCTTTCAGCTGCCTTGCTGTCTTTATCATAATAGCACCTCCAAATACTGCCGCAAAATTTTTTCAACCCGGAACAGCCCTGCATACTGCATCAGCCTCCGCAGGTTTTTCTCTTTCCTGCAGGCGTACATTTTGAGCGCCCCTTGAAATGTCTGCATCTCAATGCTGCTCCGGCAGCGAAGCAGGTCGCAGATGGTCCGCTCAATATCATAAGCCGGAACCGTATGCCCGAAAGGGGTTCGAGCCGTACTCTTTCCGACGTCATGCAGCTCCGGTTTTATGGTGTAGACCAAAATCCCGTCCGCTTTCAATCTGGTCGTGCTGTATCCCCGTCTGACGGTAATGGAATAGGGGGAAGGCTCCCGGTCGGTCAGATCATGGAAAAACAGCGCCGTTTCATGAGAAAAAATCCCCTGGCTGCATCGTAAATGGAGCAGGTACATCCCATCGACCCAGGCATCCGGCGATACATAAACCCCATGTGCCGCCTGTTCCAATTCTTTTTCCTTCACATAGTTGTAAAAAACGGATTTTGGAATTCCCCGTTTCACCACCTCTGATGTTTGGAGCATACCGTGTTGTCCCTCTAAAATCGTGTCCAGCTGTTCAAACTGTGTCATGCCCTCACTTCCTTTCGTGCTACTATTATACATGATTGTAGCACGAAAGTAAATAGCGGCAAAAAGAAAAAGCGGAGGAAGGCGCGGCGAAGAACGCCGTTCCTCCCTCCGCAGATGGAGCAAACTATCCGGTCAGGAGAGCTTGGAAAGCTGGGCCAGTATCTTCTGCACACCGTCCCAAAGTTGTTCCTGCCGCTGGGATATATCCTCCAGGTCAGCGTCATAAATCCGCCCGGTTTCATGCACTTTACGGGTCAGCTGGTTCAGGTTGTTGCTGGAATAGCGCATCAGGGACACCAGCTCCTTCAGCTCCGGCAAATCCAGCTTTACCACATACCCGTCCAGCGCCATTTTCCGCAGATAGGCTTCCCGGTTGACGGTTCCAAGCTGGGCCATTTTCTGCTCAATCAGGGCCAGCTCCTCCGGGGAAACCCGGAAATTCACCTGCACCTCCCGTTTCCGCTTTGCCGCGCTCATCGTTCCGGTTCCCGTTTCTTAGGGGCGGCGGATCTGCGTTCCGGCGGCTCCTGTTTGAGTTTTTCCAGGACGGAGCCTTTCTCCGGGGCTTGAAGGACTTTCCGCGCCTGCTTCAAAAACAGGTCGGTCAGGCCGGGGTTGACCTTATCCACCACCAGGACATAACTGTGGCGGGGATCGCCGCCATCCTCCGGCATGGGGATTGTTTTCGCCCAGGCTTTGTTATCGCGGGAGATGCGCCCGTCATGCTCCTTTTTCAGCACCGTATTGGCAAGGATAACCTGCATACGCTCCGGCCCGAACTGTTCCAGCACCTCTTTGACAGCGGCCTCGGTATTCAGACGGTTATCCCCATAGTGGGCGTTAATGGCCTGCTCAATGGCTTCTTTGCAGGCAAGACTGGCTTGCAGGGAGGCGCGGTACTGCGCCATCTCCCCATGCTCGGACGCATAGGCGGCGGAGTGGGGATAAACCGGGGCGGCTCTCTGTTCCTCTTTTGCCCTGTGCATCTCATTTGCCCGTTCCTCAATGCTGTCCCGGATCACATCCATATAGCCGGTTTCCAGCTTTTCAAAATGGCGGTACACATCAGCCAGCGGCGAGGGGGAATCCAGAAGCGCCTGTGCCTGGTTATCGGAGAGTTCCAGTTCCTCCATCGCCAGCACAATGTCCTCCCGGACGGTGTACTCATAGGCATGGTTTAAGACCTCCTCCGGGGACTGGCTTTTCAGCCAATCCCGGAAGGTATCCTGTTCAGCGGCCATCTTCTCATAAAGGGCCGTATTCTTTTCGTTGCTGTTCATATTATCTTGCCTCCTGTTCCTGTTGTCTGGGTTTCTTTTCCATGCTGCGGGGCGGGAGGGGGCGTTTCAGCCCTTCCAGCACCGAGGGCCTTGCGCGCTTGGAAATCGCCGCTTCTGGACGGGACTGCCCCTTGCTGTCCATGTTCAGCTCCATATCCAGCTCCACCAGACGGGCGTTCTTGACCCGCAATTCCTCCTCATAGGGGAAGGCTTTGCCCACTTCCTCCTTCGCGGCGGCCTGCTGCTGGTAAAGGTTATCCAGCTGGACTTTGACGCTTTCCAACCGCTGGGGCATCTGGGAAAGCGCGTTGTCAATACGGGTCAGGTTGCCGCGCGGGTCCGCGCCCAGGGCGGTACGGTGGGTCATGCGGCCTTTCAGTTGGAGCATATATTCCTTCTGAAAAGCGTCAAAGGTTACAAACATAGCAAATCCCCGGTAGCTGCCGACCTGCACCGGATCGGAGCCTTTAACCTCCTTGCAGGCGTCCAAAAGGGCGGCTCCGGCGTTCTCTTTGTCGGTGAGCGTATCGCCCCGGACTTCCATGCCGGTAAATCCGTCTGTCGGGTGGGGGTGTGCCGCCAGGGTTTCCATATCCGTTTCCAGGCCCTGGATAAAGCCTTTGTGTTTCTCGATCTCCTCCGGGAAGTGCTTTAACAGCTGATCTTCCAGCCGGTACTGCTTGCTCTGGTGGTCGGCCTTCATCAGCTTTAAGCGGGATACCTCCACATCCAAATCCATACGCTCCTTGATGCGGGGGTCCCCGGCGCATAGGGCCTTGATCTCCGCAAAGGACAGGGCGGTTTCGTCCACATCGTCACAGCTGCGGACCGGGGATTTTGAAGTCATGATCTGCGAAATGAATTTCTGCTTGTTCTCCACCGTCTGCCAGAGGTATGCGTCAAATGTCCCTTCGGTCACATAGCGGTAAACATGGACCAGCGGGTTCTGGTTGCCCTGGCGCTCGATCCGACCTTTTCGCTGGGCCAGATCTCCGGGCCTCCAGGGGCAGTCCAGATCGTGAAGGGCCACCAGCAAATCCTGCACGTTGGTCCCGGCCCCCATCTTCTGGGTGGAGCCTAACAGGACGCGCACCTGGCCGGAGCGGACTTTGGAGAACAGCTCCTTTTTGCGGACTTCGGTATTTGCTTCATGGATAAAAGCGATCTGGCTGGCGGGCATACCCTGTGCGATGAGTTTCTGCCGGATGTCCTCATAGACCGTAAAGGCCAGCGGTTTCTCCGGCTCTGGAATTGCTTGTTCCAGCGCATGAAGCATCGGGTTATCCAGCGTCTTGGCCACCTTTTTGGAGCCAGCCGCCAGGGGTGTGGAAATGTCGCAAAACACCAGCTGGGTCAGCTTTTCCGGCTGTCCGTCCCGCCAGATTTGCAGGATATTGTCCACGCACCGGTTGACTTTTGTGCCGGGTTCGTCTGGCAGCATGGGGTTGATGATGCGCTGGTCCAGCCCCAGCTTGCGGCCATCCGAGGTGATTTTCAGCATATTGTCGGTTGATGGGTCAACGGTTCCCGAATGGACTTTGGCAGCGCGCTCGGAGAGGGCCTTTACCATATCCTGCTGGTGTTCGGTGGGCTTTGCCACGATGTTGTGGTATTCCACCTCCGGGGTGGGCAGGTCCAGCTGGTCGGCGGTCTTGATGTCCGCTACCTCTTTGAACAGGTTCATCAGCTCCGGCAGGTTGAAAAACTTGGAAAATCTTGTCCGCGCCCGGTAGCCGGTCCCTTCCGGGGCCAGTTCCAGGGCTGTCACCGTTTCACCGAACCGGCTGGCCCAGCAGTCGAAATGGGTCATGTTCAATTCCTGGAGCCGTTCATACTGAAGGTAGCGTTGGATGGTATAAAGTTCGGTCATACTGTTGCTGACCGGCGTTCCGGTGGCGAACACAACGCCCCGGCTGCCGGTGATCTCGTCCATGTAGCGGCATTTGGCAAACATATCGGAGGATTTCTGCGCGTCTGTGGTGGAAAGCCCCGCCACATTCCGCATTTTGGTGTATAAAAAGAGGTTCTTATAATTGTGGCTCTCGTCCACAAACAGCCGGTCCACGCCCAGCTGTTCAAAGGTAATCACATCGTCCTTGCGGCCCTCGGCCTGCAATTTTTCCAGCCTTGCCTCCAACGATTTTTTGGTGCGTTCCAGCTGCTTGACGGTAAAGCGTTCCCCGCCGCTGGCCTCCACCTCGGCAATCCCGTCGGTAATCTCATTGATCTGCTCCCGCAGCAGGCGCTCCTACCGTTCCCGGCTGATGGGAATACGCTCAAACTGGGAGTGTCCGATAATCACCGCGTCATAGTCCCCGGTGGCGATACGGGCGCAGAATTTCTTGCGGTTGTGGCTTTCAAAATCCTTTTTGGTGGTGACAAGGATATTCGCGGAAGGGTAGAGCCGTAAAAACTCGGAGGCCCACTGCTCGGTCAGGTGGTTCGGCACCACAAAGAGGGATTTCTGGCACAGGCCCAGCCGCTTGGATTCCATCGCGGCGGCTACCATTTCAAAGGTCTTGCCCGCGCCCACCTCATGGGCCAGCAGGGTGTTCCCGCCGTACAGCACATGGGCGATGGCGTTTTTCTGGTGTTCCCGTAACGTAATTTCCGGGTTCATGCCCGCAAACCGGATATGCTGCCCGTCATACTCGCGGGGGCGGATGCTGTTCATTTCCTCGTTGTACTGGCGCACCAGCGTCTGCCG
>CAJTDN010000014.1:0-1100 GCA_910574865.1 Lachnospiraceae bacterium | reverse complement strand
TGGCGTTGAGTACCCGGCGCTCCCGGCCCTCCGCGTCCTCAACGGTGTCATAGATGCGGACGTCCCGCAGGTTTAAGCTGTCCTCCAGAATCTTGTAGGCGTTGGCCCGGTCGGTTCCGTAGGTGGTGTTGGCGGCTACATCGCCGTACCCAACAGCGTTTTTGCCGGTGATCTGCCACTCGGCGGTGTAGGGGACATACTTGACCTCAATCTTCCCTTGCAGATAGTACGGGGTGTGGAAGGTTTCGTACATGAATTGCTGGATGTAGTCTTTGTCAATCCAGGTAGCACCCAGGCGCACCTCGATTTCCGATGCGTCCAAATCCTTGGGCTGGGCGGCGGTCAGCGCCTCCACATTGACAGAAAAGGCGGGGTCTTTGTCTGCCGCCCGCTGTGCCTGCCGCAGTTTCCGGCGCACGTTGCCGGAGAGGTATTCGTCCGCTGTCACATAACGGGGCGTTTCCCCCTCCGCCAATGGTCCGGGCAGGCGGAAGATCACGCCCCGCAGCTCCTGCGCCAATTCCTCCTGGGTTTTGCCGCTCAGTTCGGCCATGTACGCCATATCCACCTCGGCCTTTTCCGCGATGGAAACAGCCAGGGCTTCACTGGCGGTGTCCACCGCAGTAACAGCCTGATGGGGCTTGATGGTGCGCTTGGTGAACATATCCGCCTTTTGCTTCAGCTGTCCCTCATCGTCAATGACTTCCAGCGCGCAGAGCAGATAATAGCTGGAATCATCGGCAAAGGCCAGCCGGTTGCCCCGGTCATTGATAAGCCCGTACTTTGCGGAAAATGCGTCATAGAGCCGGTTCAATTCGGCCTGGGATTCACGGATTGCCGCATCCGAAACAAAGCTGTCCATCTGCTGGCCGATGAGCTTCTGCACACAGTCCCGCAGTTCCACCAGCCCCTTTACGCGGGCCTCGGCGGTGGCGTTTAAGTCGGGGCGCACCATGCGGCTGTTTTCCCGATAGTACACCGCACCGTCCACAACGGTGTAGGAATAGTTTTTTACATCAGGGTCAGCGGGGATAGAAGTATCAATTTCTTCCCCCTCGCCCAGCTCCGGCAGTTCGGCCTCCTGGTAGGTCCCGCGAATA